>CAWGQH010000001.1:0-356448 GCA_963824735.1 uncultured Chloroflexia bacterium
CAATCCTTGCCGAACGTGGCCGATCGGCCGATGCGCGGGTCATCGGGAGCATGGCCGTCACGCAAGGCTTGCACGTACGCGCGATCCAACTCGATCCGTGCGCGGACCTGATCGGCTCCGCCGACGGACCCGTGACCGGGGATGAGGACATCGACGTCGTCCGCCACGTCCTCAAGCAGCCGCAGCCCGACGAGGTAGTCCTCGATCGGATCCGCGGCGTCCAGGTCGGGGAACGGCATCAGGATGTCAGAAAGCATGTCGCCGGCGACGAGAACGCCGCGCCCCTCGATCAACAGCGCCGCATGGCCCTGGGCATGCGCTTGATGCTCGATGATCCGGACGTCAGGGCCGTCCCACGGGATCTCCGCAGTTTCGGCAGGCAGACCGGTGATGAGGCCGAACAGGTCCAGCGGTATCTCCTCGGCGATCTCCGGCGGTAACCCCTCGGCGACGCGGGCCTTCCAGTCGGCGTGCGACAGCAGATCTCGCATGAAAGCCGCGCAGCGGGCTGTGCCGTAACGGGGCGCTTCGCCGAGCTCGGCGTGCCAGAGCACGTGATCCCAATCAGGATGCGTCGAGAAGCCTGCCACGACGGGCTGGCCGAACTCGCGAAGGTCGTAGGCGAGGCAGGCCAGCTCGTCGCCGGTGATCCCGGGGTCGACGAGCAACGCGCCGGCCTTGCCGTGCACGACGACGGCGTTGTTCTGGAGCAACTCGCTCTGGTGAACAGCACACCCTCCGCGACCTGCCTCAGCATGGGATCCCTCGGCTTGTCCGGTCAGGACGGCGGGAAGCAGCTGGAAGCACCTCTCGATCGATCCGAGTTCGACGACTTCATCACCCTTCCACGCTCGCGCCCAGGGTGACGAGAAGCTCGTCCAGTTGGTCGAACGTCTCGCCCATCGCATCCGCCGCCCCGGTGCCGGCAGCGTCGAGCGCTTCCTTCGAGGGATAAGCTCGTGCATGACCAGCAGCGTCTTGCCGCCTTTTTCCGCGAAGGTCACCGTCGTGACGGAACCCTCGTCACTTTCCTCATTGGTCCAGACGAGGCGCGAGTGCGGTGTCACTTCCTTGTACGTGCCGAAGAACGCCGACTGTGAGTCCCCGTGTGCGAACTCCAGACGGTACCTGCCCCCGACACGAACATCCATGTCGCAGGAAAGCAGGGACATTCCCATCGACTTCGGCACCCACCACTGCCTGAACAGCTCGGGCTTGGTCCACGCCTCGAACACGAGGCGCGCCGGGCCGTTGAACGTTCGCGTGACGACGAGCTCACGCTCGGACTTCCGCTCCACCGTCGTGACGGTTCTCCATGAGGGTGGGCTCACTCTCTTCGTTGCGTCCATCGACCTTCTCCTTCCGTTGCAGTTCCTCGACGACCTTGTCCAACGCGTCGAAGCGGGCGTCCCAGAGCTGGCGGTGCCGCTCGATCCATGCCGTCTCCTCTTCGAGTCGGCGCGGGCCGAGCCGGCAAGTCCGCACGCGCCCGACCTTCTCCGTGGTGACGAGCTCGGCCTGCTCCAAGACGCCGACGTGCTTCCTCATGCCCGTGAGGGTCATGTGGAACGTCTGGGCCAGATCCGTGATCGAAGCGTCGGCACGTCCGAGCTGCTCCAGAACGCCGCGTCGGGTGGCGTCCGAGAGCGCCGCGAAGGAGGCATCGAGCCGGCCGCTCATATACTGAACCATACGGTTCAGTATGCACCACACTAGATCGGCGAATGCAAATGGGGCTCAACGAGGAAGATGCCGCTTCGGTCGACCCTCGGCCGCAGAGCGCCGGCGACGGAGCTAAAGCGGTCGAGTACCGGAACTTCGCGGTCGTGCTCGGACGGCCACGTCGACGTCGAGGGATCTGTTCGGTCGCAGGTCTTCGTCGGTTAGCAGGTCCTCACCTACCGGTGAAGACGGTGCTAGCTCCAGACCGGTGCTTTACCCGCGCACGAAACAGGGGAGTGGAGCCGACACTCGGATTTGAACCGAGGACCTGCTGTTTACGAAACAGCTGCTCTACCGCTGAGCTATGTCGGCCGGAGCGCGATTATAGGCGATGCAAAATGCACATCTTCTGAACGAGGGCACCAGGGCGTACCGCAAGTCGTGCTGGGGCCGCCAGCACAGCAGGTACAGCAGATAACTGTGGGAATAGTCGGTCTGGTCGCCTCG
Organism: uncultured Chloroflexia bacterium; assembly: GCA_963824735.1. Taxonomy (GTDB): domain Bacteria; phylum Chloroflexota; class Limnocylindria; order Limnocylindrales; family CSP1-4; genus DASTYU01. The sequence goes on from CAWGQH010000001.1 coordinate 2,170, forward strand.
CGACCCGACATGACGGGGCTCAGCCGGAGGGCGGCGCGGTGCTCTCGCGGACGACGAGCTCCGTCGCAAGCTCGACCCGCGTCTGCGTCGGCGTCTCGCCGTTGGCCATCGCGACGACCATCCCCGCGGCCGCGGTCGCCATGTCCATGAGCGGTTGGCGGACGGTCGTCATCGGCGGTCCCACCCACTGCGCGACCGGCAGGTCGTCGAAGCCCACGACGCTGAGATCCTCGGGAATGTGGAGACGGGCCTCGCGCGCGGCCTGGTAGACGCCCAGGGCCTGCAGGTCGTTGCCGGCGAAGATCGCCGTCGGCCGGTCCTTGAGGCGCAGCAGCGCCCGTCCCCGGTCGATGCCCTCTTCGACGTGGAACCGGCCGTGGCTGATGAGGTCCGGGCCGATCGGGACGCCGGCCTCGTCCATCGCCGCCCGGTAGCCGTCGAGGCGGGCGCGGCTGCACAGGATCCACTCCGGCCCGCCGATGACCCCGATCCGCCGGTGGCCGAGCCCCAGGAGATGGCGAGTCGCGGTCAGGCCGCCGTTCCAGTTGGTCGCGCCGACCGACGGCGTGTCGTGCAGCGGCTCCCCGGTCGGGTCGACGACGACGTACGGGATGCCGCGGGCCGCGAGCTGCTCCCGCATCGATTCGCTGAGATCGGAGAAGACCGCGATCACGCCGGTCGGTCGGCGGGCCAGAACGCCCTCCATCCAGCTTCGACCGGGCGATCGCCGGCCCTGCATCTCGCTCAGGACGACCGCGAGGTGATGCTGCCCGGCGACGCGCTCCACGCCACGGACGATCTCGAGCGCCCATTCGCTCTCGAGCTCGTGGAAGATCACCTCGAGGAGCGGCGTCCGCGGACGCGAGCCGGGCGACCGCCGATAGCCGTGCTCGCGGATGGCGGTTTCGACGCGGCGTCGCGTGTCGGCCGACACGTCCGACCGCCCGTTGATCACCTTGGACACCGTCGGCACCGACACGCCGGTCAGCTCGGCGATATCGGCAATCGTCGTGGGCGGGGAATGACGGGCACGGGTCGGACTGGGCGTGGCCACCGGCGCAGTGTAGCGAACGGAGGCGTGCAACGAAAGTTTCGAAGCGAAGGTTGCGGCCAGTGCATCACCAGCGCGACCTGGCACCGACCACGTCGAGACGCCGCATTGACACTGCCGAACCGCACGCCTACATTGACCGCGCCGAAAGTATCGAACGCCGCTCCGCAACTTTCGAGGAGGAGACCGCGACCGAGCGGGGCGCGTCCGACAACCGGCACGATCGATGTGGCTGACCGCCAATTCCGTCCCCGCCAGACTCCTCCTCCCTGGCGGGGCGGGATCGCGCACGTGGGACACGCCCGGCTACGACCGGGTGTGCAGATGATTGCATCGGAGGAGATGTCATCGCCCACCGTGCCCGCTCCCGCGCCGTGACGCGTCCAGGTACCACGAGGAGACTTGGCCAATGAGAACCCGCCCTCGGATTGCGGTCCTTCTGGCGACCGCACTGTTCGTCTTCGCAGCGTGCAGCGGTGGAGGCGGCACGGCTGCTCCCGCCGCCCCGTCCGCGGCCGCCCCGTCCGCGGCCGCTCCGTCGGCCGGCGCCCCGTCTGAAGCGCCTGCATCGGCCGCCGCGGGCGGCGAGCCCGTCACCGTCGACTGGTGGCACATCACGACCGGCGACCCCGGCAAGGCCGACTTCCAGGCCGCCGCCGACGCCTACATGGCGGAAAACCCGAACGTCACCATCAAGATCACCGTCCTCGAGAACGAGGCGTTCAAGACGAAGCTGTCCACGACGGCCGCTGCCGACTATCCGGACCTGTTCCAGTCGTGGGGCGGCGGCATCATGGCCGCCCAGGCCGACGCCGGCCTGCTCAAGGACATCACCGCCGACATCGCCGACTGGAAGGACACGATCAACCCCGGTGCCATGAGCATCTACGACTACAACGGCAAGCAGTACGGCGTGCCCTGGGACATGGGCATGATCGGCTTCTGGTACAACAAGGCGCTCTTCGAGCAGGCCGGCATCACGGCGCCGCCGGCGACGTGGGACGAGTACCTCGCCGCCGTCGAGAAGCTGCGGGCCGCGGGCATCGATCCGCTCGCCATCGCCGGCAAGGACAAGTGGCCATCGATGCACCTGTGGACCTACCTGGTGCTCCGCACCGGTGGCGGCGACGCCCTGTCCGAGATGATCCAGAGCGGTAACTGGAACACCGACGGCCTGCACCAAGGCCGGCGAAGAGGTTCTGAAGCTCAACGCGCTCGACCCCTACCAGGCGGGCTACAAGTCGGCCGACTACAACGCCGAGGCTGCGTCCGTCGGCAACGGCAAGGCCGCCATGGAGCTGATGGGCCAGTGGGCGCCGTCGGTCCAGATGGACCAGAGCGCCGACAAGAAGGGACTCGGCGACGACCTCGGCTGGTTCGCCTTCCCGACGGTCGCCGGCGGGGCCGGCGCAGCCACCGACGGCGTCGGCGGCGGCAACGGGATCGCCGTCGGCGTCAACGCGCCGCCCGAGGCGATCGACTTCCTCAAGTTCTTCAGCAGCGTCGACGTCGGCAACAAGCTGAACACCGACGGCGTCGGCCTGTCCACGGTGGTCGGCACGGAGGGCTCGGTCACCGACCCGAACCTCCAGGCCGTCCTCGCGGGTCGCGGCGATGCCACCTTCATGCAGCTGTATCTCGACCAGGCGACCTCCGGCGGGCTGAGCCAGGCCTTCAACGACGCGACGATCGCGCTGTTCCTTGGCGAGTCCACTCCGGAGGAGGTCTGCCAGACCCTCACCGACGCGGCGGCCGCCGGGTAGCGCCCTCTCGGCGTCTACTCTGTGCCATGGATGACAAGCGGGCCGGCGTCGCCGGCCCGCTCGATTCCTCCGCGCTGATCGAGGACGTTCCATGACGGCCATCAGCCGCCGCTCTCGCCCGCGCCCGACCGTGCCGACCAAGTGGCTCACGATCGCGCTGTTCGTGCTGCCGGCGCTGGTGCTGTACGCCGTCTTCGTCATCCTGCCGGTCCTGCAGGCGATGCAGTACAGCCTCTACAAGTGGAACGGCCTCGCGCCGCTGACCGACTTCGTCGGCCTCCAGAACTACGTCACCGCCTTTGGCAGCAAGCCGTTCATGACCTCGGTCGGCAACAACGTGCTGATCGTCGTCCTGTCGCTGTTCATCCAGATCCCGTTCAGCCTGGCCCTCGCGGTCATGCTCAATCGGCGCTTCCGCGGTCGGGCGGTCCTCCGCCTGCTGTTCTTCCTGCCGTACGTCCTGTCGGAGGCGGTGACCGGGATCGTCTTCACGCTGATGCTGCAGCCCGACTCGGTCGTGGACTCGTCGCTCGCGAGCGTCGGCCTGGAGGGACTCATCCAGGACTGGCTGGGCGACTCGACCCTCGTGATGATCACCCTGTTCGTGATCATCTCGTGGAAGTACTTCGGCTTCCACATGATCATCATGCTGGCGGGCCTCCAGGGGATCCCCAGGGAGCTCGAAGAGGCAGCCCTCATCGACGGTGCCGATCGCCGCCAGTCATTCCGCTACGTCACGCTGCCCCTGCTCGGACCGACGATCCGGGTCTCCGTGTTCCTGTCGATGATCGGCGCGCTCCAGCTCTTCGACATCGTCTGGGTGATGACCGGCGGCGGCCCCATCAACGCCTCGAGCACGATGGCGATCTCCATGTTCAAGGCCGGCTTCCGCAGCCAACAGTTCGGCTACGGCAGCGCCCTGGCAGTCATCCTGTTCCTGTTCTGCCTGGCCGTCGCGTTGCTGTACCAGCGCTTCGTCCTGCGGCGGGACACCGAGGGCGCCATCACGGCGTACGGCGGGTGATCCGATGACGACGTCTGCGTCGAGGACGACGGACTCGGCGGCCACCGCCGTGGCACGGCGCGCCGCCCGCGTTCGGCGGCCGAGCCTGACACGCCTCGTGGCGTACGGGATCCTGCTCATCGTCGCGGCGGCCATCCTGTTCCCGCTCCTCTACGCGGTCCTTGGCGGGTTCAAGACGAACGGGCAGCTTGTCGCTGACCCCGGGACCATCCTGCCGACGGAATGGGTCTTCACGAACTACACGGACGTCCTCTTCGGCGAATACGCGCCCACGTTCTGGCGACAGGCGCTGAACAGCGTCATCATCGCGACGGTGGCGGTCGTCCTGACGGTGACCCTCGCGTCGGCGGCGGCGTTCGTGTTCGCCCGCATGCGATTTCGCGGCCGCGAAGCCCTCTACCTGCTGTTCGTGTTCGGTCTGCTGTTCCCCTCGGCCGTCGCGATCCTGCCGCTGTACATCCTCGTCCGCCAGCTTGGCCTGTCGGGCAATTTCCTCGGGGTCGCCCTGCCCCAGGCCGCGTTCGCCCTGCCGCTCACGATCGTCATCCTCCGGCCGTTCTTCCGGAGCATCCCGACGGAGCTCGAGGACGCCGCGCGGATCGACGGCTGCAGCACGTTCGGCTTCTTCTGGCGGATCCTGCTGCCACTGGCACGGCCGGCGCTCGCGACGGTCAGCGTCCTGGCCATCGTCACGACGTGGAACGCCTTCTTCCTGCCGCTCGTCATCCTCAACGGCGCCGACCAATGGACGCTGCCGCTCGGGGTGATGAACTTCTCGACGGAATACAGCTCGGACAAGGCGCGCGTGATGGCCTACACCGTGATAACGATCATCCCGGCGATCATCTTCTACGCGTTCGCCGAGCGCCACATCGTCAGCGGCCTGACCAGCGGTTCGGTGAAGGGCTGATGACGACGATCGACGCACGCTACCGGGACGCGAGCCTGCCGGTCGATGCCCGCGTCGCCGATCTGCTCGCCCGGATGACGCTCGACGAGAAGCTCGCCCAGCTCGGCTCGCTCTGGTCGTTCGAGCTGTTCCGGAGCGAGACGGAGCTGGATCCGGCGCTCATCCGCGACCGCCTCGCCAACGGCATCGGCCACATCAGCCGGGTGGCCGGCGCGACGAACCTCGGCCCGATCGCCGCCGCGGAGGCGGGCAATGCGATCCAGCGCTTCCTCGTCGAGGAGACGCGGCTCGGCATCCCGGCCTTCCTCCACGAGGAGACGCTCCACGGACTGCTCGCTCGCGAGGCGACCTCGTTCCAGCAGTCGATCGGCGCGGCGGCCTCGTTCGATCCGGTCCTCGTCGAAGCCGTCGCCGAAACGATCCGGCGGCGGATGCAGGCGATCGGGTCGAGCGTGGCCCTTGCCCCGGTCTTCGACATCACCCGGGACCCGCGCTGGGGGCGCGTCGAGGAGACGTACGGCGAGGACCCGTACCTCGCCGCGGTGCTCGGCTGCGCCTACGTCCGCGGGCTCCAGGGCATCGACCTCGAGCATGGCATCGCCGCGACCGCCAAGCACCTCGTCGGGCACGGCCTGGCCGAGGGCGGGTTCAACCAGGCGCCCGCGCACGTCGGGCCGCGTGAGCTGCGCGACGAGCAACTGCTGCCGTTCGAGGCGGCCGTCCGCGAGGCCGGCATTGCCAGCGTCATGCCCGCGTACTGCGACCTCGACGGCGTTCCCTGTCACGCGTCGCACGAGCTCCTGACGTCGATCCTCCGCGACGAGTGGGGGTTCGACGGCGTGGTCGCCTCCGACTACACGGCGGTCCAGATGCTCGTCGGCGAGCACCGCCTGACGGCGGATCTCGGCACGGCGGCGACGATGGCGCTCCGGGCCGGCATGGACAACGAGCTCCCGTCGACCGCCGCGTTCGGCGATCCGCTCCGGCAGGCGGTCGATGACGGCCGCCTGGACGCCGACCTCATCGACCTCGCCGTCGAGCGGACCCTGCGCCTGAAGTTCCGGCTCGGTCTCTTCGATCGACCGTACGTCGAGCCCCCGACCCCGGTCGAGCTCGCGGCCCTCGACACCGTCGAGCAGGGGCTCGCCCGCGACCTGGCGCAGCGGTCGATGACGCTGGTCGAGAACGACGGGACGCTGCCGCTGTCCCCGGATCTCGGGCGGATCGCCGTCATCGGGCCGATCGCCGACAGCGCCCGCGACCTGCTCGGCGACTACGCCCACCTGCCCCACATCGAGACGCTTGCGGAGTTGCGGCACCAGGCAAACCCGTTCGGCTTCCCGTCCAGCGACGTCATCAACCCGGTCGACGAGCTGTCCGGCATGCCGACGATCCTCGGCGCGCTCCGCGCCCGGTTCGGTGAGCGCGTCGCGCACGCGCGCGGCAGCGGTCTCCGGGACGGCACCGACGAGGAGCTGGCCGAGGCGGTCGCGCTCGCGCAGGGCGCCGACGTCGCGATCGTTGCCGTGGGTGAGCGGTCCGGGCTGACCGACGATGCGACGACCGGTGAGTCGCGCGACCGCCGCGATCTCGGCCTCCTCGGACGCCAGCAGGAGCTGCTCGAGGCGGTCGTTGCGACCGGGACCCCGACCGTGCTCGTGGTCGTCAGCGGCCGGCCGCTCGCGATCGAATGGGCCGCCGAGCACTGCGCGGCCGTGCTCCTGGCGTGGGTGCCCGGCGAGGCTGGTCCCGCGGCGATCGCCGACATCCTCGCCGGCGACGTCGATCCCGGCGGGCGGCTGCCGGTCACGATCCCGCGCCACGTCGGCCAGGTGCCGCTGACGTACCGCCACCACCCGACCGGCGGGAAGTCCAACTGGAAGATCGACTACGTCGACGGGACGTCGTCGCCGCTCTGGCCGTTCGGCCACGGCCTGTCGTACACGACTTTCGCGATCGAGCACCTGCGGGTCGACAAGAGCCTGCTCCAGACCACCGGCGACACGGTGGCGATCCAGGTCGACGTGACGAACACCGGCACGCGTGCGCGGCGACGAGGTGGTCCAGCTCTACGTCCGCGACGAGGAGGCGACCGTGGCGCGGCCCGTCCGCGAGCTGCGCGGCTTCCAGCGGGTGAGCCTGGCCGCCGGCGAGTGCCGAACCGTCACGTTCCGCCTGTCGACCGAGCAGCTGGCGTACGTCGACGTCAACCTGCAGCGCGTCGTCGAGCCCGGGACGGTCCGGCTGTTCGTCGGCCGGTCGGCGGTCGACGGGTCTTTGGCGGCGGACGTCGCCCTCGTCGGGCCGGTCTTTGAGCTGGTCGAGCGTCGGGACTATTTGACGGCGTCTACGGTCGAGTAGCGGCCCAAACCGTCAGCGCGGCGATCGTACCCTTGGGCCGTCGCAGCCAGCGGCGCATGGCCCAGGTGCCGGCCGGGAACGCGTTGCGGATCACCGTCATGTGCGCGTCGAGCCGCCGGCGGTTTGTCCTGGTGTCGGCAACGACGAGCCACTGGCTCACCCGCTCCGCGTCCCAGCCACGGTCTCGGGCGACCTGGGCGGCGAGCCGCTTCTTGCGGTCCATCGTGCCGAGCAGCTCGTTGACGTCGGCGATGGCGGTCTTGAGCTCGATGACGAGCAGCGAGCGAGTGGGCTCATGCCAGGCGAGGATGTCGATGACGCCACGCTCGCCGTAGATCGAGAAGGACACCTCCGGCGCGAGGACCCACTCGGGCAGCTGGTCTGCGAACCAGCGCGCGACCAGCTCGTGCAGCTCGGAATGGCGGGCGTTGAGCAACCGATCCAGGTCGCCGGCCCGCCACCGTGCCGCCAGGTCGATCCTGATGTCGAGCACCGCAGCGACCCGCCGGAGCGCCCGAAGCGACATCGCGTCGAGGTGGCCACGCTCCACCGTGCTGACCAGAGCCTGCGACACGCGAGCCCTGCCGGCCAACTCGGCCTGGGTCCAGCCTCGACGCCGTCGCACCGCCCGGATGGCACTCCCGATCCGCTGATCCTCCACGGGCCGGAGTATCCGGAAGACCACTCATCTGCCAGTTATCAGCCCCCGTGATGAAAGTCGAGAGCTGGAGGTCGGCCGCGCCCAATTCCGCTGCCAGCGATCAACCCCGCTGATATCTGGCCACTGAATGGGCGTCCGAGCGGCCCATCTCCTGACTTTGATTGCACCGGCTGATATCTGGCCACAACCGAGCAACAACCGAACACCTGTTCGGTACAATCGCTGTGGACAGGCCGCGGACAACTCGGCACGGAGCGGTGGACACGCCCCTCCCCGAGCGTGGACAACCCGGCCCCGAACGTGGACGAACCCGGCCCTGGCGTGGATTCGGCCATTCACAACATCTTGTGGTTGATCAGTGGCACTGAACGCTACATCTTGTGGTTTTGGCCTTGACTGCGGTCCAGCAGCGGCGTATCGTTCTTGGGGTCGCCAGCTCGACCGAGACGCCCAGACAGCCTCCCGCCGGAAGTGTCCCGCCGGTCCCGGAAGCAGCCCCCAGCGTCCCCCTCGGGACCCGACGACGCGACAAGGTCGCAGCTACGCGACGGACGCGATTGCTGCGATGAGGGAGTCCCGGCGAACGAAGCCGATGGAGGAGACGACGACGATGGCCCGACCCGATGGCGATGCAATCCCGGTCATGGATCGAGCCAACGTGAAGAAGCCCACACCGAGGGGCGCCGGCGCGGCCACCACGGCTTCCTCCCCGCGGAAAGGCCGCGCCCGCACCCTGGCGGGACCGTGGAAGGCGAGCTTCGACGGGACGGACGGCTTCGGCAACCAGGTCGCCGGCCTCACCTTCGAGCGCCGCTGGACCCGGCCCGGGCGTCCACCCCTACGACGAGATCACGTGGGAGCTCCGGAACGCGAGCATCGGCAACGAGTCGGGCAAGGTCGTCTTCGAGCAGAAGGACGTCGAGGTCCCCAGCTTCTGGAGCCAGCTCGCCACCAACGTCGTGGTCAGCAAGTACTTCCGCGGCCACGTCGGCACGCCGGAGCGCGAGACCAGCGTCCGCCAGCTGATCGACCGGGTCGTCAACACGATCGCGTCCTGGGCCGAGACCCAGCACTACTTCGCGACCGACGAGGACCTGCAGGCCTTCAAGGCCGAGCTGACCCACCTGATCGTCCACCAGAAGATGGCCTTCAACAGCCCGGTCTGGTTCAACGTCGGCATCGAAGAGAAGCCGCAGTGCTCGGCCTGCTTCATCAACTCGGTGCAGGACACGATGTCCTCGATCATGGACCTCGCCAAGACCGAGGCCATGCTCTTCAAGTTCGGCTCCGGCGCGGGCTCGAACCTGTCCACCATCCGGTCGTCCAGGGAGAAGATGACCGGCGGCGGCACCGCCTCGGGCCCCGTCTCCTTCATGAAGGGCTACGACGCCTTCGCCGGCGTCGTGAAGTCGGGCGGCAAGACCCGCCGCGCGGCCAAGATGGTCATCCTCGACGCCGGCCACCCGGACGTCATCGAGTTCATCGACTCGAAGCTCAACGAGGAGAAGAAGGCGTGGGCCCTGATCGAGCAGGGCTACGACCCCTCGTTCACGGGCGAGGCCTACGGCTCGGTCTACTTCCAGAACGCGAACCACTCCGTCCGCGTGACCGACGAGTTCATGCAGGCCGTGGTCGACGACCAGGAGTGGACGACCCACGCCGTCGTCGACGGCAAGGCCATGGACACCTACAAGGCCCGCGACATCTTCCGCAAGATGTCCGAGGCGGCATGGGTCTGCGGTGACCCGGGCATCCAGTACGACACGACGATCAACGACTGGCACACGTCGGCGAACACGGACCGGATCCACGCCTCGAACCCGTGCTCCGAGTACATGTTCCTCAACGACACCGCGTGCAACCTCGCGTCGCTGAACCTCATGAAGTTCGTGCGCGCGGACGGCGAGTTCGACGTCGACGCCTACCGCTACGCGGCGCGGCTCACGATCACGGCCCAGGAGATCCTCGTCGACAACGCGAGCTACCCGACGCCGAAGATCGAGGAGAACAGCCACCGCTTCCGGCCGCTCGGGCTCGGCTACGCCAACCTCGGCGCGCTGCTGATGAGCCGCGGCCTGGCCTACGACTCCGACGAGGGGCGCGACTACGCCGCCGCCCTCACCGCGATCATGCACGGCGAGGCGTATCGCCAGTCGAGCGTCGTCGCCCGCGACCACGGCGGCCCGTTCCTCGACTACGACCAGAACCGCGAGCCGTTCCTGCGGGTCATCCGCAAGCACCGCGACGCGGCCTACCGGATCCCCGACGACAAGGCCGTCCCGGCCGACCTGCTCGAGGCGGCGCGTGTCGTCTACGACGAGGCGCTCGAGCTCGGCAAGGTCAACGGCTATCGCAACGCCCAGGTGACCGTGCTCGCGCCCACCGGCACGATCGCGTTCATGATGGATTGCGACACGACCGGGGTCGAGCCGGACATCGCGCTCGTCAAGTACAAGAAGCTGGTCGGCGAGGGCTTCCTCAAGATCGTCAACCAGACGGTCCCGGCCGCGCTGCGCAAGCTCGGCTACGGTGCCGAGCAGGTCAGCGAGATCCTCGACTACATCGCCGAGCGCGAGACGATCGAGGGTGCGCCGCACCTCAAGCCCGAGCACCTGCCGGTCTTCGACTGCGCGTTCAAGCCGGCCAACGGCGAGCGGTCCATCCACTACATGGGCCACGTCCGGATGATGGGCGCGATCCAGCCGTTCATCAGTGGCGCGATCAGCAAGACGGTCAACATGCCCGAGGCGGCGACGGCCCAGGAGATCGAGCAGGTCTACCTCGAGGGCTGGAAGCAGGGCCTCAAGGCGATCGCGATCTACCGCGACAACTCGAAGCGCTCGCAGCCGCTGTCGACGAGCAAGAAGAAGGACTCGGACGCGATCTCCGACACGGAGGTCGTGGCGCAGCTCAAGAAGCAGCTCGCGGCGGCGCAGGCCGAGGCGGCCAGGCCGCATCGCCATCGCCTGCCGTCCGAGCGGACCGCGATCACGCACCGGTTCGACATCAGCGGCCACGAGGGCTACATCACGGTCGGGCTGTATCCGGACGGGCAGCCGGGCGAGATCTTCCTGAAGATGGCCAAGGAAGGGTCCACGGTCAGTGGCCTGATGGACTCGTTCGCGACGACGGTGTCGGTGGCGCTCCAGTACGGCGTGCCGCTGCGCGACCTGGTCAACAAGTTCGCCCACGTCCGGTTCGAGCCGTCGGGGTTCACGGGCAACCAGGAGATCCCGATCGCGAAGTCGATCGTGGACTACATCTTCAGGTGGCTCGGCTCGCGGTTCCTGTCCCCGGACGACAGGGCGTCGCTTGGGCTGATTGATCGGTCTGCTGTGGTTGATGAGGCGCCGGGTGGATTCGGCGCTGGGCTCTCGGAGTCCGCGGCGCTTGGCGGACGCGAGCTGGCGCTCACGAACCCGCCTGGCGCTGCCGCGGCTCCTGCGCCCATCGCCGACGTCGAGCCGACAGCCTGAGACGAAGCCGGACGAGGATCAGCCCAAGGCGACCGCCGTCGCCACGGAGTCAGAGCCGCAGCTCGCCGAAGGAAGAGTTCGCGGTCATTGCTGCGAACGGGCATACAAACGGCATGCCGGCAACGGGAATGGGCATGGCAACGGGGCGGCGGCCGCGCCGATCACGCTGAACCTGGGGGCCACGAAGGTCAGCTTCCAGACCCAGGCCGACGCCCCAAGCTGCGCGGACTGCGGCTCGATCATGGTCCGCAACGGCTCCTGCTACAAGTGCCTGAACTGCGGCAGCACCAGCGGCTGCAGCTGATCTGCAAGAGGGGTGTGGATCCACGGCCGGAGCCCAGGCTCCGGCCGTCTGATTCCTAACGACCGAGCGCGCTCGGGCAGTTCGAACGCAGCTAACCGCCGTCGAGTGTTCTCGTGTAGAGCAGCCCGCCCGATTCGCACTGCGGCCCTTCCTCCCCTGGGACGAACATGCCCGCGACCAGGGTCGGAAGGTCATCGAGTTCGACGAGTTCGACGACAGGGTTTGTGAACGCGACGCAGCCGGCGTCGGTTCGGAGGTCCAGCGGTTCGGCGGTGCCGGCCACGTCGTCGTACAGGTAGACCCGAAATGACTCCCAGTGGTCCGGGACGGCCATTGCTTCCTGGAGCGTGAAGTCGAACCCGCGGAACGTGATCGTGTCCCGATCGCCGACACCGGCACGCACATCGAACCGGCGGATGGCGCTCTCGAGCTGCGGCCGCGGCTTCGCCCTCCAGGTCTTCCAGTCGGTCGTGCCGCGCGCCGGCCGATCGACGATGCAGTCGTCGTAGAAGTGGAACCCGACGTCGAGGAACGTGCTGCTCGCCTCGTAAAAGCTCGGGGTTCCCTCCGCGCAGTCGGAGAGCGTCATCGGCACGTCGAAGAACTTCCTGTACCGGGCCTCGAGCAGATCGGCCCACGTGGCATACCAGGCGAACTGGAGGTGATTCGGCGGCTCCGCTTCCCAGCCGACGACGTAGCCACCGTCCGAGCTCGGCTCGATCGTCGGTTGGGAGGCGCTGTCGGCCAGCTTCGCCCGCCACGTCCAGGTCCGGAGATCCGGCGACGTCGCAAGGTGGACGTCGAAGTGGGCGCCCTCGGGTCCGGACGCGACGAAGTACACGGAAGCGAACCCTTCACCGTTCGGTGCCGTCGTGATCGCGCCGGGGCCCATCGCCTGGCCGAGATCGTCGTGGAGGTCGTATGTCCGAAACGACGAACCCGGGATGTCTTCGAGGTAGCCGCGCAGTTCGTCGCGCGCCGCCTGGTGGGCGACGGAGGGTCCGGTGAACGACGTCACGGCGACAGCGAACGCCAAGCCGGCGACGACGGCCACGATTGCGATCGCCACAACCCGAGCCTTGGCGCGCGGTCGCGAGTCGGTGGTCACGGGCTAGGTCGACATCCGATACATCGTCGAGCGATATAGTTGGCGGCGCGGTGCTGGTCCGTCAAGTCCGATCTGGACGCCGGCAATCCCCTCGGGGTCCCGGGCGACGGCTATCCTCGCTCGTGGGGCGCCGTCCGCCGCCACGAGGGATTGCGTGGAACCAGACTCGATCTACAAGTCCGACGCGGCGCGCGCTGCGATCGAGGCGCTTTACGACCGGGCGCTTGCGCGACTGCCGTTCCCGACGGAGTCGCGGCGAGTTGAGGCGACGTTCGGGTCGACGCACGTTCTCGTCGCTGGGCCCGAGGGTGCGCCGCCGGTTCTCGCGCTCCAGGGTGGCAACGTCGTCAACCCGCTCACGCTGGCGTGGCTGACCCCGCTCGCGAGCGAGTTCCGCATCTACGCGCCGGACACGATCGGACAGCCGGGAAAGAGCTCCGGCCGCCGCGTGTCGGCGAACGACGCGAGCCTCGGCGAGTGGTGCGAGCAGGTCCTCGACGGCCTCGGGCTCGAGGCGCCCGCGTTCGTCGCCATCTCGTACGGCGCGGGCATCCTGCTCCGCCTCGCGGCGCTTCGGCCGGCGCGGATCGGGCGGGCGGCGCTCGTGGTGCCGGCCGGGATTGTGGACGTGCCGCTTGGTTCGATGCTTACGCTCGCCGCGGGCTACGTCTCCTTCCTCGCAATCAGGCGGCCGGGTCTCGTTGAAGCCACCGTCAAGCGGCTCGCCGGGCCGAACCCGGATCCGCTCGTCGTGGAGTCGACCGAGCTCGCCTTCCGCGGGACGCGCCTCGACACCGAGATGCCGCGCAACGCGACGGTCGAGGAGCTGGCCGGCCTCGCGGCGCCGGTCATGGTCCTCGCCGGCGAGCACGATCCCCTCTTCCCTCCGGCGCGGGTCCTGCCCCGGGCGCGCGAGCTGTTCCCGAACCTGGTCGGCGCGGAGACGCTCTCCGGCTGCCGCCACATCCTCGACGACGCTTGCGCCTCGGTCATGGCGGAACGGATCCGGCCGCTCCTCGCCGGCTGACGCCCTGCACACCACGCTCATCGTGCACAGGGCGACTCGTCGCCGTCGCGAATAGGCAGGGCCAACCGCTCCTTCAGCCCTCAGCCGCTGCGGCGGCCGGCGGTGGTGCTGCCGGAACAGCCTCGGGCGACGCGATGACGACCGTCCGGAGCGACTGCTGGACTCGGATCAGGTCCTGGAACATGCGAATCCGACGCTCCATGTTGCTCGCCAGCCATGCCTCGTCCGTTGGCAACAGCCCGGCCCGTCGGTTCCTCTCATTCATGATTCCGGCGAGCCACTCGAAGTTCTCGAGGTACGTGGGACCCTCGACTTCGGCTCGCAGCCTTCGGGTCAATGGCGCGAGCGTCGTCCACCAGACAGCGCAGTCGCCGCCACTGCCGTTCCACAGCAACTCTGGGTCGATGTGGCCGGCTCGGACCAAGCCGCCGATCTTCTCCCAGAAGGCTCCGATTGAAACCGCCAGCCCTTCCGGGATGTGGGCAGGGTCCACGCCACCACGGAGCGCGAGGAGGATCTCCAGGCGGACGTGGTTGTACAGCTCGTCGCGCCACTCACGGTCGAACGCACCGAGCTGTTCGATGGCCTCCTGGCTCGACTGGAGCCGGAGCTGCCGGTACAGGCCGATCAGGGTGCCGGCAACGACGACGAACTGGAGCATCGCCCAGAACCACTCGGAGCCGGGTCCGATGAGCGCTCCCGACCAGTTGACGAGTTGCACCGCTCCACCCTCCGTCCTGCTGCCACGATGGGCGGACTATGGGTGAGACAGACTCGACGGACAAGAGCGAACGACCGTCGGCCCGCCCCGAGTTCAAAAGCGATGAGTTTCTCTTCGGTGGTCCGTTCGAGAGACGTCTACGCCTGACTGGCTAATAGCTTGACGAGGAGCTTCCCATGGGACGACTGATCATCAGCAACTCCATGACCATCAACGGCGCCTTCGAAGCGCCGGTGCCCGCGCCCGATGGCTGGCTCGTGCTCGACCCCGACAGCACGCACGCCTCGCTCCAGATATGGCGAGCAGCCGACGCGATGGTGCTGGGGCGCAAGACGTACGAAGGCCTGGCGGCGGTTTGGCCGCAGCTGGCAGAGGTCCCCGGATACGAGGCCTTCGCGGATCAGATGAACAGCATGCCCAAGTACGTCGCGTCCCGGACGCTCCGTGAGCCGTTGGAGTGGAACGCGACCCTGCTCCAGGGCGACCTGGCCGAACAGCGTGACCGACCTCAAGGACAAGCACAGCGGCAACCTGATCGTCAGCGGCGGGGGCGAGCTGGCCCACGCCCTCATCAGTCAGGGCCTCGTCGACGAGGTCTGGTTCACGGTGAGCCCCTACCTGTGGGCAACCGGGCCACGGATCTTCGACGACATCGGCCCGGTCCCGCTGGAGCTCATCGCCACGACGACGTTCCCGTCGGGTGTCGTGCAGCTCAGCTATCGCCTCGCCACAGCTCAGCCCTAGCCGCCGAAGAGTTGCTCGAGGAACTCGGTGCGGTCGATGTTGCCGACGTGGGTGATCCACTCGTCCTGGAGCTTGTAGATCACGATCAGCGTGCCGATGAGCCAGCGGTAGCGGTACAGGATCGCGAAGCCGCGTTCCTGCCAGTCGGGGTAGTGGCGGATCACGCGCTCGAAGGCCAGGATCGTGGCGGTCACGAGGAAGAGCGGCTCGAGGAAGTTCGCCATCGGAGGCGGCGCCGAACTGGCATTGGGTTTCCGCTCGACCATCTCATCAGGCGGCCGGGGTGGACTGAGCCGAGCGGCGGACGACCCAGGCGATAGAGCAAAATCTGACGTGCCATGTGTTGCATCGCATGTACACGCCGTCGGCTACCCGTCTGGGATGCGCAGCCTGCGGATCGCGCCGGCCGCCTTCGACGGGGCAGACCGGTGATCGCGGGCCCGACCGTCGAGCCGCAGCCGCACGACGGCGCGTGACTCCTGGTCGGATCTCATGACTCGTCAGACTGCGCGCCTCGTGCTCGACCCGGCGCTCCAGGTGGGCTCGGTCGACCGGCGGTTGTTCGGCAGCTTCGTCGAGCACATGGGCCGGTGCGTCTACACGGGCATCTACGAGCCCGGCCATCCCACCGCCGACGAGGACGGGTTCCGCGGCGACGTCCTGGATCTGGTTCGGGAGCTCGGGCCGACCGTCGTGCGTTACCCGGGCGGCAATTTCGTCTCCGGCTATCGGTGGGAGGACGGGGTGGGTCCGCGCGCCGAGCGACCGCGGCGGTTGGACCTGGCCTGGCACTCGATCGAGACGAACCAGTTCGGCCTCAACGAGTTCATGGCCTGGGCGCGCCGGGCTGGAGTCGAGCCGATGCTGGCGGTGAACCTGGGGACGCGCGGCATCCAGGATGCGTGCGATCTCGTCGAGTACGCCAACCACCCAGGCGGCACGTATCTGTCAGACCTGCGCCGGCGTCACGGAGTGCCAGGGCCGCACGACATCCGGCTGTGGTGCCTGGGCAACGAGATGGACGGACCGTGGCAGATCGGCCACAAGACCGCTGACGAGTACGGACGGCTCGCAGCGGAGGCCGGCAAGGCGATGCGGCTGGTCGATCCGTCGATCGAGCTCGTGGCCTGTGGCAGCTCGAACAGCGCGATGCCGACCTTCGGGACGTGGGAGGCGACCGTCCTCGAGCACACCTACGACCTCGTCGACTACATCTCGCTCCACACCTACTACGAGGAGATCGACGGCGACCTCGCGAGCTTCCTCGCGTCCGCTGTCGACATGGATCGCTCGATCGAGGCGATCGTCGCCATCGCCGACCGCGTCGGCGGCCAGCCGCGGGAGTTCGAAGCGACTCAAGATCTCATTCGACGAGTGGAACGTCTGGTACCAGGACCGCTTCGACAACCGGGTCGGTGCCGACTGGAGCGAGGCGCCGACGATCATCGAGGACGACTACGACGTCGCCGACGCCGTCGTCGTCGGCGGCTTCCTGATCAGCCTCCTCCGACATGCCGACCGGGTCGGGGTCGCCTGCCAGGCGCAGCTCGTCAACGTCATCGCGCCGATCCGAACGGTACCCGGCGGCCCCTCCTGGCGGCAGACGGTCTTCCACCCGTTCGCGATCACTGCCCGCCACGCGCGCGGTGTCGTGCTCCGGGCGGAAGTCGAGTGTCCCGTGTACGAGACTGCGCGGTACGGAATGGTCCCCCTGCTCGACGCGACGGCGGTGCTCGACGTGGCGGCCGGCGGACTTGCTATATTCGCCCTCAATCGGCGGATCGAGGGGCCGCTGTCGCTCAGTGTCCAGCTTCCGTCCTTCGGCGATCTGTCGGTCGTCGAGGTATCGACCATCACGGCGGACGACATCCGAGTGACGAACACCGCGGAGCGACCCGATCGCGTCGTGCCGGTTCCGATCGATGCAACGATCGAGGGCGGGACGCTGACCGCGTTGCTGCCCGCTGTGTCTTGGACGGCGATCCGTCTCACCACGGCGAATCGTTGAGAGTTCTGCGCTCTGTTCGAGCGTCGCGATGGCGATCTCCCGCACCGACGTGGCTGTAGGCGCGGTGTCCGCCCAGCCGGCCGCGGCCGCCGCAGCTGTCCCTACACGGCGCGGCGCTGTGCCGGCGTTCCGGCCGGCACCAAAGGCTGAAGGCCGCGAAAGCCGCCGAACGCAACGACGAGGATCGCCACGATCGGGAAGACGACGCCGCGGATGTCCCACGCCACGAAGGGATCGAGGCCGTTCGTCAGCGGTGTCAGGCCATTGAGGAGCGCGTGGAAGAGCCCGGTCATGAGCACGCTTCCGCCGGTTCCCACGTAGATCCAGGTCAGGATCACCGAGTACGAAATGATCTGCGTCACCATCGACCAGACCGCGCTCCCGCCGTTCATCTGGCCCGGCAGGTACAGCGGAACGTGGATGAGCGCCCACGGGATGGCGAGCACAAGGGCCGCTCGAAGGGCCGACATCACCGTCAAGGTGCGTGGCAGCGCGTAGCCGCGCCAGCCGATCTCCTCGGCGAAGGCGGGCAGCAGCACGACCAGCGGCACGATGAGCACCGCGGGGAACACGTCGTCGAACAGGCCGTCCGCGGACGTCGCCGAGGGCGACCGCGACGACGTCGACCGCCAGGAAGGCGCCGAACGGGATCAGCAGCACCAGGTACCACATCGGGTTGGCCGGCCGCACCGTCAGACTTCCGAGGAGCCGCCCGAGCGCACCGTTCCTCTCGCGCCACGCCAGGCCGATCGCGATAAGGGCCGGCGGCAGCGCCAACCCAAAGGCGAGGAGCGTCGGTTCGGCCCCCGAGATGAGCACGGCGGCCGTCGCCAGGGCGGCGAACATGAGCGTGAAGCCCACGTACCAGACGGCACCCATGAACCCACTGAGACTGGATGGCATCGAATCCCTCTGAGGCGCGGATGCCGTCATCGTCATGACTGGCCTCCTCCGCTCGAGGTGCCGAGCGCGGTTCGCTCTCCGCCGGCTACGAATTCGGGTCGCGTCCGAGCCGCCAGGAGGGTCAGGGTCCAGCTCACGGGCGGGCGGCGGTGGTCATCAGGGCATCCTCCGCTCGGGCCGACGTGGCTCCAGGCGGGTGGCTCGGAACACCAGCCTACGCCACGGGTGCGAGCCTTCCTCGACGGGCAGGGTCAGCAATCCTGGTCCGGCTGGCTCCGGGCTCTTGACCGCACCGTCGTGACAGTCGAGGGTGTCACGAGTGGGCGTTGGCGCCATGGATCGCCCGCGCGGCCCTCGTCGAGTCAGGGAGGTCGCCTCGCATGACAAGTCCGTTCACGGCCCGCCAAGCAGGTCTGGCCAGCATCGTTGCGGCCGGGCTCATCGTGGTCAGCCAGGTCTCGCAGCTCGTCCTCCCGCTGACCATGCCGGAGTCGTTCTGGATCGCGACCCAGTCCCTTCGCATGGGTCTTGCGCTGCTCGCGATGTTCGCCTTGCTCCTCGCTCTCACCGGACTCTATTCGAGGCAGGTCCCCGACAGCGGCAGGCTCGGGCTGGTCGGCTACCTGGTCGCCTTCCTCGGGACGATGCTGGTCGCGGGCAACTGGTGGTACGAGGCATTCATTGGCCCGGCACTCCGGGAGCAGGCCCCCGAGCTCCTCACCACCGCTCCGAGCGGCTCGATCATCATCGGCGCCGCCATCACGAGCGTGACCTTCGCAGCCGGCTGGGTGATCTTCGGGCTCGCAAGCGTTCGGGCGGGCGTCTTTCCTCGACGCATGGCGGTCCTGATGACCGTCGGCGGCGTCGCGGGTGTGCTGACACTGATCGCCCCGCTCCAGGTCCCATTGGCCTTCGCCGTGGGATGGATGGGCTCGTGGCTTGTCGGCTCGGATGCTCGATCGGAATTGACCGCCCAATCGCGGGCATACGATGAGCGGACGTGAGCCTGAGCGAAGCGGCCCAACCGACACGGGCGATCGAGCAGTTGCGGCTGCCGACGCTGCTCGCGCTCTTCCTCGTCCCGGGCGCGCTCATGACGGTCGTCTACGTCCTGATCGCCCCGGTCGTCGAGAGCCGCCGGGTTCCCGCCGATCGCCGCCTTGCTGATCGCGATCCTGGTCGTGCTCCTGCCGATCGAGCTCGGCGTCGTGCTCCGGGCCGGCCGCGGCCAGCCGCAGCGGATCCGCTCGGTCGTTCCGTATCGCCGACCATTGCCCATCCTCGACTGGCTGTGGCTGGTGCCGGTGCTCGTCGTCGCCGCCTTCGTCGGCTTCGGCCTGTCAATGGCATTCGAACCCGCAGTCATCGACAGCCTGTTCGGCTGGCTCCCGGACTGGTTCGTGCGCCCGATCGATCCCGACCGAGTCAGTGACTACAGCCGCGAGGCGTGGCTCGATCACGCTCGCCGCGTACTTCGTCCTGAACGGGTTCGCCGGGCCGATCGTCGAAGAGCTGTACTTCCGCGGCTACCTGTTGCCACGAATGGAGTGGATGGGGCGCTGGGCGCCGCTCGTCAACGTCAGCCTCTTTTCGCTCTACCACTTCTGGTCGCCGTGGCAGATCCTCGGCAGGATCCTGGGGTTCGGCCCGACGGTCTATGCCGTGCGCTGGAAGGAGAACGTCTACCTCGGCATGGTCGTCCACTGCGCGCTCAACACGCTGGGCATCATCCTCGTCGCAGGCTTTGTCCTCGGGAGCGTCTGACGTCCTGGCCGCACGTCACGCGGCGGACGCGGCGACCCCGCCTGCGCTCGACGACGCCTGCCTTGACCAGACGCCCAGCCCGACGAAGGCGATCCCGAGGATGACCCCGCCGCTCAGGTAGGCGAGACCGATGGGCACGCCCGACAGGATGCCCCCGATCACGATCGCGATGGAGACTGACCCGGGAAAGACGTGAGCGCGCATGGCTGGCGATGCCGAACAGGACCCAACCGATGCCGAAGAGCACAAAGCTCAGGAGACCGCCTGCGAGCAGCCGGCCGCCGACGTAAACGTGCTCGATCGCGTCCGGAGCGACTTCCGCGAGCCGTGGAACCGCGAAGGCCTCGAACCACCAGTCCCCGGCCATGAACACGGTGCCGACGATCGCCGCCGCCACGCCGATGGCGCCCAGCACGCCGGCCTCGCGAGCTTCGAGCTCATAGACCGCCACGAGGGCAACCGCGAGCAACGCGAAGGCCACGATGGAAAGCGATGCTGTTGACCGCGTGCGTGGTCGTGAGGACGTAGGCCTTGAGCGGCTCGATCTCGGCCGGCACGGTCAGCATGATCACCAGTCGCGTGACGATGACCAATGCGCCCGCGACGATCGTCAGCGGCACGGCGAATCGGGAGAGTGGCGAGAGCGACATGTCGGGTCCCCCTGTCGTGGACCGGTGCAGCGAGTCGCAGCGCCCGGGCCAAACCAGTATGAGAGCCACGCCATTACGTCCCGTCATGGGAGCCGGGACGAGCCCGTGCCTGAATGGGCGCTTGGGCACAAGATAGGCGCATGACCGACAGCCCAGTCGCGGATCGAGGCGAGCCGCCCATTTCCGCCGGAGAGTCCGAATTCGACGCCCTGGGCATTGATCGTGCGCTGGTCGCCACGCTCGGCGAGCTCGGCTACGAGGAGCCGACGCCGGTCCAGCGGCACGCGATCCCGCCGCTCCTGGAGGGTCGCGACGTCCTCGCCGAGGCACCGACCGGCACGGGCAAGACGGCGGCCTTCGCACTTCCGGGGATCCAGCGGATTTCCAGGGATGATCGCGGCGACGGACGGGTTCGCGGGCTCGTCCTCGTGCCGACGCGCGAGCTCGCGATGCAGGTGGCCGAGGCGATCCATCGCTACGGGCGGTCGTCGGGCATCCGCGTGCTGCCGGTGTACGGCGGGCAGGCGATCGGCCAGCAGCTGCGCAGCCTGCGGCGCGGCGTGGACCTTGTCGTCGCGACGCCCGGCCGAGCCGTCGACCATCTGACCAGGGGCAGCCTGAACCTCGATGCCGTCGAGTTCGTCGTGCTCGACGAGGCCGACGAGATGCTCGACATGGGCTTCGCGGAGGACCTCGATGCGGTGCTGACCGCTGTCCCGGCGACGCGCCAGACGGCCCTGTTCTCCGCGACGATCTCGCCGCAGATCGCGCGCATCGCCAAGCGCCACCTCAACGAACCGGTCAGGGTCACGGTCAAGCCCGAGACGACGGAACGTGGCACAACCACGCGCGTGCGGCAGACCGCCTACGTCGTGCGTCGCGCGGACAAGCCGACCGCGCTCGGGCGCATCCTCGACCTGGAGGACCCGACGTCGGCATTGGTCTTCGCCCGGACACGCGGCGAGGTCGAGGACCTTGCCCAGCAGCTCGCCGGCCACGGCCACGACGCCGCGGCGCTGCACGGCGGCATGGCGCAGGACCAGCGCGACCGTGTCATGAACCGCTTCCGCGACGGTGCCCTCGACATCCTCGTGGCGACCGACGTCGCGGCACGCGGGCTCGACATCGAGCATGTCTCGCACGTCGTGAACTACGACATCCCGTCGAACCCCGAGGCGTACGTCCACCGCATCGGCCGAACGGGACGCGCCGGGCGCGAGGGCGTCGCAATCACGCTCGTCGAACCGCGCGAGCAGCGGCTGCTCCGCAACATCGAGCGGACGACGCGGACGCGCCTCGAGCTCGCCCAGATCCCGACGGTCGCCGATCTGCGCGAACGCCGGCTCGAGGTGCTCGGCGCCTCGCTGCGCGAGCAACTCCTCGAGGACGGCATCGAGCGCTTCCGCGTCGTCGTGGAACCGCTCGCCGAGGAGTTCGACATCATCGACGTCGCCCTCGCGGCGGTCAGCCTCGCCGAGCAGGCAACAGCACGGGACGGCGACTCGGAGCAGGACCTCGCGCCCGCCCGGTTCTTCGACGACGACCGCCGTCCAGCGGGTGCGGGCGGGCGACCCGGCGCCACCCGGCCGCCGGCCAGGGGTCCGATTCGGCAGCGGCGCGATGTTCCTCCAGGCGGTGGCGACGGGCAGTGGGTCCGGCTGTTCGTCGGTGCGGGCCGCCGAGCGGGATGCGCCCGGGTGACCTCGTGGGTGCCATCACCAACGAGGCAGGCGTCCGCGGCAACGCCGTCGGCGCGATCCAGATCGCCGACGACTACTCGCTCGTCGAGGTCCCGGCTTCCGACGCGGACAGGATCATCGCGGCCCTGTCACGAGGCTCGATCCGCGGCAAGAAGGTCCCTGTCCGCCGCGAGCGATAGCGATTGAAATACGGCGATTGGGCCATGCGCTGATTGCGACATGGGTCGGATCTCGTCGACTGCGGCACGTCCCGTCCGTGGCGGGCGGCGGACAAACTTGAGGGAGCCCACATGCGTCACGTCGTCGCCATGCTCGCCACGCTGGCGCTGATCCTGGCTGTCTTCCCGGCGACGGTGTCGGCCGCGCCGCCGCAGCGCGACACCTGGATCGTGCAGCTCCGAGACGATGTCAAGCCCGGCGCCGCCGCGGCGGGGCTCGCCAAGGAACACGGCGGATCCGTCAAGCACATCTACCGGCATGCCCTCAACGGGTTCTCCTTCCGCGGATCAGCGGCCGCTGCGGCCGCGCTCACGCGAAACCCGAAGGTCGCGCTCGTGGAGGCCGACGCCGAGGTACAGCTCGAGGACACCCAGACGAACGCGACCTGGGGCCTCGATCGCATCGACCAGCGGGCTCTCCCGCTCAACGGTTCCTACCTGTACGAACGCACCGGAACAGGCGTCACGGCGTACATCATCGACACCGGCATCGTCCCGACGCACCAGGAGTTCGGTGGCCGCGCGAGTGTCGGCACGGACCTCGTCGGCGACGGCCAGAACGGCATCGACTGCAACGGCCACGGCACGCACGTCGCCGGCACGATCGGCGGGTCGACGTACGGCGTTGCCAAGGACGTGGACCTCGTCGCCGTGCGTGTCTTCGGCTGCACCGGCAACACCTCGTGGACGACGATCATCGCTGCCATCGACTGGGTGATCGGCCACCACGCCGCCGGGACGCCCGCCGTCGCGAACATGAGCATCAGCGGCACCGGCATCTCGTCAGTCGATACGGCGACGAACAACCTCATCAACGACGGGGTCGCGACGGCCGTGGCCGCCGGCAACGGGAACGTCCTCGGGCGCGAGGCGAATGCCTGCAACTACTCGCCCGCGCGCGTTCCCGCCGCGATGACGATCAGTGCCACCGACATCACCGACAAGAAGGCCTCGTGGGCGAACTACGGGAACTGCGTGGACTGGTTCGCACCAGGCGTGAACATCACCTCCGCCTGGTTCACGTCGGCCACGGCGACGAACACGATCAGCGGGACGTCGATGGCGACCCCGCACACCGCGGGGGTCGCCGCGCTCTACCTGGAGACACACCGCACGGCGTCGCCCGCCGCCGTGCGCGATGCCCTCTTCGACGCCACGACGAAGGCTGTCGTCAGTTCGTCGCGCACCACCAATAACCACCTCCTCCACAGCCTCTTCCCGGGAGGCGGCGGCGGGACGGCTCCGACCGCCCAGTTCAGTGCCAGCCCGACGAGCGGGGTGGCGCCCTTGGCCGTCCAGTTCACCGACTCGTCGACGGGATCGCCAACTTCCTGGTCGTGGAACTTCGGTGACGGAGGGACCTCGAACGCCCAGAGCCCGTCGCACACCTACAGCGTTCCTGGCGTGTACACCGTCTCGCTCACGGCGACCAACGCGTCCGGCTCGGACGCGGAGGTGAAGAACAACTACATCACGGTGACGGCGCCGCCGACGGCTCCCGACCGCCCAGTTCAGCGCCAGCCCGACGAGCGGCCAGGCGCCGCTGGCTGTCCAGTTCACCGACTCGTCGACGGGATCGCCCACCTCCTGGGCGTGGAACTTCGGTGACGGAGGGACCGCGACGACCCAGAGCCCGTCGCACACCTACGCACGTTCCAGGCGTGTACAACGTCTCGCTCACGGCGACCAACGCGTCCGGCTCGGACGCGGAGGTGAAGAACAACTACATCACGGTGACGGCGCCGCCGACCGGCGCATCACGCTGGACGTGCGCCTGTACAAGGTCAAGGGGAACAGGAACGCCGATCTCACGTGGTCGGGCGCAACAGGGACAAAGCGTGGTCGTCTGGCGCAACGGCGTTGCGGTCATGACGACGCCGAACGACGGGTTCCAGACGGACCCGATCGGCGGCAAGGGTGGCGGCACCTTCACGTACAAGGTCTGCGCGGCCGGCACCACGACCTGCTCACCGGAGGTGACTGCCTCCTTCTGAGGTATTAGGCCTCTCCGCGGCGGGCGCGGCGGGTCTGGTCGGCGTGGTCGTGCGAATGGCCCGCATAGATGCGCAGCCAGTCGTCCACGGAGTAGGTGCCGGAGTCCGAGTGGGTACCAGTCCGCTGCCACTCCGCCTCGGTCAGTGACTCGAGCAGCTGGAGGCTGGCGGCACGCACCCCTGCGAGGACGGCGAGGGACGGTTCGATGGGGCGGTCGTAGTGGAGCCGCCGGGCGAACTCCTCTTCGTCGTACCCGATGATCGTCGGGTTGTCCTCGCCGATGAGCCGGCGCAGCCGGACGTACGCGGTGGCCTCGCTGTCGGCGAGGTGATGAGCAATTTCGCGAGCAGTCCAGCCGTCGGGCGGCTTGCGGTCGAGCTCGTCCGGCGTGATGCCGGCAAGCGCTTCGACAACGTCATCGAATCCGGATCGGAATTGGTCGAGGAGGGCGGTTCGGTCCATGCCGCTCAGGGTAGCGGCACGTTCGGCGCCGGTGTACTCTCGCGTTTCAGGCAGAGTTGGGGGAGGGACATGGTCGAGAGTCGCGAGCAACCAGACGCAATCGCCGTCGAGCCGCCGTTGACGGAGGACGTGAAGCTCGAGCCGACGGACGCCGAGATCGAGGCATGGGCCGAGGATGAGCGTCGCCGGCGGCAGGCATGGGTAGAAGGCCCTACGGCGGAGGAGCGTGCCGCGTTCGCACAACGTGAACGCGAGCGACGCCTCGCGGATATCGAAGGCTCGGACGCGTGGTTCGCAGAGCGGGCCCGAACCATGGGCCTCCTCACGCGAAAGGGGCAGCTCGCGGCCGAAGGTGCGGTGAGCCTCTTCGTCAAGTGGTCGCGCCACACGCTCGACGTGCTGGTGGACGCGGGCCGGGATTGGGAGGAGGAGTTCGGACGGCCGCGCAGGCGGCGTCGCGTCTCAATGGACGATGACGCCGACTGAGGCGGCTTGGAACGATCCCTTGTCGCTGAGCGCGATGCGGTGACGGGCTAGCCCGCCAATCGCCCCCGTGGACATCGCCGCCGCTGGGAGGTGGGCGCGATGATGACCCTCCTCCGCCACCCCGGCCGGCTGTGGCGCGTCCTGGTCGTCTTCTCGCGCTTCTTCATCCTGCCGAAGCTCCCCTTCCGCGCCCCACCGCAACCGGGGGCGGTGCGCATGCGCCTTGCCATCGAGGAGCTTGGTGGCGCGTGGGTCAAGCTCGGCCAGATGCTGGCGATGCGCTTCGACCTCCTCCCCCGGCGTACTGCTCCGAGCTGCTGAAGCTGCTCGGCCAGGTTCGCCCGTTCTCCTACGACGAAGTCCGATCGATCGTGACGGAGGAGTTGGGCGCCCCCCCGGAAAAAGTCTTCGCCGAGTTCGAGCAACGATCCTTTGCCGCCGCGTCGATCGGCCAGGTCCATCGTGCGGTGCTGCCACACCGGCGAGCGGGTTGCAGTCAAGGTGCAGCGTCCCGGAATTCGTGCCGACTTCCGGTCGGACATCGGCCTGATGTACGCGGTCAGCGGCATCATCGACCGGTCACGGCTGTTCGGGGGGACGAGTTCGCGGCAGGTGATCGACGAGTTCGCGCGCTGGACGGCTGACGAGCTCGACTATCTCGTCGAGGCGCGCCAGGCGGCGCTCCTCCATGAGCACGCGGAGGGCGAACGCATCGAGCGCATCGCTCGCATCTACCGCGACTACACGACGTCGCGTGTCCTGACCTCGGAGCTCATCGAAGGGATCTCGCTCTACGAGGTCATGATGGCCTCTCGGAACAAGGACGCCGACTACCTCGCGTTGCTCCGGAAGCGCGGCTACGAGCCGGACCGGATCGTGCGGAACCTCGACTGGAACATGCTCAACCAGGTGTTCGTCCACGGGTACTTCCACGCGGACCTCCACCCGGCGAACCTGTTCGTGCTGCCGGGGAATGCGATCGGATACGTGGACTACGGGATCGTGGGCAGCCTCACAGACGACACGCGGGATTCGCTCAGCGATGACGCTGGACGTGCGCCTGTACAAGGTCAAGGGGAACAGGAACGCCGATCTCACGTGGTCGGGCGCAACAGGGACGAAGCGTGGTCGTCTGGCGCAACGGCGTTGCGGTCATGACGACGCCGAACGACGGGTTCCAGACGGACCCGATCGGCGGCAAGGGTGGTGGCACCTTCACGTACAAGGTCTGCGCGGCCGGCACCACGACCTGCTCACCGGAGGTGACTGCCTCCTTCTGAGGTATTACCCCTCTCCGCGGCGGGCGCGGCGGATCTGGTCGGCGTGGTCGTGCGAATGGCCCGCATAGATGCGCAGCCAGTCGTCCACGGAGTAGGCGCCGGAGTCCGAGTGGGTACCAGTCCGCTGCCACTCCGCCTCGGTCAGTGACTCGAGCAGCTGGAGGCTGGCGGCACGCACCCCTGCGAGGACGGCGAGGGACGGTTCGATGGGGCGGTCGTAGTGGAGCCGCCGGGCGAACTCCTCCTCGTCGTAGCCGATGATCGTTGGGTTGTCCTCGCCGATGAGCCGGCGCAGCCGGACGTACGCGGTGGCCTCGCTGTCGGCGAGGTGATGAGCAATTTCGCGAGCAGTCCAGCCGTCGGGCGGCTTGCGATCGAGCTCGTCCGGCGTGATGCCGGCGAGCGCTTCGACAACGTCATCGAAGCCGGATCGGAATTGGTCGAGGAGGGCGGTTCGGTCCATGCGGCTCAGGGTAGCGGCACGTTCGGCGCCGGGTGTACTCTCGCGGTTCAGGCAGAGTTGGGGGAGGCACATGGTCGAGAGTCGCGAGCAACCAGACGCAGTCGCCGTCGAGCCGCCGTTGACGGAGGACGTGAAGCTCGAGCCGACGGACGCCGAGATCGAGGCATGGGCCGAGGATGAGCGTCGCCGGCGGCAGGCATGGGTAAAAGGCCCCACCCCGGAGGAGCGTGCCGCGTTCGCGCGACGTGAACGCGAGCGACGCCTCGCGGATATCGAAGGCTCGGACGCGTGGTTCGCAGAGCGGGCCCGAACCATGGGCCTCCTCACGCGAAAAGGGCAGCTCGCCGCCGAAGGTGCGATGAGCCTCTTCGTGAAATGGTCGCGCCACACGCTCGACGTGCTGGTGGACGCGGGCCGGGACTGGGAGGAGGAGTTCGGACGGCCGCGCAGGCGGCGTCGCGTCTCAATGGACGATGACGCCGACTGAGGCGGCTGGAA
Source organism: uncultured Chloroflexia bacterium (assembly GCA_963824735.1). GTDB lineage: Bacteria > Chloroflexota > Limnocylindria > Limnocylindrales > CSP1-4 > DASTYU01. The sequence goes on from CAWGQH010000001.1 coordinate 29,747, forward strand.
CCGATCCCTTGTCGCCTGAGCGCGATGCGGTGACGGGCTAGCCCGCCAGCCGCCCCCGTGGACATCGCCGCCGCTGGGAGGTGGGCGCGATGATGACCCTCCTCCGCCACCCCGGCCGGCTGTGGCGAGTCCTGGTCGTCTTCTCGCGCTTCTTCATCCTGCCGAAGCTCCCGTTCCGGGCCCCGCCGGAACCGGGCGCCGTGCGCATGCGCCTTGCCATCGAGGAGCTCGGTGGCGCGTGGGTCAAGCTCGGCCAGATGCTGGCGATGCGCTTCGACCTCCTCCCGCCGGCCTACTGCTCCGAGCTGCTGAAGCTGCTCGGCCAGGTTCGCCCGTTCTCCTACGACGACGTCCGATCGATCGTGACGGAGGAGTTGGGAGCGCCGCCGGATGAGGTCTTCGCCAGGTTCGAGGAGCGGTCCTTTGCCGCCGCGTCGATCGGCCAGGTCCATCGTGCGGTCCTGCAGACCGGAGAACGGGTAGCCGTCAAGGTGCAGCGGCCCGGGATCCGCGCCGACTTCCGGTCGGACATCGGCCTGATGTACGCGGTCAGCGGCATCATCGACCGGTCGCGGCTGTTCGGCGGGACGAAATCGCGGCAGGTGATCGACGAGTTCGCGCGCTGGACGGCCGACGAGCTCGACTATCTCGTCGAGGCGCGCCAGGCGGCGCTCCTCCATGAGCACGCGGTCGGCGAACGCCTCGAGCGCATCGCTCGCATGTACCGCGACTACACGACGTCGCGAGTCCTGACCTCGGAGCTCATCGAGGGGATCTCGCTCTACGAGGTCATGATCGCCTCGCGGAACAAGGACGCCGACTACCTCGCGTCGCTCCGGGCGCGCGGCTACGACCCGGACCGGATCGTGCGGAACCTCGACTGGAACATGCTCAACCAGGTGTTCGTCCACGGGTACTTCCACGCGGACCTTCACCCGGCGAACCTGTTCGTGCTGCCGGGCAACGCGATCGGGTACGTGGACTACGGGATCGTGGGCAGCCTCCCGGACGACACGCGGGATTCACTCACCCACTACAGCTGGCTCCTCTTCCACGGGGACGTGGATGCCGCCGTCACGGAGCTCATGCGCTGGCTCGCTCCGACGACCACCACGGATCCCGAGGCCGCGCGCACGTACCTCGTCAGCGTGCATCGTGCGTTCGTCTACGAGATGGGCGCGTTCGACGTCGAGGCCCGCGACGAGCCCTGCCGCCGAGGCGGCCGCTCCGCGCGCTCGCCCGCCTCGCGCGAACCCGTACTCGCGCCTCGCGATGGACACCATGCGAGGGATCCGCGACCACCAGCTCACGTTCTCACCCGGCATCGTGGCCTACCTGAAGATGCTCGTGATGCTCGGAACAATCCGCCACGAGCTCGCGATCAGGTACGACCTGCGTGCGAACGTCCGGCGCTTCTTCACGCGCTACATGCGCCAGCGGGCGCTCGCCCTTGCCGATCCCCGCCTGGCCATGGAGCGGTTCTACGAGGTGTCCGTCCGGATTCGCCGGGCGGTGCGGTTCCTCGAATTCATCGAGTCGCAGGAATCGTTCATCGTCGAGGCACAGTCGACACTGCTCGGCTTCCGGCGGCGGATGCAAGCCATTCGCCGCCGGCTGGTTCAGCTCGGCGTTGCGGTGTTGGTCGTCGGCGCGGTGCTGTATTTCGTGCTTCGCGAGCCGGACGAGACACGGCGCATGCTGCCGGGAGGCGTGGACTATTCGTGGGTCCACTACGGGCTGCTCGTCGATCCTCCTGCTCCTGATCGTCCGGATCGTGTTCGACATGCGCCGGCTCAACGGAGACGACTGACTGGCGCGATTTCACGCCGTGGCGAGCTCGCCGAGCGCAGCCTCGAGGTCTGCCCGAAGATCTGCGGGATCCTCGAGCCCGATGGACAGCCGCACGAGGCGATCGCCGTAGCGTGCATCGGGGCGGTTCGGCTCATCGGGCCGGGGCATGACAAGACTCGTTGGTCCGCCCCAGCTGTAGCCGATCCGGAACAACTGCAACGCGTCGACGAACCGGAAGACGTCGCCCTGGGAGAAGCGCTCCGCGAGGACCACCGAGAACACGCCGCTCGAGCCGGTGAAGTCGCGCCGCCACGAGTCGTGACCGGGGCATGATGGCAGGGCGGGATGCAGGACGAGCTCGATCTCCGGCCGCGTCGCGAGCCACTCGGCGAGGTCGAGCGCCGAGCGTTCGAGAGCGCCAAGCCGGACGGCCAGGGTCTGCATGCCGCGCAGGGCGAGCGAGCAGTCGTCGGGCGACACCGTCATGCCGAGGACGAACAAGGTCTCGCCGACCCGCCGGTACAGCGTGGCGTCGCGGAGCGTGACAGAACCGAGGAGCAGGTCGGCGTGCCCGCCGATGTACTTGGTCAGCGCCTGGAGCGAGATGTCGACCCCGTGCGCGAAGGCATCGAAGAACACGCCGGCCGCCCACGTGTTGTCGAGCGCCACCACGGCGTCGTGCGCATGCGCGGCAGCGACGATCGCGGGCACATCCTGGACCTCCATGGTGTTCGAGCCGGGGCTCTCGCACCACACCAGCCTCGTGTTCGGTCGGATGTGCTCTTCGATATCGCGTCCGGCCAGCGGCGGGTAGTACGACACCTCGACGCCGAGGCGCTGGAGGAGCACGTCGGCGAGGTTCCGGTTGGGCCCATAGATGCTTTCCGGCAGCAGGACGTGGTCACCGCTCGCGAGGACGGCGAGATCGACGAGCGCGAGCGCGGACTGACCGCCCGGCACGATGAACGTGCGGTAGCCGTGCTCGAGCTCGCACACCCGGGCCGCAAGCTCGCGGGCGGTCGGCGTGCCGTACTGGCCGTACGTGTACGGGAGGTCGTCCTGGTCCCACGTGTCGCGCGCCGACGCGGCGTCCTCGAAGACCGTCGTGGCGCCCCGGTAGACCGGCGTGACGAGCGGCCGGAATCCACCCGGGGCGAGCGTGTCGGGCTGCGCGAGTCGCGACTGCCACGACAAGTCCTGTCGTCGATCAGCGCCCATCGAGACACGATGGCACCCGCGGCTATGGCGGGTCAAACCGCTAGAGGCCGGACTTCAGGGCGACGATCCGGTCGTAGGACGTCTGCAGCGTCGCCCTCGGGATCGATCCGGATTGCGCCAGGGCGAGCAGGCTGTTGAACGTCTTCGCGGTCGATCCTTCGCTGCCGGTGAGCATGAGCATGTCGGTGCCGGCGCGGCAGGCGCGAGCCGCGATCACGGTGAGCGACAGGCCATAGGTCGTGGGTTGGCCGCTCAGCGAGTCGGTGATCGTCACGCCGGTGTAGCCGAGGTCGTTCCGCAGGAATGCCCCGACCGCCTTCGACCAGCCGGCGCCGTTCGACGAGTCCCATGCGGTGTAGGTCGCGTTCGACAGCATCAGCATCGGCGCGCCGCCCGCCTCGATCGCGTGCTCGAATGGGTACACGTCCTCCTCGAGCGCCGAGCGCGACGCGCGGATGACGACCTTGAAGCGGTCGGTGTTGCGGGTCGCCCGGCCGATACCCGGGAAGTGCTTGAACACCGGGATCACGTCCTGTGCACCGGTCCCGTTGGCGAAGGCGAGCGCGAGGCGGCCCACACGGGTGTTGCTGAACCCGAATGTCCGGGCCTGCTGGTACATGAACGACGCGGTCGAGTCGGCAACGTCGGCAACGGGCGCGAGGTTGACGTTGATCGACGACGTGTGGAGCGCAGCCGCAGTCGAGGAGCCCTGCTGGGTGACGAGGGCGACCCGTCCGTCGATCCCCATCTGACGCGCGCTCATCGTTGGGCCGGCCCACGGGATCCGCCGGACCGTCCCGCCCTCCTGGTCGACCATGATGAACAGCGGCGGCTGCCCGCCCGCGGCTGCGGCGGCCTGAAGTTTCGAGACCGCCGCTGTGAGCGCCGACTTCGTCGTGATGTTGAAGCCGAACAGCACGATGCCGCCGACCTCGCCCCGCTGGACTCGCCCGAGCAGGCTCGCGCTGGGGGTCGTGCCGTCCATGCGGATGACGAGCTTCTGCCCGACGAGGTGGGCAAGCGTCGTCGTGGCCGCGCTCGTGGTCCCAGCCGCGACCGCGGCGCCGGCGAACCCGTCGAGCACCAGGACAACGGCGAACAACGGGCTGAGGAACCGGCTCAGAAACGCTGCAGGGATGCTGCCCACGGCACTCGGTCGAATCTATGCCGATGATCCATTCAGACGCCTGCAGCCTATCCCCGGTGACGGCACATCAGCGCCACAACCGACGCACAGGAAGGCGGGCGAAGGCCCTAATCCCTTCGCCCGCCGGAGTACGACGAGCTATTCGGCGGCCGGGCCCCAGTCGGTGTGCCGCGGCAGGAACGTCATTGGGCGCGGCGCTGCCACGCTGGGAGCTCGGCTTCGCCGTTCGAGAGCTGCAGGGATCCCGGAAGATCCAGGATTTCGCCCTCAGCGGAGCCAAACGGATCCAGCTCGTAGACAAGCGCCGGGTCGGCTCCGCCGACAAGCAGCCGCTTGCCGTCGGGAGACCACCTGAGGCCGCTGTAGCCGTACATCCCAGGGAGCGTCCGTTCCCCGGAACCATCGGCCTTGTTCACCACGACCTGGTACCAACGCAGGTCGGGATCCGCGCGCATGAACGCCACCCACTGGCCATCCGGCGAGAATGCCGGTGACGTCTCCATGCGGTGCGAGATCGCGAGCGCGCGCTCTGGTTTGCCGTCGAGGCCTACGAGCCACAGGTTGTGGTTCCCCTGATCGCCCGCTTCGAAGACGAGCCCGCTCCCGTCCGGCCTCCAGCCTCCGCCGTTCTGCTCGGCAAAGCTTCGCTGGTTGACCTTTCGGATGCCTGTTCCGTCTCGGTTCATGACGTAGTAGTCCGTGTCGGACACGTACGCGATTTTCGAGCTGTCAGGCGACCAGCTCGGCCCCCAGTTCGAGGTGCTCGGATCGCCCACCGACACTGGGGCCGACGACCCGTCAGAAGGGGCGATGAACACCTGCTCCGGAGTGTCGGGGATCGTCGTGCCCGTCCAGAGCACCTCCCGATCGTCGGGCGACCAGGCGGTCGGACTCATGCCGAAGACATCCGTCTCGATGGCGATCGGATTCGATCCGTCTGCATTCGCGACGACGAGGTCGCCGTAAAGCGTCGGGTCGTCGGCCGGGTTGTTGGCGCTGAGTCGCTTGTAGGCGAGGCGTGTCCCGTCGTGCGAGAAGACGGGCGTCGCGGCACCGAACAAATCGTCGGTGAGCTGAAGGACGCCTGAACCATCCGGCTCGACGCTGAAGATCTGGTTGTCGGACAGGAACGCAAGCCGCCCGTTGTGGGCCACGCCGAACGGCGGCGGCACCTTGGGTCGCGATCCGACGTAGACGAGCGCTGCCAGCAACGCTGCGATGAGCAGCCCCACCAGCAGCAGGAGCGGTGCGAGCCGTGGCGCGGTCGCCCGGCGCATCGTGAGTTGCATCTGAATCCACCTGTCGAAGGCGAGCCACGAGGGCATCTGCCGCGAGCGGCGAGTGCGCACGAGGACTCGGTCGATCAGGTCGGCCGGCTCCGCCATGAGAGCGTCGTCGTCCATCCACTGGCGCATGAGCCGGTCGAGGTCGTTTCGGTCGATCTGCGACGTCATGCCAGCCGTCCTGTCGTGTACATGGGCATTCGGGCGTCGGCCTCGAGCGCCGCGCGCATCGCGTTGATCGCGCGGTGGAGCCGCGAGCGGACGGTCCCCGGCGGAACGCCGAGGACCTCCGCGGCTTCGTCGAGGCTGAACCCGAGGTAGTAGTGCATGACCAGCACCGTTCGCTGGTCCACGTCGAGACGTCGGAAGCCTCGTTCGAGCTGGTCTCGGTTCGGCAACTTCCGCGCCCGTTTCGAGCGAGTCTCGACGCGTCCGGCAGGACCAGCGGGTCGATATGAACTTCGATGGTCCTGCCGCCGGCCGCTCCGGCGCGCTTCGCGATAGCACGCGTTGACGAGCAGGCGGTTGAGCCATGGCCCGAACCGATCGGGATCTCGCAGGCCGGGCAGCCGGCGCCAGGCAGCCATCAGGGCTTCCTGGGTTGCCTCCTCGGCCTTTCCGTCGTCACGGAGGATCAGGCGGGCAACGGCATGGAGCCGTCGGATCTCGGCGCGTGCCAGCTGTTCGAACGCGTCGTGATCGCCCGCCATCGCCTGTACAACGAGATCCCGCTGCATCGGGTCTCCAGGTGCCGCGGCCCCGATGGCCGCGCTCGTGACCACAGAGCCGGGCGGGCCGCCCTCGGTTCCCGAATTGTCCGCGGACCTTGACGCCAGGACGGGGTTCGCTCGGCTCGCTGAGCCTACTTGTACACCTCGGACGCAGGAACGCGTCTCGGCCGCGACACCGTCGGTTGGTCAAACGGCCAGGACGACCTTGCCGCGCGCATGCCCGGACGCGACGTGGCGGAGCGCCTCGACCGTGTCGTCGAGCGGGTAGGTCCGACCGATGACCGGTTTGATCTGCCCGGCTTCGACCATGCCCTTCAGAACGTCAAGGTCCTCGTGGTTCGCGTTCGAGAGGTAGCGGCGCATCGTCTGCGAGCTGAACGGTGACAGCACGACCGGTCTGACGAGGCGGATCAGCATTCGGAGACCGGAGGTCCCGGTGCCGCTGTTGAGGACCAGCGTGCCCTTCGGCGTCAGCGCGCGGCGCACGGCGGACAGCGGCCGGTTCTCGATGTTGTCGAAGATCAGGTCGAACGCGCCGCGGCGCTCGGTGAAGTCCTCGCGGGTGTAGTCGATCACCTCGTCGGCGCCGAGCGAGCGCACGAGGTCCACGTTGTTCGTGCTGGTCACGCCGGTCACGTGCGCGCCCAGCGCCTTGGCGATCTGGACCGCAAACGTGCCGACGCCGCCGGACGCACCGACGATCAGGACCCGTTGTCCGGCCTCGAGCCGGCCCGCGTCGCGCAAGCCATGGAGCGCCGCGCTGCCGGAGGTGGTGATGGCCGCTGCGTCCATCCAGTCGAAGGCGGCGGGCTTCCGAACCAGCTTGTCCTCCCCTGCCCTCGCGAGTTCGGCGGCCGTGCCGGCGCCTTCGCCGAACACCTCGTCGCCGACCGAGAACCTCGTGACGCCACTGCCGACCGCCTCGACCGTGCCCGCCAGGTCGAGACCCGGGACGCCGTACGTCGGCCGCCTGAGCCCTGTCGCCGTGCGCACGAGCAGCGGTCGTCCCCAGACCGCGAAGACGTCACCGATGTGCACGGCCGCGGCCTGGACGCGGACGAGGACCTCGCGATCGCCGATGGTCGGTGGCTCGATGTCTCGCCGCTCGAGCGACTCGATCGGGCCGTAGCTGTCGTGGATGATGGCCTTCACTGGTGCGACTCCCCTGTGTCCATGCATTTGCGTATATCGTAAGCGTATGGCGTACGCTATCATGTCATGGGCGGACGTCAAGCCCCGAATCGAGAGGTGCAGGTGGAGGCGAACAGCCAGCAACGACGACCGGGCCGGCCGGCCCGGCTCAGTCGTGCGCAGATCCTCGCGGCCGCGTTGGAGCTCGCCGACCGGGACGGCCTCGAGTCCGTGACGATGCAGCGTCTCGCCCGCGCAAGCGGCGCGGAACCGATGTCGCTGTACCGCCACGTTCGCAACAAGGAGGATCTCCTCGACGGGCTCGTGGACCTCGTCTTCGCGGAGATCGAGCTGCCCGCCCCGGACGAGCCATGGAAGGCGGCGATGCGCCGGCGCGCGGTGTCGGTCCGCGAGGCGCTGGATCGCCACCCATGGGCGATCGGGCTGATGGAGTCGAGGACGCATCCAGGCCCGGCGACGCTGGCCTACCACAACGCGCTCCTCGCGAACCTGTTCGCCGCCGGCTTCTCGGCCAGGTCGGGGACGCGCGTTACCAACATCGTCGACAGCTACGTGTACGGATTCGCCCTCCAGGAGAAGACGCTGCCCGTATCCACGCCGGAGGAGCTGGCGGCGCTCGGTCCGGAGATCCTCGCCGGCTACGCCGGTCGCTATCCGCATCTCGAGACGGCCGCCACAGAGCTCATCGCTTCGGGCTTCCGCTACGGCGATGAGTTCGAGCCCGGCCTGGACCTCATCCTCGGCGCCCTCAAACGCGGTCGGTGACCCGATCAGCGCGGCTCGAAGATGACGATCGCGGTCTCGCGGGATCGCGTCGCGGCGTTCGCGTCGGTGTAGGCGGCGGTGCCGAGGTCGACCAGCGCGCGCCAGAGCCGATCTCGCTCCCCGGCTTCGGCGGCTCGCGCCACCACGTCTACGCGTCTTCGCCGCCGGGCAGCGTGATGGTCGCCTCCGGATTGGCCTGGAGGTTGAGCCACCACGCGGGCTCCGGGTCCATCCAGCCGTTCATGGCCGGCACGACGACGTTCGGGCCGTCCTCGATGAAGCCGAGGATCGCCACGCGGGTTCGGCCGCTCCGGCGGCCGACCGTCGTCAATCGGAGCATCCCCCATCGGCTGGCCGCGGGCGTTCGAAGCCCGAAGCGGCCCCCGGTGATGGCGTACGCCCGCCGGTGGACGAGCCAGATCGTTCGGATCAGCCAGTGCGGGACCTTGGGCGACGGCTTGGCTTCGATGGCGGTCATGGCAGTCCTCGTCCTGTTTACGGTGTAAGTTTACGTCGTAAACGTAGCGCTACACTGTAAACTCGTCAAGTGGCAACTGAATTGACGTCCATCGCGGGGCGCCGCGAGCCGCTGACCAAGGAGCGAGTCCTTCGCGCCGCGGTCGAGCTTGCCGACCGCGGCGGCATCGAGGCGCTCAGCATGCGCAAGCTCGGCCAGGAGCTCGGCGTCGAGGCGATGGCCCTCTACCGGCACGTCCGGAACAAGGACGACATCCTCGACGGGGCGATCGATGCCGTCGTCGGCGAGATCGAGCTCCCGGGCCCCGGTGACGACTGGCAAGCCTCGATTCGGAGATTGGCGCTCGCGTCACGGCAGGTGATGCTGCGCCACCCGTGGGCGCCGCCGGTCATCGTCGAGCGGCCGGAGATCGGCCCGGCGACCCTGCGCCACATCAACGCGATGATGGAGATCCTGCGCGGCGCCGGGTTCTCGCTCGAGCTGGCGCATCACGCGATCCATGTCCTGGGCAGCCGGATTCTCGGGTTCACCCAGGACCCATTCGACGACGCGGCGGACCCGCCACCCGATCCCGAGACGGCGGCACGCATGGCCCGCGAACTGGGCGAACACTTTCCGTACCTGGGTGAGCTGGCGGCAGCGGTAAGCCACGAGGGCGGCCTCGGCGGCTGCGACGACGATTTCGAGTTCGAGTTCGGGCTCGACCTGATCCTCGACGGCCTCGAACGAAGGCGAGCCGCCAGCTAGCGGGATCCGGGATCCATGCGGGTTCCGCGCGCGTATGCGAGGCTGAGGACGGTTCCACTGCAGCTCGGGGTGTTTCGACGTGATGCAGCCGATCGATCGCCGCACGTTCATCGCCGACCTGGGCCGCGGGGCGTTCGCGCTCGCCGTCGTCAGCCTGGCGGCCTGTTCGCCCGGGACGCTGGCCTCGGCTCGACCCTCTGCGTCGGCAGCGGCATCGGCGTCACCCGCGGGTTCACCGGCAGGCGGATCGGAGCCACCGGCGTCGTCCGCCTCCGGCTCACCACCGTCGGGCAGTCCCCCGGCGGGCGACGGGGTGACGTGGCAGCGGGTGAATCTCGGCTTCGTATCGGCATACATCCTCGCTCGGGGCGGCGAGGCAGCAATCGTCGATACTGGCGTCGGTGGGAGTGCCGGCGCGATCGAGGCTTCGCTCGCCGAGGTCGGCCTCGACTGGCCTGCGGTTGGTCACCTGATCCTGACCCACCGCCACGAGGACCACGCCGGCAGCGCAACCGAGGTCATGGAGGCCGCACCCGACATGGCGGCCTATGCGGGCGCCGAGGACATCTCGGGGATCAGCGTGCCGCGACCGCTCACACCGGTCGAGGACGGTGACCGCGTCTTCGACCTGCAGATCGTGACGACGCCCGGCCACACGCCGGGGAGCATCTCCGTGTACGACGCGGCGAGTGGGCTGCTTGTCGCTGGTGATGCGCTGCGCGCCGAGGGCGGCCGGCCGGGCCTCCCCGGTGGCCAGTTCACCGAGAACATGGACGAGGCGATCCAGTCTGTGGCGAAGCTTGGCGAACTCGTCTTCGAGACGCTGCTCGTGGGGCACGGAGAGCCGATCGAGGGTGGCGCCTCGGCACTCGTAGCGGAGCTGGCCGCGAACCAGTAGTCCGGCGTCATGCTCTGGTGGCCAATTATCAGCCCGACGCGATCAGTGGCGAGGATCCGGCCGCGATTGATGGCCAAATATCAGCCCACGCGATCAGTGGCCTCGAACTCGACCCGACCTGACCCATCGAGCGCCCAGGCGTCGCCACGCACTACCCCGGCTGATATCTGGCCCATTGCGGCCTCGTCGTGTCGGCGGCCTGGTTCCGTGGCGAACGCATTGACGGCACCGGCAGAGTTGTGCCCGAGGAGGTCGAGGGCATGACGCCGATCCTGCGCCCGAAGGCCCTGCGCCCCGGCGATCTCGTGGCGGTCGCGGCCCTGGCGAACGAGCGCACTCCCGACGAGGATCCGCTCTTCGAGCGTGGCGTTGCCACGATCGAGTCGCTCGGGTACCGCGTGCTCGTGTCGCCCCTCGCCGAACCAGGCCACTCGCGCTGGTGGGCCGTCGCGACGCCCGAGGAAACCGCAGCCGAACTAAACCGGCTCCTGCGCGACCCGGACGTCCGGGCGATCTTCGCGCTCGACGGCGGCCGTCTGACCCTGAGCTACCTCGACCTCATCGACCTGGACGCGATCCTGGCCGACCCGAAGGCGATCGTCGGGGCAAGCGACGTCTCGGCGCTGCTGCTCGCGCTCCATGCGCGGACCGGACTTGTCGGGATCCACGGCGACGTCGTGCGCCTGTTCGCGGAATGGGCCGACCTTGATGCCGATCGACGAGCGCAGCTCGCCGGTGCCTACCGGCAAGTGCTCGGCGGCGACGCCACTTCGGTCGAGCTCCCGTCGACCCGCGCTGGGAACGCTGGCGCGGCGGCCGCGCTGAAGGCCGGCTGATCGGCGCGATGCTCAACCGCCTCGTCCGCGTGCAGGCGTCCGGCTTCGCGCTCGGGCCCGAGAGGTTCGAGGGGGCGGTCCTGTTCTGGGAAGAGGCATGGGCCCAGACCTCGGTCATCTGGCAGGAGCTCCACGTACTTCGGACGGCGGGGATCCTCGAGCGCATCGCCGGGATGATCGTCGGCGCCGGATCGGGATCTCGACTTCACCCCGGGCGGGCCCGACAACCTGCGCGACATCGTCCTCGACGTCCTCGGCGATCGCGACATCCCGGTGCATCGGCAACGTCGAGATCGGCCATTCGGGCCCGAACCTCCCGATGCCGCTTGGCATCCGAGCCGCGCTGGACGCCGACGCGCTGACGCTGGCGCTGGTCGAACCCGCGGTTGCCGTGAGCTGAGATGGCCGTTGCGACCCCGCCGGTCCACCGACTGGCGGACCTGCTCGGGAGCCTGTCGCTCGTCAGCGATCTCGGCTTCGGGCTGGAGCCCGAATCGGCGCTTCGATCGAGCCTGGTGGCGACGGCGCTGGCGCGGCGCATCGGGCTCGCCGAGACCGAGGTCGCCGACGTGTACTGGACCGCATTGCTCGAGCATGTCGGCTGCACCGGCTTCGCACATGAAGCGGCCAACCGGTACGGCGACGATCTCATGGCGGGCGCAGCCGCCGCGCGCACGAACGTCGCCGATCCACGCGACCTCTTCGCGACGTTCCTGCCCGCGGTCGCCGGCGGCAGTCGGCTCGCCTGGATCCGGATCGCATTGATGGAGCTCACGACCGGCACTCGCGTCGCTCGCCAGTTCGCGGCCGCGGCCTGCGAAGTCGGTCGTGCCACGGCCCAGCGCCTTGGACTGCCGACCGGTGTCCAGCGAGGGCTGCACGAGGTGGTCGAGTCGTGGAATGGCTCCGGCGGTGCGCAGGGCCTCAAGGGCGACGCGATCTCGCTGCCCGCCCGCATCGCCCAGCTGTCAGCGACGGCAACCCACTTCGATACGCTCGGCGGGCCGGCTCTTGCCGTCGATGCCGTGCGCAAGCAGTCCGGTGGCGTCCTCGATCCGGAGCTTGCCAGCGCCTTCGAGGCGGACTTCGAGGGCCTGCTCGCGACGGCCGGCGCGGACGACCTCCATGCCGCGGCGCTCGACGCCGAGCCGCGGCCGGTCCGGACGCTGCCGGCCTCGCGCCTCCTCGACGTCGCGGCCGCGTTCGGCGACATCGCGGACCTCAAGACGCCGAACCTGCTCGGTCACTCGAGCGGCGTCGCACGGATCGCGCGTGAGGCTGCCGTTCGGGTCGGGCTCGACGAGGTGGACACGAACCGGCTGGCCGCGGCTGCGTTCCTCCACGACATCGGGAGGGTGGCGATCTCGGCCGGCGTCTGGGACAAGGCTGGCCCGCTCAGCGGCGCGGAGCAGGAGCAGGTCCGGCTGCACGCCTACCACTCCGAACGGATCCTCGCGCGATCGGCGGGGTGGCGACCGCTCGCGACGACCGCCGGGATGCACCACGAACGACTCGACGGCTCCGGCTATCACCGCTCGGCGCAGGCTCGAGACCTGCCCGCCGCCGCAAGGATCCTCGCGGCGGCCGACGCGTACCAGGCGATGACCCAGACGAGGCCGCACCGGCCCGCCTTCGAGCCGGACGAAGCGGCGGCCCGGCTCGGTGCAGGAGGCGGACGCCGGGCGGCTCGACCCGGATGCCACGGCGGCTGTGCTCGCCGCGGCCGGGCACACGGCGACGCGCGTCCGAGCCACGCTGCCGGCCGGCCTCAGCGAACGCGAGGTCGAGGTTCTCCGCCTCGTGTCGAGAGGCCTGACCAACCGCCAGATCGCCGAGCACTTCACGATCTCGCCGCGGACCGCCGAGCATCACGTCCAGCACATCTACACGAAGCTCGGCCTTTCGAGCCGGGCAGCCGCCGCGATCTTTGCGATGGAGCACGACCTGCTCGACTGACGAATGGGCAGATCTACCGATGCCGGGAGCCGGCAGCACTGCCGAGGATGACCTCCTGCGACACACGAGGAGGCACCCCGATGACCCGTCCGAGCGACGCCCGCCAGGCACGGCTCTTCACGCCGGCGTTCATTGCCCTGTCGCTGGCCGAGCTGGCCTACTTCACGGCCGCCGGCCTCACGATCCCGGTCACACCGCTCTTCGCCCACGGGCCGCTCGGAGCCGATCCGGCCGGGGTCGGGCTGGCCGTCGGCGCGTTCAGCGTGACCGCCCTCATCCTCCGCCCGTACGCCGGGATGATGACGGACCGCTGGGGGCGCCGCCCGCCGCTGGTCGGTGGAGCGCTCCTCTGCGCGGTCGTGCTCGCTGCCCACGCCTTCGTCGGCGACCTCATGGCGCTCATGGGCCTGCGGCTTCTGCTCGGCGTCGCCGAGGCGTTCTTCTTCGTCGCGGCATTCGCCGCCGTCGCCGACCTGGCTCCGCCTGGTCGGGCAGGCGAGGCTCTGAGCTTCAACTCGCTCTCGCTGTACCTCGGCGTCGCGCTCGGCCCGCTGCTCGGGCATTGGCTCCTCGAGGCCGGCGGCTTCATCCTCGCCTGGAGTGGTGGCGCCATCCTCGCGCTGATCGCCGCGCTGGTCGCGTGGCGGCTGCCGGAGACGGTTCGGCGGTCGGACGTCCCGGCCAAGGCCGGCCCGTGGCTCCATCGCGCGGCCATCGGGCCGGGCCTCGTCCTGCTCGCCGCAATCACGGGGATGGGCGGGTTCTTTGCGTTCGTCGCGATCTACGCCACCGACGACCTCGGGCTCAGCGGGTCGGGCGAAGTGCTGCTGCTCTTCGGGTTGATCGTGGTCGTGACACGGATCGCGTTCGCCAAGCTCCCCGACCGGGTGTCGCCGTTCCGACTGGGCGCCGTCGCCCTCGCGTTCTGTGCCACGCGGACTGGGCACGGCGGCCGTGTTCGTCGGCGTGCCGGGCCTGCTGGTGGGGGCCGCGCTGCTTGCGGTCGGGGTGGCGTTCACGACACCGGCCATCTTCGCCGCGATCTTCGCGCGGGTGCCCGCGTCCGAGCGTGGAGCCGCGTCCGGAACCGCGAGCCTGTTCATCGATCTCGGGTTCGGTGGTGGTCCAATGCTGCTGGGAATCGTTGCCGGCTCGGCGGGCATCCCGGCGGCATTCCTGGTGGCGGCCCTCATCGCCGCGGTCGGGGCAGCTGGATCGGCGCTGCTGTCAGTTGACCGTCGCTCGGCGATCGCTCCCGCGTCAACGCCGGGTGTCGCGACTGCCGACCGATAGGTCCTCCACGAAGCGGGCGATCGCCCCGAACGTCGCGTCGGGCGCATCAAGCCACGAGAAGTGGCCGGCGCCTTCGATCAACTCGAGCCGGCCGATGCCCGGCGGCAGGCCATCGAGGATCTCGTCGGCGGCCGTCGCCATCAGGGGATCCTTCGAGCCGACGCACACCAGCGTGGGGCTCGTGATCTTCGGAAGATCGGGCAGGAGATCCAGCTCCATCAACAGCTGCCCGCCGCGGCGATTGACCTCGGGGTTCTTGATCCGACGCGCAAGCTCTTCCTCGCTCGGCACGCGCGGACCGAAGGCGGCGAACACCCGCGCCGCCTCGTCGTCGGTGATGTCCTCGCCCGCGTAATCGCGTCGCGCCAGGGCCGCGACCTCGTCGCCGGCCTCGCGCCGGAACCCCTCGACCAGGCGGTCCAGATCAAAGCGGGCGAAGGTGCTGAGCAGGATCAGCCCGCGGCCATGACCCGGATGACGCGATCCGTAAAGGATCGCGATGAAGCCGCCCATCGAATGGCCGAGGACGATCGGCCGTTCGATCCCGAGCGCATCACAGAACGCGCGAATGTCGTCGGCGCAGGCCTCGAAGGTCCAGGTCGCGGCATCGCCCCACGTCGAACGGCCGTGGCCGCGCAGGTCGAGGTAGACGACCTGCATCTGAGCCGCGAGACGGGCAAACCACGGCTTGAAGTACGAATGGTCGAAGCTGCCCGGCCCGCCATGGACCAGGACCAGCGTCGGCCGTTCGACCATCGCATCGCCGCGGGGGACGAGCGCCGGTCCCTCGATATCGAACCAGAGGCGGGTGCCGTTGACGTCGATGTGCATGTGCGCTTTGTAACGCATCGACCGCGGCAGGACGCGCGGTATCAGGGCTCGACGGACACGTCTACGTAGAACCGGTCCGTAATCGACGCGTCACCCTCCCAGGGTTGCCGGAGCTTCAGCGCGACACGACCCGAAGCGGAGGAGGCAGCGACCCGGAACCGGAACAGGCGAGTTCCTCCCGCCCCAACGATGCCCGCGCCGGACTCGCCGAGTTCGAAGTCGTCGTCAACCGCCGTGACGACGGGATCGGCGGTCTCGATCTCCCAGCGGAAGCCGGTCGTCGGATTCTCGGGCAGGCGGACGACAATCTCGTCGTCCGGATGGACGCGGATCGTCTGGCCGTTCTCGGCCTCGGTCAGCTCGACGACCGCCACGAACGGAGTCTAGCCCTCGGGGTTGCGGCGCGGTCGGCCGGGCCGCGACCCGCCGGCGCCCCCGCCACCACCACCTTCTCGCTCGCCCCCGCCACCACCAAGTGCCTCCAGCTCCTCGGGTGACATCGGCCGTGGAATCTCGCCAGCACCCACCGCACCGGTGGTCGCACCCGGCGACCCGACATCGGTAGGAGCCGGCGCCCCCGCGACACCCGAGGTCTGTAACTGCTCGATGGCAATGGGCGGAGGGGGCCCTCCGCCCTCGGTTGCTGCGGCACCGCTGGAGGCAAGGCGCGCGAGCTCGGACAGCGTTACGGGTGCGGGGGTCTGCCCCGTGCCCTGCGCCTGGAGCTGCTGCAGCTCCATCGGGGCGGCAGCCTGAGCGCCACCGCTCGACGCGCCCGAGGTCGACACGGCCGCCGCCCCTTCCGGTCCGACAGTTATCCGTACGGTCACTTCCTGGGACACGGGGCGTCACCTCCCACGTCGATTGGGACTCCTGGACGGTTGTGACGTGCCTAAAGGTACGCCGCGGTGATGTTGTTGCTCCCGTCGAAGACCACATACACCTGCCGGTTCGTCGCCTTGGCCGCGCTCAGCAGCACGAAGACGTTGGTGACGCCGTCTGCGGCGCCCCACAGGATTCGATGCCAGACACCGGTTCCGGCGAGATGCGCCCAGCCGTTCTGTGAATCACGGCTTGAGTAGACCTGGTTGATCGTCGTCCACACCGTCGTGTCCTCCTGTCCTCGTGCGCAGCTACAGCAGGTAGGCCTGGTACACATTGTCGCCGTCGGCGTAGACGGTGACCTGCTTGTTGTGCGCCCGCGCGAACGCGAAGAGCGCCAGCATGTTGGTGATGCCGTCCGCGGTGCCCGGCAGGATCCGCCGCCACCCGTAGCCGCCGAAGTAGGCCCAGCCGTTCTGGGCGTCGCGGCTGGCGTAGACCTGGGCCACGGTCACGCCGGACAGCCAGCCGGCGCTCACCTGCGGCACGACCGAGTACATCATCCAGCTGGAGTCGATGAGCAGATCCGCCTGCCCGTACCGGACCAGGCCGAAGCCGCCAATGCCCCAGTTCGTACCCCAGCTGTTCTTCAGGATCCAGGCTTGCTGGTTGTCGTCGTACCCGACGACCGTGATGCAGTGATAGCCGGCAAGCGCCGACCCGGCGGTCTTGACGTAGACGCCGCTGTTGTACGCGAAGAAGTCGTTGAAGACGGCCATGCCCGCCAGGAGCGGCCCGCTGTTCGCGATTGCATCCTTCCGCGCCTGCATGGTGGCGTGGCCGGTGTAGCTCGAGATCTTGGTCAACCGGTTCGCCCAGTCCGAGCAGCGGCTCGTCGAGCAGTTCATGTTGGTGGCCTGGTAGGGCATGCAGGCCTCGTCGACCGTCCCCGTGCTCTTCGCGTAGTCCAGCCCGGACGTCAACCCCCAGCCCCCGCAGCTGCCGCCGCCGCAGAACTGCAGGAAGCCCTCGGACAGGTCAATGTTGTAGTTCGGGTTGCCGAACTTGATGCGCACGGCCGACTCGATCACCGCGCACGAGCAGAACGACACGCACGAGCCGCAGTTCCCCTGGTTCTTGACTGCAGTGACGTAGTTCCCGCCGTTGTTGCGCCAGTCGACCGCTGTGGGCGCGCCGAAGGTCCGACCGGCCTCGGCTTGCTCCTTCGCCGCCTGCATCTGGAACTCCGCCGCGAGCTGCTGCTGCTCCGCAGCCGAGACGACGAGGCCCAGGTGTGCCTTCTGCTCCGCTTCAGAGAGCGCGGTCAGTTCGGTCGAGCCCGCCGTCCATGGCAAGTTCTCCTGCTGGATCGCCGACTTGATCGCCTGGATCGATTCCTTGGCAGGTGCCATCGGTCACCTCGCTCACGCTGATGCTGGTGCTTGCCGTCCGTGACATCTCGGATGCTTGCCATGCCCGGTCACGCCGCCGTCCACTCGGCCGTCGCACAGACGTTCCAGCGGCGTCGCACAGGCGTCACCGGGCCGTCACCGCCACTCGAGCACAACGCTTGACCAGTCGGCTACCGTTGAGTTGCGTGCCTCCGGGGGGCCGTCCCTCCCGATGTGCGTGCGCAGAGGGGGACGGGCCGTGGGCCGCAACGCGCCGCCGCCACACGATCTGTCACACTCGGTCGAACTGAGGCTGCTCGGAGGGTTCGAGCTCCTCGTCGACGACCAGACCGTCGTGCTCCCGCCAGGCGGGCAGCGCCTGATCGCGCTGCTGGCCATGCGTCGCCGGCCGACGCTCAGGACACTCGTCGCGGGTACGCTCTGGCTCGACGGCTCCGACCAGCGCGCAGCGGCCAACCTCCGGTCCGTGCTGTGGCGCCTCAATCGGAACGGCGCATCACTCTTCGAGAGCGACCACGGTCGGCTTCAGCTGAATCCCGCCATGCGCGTCGATCTGCTCGAGGCGACGGCCTTCGCGCGCCGGCTGGTCAGCGGCGCGGCGCCCGTCGAGGACGAGGGTGGCTGGCGAGCGCTCCGAGCGGACGTCCTGCCGGACTGGTACGACGACTGGCTCACCGAGGAGCGCGAGCACTTCCACCAGCTCCGGCTCCACGCGCTCGAAGCAGTGGCAGGCAAGCTCGCGGCGCAGGGACGCTACACCGAGGGCCTCGATGCTGCCCTCGCCGCAGTGACCGCCGAACCGCTGCGCGAGTCGGCCCACCGGGCGGTCATCGGCGTGCACCTGGCCGAGGGCAACGCAGCCCAGGCGGTTCTCCAGTACCGCCGCTGCGAGCATCTGTTCGCGACCGAGCTGGGCATCCCGCCGCCGGTCGAGATCCGGGACAGCATTGAGCGGGCGATGCTTGACCGAACGCGGTCAGCGCCCGCCTGACACGATCCGGCCGTGATCCACGAGCGGATGGACCGCATGGCGGTGGTCGCCCAGCCGTTACGCGCTCGAGCTGATCGGTTCGGCTTTCGGGAGCTACGGTTCGACGTACGATGCCTCACGGTTGCGGAGCAGGTAGCGGCCGGCCGGATGGTCGAGGACTTTCCGCTTGCGGCGCCCGGTGTTGCCCGCGCTGAGCTGGTAGTAGTCGCGCCACCACTTTGCGGCCTGGTAGATGGCCTCGGGACAGGACGACGCGGTCGCGAGCCCGGGCGTGATCTCGACCTCACCCATGCCGAACGCGGTCTCGACAAGGACAGCGCTCGGCACCCCGAACCCGGCCAGCAACGGGTTGCCAGTCGACCCCGCGCCCCAGACGAAACCGAGCCACGACAGGAGGAGGGTCGGGACGTCGATCACCGATCGCTGCTGGGTGAGCCGTCCGATGCAGTCGATCGGCGGCTCCTGGGTCGGGGGAAAGCGAATGATGGCGACATTGGGCCACAGGCCGATGTCGTCGAAGTCGGTCAGCGGCAGCGACCGGACGCCGTTCGAGATCGGGACGAGGTCGGGCGACAGCAACGGCCAGAGGGGCGCGGTCAGGACCCGATCGCCGTCGATGACCCCCACCAGCGACCAGTAGCTCGGGGTCAGGTCATGCCGGGCATGCGACTGGGCGACGCGGACCCGGAAGTCAGCGAGGCTCTTGCCGCCGAGCAGGATGACGTCGTTCGGGCTGCAGAACGACGAGTCGGTCTCGCGCCAGTGGGTGATCCAGGCCATGTTCGACGCCTCGGGCTTCGAACGGTCGTCCTCGTTGAAGTCCCAATTGGCCTTCGTGTCGGTGGATCGTCGGACGGGCAGCATCGTCAGGACATCCTGTGCTCATAGGTGCGGACCGGTGCCGGAAGTCTTCCCTTGTTGTTGTCGGTGGGCCACGCCTTGACGCGCATGTGGACCTTGCCTCCCACGCGGCTGAACTCGACGGTCGCGAAGTGGTTGCCGTTGAACTTGTAGCCCGGGTCAGTGGAGATGGGCCGCTGGACCCGCCCGGGTATCGGCCAGTCCGGAAAGGCCTGCGGAGCCGACTTCCAGTCATTCGGCGGGACCGGCGCGACGAGCGACATCGGCGAGGCGACGACCTCGACGATCTCCTTGCCGTTGAGCAGCTCGCACACGGCGACCCGGCCGTAGTGCACGTCCCCGGTCAGGATCACGATCGACTGGCCCGACCCGCTCAAGGCGTCGAGCAGGCCCGCGTACTGGTCGAAGTCCGGCAGGCCGAGATCCATGTGCTTGCTGAAGGTGCCGGCCTTCTTCGCGAAGAGCAGCTGGCCGAGCACCAGGCATCCGGGGTTCCTGAGCCCGCGTGGCCCACCGTGCGATGTCATCGAGGTCCGCGGCGTTCATGAATCGCTCCGACGTCGGGGTGCGGTTCGCGCGCGCGTCCGCGACGCAGATCGACAGGTCATCGAGGTTCAGCTCGATGACACGCGGCATCGCCGGTCGCTGGAACGCCCGGTACAGCGTGGTGGCCTCCCGAAGCCACATCTCGCGGTTCCGAGGGACGAGCGTCGCCGGTGCCGTGATCGACCCATTCGGGGAGTTGTTCCAGAAGTCGTGGTCATCCGCGCTGAACACGTTCGGGCCGTCGACGAGCAGCGAGTGGAAGCCCGGCTCCTGGGTCCACGCCGACAGGTACGCGTCGAGCAGCCTCCGTTTGAGCGCACCCTCGCTGAACCCGGCGAAGAGCCCCCAGAACGACGGCGCGTCGAGGTAGACCTGGTCGCCGCACAGCAACTTGAGGTCCGGGCGCAGGTCGGCCGGCAGGAGGCTGAACGTCCGCCCGACGTTGCCGGCCCCGTCGCGTTTCTGCGCGAAGCAGGACCCGAGCAGCAAGGTAAACGGACGCTGTTCGGGCCCGGGCAGCGCGGCCGGCAGGGTGCCAAGGGTTGCGCTCGCAACCGCATTGGTCGAACCGGTGCGCCGCAGCTCAACCCGCTGCCGCGATCGTTCGGTGAGCCCGGTGATCTGGACACGGCGGAACGCGACCCGTCGCTTGCCGCCCTCGACGTGACCGTCCCAGCTCCCCAGCCCCACTCGCCGGCCGCTCGCCGTGACGACCTCGAGCGCCGCGGCCTCGTCGCGTTCGTCGACGGCGGCTGCCCAGAGCGTCGCGGAGGTGGCGGTGGCTGGGCCCGGGATCAGGAGATGGCTCATTCGCGCCGGGCCCTAACCGCCGTCCTTTCCGGGTTCGGGGGGCAGGTTCACGACCGGTCCGAGCTCGTCCTTGATCCGCTCGTACTCGAACTTGCGACCGCGCTTGAACTCTTCGGTCTCGGATTGCGGAGCCGGCTTCTTCTGTTCCTTCGGACCCGCCGTCTGCTTCTTGGGCGCAGCGGACGAACCTGGCCTGGGCTTGACCACGATCTTCGGCGTTCGGACGGGGATGAGCATCCCGGCGAGGCCTCCGCTCGAGACGCGGATGAACTCGCCCATCGACGGTCCGTTCTTGGGAATCACCTCGACGATCGCGTCGAAATGACCCGACTTGCGTTCGGCAAGGACCACCTTGCGCATGATCACGCGGGGGTTCCTCCCAAGACGGGCGGTGAGCCGCGAGCCACCTGGGATTGCCCATCGACCATCCGGCACCTTGTCGAGGACCTTCACCCGTGGCGCCTTGCGGAACATGCCCTCGGCGAACCACAGCTGTTCGCCGCTCCACCAGGCCGGCTCGAACTTGCTCCACGGGATGGGCTCGCCCTCGTAGTTGATGCCTGCCCTGGCCATCGGGTCGAGGATCCACGAGGCCCTGCCGTCCCAGCCGATCAGGGTGATCCGGTGGCCATGCTTGAAGTTCGTGTGGCGTCGCCAGGGCATCGGCAGCGCGCCGTAGGTCACGGCCCCGACCATGGCCCATCCCGAAGCGAGGCGCTCGTGGACGCGCCGCGGAGGAAGCGCCTCGAGGTGCATGCGACTTGCGGTAGCGCACCCGCATCGCCGTGATCATGTGGCTCGATCGGCTGCCGCCGCTCAGGTTGGCGTCGCCGGATGCACGAGCAAGCTTGCGCACCTCGGCGTGGCTCGCTTCACGGTTGCCGAGAAATCCGACGTTGGCACCGTTGAGCAGTGCGCTGAACGTGCACGCCCAGTACGGCGGGCCGTCGAACCGTTCGTTGACGAACGGCGGGAAATAGGTCTCCCGCGAGCCGATTTTGCGCCTGCCGCTCATGGTGGCCCCCTCCTCCTCCGGACCGCACTCGCGCGCTCGGTCGTTCGGATCGGCTTTGCGAGCCTACAAACGCGACCGCGACGGGTCAAGGACAAAATGCGTCCGACTCTGGTCAGCGCGGCGATCGGCCACTAGAGTTGGCCCCGCGCGCGGTGATCGACGGAGGGGTGCGGGATGACCGACGATCCGACACGGGAGAACGAGCCTCGACGAGGCCGACGTCGACGATGACGAGGAGACCGAGGCCGAGCGCCCGATCGTCGTCCTGAACCCCGCGATGCAACGCGTATCGGGGACGCGCATCGTCGCCATCGCCGCGGTCCTCGGGGGCGCGGTCCTGGTCGGCGCCGTGATCTACGGCTTCATCACGCTCTACGGCCAGGAAGGCCCGTCGAAGGGTCTCGAGGGCGTTGTCCTGCTGGTCGCCGGCTTCGTCACGGTCGCGCTACTGCTGTATCTCGGCACGCTGGTCCTCCGGGCGCTCGACATGGGCGCGCCGGGCGAGGCACTCGGGATGCCGGAAGGATCGATCCGGGCACTCATCGCGATGAGCCTGATCCTGATCTTCGCGATCATCGGTATCCAGGTCTTCGCCGCGGGCTCAGCCGGCGCCGAACTCGTGTCGACGGGCCTGACCCAGGCGCAGATCGATGCCCTCCGGGCCGACGGCGCGATCGTCGTCTCGCAGACGCTCCTGACGCCGGTCCCCGCACCGCCGGCGGAGCCGCTCTACAACGTCACGACCCGGACGGTGATGACCCAGGAGGCCCACGACTTCGGCCTGCAGCTGATGACGACGGTCAGCACCCTCGTGGTCGCGGTTGCGGGCTTCTACTTCGGGTCGCGGGCGGTCTCGCAGGCGACGACGACGGTTTCGGACCAGCTCAGTCTCACGCGCTCGTACTCACGCCGCGGCGTCATCGGAACGAAGCCCGAGCCGGGTGTCGAAACCCAGGAGGCCCCGGGCGAGACCATCGAGGACGAGCTCGGGTCGACCGAAGAGACCGATGAGGACGTCGACCAGGAGCCGCCGGACGCCGATGATGATTCCGACGGCAGCGACAACGGCGACGGCGACGGCCAGGATCTCGATGACGACGACGCCGAGCCCGCCGCGACCACCGATGGCGAGACCGGCGGCGAACCGCCGGCGCAGCAGCCGGAGAAGCCACCGCAGCAGCCCGGCACGCCAGGGATGTAGTCGGCGCTACCTCGTCGGCATGACGAGCTGCTGACCCGGTCGGATCAGACCCGGGTTGGCACCGATCAGCTTGCGATTGGCCGGGATCCTGTAGATCTCCGGCCACCGTGCTGACGAACCGAGCTCGCGCTTGGCGATCCCCGACATCGTGTCGCCGGACTTGACGACGTACATCACCGGTGGGGCTTTCGGCTCGGGCGGGGCGGCCGGTTGCTTCGCTTCGCTCGTGGTCGACACACTCGACTTCGCCGGCGGAGCCGCGAAGCGGGCGCACGCCTGCAGGATGTTGTCGACGTAGCGCTTCGTTCGCGGCGTCCCGACCTTGTCCCCGAGCCAGTGCGCGGCCATCTTCTCGACGGTGTCGAAATCGCGCGCCTCGTAGCGTTTCATCAGCCGGATGTACGCCCGGGCACCCTGGGTCCAGGTCGGAAACTCGGAGTAGTGGAACCCGTTGCCGGGTGCGAAGTCGGCCGCGCCCAGCGCCTTCGTCCACTCGTAGAACAGGATGTTGCCCCAGTTCCGCGTGCTGACCGCGTGGCCCTTCGTCCCGAGGCCCAATTCGGCCTGGAACTGGCCGAGCGCGATCAGCGGGTCGAAGCCGTTGTTGACCATCCGCCGGTAGATGCTCGCGCCCTCGTCCGCCGCCGGCGACTTCGCGGCGCGGAGGTGGTTGACGAACCGCTTCTCGGAGATCGACGGCGGCCCGAAGATGGGCGACTCCCCGGTGACTGCCATTTGCGCACCCCCACTGCCTGCACGCGCCTCACCATCGTCCGCCGACTGTCAACGACAATCCGTCGCATGGCTGATGAGCGGCACGGATACGACGTCGTCATCGTTGGCGGTGGAGCGATCGGCTGTGCCGTGGCCGCATTCCTGCTGGACGATCCCGGGTTCGAGGGCCGCGTGGCGATCGTCGAGCGCGACCCCACGTACCGCCAGGCGTCGTCGGCCCTGTCGGCGAGCTCGATCCGCCAGCAGTTCTCGACCCCGGAGAACATCCGCATGTCGCGGTTCGGCTTCCAGTTCCTGCGCGACCTCGCGCGCGGGCCCGACCCGGTCGACGTCGGGCTCGTGGAGCGCGGCTACCTGTATCTCGCGCCGGCCGGCGGCTCGGCCACGCTCCGTGAGGTGCATGCCGTCCAGCGAGCCGAAGGCGCCGACGTCGTCCTGCTCGACCGCGCGGAGCTCGCCGGACGGTTCCCCTGGATGCGCCTCGACGACGTCGAGGCCGGGTCGCTCGGGCTTGCCGGCGAGGGATGGTTCGATGGATTCGGTCTGCTGCAGGCGTTGCGGCAGCGAGCGCTCGCCCTCGGCGTCGAGTTCGTGCGTGACGAGGTTGTCGGGCTGGATCGGGGAACCGGGCGGATCGATGCAGTCCGGCTCGCGTCCGGCCGGCGGCTCGCCCTCGGGGCGGTCGTCAACGCCGCGGGTCCGTGGGCCCGCGAGGTCGCCGCGATGGCCGGAATCGAGTTGCCGGTCGAGGCCCGCCGACGGTGCGTGTTCGTCTTCGATGTCCGCGATTCGCTTCCCGGCTGCCCGCTCGTCATCGACACGTCCGGCGTCTGGTTCCGGCCCGAGGGCGGGTCGTACATCTGCGGGACGTCCCCGCGAGACGGCGAGGATCTGGAGGGCCTCCCGCTCCAGGTCGACCATCGCCAGTTCGAGGAGCTGCTCTGGCCGGCGCTCGCCGCGCGCGTCCCGGCGTTCGATGCGATCAAGCCGGTCCGTTCGTGGGCGGGCTACTACGAATACAACACCGTCGACCAGAACGCGATCCTCGGCCCGCACCCGGACTTCACGAACCTGCTGTTCGCAAACGGCTTCAGCGGGCATGGAATCCAGCAGGCGCCGGCCGTGGGCAGGGCCCTGTCCGAGCTCATCGTCAACGGCCGCTACATCACCCTGGATCTCTCGGTGTTCGGGTTCGAGCGGCTGGTCGATGGCCGCCGGGTGGTCGAACGGAACGTGATCGGCTGAGCGGAAGCGGTGCCGCGGCGAACCACATGGGACTTTCGGGCCTTGATCCGCCGGGACTTTTGGCCGACCGTGGTCGCCATGTCACGAAACCTCATCCTCGTGTTCGGCCTCATCTGCTGGACGGGCGTTGCCGCCAACGCGCTCATCCACATGGCCTTCGGCGACTTGCTGCTGCCCGTCGTCATGGCGCTGTCCTTCGTTGGCTGGGTGGCGCTGTTCCGCCACTACTCGAGGACCGCAGCCGCGTCCTGACCCCGCCAGGCACAGATGACTTCTCGGGCCTTCCGTGGTCTGATCGGTGAGCACACCGCGACGACGGAAGGAGCGACAACGTGACCACCGACTGGACGACCGAGGCCACGGGCGCAGGACAGTACGTCGACCTCAACGGCCTGCACCTCTACTACGAGATCCACGGTGCCGGCAGGCCACTCGTCCTGCTCCACGGCGGCCTCGGCTCCGGAGAGATGTTCGGACCCGTGATCCCGGCCCTCGTGGCGGGCGGCCGCCAGGTCATCGCACCTGACCTCCAGGCGCACGGCCGCACCGCGGACATCGACCGGCCCCTCGACATCAAGTTGATGGCGGACGATGTCGCCGCACTCATCCGCCACCTGGGGCTCGAGAAGGTCGACGTCATGGGCTACTCGCTCGGTGGCGGAACCGCGCTGTTCACGGCCGTCAAGCACCCCGAGCTGGTGGACCGACTCGTGCTCGTGTCGGTATATCTGCGGCCCGACGTCATCGATCCCGTGCTTCTCGAGTTGCAGAAGCAGATGGGCCAACTGACCGCGGACGCGGCGGAGGCCATGAGGGAGACGCCCATGTACCAGCTCTACGAGCGGGTCGCGCCGCGGCCGGAGGACTTCGGACGGCTGCTCGACAAGCTCGGCGCGATGATGGCAACTCCGTTCGACTACACGGAGGACGTGCGGGGTCTCCAGGTGCCAACGCTGCTCGCGGCGGGCGACGCTGACCAGGCACCACCCGCCCACTACGCCGAGATGTTCAGGCTGCTGGGCGGCGGTCACGACGGCGGCTGGATGGGCGAGAACCGGCCGGTGGGCGGGCACGCGCTGGCGATCCTGCCCGGACTCCAGCACTACAACATCTTCGCGTCGCCGCTCCTGGCCGCCACGGCCCACTCGTTCCTCGACGCTCCTGCAACGTCAGTGCCTTCACCTGACTGAGTAATCCGAACCATCGCGGTACACGATTACCCTCCACAGGTCGTGAGAACGACAGAAGGAGGATGACGCGATGTGCCTGACCTGCGGATGCATGGACGCCCACCTCGAGATGGGCGAGCACAACATCACCTACGAGGACCTCAAGCGCGCCGCTGACGAGAATGGCCGGTCGGTCGCCGAGACGATCGCCATCATGGAGCGGACCGAGGCGAAGGACGGCGAGTCGCACCCGAAGGAGTACGCGACCTCCTGACCCCGGCACCGGAGTCCGGATGACCGACGAACAGGACTGGCCCTTCGATCAGCCGCCCGATGCGGCGGCGATCACCGTCCGGGCCGTGCTCGACGGCGCCCCGATCCTGCTCGTCAGTCACGACGCCGACGACGACGGCTGGCAGTTCCTCGACGGCAACGAGGTCGATCTCGACGATGCCGTGCTGATCAGCATGGCCCGTGCGGTCGGCCTCGATCCGTCCCTGCGCGAGGTCGGCGACCTGCTGCCTGGCTGGACCGCCTGGCGCAGCGCGCCGGGCGAGCCGTGGCAGCGCGGCCTGTGGCAGGGCGGCGACGAACCCACGAACTAGGAAAGCACATGGCCACCACGCTCTTCCCGATCATCAGCACGACGAACCTCGAGCGATCGCTCGGCTTCTATCGCGACCTGCTCGGCGGCACGCTGGCATACGAGTTCCCGGGCACGGACGGTGCGCCGGCGTATGTCGGCATTGACATCGGCGAGTCGCATCTGGGCGTCGGCGTCGATCCCGACATGGCGGCACCGAACCCAACCGTCATCCTGTGGGCCTACGTCGAGGACTGCGACGCGACCGTGTCGAGCATGCGGAATGCCGGTGTGACGATCCGCGAGGAACCCGTCGATCAGCCGTGGGGCGAGCGCGTCGCCCTCGTCGAGGACCCCGATGGGATCCTCGTCCGAATCGCGACTCGCGCGGGGATCTCGGCTGATGTCGAATCGGGAGGGGCGTCTCCGACCTCCTCATGAACCTGCCCAACCCGGGCACACCCTGAGGAGATCGAGATGCGCAAGATCGTTGCCGGGCTGTTCATGTCCCTGGACGGTGTCGTCGAGGCACCGGAGACGTGGCACTTCCCCTACTTCAACGACGAGATGGGCCAGATCGTCAGCGATCAGATGGCGGCGTCCGACACGATGCTGCTCGGACGGCGGACATACGAGGAGTTCGCCGCCTTCTGGCCGAACCAGGGCGACGACGTCCCGCTGGCGAAGGAGATCAACGGCGTCCGAAAGCTGGTCGCTTCGACGACGCTCGACACTGTCGACTGGCAGAACTCCGAGCTGATCGAGGGCGACGTCCCGGAGGATCTCCGGCGCCGCAAGGCCGGCGACGGCAAGGACATCTCGATCACGGGCAGCCCCACGCTTGTGCGCTCGCTGCTCGACGCGGGCGTCCTCGATGAGCTGCGGCTGCTGGTCCATCCAATCGCCGTCGGCCACGGCAAGAAGTTGTTCGGCGACGATGGTGCGCAGGTCCCGCTGCGGCTCGTGTCAGCGCGGACGCTCGAGACCGGTGTGCAGTACGTGATCTACGCGCCGGCCGCGGCGTAGTGCGATGCTGGCGTCGTTTGCAGGGAGGACCGGATGGAAACCGTGACGGTCGTGCTCAACGTCGCCAGCCAGCATGTCGAGGCGTTCGAGGCCGGCTTCCGGCAACACGAGGTGCCGGTCTGGCAGGACCTGCGTGAGCAGGGCCTGCTGATCGGCGCAACGCTGAACCGCCTCGACATCTCGTCGCGCCCGGTCGAAGGGAGCGTCCAGTACCTCGTGGCCGCGATCTTCGCGACCGGAGAAGGCCATCACGCGCACGACAACCATCCCGGCTTCGAAGCCTGGAACAAGATCGCCGACGCGTACCAGGTCGGCGATCCGATGGCCTTCGGTGGCGAGACCGTCGTGCAGCTCGGCATCGCCTCCGACGGACCCCGCCTAGCGCACCGTCAGACGAGTCCCGCGACCGTCGCCCGCGTCGCCTCGTGCAAGCGCGCGGGGTCTCAGGCGCCGAACCGTCCGCGATGCTCCACCGGGATCAGCGGCTTCTCGCCGCGGACCTTGAGCTGCTGGACGGCCCACGAGTTCCCGTCGGGATCGGCGAAGCCGAAGAACGTCCCGCCGTCGCTTTCGTCGAAGACCATGATCTCGCTGCATTCGACGCCACGAGATGTCAGCTCCTCGCGCGCGGCATGCGCGTCGGCCACGCACAGCTGCAGGCCCTTGATCGAGCCCGGCGCCATCTCGCGCTGGCTCGGCAGGTCGCCGAAGACGATCGAGCAACCCGATCCGCGGGGCGTGAGCTGCACGACGTGCATGTGCTCGGTCTTGGTGTCGTGATCGAGCTCGAAGCCGACCTGATCACGGTAGAAGGCGATTGACCGGTCGATGTCGCTGACGGGCAGGATCACGACTTCCAGGGTCCAGTCCATGAGAGGGCCTCGCAATGCGTTGGTGGTTACACCCTGTTCAACGCCGGCGAGGCCTCCGTCTCATCGGTTTGGAGCTCGTCGATCGAGACCTCGATGAACGGCGAGAAGGCGACCATCGCCTCGACCTCCTGGTTGCGCCAGGCGTTGGCAACGATCCACTCGGCGAGCCGACGGCGCTCGGCCGGATCGGTGATCACGCGGGCCGTGGCCGGGAGGTCGGCGTGGACGGAGCGCTTCAGGTGGAACGTGAGGTGCGGGTCGGCCTCGAGGTTGTGGATCCAGCCGCGCTTCCGGCGGTTCGGCGAGCCCGAGATGATCAGCCGGCCGTCGATGTTGTGGAAGACCAGCTCGATGCGGCGCGGCTTGCCGGTCCGCCGCCCGGTCGTCGTCATGTCGATGGTGTGACCGCGGCCCAGCGCTCGCCGGATCGAGTCGTCCATGGTGTGCCCTCGCGTGTGATCGTTGAATGTGCAACGATCCTACGCTTGTCACTTGCAGGATGCAAGAGACCGCCTACTCGGTCGAGGACCTCGGGCAGCTCGAAGCCAGGGCAGCGATGCGGGTCGAACGTGTCCATCTCGGTGATCAGGCCGTCCTCGATCGTCAGGACGTCCAGGGCGATCAGCCTGAACTCGGTCTCTCCGTACTTGCGGAGGTAAAACGCTGCCGCCGGCTGCCGGTTGGCTGCGGTCGCGACAGCACGCAGGTCGCCCTCGCTCCCGTCCTCGAGGAAGTACCGATTGAGCGCCGCGACGAGCTCCTTTCCGTCCCACCACATCGGGAGGGGCGGCATGGTCTGCCGGACGTCTTCGGCGAGGAGCGCGCTGAACGCGGTGGCGTCGGCGGCCTCCGACGCCGCGATGTACCGGCGCAACAGGTCACGCTCGGCGTCGGTGATCTCGCGCGCCCGTGTCCACTCGGAGGGCCGCTCGGGCAGCTTCGTCCGCATCGTGGCCCGCGCGCGCTGCAGCAGGCTGTTGGCGGCGGCCTCGCTGAGGTCCAGCAACTCGGCGGTCTCCCTGGCCGACCAGGACATGGCGTCGCGCAGGATCAGCACCGCCCGCTGGCGCGGGGGCAGGTGCTGGATGGCCGCGAGGTATGCCAGCTCGATCGTCTCGCGCTCCTCGACCACGACCGACGGCTCGTCGCGCGCCGGAGCCGGCACCTCCAGCAGCCGGTCGGGGTACGGCTGGAGCCAGGGCAATTCCACGGGTGGCGCGAAGTCGGTGTTCAGCACCTGTTCCGGCGGCCGGACGTCGGGCGGCATGACACGCTTCGGACGGCGTGCCAGCGCGTCGAGGCACGCGTTCGTCGCGATGCGGTAGAGCCAGGTCCTGAACAGCGAACGCCCCTCGAACGAGGCACGCGCCTGCCATGCCTTGAGGTACGTGTCCTGGACGAGGTCGTCGGCGTCGTCGACCGAGCCGAGCATCCGGTAGCAGTGGACATGGAGCTGGCGGCGGTACCGCTCGCACAGCGCGGCGAAGGCATCGCGGTCGCCGCCGCGGGTTGCGGCAACGGCCGCTGCTTCCTCGGTCGGCTGGGTGGTTCGAACTGGTTCCGGGCTGATGGTCATCGTCATGTCCGCTTCGACGGGAGGAGTGCCGGACAATCATCGGTCAACGCCGAATTCGGTTGCTGAAACCCACGACGCATCACCTGCCTCATGGATAGCAGGCGAGGTGTAGGTTCACCGAGCGGAGGTGCTCCATGCTCCGACGGACGCTCTGGCTCCCAAGGCTTCTTGTCGTGGCGGCGATCGCCATGCTCGGTGCCTGCAGCACATCGAACCCGAGTGAGCCAGCGGTATCGAGAGCCCCACTCCCTCCCATCACCGCTCCGCCGACGAGCGCACCGCCTCCCAGTTCCGCGCCTCCTTCGGTCGCGCTGCCGCAGGGCTCCGACACGATCGCGCTCGATCCGTCCCTGTTCGCCGGGGTCGCGCTCGACCACCCTTACTGGCCGATGGCGCCGGGGAGCCGCTGGGTCTACCGCGAAACCGACGCCGATGGAACCGAGCAGCAGGTCGAGGTGACCGTCACCGAGGACACGAAGGAGATCCTCGGCATCCCGGCGACCGTGGTGCACGACCTCGTCACGCGAGGACGGCCAGACCGTCGAGGACACCCTCGACTGGTACGCCCAGGACGCATCCGGAAACCTCTGGTACCTCGGCGAGGACACCAAGGAGTACGAGAACGGCGAGGTCGTCAGCACCGAGGGCTCGTGGGAGGCCGGCGTCGATGGTGCGCAGGCCGGGATCATCCTCCCGGCCGACCCGCAGGCCGGGATGGCCTATCGGCAGGAGTATTACGCGGGCCAGGCGGAGGACGCGGCCGAGATCCTGTCACTGGATGAGCATGTCGAGGTGCCATTCGGGACGTTCGACAACGTGCTCGAGACGCGCGACTTCACGCCGCTCGATCCTGACGTCGAGGAGCACAAGTTCTACGCGCGTGGCATCGGACCCGTCGAGGTGCGCCAGACGAGCGGCGGCTCCAGCCACGAGGTGTTGCTGACGTTCGAAACCGGCTGACGCCCGGTCGCTCCCGCTACAGTGCGGGCGATGACCGGCCAGGTTCGCCCGCGACTGCACGCGCCGGAACCACAGGGCGTTGCGTTCGTCGAGCTCTTCTTCGACCTCGTCTTCGTGTTTGCCGTGACCCAGGTCACGGCGCTGACGGCCCGGAACCTCACGCCGGACGGCGTGCTCCGCTCCCTCGTCCTGTTCTGGATGATCTGGTGGGCGTGGACCCAGTTCACCTGGACGCTCAACCCGGCCGACACGACCCACGTGTTCGTGAGGGTGATCACGCTGGCCGCCACGGCTGCGGCGTTCGTGATGGCCACCACCGTGTCGCAGGCGTTTCTCGACGACGCGCTGTTGTTTGCGGTCCCCTACCTCGTCGTCCGCATCCTCGGTCTCACCCTCCAGGTCCTCGTCGAGATGGAGCGGACCAACGACCCTCGGGCAGCCGGGATCTGGCGCTGGGCCGGCGTGTCTTCAATCGGGCTCGCGCTCGTCCTCGTGGGCGCGCTGGCAGATCCCTCGATCCGACCGCTGATCTGGGTGCTGGCAATCCTGACGGACCTGCTCGCCACACAGGCGGCCAGCGGGCGAACGTGGGACATCCACATCGGCCATATGGCCGAGCGACATGCGCTGTTCGTGATCATTGCCATCGGCGAGTCGTTGATCGTCGCCGGCACGGCCGTCGCGGCCCACGAGCGGACCCTCGACCTGGCCGCCGATTCCGCGCTGGCTCTCCTGATTGCCTGCCTGTTGTGGTGGACCTACTTCGGGTGGTTCAAGGAAGGGCTCGAGGAGCAGCTCGAGGACACCGCGCCCGGGGACGTCGGGGTCCGGGTGCGCGACGCGTACAGCCTCGGGCATTTTCCGATGCTGTTCGGCATCATCGGGTTCGCGGTTGGTATCGAGGAGATCGTCGCCCATCCCGGTGACCCGCTCCACAGCGAGGTGCTCATCGCCCTTGGCGCCGGCGTTGCGTTGTTCGTCGGGTTCTCGGCAGTCGTCTACTGGCGGATTTCGGGCACGATCCTCGTTGCCCGGCTCGTCGCCCTCCTCGTCATGGGCGCCGGGCTCGTGGTGGTCAGTTCGCTGCCGCCGGCATGGCCGCTCGCCGTCATCGCGATCGCGCTCACGGCCGTGGTCGCGTGGGAGTATCGACGGCCACCCGCGGCCGAGCCAATCCTGAAGGTCGCTGCCGTCGCTTGACCGCACCGATGGTCGCGCCCGCCCCGGCGACGGCCACTCCGGCGACGAGAACTGGCGGACCGGCCGCGACGACCAGTGGCAGGCAGCACGCGACGCAGGCCGTCGCGACGACCGCGCCGAGCATCCGGTCGCCCGACGCCTTCGGGCTCATGCCGGCGCCTCGAACGGGATCGGGCAGCCGAGTCCGCACGAGCAGTCCGTCAACGAGTCGCATTGTGCCTCGATCACGTCCTCGAGCCCGGCGCGCATCCCCTGCAGTTGCTCAATTCGCTCGTCGATCTCCGCGATCTTCGCCAAAGCGCGCGAGTGGAGCTCGTCGGTGCCGCGACGGTGCGCGGACAGATCAAAGAGCTCCTGGATCTCAGCGAGCGTGAAGCCCAGTTGTTGCGCTGCCTTGATCGCGCGCACGCGACGGACCGCCGAATCGTCGTACTCGCGCTGGCCCGAGTGCCTGCGGTACTCCGGGAGCACCAGGCCACGGCGCTCGTAATAGCGCAGGGTCTGGACGTTCACACCGGCGGACCGGGCGACATCGCCAATTCGAAGCCCCTCCGTCACGCGGTCACCTGTGGCCGCGCGGCGGCACGGACGAGCACCTCGATGCCGTCGAGCGTCGCCTCGGCACCGGCCGGTGCTCCAATCTCGAGCGTGACGCGGTCTTCCGCTTCCTCGACGCCGAACCCGAGGAACGCGCAGCAGGCCTTCTCGGCAGTCGCCCACGCGACCGTGTCGGCGTAGAGGGAGGAACGCCCGTCGCGTTCGATAACGATGCGGAGCGCCTGGTCGGTCCGGGCGGCCTCGAGCAGCGAACCGCCAATCAGCTCCTGGAGGGAGACAAGGCGGGCACCCATCTCGAGCACAGGCAACGTGCAAGCGATCTCGGCCGCGGGGTCAGGGTTCGTGAGGACTGGCATGTCGGGACTCCGGTTCGGGATTTCGTCCACCCACCGTAAGCCTATACCTGGGTATAGATGTCAAGCCCCGATTTCGTACAGGACGGCCGGGTCAAGGCGGTTCAGCAGCCGGACTCGCCGGGGTAGAGCGGCTGCGGGATCAGCGAGTAGACCTCGCCTTCGGACTCGAAGACCGACAGCTGGTTCGCGCCCTGCAGGAGCGGCAGGACGGTCGCGAGATCGTCGCCTTCGACGACGAGGCAGCGGTCGACCGATGGGTTGTCGATCGCCGTGCCGGCGGTCGCGAGGTCATCGAGCGGCCAGGCGATCGGTGGCTGCTCGCCCGGGAATTCGCTGTTCTCGACGATGTCGGCCGGCTTCACGTACAGCCGGAGCGCCTCGAACTCGTAGGCGTGCGGTTGGTCGACGTAGTCGGTCTCGGGGATGGTCATCAGGGCCTCGACGAATTCGCGCAGCGCGGCGCGGCCCTCGACCTCCGCCGGCTCGAGCTCGATCGCCGGGGCGATCTCGCCGTCGAACCCGGCTTCGGCCAGCGCATATGCGCTCACCCGGTAGCTGTTGCCGTCGAGGTTGATCTCGAGCACGGTGTCGGTCGCATCCGCGATGCCCGGAAAGCCGTAGTTGACGTCCTTGAGGAGGTCCTTCTCGCGGGCGAGCGCGATCAACCGCTCCAATCCTGCTTCGGACAAGGTGCGCTCCTGGAGGTTCGGCATGAACGGTCCGGGATAGATCGCAAGGACGGGGCCCTGGGTGATGACCCGGCCGTCGGCGTACACCGCGACCATCGGCAGCCGTCCGAGGAGCATCTCGGGAGTGACGAAGCCGCCCTCCCAGCTGACGCGGAAGATCACCTTGTCAGGATCCACCGGCTTGGGCGACGGCGTCGAACCGGCAGCGCCGGCGGAACCGACGCAGGCGGCCGCCACAGCCGCGATGGCGAGGAGCGCGGCTGGCCGCGCCAGGCGTAAGGCAGCACGAAACACGGGTGTGACTCCTGAGAGTTCCCGCGACCCGGGTGGTCATCGACCCCTGACCCAGGGTCTGGTGGGTCGCGTGTCCCTCAGACGACGCGACCTCGAGGAAGGTTCCGTGGCGGTCTGACAGTCAGCGGCTTCCGGCGCGAAGTTCGGTCAGGAGCCGGTCGAGCATGGTCAAGCGCAGCTGCGCCCGGCCCGCCTCGCCGGTCATCGAGTCGCGGGTCGTCGCGTCGCCGTAGCCCGCGCTCAGCCGGACCTGGTTGCGGCGCACTTCCGCGAGTTCCGTCGCCCGCGCACGCAACAGTGCCTGCTCGAGCGCTGCGCGCTCGTCGCCCGAGTCGATGCGGAGACGCAGGTTCAGCTCATTCGATTCGTCGTCGGCCATCCCGGTCACGATAGGGTGTTTCCACGAGCAACAGATCGGCAGTGTCCGCGACCCGAGTACACGCGGAGAGCATCGATTCCCGGCGTTTGTTGTCCTGAACGCACCGTTGGGCCACCAACGGTCTGAGCTCGCTGAGATTCGCCGCGTTTGTTGTTCCGCGCACACCGGCCTGCGCTCCCTGGGCACGCCGCTGCAACGCAGCCGAATCGTCGGCTCGCCCGCTTTCTCACTAACTGCGATGTGGCGCGGCGGATGCTCCGCCAGCGCGGCCCGGGCGGCTGCCCGCACCCCCGCGCGCCGCTACCATGGCGGCCGCGGCCGGTTCGCGCGACGAGTTACGGAGGAGAACTCGATGCGTCGATCCTTCATTGTTCTCTGTATCGCGGCGGCCTTCGCGGTCGGCGCGTGCGTCACCGACCCGGGCGCCACGCGGTGCGCCCGGCGCCGAAAGCCCGGGCGCGAGCCCGGCGGCGGGTAGTCCGGCAGCAGGCAGTCCGGGCGCGAGCGCCGGCGCGGCCAGCGGGTTCGACCCGGCGTCCGTGTCCGGAACGGTGGTCTTCTCGGGGTGGCAGGCGTCGCCCGAGGAGGGCGCGGCCCTCGAGACGGTCCTCGCCAACTTCGCGGAGGCGTACCCCAACATCACGGTCGACTATCAGCCGGTCGCCGAAGAGTATCCGGCGGCGATGACCGCGAAGTTCAGCTCGGGCGAACCACCCGACCTGTTCTACGTCGACTCGAGCGTCGCCCCCGAGTGGATCGATGAGGGCGTCCTCGTCGATCTCGAGCCGTTGGCGGCCGAACGCGGCTTCGACACCAGCGCCTTCTTCCCCGGCTATCTCGACGCGTTCCGTGGCCCGGAAGGCGGCGTCTACGGCTTCCCGAAGGACGGCAACACGCTGGCGATGGCCTACAACAGCGCGATGCTCGAGGAGGCCGGCATCGAGCCGCCGACCAACTGGGAGGAGCTGCAGGCCGCCGCAGAGGCGCTGACGAGTGGTGACCAGAAGGCGTTCTGCCTCAACCATTCGCTCGACCGGGCGCTCGCGTTCATCTACCAGAACGGTGGCTCGCTGCTGAGCGATGACAAGAGCCAGAACACGTTCGATTCGCAGGAGACGCGCGACGCGCTGACCACGTACCTCGGCTGGTTCGCGAACGGCCAGGCGGCCCGCGCTGCCGATCTCGGTGACGACTGGTGCGGCAAGTCCCTCGGCGAGGGCAAGGTCGCGATGATCTTCGAAGGCGGCTGGCTCGATCCGTTCATGACGACCAGCTACCCGGATACCGGGTATGCATGGGCGCCGATGCCGCAGGGTTCGCAGCCGGCGACGCTCGGGTTCACCGTGAGCTACTCCATCGGCGAGGATTCCGCGAACAAGGATGCCGCGTGGGTCCTCCTCCAGTACCTCACCGGCCCCGAGGGCATGACCACCTGGACGGAGGGTGGCGTCGCGAACCCGTCGCGCCAGGACGTGCCCGCCGCCGCGGGCAAGGAGGTCCTCGTCGAAGGTGCCGCGAACGCGAAGCCATGGAGCTTCATCCCGGGCTTCTCGGGCATCAACGACGCCTTCAACAACGCGATGACCGCCCAGATCGAGGCAAAGAGCACCGACCCCGAGCCGGTGGTCAGCGCCACGTCGTCGGCGATCGACCAGGCCCTCTCGCAGTAGCCACGAGCGCCCGGAATCCAGGGCGCGATTGATGGCAGCCAACGCACCGCGGGTCCCGCGATCTCGCGGCCTGTCCGACCGACGGGCCGAGATGGTCGCGGGACTCGTGCTGATCGCGCTGCCGATGTTCTTCTTCCTGACCCTGCGGGTCGGGGCGATGGGCTACGCCGGCTTCATCAGCCTGTGGGACTGGGGCCTGCGCGGAGCCAAGGAGTTCGAGGGGACCCGCAACTTCGAGCGGATCCTCAGCGACCCCGTCTTCCACAAGGCGGTCGCGAACACCGTGTACTACGCGATCGTGTGGGTGCCGCTCACGATCGCCCTCGGACTGTTCCTGGCGGTCATCATCAACATGAAGATCCGTGGCCAGAAGTTCTTCCGGGCGTCGTTCTACTTCCCGGCGATCGCCAGCTCGGCCGCCATCACGGTCCTGTGGATCTTCCTGTTCCAGCCCGACGGCCTGTTCAACGACGTGCGCGGCGCGCTCGGGCTCAACCCGATCTTCCAGCTCTTCGGGATCGAGCCCAACCACGCCTGGATCTCGACCAGCAACACCGCGCTCAACACGATCATCGCGCTCAACGTCTGGACGACGTCGGGGACATTCATGCTGTTCTACCTGGCCTACCTCCAGACGATCAGCAACGACCTCTACGAGGCGGCCGCGATCGACGGGGCGAACGCGTGGAATGCGTTCTGGAAGATCACCTTCCCGCTCCTGCGCCCGGGTCACTTCTTCGTCCTGACCGTCGCGATCATCGGCGCCTTCCAGATGTTCGACCAGGCCTACATCGGGGGTGGCGTCGACGGAACGCCGAACAACTCCCTCACGACGATCGTGCTCTACCTGTACCGCAAGGCGATCGCCGACTTCGACTTCGGCTACGCAGCGGCGGTCGGGGTCGTGCTGTTCGTGCTGATCATGTCGATCACGCTGATCCAGCGGCGCTTCTTCGGCGGAACGCCGAGCTGGACCTGACGATGGCCGCCCAGTCCCCGGCTCGCGTTGCGGCCGACATCGAGGGCACGCGGCCGGTCCCCGAGGCGGTCCGCCCGGCGGGCGACCGTGGGGCCAGCACGCGCCGCCGGCTGGCGTACCTGCTCCTGATCGCGTACGGGCTGCTGATGCTCGTGCCATTCGCCTGGACGGTCATCACGTCGTTCAAGACCCAGCCTGACGCAGTGCGGTTGACCGTGATCCCGGAGCCGATCGTCTTCGAGGGCTGGGAGACGGCCTTCACCCAGCTCGACCCCACCCTCCTGCGGCTGTTCCTCAACAGCCTGATCGTGGCCGGCGCCGTGACGCTGAGCAACGTGACACTCGGCACGATGGCCGGTTACGCGTTCGCCCGGCTGCGCTTCCCCGGGCGCGAGGTGCTGTTCATCGTGGTGATCGCGACCCTCATGATCCCCGACCAGCTCCGGCTCGTGCCGGTCTACATCCTGCTCAACAACGTGGTCGACCTGGTGAACAGCGGCCCGACGAACTATCTCTCGGTGATGGTCGTGCTGGCGATCCAGGCGGAGAGCGTGTTCCTGCTCCGCCAGTACTTCCTGACGCTCCCGCGCGACTTCGAGGAAGCCGCCAAGATCGATGGCGCGGGGTTCTTCACCACGTTCTGGCGGGTGATGCTGCCACTCGCGACGCCGGCGGTCGCTGCTGTGGCGATCCTCCAGTTCCAGGGCGCCTGGAACAACTTCTTCTGGCCGCTCGTGCTGCTCCAGGAACGGAGCCACTGGACGCTGCCGCTCGGGCTGGCCCAGTTCCGCGGCATGTTCCAGACGAACTGGCCGGCCTTGACGGCGGTCGTCGTGATGGCGACGATCCCGATCCTCGTGCTGTACATCTTCTTCCAGCGCTACTTCACCGCCGGCATCGCAGCGTCCGGTGTCAAGGGCTGACCGGCCCGGCGCGTCCGAAGAGGACGACGACCTCGCCGAGCCCCTGGAACGCATCGCGCTGCCGCGTGCGCTCCGCCGGGCGGCGGTCGACTTCTACTACCAGTCGATCCGGCTCGTCCCCGCCAACGTCGTCTGGGGCATCGTGCTCGTCGCGCTGGGCTGGGCCGCCATCAGCCTCGGGATCTGGGTGGCGATCGCCGGGGCGCCGCTGCTCGGGCCGCCGCTCGCCGGGATCTACCGCCTGGCCGGGCTGGTGACCCGCGGCCGGCACGTCGTCCTGTCCGACGCGTTCGGGGCGGCCCGCGAGCTCTTCGTTCCGGCGATCCTCCTCGCGGCGGCCGTCGGCTGGGGATTCGGGCTCCTCGCGCTCAACATTGCTGTCGGGATCAACTCGTCGAGTCCGCTGGGCTGGGTGTTCGCGACGCTCGCCGGCTGGGGCGCCGTCGCGTTGCTGATCTACGCGGTCGTGGCGTGGCCGCTCCTCGCCGACCCGGCACGCGCCACTGAGCCCGCCCGCGAGCGGGCACGGCTGGCTGGCTATGTCGTGCTCGCCGCCCCATTCCGGATGTTCGCGCTCACGGTCGTCGTCGTGCTGGTCACCGTGGTTTCGACGGTCGCGTTCGCGGCGCTCGTCACGATCAGCGTGGCGTTCATCGCGCTGGTGGCGTGCCACATGGTCCTGCCCGACGCCGACCGACTCGTGGAGCATCTGGCCGAACGCGCCAGGACGTGACATTCACCACGGGGAAACCGCGGGGGTGGTCGAGTGCGTACAGGGGTGTGTCGAGGCGCTCCGCCGCCCGATGCCGCCGACGAAGCCGGCGGGTCCACCTGCCCGCATGGAGACCTCCGCGCATGCACACCATCGCACGCACCCTCATCCTCGGAACCCTGCTCGCGATCCTCGTCGCCGCCTGTTCGAGCGGCGGAGGGACCGCCGCCCCGGCCGCGCCGGAGTCCCAGGCGCCTGTCAGCGAAGCGCCCGCCAGCGAAGCGCCCGCCAGCGTGGCGCCCGCCAGCGAAGCCCCCTCGAGTGAAGCGCCCGCGTCCGCCAGCGGAGCGCCCGCCGCCGGTGCCGCGACCGTCGCGGTCGCGGAGTCGGACTTCGGCCCGATCCTCGTCGACGCGGAAGGCAAGACGCTGTACATGTTCAAGCCGGACACTGCCGGCGAGCCGACCTGTTACGACGACTGCGAGACGAACTGGCCGCCGCTCGTTGTTACCGGCGAGATCACGGTCGGCGAGGGCCTCGACGCAGCGACCTTCACGACGGTGGCCCGCACCGACGGGTCCATGCAGGTCAAGGCCGGAGACTGGCCGCTCTACTACTTCGCCAACGACGCTGCTGCGGGCGACGTCAACGGCCAGGGCCAGGGGGACGTCTGGTACGTCGTCAGCCCTGCCGGCGAGCCGATCGAGGAGTAGCTCCTTCGAGCAGCCCAGCAATTCGGGCCCGGCTCACGCCGGGCCCGCTCCATGGCCGGGCCACCCGCTTCGCGGAGGAGCCGGGGTGGCTCGGCCGCCCCGCCGTCGCGCCGGCGCCTGGTGCGGTAGCCTTCGGGCTCGTGCCCTCCGACGTTCCCTTCCGACCCGCGCTCGCGGAGCGCCACCTCCGCCTCCCCGGTACGCGCAACCTGCGCGACGTCGGCGGCTACCCGGCCGGCGACGGCCGGCAGACCCGCTGGCGGACGCTCCTCCGAACCGATGCCCTCGACCAGCTCCCGGTCGCCTCGCAGCGGGCGCTGCACAACCTTGGGGTCCGCCAGGTGATCGACGTCCGCTGGTCCCACGAGGTCGAGGGGCGTCCCAGCGTCTTCCGTGACTCGGATGAGATCCGCTACCGGAACCTGCCGCTCATGCCCGACGAGGCAGTCCCCGACGGGATCGCGGCCACGTACCGCCACATGTTCGACAGGCGCTCGACGGCGCTCGCCGGGATCGCCCGGGCGCTCGTGGAGCCGGGCGGCCTCCCCGCGGTCATCGGCTGTGCGGCCGGTGTCGACCGGACCGGTGTCACCGTTGCGCTGCTCCTGTCCGCGGTCGGCGTGCCGGCCGACGTCGTCGCCGGGGACTATGCGCTGTCGGTCGAGAGCTTTGCGACCGACGGCGCCGACAGCGGGCTCGCCGATTGGCGCGGCGGGTCCGTCACGCTCGACTGCCAACCGGAGTACATGCTCGAGGCGCTCGACCATCTCGTGCGCGTGCACGGCGGCGCTCCCGCGCTCCTCGCGCGGCACGGCTTCGGCGAGGGTGACCTCGAACGCCTCCGCGAGCTGCTCACCGTCCCGTTACCCGCGCGCGAGGCCGGCTGAGGGGATCAGGCCTCCGTGACCGCCGCGCGACCGTTGCGGTACGCCCACGCGATCGCGATCGTCACGAAGCCGACCATCAATGCCACGGAATTGGGCACGATCAGGGGGACGCTCCCGAGCGCGATGCCGTACGCGATCCACAGGCCGAAGCCGATCTGGAGCACGCTCAGGTAGGCGATCGAGACGTCGGCCGAGGAGCGGCGGTCGAGCATCCGGCGGATCTGGAGCAGCGGCGAGACCGCCATCAGGACGCCCCACGTGGCAGCCACGGCGCCGAGCGCGTCGATGGTTTCGATGGTGTCGGGCATGGGCTGATCGTAGCCCCGACGGCGCCTGCGGGCAGCGCCCGCCCTGACCCGTATGCTTGGCCGGTGGCGCTGTACCGGCTGGTCGAACCGATCGAGGTCATCTCCCCGACGATCGTCGTCGCGTTCGATACGTGGGTGGACGCCGGCCAGGCCTCGACGACGGCGGTCGAGGAGCTGGGTGACGGCAGCCGGGTCGTCGCCGAGTTCGATCCCGATGCGCTGTTCGACTACCGCGCCCGGCGGCCGCCGCTGGAGATCCGGGACGGCCGGCTGGCCGAGCTGACCTGGCCCGAGCTGACCGTCCGTCACACGACGATCGAAGGCCGCGACCTGCTGCTGTTCGGCGGCCCGGAGCCCGACTACCGCTGGCGCGAGCTGGCGGACGCGGTCGTCGAGCTCGTCGAGCGTCTGGACGTGGCCGAGTGGATCAGCCTCGGCGCGATCCCGGCCGCAGTGCCGCACACCCGCGCCGTCCCGATCATCGGCACCGCCTCGGGGCCGGCGGTCCTGACCAGTGGCGTCAACCGCGGACCGGACGGGCTGCTGCGGGTCCCGTCCGCGGCGATCTCGATGCTCGAGATGCGCGTGGCGGACGCCGGCATCCCGGCACTCGGCTACTTCGCGCAGATCCCGCACTACGTGTCAGGCCCGTATCCCGCTGCCGCGCTGGAGCTGCTCGGTGTCCTGTCACGCCACCTCGGCGTGGACCTGCCGATCGGGGACCTCGCCGAGGAGACGCGCCAACTGCGGCAGCGCCTCGATCTCGCGGCCGCCGCCGACGAGCAGACCCGAACGTACGTCGAGCGGCTCGAGTCGATGGTCGACGAGGCCCGGCTGCCGGCCGGCGACGAGCTGATCTCGGAGATCGAGCGCTTCCTTCGGCAGCAGGGCAGCTCGGGCGACCTGCCGAACTAGCGGCGTTGGGTCGAGGGGTGGAGCGACGGACCGCCGTCGTGGCAGGAATGCCGGCTCCGCCGCCGCCCGGCATCCCGCCGGAGGGTCAGCGCGCCGCCGGACGAGTGTCGCTGTGTCCGGCGGTCCGTTTCGCGTCCGAGATGAAGGTACGTCGCGCCTTCGTTCGCACCACCTGCCATGCGTCCTGCCGCGGGATGGACGAACGTCACGAAACCTCTGGACGATATCGAACGTCTGTTCTAAACTTCGAACGATGACGCGGCCCGAATATCGAGAGGAGCCCTGCCGCTCGGCCCTCAACAAGGTCACGGGCATGTCGTTCCGCTGGTCGCTGAACCCGTACACGGGCTGTGCCCACCGTTGCACGTTCTGCTTCGTTCGTGCGTTCGAGGCTCGCGCGGACCGTCCGTCCGACGATCGCTACGGGCGGTCGATCCGGGTGAAGGTCAACGTCGCCGACGTCCTCGCGCGCGAGCTCGCGCGGCGGAGCTGGAAGCGAGACCTCGTGGCGGTCGGGACCGCCACCGACCCCTACCAGCCCGCCGAGGGTCGGTACCGGCTGACGCGGGCATGCGTCGGCCGGCTGGCCGAGGCACGCACGCCGCTCCACCTGATCACGCGCGGGCCGTTGATCGTCCGCGACGCCGACGTGCTCGCCGAGGCCGCACGCCGAGCGGGCGCGTCAATCACCTTCTCGATCCCGACGCTGGACCCCGAGGTGTGGCGGCGCACCGAGCCCGGCACCGCGCCGCCACGGCAGCGGCTTCGGGCGCTCACCACGCTCGTGGATGCCGGCCTCGACGTCGGCGTCGGCATGGCGCCAATCCTGCCCGGGATCTCGGACTCCCCCGAATCGATGGCGGCCGTGGTGCGTGCGGCCCGCGAGGCCGGGGCGACCGGGATCTGGGCGAACCTGCTGTACCTGCGGCCCGGCACCCGTGAGCACTTCCTGGAGAACCTGGCACGCGACTGGCCCGACCTGCTCCCCCGCTACGAGCGGCTGTACGCCGGCCGCGCGTACCTGGGGAAGCGCGAGCTGGACCCGGTCCGGCGGCAGGTCAACGAGCTGCGCGGCAGGTACGACCTGCGTGACCGCCGGACGGTGAAGCTCGAGGCAGAGCGCGCCGACGTCGATGACGGCCCCACCCAGCTCGAGCTGCCGCTGGCGCCCGGCATCGCGCCGGAGGCCATCGCGCCACCCGGCCGGCGCGCAGCCTAGGCCGCCGCCTCGAGGACCGCGTCCGAGAGGGCCGGCCACGCATCCAGCGCCCACGGCCCGAAGGGGCGGTCGGTGAGGCAGGCGAGGGCAAGGTCCGGAATTGGATCCACCCACAGGAACGTGCCACTCCCCCCGAAGTGACCGAATGTCGCCGGCGAGTTGCGCGTGCCCGTCCAGTGCGGGTCCTTGCCGCTGCGCAGCTCGAAGCCGAGGCCCCAGTCGAGCGGGTCGAAGCGACCGAGCCCCGGAAGCACGCCGGCAAGGCCCGGGAACGCCACCGTGGTGGCGGCGGCCAGCGTGGCCGGGGACGTCAGTGAAGGACGCAGCAGTTCGCGGCAGAAGCGCCCGAGATCGTCGAGTGGGCCTCGCAGCCCGACCGAGGGCCGCCCATTGAGCCGAGTGCCGCTCATGCCGAGCGGCTCGAGAACGTCGCGCTCGAGGACCGTCGCGATCGGCTGCCCGGAGCGTTCCTCGAGCAGCTCACCCAGCAGGTCGTAGCCGGCGTTCGAGTAGATCCGCGTCCGCTCCGGCGCGCTCATGGGTGTGCTGCCCTTCGGGCCGAGCCCCGAGGCATGGGCCAGGAGGTGGCGCACGGTGGCTCCCGCTGGCCCGAACGGCTCGTCGAGGGCGATCTCGCCGCGCTCCACCCCGCGGAGCACGGCGTAGGCCGTCACGAGCTTCGTCACGGACGCCCACTCGGCGTGTCGCGCGGGATCGCCGACCGATGCCACGATCCCGTCCGCACCGATCACAGCGACCGCGGCATGGTCGGCGCCCCAGCCACGGACGCGTTCGAGCGCGGCCTCGAGCGAACCGGTCATGCGGCGATGATGCCAGTCCACGCTGCAAGCGCGCTGCAAGACGACGCGCGACCGCCGCTTTGCAATTCACTGTCCCGAACGGCGAGGCTACCGGCCCATGGTCTTCAATCCCAAGGCTCGCCTCAACCCGCGCCAGGTCCTCGACCGGCGGGGTGTCGGTGGCGCCGGCGGCATCGCCCTCGGGGGCGGCGGCATCGGCCTCGTCCTGCTGCTCGCCTATGTGTTGCTCGGCGGCGACCCGGGCGCGCTGTCCGGCGTGGCCGACCCGGGAACCGTCACCGGCCCGAACAGCAGCGAGCTCGCCGAGGAGTGCCGGACAGGCCAGGACGCCAAC
Source organism: uncultured Chloroflexia bacterium (assembly GCA_963824735.1). Classification (GTDB taxonomy): domain Bacteria; phylum Chloroflexota; class Limnocylindria; order Limnocylindrales; family CSP1-4; genus DASTYU01. Next base: position 73,654 of record CAWGQH010000001.1, read on the forward strand.
GAACGCGCCGACTGCCGGATCGTGGGGTTCGTCAACAGCATCCAGGACTACTGGACCGACGCGTTCGCCCAGAGTGGCTCCACCTACCAGCCCGCCGAGACGGTCCTGTTCGACGGCTCGGTCAACACCGCCTGCGGGGCGGCGAGCTCGGCGGTCGGGCCCTTCTACTGCCCGCTCGACACGAATGTCTATCTCGACCTCGGGTTCTACGACGAGCTCGAACGACGGTTCGGCGCAGAGGGCGGTCCGCTGGCCGAGGGATACGTCGTGGCCCACGAGTACGGCCACCACATTGAAAACCTCCTCGGCGTGCTCGAAGGCGGGTCCCGCGACGCCGGCGCAGAGGGCACCGCCGTCCGCATCGAACTCATGGCGGACTGCCTGGCGGGTGTGTGGGCGCGCAACGCCGAAAGCACCGGCTTCCTGCGCGAGCTCACCCAGACCGACATCGCACAGGCGCTCGACGCAGCGGCGGCCGTCGGCGACGACCGCATCCAGGAACGCATCCAGGGCCAGGTCACACCCGAGACGTGGACGCACGGGTCGTCGGAGCAGCGCCAGCAATGGTTCCTGACCGGCTACGAGGGCGGTCGGGTCGACGGCTGCGACACCTTCCGCGCCGAACTCTGAGCGTGACCGTCGGATCGCGCGGCGCCGATCCGCCGGCGTCCGGAACCGTCACGCGGATCGATCCGACCCGCACGGCACGGCTCGCCGCGGCTGAGCGGCGGATCGCGCACATGACACGGATCTTCGACGACCTCGTCGTGGTCCCCGGAACCGGCGGCCGACGGTTCGGCCTCGACCCGATCATCGGTCTCATCCCGGTGATCGGCGACGTGGCCGGAGCGGTGGCCAGCTTCTGGATCATCGGGGAGGCCGCCAAGTTCAAGCTGCCGCGGATCGTGCTCGCGCGGATGGTCGTCTATGCGAGCGTCGACATGCTCCTCGGCGCCCTGCCGTTCGTCGGCGACATCCTCGACTTCTTCTCGAAGGCGAACGAGCGCAACCTCAGGCTCTTCCGGCGCTACGCGAGCGACCCGTACGCCAGCACGGCCGACACGCGGCTGTTCTTCATCGGCCTCGGCCTGATCTTCATCGGGATGGTCTGGCTGACGATCGAGCTCTTCCGCCGGGCGCTCGCGATCCTGATCTCGTTCCTCGGGGGCTAGGTCGCGGCTGGGCCAAACCTGACACTCAGCGTCATGTTTGGGCTAGACTTCGGGGATGCGTGCATCCCGCCTCGTGTCGCTCCTCCTGCTGCTCCAGACCCGCGGCCAGATGACGGCCGCGGCCCTCGCCCGGGAGCTCGAGGTCTCGGTCCGGAGCATCCACCGTGACGTCGAAGCGCTGAGCGAGGCGGGGGTGCCGATCTACGCGGAACGTGGCCCGCACGGCGGCATCCGGCTGGTCGACGGCTACCGCACGCGGCTGACCGGAATGACCCCGGACGAGGCCGAGGCGCTGTTCCTGTCCGGGCTCCCCGGTCCGGCGGCAGAGCTCGGCCTGGGTACCGTCGTGACCGCGGCCCGGCTCAAGGTCCTCGCCGCTTTGCCGCCCGAGCTTCGGACACGCGCATCGCGGCTCGTCGAGCGCTTCCACCTGGATGCGGCCGGCTGGTTCCAGGTCGGCGAGGAGACGCCGCACCTCGCCACGATGGCCGACGCGGTCTGGGAAGCCCGCGCCGTCGAGATCGACTACGGGCGTGGCGACCAGATCGTGACCCGCGAACTCGAGCCGCTCGGGCTCGTCCTCAAGGCGGGCGTCTGGTACGTGGTTGCCCGGACCGAAGGCCAGCTCCGGACGTACCGCGTGTCGCGGATCCGCGGCGCTGAACCACTCGAGCGCCGCTTCGAGCGGCCGACCCCCTTCGATCTCGCTGCCTACTGGGCCGAATCGAGCGCAGCGTACGAGCGCGAGGCGCCGCGAGCCGAGGTTGTGATCCGAATCCGCCCCGAGCGGATGGGCTGGCTGGCGGAGGCGGTGGGCCACCGCGCGGCGGACGAAGCGGAACGCCTCGAGGTGCTCGATCCGGAAGGCTGGGTCCACCTTCGGCTGCACGTCGAGTGGCCCGACGAGGTCGCCCACGCGATGCTCCGCCTGGGCTCCGGGGCGGAGGTTCTCGAACCGCGCGACGTCCGCGAGCAGGTCGTCGCCACGGCCCAGCGCATCCTCGACCGATATGGCGAGGCCGCGGTCAGGGAGGAGACCGCGGCCGTCGCAGTGGGACGCTGATCGTTCGAGGTCAGGGCACGCAGACGCCTTCGAGGCCACCGGCGGCGCCGGTTGGCAGGGCCGCCACGGACGGGGCGCTTCCTCGCGTCGGTCGGCGCAACCGCTCGACGTTCCAGCGGACTGGTTCCTCCTCATGCACGCCGGGCGGCCCCTGCGGATCGAGTTCGATCCTGAAGAGCGCGGAGGAGGCCAGTGTCATCGCCAAGGACGCGGTCGGTCACGATCGCCACGGCGGCGATTGCCGCGGCGTAGGCGGGGATCGGCAACAGTGCCAGGAGTGCGTCCATTTCCTTGCTCCTAGCGCGCCGGCGTGGTCGAGCTGCGGGCCGTCTGGATCCCCGGACGGGGACCCGCGTTCGACTCCGGACGCGGATCACTTACCGGCTCGTCAGGGTGGAGGATCCGCTCGATCCGGATCCGGGCGGCGATCTCGCGCCGTCGATCCTGCTCCACAATTCGGGCGTATTCGAGGTTCAGCATCACCGTGCTCCGCTGGGACGATCTTCGATCTCGTCGGTCGCCTTGAGCATAGCCCGGATACATGCCAATTCTTGTCAGGAATGCCCTCGAACGGACGCCTCTCAGGCCGCGTCGAGGTGCCGCGCGACCCACACGAGCCAGACCGGCAGGCCAACGATCGTGGCGCCGACGACTGCCATCCGGCGGCCATTCGGGAGGACGCCGCTCGCGGAGCCCAGCGAGCCGACGATCCACAGCCAGCCGGCGAACGCCAGGTAGCCGATGAGCAGCAGCGGCCCGGCTGCATCGAAGGCGATCACGCCGAGCGCGAACAACGCGTGGAGGATCGCCGCGAAGGCGATCGCGTCGACGGCCAGGGCGACGCCGGCGGCACTCAGCCGCGGCGAGGTGCGACTCAGCAGACGGTGAAGGGCAAACGGAACGGGAAGCAGGGCGACGGCGGTCACGACGTGCAGGCCGTCCACGATCGCCGAGTGCGTCCCGTCGCCGAAGCGCATCCCGCCGGCGACGTGCGCGATCGCGAGGTAGGCCATGGTGACGGCCAGGGTCGTGGCCGCCACGAGGGCGGCTGACGCGGCGATGCTCGCCGCGGAAAGCGGTCGTGCGAACGGCCGTGTTGCTGCGGCGAGCGTGGGAGTGGATGCGGTCACGAGTGCCTCCTGCGGGCGTGCGTGGACGATGACAAGTGCTGTTGGCTGGAGCGTCGCCAGCCGCACGGCCCGCCGCCACCGGCCGCCGTCCATCCCGGGATGCGACATCCGTCGATGCCGGCTCCGCTACCCTCTCCTCGATGGGGACCCGATCACCGGCCGGGCGTCTCCGGACCGTCGTTGCGACGCGCTACGTCACGCCCTTGCGCGAGGGCGGGTCGCTCCCCGCCCTCATCGAGGCCAACGACGACGGCATGTACGTGCTCAAGTTCCGCGGGGCCGGCCAGGGACCGCGGGTGCTCGCAGCCGAGTGGATCTGTGGGGAGCTGGCGCGGCTCCTCGGGCTGCCGGTGCCGGACATCGTCGGCGTGGAGGTGGACCGCGGGCTCGGCGACGCAGAGCCGGACGAGGAGATCCAGGACCTCATCCACGCCAGCGGCGGGCTGAACCTCGGGCTCGACTTCCTGCCCGGATCACTGCCCTTCAGCCCGGCGGCCGGCCCGCGTCCCGACCCCGCGTTCGCCGCCGACGTCGTCTGGTTCGACGGGCTGGTGATGAACCCCGACCGCGCCCCGCAGAACGTCAACATGCTCGTCTGGCACGGGCGGACGTGGCTGATCGATCACGGGGCGGCGCTGTACGTCCATCACACCTGGCGTGACGTCGACGAGCACGCACGTCGCCCGTTCGAGCGCATCAAGGACCACGTGCTGCTGCCATATGCCGGTTCCATCGAGGCGGCCGACGCGCGGCTTGCGCCGCTGCTCGACGAGGCGGCCATCCACGACGTGGTCGAGCAGGTCCCCGAGGTCTGGCTTCCGCGCGACCCGACGATCGGCGGGCCCTCCGCCCAGCGTCGCGCGTACGTGCGCTATCTGGTGCGCCGCCTCGAATCCCCGCGCCCGTTCGTCGAGGAGGCCGAGCGTGGGCGCGCCGCGTAACCCGTTCCAGTACGCGATCGTGCGGGTCGTGCCGGACATTGCCCGGGGCGAATGCGTCAACGCCGGCGTCATCCTGATGTGCCGGCCGAAGCGCTACCTCGGCGCCCGCGTCGGCATCGACCCGGTTCGGTTGGCGGCAATCGCGCCGGGGATCTCGCCCGTCGAGGTGCAGCCGCACCTCGACGCGATCGTCCGGATCGCGAGCGGTGACCCGGACGGCGGTCCGATCGCGCGGCTCGGCCTCGCCGAGCGGTTCCACTGGCTCGTCGCCCCGTTGAGCACGATCATCCAGGTGTCGGAGACGCACACGGGGTTGTGCCACGACCCGGCAACCCAGCTCGACCACCTCTTCGAGAAGCTCGTCGCCTCCCCGACCGTCGCCGGCTGACCGCTGCGCGCGGGGACTTCGTGATCGATACGAAGTTCAGCGTATGCGGTCGGGCGGTAGCGCCCTCTACGATTGATGGCAGTGGGAGATGACGTCGCGATCGCGCTGACCAGCGGCTGGGCGATCCCGGCCGCGTTCTTCCCCGTTCGCGACGCCGGCCTCGGCCCGGTGCCGCGATGAGCGCCGACACCGAGGCCTACCGCCGGCTGTTCGAGTCCCATCCGGTCGCCATGGCGATCTGGGACCTGGCGGACGGCCGGATCGTGGCCTTCAACGATGCCGCGCAGCACCAGTACGGGTACGACCACGACGAAGCGCGCACGCTGACCGTCGACCGGCTCGTCCATCCGGACGACTGGCCGCGCCTGCGCGAGCGGCTTCGGACGATGCCGACGGGGCACGTCGGCGGCGAGACGTTCCGCCATCTCCGTCGTGACGGGTCGGTGGTCGAGGTGGAGATGACCGGCCATGAACTCCTGTTCGAGGGCCGGCCGTGCCGGGTCGTGATGGCCATCGACGTCAGCGAACGCCGTCGTCTCGAGGAGCGGCTGCGCATGGCGCAGCGGATGGAGGCCGTCGGGCAGCTTGCGGGCGGCATCGCGCACGACTTCAACAACCTGCTCATGGTGATCAATGGCTTCAGCGAACTGCTGGTGGCACGGCTTTCGCCCGGGGATGAGCTCGAGGCCGCGCAGCAGATCCGGACCGCCGGCGACCGTGCCGCGGCCCTGACCAAGCAACTGCTTGCGTTCGGGAGACCCGGCATCGTCCGGCCCGAGACGCTCAACCTGGCCGACGTTATCGGCGGCCTGCTCCCGCTGCTCGAACGCTCGTTCGGCGTGCACGTCGAGCTCGCGTTCAGCGCGACCGCCCGCGCGCCGTGGGTCGACGCCGATCGTGCACAGCTCGAGCAGGTGCTCGTCAACCTCGCGGTCAACGCCCACGACGCGATGCCAGAGGGCGGACGGCTGTCGATCGAGCTCGAGGACGCCAGCGGCGACCATCCCGAGGCGATGGCGTCCGCGCATGGGATGCTGCTGCTCAGCGTGAGCGACACGGGCCGCGGCATCGAGGAGGCGATCCGCGAGCGGGTCTTCCTGCCGTTCTTCACGACAAGAGCCGACAACGGCAGTAGCGGACTCGGGCTCGCGACGGTCTTTTCGACCGTGCGGGCATCGGGAGGACGGATCTGGGTCGACGGCGACCTGACCCCCGGGACCACGATCCGCGTGCTGTTGCCACGGGCCGCAACGCCGCCGTCCGGAGCCTACGCCGAGGCCGGGGCGGATCCGGGCGCCCGACGGGCGGAAACAATCCTCGTCGTCGAGGACGAACCCGCGGTCCTGACCCTTCTCGAGCGCGTCATGTCGGGTGCGGGCTACGTCGTGGTCACCGCGTCGAGCGGGGTCGAGGCGCTGGCGGTGACGGCCACGCGCTCCGGTGACATCCACCTGCTCGTGTCCGATGCGGTCATGCCCGGCATGACGGGCCTCGAGCTGGCCCGCCAGCTCCGGCTCGATCGGCCAGAGCTGCCGATCCTGTTCGTGTCCGGCTGGGCCGGCGAGGCGTTCGACCGCGAGTGGGCTGCTGCGCCTGCGGTCGACCTCGTGCTCAAGCCGTTCGAGGTCGCGGACCTCCTGGAACGGGTCCGGGCACTGCTCGCGGCACGACCGGCCGATCGGAGGAGCCCCGTTCCGCAGCTGGGCTGATGACACGCGGCAGGCCGGCGTTCGATCGGGTTGCCGTGGGACGGCAGCAGTGACGAACGACGTCTCGCAATAGCCCGATTCGTAACGCCCCACGGTCGAACCCGACGACTTCCCGCCGATCGTTGCCGTAGGACGGCAAAGTGCCACATCTGAGGTGTCGCCAGGTGCGCCTGCTGCCGTGGGACGGCAACGGCGCTGGTCGGAGTCCGGTGGAATGGCGCGGGCCGCTACCCCTTTGCTGCGCGGGCCGCGGCCTTCGCCGCGCGCTTGCCCTCCTGGTACCGGGCGAGGTCCTCCGGCGTCTCGACGTCCCCGAGGGTCGGACCTGTCGGTGCAACCTCGTCCCAGCCGGGCGGCTTGACCCCGAGCCGGCGCCCGACGATCGCGATCAGCGCGCGGGCCTTCATCTCGCCGATGCCCGGCAGTGCCAGCAGCCGGCGCTGGAGGTCGCGCCCGTCGACGGCCTCGGTCCAGACCCGACCCGCGTCGTTGCCGTAGTCCTCGGCAATCACCTTCGCGAGCGCCTGGACCTTGCCGGCCATGCTGCCGGGGAAGCGGTGGATGGCGGGCGGCGTCCGGAACACGCGCTCGAGCTCGGCTGGGTCTGTCGCGGCGATGCGGGCCGCATCCAGGTGACCCAGCCGGCGGCGAAGCTCCAGCGGCCCGCTGAATGCCTTCTGGACCGTGACCTGCTGGTCGAGGGCAAACCCGATGAGGAGCGCGAACGGCTCCTGGACCAGGAGGCGGTCGGCCTCCTCGTCGCCGGTGAAGGGAAGTCGGTCGGTGGTCGGCGTCGCTGACATGTCCGCATCCTAGCGGACGTCGCCCGCGGGCCTAAACCGCGAGCGATCGCGACCGGGCGGCGTCCTTCGCGCGCCGGCGGGCGGTCTCCCCGCCAAGCGCGATGCCGAGCTCGACGATGCCAACGCCAATGGCGGCGCGGGCGCGGCTGACCGCGGAGGGCCTGCGATCGCCCGAGCGGGCCAGGCGGACGAGCCGCTGGTGCTCGGCTTCTTCCTCGAGCTCCTGCTGGTGGTGGGAGGCGTTCAGCTGGAATGTCATGGCGATTGCTCCTTTCTCGCTTGTCGTGTCGCGGCGCTACTCGAGCACCACGCGGACGCCGTCGCCTCTTTCGTCCACGACGTCGAACACGGGTCCCTTGATGCCGGCGTTGATCGCCTCGCGGATCTGTCGGGTGGTCTCCTCGGACAGCCCTGGGACGCCACCCAACGCGGTGCGCCCCACGGCGAGCGGGATGCGCAGATTGACGACCTTGCGACCGGCGTCGGAGACCTCGATGCGGACTGCGGACGCGGGGTTGTCGTCGGAGAGGGAGACAGGTTCCCCGGGAGCTGCCGGCGCCGAGGGAGGCGGCGCCTGTGCAGCTTCCAGGGCGTCGAGCAGCGGGGCAGCCTCCTCGGCCGTCAGGCGGCCTTCGGCCACGAGCTGCAGGACTCGCTCGAGTGCGTCACTCACGGGTCGCGCCCTCACCGATCCCGGCGGCGTCGAGCGCCTCGAGCCGGCGGCCGGCTTCGGCCACGTCGATCTCACCGCGCTCGACACTGCGCAGGATCCGCAGGCGAGCGTCGTCGTAGGCGGCGGCGATGGCCGCGTCCGATACGCTGGCGGGTTCCGGGGCCGGTTCCGGCGCGGGCGCTGCCGCTGGCGGAGCCAGGGCCGGAACGGGCTCGATCGGGACGTCGTGCGGTCGCGCCTTCACGATGTGGACGTCGCCCGACATGGTGCTGGCGACGAGCCTTGCCCGGCCGTCGCCGACCACGACGACACGCCGGCCTTCGACGCGCTCGGAGCGGTGGGGCACGTCGGCGGACACGTCGCCCGTGACCGTCGAGACCTCGATCCGGGCACCGCCGGCGAGCGCGAGAATGGTGTCTCCGCTCACGGTCTCGACCTTGTGGGTGCCGTCCGGAGCGAGTTCGCCGGCGATCGCCAGGTCCCCGCTCGTGGTGATAGCCGATACCTCGGCGAGCCTGCCGGCCCGAACCTCGAGGTCGCCCGACACCGTCCTGGCCCGCAGCCGCAGCTCGCCCGTCGCGACCAGGGCCACATCCCCGGACGCAGCCTCGACGGCCACCGTGCCACTGACGCGCGCCAGTTCGATATCGCCGGACGCGGTGCGGAACTGCTGCTCGCCGGACAGGTCCTCGGCCGTCAGGTCGCTGCTCGATGCCTCGACGACGATCGTCGCCCGGCGCGGGACCCGCACGTCCAGGTCCGGCGTCGTGTGCCGTCCCGGACCGGTCTTGAACTGGAAGCCCTTGCGGGCGCGCACCGCGAGGCTGCCCTCCCCGGGCTCGATATCGAAGCCGTCGGGCAGCGTAGATCCGTGCCGGTCTTCGATCCGGACGGTCTCGCCGTCGACGCCGTGGAGCCGGACGTCGCCGCTGCCGAGCTGGAGGACGAACAATCCTTCGGCGCCGATCGAGTGCTCGAACGTCGTGCTGGTGCCGCTCATCGGGCGCTCCTTCCAAGCGAGCGGATGGCCTGGGCGGCCTCCTCGGCGCTGATCTCGCGGCGCGCCAGCCGCTCGAGGATGTCCTCTCGGGTCTGGCCGGGTTCGCCCGACGGCGCAGCGTCCTCGTCCGAGCGCGGCCCGAAGCCGAGCGAGCGGACGAGCGCCTCCACACGCGAGCGGACCGTCGGATAGCTGATCCCGAGCTCGCGCTCCATCTCGCGGAGGTTGCCGCGGGCACGGAGGAAGCTTTCGAGCAGCGCGAGCTGGTCGCGGTCGAGACGGGCGAACCGCCCGACGCTGAAGTCGCCCTCGAGCGTCGTGCCGCAGCTTCGGCAGCGGAGGCGCGTCACGCCCAGCTCGCCGGAGCAGACGGGACAGGTGGAGATCACATCGTGTGCCATGGACGGTCTTCAGAGCTCCGTTGGGTTTGTCGTGATGTAGTTATAGCAACTGGCCTTTCTCTTTGTCAAGGTCTGGTTGCTATTTGTGCGAGATCCGCGCAGCCAATAGGCTCGCTGGGGCTTGCAAGCGATCCGTCACGCACACCGGCGCTGCCGCCGAGGCCGTTGCGCCGACCACCGCGCGACCATCCGGTTCGAGGAGGCGCACATGGACGACGTGGTGTTCCGGCTCCTGCGCGAGCTGCCCGACACCGACAAGGACCGCTACGACATCGCCTACGAGCGCGGCCGGGCACAGGTGCGCTCGGCGCTGCTGTTCGGCGGCATGGCGCTCGGTCTCGTTGCCGGTGGACTCGGACTGTTCCTGCTCGACCCGGTCGTTGGCGCCGGGCGCCGGGCCCGGCTCGCCCAGCGGGCGAAGGCCGTCCTGGACGACCTGCAGCGGTCGACCAAGGGCCGGAGCCGCGACCTGCGCAACCGCACGCTGGGTGCCCCAACGGAAGTCGGGCAGCCGGGTACGCCACAGGGCAACGTCGAGCGGCGGGAGACAGCAGATGCCACGTCCGCGCGCGTCGCGCTACGAGGTCAGGACGCCGCCGCGGAGCGCCGCGGCGAGCGCGGTGCGCCGCGAGGACGCCACGGATCGGGTACCGGTGGCTGCCGGAACCGAGGAGCGCTGACCGGGCGGGTCAGGCGGCCGCGACCGGCTCTGGCCGGCTGCGCACGCCGCGGTGCAGGCGTGCCGGGGTCAGGGTGAAGGATGCAGCCATGAGCGCACCGGACAATGCCACCAGGAGCCACAGGCTCGTCTGGTAGTTGCCGGTCAGGTCGCGCAGGATCCCCAGCCCGACCGGCCCGATGCTCGACAGCACGTAGCCGCCGAGCAGCATGAACGCCGCGGTCGCACCGACGGCCGACGGGCCCTCGGCGACGTCGACGGGCAGCGTCAGCACCAGCGGGAACACGGCGCCAAGCCCGATCCCCATCACGGCCGCCCAGAGCACGGCGAGGTCGGGCAGCAGGACGATCCCGAGGTACCCGACCATCGTCACGGCCGCAACCGATACCAGTTGCGTGCGCCGTGTGCCAACGCGGTCGGCGAAGAGCGGGAGCGCGATCCCTGTTGCGAGCCCGACGGCGTGCAGGATGGCGACCAGGTTGCCGGCATCCGCCTCGGACCAGCCGCGCTCCACGTACACCGCCGGCAGCCACGAGATCGCCGAGTAGTACAGCAGCGACTGGGTGGCGAAGACGGCGACGAGCATCCACGCCGTGCTGCTCCGCCAGGGCAGGCTGGGCGGCCGCCCTGTGGCGCGGTCCTCCGGCGGGTCCGGGCGCAGGAGGACCAGCCAGCAGGCCAGCGACACCAGCCCGGCGAACGCGAACACGACCAGCGTCGCTCGCCAGCCACCGAGCGCGTCGGCCAGCGGGATCGCGGCCGCAGCCGCGATGAGTGACCCGGCGACGATCCCGGCCGCATACGCACCGGTGGCGCGAGCAGGCTCGGCCGAAGATCGCAGCTTGACGACGATCGGCAGCACGGCTCCGGCGGTGCCCATGCCGACGCCGATCGCGACGGTCGTCAGCAGGATCGCGGCAACGCCTGGCAGGGCCGGCCGGAGCAGGCCGAACGCGACGATCCCGAGCATGCACAGCGCGATGGCGTTGCGCGGCCCGATCCGTCCGCTGACCCACGGTCCGATCGGCGCGAACAGACCCATGAGCAGGACCGGGATGGTCGTGAGCAGCCCGACGACGCCGAACGACACGCCCAGATCGGCCTGGATCTGCGGCAGCAGCGGACCGATGCCGACGAGTTGCGGGCGCATCGCCAGCGTTCCGAGGAACAGGCCGGAGAGCACAGCAAGGGTCGCCCGGCGGGACATGCCCAGCCGGGAGAGATCGTCGGGCATGGGCGAAGGCTACCGCCTCGCCGCCGGGTCGGCATCGTCATCCGTCCAGCCGGACTTCGGGCCGTTCGTGGTCGGCCGCCGACCACGCCCGTCCGGTGGCCTCAGCGGCGTCCGGGATGAGACTGGTGGCACGAGCAGCGACTCAGCTGCCAACTGAGAGAACAGAAGGGAGACGCCAATGTTCGCCGGGACGCCCCATCTCCAGGCCGAAGCCAGCGGCGTCGCCCCGACGCTGCTCTTCCTCCTCCTCGTCCTCACCGCGCTCGGCGTGATCGCTCACGCGGCGTTCATCTAGCGCAAGGGAGCTCGACCGATGATCCGCACCTTCCCGCTCGGCACGACGGGTCCTCGCCGCCAGCCGACGCTCCTCGGGTACATCCGCCAAGTCGAAGTTGAACTGAAAACCGCCACACCTCGCCCGCAGCCCCGCCCGGTCCCGCCGCTCAACGGCCGGCCCGCCTGACCTCCCTTCCAAACGAGAAGCCCGGCCAATGGCCGGGCTTCTTCGTGTTCGCGAAGGAACGGAGCGTCAGGAGGCGCGCCACTGGGAAGCTGTCACCTGGAGTTTCCCGATGACCGAGCGGTAGTAACGACTCGGCTTGTACGGATCCATCGAACCGATGGCCCACGACGTGCGCTTCGACACGAAGTGGAACCGGTAGGTCATGGTGCGATGCGTCGAGTTGAAGAAGATCTCGCGCATGTTGCGGTTCGACGTGTACAGATTCTTGATGATGTAGCGCGCGTCGGTGATGCCCTCGGCGAAGACGGCCTTGGCACCGGCCCTGAGGAAGCCTGCCCCGTAGTTGTCGACGCGCTTGATCGCGGTCGACTTCGTCGGGTTGCCGGCGCCCCACTCGGAGTTGCCGGAGGCGTAGCACAGGCGGGCGAGGATCACGACGGCGTTCGGCGCCATCTGGATGTCGCGATCGATGTAGTACTCGCCCCAGTACTTGACGTTGCTGTTGCCGTGGCCGGACGACGAGTTCAGTCCAAAGCCGTCCTTCGTGTAGCGCTGGAAGGAACCGTACGGACTCGGATACCCGTTGCCGTGGCCGAGGTAGATCAGGATGTTCGCGCCCTGGGCGGCGTTCTTGACCTTCGTCCACGTGGCGTAGGGGCTGTAGATCTCGATGACCTTGGCGCCATAGCTGCGGGCGTAGGACGCATATCGCCGAGCGTCACTGCGGAAGTCGGAGGTCTGGGAACCTGTTGGGCCAACGACGATCACGACCTTCTTGGCGGCTGCGAGAGCCGGGGTGGGATCGGTGGCCAGCGAACCGAGGGCGAGGATCGCCCCGAATGTGAGCATCGCGAGGATTCGGACTGGGCGAGGGAGCGCCCTCTGGGCGCCTTCTTTTGCAACCGGCAAAACTCATGCCTCCTTCCTGCCAGACATCGCGCTTGGGCACGCGATGACGGTGGACTGGTGCCGCGGCACGACAGAGCTTTGTGAGGCAAGCCGATCACGCGCGTGCTGGGGGGCGCGCGCGGACACGGGTCCGAGCGGGTGAGCCGATCGGAATCGTCGGTCTGGGAGACCCGACGGGGTGACGACAGGGTCTGCCGTGGGGGGCGGCGTTCTGTGATTGAGCCTGTCTTCTGGGGGCCTGGGGGTCTGCGGAAGAGTATGGCAAACCGAGACTGCGTGCGTCCTCCGTCGCATGGACCAGTTTCGGACTGGCCATCCGTCCTACGGTCAAACCACCCGGATTGGCAGGAGTCGCGCGGCAATCGGCTATGCTCCGCGCTGGCCCGGCCCCTCATGCGGCGTGCGCGGCCGATCCTTGCAGGAGCGTTCTTGACCTTCGACTCGCTCGGCCTGTCGGCCGACCTCCTCCGCACGGTGGCGGAAGAGGGTTACGTCAAACCCACACCGGTCCAGGCGGCGGCCATCCCCCTCGTGCTCCAGAATCGCGACGTGCTCGCGGCGGCGCAGACCGGCACCGGCAAGACGGCCGCGTTCGCGCTGCCGATCCTCGACCGGCTGCGGCCGGAGGCCAACACCAGCTTCTCGCCCGCGCGCCACCCCGTCCGCGCGCTGATCCTCGTGCCCACCCGCGAGCTCGCGGTGCAGGTCGACGAGGCCATCCGCACCTACGGCCGCACGGTGCCGCTGCGCTCGAGCGTGGTCTACGGCGGCGTGCCGATCGAGCCGCAGACCAAGATCCTGCGGGCGGGCGTCGAGATCCTCGTCGCGACGCCCGGCCGCCTGCTCGACCACGTCCAGCAGCGCACCGTGAACCTCGGCCAGGTGTCGATCCTCGTCCTGGACGAGGCGGACCGCATGCTCGACATGGGCTTCCTCCCCGACATTCGCAAGATCCTCGCGCTGCTCCCGGACCAGCGCCAGAACCTGCTCTTCTCGGCCACGTTCGACGACGACGTCCGGCGGCTTTCGGCAACGATCCTGCACGACCCGGCGACGGTCGAGGTGGCGCCCCGGAATACGGCCGCGGAGGCAGTCAAGCAGCTCGTCTACCCGGTCGACCGCGATCGCAAGGAGGATCTGCTGATCCACCTGCTGCGGACCTACGACCTGCGCCAGGTGCTGGTATTCACGCGGACCAAGATCGCCGCCACCCGGCTCGCAACGCGCCTCGACCGGGCGGGCCTGAACGCGGTGGCGATCCACTCGGATCGCTCCCAGCCCGAGCGGACGCGCGCGCTCGAGGGCTTCAGGACGGGCGACGTGCGGGTGCTCGTGGCGACCGACGTCGCCGCGCGCGGCCTCGACATCGAGGACCTGCCGGTCGTCGTCAACTTCGAGCTACCGTGGAACCCGCAGGACTACATCCACCGGATCGGCCGCACTGGCCGTGCCGGCGCCACGGGCGAGGCGATCTCGCTCGTCACGATGGACGAGGCGGATCTCCTGCGCGGCGTGCAGCGGTTGCTGCGCCGTGCGATCCCGTGGACCGTCGAGGATGGCTTCGTCCCGGAGCGGGACACCGAGCCGCGCTCGATCGGCGGGTTGTCAGGCCGGGGGCAAACCGCGCCGCATCACGCCCATCACAAGCCGATCCGCCACCGGGCGTCAGCCGGGAGCGGCCGGCGTCGCTGAGGGTGCCGTCGCGGGCGGTTCGGGCGTCGTCACGCCGTCCGGCGGTCCCGGCAGGCGCGAGGTGTCCACGACCGCGCCCGGGAAGAAGAACCCCAGCATGAGATCGGCCTCAACCCGCTCGACGGTGTATCGATTGACGAACGCGTGGGGGGCGGTCACCTCCCCGACGTCGGGCTGGCCCTTGATCTCGACGCGGACGTCGCGGAGCAGCACGAACTCGCCGGTCGGCCGCGTCAGGGCGCGGCCGGGATCGAACCCCGGCATCGTGGGAAGCTCGCCTTCGATGCGGTAGACGCCGGCTTCCAGTCCGACCGAATGCCAGACGGCGTGGACGGGCACGATGCTCTCGTCGTCGCCGACGACGAAGACGAGGTCGTCCGGATCGAGCGCGAGCGTGCCGAGCGTGGTCGGCGCGGGGTCCTCCATCGCCTGCCACGTGACGCGGTTCAGCTCGAACGGCTGTCCGCGCTCGAGCGCTTCGCGGAGGTGGGCGGCCTCGAGCAGCCAGCCACCGGCCACTCCGGTATTCGTGTAGGCATCCACCCGGATCGGCATAAAGCCATGCCTCCTGCTGACGAATCTCGACCACGGCCTGTCGGTCAGCGACTCCCCAACCGTACGGGCGTTGCCTGCCCGGTCGTACCGTCGTCCCTGCCGCTCGCACCCGGTTCGTGCGGCCGGGTCAGCCCCCGGACGAACTCGGTGCCGGCTCGCTCGGGCTGACGATCCGCAGGAGCGACCTTGCGATGATCGTCGGGTCCGTGTCCGCCTCGTTCGTGAGGACCGCGATCGTGATTCCGTCGGCGGGCAAATGGCGGACAAGCGATCGGAAACCGGCGAGCCGGCCCGAGTGGCCGAGCGTCGGACGCCGATCGAGCGTCGTCACCTGGACCCCCAGCCCATAGCCGATCTTCGGGCGGAAGCGGGCCGTCTTGCGCGCGTCGCCGACCATCGCACCGACCGTCTCCTGGGGCAGGACCTCGCCGCTGTAGAGGGCCCGCGCCCAGCGCGCGACGTCGCTGGATGAGGCCGCCATCGACCCGGCGCCCGGAGCCGCGGTCACGACCGAGGTGAAGGGCATGGCCTTGCTGCCGTCGGACAGGTCCGAGTAGATGGGCCGGCTCAACGAACCCGTGACTCGATAGCCCCGCGCGATCGGGCCCGCGGGCCGCTCGTCGATCTGTTCGTAGGTGTGGTCGAGCCCGAGCGGGTCCAGGAACCGGCTGCGCAGCTGCTCACTCAGCGGGCGCCCATCGACCTCCTCGGCAATGAGTGCGAGCAGCGCGTAGTTCGTGTTCGAGTAATACCAGCCCTTCCCGGCGGGGAAGATCGGCTTGCCGACGTAGCGGAACGAGTCCCGCGTCGTCCATTCCCGGGCGCGGTCACCGAACAGCGCCCGATCGATCTTGCCGTTGAGGAAATAGTCCGGCAGCCCACTCGTGTGGTCGAGCAGCTGGCGAACGGTCGCCTTTCCCGCGATCCGGATCTTGGGCAGGATCGTCGATACGCGGGTGTCGAGATCCAGCTTCCCCTCGGCGGCGAGGGCCATGATCAGCGCCGACGTATAGGTCTTGCTGACGCTCGCGAGCGCGAATGCCGTGTCGTCCTCGACGCGGGTCTTCTTGCGCACGTTCGCGAATCCGCTGGTGCCGGTCCAGGTGGACCCGTCGGCCAGGATGATCGACACCGAGACGCCGGGGATCGCGTACTTCGACCGGAGCTTGTTCAGACGCGTCTGCAGCTTCCGGTCGAGCGCCTCCGGGACAGCGAGCGCGTCCTCCTCCTCGGGCGGGGTGGCCGTGGGGACGACCGGGGCGACCGCGTCCGGGTTCGGCGGCGCCGAGGCGGGCAGCTCCGCACCGCCTCCGGCGATGTCGCGGCTTGGGGCCGGGGAGGCCTCCGGCAGCATGCCGGCGGGCTGGGTGTCGCCGGCGGTCGGCAGGGCCGCCGACACTGGAACAGGCGTCGAGCGCGGCCAGGACACCACGGCCACCGTACCGGTGAACGCGAGGAGGGCAACGAAGAGGGCGGTGACGAGGCGGCGGCTTCTCCGAGCCGCCGGCGGGCGCGAGGTCATTGGTCCGGAACGATAGCGCTTCGCCGTCGTCTGTACCATGCAAACGATGGACGGTACCGCCCCGGGACTGCTGCGCGCCGTCGGGCTGCTCGCCGACGGGCCGGTCCCGTGGGGCCGACCGGTGCCGACGTCGGGGCCCGGCGTGTTCGTCGTGGAGCTGGCGGCACCTCGGGCAAGCGCGCCGATCGAGCTCACCCGCGTCGGCAAGTGGCTGGAGCTCGTCGAGTCCCTCCGGTTGGACGGAGCCCGCCCGACATCCCGCGCCCTGGCCGCACGCCTCGCGGCTTTCTGGCTGCCGTCGCAGGCGGTCCTCTACGTCGGCGCGACGCCGACTTCGATCCCCTCTCGGGTTCGCGCCCTGCGCGAGACGCCGCTCGGCGAGCGCCGCCCGCACCCGGGCGGCAACTGGCTCCACCTCCTCAGCGGTCTCGAGCGCACCCGGATCTGGTGGGCGGCCACGGACGCGGTCGAGGAGTACGAGGACGCGTTGCTCGGCGCGTTCGGTGAGGGGGTGCCCGCGAGCGAACGCGCGGCCCTGCCCGATTCGGACGTCGTGCTGCCGTTCGCCAACCTGCGCACGCCGACCGGTGTTCGGAAGCGGACCGGGCTGAGCGGCTCGATCCTCGCCGAGCCCGCTACCCCGGCGCCACCGACGCACGTCGTCCAGGTCCCCGACGGCGACGCGGAGGGAGCGCGCGGCGAGCCGCCCACGAGACGGCCCAAGTCGGCCCCGGCGCGGCGTCCGGTCGCCCCGAGGGCCGAGCCCGCGCAGCAATCGACCGAACGGTTGCAGCTCACGGTCGAAGGCGAGGCACGCCTCCGCGCCGAGTTGCGGACCCTCGTCGAGGGGCGCCGGCCCGAGGTCATCGCGCGGATCCGGGCGGCCAAGGAACTCGGCGACCTGAAGGAGAACGCCGACTACACGGCGGCGCGCGAGGAGCAGTCGTTCCTGGAAGGTCGGATCCAGGCGATCGAGGCCGTGCTGCGCGGAGCGGAGGTCGTGGCGGCACCACGCGCGGACGACGCGATCGGGATGGGCTCCAGCGTGACGGTCGAAGCCGACGGCGAGCAGGTCACGTACCTCCTCGTGAGCCCCTCGGAGGTGGATCCGGGCAGCGGCCGGATCTCGGTGGCATCACCGGTGGGCCGGGCTCTGCTCGGGCACGGGCCGGGAGACGAGGTCATGATCCGGACACCACAGGGCGAGACGCATTATCGGGTCGTGTCTGTCGGCTGAGGCCCGCGACGCGGCTCGGCGCCGCGCGGCCCGGGGCGCGCCGGACCCGGTTTGCCGCCCCACGGCAGCAGGGACGAACCGCGCGCCGTTCTTGCCGCGCCACGTGAAATTCCGTCTTGACCCGGCCGAATCCTGCCGTGGGACGCAACAAACCGGCTTTCGAGGGACGTTCGTTCGTCACTGCTGCCGCCCCACGGCAAGCCCTGCCCGTGGATGGGCTTCGGGTTCCCGTACCACGGGAGGCGAGGGCCAGTCGGGCCTCCGAACGGCCGAGGGCCTATCTGTCGCGGCTCACCACGCTGCCGACGACGAGGATCGCGCCGAGCGCGATCAGCGCGATCGGGAGGAGCCCTTCGAGCGGCGGCGTGCCGGCTCCGGACAGCCCGATCACGCCCTCGAAGAAGAGCGCGAACCCGACGAACAGCGCGAGGCCGATCCCGGCCAACCGGATCCCGGCCGTCGACAGGTCCTGGCGGCCGGTGAACGACCCGAACAGCAGCATCCCCACGCCGACGGACCCCGGCGCCACGAGAGCCCACGCGTAGGCCCACGTGGCGTACAGGCCCGTGGCCTCCTGGACCGCGAGGATCAGGCCGACCGTCGTCACGATCGATCCAGTGATCGCCAGTCCCCCACCCGCCTCGCCACCGGCGGCGAACGACGCTGCCAGGAGGATCAGGCCGGGGACGATGATGAACAGGGGCCACGCGGCGGCGAGCTGGAAGCCGGTGACATTCGTCGCGAGGAAGAGCGCGCCGACGAGGACGAGGATGACGCCGAGGACGGCGGGCCCGCGACGATCCTCTTTCCTGGCAGGCATCCCGACGCTACTCCGTGAGCTTGTGCTCCACGGCGTACAGGGCAGCCTGCGTTCGAGAGGCAAGGCCGAGCTTGCCGAGGATATTCGAGACGTAGGTCCGGGCGGTTCGCTCGGTGATGAACAGCGCCGCCCCGATCTCCTTGTTGCTCATGCCCTGGCCGAGCAGGCGGAGGACGTCCTTCTCGCGGTCGGTGAGTGGCTCGACGAGGTCGTTATCAGGCGATTTCTTCGTCCGCATCCGCTGGGCGAGCAGCCGGGCGACAGCCGGGTCGAGGTGGACCTCACCGGCGTACGCGGCGCGCACCGCGGCGGCGACCTCCTCGGCCTCGGCGTCCTTGAGGACGTAGCCCGAGGCACCCGCCTCGAGGGCGGAGGTGACCTTCTCCTCCTCGATGAACGAGGTCATGGTCACGATCTCCGTCTCGGTCCGCTCGGCCTTGATCCGCCCGATCGCGGTGATGCCGTCCATGTTGGGCATCAGGAGATCCATCAGGACGACGTCGGGCTCCAGCCGGCGGGCCATCGCCACCCCCTCCGAGCCGTCGGCCGCCTCGCCGACCACCTCGATGTCCGGCTGGAGATCGAAGAAGGTCTTGAGGCCCGTCCGTACGACCGCGTGGTCGTCGACGAGGAGCACGCGAATCTTGGAGGGTTCGTCCACGAGGTCTCCTGCGGGGCGGCTGCCGCGTTTGCGAGGGGCGTTGGGGTGACGGTCAGCGCCGAGTCTAGCAAAGGCACGTGCGTACCGGGTCAGTTCGGAAGGGAGACTCCGGCGGCCTGGATGGCCGCGAACAGCTCGCTCGGGCGGAACGTCTTGCGCACGAAGCCGTCGGCGCCGCACGCCGCAAGCCCGTCCTCGAGCGAGTCCGACCAGCTCATGACGAGGATCCGCACGTCCGGTGCACTGGCGCGGAGCCGGCCGATCAGGCCCAGGCCGCGGTCGACGTCGGGCAGGCGGGGGTCGACCATGACGATGTCGGGATCCGTGGCAGCGATGAGGTCGAACGCCGCGCCCGGATCCCCGGCCGTGCCGACGACGTGGACGTGGCCACCGATCGACAACAGGCCGGCCAGGCTCTCCCTGACCCGTTCGTCGGCATCGACGACCAGGACACGGATCGGCGCGTGCCCATCGCGGTCCGGTTCGTGCATCGTTGCATCGTCAAGGGCACAACCTTCTGCACGCGATGGACCGAAGTTGTGGGACCCCTACGTCATTCGGCCGGTGGCGTAGACGGAGCGTGGCTCAGCGCACGCTCGGCGTCGGTGCCGTCGGCAGGCTCGAGGCCGGGAAGCGCTCGATGACCTCGTTGGGCACGATGACCTCGACGGTCGTGCCGCGGCCGGGCTGGCTCCGGCACTCGAGCTGTGCGCCGATCTTGGCCGCCCGGGCGCGCATCCCGGCGATGCCCAGGTGGCCGTCGGGGACCGCGTCGGGGTCGAACCCCATGCCGTCGTCCTCGATCCGCAGGCGCACGCCCTGTGGCATGCGTCCGATCTCGAGCCGGACCTGTCGTGCGGCGGCGTGCTTCACGACGTTGTGCAGGGCTTCCTGCGAGATGCGGTAGAGCGTTTCCTCGATCTCGAGCGGCAAGCGGTCCTCCAACTCGCTCTCGACCACGATCGGCAACCCGATCCGGCCCTGGAGCGCCGAGCTGTGGGTGCGCAGCGCCCGTGCGAGCCCGTCCTGCTCGACGTTGCCGGGCCGCAGTTCGAAGATCAGCGCGCGCATCTCGGCAAGTGCCTCGCGCTGGAGGTCGCGCAGCTGGGCCAGCTGGGTCCGCGCCGCGTCCGGATCGCGGTCGAGCAGGAGCTCGACGCTACGGGCCACGAGCGTCATCGAGAACAGCGCCTGGGTGACGGAGTCGTGCAGCTCGCGGGCGA
Organism: uncultured Chloroflexia bacterium; assembly: GCA_963824735.1. Lineage (GTDB taxonomy): Bacteria > Chloroflexota > Limnocylindria > Limnocylindrales > CSP1-4 > DASTYU01. The sequence continues at coordinate 93,929 of CAWGQH010000001.1, forward strand.
GGTGTGAGCGCTCCTCGCTCGATGCCAGCTCACCGGCCTGACGGCGCAGCTCCCGTTCGAGGCGCTCGCGCTCGCTGATGTCGCGGACCGTGCCCTGCCCGCCGACGAACCGGCCGTCCTCGGTCAGGCCGATCGCCGTGACCTCTGCGCGGAAGGTCGTCCCGTCGCGCCGGCGGAGCACGTAGTTGACGTGCTGGATGACGTCCGGCTCGCGGACGAGCCGATCCCAGTTGACTGCCGCGTCGGGCATCGACTCGTCGAGGATGACGAAGCTGAAATGCTGGCCGACGAGCTCGTCGGCCGTCCACCCGAACAGCTCGACGACGCGGTCGGCAACGAACGTGAAGCGCCCGTCCGCGTCCGACCGCCAGATCACGTCCGGCGTCGTCTGCACGATCTGCCGCAGGCGCGCCTCGGAATCCTGCAGCTCACGCTCGAGACGCTCGCGGTCCGACACGTCCCGCGCGACCCCGTGGATGCCGACGAGCTTCCCGCCGTCGAGGTTGCCGATGACGTTGATCTCGAGCGGGATGTCGCGTCCGTCGGCGTGGCGGAACGGGATCCGCGAGTGCTGGACCTCGTCGGGGGCAGCGATGAGCGCGGCAAAGCTCGCCGCGGCGAGGGGCAGCGCGTCCTCGGGCACGAAGTCGGTGAACGAGCGCCCGATCGTGTCCCCGAGGTCCCAACCCAGGATCGACGCAGCGGCGTCGCTGACGAAGGTGTAGACGCCCTGCGGGTCTGTCGCGAAGACCATGTCCGGCGACGACGATGCCAGGTCGCGGTAGCGGTTCTCCGACTCGCGCAGCTCGCGTTCGAGCCGGTCGGTCTCGGTCATGTCGCGGACCGAGCCGTTGACGCCGACGAACCGGCCGTCGGCGTCGAGGGTGGCCATCGCCGTGAACTCGGCGGGGACCGGGCTGCCGTCACTGCGCAGCAGATTGACGCGGCCACGCACCTCCTGCGACGGGCTCGTGAACGTCTCAACCCAGTTCAGCTCGGCGACCTCACTCGACGAGGGATGGACGAGCGCACCGAAGTGCCGCCCGAGAAGCTCCTCGGGCTGCCAGCCGGTGAGCCGTTCGCATGTGTCCGACAGGAAGGAGAACGTGGCGTCCGGTCCGATCGACCAGATCAGGTCGGGCGAGTTCTGGACGAGATGGCGGTAGCGCCGCTCGGAGTCCGTCAGGCGCTCGACGAGGTTCGAGCCGGCGATCGTGATCGCGGCCTGGTCGGCCAGCGCCTGCAGGACGTCAAGGTCCTCGGGCTCGAAGGATCGTGGCTTGCGGTACGAGATCGCCAACGTCCCGATCACGCCCTCCCCGGGTGAGCGGAGGGGGGCCGCCGCCATGCCGCGCAACCCGAGCCGGTTGGCGGTCCTGACGTCGTCCTTCTCGAGCGGAATGCGCTGGTCGGTCAGGTAGTCAGAGGTCCAGACCGGCGTGCCGTCGCGGGCGGCGAGGCCGTTGATCCCCTCGCCCAGCGGGAAGCGCTGCGTCTTGATCCAGTTGGCCATGCGCCGGTCTCCGCCGGCGACCACGACCGGGATCAACACCGCCGCTTCCTCGTCGAGCCGCGTGAGATGGGCTCCGTCGGATGCGAGCAGGCGCTTGGCCTCCTCGACGACCTGCTCGAGGACCTCGCCCGGGTCGCGCAGCGAGGTGATCCGCGCGGCGATGTCGCGGAGCGATCGCTCGCGCTCCGCGCGATGCTCGATCTCGGCGCGCGAACGAGCCAGCTCGGCGATCAGGCGGGCATTGGTCATCGCCACCGCGGCCTGGTCGGCAAGGCCGCCCAGGACGGCCGCGTCGATCTCGTCGAACTGGGCGGACTTGGTGCGGAAGACCTCGATCGTGCCGAGCGGGCCGTCCTCGCCGACGATCGGCGCCGCGATCAACGAGTGGATGTTGCTCGCCTTCGCCAGCCGGTCGGATTCGCGGGTGTGGACGAACGCATCGGACGCCAGGTAGTCGTCGATCACGATGACCCGCCGCTCCGAGATGGCCTTGCCCGACACGCCCTCGCCGAGCTTGCCGTACGTGTCCTGCAACCCGCGCCGCTGGGATTCGGGCAGGCCCGCGTCGTACGCCCAGTGGAGCGTCCGATCGGCGGGGTCGTACAGCTCGAGCAGGGCTCCGTCGGCGCGCAGCAGGCGGGCCGACTCCCCGACCACGTGCTGGAGGAGGTCGCCGGGCTCGCGGATCGCCGTGATCCGCGCGGCGATCTCGCGCAGTGCCTGCTCGTGCGCAGCGCGCCGTTCGACAACCGCCTGGGAGCCCTCGAGCTCCTTCATCAGGCGGGCGTTGACGAGCGCGATCGAGGCCTGACTCGCCAGACCGGTGAGCAGCTCGGCGTCGACCTCGCGGTACACGTCCGGCGTCCGGGACACGACCGAGATCACGCCGATTGGTCCGTCCTCGCCTGGGAGCGGCGCGGCGAGGACCGCGCGGATGCCCGCCTTCTGGACGAAGCTCGTGATCCCGTCGGTCGTCTCGAAGCGATCGTCGGTCGTGTAGTCGGCCGCGATGAGCGGCCGCTCCTCGGCGAACGCGAGCCCCGCCACGCCCTGGCGCGGTTTCAGTCCGCTCGTGACCGCCCAGTCGGGGACGTCCTTCATCGCTTCGCCGGCCGAGTAGCCCCAGCGCAGGACCCCCAGCTCGTCGTCGTACAGGTCGATCCGCGCGCCGTCCGACTCGAGGAGCCGTGCGGCCTCGTCGACGATCCGCTGGAGCACCTCGCCGGGCTCAAGGATGGCGGAGACGCGTGCGTTGATCTCGCGCAGGGTCCGCTCCGAGTCGGCGCGCCGCGCCACCTCCTCGCGCGAACGCTCGAGCTCCTCGATCAGGCGCGCGTTCATGATCGTCACCGCGCCCTGGTCGGCCAGCGCGCCGAGCATGGTGGCGTCCTCGGCGCCGAATGCACCCGGCTCGTCGCCGTACACGGTCAGCACGCCGAGGACCTCGTCGTCGCGCACGAGCGGTGCCGAGATCACCGAGCGGACGCCGGTGTCGCGGACGAAGGTGTCGCGCTCCGGCGTGTGCGCGAAGCGCTCGTCGTTGAGGTAGTCGTCGCTCCACTCGACCTGGCGGGTCCGCAGCGCGCGGCCGGATACGCCCGCGTCCTCCTCGAGGCCGACCTCCTGCAGCAGCTGGACGCGGTCGCGAATGCGACTGCGACCCGGCAGATGCGTCCAGGTGTCGTTCAACATGCTCGAGACGCCGGTCAGGTTGATCATCGCGCCGCTGCCGCCGAGGAGGCGCGCGGCCTCCTCGTTGATCACCTTGAGGATCTCGTCCTGGTCGCGCATGGCCGTCATTCGGGCCGCGATCTCGCGCAGCGCCCGCTCCGCACCGGCGGTGCGGGCCTGTTCGCCGCGCGATCGGGCGAGCTCCTCGATGAGGCGGGCGTTGGTAATGGCGATGGCCGCGTGGCTGGCGAGGACCTGGATGAGCTGGCCGTCCTCGGCGGTGAACGCGTTCGGACGGCGCGAGTACACCTCGATGACGCCGAGCCGGCCGGCATCGCCGGCGATCGGCGCCGCGATCATCGAGCGGAACCCCGTCCGGCCGAAGAACAACTCGGATTGGGACGACGTCGGAAACTCCGCGACGAGGTTGTCGCCCGCGACGATCACCCGGTTCTCGGCCAGCGCACGACCGGTCGCCCCGACGCCGAGCTCGATCCACAGGTCGGCGCGCTCCTCGGCCGAGAAGAGCAGCGACAGGCCCGAGTCGAAGGCCCAGCGCAGGATGTCCTTCTCCGTGTCGAGGACGTCCAGGATCGCGCCGTCGGCGTGGATCAGCCGGCTCGCCTCATCGACGGTCCGCTGGAGGACCGAATCGAGGTCGGAGGCACTGCTGATCCGTGCCGCGATCTCGCGCAGGCTGCGCTCGATCTCGGCGCGCCTGGACAGCTCACGGCGCGACCGGTCGAGGTCGGCGATGAGGCGGGCATTGGCCATGGCCGCAGCCGCATGGTCGGCGAGCGATCGAACGAGCGCGATCTGGGCGGGGTCGAACGCCTCGGTCCGGATCGAGAACGTGCCGAGCGCGCCGAACACCTCGTCGCCGCTGACCATCGGGGCGACGACCATCGAGCGGATCCCCACGTCCTCGACCACCTTGTCCGCATCCGGCGAGTGCGGGAAGGCCGCGTCGTTCGCGTAGTCATCGGTCTTGACGACCGCACGATCGGCAACGGCTCGGCCGAACATTCCCGTTCCGATCGGCAGCTCGATCCGCCGGACCCAGCGGCGGCTGCGCGCGCTGCGGATGCCGGCATCGAACGCGAAGCGCAGGACGCCGGTGTCGGGGTCGAGCAGGTAGACCATCGCGCCATCCGCGTCGAGGAGGCGGGCGGCCTCGTCGACCGCGCCCACGAGCACCGCATCGACGCCGGGTCCGTACGGAGAGACCGCTGGCGACTCCGATGCGCCGTCGGGATCAGCGACCGTGGCGACCGGCACCGCCGCAGCGGGTGACGAGGTGACGGGGGTGCGTTTCCGGGCTGGCACGTGCGGAGGATACGACGCATCGCCCGGATCGGGGACTGCCGTCCAGCCGCCCTCCCTACGTCATCCGTCCAGCGTCGGCATGGCCGAGCGTCAGGCCGGGTTGCGAGCACTCGTCGCGTCGGCGGCGACCATCCTTGCCGGACGCCGAGGTGGGGTCGGCGCCTCGACCATGCCCACAGGACGCCGGCACTGACCGGCGCAACCCACAGCGGTCATCCTTCTGGAGGTTTCGTCTCAGATGTTCGCCCGTCCCACCACCCTTCGCGTCTCGGACGTCGTCATCCGCGCAGGCATCGTCGGCCTCGCGCTGGCAACCGCCTACATCCACTCGACGCTCGGCGGCCTGCTGTTCACGCTGAACGCGATCGGCTACGTCGTCGCCGCGATCGCCATGATCGTTCCGCTTGCCCTCGCCGTTCGCTTCCGCTGGGTCATCCGCCTCGGCCTCATCGGCTACGCGGCCACGACCATCCTCGGCTGGGCGATCCAGGGCCCGTACTACTCCACCGCCTACATGGCCAAGGGCATCGAGGTCGCGCTGATCGTCCTCGTCGCGATCGACTTCGCACGCATGGACGGCAACCCGGTTACGCTGGTCCGCCGCGAGCTGGCCTCGTTCGTCGCGCTCGTGTCCAGCCGCCGCCAGGCCGGCGCCGCCGCGTAACGGCGCGCCGCACCACCGTCACAGGAGTATCCATCCACATGAAGCGACTGACGCTCATCCTCGGGCTGGGGGCCCTGGCCGCGGTGCTCGCCGCGTGCTCCGGGACCTCGGCGGGCACGGCCGCACCGGCCGGCTCGGTCGACCCGAACGCCATCGTCGTCACGGCGAACGACCTCAAGTTCTCACCGACCGAGGTCAGCGCTCCTGCCGACGATCGCTTCGAGATCGTCTTCGACAACCAGGAGGGCGTGCCGCACAACATCGTGATCTCCGATACCGCGGGGACCAAGGTCTTCGAGGGCGAGATCGTCTCGAGCCAGCAGGTGACCTATACGGTCCCGGCCCTCGCCGCGGGTTCCTACCCGTTCATCTGCGCGGTCCATCCGGACATGAAGGGCACGCTCACCGCCGAGTAACCCTTCCGCTCGCAACACCGACACGACCCCGGTCCTCCCAAGGGCCGGGGTCGTTCGAATTCGGGACGGCTTCGTGCGCTCCCGGCGAGATGCGGCGATCATTGGACGCACACGACCCGGGGAGACGCACTGCCCATGCTCGAGATCATCGACCTCGCGAAGCGCTACGGGAACGTCGTGGCGCTCGACGGCGCCACGTTCACGGCCCGGCCCGGCCGCATCGTCGGCTTCCTCGGCCCGAACGGCGCCGGCAAGACCACCACGATGCGCTGCATCTTCGGACTGGCCCGGCCCGATCGCGGCGAGGTGCGCTGGGCCGGCCGTCCGGTCGACCGCATCACGCGACTGCGCTTCGGGTACATGCCCGAGCAGCGCGGCCTGTATCCGCGGATGCGCGTCGGCGAGCAGCTCGGCTATTTCGGCCAGCAGCACGGGATGTCGGGCAAGGCGGCCGACGCGGCGGCCGGGCGGTGGCTGGAGCGGCTCGGCCTCGCCGATCGCGAGAAGTCGAAGCTCGAGGAGCTGTCGCACGGCAACCAGCAGCGCATCCAGCTCGCCACCGCCCTGGTCCACGACCCGGAGCTGCTCATTCTCGACGAGCCGTTCTCGGGACTCGACCCGCTCGGCACGGCGACCATGACCGAGGTCGTGCGCGAACGCGCTGCGGCCGGCGTCGGGGTGCTCTTCTCGAGCCACCAGCTGGACCTCGTCGAGGACGTGTGCGAGGACGTCGTGATCATCGCCCGCGGGCGGATCGTCGCCTCAGGCCCGATCGACGAGCTCAAGGCCGCGTCGGGCCGGCGGCACCTCGACATCGAGGTCGCCGGCACGGATGGCGCATGGATCGGCAGCCGTCCCGACGTCCAGGTCCTCGAGCACAGCGGCGGCCGGATGAAGCTGCTCGTCGATGACCGGGTGCCGCTCGATGAGCTCCTGACCGCCGCTCGCACCGCGGGCGAGCTGCGCCAGTTCAGCTACCAGCCACCACGCCTGTCCGAGCTGTTCATGGAGGCCGTCGCGGAGCCGGCTCCCGAACCAGAGGAGGCACGACGATGAGCCGCGCCCGCAGCATCTGGCTCGTCGCGCGCCGGGAGGTGTTCGAGCGCGGCCGCAGCCGCGGTTTCATCTTCTCGGTCCTGTTCACGACCGTGATCATCATCGCGTCGTTCATCATCCCGGCCGTCATGTTCAGCGACGAGGCCGCCACGAAGATCGGCGTGGTCGAACCGGCACCCGAGGGCCTCGAGACTGCGATCACGACGACCGCCGACCTCCTCGACCAGGATGTCGAGATCGTGACCTACCCCGATCGCGGAGGCCGGTGCAACGGCGCTGGCGGAGGAGCAGGTCGAGGCCCTCGTCGTCGTGCCGGCCGACCTGTCGAACGCGGGCGAGCTCGTGTTCCACGAGGAGGCCGACCCGACGATCCAGGGCATCGCCTCGAGCGCAGTGGCGGGGCTCCGCGTGAACGCGGTCCTGGGTGAGGCAGGCGTCGATCCAACGACGCTGGCCGGCGCGCAGGCGCCGCCGACCGTCCGCGCGATCGAACCTCCGGAGGAGGGAGCCGACGCCCAGTTCCTGATGGCCAACATCACGGCGGTGCTGATCCTCGTCGGCGTGTTCTCGTTCGGCTTCACGGTCCTCACCGGGGTCGTCGAGGAGAAGCAGAGCCGGGTGGTCGAGGTCGTCCTGTCGACGGTCCTGCCGCGCGACCTGCTGATGGGCAAGGTGCTCGGCATCGGTGTCCTGGGTCTCGTCCAGCTCGCGGTCTTCGTCGTCGCCGGCCTGATCGCCGCGTCACTGACCCAGGAGTTCCAGCTGCCGGCCACCACCGGCGGGGCGATCGTTCAGCTCGTCGTCTGGTTCAGCCTCGGTTACACGCTGTACTCGACCGCGCTCGGGGTGCTGGGCGCGCTCGCCTCGCGGATGGAGGAGGCATCGAACGCCTCCACCCCGGTCACGATGGTGGCGATGGCCTCGTACTTCGTGGCGATCTTCGCGGTCCTCAGCGACCCGAGTGGCCTGGTCGCAGTGATCGCCACGTTCGTGCCGTTCTCCGCGCCGATGGTCGTTCCCATGCGCGCCGCGCTCGGGGCGATCACGCCGATCGAGATCGCCGTGTCCGTGGCCATCACGCTCGCGACCATCTGGGTGCTGTTCGTCGTCGGAGGGCGGGTCTACTCCGGGGCCGCCCTGCAGACGGCCGGGCGGATGCGGTTGCGCGACGCCTGGCGTTCAGCCGGGGAATAAGCCGCCGAGGGCCATGCGATGCCCGTCGATCCCGACCTGACGCGGCGCCGGTTCCTGCTCGCCGCACTGGCGACGGCCCTCGCCGCCTGCGCGGATCGGATCGACCCCACGCCGCGCGCCCTGCGATCGGCGGGCCCCACGGTCGCCGAGCCATCGCCGTCGCCGACGGCCAGCTCGCTCCCGGAAGCCCGTGCTGCGAGTCCGCAACCCAGCCCGGCGCCCGCGCCCTCCAGGGCGCCGACGGCCACGCCGACGGGTCCCACCACGCGCCGCCTGTATCGCGACGGTGCGCTGGCGGACGGCTCGTCCGACCGGTTGCGGCTGGGCGTCAGCATCCTCGTCGAGGACGGGCTGATCTCCTGGATCCGGCCGTCCGACGGCGAAGAGGATCCCGGCCCCCGCCGCGGGCTCGAGGTGATCGACGCCAGTGGCGCGACCTTCGTCCCGGGCATGGTCGACGCCCACAGCCACCTCACGATGCCCGGCGGCGCCCACTGGATCGAGCGGGGCCTCGACAGCCCGGCGGCCGCCATCCGGGTGGCCGAACGGAACGGCCGTCTGCTGACATCCGCCGGGGTGCGCTGGGCCCGGGACGTGGGCGCGCCACAGGGCATCGACCCCGAGGACGGCCGGGAACGGGCGCTCAGCCTCGGCGTCCGCGACCGCTGGGCGGCGAGTGGCCAGCGGTCCCTCCCCCATATCCGGGCGGCCGGCACGTGGCTCACCCGGACCGGGAGCCTGCCGGCAGACCTGACGGTCGAGGTGCGCAACGCCGACGCGCTCCTCGCCGCGGCCGAGCGCCAGCTCGACGACGGCGCGGACCTCGTCAAGCTCTACCTCGACGGCCCCGACGCGGGCACCGCGCCATGGTCGGCCGCCGAGGTGCGTCGCGTCGTCCGCATGGCGCACGACCGTGGCGCCACGGTCACGGCCCATGCGGGAGGTCTGTCCGGCGCACGCGCAGCGGTCGCCGGTGGCGTCGACGCGATCGAACACGGCTACGAGCTCGACCGCGACCTCGCGACGGACATGGCGCGGCGCGGAACGTTCCTCGTCTCGACGCTGGCCGTCTTCCGGTCGTGGCTGACCTTCGGGCGGACGACCCGCCTCGCGACGTTCCGGGGCGACGGGGCCGCCGCCATCCGCGGCCGGCTCGAGCGGGCCGAGCAGAGCGTTGCCCTCGCCGCGCGGGCCGGGGTCCCGATCGCTGCCGGGACGGACTTCGGCGGCGGTTCGCTCCGGGCAAACCAGCTGGCGTGGGAGGTGGAAGCGCTCGTCGCGGCCGGGCTGGAGCCGTTCGAGGCGATCCGCGCGGCGACCCAAACGGGCGGAGCGCTCCTCGGCGAGCCCGACGCCGGCGTGATCCGCGAGGGCGGACCCGCCGACTTCTTCCTGGTCCACGGGGATCCGCTCGAGAGTCCGCGCGTCCTGTGGCGCGTCTGGCGGGTCGACTGGGCGGACTGACGGAGGCGTCGGCGAAGGCCTGTCAGACTCGATGGCAACGTCAATGAGCGGAGGTGCCCGATGCCCAAGACCGTGCCGCAGATCCCGGGCCTCGAGCCCGGGCGGCTGCCCTTCTCCCCGGTGGTCGAGGCCAACGGCTTCGTGTTCCTCGCGGGCCAGGTCGGTGCGCCACCGGGCGGCGAGGTGGTGCCGGGCGGTACCGCCGCCGAGACCCGCCAGGTGCTCGACAACGTCGGGCAGCTGCTCCGTGCGGTCGGCCTCGACTACGGCGACGTCGTGCGCTGCACGGTCTTCCTCGTGGACATGGCCGACTTTGCGGTCATGAACGAGGTCTACCGCGAGTATTTCCCGGCCGAGAAGCCGGTGCGGGCCACGGTCGGCGTCAGCGCGCTGGCCGGCCCCTACCGGGTCGAGATCGACGTGACGGCGGCGCGCTAGACGTCACTCACTCCCAGACCACGAACTCGTCGATCGAGACCACCGGGCGCCCGCGGGTGCCGCGCACCTTGATCGTCAGGGTGTGCGCCCCGGCGTCCGCGAACGTCTTCGTGTAGATCCGATCGCGCACATCGAACTTGCGGGAGTAGAGGTCGACCGTCTTCACGTACTGGCCGTCGAGATACACCTTCGCCTTGCCGCGCGTCGGCCCGTTCGGTCCGTTCCAGGCGACCTGGCTCCCCATGAAGCGGAAGGTCGCCGACTGGCCCTTGCGCTTCGCCTGGCGGACGCCGTCACCGCGGTAGTACTTGTGTTCGGCGCGTTCCCACCGGCCCCGGTAGTCGATGGCCCTGCTGTTTTCGGAGTAGCGGTGGATGTCGCCACGGCTCTCGACGATGCGCGTGCCCCTGTAGATCGCCATGACTTTTCTGACGTAGCGCGACGCGTAGGCGCTCCAGCCGGAGGTCTTCGAAGAGCCGGTGAGCCACCAGTACGCGACCCGGCGCCAGCTGCCAAGCCAGTGGTGCAGGGCGTGGATCTTGCCGCGTGCGACCGTCTCCTGGTTGAGAGGGCTTCGGTGTGCGTGGGCGTTCCCGACCCACCGGCGCGCCCACGGGCCCCAGTTGAAGGGCATGATCTGGTACTTGCCGTACGCGCCCGACGTCGAGTTGCGGGCCCTGTAGTTGCCGCCCGACTCGACCCGGCTGAGGGCGTACAGGAAGCGGTCAATCCCCTTCGCGTGCGCCTGGGCATCCGCGGGCGCCTGGAACGAGCTGAACATGAAGATCGCCAGCAGGACGACGATGGCCGCAGCAGTGCGGCCGCTCCGGTGTGGCAATGCGGCTCCTCCCTTCCTCCGGTGTGGTGAGCGCACCGGTGGTGGATCGTCGCGCCGGGAGAGGACGGCGAAGCCGACCTGGTTGACCCAGCGGGACGGGTTGGGCCGCGTTCGGGGCACACGAGCGCGTCGAGTTGAGGGGGCCGAAGGATAGCGACATATGCTGCGCCCGGCAAGTCGATGCTGTGAGGATTTGTGCCGTTATCCGAAGCCGGGCACGCCTCGCAGGAACCCCGCCGTCCGATCGAGCGCGTCGTCGAGGACCGGCTTGAGCGTGTGCCCCAGGTTCGGGTACGTGACGAGCTCGGCGTCGGGCAGCTGGCGCACGGCGTCCCGCAGGAGGCCGATCCGCGCGAACGGATCGGACTCGCCGGAGAGGAGCAGGACGGGGCAGCGAATCCGTGGCCAGTGCTCGATCCGGGCGGCGGCACGCTCCGGCGAGCCGGGCGGGTGGAGCGGGAAGCAGAACAGCACGAGGGCCACATAGGGCGCGTCGGGCTCGGCGGCGGCAAGGCTCGCGACCCTGCCCCCGAACGACTGGCCGCCGACCACGACGTCGGCGTCGTCCGGCACCGCGGCGTGGAACGCAGGGAGCGCCTCCTCCGCCTTGCGGCGAGGCAGGTCGATCGCCGTCGCATCGAACCCGCGCGCCTGGAGACCGCCCACGAACGGCGCCATCGACGCGGCTGTTCCGCTCGCACCGTGGCCGAGGAAGACACGCAGGTTCACGCTGCGAGGGTAGCGCCGTTCAAGACGGCACGATTGCCGGCCGGGGCCAACATCCGGACTCCAGACGGCGCGGCCATCGCGCCCTCTCGGAGAGCCAGCGTCGAGCGTGACACGCTAGCTGTCACAGCGTGGTTCCAGTCTTCGTGGCGTCAGACCCACCGAGAGGACCGAAGCCATGACCACCATCGATTGCCCGTTCTGCGACCAGCCGGTCGAGCTCGACCTGGCGACCGCCGTCGAAGCGGCCTGCGACGCGTGCCAGGTCCGCGTCGAGCTCGCGCCCGATCCGTTGCCGCTCGTGGTCGCCGCCGCGGCGTGATCGCGGCCGTTTCGGAGGCCCGCCCGTCGCCTACGATGCGGTCGATGGATCGATCGACCGCCGCGGAAGCCATCGTTCGCGCGGGTGCCCGCCTCGGGCGGCGCGGCCTGATCGCGGCAGGCGAGGGCAACCTGTCGTGCCGCCTCGACGACGGCTCGATCCTCGTCACGCCATCGGGCTACCGCAAGGACGAGCTCACCGTTGATGACCTGGTCGTCGTGGATTCGGCCGGCATCGTCGTGGCCGGCAACGGTGGTCCGCAGCCGACGTCCGACCTCGCGATCCACCTGGCCGTGTACGAGGCACGGCCCGACGTCCGTGCCATCGCCCATGCACATCTCCCCGCGTCGATGGGTCTGACGCTCGCCGGGGAGCGGCCGGACGCCAGCGCGCTCCCCGAAACAGCCGCGCTGCTCCACTCCGTCCCGTTGGTGCCGTTCGGCGAGATGGGGAGCGTCGAGTTGGCGGGCCGGATCGCCGCCGCCTTCGTCGAGGAGCACGAGGAGGCTGCGCCCGTGGCGGTCATCCTCGAACGGCACGGCGCGGTGGCTGTCGGCGAAGAACCCGATAGCGCCGTGGACCGGCTTGAGCTCGTCGAGGTGCTGTGCCGCGCGTGGCGGGATGCGCTGCTCGTGCGAGCCGCACGGGCCATCCTGGCCGGGGCGCCCGACTCCCGCGAGTAGCAGGCCGGCTCAGTCCGGGGCCACTGCCTCGTCCCCGCCTGGCGCGGCAGCCGCCGGGGTGGGAACGGCCGGGGCCGTGTCGAGCACCGGAAGGCGCCGACCGCCCTCGGCCAGCCAGCACGCGCTCATCTGGCCCTCACCCACGTCGATGAGCGGTGGTTCCTCGACCCGGCAGCGATCGAACGCGCTCGGACACCGAGGGCTGAAGCGGCAGCCGGTCGGGATATGCGCGGCGTCGGGCGTTTCGCCGACCAGGATCGTCCGGCGTGCCCGTTCGCCCGGTGTCGGGGGGTCCGGGGTCGGGGAAACCGAGACGAGCGCCCGGGTGTAGGGGTTCTGCGGGCTGCGGATGACCCGCTCGGACGGCCCGATCTCCATGATCTTGCCGAGGTACATCACGGCGATCCGGTCGGCGATCACCCACGCCAGCGACAGGTCGTGCGTGATGAACAGGTAGGTGAGGCCCCGCGCCGCCCGCAGGTCGAGCATGAGCCGGAGGAGCTCGGTCCGGATCGAGACATCGAGCATCGACACGGGCTCGTCCGCGACGATGATCTCCGGCTCGAGGACCAGTGCGCCGGCGATGACGACACGCTGCCTCTGGCCGCCCGACAGCTCGTGCGGGTAGCGGGCGGCGAAGTCGGCCGCCGGCCGGAGGCCGGCGGCATCGAGGGCGTCGAGGACCCGCCGCTCCCGCTCGGACCCGGTGCCGATCCCGTTGACGACCAGCGGCTCCATCACGAACTGGCGGATCGTGTGTTTCGGATTGAGCGTCTCGTAGGGGTCCTGAAAGATCAGCTGGATGCGCCGCCGGTAGGCGCGCAGCGCGCCGGTCCCCCACAGCTCCGACACGTCGTTCCCGTCGAGGAGGATCCGCCCCCCGGTCTGACGGGTGAGCTTGACGATGACGCGGCCGGTCGTCGTCTTGCCACTGCCCGACTCCCCGACGAGGGCGAGGACTTCGCCACGCAGCAAGGTGAGGTCGATGCCGTCGACCGCGCGGACCACGCCCTTGCTGCGCCGCGCGACGGTGTCCGTCAGGCCGCCGCGGATCGCGAAATGAACGCTCAGGTCCTCGACGCGGAGGACCTCCTCGCCAAGGCTCGCGGCCGGCGGCGGCGGTGCGGTTCCGTCCGGACGATCGGTCACGGTCATGCCTCGAGCACCTCGATCGGCTCCTCGTCCGCAGGTGTTCCGCCGACCGGCATCGTGGCCCCGACTGCGTTTGGCGGCGGGACCGTGACCGGCTCACCGCTCGCGCCCTCCGGGTACAGGTGACAGGCGACGCGGACCCCGCCGAATGTCGTCTCGGGGGGAACCACCTCGGTGCAGACCGGCATCGCGAACGCGCAGCGGGGAGCGAAGCGACAGCCGGGTGGCGGGTGACGCAGGTCGGGCGGCGAGCCCGGGATCACGTCGAGCGTGCGGCGGTCGGCGTGGATGTTCGGGAAGGCGGAGAGCAGCTTCTGGGTGTAGGGGTGGCGCGGGCGGCGGAAGACCTCCTGGACCGAACCCTCTTCGGCCACGCGGCCCGCGTACATGATCAGGACGCGGTCGCACGTCTCGGCGATCACGGACAGATCGTGGGTGATGAGGATCAGCGACAGGCCGAGCTTGTGGCGGAGGTCCTCGAGCAGCTCGAGGATCTGGGCCTGGACCATGACGTCGAGCGCGGTCGTCGGCTCGTCGCCGATCACGATCGCCGGATCGCAGGCGAGGGCCATGGCGATCATCGCCCGCTGGCGCATCCCGCCCGACAGCTCGTGCGGGTAGGCAGTCCCTCGCTTGCGTGGGATCCCGACGAGCTCCAGCAGGTCGCCCGCCCGCCGGTTCGCCTCCTTGCCCGAGACATTCAGGCGCTCGACGAGCGGCTCGGCGATCTGCTCGCTCAGGCGGTGAACGGGGTTGAGTGCGTTCATCGCGCCCTGGAACACGATCGAGATCTCGCGCCAGCGGTAGCGGCGGAGGGCAGTGTCGGACTTCTGGACGAGGTCGATGCCGTAGAGCCGGACGCTCCCGCCGGCGATCCGTGCGTTTGCCGGCAGCAGCCTGATCAGCGACAGCGCCGTCGTCGTCTTGCCACAGCCCGACTCGCCGGCGATCCCCAGTGCCTCGCCGGAGTCGAGGGTGAACGACACGCCGTCGACCGCCCGGACGGTCCCGCTCTCGAGGCTGAAGTATGTCTTCAGGTCCTCGACGACGAGGAGCGGCGCGGCCGGGTCGGCGAGCTTCGGCAGCGGCCGGTTGCGCCGCTCGCGGGCGGTCGTCACCTGGGCAGCGGCGGCGGCCTGCTCCGGGTCGAGCGCGGGCCCGACCTCCTCCTCGGCGTCGAGATCGGGCTTCGCGGGCGTCTCGCTCATCGGCGTGCCCGGCGTCGCGGGTTGAGCATTTCGTCAAGCGCGCTGCCGAGCAGCGTGAACGCGAAGACGACCAGCACGATGCAGGCTCCGGCCGGAACGAAATACCACCACGCGCCGAGGCTCGGCGCGCCGATCTCCCGGCTCGACTCGAGGATCTGACCCCACGATGGCTGGAGCGGGTCGCCGAGGCCGATGAACGACAGCGTCGTCTCGGTGAGCACCGCGCCGGCGAACACCAGCACCGCGTTCGCAACGATGAGGTTGACGACGTTCGGCAGGACGTGGCGGCTCATGATGTGGCTGCCGCCGGCGCCGATCACCCGGGCTCGGTCGACGAACGCACGCTCCTTGAGCGACATGGTCTGCGAGCGGATGATCCGGGCAGTCGAGGCCCAGCTGGTGATCCCGATCACGATGACGATCACGATCAGGGTCATCCGGATCCCGAAGATCTGGGTCGTCGCCGAGCCGATCAGGTCACGGATGAGCGACGTGAGGATGATCGCGAGCACGAAGGTCGGGATCACGAGGAAGAAGTCGGTGACGCGCATCAGGGTGCTGTCGGTGCGGCCCCCGACGAAGCCGCTGATGACCCCGAGGACGGCCCCGATGAACACCGTGATGACGGTCGCAAGGAGCCCGATGACCATGGACACCCGGGCCCCGTGGACCGTCAGGTTCAGCATGGAGCGGCGGAGCTCGTCGGTGCCGAGCGGGAACTCGAGCGACGGGGGCGCGAGGCGCGGGTAGCCGCTGGCGAGCCCGGTCACCGGCGTCTGCAGCGGGCCCACGAGCAGATCCGGGACCAGCGCGATGACCGAGAAGAACACGAGGATGCACAGCCCGAAGAAGCCGTCCGGCCGGCGCAGGAGCTTGCGGATCAGCCCACCGAGCCGCGTCGCGCGGCTCCGCTCGGTGCGGCGGAGGAGCGAGAGCTCGTGCGCCGTCACGTGCGCACCCGGGGATCGAGCCGCCCATAGATCATGTCGGCCCCCAGGTTGGCGAGGACCACGGACACGCTCAGCAGCAGGAACACGCCCTGCAGCACCGGGTAGTCGCGAGCGGTCAGCGCCTCGACGGTCAGCGTCCCCAGCCCCGGCCAGTTGAACACGACCTCGACGGTGATCGCCCCGGCCACCACGTAGCCGAGGTTGATCGCGATGAGGGTCACCGTGGGCAGCATCGCGTTCGGCAACGCGTGGCGACGCAGGATCCGGCCGTCGCGCAGGCCCATGCCGCGCGCCGTCGTGACGTAGTCGTCGGACGACGTCTCGATGATCGACGAGCGCATGACGATCGCGTACTGGCCGATGAGCCCGAGCGCGACCGTTGCGAGCGGGAGCGCCAGGTGCGCGAGGAAGTCGATGAGGCGATCCCACGGGCTGGCGAAGGTTGCGCCCGCCGTGACCATGCCGAACGACGGGAACCAGCCGAGACCCGTCGCGAAGACCAGCAGCAGGATCATGCCGAGCAGGAAGTACGGCGCGGAGTACAGGATCAGCGACGCCCCGTTCCCGACGTAGTCAATCGGTCCGCCGCGTTTCCACCCGGAATAGGCGCCGAGCGCAAGACCGACGACGATCGCGATGAGCTCGCCGAGCCCGAACAGGATGATCGTTGGCCAGATCCGCTGCGCGAGCACCTCGCTCACCGTCTGGCCGCGGGCGACGAAGGAGTAGCCAAGGTCGCCCGAGGCGGTGGCGGTCAGGAAGCCGACGAACTGGTCGGGGAAGATCGGGTCGTTGAGGCCCCAGCGTTCGCGGGCCGCCTCGAGGCGCTCCTGCGTCACGTTCGGTGTGCCGCGCAGGATGATCCGTTCCGGCGAGCCGGGCATCGCCCGGAACAGCAGGAAGTTGATGAGGACGATCAGGAGGATCGTGATCGCCGCGTTGCCCAGGCGTCGGGCGAGGTAGATGCTGCCCATCCCCGGTCGCCGGGACGGTCAGCCGGCGAGCGTCGCGGCGCGACGCTCCCCGACAACGCGAACCATGGGCGGTCGTTGGACCACGCCCACGGGGTTCATTCCTCCTCTTGGGCACCCGAGCGGCGACGGAGCGCGACGAAGCCCACGGCAAGGACGGCCACGAGGGCCGCGACCCCGGCCAGGAGCAGGATCGTGTTCGAACCGCTCGACGCTGGTTCCTCGCCGCCGCCGGTGGGTGCGGGCGACGAGGCGCCGCTCGTTGCGCCCGGACTCTGGGCGCCGGCCGACACCGATGGTCCGGGGCTCGGCTCGAGCGAGGCCGCGGCCAGCTTGGTGTACCCGAACGGGCCGTAACCGAACAGCGGCGTCCCGTTCTCCTCCGGCTGGTTCACCCAGCCGCCGAACTTGTCGGTCCGGTAGGCATGGAGCTCCGAGTCGTAGTAGAGGATGTGGTACGGCGCCTCGTCGTAGACGAGCTGCTGCATGTCGTCGAGGATCTGCGCGCGCGCCTCGGGATCCGACTCGGCGCGCTGGTCGAGGAACCACTGGTCGTACTGCGGGTTCGAGTAGTAGCTGTCGCTCGACCCGCCGATCTCTTCGGTCCGGAAGAAGTTGAGCAGCGAGGTCGGATCGGGGTCGCCGACCCAGCCCCACATGTAGATGTCGTAGTTGCCGCCCGGGGTATCGCCGCTCGGGCCGGTGACATCCTCGATCAGCTTGCCTTCCTCGGTGACTGCGGCGTCCACCTGGATGCCCAGCTGGCCGAACCACTCCACCAGGAACGGCGCGATCGAGCCGTTCTCTGCTTCCGAATCAGGCCAGGTGAGGCGCAGCGTGATCGGATTGCCCTCCTTGTCGAGCAGGCGGTTGTCGCCATTGAGCTCATAGCCGGCGGCCTGGAGGCGACGCTTCGCCTCCTCGATGTCGAACGTGCGAGGGGTGTCCGGATCCACGTGCCAGCGCGTGTGGAAGGGCGGGATGATGGTCGAACCCGGTTCGCCATGGCCGGCGAGGACCGCCTCGACGAGGGCCTCCTTGTCGATCGCGTAGCCGAGGGCATCACGGAACGCCGGGTCGGACAGGGCCGAGGTCGAACCGCCGTAGCCCTCGCTGTTCCCTCCGGTATTGAACGAGAGCTCGGTGTAGCCGTTGGCGAAGCCCTCGACGGTGACGATGTCCTCGACACCTTCCAGCGCGTCGAACTGGTCGGCCTGGACGCCGCGGACGTAATCGATCTCGCCGGTCCGCAGGGCCTGGACCATGGTGTCCGCGCTCGCGAAGTGCTGGATGATCACCTCGTCGGCGGCACCCTGCTCGCCCCAGTAGTTCTCGTTGCGGGCGAAGCGGATGAACTCGCCGGGCTGCCATTCGACCGCCACGTACGGGCCGGTCCCGACGACCGGCGGGTTGTTCTGGAAGAAGCCCTCGGCGGTCACGTCGCCGATCTGCTCGATCGTGTACTGGCTCCAGATGTGCTTCGGAAGGATCGGCACGTAGGCCTGGAGCAGCAGCGTGTTCGCGAATTCGGTGGTGACGACGAGCGTTTCGGCATCGGGCGCCTCGACCGAGGTCACCCCGGCGTTGGTGAGGTAGCCGTCGAGGTACCCCTCACCGAGGTAGCCGTTCTCGGTTTCCTGTCCGTCCAGGACCAGCTGGTAGGTCCAGCGCGCATCCTCGGCCGTTGCCGGCTCCCCGTCCGACCAGAGCATGTCGGGCCGGATGTGGAAGGTCCACGTCAGCCCGTCCTCGGACTGCTCCCACGATTCGGCGAAGCCCGCCACCGGTTCGATGTTCTGGCCGAAGCCCACGAGCGTGTCGTAGTTGAGCGTGAACACCTCGAAGTCGGCGACGACGACGGAGTTCCAGGGGTTCAGGACCTGGAGGTCCTGGTCGGTACCGGCTCGCAGGACGAGCGGCTCGCCGTCGGCGGCGAGCGCCGGGGCCGACCCCGGAACCAGCAGCGCGACGAGAAGCATGACGGCGGCCAGCGTTCGCAACGCCCGGGCACGCAGGGGCGACGGCATTCTGAGTCTCCTCCTCTGAGGGGTCGTCCCGAGCAGCCCCCCCTGTCGGCCCCTGATACCCGCCTTGAAGGTCGAGTGCGGGCGAGAATTGCACACCATACCGGAGGGCGCAAGCGTGGCCCGTATCACGCGTCAGGCACGCTCGGCGAGGATCGCGCGTTCGATCCGGAACGCGCCGAGCTCGGGCGCTGACGGCGTGCCGCCGTCGACCAGCAGCTCCGAGACGATGCGGCCGAGGACGGACGCGAACTTGTAGCCGTGTGCCGCGCCGAGCACGATCGCCACACCCGGAGCGTCGGGCAGCACGTCGACCACGAAGTCGCGATCGGGCGTGAGCGTGTAGAGGCACGTCGTCGTGCGGATCGGCTTCCCGACCGCCCCCGGGAGGTGACGGGTCATGAACGCCTCTACTCGGGCGAACGCCGCATCGTCGCGGTCGAACGTTCGCGTCCGTGGGCGAGGTTGGCTGGCCGCCCACGTCCTGGGCGACCTTGGGACCCGCCTCGCCGTACGTCGGGAAGCCGTAGAAGCACGGCTCGTCCTGCCAGATCCAGATCGGGAAACGATCCGGTGCAAAGGCACCGGGATCCGGACTGGCGAAGTACGTCACCTGCTCCTTCGTCACGCTCAGCGGCAGCTGCCGGTCGAAGCCCGCCAACAGGTCGTTCGTCCAGGCGTCGGTGGCGATCACGACGCGCGGCGCACGGTGCATTGCCCCGTCGGCCGTGGCGACCTCGTACGCGCCGTCGCCTGCGTCGCGGATCCCGGTCACCGGCGTCCGCTCGAGGAGCGTCGCGCCGCGTCGTGTCGCGATGGCCCGGTGGGCGGCGTTGCCGCGGTTCGGGTCGGCGATGCCGCTATCGGCCTGGTACAGGGCGGTCGTCCCATCGTCGAGCCGCCACTGCGGCCAGCGCCGGTGGACCTCGTCGGCGTCGATGACCTCGAACGCCACGCCCTCGGCGGTCAGGCTGCCCGTGTAGTCGTCGATCGGGTACGCGGCACCAGGCGGCCACAGGTCGAGCCCGCCGGTGACGGTCACGACCCGCTCGTCGGCCTCCGCCTCGATCTCGGCCCACGAGGCGTACGCACGCCGGGCGAGGCGCACGTAGTCGGGCCGGTGGTACGAGTAGCGGATGATCCGGCTGTGGTCGTGTGACGCGCCATTCACGTGCCCGAGCTCGAACTGCTCGAGACCGAGGACGCGGTCACCGAGGCGCATGCTCAGCCAGCACGCCGCCGCGGAGCCGATCCCGCCGAGGCCGACGACGATCGCCTCCCAGTCGCGCCGGTCCGCTGCCGTCATCGCCTACCCGCCATGCGCACGGTGCTCGACCAGCTCGACGCGTCCGCCGACGTCGATGCTGCCGTCGTCGCGTGGCCGGACGTGGATCTCGGACCCGACGCCCTGCCGGATCGTCAGGTCGCGCCCGAGCTCGGCGCCGAGCAGCACCGCGGCGGCCCCGGTGGCCTCGTCCTCCGCGATGCCCAGGTCGGTCGGGAAGAAGCGAGCCCGGACCCGGCCGGCGGCCTTCTCGTCCCACGCCCAGACGTAGCGGCCCGGCTCGCCCATCTGTGGCGGAACGACCGAATCGACCGCCGCCGCGGATGCCAGTTGGTCCGGGTTCGGGATGCCTCGGACCCAGTCGGGACGGGCGCGGATCCAGGCCAGCTCGCCGTCCTGCCAGGCTGCGACGTCGCCGGAGACACAGCGCAGGGTTCGCACGCCGATGTCGAGGTTCCGCAGCAGCCAGCCCGTGCCGACCGCAGGATGGCCTGCGAAGGGCAGCTCTGTGGCCGGCGTGTGGATCACGATCCGGGCGACGCCGTCGTCGACGCCGGCGACGAAGACCGTCTCGCTGAAGTCCAGGTCGTGGGCGACCGCCTGGCGCCGATCCGGGGCAATCTCGCCGCCCTCCACGAACACGCCGAGCGGATTGCCGCCGGAACCATCCGGTCCGATGAACACCCGCAGCACGTGGAGCATCGTCACCGATGTCGCTCGGGGTCAGCTGCCGCGCCAAGACGGGTCAGCGCGACGCGCTGGATGCCAATGATCGATACGGCGTCGGTGATCCGGCCGTCGACCGTCATCGCGAGCGCCTCGTCGAAGGGCACCCAGCGGACCGCCAGGTCCTCCGTCGGGTCGGGCGCGGCCTCGCCCTCGGTCGGCCCGGTCGCAAGCCACAGCAGACCGAGCTCGTCGGTGATGGAGTTCGACAGGGCGTAGGTGGCGAGCTGCCGCCACTCGCGGGCGCTCACGCCGGTCTCTTCGCGCAGCTCGCGCTGGATCCCCTCGAGCGGATCCTCGTTCGGGGCCACGCCGCCTTCCGGGATCTCCCACGAGTAGGCATCCAGCGTGTAGCGGTGCTGACCCACGAGGAGCAGCCGGTCGGAATCGTCGAGCACGACCACGCCCGCTGCCGCGTTCCGGAAGTGGACGACCCCGTAGATGCCCGGGTCGCCGTCGGGCCGGGTGACGTCGTCGTGCCACACGACGATCCACGCGTTCTCGTAGGCGACCCGGCGCGCATGACGCGTCCACGGGCCGGAGGTCGCGATCGCGGGTGCATCCCGTGCTCCATCGTGCATTGGGAGATCGTAGCGGGACCTAGACTCGCGTCGTGACCACCCTCGACCCCGAGATCGCCCGGCCGGCGAGCCCGCCGCGCCACGAGGTCGCGACCGAATGGGACGTGCGGATCAGGGTGCGCGACGGCGTGGAGCTGTCGGCCAACATCTGGCGTCCACTGTCCGCGCCCGGCGACCCCGTGGATGCCCGCTTCCCGGCGATCCTCGAGATGATCCCGTATGGCAAGGACAACTGGCGGCGCAATGCGGACGTGGGCCGCGGCGAGTACTTCGCGCGCCGGGGCTACGCGTTCTGCCGGCTCGATGTCCGCGGTACCGGCAGCTCCGGCGGCATCGCGCTCGACGAATACAGCGAGGACGAAACGCGCGATGGGTATGACGCGGTCGAGTGGCTCGCGGCCCGGGAGTGGTGCGACGGCAATGTCGGGATGTGGGGCATCAGCTACGGCGGGTTCACCTCGATCCAGGTCGCGAAGCTTCGCCCGCCCCACCTGCGCGCAATCGTCCCCGTCATGGCCACCGACGACCGCTACACGACCGACGTGCATTACATCGGCGGGTGCGTGACCGCAAGCGAGCTCAGCCAGTACGCCGTGAGCCAGGTCGCGATGAACGCGATGCCACCCGACGTCGAATTCCGCGGCAAGGGCTGGCTCGCCGAATGGCGGGCTCGGCTCGAGGCGACGCCGCCGTGGCTGTTCGAATGGCTGCGCCGGCAGCGCGACGGCCCCTATTGGCGGCCGGGCTCCCTCGCCCCGAACTACGAGGCGATCGACGTCCCGATCCTGAACATCGGCGGCTGGATGGACTCGTATGTCGATGCGGCGCTGCGGATGCAGGCGCTGTGCACGGCGCCCTCCCGCACGATCGTTGGCAACTGGGTCCACGAGCTGCCTGCTGAGGGGACACCCGGTCCGAACCTTGACGAGCTCCACGAGATGGTCCGCTTCTTCGATCGCTGGCTGCGGGGCAGCGGCGACGCCCGCGACGAAGCGCCGCCCGATCCGCCGGTGACATGGTTCGAACGGGACTACGCACCTCCCGAGCCGTTCCCGGCGGCCTGGCCCGGTCGCTGGCGCTCCGCCGAGGCGTTCCCCCACCCATCGGTCGAGCCGCGGGCGTGGCACTTCGCCGCGGGATCGCTGCCGCTCACGGGGCGGCTGGCGGATGAGGCTTCGGCAGACCCGTACATCGAGCGCTACCGGCATCGGGCAACGACGGGCACCCGCGGCTCGCTGTCGTGGGGCGCCGGCGGCTCGCCCAACGGCCTGGCGCGGGACCTGCGCCCGGACGAGGCCTTCGGACCGGTGTTCACCTCGGCGCCGCTCGACGAGCCGCTGTCGATCCTGGGCTTCCCGGAGGTCGTGCTCCACCTGGCGGTGTCGGTCCCGATCGCGAGCGTGGTCGTGCGCCTTGCCGACGTCGCACCCGACGGGACGTCGGCGCAGGTGACGGCCGGCATCCTGAACCTCACCCACCGACGCTCGCATGCGAACCCGGAGCCACTCGTGCCGGGTCGCCTCGAGGAGATCCGCGTCCAGCTGCGCGGGATGGGTTATCGCTTCGAGCCGGGTCACCGCATCAGGCTCTCGGTCGCGTCGTCGGCCTGGCCGGTCGTCTGGCCGTCGCCGTTCCCCGCCGAATTCGAGTTGCACGGCGGGGCCGCCACGCCATCCCGACTCATCCTGCCGGTCGTGCCACCGGCCGGCGGTCCCGGCGACGTGCCGGCGCCGGCGTTCAAGATCACGCCACCGGACGTTCCGGATGTATCGCTCGGCGGGTCGTCCGATGCGCCCCGCTGGGAGATCCTCGAGGACGTGGTCGATGGCAGCGTCACCGTCACGATCCACGACGGCGGCAGCGACGCGCTCCACGACGGGCGCCGCCTGTACGCCGCGGAGACGATCTGGCTGACCGCCCGGGACGACGATCCGGCTCGGGCACTCCTCGACGCGGACGTCGTCTACCGCTGGTGGGAGCACGACCACACGATCGAGATCCGGGCACGCTCCACGCAGGCGTCGACGGCGACCGACTTCGACCTGTCGGTGGACCTCGAGGTCGACCTCGACGGCGCGTCGTTCTTCAAGCGGCGCTGGGAGGAGCAGATCCCGCGCGACCTGGTCTAGCCGCTCACATCGAGCGGAGGATCACGATCGCGAAGCCGGCCACGACGGCATTCCCGAGCAGGCTGATGCCGAGCTGCGCCTTCCACGGCAGGCGCTGGTGGGCGAGCGCGCCGAGGAACGCCAGCAGCAGCTGCCACGAGGTCGACGCGAGGGCCGCACCGGCGATGAACGCCGCCCGCTCGGCCGGCGTCTCGCCGAGCTCCGGCCGCCCGAGGATCAGGGCGGCGAAGTACAGGATCGTGGTCGGGTTGAGGAGCGTGATCGTCAGGAAGCGCAGGTACGTCCGCAGTGGCTGGCTCGGCAGCTCGGCGTTTCCGGGGATTCCGATCCGGGCGTGATACAGGGCGAGGTACACGCCGCGGATCGCGATCCCGAACAGGACGACGACCGCGACGAGCTGGAGCGCCGGCGTGACCGGGCCGAGCAGCTCCGCGATCCGGGCGCCGGCGAGCACGGCCAGCAGCGCATAGAGCCCGTCGGCCGTCGCGGCCCCCAGTCCCGCCGCGGCGGCCAGCCGCAGGCCGCGACGAACGCCGAGCTCGATGATCAGGACCGCCACGGGTCCGACCGGGATCGCGATGCCGTAGCCGGCGATCGCGCCGGCGATCAGCGACGGGAACACGGTGAAGTTGGGCGGTTCGTCGCGCTCAGCCGAGCGAACCGAGGGCGGCAGCCGCGGCGAACGCGCTGATCGAGGCGACTGCGACGCTGGCAAGGGTCCCGAGCAGGTAGTACTCGGCGAAGTCGCGGTCGTCGAGCTGCTTGAACCGGGCGAGGGTCTTTGCCGCGATCACGAGCCCGATCGCCGCCTCGGCGCCGGCGAGCACGAACGTCACGATCAGCAGGCGTTCGATGATGCCGATCGCCTCGCCGACCCGGCCGGGGGGCGCGGGGGACGGGTGCATCGGGGTCACGGCCGTCGGCGGGGCAGCGGGGTCCGGAACGGCCCGTCCCTCGATCGGGCCGACCTGGAACGTCCAGCCGAGCCTCGCCGGGGCGGCCGGCGGGACCGGCGTGGCCGAAGCGGTCGGGCGATCCTCGAGCGGACGTCCTTCGATCGCCAGCCGAGGCGCGACAAGGACGCCCACGAACAGCGCCCCGGCCCGGACGTTGACGATCAGCAGGCTCGCCAGGACGACGCCGCGGAACAGCACTTCGTGCACGACCGCGGGATCCCGGACCCCGAGCCAATCGGCCGCCCAGCCGGCAAACCCCGGATCGAGCGGGGCCACCGACAGCAGCGCGGCCCACGCTGCGACCAGGATCGCGACGTGGGCGAGCTGATCCACGGCGAACAGCGCTCCGGGCACCGGCGTCCACGCCGGACCGAGGCCGTCGGGTGCGGTGCCCGCGGCCTCGTGCCGTCTGCGCGCCTCGGCCAATGCCGCGGCCTCCGCGCGCCGCGTCAGCACCGCCTTGAGCCGATCGATGACCGCGTGACTGAGGGTGACGATCGCCACGACCCACCAGCCAGGCACCCCGAACGCGAGCCCGAACGGCACGACGCAGACGCCGACGACCAGTGCGTGCGAGAGCAGTGCCGGCATCGCGCCGCTCCCCGGGGCCGCCTTGGCACGAGCCATGCGGCCCGGCTGAAGCACGAAGTCCGCCACGAGGTGCGCCAGGACCAACCAGGCAAGGACCAGCCCCGCGTCGGCGGTCACGATGGGTCCTCGCTCGCGCCCGCTACCGCATCGCGGACGATCCGGCGCAGCACGCCGAGGAGCCCGTCGATGCGCCGGATGCGCGCCCGCTCGGCCATGACGGAGATCGTGGCACGGCTCACGCCAAGCCGCTCGGCGACATCGGACTGGCGGAGGCCCTCGACGAGCATCAACCGGGCGATCGAACGCTGCCGATCGGTCAGATCGGCGAGCAGATCCGCGAGCAGTGGTGCCAGCCCGGCGAGCAGCGCGTCAGCCCGCTCCTCGCCCACCCGCACGAGCAGGCCCTCCCGGCCGCCGCGCGCCGTGTCGAGCAGCTCGCGCGCGGAGAGGAAGGCCGGACCCGTCCGCTCCGTCGCCGGGCCGCGGCCAGGTTCGATCGGTCCGGCCACGATCGCCCAGCGCATCGGCTGGGAGCGATCGTGCAGGGTCCCGCGAAGCACGGCCAGGAACGGGTCGGCAGTCGGCCGAAGCAGCCCCTGTAGCTCGTCGCCCTGGGTGAACGCGAACGCCGCGAGCCGCTGGGCAGGCGGATAGGTCCGCTCGAGCTCGGCGATCAGCTCGCGCAACCAGGCGGTGGCCGCCGGCGCGTCGGTCCGCGATCGGACGACGTCGCCGAAGAGTACGAACCCCCGGATCTCCGTCATCCGCCGCAGGCTACCGTGGCGTCCATTAGCCGTCAATGGCTAATTGGATGCTGAATAGCCGAATACAGCTGACGCTGATGCGGACGAGGGCGACCGCTATCCCGCCGGAACCGGAAGTCCCGCCCCGCGGAGCACGGGTCCGACGAGCGCGGCAAGCGCCTCTCGCGTCGCCGGCGTGTCGTAGCGGAGCAGCGGATCGGGCTCCAGCGCGTGTTCGTTGACCGCCCCTGCGGTCCGCGTGTAGAGGACCGGGTAGATCGCCCCGCTCCCGTCGGCCTCGAGCGTGACGATGATCGCGTCCTCCCCGCCCTCGTCGAGCGCATGTGCAAGCGGCTGAACACCAGAGTCACGGAGTCCGGTCGTCGCGTCCGCCGTGACAACCCGGGCGAGGTAGGCGCGCTGGTGGAACAGCTCGGGCGCTTCCGCGATCTCCGATGTGAGGAAATCGATCAGCGTCTCCGGCTCGATGACGGGCCGGTGCATCCCGATGCCGAAACGGTCCTCGGCGAGCCGGCGCGCCAGCACCCGGGCGTTGTAGCGGGCGCCGTGGACAGCGCCGGAGTTGGCCGGGATGCCGTGCTTGCGCAGGCCGCGAGCACCCTGGCCGATCGTCCCCGCGAAGAACACACCAGGGAGCGTCGCGCTCTCCCACCACGACGTCTGGATGGGAAGCCGGCTGGCGCCGAACACCTGGCAGCCGAGCTTCGGGAGATCGAGCAAGGGCGCCGTGAAGCCGGTCGCCGCGATGACCTCGTCCGCGTCGATGGCGAGCTCGCCGCCACCATCGGAGCGATGGAGATGCGCGCGCAGCATGCCCTCCGGGAGCTGCTCGATTGAGCCGATCGACGCGTCGAGCACCGACACGCCGCCGCCGAGCACGTGGTCCTCGTACGGCTGGACGTAGCGGGCCCGCACCCCGACGAGCGAGCGCGTGTCGACGCTCAGAGAGGTCGGCGACGGCGAGGAGAGGACGATCTGGCGCGCCCACGGCAGCAGCGCGCTGGCCAGCTCGAACCCCGAGTTCTGCTT
Organism: uncultured Chloroflexia bacterium; assembly: GCA_963824735.1. Classification (GTDB taxonomy): domain Bacteria; phylum Chloroflexota; class Limnocylindria; order Limnocylindrales; family CSP1-4; genus DASTYU01. The sequence goes on from CAWGQH010000001.1 coordinate 120,606, forward strand.
GCCGAGGATGAACACCCGCTTCCCGGCGTACGCCTCGACGGGCTTGACCTCGCCGTAATGATGGGCGAGCTCGATCCCCGGCGCCTCGGGAACGTGCGGCTCGGCGACGCCGACGGCAAGGACGAAGACGCGGCAGCGGTACTCGCCGTCGCTCGTTTCGACGATGAAGGCCGTGCCCCCGGCGCGCTCCTCGACGCGTGTCCCCGTCCAGGTGCAGCCGTAGCGGACGGCGACTCGGGCGCGCTCGGCGAACGCCGCCAGGTTCGCCTCCATCTCCGGACGCGACGGAAAGTACGAGGTGCCGTCCATGAAGGTCGGCTGGAGCGCTCGCGCCGGCGCCTGGTTGGTGAGCAGGCTGTTCCAGTCGTATCGCTCGTAGGCTCGCGTCCCGCGCTCGACCGGCGCGTGCGGCTTCGTCCACGACAGCAGACGCTGGAAGTGCGGCCACCGCCGGAACATCCCGCCCGGCGCCGGGTCCTGGGAGATCACCGCGTGGTCGATGCCGACCTCGCGCAGCGCATGCGACAGTTGCAGGCCGCCGGGGCCGCTGCCGACCACGACGACCGGGTAGGCCCCGGGTGGGAACGGCCGGGTGGAGGCCCCCACCGTCAGCTCAGCTCCGGAACCGTTGGGCGCTCTGGAGGCGGCGCGTCTGCGCCTGCAGCATCCGGTAGAGCACCTTCGGGTTGCTGATCAGGAACTGCTCGAGCTGCGGTCCCGGCAAGACGAGGCATTGGAGCTGACGGAGCGCCACGACGTCGGCGATCGGCGGTTGGCCGAGCAGGATGGACGCCTCACCGAAGAAGTCGCCCCGGGTCAACTTCGCGCGCTCGGTCCCGTCGACGAAGACGCTGGCCTCGCCGTCGAGGACGATGAAGAATCCGGAGCCGGTCAGGCCCTGGCGAAGGACGCGCTCCCCCTCCGCGAACATGACCTCTTCCATGAGGTGCACGACGCTGGTCAGCTGGGGCCGCGTGAGGTCGCCGAAGAGGGTGAACCCGGCGAGCGCGTCGACGAGCTCCTCGCGAGTGGCCATGCCGCCTCCATCCTCGGTCGCCTGCCGGTTGACGGTGCCGGCGTGCGCTGCCTGCATCGTGCCACGCCCGGCGGATCGCCGGGTGGCAGGAGCGCGGTTGACGGCCATCAGCCAGCGGGCGAGCATGCTTCCACACGGAGGGACGATGCCGCTCACCCGCGACCGCAAGACCGAATTGCTCGCCGCGACGCCGCTGTTCGAGGGCCTCGAACCCGAGGAGCTCGGCCGGATCGCCGACCGGACCGTCGAGTCCGACTACGGAGCCGGCGGCGTCATCGTGCGCGAGGGAGAGATCGGAACCGGCTTCTTCGTCATCGTGTCGGGTTCGGTCGGTGTCGTGCGCGACGGCGAGACCGTCGGCCGGCTCGGGCCCGGCGAGTTCTTCGGCGAGCTGTCGGTTCTCGACCGGCGGCCGCGCAACGCACAGGTTGTCGCGACCGGGCCAACGAGCTGCCTGGCGCTCGCATCCTGGGAGCTCGAAGCAGTGATCACCGAGCAGCCCACCGTCGCCCTGGCGATGCTGCGGGTCCTCGCCGGGCGCCTGCGCGACGTGACCGACGCGCACCGGCACTGAGCGTGACCCGGGAGGTGACGCGGCCGTGACCGACGCGGGCAGCCCCATGACGGGTGTCGTCACGTTCCTGTTCACCGACATCGAGGGTTCCACGAGACTCGAGCTTGCGCTCGGTACCGCGCGCTACGCGACCGTCCGGGAGCGCCATCGCGAGCTGCTGCGCGCCGCGTTCGCGTCGAACGGCGGCACGGAGCAGAGCACCCAGGGCGATTCGTTCTTCGTGCTGTTCGAGAGCGCCCGGTCCGCGATCCACGCCGCCATCGAGGGGCAGCGCGCACTCGCGCGCGAGCCGTGGCCGGACGACATCGAGGTCCTCGTCCGGATGGGCCTGCATGCGGGCGAGGCGATGGAGGTGGCCGGGGACGTCGTCGGCTACGACGTCAATCGCGCGGCGCGCATCGCGGCGGTGGCCCATGGCGGCCAGATCGTGATCTCGGACACGGTCCGCGCACTGGGCGGCGCCGGCTCCGATGGCGCCTTCGAGCTGCGCGATCTCGGCGAGCACCGCCTCAAGGACCTGCTCGCCCCCGAGCGACTCGCGCAGGTGGTGGCCGTCGACCTGCGCTCGGAATTCCCGCCGCTCCATTCGATCGACGCCCGTCCGAACAATCTGCCGACCCAACTGACGTCCTTCGTCGGACGGCGCGACGAGCTCGAGGAGGCGCTCCGGCTGCTGCGCGGCTCGCGCGTGCTGACGCTCACCGGCCCGGGTGGCATCGGCAAGACCCGTCTATCGCTGCAGATCGCGGCCGCCGCCGCCGACGACTTCCCCGACGGGGTCTGGTTCGTCCCGCTCGAGCCGGTCCGTGAACGGGAGCTGGTCGCGCCGACGATCGCGCGCACGATCGGCGTGACCGACAAGGCGAACCGGTCCGTGATCGACGGAATCGCCGAGGCGTTGGGCGACGGCCAGGTGCTGTTCGTCCTCGACAACTTCGAGCAGGTGATCGACGCGGCCCCGGTGCTGCCCGAGATGCTCGCGCGCTCGCCGGGTCTGCGGATCCTCGTCTCCAGCCGGACCGCCCTGCGCGTCTACGGCGAGCAGGAGTTCGCCGTCCCGGGACTGCCCACGCCGCCCGACCCGTCGCGGCTGCCCGAGCTGGAGCGACTGAATCTGCCGGCCGAATTGCGCACCGTGACCGCGGCCACGCTCGAGGGGTTCGAATCGGCCCAGCTGTTCGTGGCCCGTGCGCGGTCGGTGCGACCTGCCTTCGAGCTCACTGACGCCAACGCGCCGGCCGTCGGCAGGATCACCGCCCGGCTGCACGGGATGCCGCTGGCAATCGAGCTTGCCGCGGCGCGCGTCAAGCTCCTGTCGCCCGAACAGATCGCCGCCAGGCTCGAGGACCACCTCGCGCTGCTCACGTCGGGCTCGCGGGACCTGCCGGAGCGCCAGCAGACGCTCCGGGGGGCGATCGCGTGGAGTTACGACCTGCTCGAACCCGGTACTCGCCGGCTGCTCAACCGCCTGGCCGTGTTCGTCGGCGGCTGCGAGCTCGATGTGGCCGATCGCGTCTGCGGCCCGGCAAGCGAGGTCGGGATCGACGTCCTCGACGGCGTCGCTACGCTCGTGGATCAGAGCCTGCTCCGCGTCGAGGAGAGCGACGACACCCAGCGCTACGTGATGTTCGATGCGATCCGCGAGTACGCGTCCGAGATGCTCGCCACGAGCGGCGAATACGAGGACATCGAGGAGCGCCGCAGCCGGGCATTCCTCGACCTGGCGGAGGAGGCGGCGCCGCAGCTCGCGGGCGCCGATCAGCGGCGCTGGCTCGACCGTCTCGAGCGCGAGCATGACAACCTGCGGGCGACCCTGATGTGGGCCGCGAACCGCCCGGACCCCGAGCTCGCGGTGCGCGTCGCGTTCGCGCTGTGGCGGTTCTGGCAGCAGCGCGGCTACCTGAACGAGGCAAGGGTCCGTCTCGACGACCTGCGTGGGCGCGGCTGGAGCCTGGCGCCCGTCCTCGGGGCTCGACTCGCAGAGGCTCGCGGCGGCGTGGCGTACTGGCAGGCTGATCAGGCGACCGCGGAGGCCTGCTACGAGGAGGCACTCGCGCTGTGGCGGGAGATCGGCGACCGACGGGAGGTCGCCAACGCTCTCTACAACCGCGCCTACGCCGATGCGGCCTGGATCATGGGTGGCCGGACCGGCGACGATGCCTCTGCGGCGCGGGCGATGCTCGAGGAGGCGCTGCAGATCTACCGGGACCTCGGCGACACGGCGGGCGAGGGCAACATCCTCTGGGCGATCGGGAGCTTCCATTTCTTCGGCAATGACATGGCCCGCGCGGAGGCGGCATACCGCGAGGCACTGGCGCTCCACCGAGCCGCGCAGAACCGAACGATGGAGGCGTGGTCGCTCCACATGCTTGCGCTGTCACAGGTCATCCAGCAACGCGCGGCCGAAGCGAAGGCAGCCGCGCGCGAGGCGCTCGCACTCTTCAGGGAGGCCGGCGACGTGGCGGGCATCACGCTCGTCCTCGACGACCTGTCGGGGATCGCGATCTTCGACAACGACCTGGAGCGGGCGGGTCGGATGTGGGGAGCCGCCCGCCACCTGCAGGAGATCACCGGAGCGGACCTGGCAGGATTCAACGAGACTGGCTTCGGGACGGTCGGGTACCCGACCGCGCGCCAGGTCCTGCCTCCCGACGACCTCGATCGCTACGCGGCAGAAGGCGCCGCGATGAGCCTCGACGAGGCGGTTGCCTACGCCTTCGAGACGTTCGAGTTGCCCTCCGGGCCCGAGCCGGCGGGTCTACCATGAGTCGCTCAGCGAGGCTCACGCGCCATGGCCGAGCCGATCGAACCCATCACCCTGACGGCTGCGACGACGGGCTCACCCGCGGCAACGTGGTCGGCGCTGACGGATCCTGTGCTGGTCGTCGAATGGTTTACGGAGGCGACGCCGATCGGACCCGTCGGCGCCCCATACCGGCTGGACTTCGGCGACGGGAGCGTGATCAACGGCACGATCCGGGCGCTCGAGCCGGGCCGGCGCCTGGCCTATAGCTGGGCATGGGCGGAAGCCGAGCCGGCAGAGGAGACGCTCGTGACCTGGACGATCGAGGCGCTGCCGGGTGGAGGCACGCAGGTGACCCTCGAGCACGACGGCTGGGTGGAGGCCGGCGCGAACGCGACCACCCGGGACGACCATGCGGGCTACTGGGAGGGCTACCTCGAGGACCTGGTCGCGGTGCTCGACGAGGCCGATTAGCCTCCGGTCCCGCAGGCCCATGCCGGTGGGCTAGACTGGCCCTCCGATGACCGCTGAGCCCACGACTCCGTCGCCCATCACCGCCGGTGCTCGCCAGAAGACCGCGATCCCGAAGAATCCCGGCCGTCGCGACCTGGGCCTGAAGGCGACGCTGCTCTTCCCCGACCGCGAGATCGTCGAGAAGTTCTACGTCCCGATCATCTACACGGCCTGCCGAACCTGCTACTCCGAGCAGGAGCCCGAGCTCATCTTCCAGCGGGCGCTGGACGGCGACTTCGATCCCCTCAAGATGCAGAAGCTGATCAGCGGCGTGATCGAATCGGGGCACGGCTCGACGATCGAGCACGTCGTGTTCACCTTCGGCATCAGCGGCGTGTCGCGGACGCTGTCGCACCAGCTCGTCCGCCATCGCGCTGGCGTCGCGTTCGACCAGCAGAGCCAGCGCTACGTCAAGTTCAAGGGCGCGGCCACGATGCTGCCGACCACGATCGCCGAGGGCGACTCCGACCTGCGCGAGCGGTACGAGACACAGGTCGACGGTGCGCTGGGCCTGTACGGTGAGCTCGTCGAGGCCGGCGTACCCGGCGAGGACGCGCGGTTCGTCTTCCCGAACGCCACCCGCACGAACCTCGTCATGACGACCAACCTGCGGGCGCTCATCCACATGTCCGGGCTGCGCCTGTGCACGATGGCCCAGTGGGAGATCCGCCGCCTGTTCCAGCTGATCCGCCACGAGATCTTCCAGGTGTCGCCGTTCCTCGGCTCGTTCCTGGCCCCGAAATGCGTGCCGCTCGGCTACTGCGACGAGATGGGCAACCGCGACGGGCACTGCCCGATCCGGCCGCACAAGGACCGCGTGCTCGAGGCGTGGGCCGAGAAGGCGGCGGCGGCGCGGGCCGCCGGCCGGGAGCTGCCAGTCAGCTCGTAGGAGCGTGCCTGGGCCAGTTACTGGCCAATCATCAGTCCCGGTGATCAGAGTCACAGGTGCGGACCGATCTCGCGGTCAGATATCAGCCCAGGTGATCGTTGGCCTGCATGTAGGCCCGGTCGCCGCCAATTCCGGCCGGTCCGAGGGGGACACTCTCGACGCTGATTACCCCGGCTGATATTTGGCCACTGGCCCGACGGTCAATCCGGCAAGTCGAGGTCCGCGAGGAATCGCCTGATCACGCGCGCGAGGCGCGGGCCCGCCTCGGCACCGGCCGCCAGGACCTCATCGTGGGTCAGGACCTCGTCGGTGTAGCCCGCGCCCGCGTTCGTCACGAGCGAGACGCCGCACACCTTCAGACCCGCCCAGCGGGCGGCGATGCACTCGAGCACGGTCGACATGCCGACCGAATCGGCCCCGAGCCCCCTGAGCATGCGCACCTCGGCCGGCGTTTCGTATTGCGGTCCCACGAGTCCCGCATAGACACCTTCCTCGAGCCTGACGCCCTCGGCGCGCCCGGCGGCGTGCAGGCGTTCCCGGAGCGCGGCGTCCCAGGCGTTCGTGAGGTCGGGGAACCGCACGCCCAGCCCGTCGGCGTTCTGGCCCCCGAGCGGGGTCAGGCCGGTCAGGTTGAGGTGGTCGGCGATGACCATGAGCGTGCCCGCGCCGAAGTCGGGGTTGATGCCGCCGGCCGCGTTCGTGAGGACGACGAGCTGCGCGCCAAGCCGCTGGAACAGCAGCACCGGCTGGACCACGAGGCCGGGGTCATTGCCCTCGTAGACGTGGAAGCGGCCCTGGAGCATGACCACCGGGGTGTCGCCGATCTGGCCGACGAGCAGCCGTCCGACGTGTCCGGGCGCCGTGGCCGCCGGCCAGCCCGGCAGCTCGTCGAACGGGATGGCGAGGGGGTCCGTCAGCTCGTCGGCCAGGCTGCTGAGGCCGGACCCGAGGACGACGCCCGCCAATGGCCTGCTGTCGGTTCGTGCGCGGACCGCGGCCTCGAGGGCGTCGATGCGCGCGGGCTGCTCGGCAGGCGAGATCGGGCGGTGCGGGTCGTCCGCGGACAAGCGGGCCTCCAGGAACGCGTCCAGGGGGTAGACGGCCGAGGCCCGCGGCTTCGATCGCCCGACGGAAGTATCGACACCGGGATGCCGATCGCGTCCCGTCGGGCGAACAACCCGCGGCTTGGCCGTGGTCAGACAGCCGCACTATAGCGGGCAACGAAGCGCCCGAAGCGACCGGCGACAGAGCGAAGAGCCTTGATGTGATCTCAGTCCTTCGTTCCTGCTGGCCCCTTCGGGCAAGACCTACGGTACGGGCCGCTCGCGGGACGGGTCAACGCGGTTATCCACGAACTTCGGCCGAGGCCGCCGCGCCCTATCCACGAACTTCTGCACGGCTGTGGAAAGCCTGTGGACGGCGCGCCCTAGCCGCCCATCGCGAACATCTCGATCTTCGGCAGATCGTTCGTCGCCTCGGACCGCAGCTCCGAGTAGCGATCGTCCCTGCCCAGCCAGATGTCGGTGAGGAACGAGCTGAGCGCCTCGTCCGACGGATCGGCGCGGACCTGGCCGCGGACGTCGTGCCCGCGAACCGCGAAGAGGCAGGTGTAGAACTGGCCCTCGGCCGACAGCCGCGCCCTGGTGCAGTCGCCGCAGAACGGCCGCGTCACCGACGAGATGATGCCGACCTCGCCGCGTCCGTCGAGGTACCGCCAGCGGTCAGCGACCTCGCCGAGATACGCCGGACCGACGGGCGCGATCGGCCACGCAGCACCGATCGTCGCGGCCAGTTCCCCGGCCGGCACGACCTCCTCCAGCCGCCAGCCGTTCGAGTGGCCCACGTCCATGTACTCGATGAAGCGCAAGGTGACCCCCGCGTCGCGTGCCCACGCAGCCATCGGCAGCACGCTGTCCTCGTTGACGCCCCGCCGCACGACCATGTTGATCTTGACCGGGTCGAGGCCCGCCTCCAGTGCGGCGTCGACGCCGTCGAGGACGCGCGCCACGGGAAAGTCGATCCCGTTCATCGCGCCGAAGACCGCGTCGTCCAGCGAGTCGAGGCTGACTGTCACCCGCCGCAGGCCCGCGTCGGCGAGCGGCTGGGCGAGCGCCCGCAGGGCGGAGCCGTTGGTCGTCAGGGTCAGGTCGAGCTCGGCGCCGCCCGGCCCTTCGATCGCCGCCAGCATCGCGATCAGGTCCGGCAGGTTGCGCCGCACGAGCGGCTCGCCCCCGGTGATCCGGAGCTTCTCGACGCCGAGCCCGACGAACACGCGGGTGACCCGCTCGATCTCCTCGAACGTGAGGATCTGGTCGTGCGGGAGGAACGCGTAGTCGCGCCCGAAGATCTCCTTCGGCATGCAATACGTGCAACGGAAGTTGCAGCGGTCCGTGACCGAGATCCGCAGGTCGTGCAGCGGCCGGCCAAGCAGGTCCCGTGGGTGGGACGCGCCCGGGGTCGGTATGGGTTCGAGCGTGGCCGTCATGAGTGCCACATCCTAGTCCCGGCGCCCCGGTTCGTCGCGGTGCCGTCCGGCACCGGATGAGCGTCGGGTGGTTCGGCGGTACCACCGGGTCCCACTGCTGGTACCTCTAGCGGACTCCACCACACCATCCACGGCTGGCAGCATGCGGCCACGCCCTGGACATCTCCGATCCGTCCACTGCCAACCGAGGAACCCCGACGCATGGCCACGACCGATGCCCGGCCTGGATTCAAGCTCCCGTGGAGCACCGACCGGCCCGAGTCCGACTCGACCGACGAGCCCGCCGCGACCCACGAGCCCGTCGCGACCCACGAGCACGCCGTCGAGGATGGATCAGTGGCGACCGGCGAGCCAGCCACGCCCGAGGAAGCGAGCCCCCTGGTGAACGAGACCCCAACCGACGCCGCTCAGTCTCCAGCCCAGTACGATCCGTGGCGCCTCGGCGAGACCCCGCCGGCCCCGGTCGGGCCCGCGCCGACGCGCAAGCCGAACAGGCTGATGGCCGACCTGACGAAGGCCATGCAGACCGCGGCCGAGTCGACGCGAGAGGAGACCCTCGCGCGTCTCCAGGCTGACGCGAAGGCGCATGTCGAGTCCATCCACACCCGCTCGGCCGGCGAGGCCGAGGAGCTGCGTCACACCGCCGACGCCGATATCGCCGCGATCCGGGAATGGTCGAAGGCGGAGATCGCGCGCATCCGCGAGGAGACCGATCAGAAGGTCGTCGACCGCAAGTCCACGCTCGAATTCGAGATCGAAGAGCACGCCGCGCGCATCGAGCAGCGCATCGAGCGCGTCCAGAGCCACGTCGCGTTGTTCGAGAACGAGATGGCAACCTTCTTCGAGCGCCTGCTCGCGGAAGAGGATCCGACCCAGCTCGCCGCCATGGCGGAGAGCCTGCCCGAGCCGCCGTCGTTCGACGATCTCGCCGACCTGCCCGTGGCGACCGCTGCGACCCCCATCTCCACTCCGGTGGAAACCGATGCGGTCGCCGACGCGCCTGTCGCGGAGCCCGCGGAGGCCGCGGCCGCCGAGACCGAGTCGTTCGAAGTGCCCAGGTCGAGACCACGACCACCGACGTCGTCGTCGACCACGGCGAGGCCCCGGTGAGCGCACCGTCCGAGGATCCGGAGGCCGCGTTCGCGGCAATCCAGGCCGCCGCGGAGGCTGCCGCCGCCAACGAGGGCGCCGAGCCCGTCGCATGGACCGACAGCCTGGTCGAGACGCCTTCCGATGCGTCCGTAGATGCGCCCACGGATCACGAGGCGGCCCAGCTCGACGGCTCGGTCGATCCTCGCCTTGACGCGCTCGGCTTGTCCGCAGACGTCGCGACGGGGTCCTGGAACGAGTCGCCGGCCGAGCCGGCCCCCGACGCCGATCAGGGCGAAGCGTTCCCGACGCTCTCGGACGACGCGGTCGCCGCTCGTCTCGCCGGGCTCGTCCCGGGCGAGGGCGAGGCCCCGCAGGGCGACCTGCAGACCACTCGCGTCGTCGTGACCGGGCTGGTCAGCGTGGCGAGCATCGCGAGCTTCAAGCGCCATCTCGGCAAGCTCGAGGGCGTTGCCTCCGTCGGCGTGTCGTCCGGGCCAGATGGCGAGTTCGTCTTCGGGGTGGCCCACACCACCGCGATCGACCTCCAGGGGGCCGTCACAGCCCTGCCCGGCTTCGCTGCCCAGATCACGTCCATCACCGACGACACCGTCTCGGTCGCTGCGCGCGACCCAGAGGCGGAGTCCTAGACCCGCAGTCCGACAGCCCGAGGGAGCGACCCGTGCCTCGTCCCGCAATCGTCATCGCGCTTCCCGCCAACGAGGCCGCACCGGTCGCGGCCGAGCTGCGCGAGGCTGGGTTCGAGCCGATCACGATCACGCGTCCGGACCAGCTCGAGGCCGTCCTGGCCGAGCGGCGCGACGTCGCCGTCGCCATCCTCGACGGCGAGACGGACTTTGACGAGTCACTCGAGTACTACTCGGTCCTCCAGGACCAGGAAGAGGCGATCGCGAGCCTCATGGTCGTGTCGCAGCGCACCCTCGAGCGCCTCAATGCCAGCTCGGCGGGGGCCGACGACGAGTACCTGACACGCCCCTACTCCGCGGAGTCGATGCGCTGGCGCATCGAGGCCATGTGCATCCGCAGCCACACCGTCGACGACGGCAGCGGACCGGTCCTCAGCGCCGATGCGCTCGACCCCGACCTGTGGGGCCAGCGCGCGACGGTCATCTCGATCTTCAACCCGAAGGGCGGCGTCGGGAAAACGACGATCGCCATGAACCTCGCGGCCGCCCTCCAGGTCCGCAAGGGCAAGAACGTCCTCCTCGTCGACGCCGACACGGTGACCGGTCACGTCGCGGTCTCGCTCGGGCTCGAGCAGATCCAGACCGTCGTCGACAGCTGGAGCGACCTGATGGAAGGCGAGCTGCCCGCGTCGTTCGTCGATCTCGCATCGCACCATTCGTCCGGCATGCGGATCGTCGCGCTGACCGCGACCCCCCTGCACACCGACGCGCTCGCCCCCGATCGGGTGGCGGATGCGATCACCTCGATCCGCCGCGGCTTCGACTATGTCGTCGTCGACCTGCACCCGTCCTACAGCGCCCTGAACCGGGCGATCTTCGACCGGTCGGACAAGATCCTCGTGCCGGTCACCCCGGACGTCCCGGCGCTCCGCGCCGCCGTCCAGCTGCGCGACATCGCCACCGAGCTGCGCATCCGGGACCGGCTGGCGATGGTCGTGAACCGCGCCAACAGCGGCGTCTCGGTTGCCGACATGGAGCGCACGGTCGGCATGCCGGCCATGGCCCAGGTCCGGTCGGGCGGCCTGCTCCTCGTCCACGCCGCGAACGCGGGCCGGACCGTCATCGAGATGTACCCGCGCGAGAAGATCGCAGAGGACTTCGACGCCCTCGCCGACCGCGTGCTCGGCGTGCCGATGGCCGCGCCGGCGCTCAAGGGTGGCGGCTTCCGCCTGTTCTCCCGCGCGAAGGCACCCGCCCGGGTCTAACGGCTGCGGTCCTGCCAGCTGATGCCGCCGAGCGGCTGGCCGGGCAGCTTCTCGGGGCGCTCCCCCGTCGCCCGGTCGACCTGTTCGACCCCGCGCAGGAAGAAACGGTTGACCAGGATCGCGTCGATGCTGTCGGCCACGATCCGTGTCCCGTGGTAGGCCGTGGCCTGCACGACCGGGACGAACATCTCGGTCGCCCGGTCGAGCAACCGGTTGGGATCCGATCCGGGGTACAGGAACACCGTTCCGACGACACGGAACGGCGGGATCTCGATCGCGACGTCGTACGAGACCTTGTGCACCCGGTGCGCGACCTTCTCCGTCTCGCTCATCGTCGGCAGCGTCGTCTGGCCGGCCATGATCAGGATCAGGTCGTAGGGATCGATCGTCTTGAGCCCGGGCACGGGGGTGAGCTCCTCCGAGCCGTCGATCGGCGCCCAGCTCACCTCGGACAGGGTGATTGGCTCGCGGCGGTTGACCGCGTCGGACAGCCGGCCGTCGACCTGCATCGTCCCGACGAGCCGCCATTCCTCGGTCATGCCATCGAACGGCACGCCGCGCCCGCCCTCATCGGCGGCTCCGCTGTCGGCGGCCGTGGCTCCCTCGGCATCGCCCTTCCTCCGCCTCAGGAAGTCGAACGGCACCCTCACTCCTCCGCTGCGCCGGTGTTCTCCCGAATGGTATCGACCACCGTGGCGTCCGCGAGCGTCGTCGTGTCACCGAGGTCGCGGCCCTCCGCGATGTCGCGCAGCAGCCGCCGCATGATCTTGCCGGAGCGCGTCTTGGGCAGGTCGGGCACGAACATCAGGAACTTTGGCCGCGCGATCGGGCCGATCACGTACGCCACGTGCTCGCGCAGCTGGACCGCGAGAGCGTCGGACGGCTCCTGGCCGGACTTGAGGATCACGAACGCAAAGATCGCCTGCCCCGTCACCTCGTCCTTCTTGCCGACGACCGCCGCCTCGGCCACCGAACGGTGGTCGACGAGCGCCGACTCGACCTCGGTCGTCGAGATGCGGTGACCGGCACAGTTCATCACGTCGTCGACGCGGCCCAGCAGCCAGAAGTAGCCTTCGTCATCGCGCTTGGCGCCGTCGCCGGCGAAGTACATGCCGGGGAAGCGGCTCCAGTACGTGTCCTTGTAACGCTCGGGATCGCCGTAGATGCCGCGCAGCATCGCCGGCCACGGGCGCTTCAGGACGAGGTAGCCGCCGCCACCGAACGGGACGGACTGGCCGTCGGCGTCGACCACGTCGGCGTCGATGCCAGGGAACGGGAACGTCGCACTGCCCGGCTTCGTGGTGGTCACCCCGGGGAGCGGCGTGAGCAGGATCATCCCCGTCTCGGTCTGCCACCACGTGTCGACGACCGGCGCGCGGTCGCCGCCGATGTGCTCGCGGTACCACATCCACGCCTCGGGGTTGATCGGCTCCCCCACCGAACCGAGCACCCGCAGCGACGACAGGTCGTGCTTCGCCGGCAGCTCCGGCCCCTGCTTCATGAACGCGCGGATCGCCGTCGGCGCGCAGTACAGGATGTTTACCTTGTAGTCCTCGACGATCTGCCACCAGCGGTCCCATCGCCGGCGTGTCGGGCGAGCCTTCGTACAGCACGCCGGTCGTCGCGTTGGCCAGCGGCCCGTAGACGATGTAGCTGTGGCCGGTGACCCAGCCGATGTCGGCCGCGCACCAGTACACGTCGTCCGGCTTGAGGTCGAAGATCATCTCGTGGGTGTACGACGTGCCGAGCAGGTAGCCCGCGGTCGTGTGCAGGATGCCCTTCGGCTTGGCGGTCGTGCCGCTCGTGTAGAGCAGGTAGAGCATGTGCTCCGACTCGACGGGCACCGGCGGGCAGTCCTCCGACTGGCGCTCGACGATGTCGTGCCACCAGTGGTCGCGCCGCGGGACCATGTGGACGCCATCGCCAAAGCGGTCGACGACGATGACGTTCTCGATCGTCGGGCTGTCGGCGACGGCCTCGTCGGCGTGGTGCTTGAGGTTGACCTTGTTGCCGCGACGGTAGCCGCCGTCGGCCGTGATCAGGACCTTTGCCCCGCAGTCATTGATCCGCCCGGACAGCGACTCGGCGGAGAAGCCACCGAATACGACCGTGTGCGGGGCGCCGATCCGGGCGCAGGCCAGCATCGCGATCGGCAGCTCGGGGATCATCGGCATGTAGATGGCGACGCGGTCGCCCTTCTCGACGCCGAGCTCCTTGAGGGCGTTCGCGGCCTTCGAGACCTCCCGCTTCAGGTCGGCGAAGGTCAGCGTGCGCGTGTCGCCCGGCTCACCGATCCAGTGGTAGGCCACCTTGTCGCCGAGCCCGCGCTCCACGTGCCGATCGACGCAGTTGTAGGCGACGTTGAGCTCCCCACCCGTGAACCACTTCGCGAACGGCAGGTCCCACTCGAGGGTCGTCTCGAACGGCTTCGACCAGTCGATCCGCTCGCGTGCGAGCTTCGCCCAGAAGCCCTCGAAGTCGCGTTCGGCCTCGTCGTAGAGCCCGGTCGTTGCGTTGGCCTGGGCGGCGAACTCCGGTGATGGCGGGTACGTCCGGCGTTCGGCGAGGAGGTTCTCGATTTCGGGCGACGTGGAGGGTTCGACGCTCACGTGGGTCCTCCTGTGTGGCCGGGCCATTCTACCCGCGGCGCTCCTCCGGTCCTGGGCCCTGTGCGCTCGCGACCGGCTCGGGTCCGGGCTCCGGCTCGCCGCCGAACGCCAGCTCTTCGGGATCCTTCGACAGGACGACCCGCTGCGGCCGGGGGATCTCGATGCCGTTCTCGCGGAACGCGGCAAGCAGTCGCTTGCGCAGCTCGCCGGCCGTCGCCCACTGCTCGCCGGCCCGCACGGAGCCGAGCAGCTTGAGCGTGATGCCGTACTCACCGATGGCCTCGACCCGCTCGACACGTGGCCGCTCCAGGATGCGCCGCCTCCAGACGGGATCGTCGGACATCTCCTGGCCGACCCGGTCGACGACGTCGATGGCCTTGTCCACGTCCGTCCCGTAGGCGACCGTCACATCCTGGTTGATCCGGGCCCAGACGCGTGTCAGGTTCGAGGCGACCTTGATCTCCCCGTTCGGAACCGTGTGGACGACTCCGTCCAGGTCACGCAGGGTCGTCCGGCGCAGGCTGAAGTCCTCGACCGTGCCCGCCACGCCGGCGATCCGGACGACATCACCCTTGGCGAACTGGTTCTCGATCAGGATCAGCGCCCCGTTGAGGTAGTCGCGCACGAATGCCTGGGCGCCGAAGCCGACGGCGATGCCGACGACACCGAGGCCCGCGATGGCCGGTCCGATATTGAAGCCGAGCTCGCCGAGCACCATGAGCGCCGCGATGACGACGATGAACGCCTGGATGACGTGCGCACCCAGGTGGTCGAGGGTGTCCATGCGTTTGCGCAGCTCGACCGCGCTGAGCTCCTGGGCCGTGCCTTCGGTCGCCTCGCGATCGAGCAGCGCCTTGACGATCCCGTGGACGAAGATGCGCGCCAGCCACGCAGCCACGAGCGCGCCAACGATGATCGCGCCGACCGCCAGGATCTCGCTGCCGGGCGGCGCGGTGAAGAACTCCATCGGCCTACTCTAGCCGCGTCGCGAGGCGCGGGCCGGGGCAGGCACCAGCCGGCGTCGGCCGGGTCAGGCGACGGCGCCGCCAAGCCTCACGGAGATGGCTGAGGCCGCTTCACGTGCCTGCGCAGCGAGCTCCGGGACCCGCCGCGGCGTCAGCCGAAACGCCGGACCCCAGATATCGACTGCGGCGATCACGTGACCGCGTGCGTCGTGGACCGGTGCCGCGACCGCGTTGAGCCCCAGCTCGTACTCCCCGATCGCCGTGGCATAGCCCCGCCGCCGGATCCGAGCCAGCTCCTCGAGCAGCGGCTCCAGCTCCACGATCGTGCGCTCGGTGAACGTGACGAGCCCGCGCCGGACGATCCGCAGCACCTCGCGCTCGGCGAGTGCCGCAAGGAGCACCTTGCCCGAGGCCACGCAGTGCAGCGGGACGCTGCGCCCGGTCCAGTCGCCGACCGCGATGAGGTTCGGACCATCAGCCTGGGCGACCGTCAGCAGCGAGTCGCCGTTGACCACGCCAAGTCCGGTTGTCTCGTGGGTGAGGCGCGCGAGCCGTTCGAGTTCGGGCATGGCGATCCCACGCAGGTCGAGCGTCCGCTCGGCCCGCTCCGCCAGGCGGATGACCACGAGGCCCAATCGGTACTTGCCTGTCTCGTCGTCCTGCTCGACGAGGCCGCGCTTCTGGAGCGTGGCCAGCAGCCGCGAGGCCGTGGACTTGTGGAGCCCGAGCCTTCGGGCGAGCTCGGTTACGCCCGCCTCACCGGCGCTCTCCCCGAGGGCGAGCAGCAGGGCTGCCGCCCGATCGACCGAGCGGACGGCATTCCCGTCCATCGAAACGACCACTCGCCTCCTCCTTCTTTGCTCAGCCCGCCGCTGTGCTGGGACATCGCTCCATGGCCATCGGCGGACAGACGTCCCTGTGCACGGGCCGCGAGCGCCTCCTCCAGCGCCCCCTGGAACGCGGTCACCACGCGGTCGACGATGTCGCCCTGTGCGTGTGCCTCGCACACGAACCACGGCTCGCGGCTGTCGGGCTCGGGCATCGCGCCGCGCCGCTGCATCGCGATCGCGATCGCGTCGTACAGCTCGTGGTCGGTGCCCGCCCAGTCGCGATACTCGTTCGCCACCTTGTCGGTGAACATGATCCCGAACATCGAGGGATGGCCGGTGAACTGGTACGGCAGGCCGGTCGGGTTGAGCACCTCGCGCAGACCGTCCTGGATGCGCAGGCCGGTGGCCCGGATCGTCTCGAGCGCGTCCGTGTCGCGGATGATCTCGAGCGTCTTCGCGGCAGCGGCCGCAGCGACGCGGTTGCCGGCATACGTGCCGCCGTGGCTGACCTTGTCGGGGAGCACGCTCATGACCTCGGCGCGCCCGCCGAAGGCCGCCGCGGGGTAGCCGTTGCCCATCGCCTTGGCATACGTCGCGAGATCGGGCGTGATCCCGAAGAACTCCGCGGCGCCGCCGCGCGCGAAGCGGAAGCCGGTCTTCACCTCGTCGAAGATCAGGAGGATCCCGAACTCCTCGGTCAGCGCCCGCATCGCCTGGTGGAAGCCGGGCGCCGGCATGATCCCCTGGGCGTTGCCGAGAACCGGCTCGACGATGATCGCGGCGATGTCATCGCCCTCGCGCTCGAACAGCCGGCGCAGGAAGTCGATGTTGTTGTAGCGCGCCGGGATGATGGTGTCGGCAACGGCGTCCGGGATGCCGCGGCCCCACGTCAGGCGGACCGGGTTGTCCTCGTCGCCGAGCTCACTGACGTCATCCGGGCCGACGCTGATCAGCGCGTAGTCGTGGACGCCGTGGTATTGGCCCTCGAACTTCACGATCTTGTTGCGCCCGGTGTACCCGCGCGCGATGCGCATCGCGTGCATCGTGGCCTCGGTGCCGGACACCGTCATGCGTGCCTGGTCGACCCAGCCGGTCAGCTCGCAGATCAACTCGATCGTCGCGGACCTCGTCCTCGGAGGTGAGCGAGAACGAGACGCCCTTGCGCATGCGCTCGTTGACGTAGTCGTCGACCCGTGGGTCGCCGTGGCCGAGGATCACGGGGCCATAGCCCATGCGCAGGTCGACGAACTCGTTGCCGTCGATGTCCCAGACGAGCCCGCCCTGGCCGCGGTCGACGTAGATGGTGTCCTCGCCCCACGCCCTGAAGTTCGAATTCCGCTCCACCAGGCATCACCCGCGTCGCGCGCCGGTACATCTCGAGCTGACGGGCTCGGTCCAGCTCCGGAGCGGCGGGAAGGGCAGGCTCGGTGGTCATGATTCCTCCGTGGGACGGGCGCCGCTGACCGCGGGTCCGGCTCGGTAGGTGGGACGGCAGTCCCGCACAGCGGGACGTCGAGCAGCCATCCTGCCACACGGCCGAACGGCTCGTCAACGCGAATATCGTACCCCATCGTCTCGATGTTATCGGGCTGGTGCATGGCGGCCGGATTGCCGGCCCCAGCGGGTCGGCGTCGATGAGCACTGTGAGGCTGTCGACCAGGGTCGGATCGTCGTCGTTCATGACCATCCGGAAGATCCGACCGTTCGGATAGGGGCCCATCGTGCCGCTTGGTCCGCGCATGAGGCGACCGGTCGCGGGATCAGCGATCGCCCGCGGCTCGCCGGTGTCGGCGAAATAGACGACGTGCGCGTCCTTCCGGTCGTAGGCGATGTCCTCGATCCGGATGAACTGGAATACGTTGTTCGCGTTCGACCAGGTCTCGAGTGCGGTCTGGTCGCCGATCGCGACATTCTTGCGGGACCGAGATGAACTCGCCCGTGATGTCGTCACCGACGGCGAGATCGCCGTAGTCGTTGAAGCCCTCCTCGCCGACGAACGCCCACAGCTCGCCTTCGTCGTTCCACAGTCGTCGGTGTGGCGAGAGGTAGAGGGAGCGGAGCACGTCCGACGTTCGAATCGCGCGCGTCAATGCCGTGATCAGCGCGAAGATGCGCGTGGGTCAGGCCGGGGCGACGACCCAGGCCGGCAGCTCACGGGCGAACGTCGCCAGGGGCAAGGAGCCGTGCCCGAGCACCGCGTCGTGGAAGGTGCGGATATCGAAGCCGCCGCCGTCGCGCGCGGTCAGCTCGGCCCGCAGTCGCTCGATCTCGCGCTGGCCGATCTTGTACGTGAGCGCCTGGCCGGGCCAGCAGATGTAGCGGTCGGTCTCGATGACGGCGTCGGTCTCCGAGAGGCCGATCCGCTTGAGGAGGTCGATCGACTGCTGGCGTGGCCAGCGCAGCGCGTGCATCCCGGTGTCGACCACGAGCCGCGCGGCCCGCCAGGCCTGCGCGTCGAGCATGCCGAACCGCTCGCCCTCCGAGCGGAACAGGCCCATCTCGTCGGCCAGCCGCTCGCTGTACAGGCCCCAGCCCTCCACGAACGCCGCGCCCACCATCCGCGAGCCGAGCCGGCGGAACGTGTTGAGGTTCGGGTTCTCCATCTCGAGGGTGATCTGGAAGTGGTGGCCCGGGACGGCCTCGTGATAGGTGGTCGTGGCGAGCTTCGTGTACGTCCGGCTCGGCAGGTCGTAGCCGTTGGCGTAGTAGATGCCCTGGCGGGAGCCGTCCGCGGTCGGCGGGTAGTAGTAGGCGAACGGCGCGTCCTTCTCCTTGAACTCCTCAACCGGACGGACCCCGACGCCGGTGCGCGGGAGGACGCCGAAGAAGCGCGGTGCGGCGGCCAGGCCGCGCTCGATGTCCTCCGTGGCACGTGCCACGAGCTCGTCCTTGGACTGCGGCAGGTTGGCCGGGTCGGCCTCGAGCGACCTGCGGTACGCGTCGGTGTCGTCGCCGAACCCGGCGGCCCGCGAGATCGCGCGACGCTCCTCGTCGATGGTATCGAGCTCCTCGAGGCCGATCCGGTGGACTTCCTGGGGGTCGAGCTCGAGCGTGGTCCACGAGCGGATCGCGGTCCGGTACAGCGCCTCGCCGTTGGGCGCAGACCACAGGCCGGGCTCCTCGCGGGTCAGCGGCAGGTATTCGTCGCGCAGGACCTGGAGGAAGGCGGCGTCGGCCGGGTAGGCCACATCCCGGATCGCGTCACGGACGCGCTCCCGATCGGCGTCCGAGGCAACCTGGATCATCGACGGCACGATGGCGCTCTCGATCGGCACCTCGAGCATGCGTTCGACCTGGGCGATCGTGCGCTCGGCGACGATCCGCGGAGCCGTCAACCCCGACGCCATGCCGTCGCGCAGGATCCCGGTGTTCGCGGCCATGTAGTCGCGGTAGGCATGGATCCGGGCGAGGAAGGCATCGAGCCGGGCCGGGGTGTCGGCGGTCTGGAACGAGGTGAGCTGCGGCAGTGTCTGCTGCGGACCGCTCATCTGGTCCACGACGCGCAGCTGGTGGATGTTCTGGTCGTCCTCCTCGATCCCGAGCTCGGCCACCACGCGAAGCATGTCGCGGGTGATCCGCTCCTCGGTCGGCAGGTCAGCGGCCGGGATTGCGTCAACCTCGGCCAGCGTCTGCTCCATGAGCCTGCGCGTCGCCGCGCGGCCCTCCGGGCCGGGATCGTCCAGGCGGTCGGCGTAGCGTTCGTCGCCGTACACGGTCGCGGTGACCGGATTGAGCTCGAGGATCGCTTCCCAGAAGCGATCCGACAGCGCGTCGACGCGGGAATCGGATCGATCGGAATTCGTCACGTGGCAGGCTCCTGCGAAGGGCAACGCGGAGTCGGGTCAAGGAACCACAGGGTAGCCAGGTCGGCGCTTCCGTGCGCGCGCTCAGCCCTCGAACAACGGCAGCTGGTCGCCGCTCCGTTCGACGGGCGGATCGAGGCCGAGCAGCGGCTCCAGGGCATCGAGATCGAGCTCCTCTCGCTGGAGGAACCGCCGCAGGTGATCGCTCTTGAGGATGTGCCACGGGCCGTCGTCCAGCGCCGTTCGCAGGAGGGGTGAGCGGGCCAGCTTGTGGCGGACCAGCTCAGTGCGCTCCGGCGCGATGACGAGGAACCGCACGATCCGCTCGTCGGCGGGGATGCGCGCATGACGCCGCAGCACGGGCTCGCCGAGCATCGCGGTCCACTCGACCTCGAACAGGAACGCCACCTTTCCGCGGACATACCAGATGCAGTCGACGTCGAGCAACTCCTCGGCGCGACCGAGCCACGCCAGCGAACCGTCTCGCTCGCGGTCGTCGAGCAGGTCGCCGAGCGGGGTGCCGTCGATGCGGCGGGTCTGTTCGCGGCGCCCGAGCCAGACCTGCATCCCGAGCCGGTGGCCGCCGTCGGTGAGCGCAGCCAGCAACTCGGTGTGCTCCTGGCTGCGGCCCAGCAGGTCGTCGGTGGTGACGATGCGCTCGGGCGTGCTGGTGGAGCTCCGGTAGCTGTCGAGGCAGGCGCGGACGAGCGCCTCGTCGGCCAGGTCATGCCCCGTGAACATGGCGGCGATCCGCTCGAAGAACGCGGATTCGGGCAGCGGGCCGGCGGTGGACAGCAGGCTGAACACGGACCATTCGACACGATCCGCGAGGGGCGCGGCGGCCGCATCGCGGTCCGCCCGATCGCCGAGCCACCAGCGGCCGGGCTCGATCTCGACCAGGCGGTGCTGCGTCGGCCGCGTCAGCTCCCCGTCGATCAGCGCAATGAGCCGTTCGACGGGATCGGGCGCTTCGTCACCTGCGGTCCGGGCGACGCCGTTCGTGACCGGCGCCGTCCGCTGGCCCGGCTCGGTGCCGCCACCCGTCGTCGCGATTTCGGGTTCGGATGGCTCGTCCAGCGTCATGTCCGCCCCGGGTTCGGCTGCCTCCTCGGCGTCGCTCGAGGCGGTGGTCGCGTAGCGCCGGAGCATGCCCCCGCGATCGAGGCCGACGAGGATCTCCGGGAGGAGGCGCTCGTAGCGGGCCGGTTCGCCCCGCGCCTTCAGCATCTCGACCGCGGTCTCGGACACCTTGCGGGACGCCTCCAGCGCCGAGAACGGGCGCTGGTCGAACCGCTCGGGTGCCGCGAACAGGCCCGGACCGGGGACGAGGTCTGGATCCCCCGCCCCGCCCGGGACCGGCGGCAACGCCACGTTCGCCCGGGTTCGCGGCCCCGGGGGCGGGGAGGCGTTCGGAGGCAGCAGCTCCGCCAGGCCCGTGTCGTGGTCGGCGTCGGCCAGCTGCGCGGACACGAGGCGGAACCCGGCGGAACTGCCGCCGAGGACGGCCGACACAAGGGCCTCCGAGCCGCCGTCGACGAGGAGCACGATGCGGCCGTCGCGGGCCATTGCGGGAGCGATCGACTCGAGGGTTCGGCCGATGGCCGCAGCCTGCCAGCTCCACGGGGCGCGGAACGAGGCGCCCGCGAGCGCTCCGGCCGGGACGAGCATCGCGGCCTCGCGCCCGAGCACCCACGCCGCAGCGTGGTACGCGGCGGCCAGCCGATCGAGCGCAGGCCGGGGCGGCGGTTGGGCGAGGACGAGACGGACGCGCGGGCTGCCGCTGCGACCCGGATCCCGGCCGTCGAGCCCGAGTGCCCGGAAGCCACCCGCACCGGCGAGCCCGAGCAGCGCGGTCGCGGTCCCCTCGCCGAGGCTCCGAAGGTCTTCGCCGAGTCGGGCGGGGACCGGCGCGAACCCTCCTCCCTCCAGTCCCTGCACGAATCCGCGGACCATCCGGAAGCCGTCCTCGAAGGCGACCCACGGGTTTCGTTCACGCCATGTGCCCGAGCCGGGCAGCCGGACGTGTCCCGCCGCGACGCGCAGCGTTGCCGTCCGGCCCTGGCCCGTCGTCAGCCGGCTGGCCGGCAGGATCGCGTGGAGCACCGCCAGGCGGAGCGCGGCGAGCACCGGTGCCGCCCGCAGGTCCCCCTCGACCCGCGCCATGATCGCGGCAAGCCCGACGAGCTGGCGCGGCGAATGCAGGTCGAGCAGGTCGGCGACGAGGTCCGGCGCGCCGTCGATCGGCGGAAACCGTTCGGCCAGCTCGCGGCGGACGCTCGCGGCCCCGACGTCGGCCGTCGCCCGGGCGAGGTCGTCGGGATCGAGCTCGGCCTCGCGCTGCTCCCCGCCGCCGCGCTGGTCGCGACACACCGTGCAGCGGTAGCGCTTGGCGATGGGACGCGCCGCGGCGCCACCGTCCTCGGTCTGCCACACGACCTCGTCGGCGACGAGCGTCCGGCCGCACGTCGCGCAGCGGGTCGCGAACATGTCGCCAAGCGACACCTTGAGGCTCGATTCGCGACGTGGGGACGCGGCGATGCCCTGGAAGGCCGCGTCGAGATGGCGGACGTCGGGTGGCCGCAGGACGACCTCGGCGAGCATCCGCGTGAGCGGGCTCGACTCGAGCGAGACGACGCGCCGCTGTCGGTCGAGCCCGGCCCGGGCGATCCAGCCGCCGCGTCCGAACGGGTCGGCGACGATATCGCCGGGTCCCGTATGTCCGTCGATCAGGGCGACGACGAGGCTCGGCGGCGGCGCGGGTGCGAGCCGGTCCAGGACCGGCAGCGCGCGACCCGGCTCGGAGGGTCCCGGCGGAGGGCGGCCCGTCATCGAACGATCCTAGCCGACGATGCCGCCCATTCGGCGCGGGCCCGCGTTGGCGGCCCGGACGCCCGGGCTTACTGCTCGTCGAGCTCGTCGGGCTCCTCTTCGAACGCCTCCTCGGTCGTCGACTCCGGCGGCAGGACGCGATCGAGGTCCTCGATCTCCTCGTCCTCCTCGTCGTCCTCGAGGTCCTCCTCGAGTTCCATCTCCTCGCGCACGAGGGTGCCCTTCGTATACGGGCGCAGGTCGGTCGACTTGGCGGCGGTCGGGAAGCTGACTTTCCCGTAGTTGCGGGGGTCCTGGAAGATCTCGCGGATGATGATCCGGACGTCCTTGTCGCCGAGGCTCGTGACGCCGGCCGCGTACTTGTTGCCATCGGCGATGAGCTTGAGCAAGCGGGCCGCGACACGCGGCTCGACGACGCCGATGCGCATGCCGTTGCTGATCGCGATGAGGCGGTTGCCCTCCGGCGTCAGCTCGACTGCGTCGCCCGGGTTCACCTGCGCCAGCTGGCGGGGGTCGGCGAGGTCGGTCAGGAAGGCGAAGCCGGTCTTGCCGGTCTCCTCGACGAAGATCGACACCGGGGCCTTGCTGCCTTCGGCTGCCGGGACCGTCTTCTCGCCGGCGGCGACGAGGAGCACCTTGAGCCGATCGATGTTGCGCTCGGCGATGCGATTGGTCGGGTCGAGTGCGAGCGCCGTCTGGTAGTGCTCGCGCGCCGTGGCGAGCTCACCGAGCTCCCAGAGGGCCTTGGCAAGACGGTTTTCGGCCTCGGCGTCGGCGCCCAGCTCGAGCAGCTTCTGATTGGTCTCGGCCGCGTCGGCCCACTGCGCAGCCGCAGCCTGGGCGATGGCCTGTTCGGCCAGCTGGCGCTTCTGGCGGGTCAGGTTGACCGGCGGCTGGGTGGTCGCGTCGATGTCGGGGAAGGTCACGAGTGGGAACGTCCTTTCGGGAGCGGTAGCGGCCCGTGTCGGCGCGGATCCTTCGGCGGACGCGGGTCAGTGCGCGGGTCCGGTTGTCCGGGCTGCGCGCGGCTTCGCTTTCTAGCACCCATCCGGGGCCGCGTCAAACGCCGCACGCGCCTGGCGCCGGGCCGGACATGGCGCCCCGGTTTCGATTTCTGTCAAATGCTCATGAGGTGAGCACGAGTCACCGCTGTGCTCAGGTGGCGGGCATTTGACAGAAAGGCCGGGCGTCAGCCGAGCGCCTGCTGGTTCCAGAGGATCACGATGACGCCGAGCCCGATCAGGAGCGCCGTCTGCCACGCCCAGCGCGAGTCGCGCCGTCGGGATGAGGCGCCGTGGAATGCGTCCCACAGGTAGAACTCGAGGGTCAGCAGGGCCGGGCCGAGGAGGCGCGGGATCTCCATCGCGCGGAGCGCCGCGGCGCCGATCGCGATCGCCAGCGCGTACGTGGCCGCGGACCACAGGACGTCGCGCAGCGTCGTGACCCGGAGCGCCGCCACGCGGTAGCCGAGCAGGAAGGCGATCAGCGCATCGGCAACCGCGAGGAGCGCGAGGTTGGCGCTTTCCCCGGCCTGATCCCCGCCCGGCGCCACGAGCCCG
Source organism: uncultured Chloroflexia bacterium (assembly GCA_963824735.1). GTDB lineage: Bacteria > Chloroflexota > Limnocylindria > Limnocylindrales > CSP1-4 > DASTYU01. The sequence goes on from CAWGQH010000001.1 coordinate 144,442, forward strand.
CCGGGGACCAGGGCCGCGACGCCGGCGAAGGCGAGGAACGCGACGAGCAGGGTCGTGAGCAGGACCGCCGTCCGGTCGTCGGGTCCGGCCCCGGACCGCGACCCAAGGATGCGACTCTCGATCGCAAGGCAGCGCTCGACGAGGAAGCCGGTCGCGACGAGCGCCGGGGCGAGCCACAGCCCGACCGGCACGAGGCGGATCGCGCCCAGGCAGGCCACGGCAGCAACGGCCGGCAGGATGACCGCCTCGATCGGCACACCGCTGGTTTCGGCGGCCGGATCGTCCTCGGCCAGCACCTGGAGCGCACCGAGCAGCATCGCGCCGAGCACGAGCCCTGCCACGAGCCACACGGCGTCCCCCTCGAGGAGGCGCGACAGCCCGACACCGGTGACGGCCGCGATCGCCAGGTCCCGCCGTGCCGCATGCCCGTCAGCGGGCCGCGTCGTGGCGCTTGTCCGCGGCAGGCTCACGCGGCCACCCTGGCCGGCTTCCCCGAGACCCACGCGAGGAGCTCCTTGCGGCTGCGCGTATTGAGGACGTTCCCGGGTTCGACCCATGCCCGGCGCGCCTGCGTGGTGCCCCAGCGGATGTAGTCCAGCTCGGCGGTCTTGTGCGCGTCCGAGTCGATGGTCAGCATGCAACCGGCCGCGAGCGCCCGCCGGGCCCGCTCAACCGACAGGTCGAGCCGGTGTGGCGAACCGTTCATCTCGAGGGCCGTGCCGGTCCGGGCCGCCTCCGCGAACACCGTGTCCCAGTCGAGGTCGAGATCGTCGCGGGTCTGGATCATGCGGCCCGACGGATGGGCGATCACGTCGACGTGCGGGTTGCGGATCGCGTTGAGCGTCCGCCGCGTCAGCTGGTCGCGCGGCTGGCGGCGCCCGACGTGGAGCGACGCGACCACGAGGTCGAACCGGGCGAGCAGCTCGTCGGGGTAGTCGAGGTCGCCATCGGTACGGATCTCCAGCTCGCAGCCGTGGAGGAGGCGGAAGCCTTCGGGCGGCGTCCCCGCGGGAGCCGTGCCCTCGCGCTCCTCCTGCTCGAACCGGGCATTGAGCTCGGCGATGATCGAGCGTTGCTGCTCGACCCGATCGGGCGCAAGGCCACGCGCGATCGCCAGCGAGATCGAGTGGTCGGTCAGGACCTGGTAGGCATATCCGCGCCGCCGGGCAGCCTCGGCCATGACCTCGATGGAATGCATGCCGTCGGACCACTCCGAGTGGGTGTGCAGGTCGCCGCGCAGGTCGCCGAGCTCGACGAGCCGCGGCAGCCGGCCCGCGAGCGCCGCCTCGATCTCACCCTCGTCCTCGCGCAGCTCCGGCTCGATGTAGGGGAGGTCGAGGAACGCGTAGGCCTCCTGCTCGGTCGGGAACGTGCGCAGCTCGGCGGCATCGCCGGCCAGCGGCTCGCCGGTCTCCAGGTCGATGCGCAGGTAGCCCTTCTCCGACAGGCTCCAGCCGCGATCGCGGGCACGGGCACGCAGCTTGACGTTGTGCTCCTTCGAACCCGTGAAATGGATGAGGTACGTGCCGGCCTCGCCGGGCGGCATGACCATGAGGTCGACCTGTGGCCCGCGCAGCAGGCGGACGGCAGCCTTGTACGGGCCCCGGTTCAGGATCTGGTCCACGACGCCGAGACGGGTGAACGTGTCGAGCACGAGGCCCGGTGCATCGGTCTCGACGAGCAGGTCGAGGTCGCCGATCGTCTCCTTCCTGCGGCGGAACGACCCGGCCGGCACGACCGAGCGCACGCCGGGGAGTGCCTCGAGGGCAGCGGCGATGCCCACGATCGAGGTCTCGGCACGGTTGAGCAGCAACCGCCTGGGGTTCGCCTCGAGCCGGGCAATCCCCTCGAGGACGAGCTGCTCGGTTCGTGAGGACATGCCCCGCAGGTCGCGGAGGGTGCCCGCCTCGGCGGCCCGCTTGAGGTCCTCGAGCGATTCGATGCCGAGCTGCTCGTGGAGCTGCTTGACGGTCTTCGGCCCGACACCGGGGATGTGCATGATCTCGACGAGCGTCGGCGGGATCTCCGCCCGCAGCCGGTCGTAGTACGCCATCCGGCCGGTCGTCGCGAGCTCGCGGATCTTGTCGCTGATCGCGGCGCCCACACCGGGGACGCGCGGCGTCTCGCCCGCCCGGTAGGCCGCGACGAGGTCGATCGCGCTGCGGCCGATGGCGTCGGCTGCCCGGTGGTAGGCGACGGTCTTGAACCTGAGCTCGCCCTTGACCTCGAGCATGTCGCCGATGTCATGGAAGATCCTCGCCAGGTCGCCGTTCGTCAGGCGCCCTTCGGGGGCCTCGCCTTCTTCCTCGTCGTCGAGCGGGACCGCCTCCAGGTCCTCGTCGACGCCGACCAGCTCCTCTCGTCGTGGCACGTCCGCGATGGTAGCGGCCCGGAGGCCTCCCGACCTACGCCGCCACCACCCGGTCGCGGCCCGCCCGCTTCGCCCGGTAGAGGGCGCGATCCGCCTCGGCGATCAGCTCATCGATCGGTTGGTCCGGGACACTCGCGACCGCGACGCCGATCGAGACGCTGACCCCGGGCACGCCGTGCTCCTCGAGATCGAGGGCGCCCACCGCGCCGCGGACCCGCTCACCGACGTCGACGGCCACGTCGCGGCTCGGGTTGCGGAGCAGGACGACGAACTCCTCCCCGCCGTAGCGCGCCGGGACGTCGTCGTCGCGTACCGCCGCCACGATCGCGCCACCGACCAGCCGCAGGACCTGGTCCCCGACCGCGTGACCGTAGTGGTCGTTGAGGTCCTTGAACCGGTCGATATCGATCATCAGGACGCCGACCGCGTCGTCGGCTCGGCGGCGCCGAGCCAGCAGCCCGCAGAACTCGTCGAAGTAGCGCCGGTTCGGCAGCCCGGTCAGGGCGTCGACCGAGGCATGGACCTCCGCGGCGCGATGCGAGTACGCCCGCGACAGCGCCGTCGACGCCTCGCGGGCGGCGCCGTCGAGCAGCCGGCGGGCGGTGGCCGGCCACGGATCCGCCACCCGCCGCGAGAGCACGATCGCGCCGATGACCGCGTCGTCGGCCACGAGCGGTGCGGCGATCGTGTCACGCAGGCCGTAGGCACGGCGGACCCGCGTGGCGATGCGCTCGGCGACTTGCTGCGGGCTGTTCGTGCCACTCCGGACGTCGGCCGCGACCGGAGGGGGCGGCAGCGCAATGGTCTCGGGTTCGCCGAGCTGCGTGATGGCCAAGGGCGCCATGACAGGAACCGGGCCGGGCATCGCACCCGCGACGGCCGCGACGGGCTCGGGCTCGATCGGGATCGCGACCGGTTCGGCCTCGACGAGTTGCCGGTCGGCGGTCCGCTCGATCCGCTCCACGAGATCCGAGATCGGCAGGATCGTCGACGAGTCGGGGACGCCGGACCGGGAGCTCACGAGGGTCGCGTCGAGGACCCGCGAGCCCGGGCGCCGGCGCGCCACCACGACATGATCGGCGCTCGTCGCCTCGGCGAGCTCCTTGACGATCGCGTCGACCACGGCGTCGGGGGACACCGACCGGGACAGGCCCGTCAGGATCCGGGCGAACGACTCGGCCTCGGTTCGCTGCTCGGCTTCGAGCGAGGCGACCGCGTCCCGATGGACGATCGCGGCGGCCCCGGCGGCTACGACCAGCGCAAGCACGACCCAGTCGAGCAGGCTGCCCTCATCGGAGATGATTCGGTAGGCGGCGATCAGGCCCAGGGCGATGAAGATGCCGGCGACGGCCCACCACGACCGCTGGATCCGCGGGTCGTGCTGGTCGGTGTGCTGTGACGGGGTCGAGAAGGGTCTGCGCACGTTCGGTATGGAGCATGCCGTGTCGCGCGCCGGGCGTCCATGCCACGGCGTGGTACTCCTCGCCGGGACGCGCCAGTACTTCGGTACTAGGCGGCCGACTCGGCGGAGACGGCGTCATGCCCGCCGTCGCGCTTGACCGTGTACAGGGCTCCGTCCGAAGCCGCGATGAGCTCGGTCGGCGTCCGCCCGTGCTGCGGGTACGTCGCCACGCCGATCGACGCGCTGATCGGCACCGGGCCACGCTGCTCACCGACGAACGCCTTCTCGCGGAACGCCTCGAGGATGCGCTCGGCCGCCCGGCGGGCCTCGTCGTGGTCCGTCTCGGGCAGGATGATCGCGAACTCGTCGCCGCCGTAGCGCGCCGGGATGTCCGAGCCGCGCAGGGTCGAGCGGATCAGCTCGGCGGTCCAGGTGAGGACGCGGTCGCCAAACAGGTGGCCGAAGGTGTCGTTGACGAGCTTGAAGTCGTCCAGGTCGAGCATGAGCATGCTCAGCGGCCGCCGCGCGCGCTGGGCCCGGACGACCTCCTCGCCGAGGCGCTCGTGCAGGAAGCGGTGGTTGTAGAAGCCGGTCAGCGGATCGCGGTCCGCGAGGTTGCGCGCGTCCTCGTAGAGCCGCGCGTTCTCGAGCGCCATCGCTGCCTCGTTGGCCATCGTCCGGGCGAGCTGGAGGCGCTGGTCGGTGAGCTGCACCGGCGTGGTCGCGAACAGCTCCACGAGTCCGATCGACTGGTCCTTCGCGACGAGCGGCAGCATGAGCAGGCCGCGCTTGCCGTCGCTGCGGAGCAGCTCCACCTCGCTGGGATCCGCCGTGGGGTCCTCGGTGTCGATGATCGCGACTTCCTGCCGCTCGAGGACCCGCATCGTCTCGGGATAGCCCGACACGTCGAAGAACGGTTCGAGCGTCTCGATCGGCGGACTCGGGGTAGTAGCCGAGCGACACGACGCGTCCGGTGGCGCGGTCCCAGTAGCTGATCGCGCACTCCTCGAAGCCGAGCGCGTTGGCGACGTGGCGTGCGATCAGGTTCGCGACCTGGCGCGGGTCGAGGCTGCCCGACAGCTGGCTGCTCATGTCGAGCAGCCGGCGGAGCTCGCCGGCGAGGTCCTGCGAGCGGGTGAGCAGTCGCGCGGATTCGAGCGCGGTCGCCGCCTGGTCGGCGAGGATCGACAGCAGCCGCATATCCTCGGGGCCGAACTGGCCCAGCCCGAGCTTGGAGAGCGTGATCACGCCGACGACCGTCCGGTCATAGCGCATCGGGACGACGACCATTGATTCGTCGACGTCGTCCGTCCCGGCGATCGAAACGCCGCGCGGGTCGGCGTTGGCATCGTTCACCAGGAGCGGCTCGCCGTGCAGGGCGACCCAGCCGGTGAAGCCCTCCCCCATCTTGCAGCGCAGGAGCTCGAAGTCGACATCGTCATAGGTGCCGACCACGCCCTCGAAGGCGATCGGGACGACGTCGCCGAGCGGTTCGACGAGGTACACCCGGGCGTTGTGGTAGTCGATGATGCTGCGGGTTTCCTCGACGACGGCCCGCCCGACCTGCTCGACGGAGTTCTCGCGGCTCATCCGGGCGGACGCCGCCTGGAGGACGGCGAGCTGGGCGGCTCGCGCCGCGGCCTGCTCGACGAGCTCGCCGTTGTGGAGCGCGATCGACGCATGCGCAGCGACGGTGCGGACGAAGGTGACGTCATGTGCGGTCCAGTCGCGCGGCTCGCGGCTGGCGGCGGCGAGCACACCGATCGCCTTCCCGTCGCGCAGGAGCGGCGCGATCAGGTCGCGCTCGGCGATCGGCCAGCCGGTGCGCAGCACCTCGCCGATCGGACCCTCGTCGAGGCGGGTCAGCGGCAGTCGGGCGGCAGGGTCCTCGTTGACGCCCGCCGAGGCAACGACTGGCAGCTGGTCTCCCGCCTGGAGACGGATCGTCACTTCGTCGGCGCGGAGGGCGACCCTCGTCTGCTCGGCGATCCTCGGCAGGAACTCGGCGGGTTCGTGCGTCGCGGCGAGGCGCGCGCAGATCTCTCGGACGCTCTCGAGGTACCGACTGGGCGCGGTTGTGGGATCCGCGGCGGGCGGGATCTGCGGCTCCGGCGGGTCGCCGGCAGCGGGTGGGGACGGGAGCTCAGCATCGGTCCAGGTCGCGCTCGACGAGCCCTGTCCGAACCAGCGCTGAAACAAGGTCGGCCGTCCGGTCAGGTGCGCCGTCGTCACCGACGGTCCGCCGGAACTGACGTCGTCGAGACGGGTCCGGGTGGGAGAGCTCACGTGGCGCATCGTCCCACCGTATCGGTGCCCGACATGGGGGGTCATCGGTACTGGTACCAGGGAGTACCTCGGTACCGGTTCGCGGGCTTCCGGCGTTCCAGACGCGCCACTGCCGCCCGGGTGTTCGTGGAGCAACAAATCGGCCCAGTCGGGGCCCAGATCGGGACCTTGACCGTCAACTGGGTGTTCGGAGCGCACCGATCAAGGCGAATCCACGCGTAACGCGGGCAGATGAGTGCCGGATAAGGGCGATCTGTTGTTCTATGCGCACCGCCGACAACCCGCCCGAGCGGAGAACAGCCATGACGAGCCCGGGATCAGGTCGGCGTTCGGCGGTCGGCACTCCAGCAGGGCGACCGAGAGCTCCGTCGAACCTCGTTCCGGTTCGGCGGAGGACTACCGCGAACTCCGGCTTCGCGGGTCGGCGTGTCCCAACGGGCGGTCGCCATCGCAATCGACGTTGACCGATCCGTGATCACGCGCCTTGAGCAGGGTGATCCGACAGTGGGTCCTGCGATCCGCGCCCGCGCGTGTGCAGTGCTGGGTGCGGACTTCCGGATGCAGCTGTACCCGGAGCGGTCGGCCATGATTTACGACGCGGCTCACGCCCGGCTCGTCGAACGCGTCATCGCCATGGCTGCGACTGCCTGGAACGTTGAGCCCGAGGCGCCCCTGCCGGGTCGACGCTCGGTGGATCTCTGCCTGCGGTCATCGCTGTGCATCGTCCTGATCGAAGTCGAGTCCCGGATTCGGCGCATGGAGGAGATCCAACGGGAATTGCACGCAAAACGTGACGCGGTACTGGTTCGATCTGGCTCGGAACGGTGCGTCCACGTCGTTCTCGCGCTGCCGCCCACGCACCATCACCGAGCACTGGTCCGCACACACCCGGCGCTCGTTGGGGCAGCGTTCCCGGTGTCCTCGGCACACATCCGCCGTGCCCTTTCCGCTCCGGCGCAGCCATTTCCCGGCGACGGGATCCTGTGGGTAGCCGGGTCTGCGAGTGCCCGTTAGTGGCGGTGCGGGCCTGCCGGCTCCTCGACGCCGAGGCGGGTCGTGCTTGGGAGCGGACGGAGACGGGGCTCCTTCACCGCCGTACTCGAGCTCGTAGCCCGCGGCGCGCCACGCCGGCACGCCGTCCGCAACCCACGACACGTGCTCGAACCCGGCCTGGTCGAGCAGTGAGGCCGCGACCGACGACCGGTAGCCCGACGCGCACATCACGGCGATGGGCTTGTCGCGGGGCAGCGTCTCGAGCTCGTCGGGGAGCGTCCCGGCCGTCAGGTGACGAGCACCCTGGACGTGGCCGGCCTCGAACTCGCTGGCCTGCCGGACGTCGAGCACGAACGGTGCCTCGTCGGCATCCCCGCCCAGGGCCCCCGCGAGCTGATCGACGGTCAGGCGTCCAGTCGATTCGATCGGAAGACCGGCCTCCACCCAGGTCCGGAAGCCGCCGGCCACGTGCCCGAGGATCGTCTCGTGGCCCACCCGGAACGCCTGCCGCATCAGGTCGTCGGCGTCCTCGGCGTGCTCGAGCACGAGGATCGTCGGGCGATCAGGGTCGACGACCCAGCCGAGCCATGTCCCGAAGGACGAGCCCGCAGGGATCGAAGTCGACCCGGGGACGTGCGCCGATGTCCAGGCGGTCGGCGCGCGCGCGTCGACGACCAGCGCGCCGCGCTCGATCGCCGCACGCACCTCGTCGAGGCCGAGCGGTCGCGACGCCGGGATCGTCGCCCCGAGGAGGCGCGGCCCGGCCTGGTTCGTCGGGCGCATCCGGGCAAAGTAGCGCGGGAAGGTCGGCTGGCCGGACAGCAGCGCGCGGGCGAACGCGTCGACGTCCATCGGGGCCAGCAGCGCGTTGTGCCGTCGCTCGTAGCCGATCGTCGAGCGCGGGGTGGACGCGATCCCCGTCGAGCACAGGGAGCCGGCCCCGTGGGTCGGGTAGACGCCGACGAAGTCCTCGTGCGGAAGCAGCACGTCGTTGAGCGAGCGGTACATCCGGTGCGCGTACGGCACGGCATGCTCGTCGCCGAGGAGATCCGTCCGGCCGACTGCCCCGACCAGCAGCGAGCCGCCGGTCATCAGCAGGACCGGCTCCTCGGCACGGCTCCGGTCGGCCACTGCGTAGCTCACGTGCTCCGGGGTGTGCCCGGGCGTGTCGAGCGCCGTGAACCGGAGTGCTCCCACGTCGAACGACTCGCCATTGCGTACCGGCTCGTGCTCATGACGCAACTCGGCCCCCGCCCCGATCCGGTGACTCGCCCCGGTCAGCGCCGCCAGCTCGCGCCCACCGGACACGTAGTCATTGTGGAGATGCGTCTCGACGACGTGGGTGATGCGCAGGTCGCGCTCGCGAGCCGCGGCCAGGTAGATGTCGACGTCCCGCCGTGGGTCGATCACCGCGGCGACGCCCGCATCGTCGTCGGCGAGCAGCGTCGACAGGTGCCCCAGTCCGTCGATGGCGAACTGCTCGATCCGCATCGTCCGACCCTACACCGCTCCGACCGTCAGGCCGCGCTCACATCATCACCAGGCCGCCATCCACGGCCAGCACCTGGCCGGTGATGAACGAGGCCTCGTCGCTGGCGAGGAATGCGACGGCGGAAGCGACCTCCTCGGTGGTGCCGAACCGGCCGAGCGGCGTGCGTTCGATGAGCTGCGCCTTGAGGTCCTCGGGCAGGCTCTCGGTCAGCTCGGTCAGCACGAACCCTGGGGCGACCGCGTTCGCGGTGATCCCGCGCGAGGCGAGCTCGCGAGCGGTGGCCTTGGTGAGCCCGATCAGCCCGGCCTTCGCCGACGAGTAATTGGCCTGGCCCATCTGACCGGCCTGGCCCGACACCGAGGTGATGTTGATGATCCGCCCGGAGCGTGCCTTGAGCATCGGGCGGGTGACGGCCTTCGTCGTCCAGAAGGCGCCGAACAGGTTCGTCTCGAGCACGTCTTTCCAGTCGTCGAGGCTCATCCGCATGATCAGGTCGTCGCGGGTGATACCGGCGTTGTTGACGAGGATGTCGATCTTGCCGAATGCCCCGAGCGCTGCCTTGACGACGGTATCGGCGGATTCCGGATCGCGCACGTCACCCTGGATTGCGACCGCTCGCCGCCCGAGCGCCTCGAGATCCGCGACGGTCGCCTTGGCCGCATCCTCGTTGCCCCGGTAGCTGAGGGCGATATCCGCGCCCTGGCCGGCGAGGCGCAACGCGATCGCCCGCCCGATCCCGCGCGAGCCACCGGTGATGAGGGCGACCTTGCCGGCGAGATCGATCATGTGGGCTCCTCCCTCAGCTGCCGACGGGCTGGCGCGCGTGCTCCGGCTCGCCCGGCACGACGTCGTCGAGCGGGACGTCGACCGGCCCCGGTCGGTTCATGAGCTCCGCGAGGGCGGCCGGGATGGGATCGACCGAGTCCCAGTCCACCGGCAACCGGACGTGCACGTCGGCCGGGTCGACCGCCGCGTCACCGGCGAGGCCGCGGGCCGGATCTGCCGTCCACTCGACGGTCACCGCGCCGCTGGTAAAGCCGGCGCCGAAGGCCACCATGGTGACGTTGTCGCCGACCTGCACCCGGCCCTCGTTGACCGCCTCGGCAAGGGCGATCGGCACCGACGCGGCGGACGTGTTGCCGTACCGGTCGAGGTTGACGAAGATCCGTTCCATCGGCAGATCGAGGCCCTTCGCCACCGCCTCGATGATCCGGATGTTGGCCTGGTGCGGGATGAACAGGTCGATGTCGTCCGGGGTGAGGCCGGACCGCCGGATCGACTCGAGGGCAGTGGTCGCCATCGTCTTCGTCGCGAACCGGTACGTCGCGTTGCCCTCCATCCGGACGTAGTGCTCGCCCCGGGCGATGGTGTCCGCGGAGGGCGGTGCCTTGGCCCCGCCGGCCGGGAGCCAGATCATGTAGGCGCCCTGCGGGTCGGTGGTCAGCTCGATCCCGAGCGCGCCCCCGGGCTGGTCGCTGGCGCTCAGCACGACCGCCCCGGCCCCGTCGCCGAAGAGGATGCACGTGCTCCGGTCGGTGTAGTCGAGGAAGCGGGTCAGCAGTTCCGCGCCGATGACCACGACGTGCTGCGCGAGGCCCGCGTTGATGTACGCCTGCGCCGTCGAGAACGCGTACACGAAGCCCGAGCAGGCGGCCATGACGTCGAACGCGGCGGCCTTCGTGTTGCCGATGGCCTCCTTCACCAGCGCGGCCGTGGACGGCATCCAGTAGTCCGGCGTGAGGGTCGCGAGCAGGATCAGGTCGACGTCGTCCGGTTCGATGCCGGCTGTACGGATCGCCCGGAGCGCGGCCACCGCTCCCATCGATGCCGTCGTCTCGTGGGCGGCGGCGACGCGGCGCTCGCGGATCCCGGTGCGCGTCCTGATCCACTCGTCATTCGTGTCGACCATCCGCTCGAGGTCGGCGTTGGTCAGGACCTGGGCCGGCGCATAGCGTCCCCAGCCGGTCACGTGCGCATGGCGCGGTGCGCTCACAGCGGCTCCACCTCGATCAGCGGTTGCTTGGCCTTGACGAGCGCGCCGCTCTCGGCGACGACCTTGACAACGCGCCCGGCGAGATCCGACTTGATCTCGTTGAACAGCTTCATCGCCTCGATGAGGCCGATCACCTGGCCAACGGCGACCTCGCCGCCGACCTGCACGTACGGCGCCGAACCGGGGGCAGGCGACGCGTAGAAGATCCCGGTCAGCGGCGCGCTGACTGCGGGACGGGCCGGCGGCAGCTCGGGCGTGGCGACGGCGGCCTGTGCGGCGACCTCGACGACCGGGGCGACCACTCCGGCGACAGCCGCGACGGCGACCGGCTTGCGCAGCACGAGGCCCGTCCCGCCTGCCTCGACCTCGAGCTCCGTGAGGTCCGAGCGCTCGAGCAGGCCCGCGAGCCGGTCGATCAGCGCGAGCAGGTCGGCATCGGCGGCCGACTCCGCGGCGGCGACCGGTTCGATGGCCTCGGCTTCGGCGACCGCGGCCGGCTCGGCGGCAGCGGCCGGCTCGGCGGCTTCGGGTTCGGGCTCCAGCCCGGGTTCGATCGCTCCGTTGGTGGGGAGCTGGTCGTCCGTCATGCGTCCCACCGGCGGAACACGAGTGCCGTGTTCTGGCCACCGAACCCGAACGAGTTGCTGAGCGCGGCGCGGATGTCCCGGCGCGCAGCGACGTTCGGGGTCAGGTCGAGGCCCTCGCCCGCCTCGTCTGGATCCTCGAGGTTGATCGTCGGCGGCACGCAACCGTCGCGCATCGAGAGGATCGTGAACACCGCTTCGATCGCACCGGCCGCGCCGAGGGTGTGTCCCACCATCGACTTGTTGGCGGTGATCGGCACCTCGCCGGCACGCTCGCCGAAGATCGTGCGCAGCGCCTGGAGCTCGGCCTTGTCGCCCTCGGGCGTGGACGTGGCGTGGGCGTTCACGTGGTCGATCTCGTCCACAGACATGCCCGCCTTCTCGAGCGCCCGCCGTGCCGCCCGGACCGCCCCGATCCCGCCCGGAGCCGGCAGCGTGATGTGCGACGCGTCGGCGGTCGCGCCATAGCCGGTGATCTCGGCCAGGATCGGCACACCCCGCGCCTCCGCGTGCTCCAGCGCCTCGAGCACGACCACGCCGCAGCCCTCGCTGATCACGAACCCGTCGCGGCCCTTGTCGAACGGACGGGACGCGCCCTCGGGGTCGTCGTTGCGCGTCGACAGCGCGCGCATGGCTGCAAACCCGCCGACCATCGGCTCGTAGACGCCGGCCTCGGCCCCTCCCGCGATCATCACGTCCGCGTCGCCGCGGCGGATCGTCTCCGAGGATTCGCCGATCGCGTGGCCGCCGGTGGCGCACGCCGACACGGTCGTGAAGTTCGGGCCGGTCATGCCGAACTGGATCGCGACCTGGCCCGCGCCCACGTTCGGGATGCCCATCGGGACGAGGAACGGGCTGATGCGGTCGGGCCCGCGCGTCGCGTTCGTCGTGATGCCGTCCACCAGCGTGCCAACACCGCCCAGGCCGGTCCCGAGGATCACGCCGGTCCGCTCGGCGAGGTCACCCTCGAAGCGAGCCGGCAACCCGGCCTGGTCCATCGCCTCGCGCGCCGCCACCAGCCCGAAGGCGATGTAGCGGTCGGTCCGGCGCTGCTCCTTGCGGTCGAGGACGCCGCTCGCGTCGAAGTCGTGCACCTCGCCGGCGATCTGCGACGAACAGCGCGACGGGTCGAAGGCCTCGATGCGGCGAATGCCCGAGCGGCCGGCGACGAGGTTCGTCCAGCTCGAGCCGACGTCGTTGCCGAGCGGCGTGAGGAGCCCCATGCCCGTGACGACGACCCGGCGGCCGTCTCGAGACCGTTCATCGGACCAGTTTTCCCGTGCGCACGGTGGCCGCCCGATAGACGTCCCCCGGCAGGCCGCGGGCGGAGATCGCGTTGGCGACGCTGAGCGCGTCGAACTCGGTCCGCTTGATCTCGACGGTCACCTCCTCGTCGACGATGTCGACGAGGGCCCAGGAGGCGGTCGGGTCGCCATCGAAGACGTAGCCCGCCGACCCGTCGTTGACGATGATCTTCCAGCCGAGGTCGCGCACGTCCGGCAGATGGGTGTGGCCACACATGATGACCCGCGCGTCCGTGCGGGCGACCCGCTCGATGATGACCGTCGGATCCAGCTCCTGGTCGAAGCCGGCCGTCTGCGAGCCCGGCGAGGCGTGGCAGACGAGCACGAGCGTGTCGTCGTCGGTCCGGACACGACGCTCGGCAGGCAGGCGCCGCAGCCAGTCGACCCGCTCCGGGCCGAGCGCCTCGTGGGCCCACTCGGCGGCGGCCACGAACGTGTCCGGGATGCCGTCGGTGAACTGCGGGAACGCGGCCGCGTAGTCGAAGTCGGCCACCGCGATGTCGGTGTTGCCCTGCACGATGAGCGCCCCGCTGGCCTCGAGCTCGCGCAGGCCGTCGACGACCGCGGCAGGATCGGGGCCGTTGAGGACGAGGTCACCCGCGACCATGACCACGTCGGGGGCCGCGGCGGCGACCGCCGCGCGTACCGCTTCGAGCGCGGACAGGTTGCCGTGAACGTCGCTGAACGAGGCGATGCGCGTCATCGGAGGACGTCCGCGGAGGGAATGATGAAAGACAGACAGCCCCTCGCACGCGACTTCGCCATCGACGGTGGCGACGCCGCGCCCCTTGCCGAAGCGCGAGCCAAGCTTCTCCATCGTGATCTCGAGCCGGAGCGTGTCGCCCGGCACGACGATGCGCTTGAAGCGGACCTCGTCGATCCCCGCGAACAGCCCGATCCGATCGCCGAAGCCCGGCTGCTTCGCCACGTAGACCGCCATCGTCTGGGCGAGCGCCTCGACCTGCAGCACGCCGGGCATGACGGGCAGGCCGGGGAAGTGGCCCTGGAAGAACCACTCGGTCGCCGTGACGCCCTTGATCCCGACGATGCGCTTCTGCTCCGGTTCGTACTCGACGATGCGGTCGACGAGCAGGAACGGCCAGCGGTGCGGGAGCAGCGCTTCGATCTCGCGGGTGGTGTGGACGGTGCCCGCCGGAGCGAGCGCGTCCGGCTGGGTCGTGGTCTCGGTCACGGGCAGCTCCGGGGCATGGGGGACCCGCCTAGGATGCCGGTCCCGGCCGGGATCCTCGCTCGGAATGTTCCACACCCTGCATGCAACGGCCGAGCCCGCTCCCCCTGCTTGAAGCGCCTCACGAGCGAACGGCGGCGGCCAGGAACGCCGCAGCCCCGACGCGGTCCAGCAGGTTGGTCGTCATCTTGCCCTCGAGGAATGCCTCGTTGCCGAGCAGGGCCTGGTGGATCGAGACGTTCGTCGTGATCCCCTCGACCAGCAGCTCGTCGAGCGCCACGCGGCTGCGTGCGATGGCGGCCTCCCGGTCCGGGCCCCACACGATGAGCTTGCCGAGGAGCGAGTCGTAGAACGGCGGGACCTCGTAGCCCTCGTACAGGTGCGAATCCATCCGCACGCCGGGGCCGCCCGGCGCGTGATAGCGCTCGACGACGCCCGTCGCGGGGCGAAACTCGTAGGCGGGATCCTCGGCGTTGATGCGGAACTCGATCGCGTGACCGCGCAGCTCCACGTCCGACTGCGAGAAACCGAGCGGCTCGCCCGGCCGCGATGCGGATCTGGGTCGCGATGAGGTCGATGCCGGTCAGCATCTCGGTCACGGGGTGTTCGACCTGGATCCGGCAGTTGATCTCGATGAAGTACGGGTTGTCGTCGCGGTCGACCAGGAACTCGAGCGTGCCGATGTTCTCGTACCCGGCGGCGACGACCGCACGGATCGCCCGATCGGCGAGGTCCGCGCGCGCAGCCGGCGAGAGGGCCGGGGTCGGAGCCTCCTCGATGATCTTCTGGTGGCGGCGCTGGACCGAGCAGTCGCGCTCGCCGAGGTGGACGCCGCGCCCGTAGCGGTCGACCGCCACCTGGACCTCGACGTGGCGGGTCTCGTCGAGCCATTTCTCGAGGTAGAGCGAGTCGTCGCCGAACGCGGCCTTCGCCTCGGAGCGGCAGACGCGCAGCGCCGACTCGAGCTCGCGCGCGGTGCGCACCATGCGCATGCCCTTGCCCCCGCCACCGGCCGACGGCTTGATGAGGACCGGATAGCCGATCCGTTCCCCCTCGCTGAGCGCATGCAGGTCGTCGCGCAGCATCCCGTCGGAGCCGGGGATCGTCGGCAGCCCGTGCGAGCCGAGCAGGCGACGGGTCGCCTCCTTGCTCCCGAACCGCTCGAGCACGTCGGCGGGCGGGCCGATGAACGTCAGGCCGTGCGCGGCCACCACGTCCGCGAAGCCCTCGTCCTCGGACAGGAAGCCATAGCCCGGGTGGATCGCGTCGCAGTCGGTCACGAGCGCGGCCGAGATGACCGCCGGCGCCGACAGGTAGGAGCGACGCGCGTCGGCCGGACCGATGCAGATCGCCTCGTCGGCGAGCTGGACCGGCAGCGATTCGCGGTCGGCCTCGCTGTAGACGACGACCGCCTCGATCCCGAGCGTGCGGCAGGCGCGCAGGACCCGCAGGGCGATCTCGCCGCGGTTCGCGATGAGGATCTTGCGGAACACGGCTCAGGCTTCCATCGCGGGAGCTTCGGCAAACTCGATGACGATGAGGTCCTGCCCGTACTCGACGGCATCGCCGCCATCGACGAGCTGTTCGCCGAGGATTCCGTCGACCGGCGCGACGACCTCCTGCGGGACCCCGAGCACGTCGACCATCCCAAGTCGGTCGCCGGCCCGGACCCTGCGTCCGGCGGTCATGTCCGCGTTCGGGCGGAAGACACCGACCGCAGGCGATACCGCGACCGCCGGTCCATCGGCGGGCACGGCTGCCGGCATCCCTGGGCCCGGTCCCACGGGGACCTGCTGGCCCGGGCCCGCGCCATTGGTGCTGGCCGCCACTCGCGCGCCGCGCTGCCCCTCGGTCGGGAGCGGTCCGTGGCCGTGGCCGGCGTGGCCCGGTTGCGACCGCGCGGCACCGCCCGCCGGCCGGCGATCCCCGCGCGCGACACCATCTGCGGGGCGGCGGAGCCGGACGCGCCAGCCGTCCTGGCGGACCTCGAGCTCGCCGAGACCCGTCGCGCCCAGCTTCGCGATCAACGCCGGCAGCAGCTCGCTCGCCAATCGATCGATCGCCGCATGGTCGGCGGCATGCCCGCCATCGGCGGCATCGTCGATCGGACGCGACTCGGGCACTCCCTAGACCTCCTCGTTGGCGGGCGGCTCGTCGCGCGAGCGCACGCCAGGTGCGACCGGCATGGGCCACCGGCCGGATCCGATCAGGTCGCGCAGACGATCGGCGAGTCCCCGGCTCACCGGCGGCGTGACCGTCGGTGCTTCGACCGCAGTGTACGGCCCGAGGTCCCGGTAGCGCCGGTAGCGCGCCTCGAGGAGGCCGTCGATCGGCACGGGCGTGAGTGCCTCGAGCTGGGCGACGATGACCGCGCGCAACCGGCGGGCGGTCTCCGCGACGTCGGTGTGGGCACCGCCCGCGGGCTCGGGCACGACGATGTCGACGACGCCGAGGGCCTGTTGCTCGGCGGCCGTCATCCGCATCGCGACGGCGGCCGCCGGCGCCTCGTCCGGCGTCCGCCACAGGATCGAAGCGCAGCCCTCGGGGCTGATCACCGAGTAGACCGCGTTCTCGAGGGCGATGACGACGTCACCCACGGCGATGGCCAGCGCCCCGCCCGAGCCGCCCTCGCCGGTGATCACGGTCACGATCGGCGTCCGCAAGCGGGTCATCAGCGCGACGGAACTGGCGATCGACTCGGCGATGCCGCGCTCCTCGGACTCGGCGCCGGGATGGGCACCGGGCACGTCGACGAACGTGATGACCGGCAGGCCGAGCCGCTCGGCCAGTTTCATGATCCGGATCGCCTTGCGATAGCCCTCCGGGTGCGGCATGCCGAAGTTGCGCCGGATGTTCTCGTCGGTATCGGCCCCCTTCTGCTGGCCGACGACCGCGACCACGCGACCGTCGAGCCGGGCCAGCCCGGTCACGATCGCGGCGTCGTCGCCGAACAGCCGGTCCCCGTGCAGCTCGACGAAGTCCTCGGTCATCTGTTCGACGAACTCGAGCGTCCTTGGCCGGCGCAGGTTGCGGGCCAGCTGGACGCGGCCCCACACCTCCTCGGTCCGGTCCCCGTCCCGGTCGTCCGGCAGGGGCTCCGGGTCGGAGCCGTTGGTGCCCGCCTCGGCGACGCGGTCAGCGAGGTCGCTGAGGAACGACAGCGGCCGGAAGGCGGGCAGGCCCGGCAGCACGTCGAGCTCCCCGTTGCCGGGAGCGGGAACGGCCGGCCGCAGCAGCCGCAGCAGGCGGGCCAGCTCGTCGCGGAGATCGGGGCGCTCGACGACGCGGTCCACGAACCCGTGGCTGAACAGGAACTCGGAGCGCTGGAACCCGGGCGGCAGCTCCTGCGAGATCGTGCCCGCGCTGACGCGCGCGCCGGCGAACCCGATGAGTGCGTTCGGCTCGGCCACGTTCACGTCGCCAACGGCGGCATAGGACGCGAAGACGCCACCGGTCGTCGGATCGGTCAGGACGCTGATGAACGGCACGCCCGCGGCGCGCAGCCGTTCGATCGCGGCCAGCGTCTTCGCGAGCTGCATCAGGGCGAACGTGCCCTCCTGCATCCGGGCCCCGCCGGACGACGACACGATCACGAGCGGGATCCGGGCGGCGAGGGCGTGCTCGGCGGCACGCGTCACCTTCTCCCCGACCACGGCGCCCATCGAACCGCCCATGAACCCGAAGTCCATGACGCACAGGGCGACTTCGGTGCGGCCGATGTCGGCGGTGCCCCACACGGCCGCGTCGCGCATCCCGGTCGAGGTCTGGGCCGCGGTCAGCCGGTCCGGGTACGCCTTCTGGTCGACGAAGCCGAGCGCGTCGACCGACTGCAGGCCGGCGTCCCGCTCGTCCCAGGTGCCGGCGTCCGCGAGCTGCTCGATCCGGGTCGAGGCCGGGAGCCGGAAGTGGTGACCGCAGGCCGGGCAGACGCGCAGCGCCTTGTCGAGCTGCTTGTTGAACAGCATCTCCTCGCAGGACGGGCACTTCGTCCACAGATCCGGCGGGTAGACGTTCCGCTTCGGCCGGAAGGACGGGAACTTGATGGGCGGCATCAGGCGAGCCTCCCCCGCGCGACAGCCCGGACGGCACGCGCCATCGGCGTGTCCGGTCGGGTACGCCACCAGGCCACGAACGCCGCTCCGGCGAGCGACAGCGCGGCGGAGGTGAGCGCGCCGCCGATCAGCAGCGGCCGGCGGTCGGGTCGCTCGTCGAGCGGCCCGTCGAAGAGCAGATCAGCGCGCGGGTCGAACGTGTCGCCGGGGTTCTGGCGGAGCCCGATCGGGACGACCGTGCCCTCGCCGCCGGCGGCCTCCTGGACGCGCATCGACGCCGCGATCTCGGCCAGGTTCAGTGCCACCCGCTCCTCGAACCGGAACGAGGGGTGATAGCGGGGGGCGTCACGCGTGAGCCGGTCCGACGCGAGGCGTACCTGTGGCTGGAGGCGAGCGGCGATCGTCTCGCCGAGCGACGCCCGCGTCGTATCGCCGAGCCCGAGGGTCAGCAGCGACTCCAGGTACCGATCGGTGACGAGTGCCTCGATCTCACCGCCGTCCCGCGCACCGGCGGTCACCGGCGTTCCCCGTCGAGGTCTCGGGCGACGGTCCGCAGCGCGCGATGGATCAGGACGCGGACCGCGCCCTCGGAGCGGCCCAGGACGCCGGCGATCTCGGCGGTCGACATCTCGTCGACGAAGCGCAGCACGACGGCGCGGCGCCGATCGCCGGGCAGCCGCGCCACGGCCTGCCAGGCGGCGCTCGCCTCCTCGCGCCGGACGACCTCGGCGGACGGGTCGGCCGTGCTCGCGGCGGCGGACGCGGCCTCGAGCGCCTCCTCGGGTCGCCGGAAGCGGGCGCGCTGGCGGTCTGCGACCACGTTGCGGGCAATGCGGAACAGCCAGACGCGGAACGTCGAGGCGCCGCGGCCGTCCTCGGGCCGTGCTCGCTCCTCGAACCGGTGGAGGTTCGTGAGCGCGGCGACGAACGTGCGCTCGGTCGCGTCCTCGGCATCGTGGTGATCGCCGAGCTCGTAGAAGGCGTAGCTGTACACCTGGGCGAGGTACTTCCGGTACAGGGCCTCGAACCGAGCGGGTTCGATCCGGGCGGCTTCCACGAGCGCGCGATCGCGATCGAGGTGGGTGACCCGCGAACGACCCGCCTCCTCCGGCTGGCCTGCCTTCCATATCGCGCGGCGCGCCATTCCGTTACACCCCGACCTGCGCGCCGTGTGCGAGGCGAACCTGGCGAACCTCGCCGACGTGGAGAATCCGCTCGCCTGACGGCGCGTCGTGATCCTCGACGACGAGTCCGCCGCTCTCGGCGTCGACGCCCAACGCCAGGTGCTGCCGGCGGCGGCCGCCGGGCTGCTCGAGCTCGATCTCCCTGCCCGTGGTCAGTTGGCGGGCAGTCCAGCCCGCCTCGTCGAAGCGACCGCCCCGGAGGGCGTCGATCCCGACCTCGAGGCGGGACAGGAAGGCGTCGAGCAGCAGAGCCACGTCGATCGGGCGGCCGTGGGCCACTTCGCGCAACGAGGTCATCGTGCCGGCCAGCTCCGGCGGGAAGGTGCCTGCGGGCCAGTCCGCGTTGACGCCGATGCCGATCACGGCGCGCGGGTCGGGGCCGCCGAGGCCGTCGGTCTCGCCGAGCACTCCGGCCAGCTTGCGCGGCTGATCCCGGGAGTACAGGTCATTCGGCCATTTCAACGCGATCGCGCGGTCGGGCAGTCCGGCGACCTCCTCGGCCGCGTCCGCCATCGCGAGCGAGACGGTGGCCGCGAGGCGCCACACGCGTTCCGGGCGTAACCAGCCCGGACGAAAGCCGAGCGATACCAGCAGGGCCGCACCGGCCGGCGCCAGCCACGCGCGACCGTTGCGCCCGCGGCCCGCGGTCTGCCGGTCGGCGACGGCGACGCACACCTCGGGCGTGCCCTCCGCCAGCCAGCCGCGCACGATGTCGTTCGTCGAACCGACGACGTCGAAACGCTCCTGGCGCGAGAGGAAGGGCGGCGCCACCGTGTCAGCCGGCCGCCGCGGCTTCGATCGTCTCGGGGCGCTCCAGCTCGAACGCGTCGTGCAGCGCCCGCAGGGCCGTCTCGAGCGCATCCTCGGCAATGATCGTCGTGATCCGGATCTCCGAGGTGGAGATCATCTCGATGTTGACCCCGGCATCGGCCAGCGTCCGGAACATCCGCGCCGCATAGCCCGGTGCGTTCTGGATCCCGGCGCCGACGATCGACACCTTGGCGACCGCCGTGTCGGTGGTGATCTCGCGGAAGCCGAGGTCGCGGATGATCGGCTCGAGCAGGCGCTTGGCGCGGGCGAGCTCGACCTGCTGGATCGTGAACGACAGGTCGGTCGCGCCGTGGTGGCCGACGTTCTGCACGATCATGTCGACGTTGATGCCGGCCTCGGCGAGCGGCTCGAACACGAGCGCCGCCACGCCCGGCCGGTCCGGCACCTCGACCAGCGTCATCTTGGCGACGTTCCGGTCATGGGCCAGGCCGCGGACCTTGTTGCGCTGCTCCACGAGCGGGTCCTCCGTGATGAGCGTTCCGGGTGCGTCCTCGAACGAGCTGAGGACCTCGATGACGACGTCGTTGACCCAGCCGAGCTCGACCGCCCGGGTCTGCATCACCTGTGCGCCCTGGTGGGCGAGCTCGAGCATCTCCTCGTAGCCGATGACCGGCAGCTGCCGGGCGCTCGGGACGAGCCGGGGATCGGCGGTGTAGATGCCGCGAACGTCGGTGAAGATCTGGCAGCGGTTGGCGCCGAGCCGCGCGGCAAGCGCGACGGCCGTCGTATCGGTGCCGCCACGGCCGAGCGTCGTGATCTCGTCATCACCGACAGCGTCGGCGCTGAGGCCCTGGAAGCCGGCGACGATCACGACCTTGCCCTTTTCCAGCTCCTGGTGGACGCGGCGCGGCTCGATGTTCGCGATTCGCGCCTTGCCGTAACGTCCGTCGGTGGTGATGCCCGCCTGCGGGCCGGTGAGGCTGATCGCCGGAACGTCGAGCGCATGCAGCGCCATCGAGACGAGCGTGGCGCTCTGGTGCTCGCCGGTGGCGAGCAGCATGTCGAGCTCGCGCAGGTCGGGCTCCTCGGTGATGGCCGAGGCAAGCCCCATGAGCTCGTCGGTGGTGTCGCCCATGGCCGACACCGCAACAACGAGGTCGTTGCCGGCCGCGCGCTCGCGGGCGATCCGCCGGGCGACACGCTTGATGCGGTCGGCACCGGCCAGCGACGAACCGCCGAACTTCTGCACGACGAGGGGGGCTGCCATATCCGGCGGATTCTAGCAGCGGGACCTTGGCCCTCCGAACGTAGCTTGGGGCGCTGGCGGGCCTGGCATCCGCTCAACGGATGTAACGACCACCGCCCGTCCTCTCCTCCGCCAACCCATCCGTCTGGCGGATGACGACCGCAGGAAGGGTCGAACGACGCGATTCCATTCGCTCGGCGCATGATTCCGGCCACGCGCGACGATTCCCGCGCCGCTACATCCGCCCAGCGAATACGCGGAGCAGGAGGAACATCGATGCCGCCGGATCTGGAAGGTCTTCCCGCGTGGGGCTTCGCGTTCCCCGGTCCGCTTCGAGATGAGCTCACGCGGCTCGCCCTCGAGGGGACGAAGACGACCACGGCCGGCCTCCACGTCGAGGTCGAGCTCGGCGACGACGCCCTGCCGGTCATCGGCGCGCGGGAGGTCCTGCTCGACTCGGAGGAGCGCCCGGTCGCGCTCATCGAGACCGTCGACTGCCGCGTCGTCCGCCTCGCCGATGTCGACGATCGGCACGCCATCGACGAGGGCGAAGGGTACGCCGACGCCCACGAGTTCCGGGTCGCCCACGAGCGGTTCTGGAACGGCTACATCGACGAGCTTCGAGCCAGCCTCGGCGACCCCGAGTTCGAGCTCGATGACGACACGCTGGTGGTCCTCCAGCGCTTCAGGATCGTCGAGCGGTTGGGGTAACCAGCCCGAGCACCCCGAGATCGCTCAGCGTGCGGGAATGTCACTAGACCCTTTGGGCGTTGCCCTTTCGATCGTGGACACGATCCAATGAGGCTCGGACGCAATGACAATGCCATCGTTGTCCGCGGTCACCGTCACGATGATATCCAGCGTCGCGTCAGGGTCCTCTGTCATGTGGAAGGTGACGTAACCGACGTTCGGGTCGGGTTCGATGGGCGCGCACCGAGCGTTCGGTTTGCACCAGGCTCCGTACTGAAATTCGATAGATACAGGGGTGGCGTCGGGATGACCACCCGTCGAGCGGCAGCGACTGCGTCGTCGCAGGTAAGCGTGGTGAGGCCGTCGGTTGGGACTGGCTCGCACACGACCCTCGGCGCACCAGCGACAGGCGAAGGCGCTGCGGTCGGCGAACTGGAGGGCGACGGGACAGGGGACGGCGTCGGTACCGGAGTCGGCTGTGGGACCGCTCAGCCAGCGCATCCCGCAAGCAGCACCAAGAAGGCAGCTCTTTTGATGCCAGTCTGCGCGCCTCGGAGTCTGATTGCCTTCACGGGCCGAGGATAGCGGCGCACAAGTCAGTCAGCGTTCGTTAATGTCACCCGAGATTGTCGAGCGCTTCAGGTGCCTCGCGTCCGGTGATCTGCTCGTAGAAGCCCGGGCCCGCGGTCATCGCCCATGTCTCGGCAATTCGGCCAGCCCGAACGCTGTTGAACATCATCTCGTGCACGACGACGCGCGCTCCGGTCGGCTCCGCATCCAGATACTTGCCTGTGTGTGTCGCAGTGACGGTGCAGTAACACGCAACTGTTTCCTCATCAGCCACGATCCGGTGGATCTCGGTGTGCTTGTCCGGGAACGCCAATCGGTGGAGCTTCATGGTCGGCCGCTCGTCCTCGAGCGTCGCGGAGCCTCCGTCGGGGCCGTACTCCCGCCAGTCGTCAGTGAGACAGGCAGCAAAGGAACCCTCATCGCCACGATCGTACGCTGCCCACGCACGACGAAGCAGCTCGACATTCGACTGCGTCACTCGCCTGTCCTCCACGTGTGTCGGATGGCCACAGAGTCCGCGCGACGGCGCAAGTATCTATTCAAACTTGCTCGTCGAGCCGCATGTAGGCACAGCACTCGCGGATCACTCGACGTTCTGTCACTCGTAGCGATCTGGCGACCGCCAGCAGCGAGCGCCTGTGGCACGATGAGTCGACCATGGGCTTCCTGAAGCGGCTGTTCGGCGGCAGCTCCGAGGCGGGTCCGGTCGAGCCGCCCTCGACCCCGGCAACGCCCGCCGATCTCGATGCCGAGGAGCGCGCCCACGAGCTGGAGCTCGCGCGTGGCGAGCAGGATCGGCTCAGCGACCTGCAGCAGCGCCAGCTCAAGTACGAGGAGTACGCGTGGGAGCCGCCCGCCCAGGGCGGGACTCGCCGCGCCGACGACGAGGACGCTGCGAAGGAAGACGCCTGATGTGCTTCGACCGGGGCAGCAGCCCGCCGATCCTCGCCGGCGACCGGCCGATCGCCACGTCCGGTCAGCTCGTCCTCGAGTCCGCCGACGGAACGCGGTTCGCCGCGTTCGAGGCCACACCGGAGGGCGTTGCGAACGCGACCGTGCTGGTCCTCCCCGACGTCCGCGGCCTGCACCCCTACTACGAGGAGCTGACGTGCCGGTTCGCCCAGCACGGATTTCGCGCGCTGGCTATCGACTGGTTCGGGCGCACCGCGGGCTCGTCCGGCGGCCGGCCCGAAGACTTCGCGTACCAGGAGCACATGGAGCGCGTCGCGTATGACCAGGTGCGCGCGGACGTCAGCGCGGCGGTTGCCCACCTGCGGGCGACCGGTTCCGACGACGCGATCTACACGATCGGCTTCTGCTTCGGCGGCAAGGTCTCGTTCCTGTCGGCCACGTTCGGCCTCGACCTCGCCGGTGTCATCGGCCTGCACGCGGGCCTCGGTCCGCGCAACGACGTCCCGCCGCCGGTGGACCACGCCGCCGACTTCCGCTCGCCCGTCCTCGGGCTCTTCGGCGGCGCGGATCCGTCGATCCCGCCCGAAGCGATCGCCGACTTCGACCGGGCACTGAGCGCGGCGGGCGTCGAGCACCGGTTCCTGAGCTTCCCTGGCGCCCCGCACTCGTTCTTCGACCGCAAGTTCACCGAGTTCGCCGAGCAGAACGCGGCCGCCTGGACGGAAGTCCTCGCCTTCGTCGGCGGTCAGGAGCGCGTCGCCGCTTAGCTGGCTGAGACGACCGTGGCTCCGGCGTTGCGTGGGGCCAGGACGATGACGCGTCCGGGAAGGTCCATGTCGGCGGCCACGGCCAGGAAACCGGCCTCGATCTGCGAGATCGTGGCGAGCGCATCGGAGAAGGCGATGACCGCCGATCCGGCGCCGGACAGGGCGGCCCCGAGCGCGCCCGCGTCGAGTGCGGCCTCGACAAGCCGCGGCAGCGCCGGGTACAGCGCCGCGCGGTACGGCTCGTGGAGGCGGTCGACGGTCAGCAGGCGGAGCAGGTCGTAACGACGCGTGGCCAGCCCGGCAACGCCGGCCGCGACCGCTGCGAGGTTGGCGACGGCGTCGGCCCGTGGCACGACATCGGGGAGCACCTCGCGCATCTCGGTCGTGGACAGGCGCAGATCCGGGATGAAGAGGACCGCGCGCAGGTCGCGCGGCGCATCGAAGCGAACCGCCTCGATGGCTCCGTTGGACGCGGCCGACACCACGAACCCGCCGAGGAGCGCGGCGGCGGCGTTGTCCGGGTGGCCCTCGATCTCGGCGGCGAGGCGGAGCACGTCGTGCGAGGCGAGCGGCCCGCCGAGCAGCGCGTTGGCGGCGATCAGCCCACCGACCGTTGCCGCGGCGGACGAGCCGAGTCCCCGCGCCAGCGGGATCTCGTTGCGCATCTCGACCCGCCAGCCGACGCCCTCGGGCAGCTCGCCGCGCGCCTCGCGCATCGCCGCCTCGACGCCCTGCACGAACCGGTTCTCGCGATCCTCGGTCAGCTCGCCGCTGCCCTCACCATCGACCGTGAGCTCGATCTGGCCGCGGCTCCAGCTGCGCACCTCGAGCGTGATCTTGTTCGTGAGCGCCAGCGCGACGGCGAGGCAGTCGAACCCGGCCCCGAGGTTGGCGGACGTGGCCGGGACCTCCACGGTGGCACGACGCCCGTCGAGCTCGGCCAGCCAGTGCGTGACCATTCGTCCTCCCTACCAGCCGAGCGCGACGGCGACGGAGCCGACCGTGGCCTCGGCCTCGATCCAACCCCCGGCCTGTGCCTCGGCGGTCGTCGGGTCCTTGAGCCCGTGACCGGTCAGCACGCACACGATGACGGCATCGGGATCGATCCGTTCGGCGGTTGCGGCACGACGGACGCCGGCCACGCCGGCAGCCGACGACGGTTCGCAGAAGATGCCCTCGAGCCGGGCGAGGTCGCGATAGGCCGCCAGGATCTCGTCGTCGGTCACCGCTTCGATCACGCCACCGGACTCGTCCCGGGCGGCGAGGGCCGTCGTGCCGGACGCCGGATCGCCGATCCGGATCGCGGTGGCCACCGTTTCCGGGTGGTCGACCCGTTGCCCCGTGACGAGCGGCGCTGCGCCCGCGGCCTGGAACCCCCACATCCGTGGCAGGGTGTCGATGCGCCCCGCGGATGCGTAGTCACCGAACCCGGCCCAATAGGCGCTGATGTTGCCCGCGTTGCCGACGGGGATCGCGAGGATGTCCGGCGCGCGACCCAGGTCGTCGCAGACCTCGAACGCGGCCGTCCGCTGTCCCGCGATGCGGTGCGGGTTGACCGAGTTGACCAGCGTGACGGGGTTGTCGTCCTGCTCGGCGAGCGCCCGGACGATCGCCAGCGCCTGGTCGAAGTTGCCGTCGATCGCCACGACCCGCGCCCCGGCGACGAGCGCCTGCAGCAGCTTGCCGAGCGCGATCTGGCCGCGCGGCAGCACGACGACCGCGTCGATCCCGGCGGCAGCGGCATAGGCCGCCGCCGACGCCGAGGTATTGCCGGTCGAGGCGCAGATGATGGCCGTGGCGCCCTCCTCGACGGCCTTCGAGACCGCCACGACCATGCCCCGGTCCTTGAACGAGCCGGTCGGGTTGGTGCCCTCGACCTTGGCGTACAGGTTGCGCAGCCCCAGCTCGGCGCCGAGCCGCCCCAGCCGGACGAGCGGCGTGAACCCCTCCCCGAGGCTGATCCGCGGCGTCACTTCGGTGATCGGCAGGAAGTCGCGGTAGCGGTCGACCAGCCGCGGACGCGCGCCGTCAGTCATCGACCGGGTACAGGGTCACGTCGACCCCTGGCGGCAGGATCGCGTCGAATGCGGCGCGCGCATCGGCCAGCGTCACCGCTTCCGTGCGCAGCGCAGTCCCCTCCTCGAACGACACCGAGGCCGCCTCGTCGAGGGCGTCGGGCAACGGGACGTCCCGAACCGGCGGCACGAACGCGTACCAGTGGCGCGCGGCGTCGAGCCCGTCGATCGCGGCGACGGCGGGTGCTCCGGCCGGCGGCAGGCCTGCCCACGTCGACGGCTGCCCGCGGGCCACGGCCAGCAGGTCGCCGAGCACGGCGCTGCTCGTCGCGGCGCCCCCGGCACCCGGCCCGGCAAGCCGGACCGTCCCGAGCGGCTCGGCGTCGATCTCGATCCGGTTGGTCACGCCGTCCGTCCAGCCGAACGGGCTGTCGGACGGCACCGCGGTGGGCAGGACCGAGGCGACGATCCCGGCATCGGTCCGCGCGGCGGTGGCGAGCAGCTTGATGGACAGCCCCAGCGCGCCGGCCCCCTCGACCTCCTGGTCGGTCACGCCGGTGATCCCCGGCCGGCCCGTGCTGCGCGCGGTCGGCGGCGCGGCCGCGATCGAACCCGGGTCGAGCCACACGTCGAAGGCGAGCCGGGCGAGGATCACCAGCTTGTTCACGGCGTCGTGGCCCTCGACGTCGCCGGTCGGGTCGGCCTCGGCGTAGCCCAGGTCCTGCGCGTCGATGAGCACGTCCTCGTAGGGCCGGCCCTCCTGGGCCATCGCGGTGAGGATGTAGTTCGTCGTCCCGTTGACGATGCCGCGGACACGGCCGATCCGGTTTGCCGCGAGGTCGCTCGCGAGCGGCGACAGGACCGGGATCCCGCCGGCGACTGCGGCCTCGAAGCGCAGCGCCGCGCCGGTCCTTCGGGCGATCCCTTCGAGCTCCGGGCCGTGGTGCGCGATGACGTGCTTGTTCGCGGTGACGACCGCCTTGCCGGCGCCGAGCGCCGCCACGATGAGCGTGTGGGCTGGTTCATCGCCGCCCATCAGCTCCACGATGACGTCGATGTCGTCCGCGGCGATCAGGTGCGCCGGCGCGTCGGTGAGCATCTCGGCCGGCAGACCGCGCTCGCGCGCCGCGTCGAGGTTGCGCACGGCGATCGCCGTCAGCTCGAGGGCGCCGCCGTCGGCCGGCGCCAGGCGATCGCCCAGCTCGCGCAGTCCTCGAACCACCTCCGTCCCGACGGTTCCGGCTCCGAGGACGGCGACGCGCAGAGGGGCGCGGCTCATCGAGCCACGCCCGCGTGAGGGGGGTTCGGCATCAGCGGGAATGGTAGCCTCCGCGGCGATGACGATCGAGCTTGCACCGGCACCAGCTCCGCTGGAGACCGGCGCGCCGCGCCCGCGCATCTTCTCCGGCATCCAGCCGTCGGGCGTGATCCACCTCGGGAACGAGCTCGGTGCGATCCGCAACTACGTGCGGCTGCAGTACGAGTACGAGGCGATCTACTGCATCGTCGACTACCACGCGCTGACGAGCACCCACGAGCCGGACCTGCTTCGCGCGCGCACGCGCGACATGGCCGCGGGCGCTCCTCGCGCTCGGCCTCGACCCCGAGCGCTGCACGCTGTTCGTCCAGAGCCACCGGCCCGAGCACACCGAGCTCGCCTGGCTGCTCGCCACGGTCACGCCGGTCAGCTGGCTGGAGCGGACGCCGACGTACAAGGAGAAGAAGCAGAGCCAGCCGCACGACATCAACCACGGGCTGCTGACGTACCCGGTCCTGCAGGCCGGCGACATCGTCATCTACAAGGCGTCGCTCGTGCCGGTCGGCAAGGACCAGGCCGCGCACCTCGAGCTGTCGCGCGAGATCGTCCGCGCGTTCAACGCGCGCTACGGCGACACCTTTCCCGAACCCGAGGCGGTGTTCACCGAGGCGCCGGTCGTCCTCGGCACGGACGGCGTCCGCAAGATGTCGAAGTCGGTCGGGAACACGATCGACGTCCTGGCCGACCCGGACACGATCCGCAAGCAGGTCATGTCGATGGTCACCGACACGAAGCGGATCCTGCGCACCGACCCGGGCCGCCCCGAGGTCTGCAACGTCTGCCAGCTCCACCGCTTCTTCGGCGACGACTTCGAGGAGATCTGGGACGGCGAGCGGACCGCACGGACGGGCTGCGTCGATACCAAGAAGCTGCTCGCGGACCGGATCATCCGCCACTACGCGCCGGCCCGCGAGCGGTACCTCGAGCTGCTGGCGAACCCGGGCGAGGTCGAGGGGATCCTCGCGATGGGCGCCGATCGGCTGCGCCCGATGGCCGAGGAGACGATGGCCGAGGTCCGCCGGCGGATGGGACTCCGCTAGCGTCGCTCCCGGTACCATGGACCGGAGCGCCGGCGCACGCGCGCCGGCCGGACCCGAGGAAGGGTCGCTGATGCTGCTAGACCAGCTGGAGCCGCGCGATCGCCAGCTCCTCCGGGCGTTGCTCGTCCTGGGGGTCGTCGCGCTGGCCCTCGTTATCGGCTCGCAGGTCATCTCGGCCTTCTACTTCTTCGGCGACATCATCCTGGTCTTCTTCCTCGCCTGGCTGATCGCGTTCGTCATCAGCCCGGTCGTGAACTGGCTGATCGAACGGATCCCGGCGTTGCCGGCGGCGGCCGCGACCGTGCTCGTCTACACCCTCGTTGTCGTGATCGGGCTCGCGATCCTCGTCGCCGCCTCGGCGGCGCTGGCGTCCTCGATCGACCAGTTCATCCGTGAGATCCCGAACATCCGAGGCAAGCTGCCGGAGCTCGTGCGCCCGTACCAGGAGTGGCTCGCGACGCTCGGCTATACCGAGGTCGATCTCGAACAGCAGGCCAACCTCGTGCTCGCGAACCTGAACGTGTTCGCCGGCCAGCTCGTCGGGCCACTGCAGCAGCTGGCCGTTGCCAGCGTTGGCATCCTCGGCACGCTGCTCATCACGTTCTTCCTGTCGGTCTGGATGGTCCTCGATCGCGCCCAGATCGGGGCCTTCCTGTTCCGGCTGGTTCCGCCCGCGTATGCCGAGGAGGCGCGGGTGCTGCAGACCGCCACGTCGCGCTCCTTCGGCGGCTTCCTGCGCGGCCAGGCGATCATGGGCCTGTCGTACTTCTTCGTCGCCCTGACGCCCCATCTGCTGTTCGGGCTGCCGCTGGCGGTCCTGTCGGCCACGACTGCCGGCGTCCTGATGGCCATCCCGTTCTTCGGGCCGTTCATTTCGTGGGTGCCCCCGGTGCTCGTCGCGCTCGTGTTCCAGCCGGAATCGCTGCTGCCGACGGCCGTGATCATGGGCATCGGCTGGTTCATCGCGATGAACGTCCTCCAGCCGCGGATCATGCAGGGCGCCGTCGGCATCCACCCGATCGTGGTCCTCGGCTCGGTCCTCATCGGTGCGAAGGTCGCCGGGATTCCCGGCGTGATCTTCGGGATCCCGATCGCGGCCGTGCTGTCGGCGCTCTTCTTCCACTTCCTCAACCTGGCGAGCAATGAGCGGAACGTCGCATCGCGTGCCGCTCGACGACTCGAGCGACGCGGCGGCAAGCGGGTTCGCGTGCCGCGCGAGCCCGCGCCCGGACTCGACGCCGACATCGAGGAGCCACCGGGCACGACCTCGCCGGCAGAAGGACACGCCGGCAGCCCGTCGTGACCGACGGGGGCGACGAGGGCGAGGGAGGCGATCGGCGGGTCGCGGGGAGCCGCAACGCCGGCCGCCCGGACATGTCCCGGGAACGGGCACGGACCGAGCGACGCGACGTCGATCTCGAACGCGGCGAGCCCCTGGCCGACTCCGCGCTGCGCGGCGGCCCGCGGGCACTGCGCGCGCATGCCCGCCCGCTGCCCGACTGGACGACCCGGCCCCGGATCCTCATCACCAATGACGACGGGGTCGAATCGCGCGGGCTGCTCGCGCTCAGGCAGGCGCTCGACCCGATCGGCGACACGATCGTCGTCGCGCCGGACACGAACCAGAGCGCGGTCGGCCACCAGAAGACGCTCATGCGACCGCTCCGCGTCCGCGAGCGCACGCTGGCCGACGGCTCACTCGCCTACTCCGTCGACGGCTCACCCACCGATGCCGTCAGCCTCGCGTTCCTGGGCTACTTCGACCAGGGCTTCGATCTCGTCGCGTCGGGCATCAACTACGGCGCCAACCTCGGCGACGACATCACCTACTCGGGCACGGTCAGCGCGGCGATGGAGTCGGTCATCAACGGCTGCCCGGCCTTCGCGATCTCGCAGGAGTACTACGAGCACCCCGATTTCACGCTGTCGGCCATGGCGGCGGCGGTCGTCGCCCGCAACATCCTCGAGCACGGCCTGGCGCCAGGCGAGCTGATCAACGTGAACGTCCCGGCCGTGGACCCCGCCGACTTCGAGGGGTTCGAGGTCACGCGTCTCGGCAAGCGCGTCTACCAGGACGAGCTCATCCAGCGGGTCGACCCGCGCGGCATCCCGTACTACTGGATCGGCGGCCCGCCGCCGTCCGGGCTGGCCGTCGAAGGGACCGATTTCCACGCCGTGGTGAACCGCCGGATCGCCGTCACGCCGATCCACCTCGACCTCACCGGGCGGCGTCTGCTGAAGCGGCTGCGCACGTGGGAGTGGCAGGCACCCGACAGCGCCCTCATCGCCACCGAGCCCGCGACGATCCTGCCGCCCGACCACGATCGGTCGCCGGAAGCGGATCGCGAGCACCTCCTCGACGAGGAGCACCGGCTCGAACGCCGGTAGCGAACGGCTTCGCCGTTCAGCCGAGGCCGCGGCCCTTCTCGAACGTGATCTGGAGGTCCTGGCTGAGGCCGGTCGCGAAGCCCGCTTCGCTGAGGGCCAGGTAGTACTCCCACATCCGGATGAACCGGTCGTCGAAGCCGAGCGCCCGCACCTCGTCGGTGCGCGCCATGAGCCGCTCGCGCCAGGCGCGCAGCGTCAGCACGTACGAGGGCGCGATGTCCGAGACGCTCCGGACGAGCAGCCGCGTCCGGCTGGTTGCCCGCTCGAGCACCGCGAGCGACGGGCACAGGCCGCCCGGAAAGATGTACGTCTGGATCCAGTTCGCCCCGCGGAGCTGCTGCTCGTAGGCGGCGTCCGGGAACGTGATGACCTGGAGACTGAGGCGGCCACCGGGCCGCAGCGCCCGATCGCAGACGTCGAAGAACGTCCCGAAATACTCCGCCCCGACGGCCTCGAGCATTTCGATCGAAACAATTGCGTCGTACGTTCCACTGACGTCGCGGTAGTCGCGCAGCTGGACGTCGACGAGGTGCGCGAGTCCCGCTTCGCGAACCCGCTCGGTTGCGAGCGCGTGCTGCTCGCGCGAGATCGTGATCGTCGTCACGCGGCAGCCAAGCTCGCCCGCCGCGTACAGCGCGAAGCCGCCCCACCCGCTCCCGATCTCCAGGACGTGCTGGCCGGCCGACAGCCCGGCTCCGTCAGCGATTCGCCGGTACTTGTTCCGCTGCGCGTCCGCAAGCGTCTGGTCGGGCGTCTCGAAGACTGCGCAGGAGTAGGTCAGCGTCTCGTCGAGGAACAGCCGGTAGAAGTCGTTGCCCAGGTCGTAGTGGGCCGCGATGTTCCGGCGCGCCCCCCATTGCGTGTTGCGCCGCGTCCGGTGGGCGAGCGTGCGGCGGATCTGCAGCGGGACGCGGAACCAGCCGGTCGACAGCGCCAGCGACTCGCGGTTCCGCGCGGCGAGCCGCAGCAGGGCCGCCAGGTCCGGGCTGGACCAGAGGCCGTCCATGTACGCCTCGCCGCCACCGGTCTCGCCGCCGACCAGCAGCCGCACGAGCGCCGCACGGTCGTGGATCTCGATCTGCGCCTGGTCCTCGGGGGCGGCGGCCGCGTCGCCGAACACCCGGCGTGTTCCATCCGGCAGGACGACCGTCAGACGCCCGACCCGGATCCGCCGCGCACCCGAAAGCGCGACTCGCCACGCGACCCGCTCGAGGATCGAGCCGACGGCGGACGGACGGCGGATCGTCAGCGACGGAGCCGTCATCGGGCCGCCTCGCGATGCCGGTGGAACCGCGCTCCGCGCAGCCACAGGCGCAGCGCGTGCCAGTGGATCATCACCGTCGTCTTGTGCGTCACGAGCGGGTAGCGCACGAGCATCCGCACGATCGATCGAGCCGTCAATGGCCGCCTGACGAGGTCGAGGCTCGCGTGGAGCAGCAGCCCCTCGGCTGCCTCGTGGTTGATCGTGATCCGCAGGCGCGATCGCTTCGTCTCGGACCCGGACCGTGTACCCGCCGCGCGTCTCGAGGAAGGGCGACACGTAGAACTCCTTGTCCATCGCCGCGACGAACGCATCACCGCCCGACCGCGGCCGGAGCGTGTACAGGTGCCGCTCGCCGTGCGTGTTGTGGACCTCGACGATGACGACCCGCAGGCTGCCGTCCGGGTCGCGGCACAGGTAGAACGACGCCGGGTTGAAGACGTACCCGAATACGCGGGGGTTGGTGACCAGCGTGACCTGCCAACCGGCGGGGTCCTCGCCGGCCGCCCGAAGGTGGTCGTGGATCGCCGCTCGAAGGTCCTCGGCCGGTGGATCGAGGTGGTCCGCGTCGCGGATCTCGAGGAGGCCCCGCCGGTTCCGGCGGATGAGCCACGCTGCGCTCTCGATGAAATCGAGCTCGTCGAGGTCGAGCGCGAGGTACATCACCCCGTGCTCGAGGTTGTAGACGAACGGCCGCGCCCGGCGATGCCGGACCCGCCCCTCGAGGACATGCGACCTCATGCCGCCTCCTCGCGTTCGGCGGCGGGGTCCGCGGTCGCGGCCACCCGCAATCGATCGGCGGCGGCCCGGACGCGATCCGCGGCCGCGTACCCGGATCGACAGCCGTCCTCGTGGAAGCCGTAGCCGAGGTGTGCGCCCGCGAAGAAGGTCCGCCGGTGACCCTGCAGCGCCTCCACGCGCGCCTGCGCGTCAAGGGTCTCGAACGTGTACAGCGGGTGGCGCATCGGCCGCTCAAGGATGATCCGCGACCGATCGAGCCGGTCGTCGGGATTGACCGAGACCGAGTACTGCACAGGTCCCGGGAGCGCCTGCAGCCGGTTCATGTGGTAGGTCATCGTGAGCGCGTCCCGCGGGATGCGGCAGTCGGCCTGGTCGACGTTCCACGAGGCCCAGGCGGCCGGGCGGCGCGGCAGGACGGCCGGATCGGTGTGCAGGACAACCCGGTTCGTCGAGTACTCGAATGCGCCGAGCGCGTCGCGCTCCGTTTCGTCGGCGTCGGTCAGCAGGCGCAGGGCGTCGTCGGCGTGTGTCGCGAGCACGACGGCGTCGAACCGGTCGCGCGTTCCGGCGGCCGTCCGGACGGTGACGCGGCCAGCGCTGCGGGCCACGTCCACGACAGCATCCCCGGCACGCACCGCGTCCGGTCCCAGGCGCTCGACGATCCGTTCCACGTACGTCATCGAGCCCCCGCTGATCGTGCGCCACTGGAGCGCCCGCCCGACGCCGATGAGCCCGTGGTGGTCGAGGAAGCGGAGGAGGTAGTCGATCGGGAACTCGTGGATCCGGTCGGACGCGGTGGACCAGACCGCCGACGTGATCGGGGTCAGGAAGTGGTCCCGGAACCCACGCCCGAAGCGGAGCGCGTCGAGGTATTCGCCCAGTGTCTGGCGGCTCTCGCTCCCCGCGTCGAGCCGCGCCCGGGCATCGCGGTAGAACCGGAGCACGTCAGCGAACATCCGCCAGTGCCTGGGTCGCGCGGCTGCCGACGGCTGGGCGAACCAGCCGCGAGCACCGCGGGAGCTGAACTCGAGACCACACGCGCGGCAGGCCGAGCCGAGCGACATGTCGCTCGCCTGCGTCGCCACGCCGAGCTCGCCGAGCATTCGGACGAAGGTCGGATAGGTCACATCGTTGTGGACGATGAACCCCATGTCGACCGCCAGCGGTCCGTCGGGTCCGTCCACGGCGACGGTCTTGACGTGCCCGCCGACCGGCGATTCTGCGTCGTACAGGCGGACCTCGTGATCGCGGTGGAGTGCATAGGCGGCGCTGAGGCCGCTGATCCCGCCGCCGATGATCGCGACGCGCATCAGGCCACCTGCCGGCCGAGCACGGCCGGAGGCACGTCGGGCGAGCTCCCGGTTCATGCCCTCCGCCGCCTGCTGCCCGATCCGTCGAAACGCCCCGCCAAGGAACGGCTGGGCGAGGCGCAGCAGGCCTCCCAGCCTGATGTCGGCCATGTAGTCCACGACGGTCCGGTCACCGATGCGTTCGAAGCGGATGTCGTCGACCGTCACCACGCCCGATCCCTCGCCGACGAGGACCACCCGTCGCGGGCGGTCGTACTCGGTGATCCGGTACTCCATCGGCGCGGTCCGTCCCCCCATCCGCACCTCGAGCGCAAACCGGGCGCCCAGCCCGGGCTGCACGTCGCCGAGCCGCCGCGCGTCGGTCGTATTCGGGTCCCATTCGTCGGCGTGGTCGAAGTCGGCGATGTAGTCGAAGGTCTCGTCGATCGGCAGATCGGTCTCGATGCGTTCGTGGATGCGGGTCATCGGAAGGCTCCAGTGCTGGCTGTGGTCGTGTGGTTCCCGGGCGCTCGGAGCGCCGGTCCTGGTGCGGGATCGGCGACGTCCGCCAGGCGGACGACGAGGTCCCACAGGCGCCGGCGGTCCGCCCCGCTCAGCCGGGTCTGTGGGGCGCGATCGAACGGGCGGGCGCGGCGGTCGAGATAGAGGCGCCCGGTCTCCCCGGCCGCTGCCGGGTCGGCGGCCAGCCAGATCGCCGTATCGGCACCCTCGTCGGCCGTCCGCAGCAGCGGCCCCATGACGTGGCTGAAGCCGGGGAGCGACGCCGCGAGCCCGGGGGTTGCGGCCCAGCCCGGATGCATCGCGCTGAACGCGACCTCGTCCGGCGGCACGCGCCTGGCCCACTCCCGGATCAGCGCGACCTGGGCACGCTTCGCCTGGGCGTAGGCGCGCGTCCCGTTCCACGGCTCGGCGGGCCCATAGTCAGGTCGTCGAGATCGAGCCGCTGGGCGTACATCCCGCCCGAGGTGACGGCGACGACCCGTGCCCGCCCGGTGCGGCGAAGCAGCGGCAACAGGCCGGCGATCAGCGCGAACGGCCCGACGACCATGGTCGCGAGCGTCGCCTCGAGGCCATCCGCGCCGATCGTTCGCTCGGGGAACATCGCGCCGGCGTTGTCGATCAGGACATCGAGCCGTGCTTCGTTCGTGGCGATCGCTCGACGGCGTCGCGGACCGAGCGGAGCGACGCCCATGTCGGCCACGACCACGGTCGCGCGGTCCGGGCCGTGCGCGGCGTCGAGCTCGTCACGGACGGATCCCAGCCGGGCGGGGTCACGCCCGACGAGGACGACGCGGGCACCGAGGCCGGCCAGGCGTCCGGCCATCGCACGCCCAAGTCCGGACGTCGGGCCGGTCACGAGGACGGTCCGTCCGCGCATGGCGTCGGCGAGGCGGGTCGGACCAGTCGAACAGGCGTCGGCGGACGGTGCTCCCGATCCGGGAGAAGCTGCCGACGATCGACAACTCGAGCAGGTCGTCGATCAGCATCGTGAGCATCGCAATCGAGCCCGACGATCGAGGCGGGACCGGCGTCGAAGATCGACGCCGGTCCCGGGTCTCGATCATCCCTGGGCTCGCGGACCCCCTGCCGCGGCCCGTCGAACAGCGAGCACGCGCAGGCTCGCGAGGAATGCCAGAGCCCGCGACGGCGAGCAGGCCAAGCGGCAGGCCCGTGGCCGGGGCCGCCTGGTCGGAGCCCAGCGTGTCGGTCTCCGGCGGCGCGGGCATGTCGGCGACGCGGGTTCCGTCCGGCGACGCGGTTCCGTCGACGGCGACAACGACCTGCAGGGCGTTGTCACCGACAGCCGGGCTGGCCGCGGAGCCGATCGCGAAGACGCTGTAGCTCATGCAGTCCTCGACCGCCACCCCGGGAAGGTCCAGCGCGACAGTGGTCTCGCCGGCGACGCGAACCTCGAGGTCGTACGTGCCTCCCGGAATGTCGAGGTAGTCCGAGGCGTCGGGATAGGCGAGGTCCTGGACAATGGCCTCGTCGGGCGACGTGCCGGCAGCAGCGACATCGACCGCCGGTGCGTCCGCGCTGAAGTGCACGACGCGCACCTGGGCGTTGTCGCAGCTCGGCGAGGGCTCGTCCTGGAGCACCTGGGGCGTGATCGACGCGAGCGCGTCGGTGGCGGCAATCGTGTAGGCGGCGCCGGCAGCCACGGTGACGTCGGCATCGATGACCGGATCGGTCGTGGTGCCGGTCGCGAAGACCTTCACGTTGTGGTCCCCGGCCGGGACCTCCAGGTAGTCCGAGATCGTCCCGAAGGGCACGCCGGTCAGGGCCGAGACCGGGGCGTCGTCGAGTTGGACGTCCACCGCCGGCGCGTCGGGTGACGCGTGGAGGACGCGGACCATGGCGGTGTCGGCGGCGCTGACCGGTACGGCGAACGCGACGACCAGAACGCCGGCGGCGAGCAGGCGGGCAATGCCCGAACACAGAGCTTTCATGGGATCTCCTTGCCATTTGCGGCGGCACCGAGTCGTTTCGCCTTGTCTAAGCTTTGTACCACCTTGGGCTGGGAATCTAGCGGCTGATGTACAACGCTTGTCAAGTCTTCTTGGCGTGATACATTGACCAAACCATGTACACAATCAAGCAGGCGGCCGCCCGCACCGGCCTTAGCGTCCCGACGATCCGCGCCTGGGAACGCCGCTACGGGGTCGTGCGCCCGAGTCGAACCGCGGCCGGCTATCGGCTGTACGACGACGACGCGCTCGCGCGGCTGCTCGCCATGCGGCGCCTCGTGGACGGCGACGGATGGCGGCCGAGCCAGGCGGCGGAGCGGGTCATCGCCGCGGGCGACTCGGCGGGCCTCGCAGCGCTCGGCCGCGAGCCAGACCGGACGACGGTGAGCGACACCACGTCCGGTGGTGATCGCCGCAGCACAGGCACGGCCGCCGACCTGATCGACGCTTTCCGTACCGCGACGCGCCTGTTCGACATCCCCGCCATCGAGGAGGTCCTCGATGACGCATTTGCCGCGCAGCGCTTCGAGGGTGCCATGCGCGACGTGGTTTTCCCCGCGCTGCGGGCAGTGGGCGACGGGTGGTCGAGCGGCGAGATCGACGTGGCGGCCGAGCATGCGGCGAGCGAGACCGTTCGGCGGCGCCTGTCACAGCACTACGAGGCTGCCGGGCTGTCGGTCGCCGGTCCGACCGTGCTCGTGGGCCTGCCACCGGGCAGTCACCACGAGATCGGGGCATTCGCGTTCGCGGTCGCCGCACGTCGAGCGGGACTCGGCGTGTTGTACCTGGGAGCCGACGTCCCGCTCGAGAGCTGGCTCCGAACGGCGCGCGATACCGAGGCGCCCCTGGTCGTGCTCGGCGTCGTCACCGCCGCGGACGTGGCCGCGGCGACGCTCGTCGCGGAGGGTCTACGCACCATCGCCCGACCGCCGCGCTGCTTCCTCGGCGGGGCGCTGGCCCGCACCGTTCACGCGACCGACGGCGTGGCCTGGCTGCCCGATCCCCTGGACGACGCGGTCGCCCGGCTCAACGAGGCGGCCGGAGCGCCAGTCGCCTGAGTCGTCGATCGGCGACCGCCGGTCATCGTCGGATGTCCATGTCCTGACCCGACCGAGGTCTGCGGACCTGTCGGCCTCCGCCCGCCATCCTCGGGGCATGAGCGTCCCGACTGCCGCACTCGCCGCCGCCCGCCTCGACCGGTTCCTGTCCAGCGAGCCGGTTGTCTGGCTGTCGACCGTGCGGCCCGACGGCGCACCCCACCTCGTCCCGATCTGGTTCACCTGGGACGGGTCGTCGCTGCTCGTGTTCTCGAAGCCGGGGGCCCAGAAGGTGCGCAACCTGCGCGCCAACCCGGTCGCGATGCTTGCGCTCGGCGAGCCCGAGGACGACTTCGACGTGGCGCTCGCCGAGGCACGGGTCGAGCTGTTCGATGCGCCCGCGACCGAGCTGCCCGACGCACACATCACCAAGTACGCGGACCGGATGGCGGCTCTTGGGTTGTCGCCCGAGGCGTTCATCGCCACCTACTCGCAGGTGCTCCGCATCACGCCAACCCGCTCGCTGCCGTGGCACGGCCGGACGACCCCTCGAAGCGTGCTCGCCGTTGCCACGATCGAGGAGCCGGTGCCCGAGGTGGTCCGCCGGATGCACGGCGAGGCCATGGGGCCGAGTTCGACGGCCGGCCGGGGCGATGTCGCTCCCGAGCCGCCGCGGCCGTGGTGGTCGCGCCTCCTTGATGCGGTCCTGCCGGCGCCCGGGCCTTCGCCCGCGCTTGCGCCCACGCTCACGCCTGCGCCGGGGTATTCCGCCCAGGTCTAGCTGGCGCCACTCTGGCCCGAAATCGCGTGATTTCGCCGCCGTATGGCCCCTGCCATGCATGGGAGGCATATCCGCGCCCGATAGCGGACGCTCGGGCCGCGTCCAGGCGTCCATATGCGCCCGGATAATCCTGGTGCGAATACGGCGGAATAGCCGGGGCTCGTGGAATAGCCGGCGACGGCCGAACGGCCCGGGTCAGTTCCGCCGCTTCCGGAAGTCCGAGAGGATCTCGTGCGCCGCGTTCTTGCCCGGCTGCCCGGTCACGCCGCCGCCCGGATGCGCCCCCGACCCCGCCAGGTACAGCCCGTCGAGCCCGAACCGGTAGCGCGCGTGCCCCAGCATCGGCCGCCACAGGAAGAACTGGTCAAGCCCGGGTTCGGCGTGGAGCGGGTGACCACCGGTGAGACCGAAGTCGCGCTCGAGGTCGAGCGGCGTCAGGACCTGCCGGGCCGTGACCAGCGACGACAGGCCAGGGGCAACCTCGTCGAGCGTGGCGAGGACCGCGTCACCGACCTCGTCGCGGCGCTCCTCCCACGTGCCCTCGCGAAGCGCGTACGGCGTGTACTGGACGATCACGCTCATGACCTGCGTCCCGGCCGGCGCCCGGGCCACGAGGGTCGGATCGGCCAGTGACGGGATCGTGGCCTCGAGGACGGGCCGCTCGGGGAGGCCGCCGTACTTGGCCGCGTCGAATGCCCGCTCCATCGCGTCGATGCCGGCCGCCACGACGATCCGCCCACGGAGCAGGTGCTCGTCGTTGCCGCGCGCCGCGGGGAACGTCGGCAGGCCCGACAGCACGAGGTTGACCTTCGAGACCATCCCGGGCGTCCGGATGTTGCCCGCGCGCCAGCGCAACGTCGGCCCGACCGCGACCGGGTCCACCAGACCGGTGAGCGTCTGCTTCGGATCGATCGCGCTGACCACGGCGTGTGCCTCGATCTCGTCGCCACCCGCCAGCACGACACCGGTCGCACGCCCGTCGCGCGAGGGGATCGCGGCGACCTCGGCGCCCGTCCGGATCTCGGCGCCGGCGGCGCGGGCTGCAGCGGCAAGCGCGGCAGTCAGCGCGCCCGGACCGCCTTCGGCGTAGACGGTGGGCCCGGCGGCACCGCCGTCGTTGCCGGCCGAATCGCCGAGCAGGACCGCGGCCGTGCTCGCCGACCACGGGCCCATCGCGGTATACGCCACGCCACGCCAGGCGAGCACGGCCTGCAGCGCGTCGGTCTCGAATGCCTCGGCCACGAAGTCGGCGACGGCCATCGGCAGGACGCGCAGCACCGTCCGCCCGTCGTGCCGGCCGAGACCGCGAAAACGGCGCCCAAGGGACAGCCCGAGCAGCGCATCGCCGAGGCCGGGCGCCTCGATGTCGGGAGGCGTCCTCGCCGCCAGTTCCGCGAGGAAGTGGCCGATCGAGCGGACCTGCCGGTCGAACTCGACATACCGCTCGCCGTCGTGCGTCGAGCGTTCGCCGATTCCCCTGGCGGTCTCGTTGACGTCTGCCGAGAGCGCGATGGCCCCGCCGTCGGGCGAGGGCGCGAAGGCAACGACGTGCGGCGACACGAGGCGCAACCCGTGGCCCTTGAGGTCGAGATCGCGCCAGATCGACGGGCGCAGCCGGCCGACGTTGTGGGCCAGGGTGGGCACGTGGGCGCCCGGCGAGAGCTCAGTGGTGATCGCGGCGCCACCGACGACGTCACCACGCTCGAGGACGAGTGTGCGCATCCCGCCGCGCGCGAGGTAGGCCGCAGTGACGAGGCCGTTGTGGCCGCCCCCGATGACGACCGCGTCGTAGCGGCTGCCGCCCCCGTTCGAGCCCGCCACTCAGGCCGCCTTCCGGCCGCGCGCCCGAAGCACCTCGAGCGCCGCGATCCGGCCGTTCGCACCCATGATCCCGCCGCCGGGGTGGGTCGCCGAACCGCACAGCCACAGGTCGCGGACGGGGGTGCGGAACCGTGCATAGCCGGGGACCGGGCGGTTGAAGAAGAGCTGCTCGAGGCTCAGCTCTCCCTGGAAGATGTTCCCCTCGGTCAGCCCGGTCGTGCGCTCGATGTCGAGCGGGGTCTGCACGTTGCGATACAGGATGATGTCGCGGATGTTCGGGGCGAACTCGGCGATGCGGTCGACCACGGCGTCACCGAAGGCCTCGCGCTGGTCATCCCACGTCCCGAGTTCCGGCGCCAGCTTGTACGGGGCGTACTGCACGAAGCAGCTGATGATGTGCTTGCCGGGGGGCGCCATCGACGGGTCGACGAGCGTCGGGATGATCATGTCGATGTACGGCCGGCGACTGAAGCGGTTGTACTTCGCGTCGTCGTAGGCCCGCTCCATGTCGTCGATGCTCGGGCTGAACGAGATCGCGCCGCGCAGGTGCTCGCCGGTGCCGGGCAGGCAGCTGAAGTCGGGCAGGCGATCCACCGCGAGGTTGACCTTGCCGGACGAGCCGCGGAACTTGAAGCGCCGAACCTCCTCCTCGAACTCGGGGTCGAGCGTTCCCGGCTCGAGCAGGCCGAGGAACGTGCGCCGGCTGTCGAGCGAGCTGAGCACGTCGGTCGCGTCGATCTGCTCGCCACCTTCGAGCACCACGCCGGTGGTCTTCCCGTCGCGGACGAGGATGCGCTCGACGCGGGCTTCGGTCCGGATCTCGGCGCCCAGCGCGCGTGCCGCGCTGCCGATCGCGTTCGAGACCCCACCGGTGCCGCCCTTCGGGATGCCCCACGCGCGGAAGGCGCCGTCGATCTCGCCCATGTAGTGGTGGAGCAGCACGTACGCCGTGCCCGGTGAGCGGACGCCCTGGTACGTGCCGATGATCCCGGACGCCGCCATCGTGGCCTTGAGCGGATCCGTCTCGAACCACTGGTCGAGGAAATCCGACGCGCTCATCGTCATGAGCTGGACGAACACGGCCTGCTGGCGCTCGGTCAGCTGCTGGAACCGCCGGGCGAGCCCGGCCAACGGGAGCAACGGGCGCGGATCGAGCGACGTCGGGTCCGGCGGGACGATCGACAGGATCGGCTTGATGAAGCGGGCCATGTCGACCATCAGCTGGCCGTATTCCTCGTACGCCTCGGCGTCGCTCGGGGACCAGCGGCGCAGCTCGCGCATCGTCCGGCCGTGGTCGTTGACGCGCCACAGGTAGTCGCCACCACCCTTGGCCGGGCCGTCGCCCTCGCGCAGCGGGGTGAACGTCCCGTCGAGCGGCAGGATGTCGAGGCCGTGCTTCGGGAGCTCGAGGTCGCGGATGATCTCGGGCCGCAGCAGCGACACGACATACGAGAACACGCTGAAGCGGAAGCCCGGGAACAGCTCCTCGGTGACGGCGGCACCACCGAGCACCGGCCGCTGCTCGAGGACCAGCGTCTTGAGACCGGCTCGTGCGAGGTAGGCCGCGCTGACGAGGCCGTTGTGGCCGCCGCCGATGATCACCGCGTCATAGCGCTCGGCCAATCCGCTCCCTCGCCTATCCAGTCTGCATACCGTTCATGCACTCTAGCCGATCCATGCCGGCAGGAGCCGGTTCCATCCGCGTCGTGCCGCGGGACGGCAGCAGGGACGAATCGAGGGGCCAATCGGACCGTTCCTGCCGCACCACGGCAGCATCGGACGTGAGACGTCCGTTTCGTGTCGTGGGTCGGCACAACTGGTGTTCGGCCACCGTGCCGTTCGCCAGTGCTGCCGTGGGACGGCAAGCGCGGCGGGCTCGGCTGTTCCGGCATACTCGGCCGCATGAGCGTCGGCACGGCCTTCCATCCGCGGACCGCGGACCTCAACCGCAAGATGCAGTGGCGGGAGTGGTCCGGCTACTTCGCGTCATCGGTGTACGCCGACTTCCACGACATCGAGTACAACGCGATCCGCGAGGCCGCCGCCCTCATCGACGTGTCGCCGCTGTTCAAATACCGGGTGCGCGGCAGCGATGCGGCGCGTCTCGTCGACCGCGTCATCACCCGCGACGCGACGCGCATGACCCCGGGCGCCGTCTACTACACGCCGTGGTGCGACGAGCACGGCAAGGTGATCGACGACGGCACGGTCCACCTGCTCGATGACGGCAGCTTCCGCTGGACCGCCGCCGACCCGCAGCTCCGCTGGCTGCGCCTCAACGCCGCCGGACTCGACGTCGACATCGCCGAGGAGACCGAAGCCGTTGCGGCGCTCGCCCTCCAGGGCCCGCTGTCACGGGCCGTCCTCGAGGCAGCGACCAGGGAGTCGTTCGCGGACCTGCGCTACTTCCGGCGCCGCCCGACCACGTTCCGCGCGGGCCGCACGAAGATCCCCGTCGACGTGTCGCGGACCGGCTACACGGGCGACCTCGGCTACGAGCTGTGGATTCCCGTCGAGCACGCTGTCGCCGTATGGGACGCCGTCATGGCGGCGGGGGCGGCCTACGGCATCCGGCCCGCCGGCATGCTCGCCCTCGACGTCGTGCGGCTCGAGGCCGGGCTGATCCTCCTCGAAGTCGACTACACGTCGGCCCGCCATGCGCTCAACCCCGAGCAGAACTACTCGCCGTTCGAGGTAGGGCTCGGGCGGCTCGTCAGCTTCGACAAGGGCGATTACGTCGGTCGCCTTGCGCTCGAGCGCGAGCAGCGCGCCGGCGGCCCCGACCGGCGGCTCGTCGGCCTGCAGCTCGACTGGTACGACATCGAGAACCTGTACGACTCGCAGGGCCTGCCGCCCGCGATCTCGCCAACCGTCGACCGTTCCGCGGTTCCCGTGTTTGCCGGTGGCCGCCAGGTCGGCAAGGCAACGAGCCACGGCTGGAGCCCGATCCTCAAGCAGGCGATCGCGCTGGCAGCCGTCCCGCCGCGCCACGAGCAGCCGGGCAGCCGGCTCGAGGTGGAGTGGACCGTTGAGGGGCGCCGAGGCCGGGTCGCGGCGAGCGTCGTGCCGCTTCCATTCCTCGACCTGGATCGCAAGCGCGCCTGACATTCGCCGCTGGTCATTGCACCGGCATTGCGCGAGGCGGCAACAAGCGGCCTTGAAACCGTTTTGCAAGGCGTGCTGCGAGGCAGTCCGACTGTCTGGCACCCCACCGCACCGAACCTGCGGCGCATGCCCTCCCATCGCCTGTCGCGTCCCGACGGTCGTGCCGTCGCGGACGTCGCGGTTTGAATGTCCGACGAGCGACTGCGCTTGCCCTCCTGGCCGCGATCACGACGCTGACGGCCGCAACAGCAACCATCGCTCGTCCCCCAGCCACCCCGTCCTCCGTGGATACCGGCGCCTTCCGTCGCGTCGTGGTTGCCGATGCCGTCGCAGGCACGCCTGCGCCGCTGCCGTCGATCGACTACGGCAAGCCGGCGTCACCGGTCAAGATCGGCGACTTCCAGGAGCAGGGGCGTTCGTTCGGGCCTCGGGCCGACCCGCGGCAGCCGGTTCGGGTGGAGTCCGTGTTGAAGCCGACGCCCAAGCCGAAGCCCGCCCCCGCGACCACAGGTGGTGGCGGCGGAGGCGGAGGTGGTGGCGGCGGGGGTGGCGGCGGGCGTTCGGTCCGCGGCACGGCCAGCTGGTACTGCAAGACCGGTGTGAGCGTCTGCCACCACGCTTATCCGGGCGGCCTGTATGCGGCGGCGGGGCCGGCGCTCCGCGTCGGCAGCTGGCGCGGCCGGACCGTGACCGTCTGCGGGTCGGGCAGCTGCGTCAACGTGAAGCTGATCGACTGGTGCGCCTGCGGCGGCGGCCGGGTCATCGACCTGTACAGCGACGCATTCCGCCGGCTGGCGCCGCTGTCGAGCGGCACGCTTTCCGTCCGGGTCGCCTGGTAGCGGGCTGACTTTCGCGCGCGTCCCTGTATACTCGGGCGGACTGGCAGGTCGACCAAGCGACCAGCCAGGGCTCGAGCCCGATCCCTCGAGCAGGCAATCGCGCTCACCGCGGTGCCATCACAGGTCGCAGCCTCTGGCGTTCGTCGACCTGGACTCCAAGCGTTCCTGACCACCCGGGCGGAGCTGTTCCCGGGGCGCCGCGATGGCTCATCCGAGGAACCTGCAATCGACGCTCAACACCTGCCCCCCGCACCTCCCGCGCGTCTGCCAACCCGTCCCAGCCGTGGCCGGCTGACAGCTCGACGAGCGGTCTCGCTTGCCTTCCTCGCAGCGATCTGCACGCTGACCGTCACGACGGGATCGATGGCCCGTCCCCCCGCGGCCCCATCCTCCCTCGAGCCCGGTGCGTTCCGCGCCGTGGCGATCGCGGGTTCCGTCGCCAGCAGCACGGTGCCTCCGCCCTCGATCGAGGCCATCGAGGCCGTCGCGCCGGCCAAG
Source organism: uncultured Chloroflexia bacterium (assembly GCA_963824735.1). GTDB lineage: Bacteria > Chloroflexota > Limnocylindria > Limnocylindrales > CSP1-4 > DASTYU01. Next base: position 188,870 of record CAWGQH010000001.1, read on the forward strand.
ATCGTCGATTTCCAGGAGGCGCAGGAGCCCTCGTTCGAGCCGCGGGCCAAGCCGAAGCAGCCCGCGCGCGCGGAGTCGATCCTGAAGCCCACCCCGAAGCCGATCCCGAGGCCGATCTCGAGGCCGACGGCACCGTCCAACCCGACGCACAGCGTGAGCGGCTCCGCGAGCTGGTACTGCAAGCCCGGCGTGAGCTCCTGTCACGTCGGCTACTCCGGCGGCCTGTACGCCGCTGCGGGTCCGGCCCTGCGCGTCGGCAACTGGCGCGGCCGAACCGTGTCCGTCTGCGGCTCGGGGAACTGCGTCAACGTCAAGCTGATCGACTCGTGCGCCTGCGGCAGCGGCCGCGTGATCGACCTCTACAGCGACGCATTCAGCCGGTTGGCGCCGGTCTCTGTCGGGACGCTCTCGGTGCGCGTTTCCTGGTAGCGACGGTCAGCCGCCGACCTCGACGAGATCCGCGGCGATCTGTCGGGCGGCCGCCTGGCCGACGCCGCTGATCGTCAGCAGCCAGCTCGGTCGCTCGCCCCGGTCGACGACCACCGCCCAGCCACCGTCCGTGGCGACGAGCGTCCCCTCGCGGTCGCCGAAGGCCGTCGGCCCAACTTCCTCACCCGGGGGCACGCAGTCGCCGTCGCCCGGACAGAACGAGCCTTCCTGGAGCATCAGGCCGGCGCCACGCGGACCGCGGTACGAGATCTCGAGGCGCTCGCCCTCGGCCTGGCGCCACTGACCAGTGCCGACGAACCAGCCGGCCGGCAGGACGGGACAGTAGACGGCCCAGTCCACGACCTGGGCGAACTCGGCGTAGAAGGCAACGTTCTCGTCACTGCCCGTGCACTCGGCCGCACTCGCCGGGAGCTCGGTGGGCTCCGGGTCGGTGGGCTCCGGGTCGGGGGTCTCCGGGTCGGGGGTCTCCGGTTCGGCGCTGGGCGGCTCGGGCGAGGCCGATTCGGGCACCGAGGGCTCCAACGACGGCTCGCTGGACGGCGGGTCGTCGGGCGGCGCGTCGGTCGTGGGTGTGCTGCTCTCCGGACTGTCCGAGGGCGCCCCGGTGGCCGTCGTGCCGCCACAGGCCGCCATCACGAGCAGGGTCAGGATCAGGAACAGGAGCACGCGGAGCGCGCTGGCAGGACGCACACCCGGCGCACTCGATCGACGCCGAGTCACGCGCCGGAGGGTACCACGCGGTGTCCGCTAGGCCGGAATCCGGACGAGCGCCGGATCGACCCCAAACACGTCGCGGATGCGCTCCGGTGCCAGCACCTCCGCGGGCGGGCCGTCGGCAACGACGCGGCCCGCGTCGAGGAGCACGAGCCGTGGGAAGAAGTGCGCGGCGAGGCCCAGGTCGTGGAGGACCGCCAGGACCGTGGTGCCGTCGCGCTCGTTGAGGTCGACGAGCAGGTCCATCGCACCGACCTGATGGCGAAGGTCGAGGTGCACCGTCGGCTCGTCGAGCACGAGCAGCGGCGTCGCCTGGGCGACGGCCAGCGCAATCAGGACCAGCTGGCGCTCGCCGAGCGACAGCTCGCGCACGTCACGCCCCAGGAGGTGCCCCACGCCCACCCGCTCGATGGCAGCTGCGATCGCTGCGCGGTCCGCGGGACGCGCTCCGCGGAGGGGATGCTCGTACGGCAGTCGCCCAAGCCCGACGACATCCTCGACCCGCGTCGCGAACGGGAGGGTGGCCTGTTGCGGAACGACAGCGAGCCGCCTCGCCACCTCGAGCCGGTCGAGCGCGCCGACGGGCATCCCGCCCAGCTCGGCATGTCCGCGGGCCGGACGCAGCAGGCCGCCGGCAACCCGGAGGAGCGTCGACTTGCCGGCGCCGTTCGGACCGATGAGCGCCACTCGTTCGCCCGGTTCGATCGCGAGGTCGACCCGGTCGAGGACGTCGTGACCGCGATAGGTGACGGTCACGTCCGACAGCCGAAGGATCGGCACCGCCACGGCCGAGAGGCCGCTCAAAGCTCGTACCCCGCCCGGGCGCGGCGCAGGATCAGCAGGAAGAAGGGCGCGCCGATCACCGCCGTGACGACCCCGACCGGGATCTCGCCCAGGAGCCGCGCCACCAGGTCCGCGTAGGCCATCAGCGCGGCGCCACAGATCGCGGAGAGCGGCAGGACCAGGCGCGCCGAGGGCCCGACCACGAGGCGCACGACGTGCGGTACGACGAGCCCGACGAACCCGATCAGGCCGCTGATCGCGACGGCCGCGGCAGTGGCCAGCGAGGCGAGCCCGAGCAGGATCCTGCGCTCACGGGCCACGTTGACGCCGAGACTCGCCGCCGTCTCCTCGCCGAGCAGCAGCCCGTTGAGCGTCCGCGCCCGCAGGAGGATCGCGACAGTCGCGATCGCGACGATCGGCAGCGCCCAGGCGAGGCGGGTCCAGCTGGCCGCGTCGAAGCTGCCGAGCAGGTACGTGAAGATCTGGCGGAGCTGGGCCCCGGACAGGTACATCGCCATGGCGAGCCCGGCTGCCAGCAACGACCCGACGGCGTACCCGGTCAGAAGCAGGCTCGTCAGCGGGGCGAGGCTGGTCGTGCGGGACAGCTTGTAGACCGTGTAGATCGCGAGCAGCGCCCCGACAAAGGCAAACAGCTGGAGCAGCCCGAGCTCGAGGATCGCGATCCGGACCGGGATGAGCACGGCGATCGCCGCGCCGAGGGCCGCCCCGGACGAGGTCCCGAGCACGTACGGGTCCGCCAGCGGGTTGCGCAGCAGGCCCTGGAACGTGACGCCGGCTACGGCCAGCGCCAGTCCGACGAGCATCGCCGTGAGGACGCGCGGCAGGCGCAGGTCCATGACGATCGTCTCCGCGGCAGCGCTGTAGTCGCGCCCGAGGTCGATGCCGAGGAGGCGTTGGGCCAGGATCGCGACGGTGTCGGCCGGGTCGATCGAAACCGACCCGAAGCCGACACCGAGCACGAGCGCCACGGCGAGCGCGGCGATCCCCCCGGCAGCCAGCACGAGCGGCCGGCCACGGACGCCTGCTGCCCGGCCAAGGGCCAGGCCTGCGGGCGTCAGCGACTCGCCGCGCGTCGCCATGGCGCTCAGAAAGCCGGGGGCCGGAAAACGCGAAACCCCTCGCCTCGGGCGTCGAGGGAGGGGCTCACGTTGGTCGGTCGCATCGGTCTGCCTACCCTCTCTCTCGAAGGTTCGAGCATCGAACCGCGGGAGTCGGCGACCGGACTTGCGCCCTCAAGGGGCGACCACCGTAGCGGGACTGTGCCGGATTCGCACCGGCTTCGCGACCACGCAGCGTTCTGTTGTCGGCCGAAATGTAGCACGGGACCTCGGCCCGGTCCGCTCTGGCACACTGCGGGCGCGCATGGCATCCATCGACCGCCGCCAGCTCCTCGTCGTCCTCCTCGCTGCCACCGTCGTCGCGGTGCTGGCCGGGTGCGAGCAGGAGCGCGAAGACCCGACGCTGACCGACGGGCTGCTCGTGCTGTCGGGAGATGTCGGCTCGGTGCGGCTCACCGTTCGCGAGGACGACGGAGAGCGGAGCCGCGGCATCGAGCTGCCCGACTCGGGCACGTCCTGGGTGTCGGCCGGCCGCACGAACGTGCTGCTCGCGACGCTGGTCGACGGGAGCACGTACGTCAGCGATCCGCTCGGGGAGGAGGACCCGACGTGGCGGCTCGTCGAGCCCGTGACGCTGACCGACCAACCGCCGGAACCGCCGCTGTTCTACGGGATGTGGGACCCGCCGGGTGGCGCGTATGCACAGCTCGGGGCGGACTTCTCCGAAGGCGGCGGGATGCGCGCGATCGTCGTCGATCCCGGCCTCGACCAGGCCGTCGAGGTCCCGATGAACCAGAGCCGGCCCGTCGCTGCGCCACCCGCGTGGATCGACGACGACCGGCTGGTCCTGATCTCGGCGACCAGCGAGGGCACGGAAACCGTCATCGTGGACTCGGCCTCGCAGGGATACGAGCCCGGGCCGAGCGGGGTGCAGCTCGTCGCGACGTCCGCCGATGCGGCGACCGCGGCGGTGTGGCGCGGCCCAGGCGAAAGCGTCGAGATCCAGTCGACGACGTCATGGCTGGCCGACGAGCCCGCGGACGTGCGAATTGATCCTCCGGACGGTGCCGCGATGCCGACGGTGCTCGCGCTCGACGCCGACGGGGAGCGACTCGCGGTCGTGTGGGCCGATGAGGAGGGCACGCCGACCGGCATTACCGTGCACGCGGCCGCGCAGGAGTGGGCGCGGGTGGCCACGCTCGACCTGGGCGAGGCAAACGCGGCGACGGTGGCCTGGCTGCGCTGAGGCGGATTTGCGCGGCGCCGGACGTCGGACATGCCGAGGCCCGGCGCTGGCCGGGCCTGCGGGCTCAGGTCTGCCGGGGCCGGCGGGCCCCGCAGCTCAGGCGGTGACGGGCTGTCCTGCGGTGAAGATCGACACCTGCGACTCCTCGGGGAGCATGACCCCGAAGACCTTCTGGAGCGTCAGCAGGTGGACGCATGAACCCCAACTCTCGAAGTAATGGCAGGTGCAGTGCCACTGGCCGGCGTCGAGACTGACGTGGTGGGTGTCGTTATCACCGCGGAACGTCAGGGACAGGCGATCGATCGTCATCCGATCAAGCTCCCGCGCATAGCGGTTCGCCTTCTCGACCTTGCCGATCAGTGAGCTGTGCATCGACACGTACCTCCGTCGCCCTCACGGGCGCTCACCAGGCCGCCGTCCGGTCTCTGCACCATCGACCGGTGGTGGCGGTCGTGTCCGGAATCGTACACCCGCGGCATGGAGCCGGTAACCCCAATTGGTCGCGGTTGGTCGCGCTCTGCGTCCCGGCGGAAGTCGCACCCCTTTCCGTGATGCAACTTCCCGGCATCAGCGGGCGAGGGTGGCGGAAGCCTCGTGTGCAACGGCATGGGGCGAGGGTGGCGGCCGTGGCGCGAGGCACACCGCCATGGCGACGGATATGCCGGGAAGTCGCATCGCCGAGACAGGTGACGCGCAGCGCGGACCTCAGGCTTCCGACGTGCCCTCGCGACCGAAGTCGTCCTCGAGCCGGACGACGTCGTCGAGCTCGGGCGTCGACACCTCCATGAGCTCGACCCGCTCGAGCGCTTCGTAGCGATGGATCCGCCCGGTGGGCACGCGGCGGAACTCGCCCGGACCGAGCTCCACGGCGCGAACCTCGCCGGCATCGTCCTCCAACTGCAGCAGCAACCGGCCGGACAGCACGAAGATCGCCTCGTCCTTGATCTCGTGGCGCTGGAGCGACAGCCGCTTGCCGGTCTCGATGACGAGCACCTTGCCGACATAACGGTCCGTGTGCGCCCAGATCAGCTCGTGGCCCCACGGTTTCGGGACGCGGCGGGCGCCGGCGGGCACGTCGTTCACGGTCACGTACCGCGCACCAGCCGCTCGCCGGCCTGGAGCAGGTCCTCGCGCAGCTCGGGCGAGGTGGCCTCGGTGTACACGCGCACCAGTGGTTCGGTCCCCGAGGCCCGGACCAGCAGCCACGACCCGTCGTCGAGGAAGAACTTGTAGCCGTCGTTCGTGCTGAGGGCGTCGGTCCGGGCGATCGAGTTGCCCGCGAGCTCCCCCGGCTGGTTGCCGGCGAGGTCGACCAGCAGGCGGCGCTTCGTCTCGTCATAGAGCGCGCGCTCGATGTGGACGTCGATGCGCCGGTAGAACGACGGCCCGGCCAGCTGGTGGAAGAGCTCGAGCGACCGGGACACCGGCCAGCGGCCGGCCGCTTTCTCGCGCAGGAACAGGTCGAGCAGCAAGAGGTCCGCGTAGATGCCGTCGCGTTCGGGCAGGTGCATCCCGAACCCGAACCCACCGGACTCCTCGGCGCCCATCATCGCCCCGGTCTCGATCATCTTCGGCCCGATGAACTTGAAACCGACCGGTACCTCGTGCGTCGCAATCCCGTAGTGCTCGCCGAGCCGTCCGGCCATCGACGTGTTGTTGACGCTGATGACGACCGGGTCGCGCCAGGCGCGGTACTCGGCGAGGTAATACATGAGCAGGCCCGTGACCTGCAGCTGGTGGATGAACGTGCCCTGTTCGTCGGCAGCGCCGGCGCGGTCCGCATCGCCGTCGAGGAACAGCCCCAGGTCGTAGCCGCCACCGGCGATCATGCCCAGCGCCTCGTCGATGTGCGGCCGGATGGGCTCGGGGTTGACGCCGCCGAAGTACGGGTTGCGTTCCTGGTGGAGCTCGGTCACCCGGATCCGGCCACCGCCGAGCAGCCGGCTCAGCCAGCCGGCGCCCGAGCCCCACAGCGGCTCGACGAGCACCGCGATGTCCGCCGCCTTCAGCGCATCGAGATCGACTGTCCGGCGGACGAACCGCTCGTACCCGTCGTATGGATCGAAGCGCTCGACCATGCCGGCCGCCTCGGCATCGGCAAACGGTCGGCGCTCGATCGGCGCAGCGCCGCTGCGGGCAATCTGCGCTTCGAGCGCGGCGAGGATCTCGGGTCCGGCCGCGGCACCCGTCGGCGCCTTGACCTTGAATCCGTTGTCGGTCCACGGGTTGTGGCTGGCGGTGATGACAATGCCGGCTGCGGCGCCCCGCGAGACGACCTCGTACGAGCTCATCTGGGTCGGCACCGCACGGACCGCGAAGACGACCGGGATGTCGCGCGCCAGGAGGACCTCGGCCGCGGCCATCGCGAAGTGCTCAGAGGCGAACCGCCGGTCGTAGGCGACGACCACGCCCTTCGCCGCAGCACCCTGGTCGACCACGTACTGGGCGACGCCGTCGGCGCAGCGGCGCACGTTCTCGAAGGTGTAGTCCTCGGCAATCCGCGCCCGCCAGCCGTCGGTGCCGAAGACGATCGAGGTCGGCGCGACCGCTCCCGCGGGTGTCGTCATTGGGCCTCCGGCAGCGAACAGCGACGCAGCATGTCCTCGATCCGGGCGGCGTCGGCCGCCGCTCCGCGGATGACCGCGATCGTCTGCAGCGCGGTCATGCTACCGCCGTCGTGGATCGGGACCAGGCCGAGCCGGCCGTCGTGGCGACGAACCACCAGGTCCCCGGATGTCGTCTGGACGGTCTCGCCGGCCTGCACCAGGTCGCCGGTCCCCGCCACCCCGATCGCGCCGAGGAGCGCGCTCCAGCTGCCGATATCCGACCAGCCGACGTCCATCGAGGCCATGACGACGCGGCCATCGCGGGCTGCCGCCTCCATCACCGCGTGGTCGATCGAGATGGGCTTGATCCCGTCATACGCCTTCTCGAGCAGGTTCGGGGTCCGGTAGACCGGCTCGAGCGACTGGAGCAAGCCGGTGTAGCGCTGGAGCACGGTCCGGATCGCGCGCCGCCGCCAGAGGAACATGCCCGCGTTCCACGCGGCGCCGGGGAGTGCCTGGATCTGGATCGCCCGCTCGACCTTCGGCTTCTCCTCGAAGCCGCGCAGCGGGTAGGCGTCGAGCCCGGCGATCCCCTGGCGCCGCCCGAAGTCGGGGATGAGATAGCCGTATTCGGTCGCCGGCCGGTCGGCCCGGATGCCGAGCGTGACGAGCGGGTCCTCGACGTCGAACGCGCCGGTCGCGAGGTGTTCGGCCGCGGCGCCGAGCACCTGCCGGAAGGCACCTTCACGGGCCGGGTCGATCGCGTGGTCGGCCGGCAGCACGACCATGACCTCGTCGTCTGGCCGGTCGATCGCGAGCGTCGCGAGGGCGATGGCCGCGGCCGTGTTCCGGGCATGCGGCTCGGCCAGCACCGCGATCCCGGGGAGCTGGTCCTCGACGTGCCGCACGTAGCTCTGGTGGGTCACGATCGCGACGTCCTCGGGGCGCAGGGCGAGCTCCTCGCCACTCAGCAGCCGGGAAACCGTCAGCTGGAGGAGGGAGTGCCGCCCAAGCAGGGGGAGGAATGGCTTGGGGCGTTCGGGCCGGCTGAGGGGGTGCAGCCGGGTCCCACCGCCGCCGGCCAGTATGACGGCGTACATGTGGCGCTCATCGTAGCGTGGAGACCCCATTCGAAAGGCGCGTCTGCAGCGTCCCGGTTGGCACGCTTTGACGACTGATCAACGACGCAGGAGGACGACCGAATGCGCAAGCTGAGCATCGTCGAGAGCGTGACCCTCGACGGCGTCATGCAGGCGCCGGGCCGACCGGACGAGGATCGCCGCGGCGGCTTCGAGCACGGCGGCTGGGCCGCCCCGTACAGCGACGAGACGATGGGCCGCGAGATGGCCAAGGGAATGGGTTCGACGTCACTGCTGTTCGGACGCCGGACGTACGAGCAGTTCTACGACTTCTGGCCGAAGCAGACCGATGGCAATCCGTTCACGGACGTGCTCAACAACGCCCGCAAGTACGTGGCGTCGACGACCCTCGATGAACCGCTTCCGTGGCAGAACTCGACGCTCCTGGATGGCGATGCGGGCAATTCGGTCGCGGCGCTCAAGGCGGAGCCGGGCGACGACCTCGTCGTTCTCGGGAGCGGCGAGCTCGTCCACACGCTGATGCAGCGCGGTCTCATCGACGAGCTGGTTCTCATGATCCACCCGCTTGTCCTCGGGACCGGTCGGCGGCTATTCCGTGATGACGAGCAGACGGCCAGGCTCCGCCTCGAGAACACCGTCCCGACGCCGACCGGCGTCATCATCGCGACCTACAGGTCGAACTGATCGTCAGAAGCTCGGCGGCGTCACGCAGAACAGGACCGTGGCGGGCTCCTCGCCACGGTTGACGTTCCAGTGCGGGAGCCGCGATGGAAAGGTGATCGCGTCGCCCTCGCGCAGCACGTAATGCTCGTCCGCGACCCACAGGTCGAGGATGCCCTCGAGGACGACCACGACCTCCTCGTCCGAGTCGTGGGTGTACGGCTCCTCGCCGGTGCCGCCACCCGGTTCGATCGTCGACAGGATCACCTGCAGCCGGCCGGCCATGTTCGAGGTCAGGAATTCGTCGACCGCCTTCAGCCCAGGGTAGGCAATCCGGCGGCGCGCCTCGCGGCGGACGACGCGCCCCGGCGACGGCTCATCCGCGAACAGCTGGGCGATCGACAGGTCAAGGGCTCCTGCGATCCGGTGGACGGTCGCGATCGACGGGCTCGTGACGTCGCGCTCGACCTGCGACAGGAAGCTCTCGGTCACGCCCGCCCGATCCGCGACGTCGCGCAGCGTCAACCGGCGGGCCTGGCGGAGGGCGCGGATGCGGGGGCCGAGCTGGAGGTCCGTGGACAACGGGCTCGCTCCGTGGGCAGAACTGCAGCGCGCTGAAGTATAGCTTCAGTCCGCGCCGAATCCAGTGGCCACTCGGGCAACAGTGCGACGAGATTCGAACGGTCCGCGCGTTGACGCGGCGAAGGCGGACCCGTACGATGCCTCCACCTGTAGCGACGCTACAGCGTCAGTCGGACCGAGCGCGAGGGCCCGTTGACCGTCTCTGTCACGCCCCAGGTGACCGAACCCGCCCCCATCTCCGCGTCGCGTTCGGCCGCTCGGGACGACGCCGACGCGTCGAGTCCCGACGTCGAGATCGCCGACGTCACGAAACGCTTCGGCGAAGTGGTTGCCGTGGACCGGATGAACCTCCGGATCCAGCACGGCGAGTTCTACAGCCTGCTCGGACCCTCGGGCTGCGGCAAGACGACGACCCTCCGCATGATCGCCGGCTTCGAACAGCCGACCTCGGGCGAGATCTTCCTCGCCGGCCAGCCGATCGCCGGGGTGCCGCCCTACCGGCGCAACGTCAACACGGTCTTCCAGCACTACGCGCTGTTCCCCCACATGAACGTGGCGCAGAACGTCGGCTACGGGCTCCGCCAGCGCAAGGTCGACAAGGCCGAGGAGGCGCGGCGCGTCGGCGAGGCCCTCGAGCTCGTGCGCCTCGGCGGCTACGGCATGCGCCGGGTCTGGGAGATGTCCGGCGGCCAGCAGCAGCGCGTTGCGCTCGCCAGGGCGCTGGTGAACCGGCCAACCGTGCTGCTCCTCGACGAACCGCTCGGCGCCCTCGACCTCAAGCTCCGCAAGGAGATGCAGCTCGAGCTCAAGGCCCTCCAGCGCGAGGTCGGGATCACGTTCGTGTACGTGACCCACGACCAGGAGGAGGCCCTGACGATGAGCGACACGATCGTCGTCATGCGCGACGGCCGGATCCAGCAACAGGGCGGGCCGACCGAGCTCTACGAGCGCCCGGTCAACCACTTCGTGGCGGGCTTCATCGGAAGCTCGAACTTCCTGCCCGGCACGCTGGTTGGCGGGGCGGACGGCGCGGGGCAAGGCACGGGTCCGCACCGAACGCGGCCTCGAGCTCAGTGGCTACGTGACCAACCGCGAGGCCGAGGCGGCAGCCGGGACCGAGGTCACCGTGGCCATCCGACCCGAGCGGATGGAGGTCTGGCCGGCGAGCGACGCGCGCCAGCGCCTCGTCGGCGGGCTGGCACGAGATCCCCGGGACGATCCGTCAGGGCACCTACCTGGGGGACCAGACCGAATACCACATCGAGACCGACCAGGCCGGCGAGGTGATCGTCCGGCGCCAGAACGCCGCCGGTACCGGTGGCGCCCTTGGCGCGGGGCCGGGCGATGCCGTCGTCGTGCGCTGGCACGAGGAGGCGAACCTCATCCTCGTCGGATGAGGCAGTGAGCGTCCCGTCGGGGACGAGCGGGACGCGGAGGAGGAGCAACGGTGGCAGATAACGGGCATGGGGGAGCATCTCCGGCAGATCGGGGACACGAGGGTCAGCCGGCGCGGCTTCCTCGCGGCGAGCGGCTTCACCGCGATGAGCGCGTACCTCGCGGCCTGCGGCGGCGGCGGCAACGCCCCCGCGCTCTTCATGTTCAACTGGGCCGACTACGTCGCCGACGAAAACATCGCCGAGTTCAAGAAGCGCTTCAACATCTCGGACGCGAACTTCACGTACGACACATACCCATCGAACGAGGAGCTGTTCTCGAAGCTCAAGGGCGGTGCGGTCGGCCAGTACGACATCTGTTGCCCGACCGCCGAGTGGACGCCCGACATGGTCAAGGAAGGCTTCCTCGAGAAGATCGACTGGTCGAAGATCCCGAACGCGAAGTACATCGACCCGAAGTTCAAGGGCCTCTGGTGGGACCCGAACGACGAGTACCAGCTGCCGAAGGACTGGGGCACGACCGGCATCTCGATGCGGACCAACGTGGTCACCGAGGACGTGAAGACGTGGCAGGACTTCTTCGACATCGCGCCGAAGTACTCGGGCCGGATCGTCGTCGTGGACTCGCCGGGTGACGTCTTCACGGCGCCGCTCAAGGCGCTCGGCTACTCGCTGAACTCGATCGACCCGGGCGAGCTGGAGAAGGCCCGCGAACTGCTGATGGGCCTTGCCCCGCACGTGCTTGCGCTCAACTCGGACACGTACGAGGAGCCGATGAAGACCGAGGAGGCGGTGCTCGGCCTGACCTGGACCGGCGGCATCGACGAGATGCTGGGCGACCCGAAGTACGCGGATACCACGAAGTACGTGATCCCCGAAGATGGGACGCTGTTCTGGATGGACACGTGGACCATCCTCAAGGACGCACCCCACCTCGAGATGGCGCACAACTTCCTCAACTTCATCCACGAGCCGGAGATCCAGGCGGTCGAGACCGAGACCAACTACTACGCGACCGCGAACGAGGAAGCCAAGAAGCACATCGACCCGGAGGTCCTCAGCGACCCCATCGTCTTCGTGCCCGAGGAGATCCTCGACTCCGGGCTGCTCGAGCCCGCACAGGCGGTATCGCTCGACGAGAACCGCCAGCGGATCTGGGAGGAGTTCAAGTCGAGCATCGGCGGCTGACCGCCGGGAGGGCCGGGGACAGGTGAACGCATGACGGCAGGAGCGCCGGCGGTCGCGAGCCGACCGCCGGCACCGCCGGCACCGCAGCGGGACGGTCCGTCGCGCCTGGCGACGGCCCTCCTGATCCTGCCCGCGGGCCTCTGGTACCTGTTCCTGCTCGTCCTCCCGATCGCCATCGTCCTGTTGTTCAGCGTCGGCAATCGGGGCGAGACCGGCGGCTACGCCGGCGGGTTCACGTTCGACAACTACGACGGCGCGTTCCGTAACGCCTCGCCGTTCGTGACGAGCCTGTATCTGTCGATCGCCGGCACGGTCCTGTGCCTCCTGATCGGCCTGCCGCTCGCCTATTTCATTGCCACGCGTGCCGGAAATCGCAAGTCGCTGCTCATCATCCTGCTCGTCGTCCCGTTCTGGACGAGCTTCCTGATCCGCACGTATTCGTGGCTGATCCTGCTCGGCCGCGACGGGTTGGCCGGCTTCTTCGTGGACCTGACCGGCAACCAGTCCTTCCGGATCCTCGGCACCGACGCCGCGGTCCTGCTCGGGCTGACCTACGGCTACCTGCCGCTGATGGTCTTCCCGCTGTACGTGACCCTCGAACGGATGGACCGGACGCTCGTCGATGCGTCGAAGGACCTCGGCGCGGGCCGCTGGGCGACCTTCCGCCAGATCACGCTGCCGATCGCCCTGCCAGGGCTCATCACCGGCAGCATCCTCGTGTTCATCCCGATGATGGGCGAGTACGTCATCCCGCAGATCCTCGGCTACGGCCAGACCTTCACGATCGGCAACGCGCTGGTGCTGCGGTTCCTCGAGTTCCGCGACTGGCCGGCAGGCTCGGCCCAGGCGGTCGGGCTCATCTTCATCATGTTCGTGACGATCTCGTTCTACCTGTGGTTCACGAACCGCGGACGCCAGGTCCGCGAGCAGAGCGTCCTGTGAGGGCCGCATGAGCGCCCCCGCCGTACCGATCCCGGCCGCTCGCGCAATGCGCGGCAAGGCGAAGCAGGGTGTCGATCGGTCCGCGGGCTTCGTCGACGCCTGGCTCCGCACCCACACGCTGCTGGTCTACGCGTTCCTGTACATCCCGATCATCATCGTCGTCGTTTACAGCTTCAACGGCACCGACCAGCGGGTCATGAACTGGCAGGGCTTCAGCCTGCGCTGGTACGAGTACGTGGCGCAGAACAACGAGGTCCAGCGTTACCTCTGGAACAGCGTGATCGTGGGCCTTGGGACGGCGATCATCTCGACGACGATCGGCACGATGGCGGCCCTCGGCCTGCAGCGCGTCCCGCGCTTCATCCGCCTGCCGTTCGACGCGCTGACCTACGTGAGCGTGATCGTCCCGGAGCTGGTTATCGCGCTGGCCACGCTGGTGTTCTTCGCCTCGACGATCGGGCGCGAGGGGTTCCTGACGAATGCGACTGGCATCACGATCGGGTTCGGCTACCACACGATCATCGGGGCGCTGTCGCTGTTCAGCATCAGCCTGACGCTGCTGCTCGTGCGGGCGCGCCTGTCCGGCATGGACCGCACCCATGTCGAGGCGAGCTACGACCTGTACGCCTCGCCGCTGCGCACGTTCTGGCAGATCACGTTGCCGCAGCTGATCCCGGCGATCGTGGCCGGGTTCCTGCTGTCGTTCACGTTCGCTTTTGACGACTACCTGATCACGACCTTCGTCAACGGCCAGGGCACGTCGACGCTGCCGCTCTACGTGTTCGGCCAGATCAAGCGCGGGGTGACACCGGCGACGAACGTGATCGCGACGCTGATGCTGCTCGTGACGCTCACGTTGCTGATCGGCGGTCAGTGGCTGCTCGGGCGCTACGCCCGACGGTCTGGAGGACGAGCAGGGCTCGGCCAGGGCGGCGTGGCCGAGATCGTCGCGGAGGGCGGCACCTAGGAGAACGAGAGCCGTCGAGCCGCCGCGCCGCCGCTGTTTCGCTCCACGAACGAAACTCCGTCGGATCGTCCATGACTGGGCGAATCGTTTCGTGGCACGCACGAAGCGGTCCCGCGGCGCCCGGATGTTTCCCGTCGCGAACAAATCGAGTGCCGAGCCCCGTTCAGGCCGAGTTTCGTTCGCCCCAGAAACGGCGGTCGCAGGGCGACGCTTCGCATCCATTCACGTGGCGAATGGCAGCAGGTCGAGGGCCCGGAAAACGGCCGCACGGGTGCACCACGCTCAGGGCGGGCTCGAAGCGGGCCGACGGACGCGAATCGCCCGGGCGCCTTGCCCCGCATTCGCGGTGTGAATGCGCGAAACGCGGCGGCGGCCGCGCCGGCCCGATCAGTCGGCGGCGCGGCCGTGATCGGCTCGGGCGCGGGCAGCCCGGCGTCTTCGGCGAGGAGTGCCGCCTTGTCGGTGCGCTCCCACGGCAGGTCGAGGTCCTCGCGCCCGAAGTGGCCGTACGCCGCGGTCTGCCGGTAGATCGGCCGGCGCAGCTCGAGGCCGGCGATGATCGACGCCGGGCCGCAGGTCGAAATGGCGCTCGACGAGCGTCTGGATGTCGGCGTCCGGGATCGTGCCGGTCCCGAACGAGTCGACCGACAGGCTGACCGGCCGGGCGATCCCGATCCCGTAGGCGACCTCGACCTCGAAGCGGTCGGCGAGCCCGGCGGCCACCACGTTCTTGGCGACCCAGCGGGCCGCGTATGCCGCCGAGCGGTCGACCTTCGTGGGGTCCTTGCCGCTGAACGCGCCACCGCCGTGGCGGGCCATCCCGCCGTACGAGTCCACGATGATCTTGCGGCCCGTCAGCCCGGCGTCGCCCATCGGCCCGCCGGTGACGAAGCGGCCGGTCGGGTTGACGTGCATGACCGGGTCGTGGTGGCGCAGCTCGGCGGGGATCGTCGAGAGGATGACCGCCTCGACGATCTCGCTGCGCAGGCGCTCGGCGCGGATGTCGGGGTCGTGCTGGGCGGACACGACAACGGTCTTGACCCGCTTCGGGACGCCGCGCTCGTACTCGATCGTGACCTGCGTCTTGCCGTCCGGGCGAAGGTACGGCAGCTGGCCGCTCTTGCGTGCCTCGGCGAGCCGGCGGGCCATGCGGTGGGCCAGCGCGATCGGCATCGGCATCAGCTCGGGCGTCTCGCGGCAGGCGAACCCGAACATCATCCCCTGGTCGCCCGCGCCGAGCTCGAACGCCGGCGCCGCGTCGTCGCGGACCTCGAGCGCGGCGTCGACGCCCTGCGCGATGTCCGGCGACTGCTCCTTGATCGAGACGAGCGTCCCGCAGGTGAGGTAGTCGAACCCGTAGTCGGCCTTGGTGTAGCCGATGTCCTTCACGACCTCGCGCACGATCGTCGCGACGTCGATGTACTCGGCATGGGTGCTGATCTCGCCGAGGACCATGACGATGCCGGTCGTCGTGGCCGTCTCGCAGGCGACGCGCGCCTGCGGGTCCTGGCGGATGAACGCATCGAGGATCGCGTCACTGATCTGGTCGCACATCTTGTCCGGGTGGCCTTCGGTGACCGACTCGGACGTGAAGAGGTATTGCTCGGCGTCGACGATGCTCATTGGGCCTCCAGGTTCGCGGCGGAGCCTACCACGGGCAGACCGAACATCCCGGAGGTCCGATCGTACCGGCCCCGTTCACGCTCCCGCCGGGACTCGGCTGTCGACCAGCTCAACCGGTTCGAGGTCGTCGGCGGGCTCGAAGCCGAACACCTGGCCGAGGAACGACAGCTGGGCCTCGAGCGAGCGGCGGATCGCCGGCGCGCCACGGAAGCCGTGGCCCTCGCCTTCGAACGCGAGGTACGCGTACGGGATCCCGTTCTCGGCGAGCGCGGCCACGATCTGCTCGGCCTGCTCGGGCAGCACGACGCGGTCGTCGAGGCCCTGCAGCACGAGCACCGGGCAGCGGATCCGGTCGAACGCGTAGACCGGTGAGCGCTCGCGGTACAGCGTCGCGGCCTCCGGCAGCGGCCCGACGAGGCGGTCCAGGTAGCGCGATTCGAACTTGTGCGTGTGCTCCGCAAGCGCTCCCAGGTCGCCGACGCCGAACAGGCTGATCCCGGCATGGAACGTGTCCGTGAACGCGAGCGCGGCGAGCGTCGTGAACCCGCCGGCGCTGCCGCCCTTGATCGTGAGCCGCTCGCGATCGACGTCGCCGCGCTCGACGAGGAAGAGCGCCGCCGCCACGCAGTCCTCGACGTCGATCTTGCCCCAGGCCCCGTTGAGAACCTGGCTGTATGCGCGGCCGTACCCGGTGCTCCCGCCGTAGTCGACGTCGACGACCGCGATGCCGCGGCTGGTCAGGTACTGCTTGGCCAGGTCGAGTGCGGTCGACGTGCTCGACGTCGGGCCACCGTGCGACAGCACGACGAGCGGTGGCCGCTCGTCCGGCGGCCCCTCGAAGTCCGCATTGACCGGCATGTAGAAGAGCGCTCGCGCGGTGCGGCCGCCGGACGTCGGGAAGACGATGGGCTCCGGCCGCGAGATGTATGCCGGATCGGGCTCG
Organism: uncultured Chloroflexia bacterium; assembly: GCA_963824735.1. GTDB lineage: Bacteria > Chloroflexota > Limnocylindria > Limnocylindrales > CSP1-4 > DASTYU01. The sequence continues at coordinate 205,087 of CAWGQH010000001.1, forward strand.
ACACGTGCTGCCGGCGCGCGCGATATCGAGCGCCTCGAGCGTCTCGGGGTCGAAGCGGACGATCGCCGGTCGGACGGTCGGGAGCGCCCGCGATCGCCGCCACCGAGCCTGGCCGCCACGACGATGCTCTCGAACTCGGTGAACGGCGAGGCGACCTCGCCGACGAGGTGATCCTGGCGGATGTGGAGCAGCCGATCGCGACCGTCGCTGCGGGCGACCGCCACGATGCTGCCGTCGGCGAGGAACGCGTACGACGAACGCCCGAACACCCACGCCGGATCGGCGAACTCGGCCTCGGTCGGCGCGAGCGCATCCAGGCGCGGGCCCTCGGCGAGGCGGTACAGGTTCCACCAGCCGCTGCGGTCGCTGACGAAATGCAGCTCGCCGTCGGCCGACCACTCCGGTTGCGCGATCGACTCGTCGACCCCGCCGGCCGCCAGCTCGGGCGTCCCGAGTGACCCATCGGCGGCGACCGTGGCGACCCGCAATCGCGTCGTGTCCCACGGCATGTCGGGGTGATCCCACTCGAGCCAGGCGAGCCGGTCAGCGGCCGGCGACAGGCGCGGCGCGGCCACGAAGTCGGGGCCGTTGACGAGGACCACCGGGGCCGCCTCGCCATCGAGGGGAACGGCGACCAGCTCGTTCCGTGGCTGGCCGTCGCCCGAGTGGTCCTCGCGGACCGCGAGGAAGCGCCGCCGCGGAGCGTCGAAGCGCATGTCGGCGTAGCGGTACGGCCCGGCCGGCGTGATCGGGATCGGCACGGTCGAGCCCGGATCGATCCGGTACAGCCGGCCGTCGCGGAACTCGGAGTAGACGACGATGCCGCCGGCCACCGTGTACGACCCGCCGCCGTACTCGTGGGCGCGCGTCCGGACATTTGCCGGGGCCGGCGTCAGCTCCGTCGTCTCGCCGGCAGGCTCGCGGCGGACGAGGACCCGCCGGCCTCCCTCCGCCGGATGGCTCTCGATCCAGTACAGGTCGTCGCCATCGAGCCACGGCTCGCTGAGCAGGATTGCCTGCTCGACGACCTGCTCGACGGCGATCGGCGAGCGCCAGGAGCCGTACGGCGCGACGGTTCGCTCGGTCGTCACCCGCTCAGGTTCCGTGCTGCCAGGAGGCGACGTAGGCGGCCTGCTCCGGCGTCATCGGCTCGAGCTCGATCCCGAGCGCGGCCAGCTTGAGCCGGGCGACCTCGGCGTCGATCGCCTCGGGCACCACGTAGACCTTCGGTTCGAGCTCGGCATGGTGGGCGGCCACGTACTCGCCGGACAGGGCCTGGTTCGCGAAGCTCATGTCCATCACCGCGGCCGGGTGGCCCTCGGCCGCGCCGAGGTTGACGAGGCGGCCCTCGGCGATGAGGTGGAGCTTCTTGCCACCGAGATCGAACTCCTGGACGTTGTCGCGGACTTCACGGACGTGACCCTCCGCGAGCGCCCGCAGCGCCGGCAGGTCCAGCTCGGCGTCGAAGTGGCCGCTGTTGGCCATGATCGCGCCGTCGCGCATGACCTCGAAGTGCTCGCGGCGGAACACGTTGAGGTTGCCGGTCGCGGTCACGAACAGCTCGCCCCAGCGGGCAGCGTCGCCGTGGGTCATGACCTGGTAACCGTCCATCAGCGCTTCGAGCGCACGGACGGGATCGACCTCGACGACCGCCACGTGGGCGCCGTGGCCGGCCATCCGCAACGCGATCCCCTTGCCGACCCAGCCGTACCCGGCGATGACGACCTTGCGCCCGGCGATGAGGATGTTCGAGGCGCGCAGGATGCCGTCGACCGTCGACTGGCCGGTCCCGTAGCGGTTGTCGAAGAGGTGCTTGGTCTGCGCCTCGTTGACCGCGATGACCGGGAAGCCGAGCGCGCCGTCGGCCGCCATTGCCTTGAGTCGGATGACGCCGGTGGTCGTCTCCTCGGTGCCGGCGAGGACCTCCGTGACCTGCTCGGGCCGCTCGCTGTGGAGCAGCGAGACGAGGTCGCAGCCGTCGTCCATCGTGAGCTGTGGGTGCGTGTCTGCGACCGCGTTGAGATGCGCGTAGTAGGTGTCGCGGTCCTCGCCACGGCGGGCGAACGTCGCGATGCCGTACTCCGAGACGAGTGCCGCCGCGACATCGTCCTTCGTCGAGAGCGGGTTCGAGGCAGCAAGCACGACGTCCGCGCCGCCGGCCTTGAGCGTGCGCATCAGGTTGGCGGTCTCGGTCGTGACATGGAGGCAGGCGCCGATGCGCAGGCCCTCGAGCGGGCGATCGCGCTCGAAGCGCTCGCGGATGAGGCGCAGCACGGGCATCTCGCGCTCGGCCCATTCGATACGGCGGACGCCCTCGGCGGCGAGGCCCATGTCCGCGACGTCGTGGGCGGTTTGTGCGCTGGTGGAGGTCATCGGGTCGGGTTCTCCTTGCGGGCGAAGAAGCGGCGCATGCGGCTTGCGAGGTCCGGCCATGGCGAGCCGAGCCGGTGGACCAGCCGCTCCTCGAAGCGGGTGTACTCGGCGTAGCCGAGCCGCCGGTAGGCGTTGAGCGCGGGCGGGTTGTCGGAGCGGACGTTGAGCACGACGTGGTCGCACGTCCGCAACAGTTCGGCGGTCACCGCGCCGGTCACGGCGGTGGCGAAGCCGCGTCCACGATAGTCGACATGGGTCAGGACGTTGCCGACGGCCGCCAGCCGCGCCCGGTCGCTGATCACGTGCGTGCCCGCTGCGGCCACGAGCGTGCCGTTGACGCGGACGCCGTAGTAGACGCCCTCCCCGATCGCGCTGGACGGCAGCCAGGCCGCGAAGCCGAGCTGGTACAGGCGGTTGAGGTCGCCGATCTCCGACGGCAGCAGGCGCTGGACCGTGGCCGGGTACGGCCGGAACGTCGTCTTGTCGACCCACATGCGGACCATCGGCGGGCCGGCCTCGACGCGGTAGAAGTGCTCGGCGGTCGGGAGCAGGTCCGGGCGCGCGGCGAGGTACGCGACGCGCGGTCGGATGACCTCGCGCAGGATCGCCTCGAGCCCGTCGGCGTCGCCCATGAGGAACACCGGTTGGGGCGTCATCCCGCTGTATTCGAGGACGAGCGCCACGACGTCGTCGCCGTCGAGCGCGATCCCCCACTTCGTGCGACCGAACTCCCGGTCCTCGAGGTCGCAGATCGCGTAGGCGGCGTACAGCCGATCCCGCTCGAGGAACGCACGCAGCAGCTCGCGGTCCGTGGTCGTCCGGGCGACCACCGTGCCGTGCCGGCCGAGCGCAACGGTGGCCATCAGACGGGTTCCACGGCCGGTGGAGTCGCGGCCGGACGAGGCGCGGCTGCCCAGCGCTCGCGCGCCCGTTCGACGGCGGCCCGGAAGGCGGGCTCGAACGGCGTGCTCAGCAGGCCTTCCTCGGTGACGATGCCGGTGACGAGCTCGGCGGGGGTGACATCGAAGGCCGGGTTGCGCGCGGCCGTCCCGACCGGGGCGATCCGGATGCCGCGCACCTCGAGGACCTCCTCGGCGGCACGCTCCTCGATCGGGATCGCGTCACCATCCGGGGTGTCGAGGTCCACCGAGCTGAGCGGCGCGCACACGTAGAACGGGATGCCGTGGCGTGCCGCAAGGACGGCCAGCGGGTACGTGCCGACCTTGTTCGCGGTGTCGCCATTGGCCGCGATGCGGTCCGCGCCCACGAGGACCACGTCGACCTCGCCCGCGCGCATCAGGGAGCCCGCGGCGACGTCCGGGATCAGCGTGTGCGGCACGCCGGCCTGCTCGAGCTCCCACGCGGTGAGCCGTGAGCCCTGCAGGTACGGCCGCGTCTCGTCGACCCAGACCTCGACCTCGCGGCCGGCGTGGTGGGCGGCCTGGACGACGCCGAGCGCGGTGCCGAACTGGCCGCACGCCAGTGGCCCGGTGTTGCAGTGGGTCAGGATCCGCAGCGGCCGGTCCACCGGGACCGGCAGCGCCGCAAGCCCGAACTCGGCGAGGCGGCCATGGTCGGTGGTGGCCTCGAAGACGATCGCGTCGGCCTCCTCGCGGAGGGCTGCGGCGATGGCCTCGCCGTCCTCCGACAGCTCACCGATCGCCTCGTAGCGCGCCATCATCCGGTCCACCGCCCAGCGCAGGTTGACCGCCGTCGGGCGGGCGTTGACCAGCGCATTCGAGGCCCCGCGCATCGTCGCGCGGCGGGCGTACGGCTTCGTGTTGCGCACTCGATACGCGGTCATGGCCAGGCCGATCGCCGCCGCCTGGCCGATTGCCGGGGCACCACGGACGATCATCTGGCGGATTGCGTGGGCGACTGCCGCAGCGGAGTCGCACGGATGCTCGATGAGCGCGTCCGGCAGCCGCCGCTGGTCGATCAGCAGGAGGGTGTTGCCCTCCATCCGGAAGGCGCTGCGGAATCCGGTCGGCAGGGCGGGAGCCGTGTCGGTCGCGGTCGCGCCAGGCTCATCGGGGTCGAGGATCGAGCTGGCCGCCTCGGCCGATACGCGCTGGAGCACCTGCGCGGCACCCACGACGGATGCCGCCCCCTGGATGAGCTCTCCCGCGAACTGGCGGAAGAAGCGTCGCCGCCCGAGGTCGGCGCCCGGGTCGTCCGCGCCCGGGTCGTCCCCGGTCGCGGGCGTCGGAACCGGCGCCGGGTCGGTCCCGGGAGCGGGTGGCGGGCCGGATTCGAGGTCGGGGGTGTGAGCCAATGCGCTACATCCCTGTCGTGCCGCTCAGTACTGGACGACGCTCGTCACCCGCCGGCCCTCGAGCCGGTCGCGGCCTTTGAGAAAGTCGAGCTCGACGAGGAAGGCAAGACCGATCACGTCGCCCTTCAGGCGCTCGATGAGCTCGATCGTGCCCTTGACCGTTCCGCCCGTGGCCAGCAGGTCATCGACGATCAGCACCTTCTGCCCGGGCTGGATCGCATCGCGGTGGATCTCGAGCGTGTTCGAGCCATACTCGAGCGCGTATTCGACCGTGATCGTCTCGGCGGGCAACTTGCCGAGCTTGCGCACCGGGACCAGGCCCGCGTTCAGCTCGTACGCCATCGGGGCGCTGAAGATGAAGCCACGCGACTCCATGCCGACGACGATGTCGACCGGCTCGTCCTGGTAGGGCTCGAGCATCAGGTCGATGGATTCCTTGTAGGCGGCAGGGTCCTTGAGGAGCGTCGTGATGTCGTAGAAGAGGATGCCCGGTTTCGGGAAGTCGGGGATCTCGCGGATCTTCGCGCGAAGCTCCTCAGCGGACATCGATGCTGGGCCTCCCGTGGTCCGGGCGCGGCGCCGTTTGGGCCGCGGCGCGGGAACGCAGTCTACCGCAGGGCACGGGCGCTGCCACCGTGCGATGCGGGTTGCAATCGTCCGGCCAGGGCGGCCCCGAACAGCATCACGAGGAGGCCGACGCCGAACGCGATCGCCAGGCCAAGGGCCAGCTGGCCGTCGGCGCGAATGACCGCCGCCACGATCGCGCCGCTGATGCCGGTCCCGAGCGCGGTCCCGAGCGAATCGGTCAGCGACAACGCCGAGGATGCGGAGCCCTGCTCGGCGGGCGTCGCCTCCCGCAGCATGATCAGTCCGAGCGGGGAATAGTTCAGCCCCATGCCGAACCCTGCGAGGGCGAAGGTCGGCACGGCAAACCACACTGGGATCTCGGGGATGAGCACCAGCATGAACGTTGCGATCCCTGCAGCCACAATCAGCATGCCGCTGCGGACGAAGGTATGGAGCGCCCAGCGGTTGTTCCAGTGTGCCTGGACCCACGAGCCCGTCGTCCAGGTGATCGTCGTGGCGGTCAGCACGATTCCCGCCTGCGACAGGGTCATGCCGCGCACGTCGACGAGGACACGCGAGACGTAGGCGTCCACCGCGAAGAAGCCGAACGTCACCAGCCCGCGGATCAGCACGGCCGACGGAAGACCGCGGGCAGCACGCAGCGTCCCGGGCGGCGTCAGCCGGCGCAGGGCGTAGATCCCAAGGGCGAGGCCCGGCACCGCGAGCACGACGAGCAACACCGGATCGCCGATGGTGATCGCGGCCGTGAACAGCGCGGTGCCGAGGGTCACGAGCAGGGCCAGCGGCAGACGCCGGCGGAGCGAGGCGGCCGCCTTGGCCTCCGCCTCGACAGCCTCGTCCGGCGGCGCGACCGCGCGAAGCGCAGGCGTCGTCGCGACCGCGGCGATCGCGATCAGCGGCAGCAGGCCGAGGAAGACGGCCCGCCAGCCGATCGTGTCGCCGACGATCCCGGCGATCGCCGGTCCGAGCACACCGGGGATGGCCCAGGCGGTGGAGAGCCACGCGAACATGCGCGGCCGGAGCTCTTCGGGCATGCTCCGTCCGATGGCGACATAGGCGATCGGAGGGATCGCTCCCGCGCCGAGGCCCTGGATGAAGCGCGCCAGGACGAGGACCTGCATCGACGGCGCCAGGCCACCGATCAGCAGGCCGATCGCGAACAGCCCGAGCCCGCCGAGGAACGGCGCAGCGAGCCCACGGTCGACGATGCCCCCGATCGCGACAATGCCGATGAGCGTCCCGAGGAAGAACGCCGTGAACGCCCAACCGTAGAGGTTCGTCCCAGCCGCGCCGAACTCCTTGGCGACGTCGGGCATGACCGTGGAGACCGCGAGGGCCTCGAACGCGACCAGCGTGATCGTCATGACCAGCCCGCCGCTCAGCGCACGTCGTTCGCTGCTCCAGAGGCCGGTGACGGCGGCCTGTCCAGTCAGATCTGGGCCAGCCGATCGAGCGGGAACGGTGGCTGGGCGAGCGGCTTGACGGCGATCCGGACGAGGAGGAGCGGGTTGTCGTCGCCCGCGACCCGGTTGCTGCTCAACGTCCCGCAGCCGTTGCAGCGGTGGATGAGCAGCCACTCACCGTCCTTGCGGACCGCAATCGCGATCGGCTCCATCGAGGCGAGGCAGTCCGACGCGCGGTCACCGGGTTCGACGTCGACGTGGCGGCTCCACAGGCAGAACGGACAGTGGTTGCGGTGCTGCGTGCCGGGCGCGTCCTCGGCGACGTCCATGCGGCAGTGGTGGCAACGGAACGACACGCCGCGCCCGACCGGCGCCTCGTCGAGCGACTGGGCCTCCTCGCGTTTGGGCGTGCGGCGGCGGGCGACCCGCGCCGCGCCCTGGCGTTCCGCGCGATCGGCCCGCGCCGTGCGCGCCGCGCGGTCCTCCCGTTCGGGCTTGCGCCGGCTCACCGGCCGGTCCTCGGTTCGGAGGCCTGGTCCGCGGCCTGCGGCTGGGCCCCCTGACCCTGACCGGGCCGGGCCCGGGCGCCCGCGGAAGCGCCACTCGATCCGCCGCTCCTGGCCTGAGCGCAGCCGCTGGATGTTGTCGGCGTGGAAGATCCAGATCAGTGCCGTCCCGGCGACGGCGTACACGGCGTACGCCGGCGGCAGCCCGGCGACGGGGATCGCTGCGAGCAGGGCGAGCCCGCCGACGAGCGTGCAGGTCAGCGACGCCACCGAGCTGATCCGGGTGATCAGCAGCAGCGCGACGAACAGCGGCACGATCAGCAGCGCAATCACCGGCGCCAGGACGAGCAGGGCGCCCCAACCGGTCGCCACGCCGCGTCCACCCTGGAGCCCGATGTACGGCGAGCGGCTGTGGCCGATGACGGCCGCGATGCCGGCGAGCGAATGGACCAGCGGGTCGGTCCCCAGGATGATCGCAAGGAGCACGGCCACGGAGCCCTTCGCGGCGTCGAGGAAGCCGGCGGCCAGCGCCGCGCGGAACCCGAGCGCACGCATGACGTTCGCGCCGCCGGTCCGCCCGCTGCCGAGACTGCGCGGATCCGGGCCGCCGACGAGCCGCGCGACGACGATCCCCCACGGGATCCCGCCGATCAAGTAGCTCGCGACGACCACCGCGATCGCGACGATCACCTCGGCGGCGTCCACGTCGCCGAGTATGCCATCGGGGATCAGGACCGGCCGAGGGCCTCCAGCAGGCGGTCGGGACGGTGGCGGAACCAGGCGCGCCGCTCCGGATCCGCCGCCGCCTGCTCGACCAGGCTCGCGAGCGCGGTGTTGACAGGCGTGGGAACCCCGAGCTCAGCTCCCGTGCGGGCGACGGCCCCGTTCAGCCAGCCGGCCTCGGTCGGGCCGCCCAGCTGGACCGCGCCCCGGAGCGACGGGTCCTTGCCACCCCGTGCCGACCCGACGACACGGCGCAGCGCCGCGCGCGCGAGCGGTGCCGGGAGCCCGATCGCGATGGCGAGGAGCGGCACCGGTGCGCCGGGGAGCGACACCGGCCGGAGTCCCCGCGCGCGCATGACGGCGAGCGCCTCGCGGAGCTGATCACGCTCGACGTCGAACAGGCCCGGGTCGGCGTAGATCGAGGCAGGGTCCTGGTCGAGGAGACCGCTCGTCGCGTTGGCCACGAGGTTGGCGATCACCTTCGACCACTTCATGGCGGCCGCATCACGGCGCGTCACGACGTCGACACCGGCGGCCCGCAACGTCGTCGTGAGGCGCTCGATGAGGGCATCCGCCTCGCCGCGAACGGGCGCCAGGGCAACCCCGCCGCGGCGCAGCCAGCGCACGGAGCCGTCCGGCTCGCGCTCGACCGACGCGGTCACCGATGCCGCCAGCAACGTCCCGGCGGGGCGTGCGGCCGCGGTCGCCTCCTCCGCCCCTACCCCGTTCTGGGCGGTGAGCAGCGGGACGTCCGGCAGGGCCGCAAGTGATTCCAGGGCGGCTGGAAGGTCGTACTGGCGGACCGCGACGATCGCGAGGTCCGGGGAGGAGGCATCGGCGGCGTCCGCGACCGAGCGGGCCACCGTCACTTCCACGGGAGCTTCCGTGCCGTCGGGCCGGACCAGGCGCAGCGACACCGGGGCGCCCGGCGTTCCGTCGAAGCCGCGCCGGACCAGGGTCGTCTTCCCGCCGCCTGCGGCAACCGCCCAGCCGAGGAACGAGCCGACCGCGCCGGCACCGACGACGAGGACGCGCATGCGCCCTAGTGTGCGGGCGGTGGCGCGTCGCGCGCTGCGTCGGCGGCCGCGTAGGCCGCGGCGAGGATCTCGACCGGGTGCTTCGACGGCCGGTTGGTGGCCGACGCGATCTGCCAGCGGCAGGTCTCGGAGTCGCACGCGGTCTGGGCCGCGCCGCTCGCCTCGATCCTCCGGAACAGCTCGTCCCCGACGCGCATCGCGATGTCGTACTTCTCCTTCTTGAGCCCGTACGTGCCCGCGATCCCGCAGCAGTCGTGATCCATGTCGACGGCGCGCAGCCCGGGCACCAGCGCGAACAGGTCCATTGCCGGGAGCCCGATCCCGTGGCTCCGGAGCTGGCACGGGGCGTGGTACGGCAGCTCCTCGTCGAGGCGGCCGAAACCGGTGTCGAGGCGGCCCTGCTCGTGCAGGTCGAGCAGGAACTCGCAGATATCCCAGGTGGCCTGCGACACCGCGTCGGCATCCCCGCCGCGCACGTCGAGGATCTCCTCGTACTCGGCCTTCAGCGCGTGCGTGCACGAGGTCGACGTTCCGACGATCCGGTAGCCCTGCCGGGCATATTCGGCGAGCACGTCGACGTTGCGCCGCGCCTTGTTCCGCGCTTCCTGGTACAGGCCGTTGCTGATCATCGGCAGGCCGCAGCACTCCTGCGGCGGCGCAATCACCTCGAACCCGTTCCGTTCGAGGACGGCGATCGTGGCGTCCGCCACGTGCTGCTCGTAATAGTTGGCGGCGCAGCCGTGGAAGTAGACGACGGCCCGGTCGGGCGGCAGGTGCGCCGCTCCGTCCGCGCGCCCGAGATAGCCGCCGCGCCGCGTAAACCGCGAACGGAACGAGCTGCCCGCGTAGACCGGCAGGGGCGCCTTGCGATGGATGCCGAGGACGACCTCGAGGAGCGCCCGGAACAGCCGGTTCCGCAAGGTCCAGTTCGCGAGCGGCGTGAACGGCGCCCCGAACCTCCCGAGCAGGTCGGTCTGGCTGATCAGCCAGTCGCGCAGCCGGGGGCGATGTCCCGCCCGCATCGAGGCGCGGGCGCGGTTGTTGACCTCGGCGATCTTGACTCCTGCCGGGCAGGCAGTCGTGCACCAGCCGCAGCCGGAGCACCAGTCGACGGTCCGGTCCGGCGTGTGCACCTGCATGCCGTCGAGGTTGATGGGCACCGGGGCGGCGAGCCGGAAGCGCTGGGCCTGCGGACCCACGTACTTGGGGCCCGGGAACCGATCGTCGACCCGCGCGACCGGGCACACCTCGTTGCAGATGTTGCACTTGAGGCACTCGTCGGTCGACAGCCCGACGGTCTCGTGCAGCGCCTCCTCCACGACCGTGGCGATCGTCATCGAACCGCCTCCGCCTTGCGGCTCGAGCGCTTCGGCTTCGATTCGCTGCCGACGATGGACGCTGCGGCGCGCCAGGCGCTGGCGAGCGCGACTCCGTCGCCACAGCGCTCGACCATCACGCGCTGGCCGGCCAGCAGCCCACCCACGATCCGGACGTTGTCGTAGAGCGGCCCGTCCCTGGGGCGGGCGGGATCGATCGGTCGCAGCGCATCGTCGGTCCGCAGGCCCGCCAACGCGATCGGCAGCGAGCCGGGGTCGAGCGGGTCTCCCGCCAGCCACTGCCCGATGGGCGGGCCCTCGACCGGCAATCCCAGGATCGTCTCGCGGATGACGCCCTCGGGCTCGCCGACGAGCCCGCCGCCGGCCACCCCGCCCGTCGCGAGGACGAGGGCACCGACCCGCGTGACCAGCTCGCGCGTTGCCGCGGCCGTGGCGACCGCGGTCACCATCCGGCCGGTCGTCTCGACCCTGGCCACCCGCTCGCCGATCAGGATTCGGCCGCCTTGCGCCCGCAGCGCGGTCCTGAGCACGTCGTGGAGGCGGATGCCGGGGATGCCAGGCGGCACCAGCGGCACCTCGATGACCGGCGCGCCGAGCCGGTCCACCGCCTCGGCCAGGACCTCCGGATGGCGGCGCAGGCCGAGGACGGCGGGCAACGCGACACGCAGCGGGCCGCGCCCGGTCGAGGCCACGGCCCGGGCGGTCAGGTCCAGTGCTTCGGCGCGCCACGACGGGTCGTCGAAGGCCTCGGCGATCCGCAGCGCGTTGAGGTTCCGCCGTTCGGCAAGACCGGGCCACTCTGGCGCGACGCCGTCGACGCGCGCCGGCGCGCCAGGCCCGCCAGGCCCGCCCCAGACCTCGGGCCGGCTCAGGCTGCCCGCCACCGCGCGCGGCCAGAAGTCCTTGAACCCTGCCTGGCCGGCGACCACCAGGCGTTCTCCGTCTCCCCACGGCTGGAGCGCCCCAGCCTGGGACTCCGGGACGATGGATACGGGGCGGGTCCCGCCGATCCCCGTCGGCAGTGCGCCATACGGCGCCTCGAGCGACCCGACGTACGGCAGCCCGCCTGCAGCCACCAGGCCCTGGAACCAATCGAGGGCGGGCGCCACGTCGGCGCCGAGGACCGCATACGGGTGGCGCTTCGTCCGCTCGAGCACCCGAAGCGCATCGGCGGGACGCGTCGCGCCCGGCGCGACCGCGACGTCGATCGGGCCGCCGGCCCAGTGGATCGCGCCGTTGCCCTCCGCGAGGACGACCACCCGGGCGCCGGCATCAGCCAGCCGGATCGCGGTCACGAGTCCCGCCAGACCGGCGCCGACGATCGCAACGTCAGCGCTTGGCATCGTTGCCGCCGGCGCCCGTCCCGACCAGGCTGTCGAGCCCGAGCGTCCCCCACTGGAAGCCCGCGGTGATCACCGCCTCCTGGAGCTGGCGGCCGTGCGCGATCGGCTGCGTGCCACGCTGGCGCTCGCGGAGGAAGCCGGCCATCGCCTCCTCCGTCGTATCGCCGATCGCGACGGAATCGCTCGTGACGCGCGCGGCGTGGTCCGCCACTGCGCCCGCCGCACGGAACGTGCAGAAGCCGCCCTGGCACGGACCCATCCCCAGCCGCGTCGCCCGGCGGACGTCGTCCAGGCTGCACGGCCAGCGCCGATCGAGGACGTCGGTGAGCATCGAGCGTGTCACCAGCTCGCATTCGCACATCAGGTCGGCATCGCCGCCGCCGCGCGCCTCGTGCGCCGCGAACCTGCCGCCAAGCCAGTGGTAGCGCGGTGTTCCGTCGCCGTGCGGATCGGGGACCGGTTCCTGGGCCGTCGTCGCGCGGGCGGTCACCCCGGCCTTGCGTGCCACCACGTCCGCGGTGTCCTGGGCCATCAGCCGATACGTCGTGAGCTTCCCGCCCACGATCGAGGTCAGGTTGCCGATCCCGTCGCGGGCGGCGTGATCGAGGACCACGTGTGCGCGCGTGACCTCACGGGACTCGGTGCCGGTCTCACTCGGGTCGTAGAGCGGCCGGACGCCACCGTAGGCGCGCAGCAGGCGCATCCGGCGGAGCTGCGGGAAGAGCTTCTCGCCCTCGTCGAGGAGCTCGTCCACCTCGGCCCGACTGATCTGCCAGTCGTCCGGGTCGGCGACGTGGATGTCGGTCGTGCCGAGGATCGCCACCGTCCCGACCGGGACCATGATGTCCCCATCGGCGGGCTTGTGACAGCGGTTGATGACCGCATCGGTCATGCGCTGGTTGAACACGAGCATCGTGCCCTTGCCGGGCGCCATCGTGAGCTTCGCCCCGGCCATGGCCGCGACCTGCCCGCCCCACGCGCCCGCAGCCGACACCATCTGGCCGGCCATCACGCGGTACTCGGTGCCGCTTCGCACGTCGACGACCCGCGCGGCCAGCAGCCGCTCCCCCGAGCGGTCGAACCCGACGACGCGGTGGTACGGCAGGGCCGCGCTCCCGAGGGCCGCGGCATCGGCAACGTTGCCCTCGATCAGCGACCACGGCTCGACGGCTGCATCCGGAACGGCGAAGGCGCGTCGGATCCGGGGGTTGAGGGTGGGGTTCCTGCGGAGGACCTCCGCCACGTCCACCTCCGCGCAATCGACGTCGCTCGCCGCGCACAGGGCGGGGAACTCGTCGACGTAGTCGTCCGGATCGTCCGGCGTGGCGACGAAGTAGCCGCCGGTGTCCTCGACCGCGAAGGCGGCGATCCGGCGCACGATGCGGTTCTCGACGATGCATTCGCGGGCAGCGTCGCGGTCGCGCGCGACATAGCGCCCGCCGGAATGGAGCAGCCCGTGGTAGCGGCCGCTCGTGCCGGTGCCGAGGTCGGAGCGGTCGACCAGCAGGGTGCGCATGCCGCGCCGGGCGAGGTCACGCAGCAGGCCGGCGCCGGTGGCGCCGCCGCCGATCACCAGCGCGTCCCAGGCGACCGTGGGATCGAGCGCCTGGCTGGCGGCAGTGGTCGCGCTCACGCCGCCGCCCCCGGGTCCTCGCCGAGCCCGCGTTCGACCGCCTCGCGGATCGCCGCGAGCGCCGCCTCGGCGTCGTCGCCCTCGGCCGCCACCTCGATCTCGGTCCCACTCGAGACGCCGAGCGTGAGGACCGACAGGATGCTCTTCGCGTCGACCGGGCCCTTCGCGGCGGCCGGGTTTGCCACCGTGACCTTCGAGCCGAACTGGCCGGCCGTGCGCACGAACAGCGCGGCCGGCCGGGCGTGGAGCCCGGATGGATTGCGGATCACCAGCCGAATGCTGGTCACGCCGTGACCCCCTTGTCGAGCGTGCGTGCCTCCTCGGTCGCGGCCAGGACGGCATCGAGCGATTGTCCGATGCTGGCCTGGACCGCGCCGACGAGTCCCCCTTCGGCGACCGGTCCGCCGGAGATTACGACCCGGCCCGCGGCCGGTTCGTCGAGCAGCTCCAGGGCGGTCTTGCTGGCGAGGATCGCAGAGCCGAGGTCCGCCACGATCACGACCCCCGCGCCGTGGTCGGCGCGGCCGATCGCCGCGGCGATCCCGTCGGCATCCGTCCCAAGCGAGCCGTCGGGCGCGCCACCCACCGCCTCGAGCGCGACGTCATCCCCCGCCATCTGGCGGGCGAGCTCGACGACGCCCTCCGCAAGGCGGCGGGAATGGGATACGACGACGATCCCGACCAGCGGCGAAGCGGCCCCGGGCTCGGACAACGATGACGACCCTCTCCGGGATACGCGAGCCGGCGGACGGCGTCCGCCGGCTCATTCGGGGTCAGACCTAGTGTTCGACCCAGTCGAACGTGCGGGTGACCGCCTTCTTCCAGAAGCCGTACTCCTTGTCGCGCTCTGCCGCGATCCATCTTCGGCGACCACTCCTTGTCCTTCGCCCAGTTCGGCGCGGAGGTCGTCGACCGTGCTCCAGAAGCCGACCGCCAGGCCGGCCGCATAGGCCGCCCCGAGCGCGGTCGTCTCGGCGACCTGCGGCCGGATGACCGGCACGCCCAGGACGTCCGACTGGAACTGCATCAGCAGCTCGTTGTAGACCATGCCGCCGTCGACCTTGAGGGCCGTCAGCGCGACGCCCGAGTCGGCGTTCATCGCGTCGAGCACCTCGCGGGTCTGCCAGGCGGTCGCCTCGAGCGTCGCCCGGGCGATGTGGCCCTTGTTGACGTAGCGGGTGAGGCCGGCGATGACGCCGCGCGCGTCGTTCTTCCAGTACGGCGCGAACAGGCCGGAGAACGCCGGCACGAAGTACACGCCGCCGTTGTCCTCGACGGTCGCTGGCCAGCGCCTCGACCTCGGCCGATGACGTGATCAGCCCGATGTTGTCGCGCAGCCACTGGACGAGCGCGCCGGTGATCGCGATCGAGCCCTCGAGCGCGTAGACCGCGGGCTGGTCGCCGATCTTGTAGCCGAGCGTCGTGAGCAGGCCGCTCTTCGACGGCACCGGCCTTCGTGCCCGTGTTGAGGAGCATGAAGCAGCCGGTGCCGTAGGTGTTCTTGGCTTCGCCCGCGTCGTAGCAGGTCTGCCCGAAGAGCGCCGCCTGCTGGTCGCCCAGGTCGCCGGCGACCGGGACGCCCTGCGAGGTCGCCCTTGGCCGTGCCGTAGACCTCGGACGACGCCTTGATCGGCGGGCAGCATCGACCGCGGGATGCCCATCAGCGACAGGATCTCGTCGTCCCAGTCGAGCGTCTCGAGGTTCATCAGCATCGTCCGGCTGGCGTTGGTCACGTCGGTCACGTGGACGCCGCCGTTCGGGCCGCCGGTCAGGTTCCAGATGCACCACGTGTCGATGTTGCCGAACACGCAGGTCGCCGGCCTCGGCCTTGGCGCGGGCGCCGTCGACGTTGTCGAGGATCCACTTGACCTTCGGCCCCGAGAAGTAGGTCGCCAGGGGCAGGCCGACCTTGGCCGCGCAGGCGATCCTGGCCGCCCTCCTTGGCGAACTCGTTGACGATCACGTCGGTCCGCGTGTCCTGCCAGACGATCGCGTTGTAGACCGCCTTGCCGGTGTTCTTGTCCCAGACGACGGCCGTCTCGCGCTGGTTGGTGATGCCGACGGCCGCGAGGTCCGCGGCGGTGATGCCGGCCTTGTCGAGCGCGCCACGGATCACTTCCTGGCTGCGCATCCAGATCTCGGCCGGGTCGTGCTCCACCCAGCCCGGCTTCGGATAGATCTGCTCGTGCTCCTTCTGGTGGATGGCGACCACCTGCCCGCCATGATCGAAGATCATGAAGCGGGTGCTGGTCGTGCCCTGGTCGAGGGCGCCGACATACTTTGGCATCCCGTTCCTCCTGTGCTGCGGACGCGTCGTCAGTTGGCGCGGCCGAGTTGGTCCCGTAGTGCCTCGATGAGGATCGTGGCGCTGGTTGCGCCCGGGTCCTGGTGGCCCGCGGACCGTTCCCCCAGGTAGCTCGCGCGTCCCTTGCGGGCGACGAGCGGCGTGATGCGGTCGCGCCCGGCGGCGGCAGCCGCGGCGGCGGCGGCGAGCGCGGCGGTGAGATCCGCCTCCGCACCCGCCTCCATCGCCTCGACGGCCGGGGTCATGGCGTCGACCATGGTCTTGTCGTCGAGATTTGCCTTGCCGAGGCCGACGATCCCGTCGAGCCCTGCCCGGAGCCCCCGGGCCAGGTCGATCGGGGCAACGTCCTCGGTCTCGCCGAGGGATGTCCCGAGTCGCAGGAAGAACGTGCCGTAGAGGGGTCCGCTGGCACCGCCCACGGTCGAGATCAGGGTGCGGCCGGCCTGCTTGAACAGGGCGCCTGCCTGCCCGTCCCGAAGCGTCGGGAGGTGCTCCCGGACGGCGGTCATCCCGCGGTCCATGTTGATGCCGTGGTCGGCATCGCCGATGGCCGAGTCCAGCGCCGTGAGCTCCTCACGCGCGTCGTGGATGCGATCCGCGAACGTGTCGAGCCATGCCACGAACTCGGCCGTCGTGATGCCCATCGGTCAGACGCCCCAGCGCAGCGCCGGGGTATGAACCGGTGCGTCCCACAGCCGGATGAACTCGTCGTCGAGCTTGAGCAGGGTGATCGAGCACCCCGCCATCTCGAGCGACGTGATGTAGTCGCCGACGAGGTTCCGCGCGATCTGCACGCCACGCCCGTCGAGGATCTCGGCGAGCTTGCGGTAGATCACGTACAGCTCGAGCAACGGCGTGCCGCCCATGCCGTTGACGAACGCGAGGACGCGGTCGCCCGACTGGAACGGCAGGTCATCGATGATCGGGATCGCGAGCATCTCGGTGATCTCGTCGGCCGTGGCCAGCTTGCGCCGCTCGCGTCCGGGCTCGCCGTGGATGCCGATCCCGATCTCCATCTCGTCGTCGCCGATCTCGAACGTCGGCTTGCCGGCCGCCGGCACGGTGCACGAGGTCAGGGCCATGCCCATCGAGCGGACGTTGGCCTGGACCCTCTCGCACAGTGCCTTGACGGTCGCCAGGTCGGCGCCCTCCTCGGCTGCGGCGCCGACGATCTTCTCGGCGAGGACCGTACCGCCCACGCCGCGGCGACCCGCGGTGTAGAGGGAGTCCTTGACCGCGACGTCGTCGGCGATGACGACGGACTCGACATCGATCCCTTCGGCCTTGGCCAGCTCGGCCGCGAGCTCGAAGTTCATGATGTCGCCGGTGTAGTTCTTGACGATGTGCAGCACGCCGGCACCGCCGTTGACCGCCTGGGTGGCGGCCAGCATCTGGTCCGGAACGGGCGACGTGAAGACGGCACCCGGGCAGGCCGCGTCGAGCATCCCTCGCCCGACGAACCCACCGTGCATCGGCTCGTGGCCGGAGCCGCCGCCGGAGATCACGCCGACCTTGCCCGGATCGCGGTGCGTCGCTTCGCACGACGATGTTCGGCGACTCGACCCGGACGAGATCGGCATGCGCCAGCGCCACCCCGGCGAGCGCCTCGTCGACCAGTCGATCTGGCGAGTTGATCAGCTTCTTCATCGCTGCTCCCGTTGGGTGCTGGCGTGGTGTGCACGTCAGGCGGGGACGGTCGATCACCTATCACGATGAAGTTGGCGAACGCGAGGTTGTAGACCAGATAGGCGACGCGCCGCGCCGACGAGCGGGCCGACCACCGGGATCCACGAGTACCCCAGTCGGAGTCGCGCTTGCCGGGGATCGGCAGCAGGAAGTGCGCGATGCGCGGGCCGAGGTCGCGGGCGGGGTTGATCGCGTAGCCGGTCGTGCCGCCGAGCGCCAGGCCGATGACCAGGACCAGGAACGCGACTGGCAGGGCCGAGCGCGGCGAGGCTTGCGGGGGCCATGGCTGTTCGGCTGGCCGAAGGTGAAGATCACGAACATCAGCACGAACGTGCCGAGGAGCTCGCTGACCAGAAGTTCCACGCGGGGGTTGCGGATCGCCGGCCCCGTGCTGAAGACGGCAAGCTTGAGGTCGGCGTCCTCCGTCTCCGCCCAGTGCGGGTAGTAGTGGAGGAACACCAGCACCGCGCCGAGGAACGCGCCGAGCATCTCGGCCGCCCAGTAGACGACTGCGAGGTCCCAGCCGATCGCGCCGTTGAGCGCCAGACGCCAGCGTGACTGCCGGGTTCAGGTGCGCGCCGCTGAAGGGACCGGCAATGATCACGCCGACGAACACGGCGAATGCCCACGCCATGGTGATGACGATCCAGCCGCTGTTCTGCGCCTTGGACCGGTTCAGCAGGACGCCGGCAACGACGGCGTCGCCGAGCAGGACCAGCGCGCCGGTCCCGAACACCTCGGCAAGGAAGATTTCGCGGTGCATTTTCCACTCGGTTCCTCCTCGTCCTCCAGACGTCCCTCGACAAGTCGCGAACCACAACAAAAAAAGTCCGCGCCTCGACATCACTGCCGAGACGGGACTTCTCAAATCATGGTCCCGCGAGGTAGGGCACCCGAGTTCTAGTCCTTTGCAGGACCGTTGTCAAGAGGCACCGGGAACCGTTTCAGATCGGTGACGCGCCCACTCCCCGGAGCAGCGCATCGGACTCGGCGATGCCCATCGCGACTTCCGGCCGGACGACGATTCCGTCGGCCACGGCGAGCGTCGCGAGCGCATCCGAGGCCGTGTCGATCAGCCCGTAGGCGACGAGTGGCCTGACGAGCAATGCAAGCTCGGACGGCAGCATGTGGTGGAGCACGAGCCCGGGCGAGATCACCGTCCCGACACGCTCCCCTCGGGGATGGCCGTGCAGCGAGCGGCGCAGCCCGGTCGAGTCGAAGGCGAGCACGTTGAGCAGCGCGAGCCCGCCCGCGCCAGCGAACGCGCGGGCGGCCTGCGGGCGACGGGTGAGCATGATCTCGATCGACAGCTTTCGCCGGAGGAAGTCCACGGCGGCGTCGTCCGAACCGAGGCCGCGGATCGAATCGAGCTCCACGGCCGGCGGCGTCGCGCCGGACAGTGCGCAATCGATGAGCGCCGCGAGGTCGGTGTTGCGGAGCAGGATCCCGGCATCCAGACCTGGCGGCGGGCTCGATGCCGTTGTGACCGGTACCGGCGACCATGATGCGCGGCAGGTGGATCGCGGCGCCGTCAGCCATGGAGGTCCCACAGGCCTTCGGAGCTGGTCGTCACCCCGATCGCACCGGCAGCGAGGACGGACCGTGCGTCGAGCGGCGTTCGGATGAAGCCGCCGGCGAGCATCGGGACGTCGAGCGGCGGCAGGAGGCCGTTGATCGCCGGCAGGATCACCCCGGGGAGGATCTCGACGATGTGGGGACGTGATCGGGCCAACGCCGTTACGGCCGTGTCGAGGTGCTCGCGGCGCGAGAGCAGCAGGCGGTGGATCGCGATCACCCCCTCGTTGCGGATGACCGGCATGAGCTGGCCATGGGAGGTGATGACGGCGTCGACGCCGCAGCGGGCCAGCCAGGTGACCCCCCAGTGGTCCGCCTTGACCCCGTCGACCAGGTCGAGGTGGACGGCGATGAGCTTGCCGTGGTCGTGCACGCGACGGATCAGGTCGGCCAGCTCGAGCCCGTTGCCGCGGAGGACGAAGACGGCCGGCGCGCGCGACGCGAGCGCGGCATCCAGCCGACCCGCGTCGACGATCGCTGCGCAACACGGGGCATCGGCGAGACGCGCCAGGAAATCGCTGGCGGTCGGCGGGACGTAGGAGGTCATCGACTCCTGCGTGTGCTGGGGGTGCCCGCACTGGGGGTGCCCGCCAAGCATAGCGAGCCGGGTGGCCCCCAGACCACCCGGCTCGTCAGGTCGATCTTCTCGTTCAGCCGGCCGTCAGCCGGCCGGTTCGTCCTCCGAGCGCTCCCAGTGGCTTTCGCCGGACGGCTGGCCGTGCCCGCTCAGGCCGCCCGCGGGTGTGCCCTCGTCGATCGCGGGGCGCTCCGCCGCGGCCTCCGACTCGGTCCCGGTGTCGTCGATCTCCATCTGGTGTCGGTTCCAGACCTCACCTTGCGGCTCGCCCGCCGGCGTACCCTCGGTATCGCGCTCCATCTGGTCGCGATCCCAGTGCTCGCCGGGCGTCTTGGTTGGTTCCACGGAGGCACCTCCTCGCCACCAGCCTCGTGGCCGGCCCGCAGACAGCGCCTATCGAACCGGCGGCTCGCCCTTGCAGCGACCGATCAACGCGGGGCCGCGAGCCGAGCCACGACGGCCTGCGTCAGCTCCCAGGCACGGACCGGGTTCGCGGGGCACGCGAATGCGGACCTGGTTCGAAGCGAAGGTCAGCTCGCCGGCGCGCACGCCGGGCAGGCCGCCCCCGGCCAGCAGGGCCATCGCGGTGGCCCGCGACAGGCCGGCCCCGAAGCGCACGACCAGCAGCCCGTTCTCGCGCGAGATCGACGACACGCCGGCGGTCTCGGCGACCAGGCGCAGCTCCGCCACTTCCACGAGGCGGATCACCGGCTGGGGCATCGGCCCGAACCGGTCGGCGACCTCCTGGCGGAAGGCCGCGAGATCGCCGATCGTCCTGGCGCGGGCAAGGCGGCGATACAGCTCGAGCTTCTGCGCCTCGTCGGGCACGTACTCGTCGGGCAGGTGCGCCTCGACCGGCAGATCGACGACCGCCTGCAGCGGAGCCACCACCGGCGCCCGGCCCTCCAGCGCGGCTTTCTGCGTCTCGACGGCCTCGGCAAGCAGGCGCGAATAGAGGTCGAAGCCGACGGCCGCCATGTGACCCGACTGCTCGCCGCCGAGGATGTTGCCGGCCCCGCGGATCTCGAGGTCCGACAGCGCGATCTGGAACCCGGCCCCGAGCTCCGATGCGTTGAAGATCGCCTGGAGTCGCTTGCGCGCCTCGTCGCTCAGCCGCTCGCGGCGCCGGTACAGGAGATAGGCGTAGGCGCGCCGCGAGCTGCGGCCCACGCGGCCTCGCAGCTGGTAGAGCTGGGCCAGCCCGAGCGTGTCGGCCCGATCGATGATGATCGTGTTCGCATTCGGGATGTCGAGCCCCGACTCGATGATCGTCGTGCACACGAGGATGTCGGCGTCGCCGTCGGCGAAGGCGAGCATCACCTTGTCGAGCGCGCCCTCGGCCATCTGCCCGTGACCGACCACGAAGCGTGCATCGGGCAGCATCCGGCGGAGCTGCTCGGCCTGCGCCTCGATGGTCTCGACCCGGTTGTGCACGTAGAACACCTGGCCACCGCGATCGAGCTCGCGCAGGATGGCGTCCCGGACGAGCCCCGCGGTCGCCTCGGCGACGCGCGTCTGGATGGGCAGGCGGTCCTCGGGCGGTGTCTCGATGAGGGAGAGGTCGCGTACGCCGGCAAGCGCCAGGTTGAGCGTGCGCGGGATCGGCGTCGCGGACAGCGTCATGACGTCGACCTCGCGACGCATCCGCTTGAGGCGCTCCTTGGCCGCGACACCGAACCGCTGCTCCTCGTCGACCACGACCAGGCCGAGGTCGCGGAACCGGACGTCCTTGCTGAGCAGCCGGTGCGTCCCGATGACGACGTCGACCGTGCCGTCGGTGAGCCCGGCGAGCGTGGTCGCCTGCTCCTTCGCCGACACGAACCGGGACAGGAGGCGGACCTCGATCGGGAAGGCGGCGAACCGCTGGCTGAACGTGCGATGGTGCTGCGCGGCGAGAACCGTCGTCGGGACGAGGACCGCAACCTGCTTGCCATCCTGCGTCGCCTTGAATGCCGCTCGCAGCGCGACCTCAGTCTTGCCGTAGCCGACGTCGCCCACGACCAGCCGGTCCATCGGCCGGACGCGCTCCATGTCCTCCTTGGCCTCGGTCACGGCGCGAAGCTGGTCGACGGTCTCCTCATACGGGAACGACGCCTCGAGCTCCGACTGCCACGGCGAGTCCTCGGCGAAGGCATGCCCCCGTGCCTGGCTGCGCGCCGCGTACAGCTCGAGCAGCTCCTTCGCCAGGTCCGTGACGGCCCGCCCGACCCGCTGCTTCGTGCGCAGCCATTCCGCGCCGCCCAGCCTGCTGAGGTGCGGTTTGTCGCCCCCGGAGTAGCGCGTCACCCGCCCGATCTGCTCGACAGGAACGAAGATCCGGTCGCCGCCCGCGAACGACAGCTCGAGGAAGTCTCGTTCGTCGCCCGTCGAGGCGGAGCGCCGGAGCATCTGCTCGAAGCGGGCGACACCGTGGTCGATGTGGACCACGAAGTCGCCGGTCGTCAGGCGTTCGAGGATGTCGCGCGGCACGACCCGCCGCATCGCCTTCGGACGGCGGATCCGGACGTTCCCGAACAGCTCGCGGTCGGTGACGAAGGCAATGCCCTCGGGGCCGCCGACGAAGCCGCCGTTGAGGCTGCGCTCGATGATCGCGATCGCGCCAGGCGGCGGCGCCTCGGACAGACCGGACACGACCGCAGCCGGGTGTCCTGCTTCGGCGAGGATCTCGGCGAGACGCGGCGCCTGGTCGGATGCGAGCACGATCCGCGCCCCGTCACCCTGCCAGGCCTCGACAGCGTCCGGGAGTCGGGCCGCACGGCCAAGCGGCAGTTGCGGCTCGCGCCACCCGAACACGAGCTGGGCGTCGAGGGGCGCGACCATCGCGGTGCCTGCAGGCGACTCGGATTCCCAGGTGAGCTCGAGGGTCCGCGAACTGACCAGCCGGCCCTTCCAGTCGCGCGGACCGAGATAGGTCACCGGCCAGCGACCGGGCAGCTCCCCGGCCTCGACGAGCTCCGCCCGGCGCTCCTCGGCCTGCCGCCACAGGAACTCGGTGGATTCGGCGAGGTCCGCAGGCTCGTCGATCACGAGCAACGTGCCGGGGTCGATGTGGTCGAAGCCGGTGGCCGTGGCGAGGTATGGCGCCCACACCTCGGCCGCGTCTCCGACGGCAAGCGCACGCGTGGCACCGCCGACGTTGGCCGGGGCGGTCTCGCGAAGGGGATCGTCCGCGCCTTCGAAGCGGGCCAGGTCCGCGGCAAGCCGCTCGGGGAGCTTCCGCGCCATCGTCCCGAGGCGCTCGCGGAGCAGCGCCGCACCACCGGGCGGCAGGAGGAACTCGCTCGCCGGCAGGAGGACGGCGGCCTCGACAGGACCGATCGTCCGCTGATCGGTGGGATCGAACGTCCGCAGCGAGTCGATCTCGTCCCCGAAGAATTCGAGCCGGATCGGCAGCGGCAGGGACGGTGGGAAGACGTCGACGATGCCGCCCCGGCGGGCGAACTCGCCCCTGCCGGCGACTTCGAGGACGGGCACGTACCCGAGATCGAGCAGTTCACGAAGGAGGGCGTCCTGACCGACCCGGGCGTTCAAGCGCAGCGTGCGTGGCTCGTCCGGCAGGTCGTCGGGGGCGATCGTGTGCTGGAGCAGGGCCTGGACGCTCGCCACGAGGATCCGGGCACGGCCGCTGCGCCACGCGGCAAGCGATGCGACACGGGCCGCCGTCTCGTCCGCGACCAGCTCGCTGCGCTCGTAGGCCAGCGACGTGCGCGGCTCGAGGACCGCGACGGCCTCCGCGTCGCCGAGCCATGCGCCGAGCTCCTCGGCGACGCGATCACCGATCTCCGAGTCGCGCGCGATCCAGACCAGGCGCTCGTGTGCGCCGCCGAGCACAAGCGCCGCGGCCAGGTACGACTTCGCGCCGTGGGGGACGCCGGCCAGCCCGGCGTGGCGGCCACGCGGCGTGCGGGTCTCGGGCGAGCCGAGGCGCTCCCGGAGCGATTCGAACGGCTCCGTCGCGGCCAGGAGCGGCGGCAGCGCAGCGAGGTCGGGCAGGCGCCGGCCGGCGCCGCGCGAACGGCGCTGTGCCGGGCGAGGCGCAGGGGGTTGGCGTCGCGCAGCCTCGACCTCGGCGTCGACGTCCGCGACGTCGAAGTCCACGGCCGCCTCGGGCGCGGGCCGGGCGTGGCGCTCGGCGAACTCCTCCGCGACGCGCTCGGCGATCCGGCGCTCGCGCGTGGTCCGGCCACGCATCGGTGGACGGCTCACTCCCCGCTCCCGGACCCCGGCAGGCGGACGCGCCGCCAGCCCGTCCGTGTGCGGCGGATGCCGTCCGGGCCCGGCGGACCCTCGATCTCGCCCGGGGCGGCGATGCGGCTCGCGTCGGCGGGGCGGAGCTCGAACGTGTTGAAGCGATTGGCCGCCTTGCTCGTGCCGTCGCGTGCCCAGGCCTCGACCGCGTCGGCCGCAGCATCGAGCAGCTCGTCCATGCGCTCGCGCTCGTCGGGCGCGAACGTCGACAGGACATGGTCGATCGCCTGGCGCTGCGGATCGCCGATGCCGATCCGGAGCCGGCTGAACTTCTCGGTGCCAAGCTCCTCGACCACCGAGCGCAGGCCGTTGTGCCCGCCGTGGCTGCCCTGTTCGCGGAAGCGGAGCTTGCCGAACGGCAGCGCGAAGTCGTCGGCGACGATGAGCAGGTCGACCAGCGGCGCCCGGTCGCGCGCGAGCACCTTGCGGACGGCCACACCCGAGTCGTTCATGTAGGTCTGCGGCTTGACCAGCGTCACGTCGAGCCCGCGGAAACGACCCATGACGACATTCGCCGCGTCGCGTTGCCGCCCACGGCCTGACCAACCCGCCCGGTCGGCCAACCGGTCGAGCACCATCCAGCCGATGTTGTGGCGTGTCTGCGCGTACTGCGAGCCCGGATTCCCGAGCCCGACGACGATCTTCACGAAGCCTCCGGGCATGCCGACAGGGCCGGGATCACGTCGATCCGGCCCTGGGCGATGGTAGCGCAGCGGCTTCGACCTAGCCGAGCTCGAACGTCGTCACCCCGTAGAGCTGGCCGAGTTCGATCGCGGGGGCCGGGCCGGTGTACATCCGAGCGGTCTCGAACGCCGGCGCGAGATCGCGTCCTACGGCAAGCGCAACCGCCTCCGCGTTGGGCTCGGGGACGTCGAGGAAGACCGGCTCACCGGCGATGCCCTCGCAGAGCCCGTCGAACAACCGCTCCGCGATCGCGCGACTCGTGGCGTAGAGCGGCCCGATCTTGTGGCCGTTGCCACACCGCCGGCGCACGCCGAAGCCATGCAACTCGCCGTCGTCCAGGGCGGCGAGCGCCCGGCTCTCCGGCAGGCTGATCCACCCGGCGAGGAAGCCGGGCCTCGGCGCCGGGAACAGCCGGGCGTCGAACGCGAGGAGCTGCTCGAACGGGACGGTCCGGGCGTCGAGGAGGCCGTCGGCTCGGCTCTTCGGCGCGGTCCCGCCGTAGCGGACGTTGCGATAGGCAAGTTCAAACCCGGAGCGACGGTAGTTGTCCTGCTGGGCCGGGACCCCGTCGAGGCCGACCAGCCGTCCTGCGAGGCGGGCCATGCCCGCCTGCCACAGGGCGTATCCGTAGCCCCGCCCGCGCTGCTCGGGGATCACGATGTAGAGGCCGAGGAACCCGAACGTCTCGCCGTAACGCACCACCGAGATCGAGCTGACGGGCCGCCCGTCGAGCACGCCCACGAGGAAGCCCTCCGGGTCAGCGGCATGAAACGAAGTCGCGTCATGGAGGCCCGGGTTCCAGCCCTCGTCGCGCGCCCAGCCGATCGCCAGCTCCAGCTCGGACCGGCTCATGGCGCGGATCTGGTAGTCACCAGCCATCGGCGACGAGCGTAGCGCTCATCGTCGCCTGCCCGCGTCCGAAATCGGACGGTCTGGGACATCACTTCCGTTCCGCCGCCCATTCCGAAATCGGAATCCGATTTCGGATGGCCCAGGTAAGGGGGTGATACGTGGCGATCCGTACGATTTCGGAATGGAAGACCACGACGAGGAGTTCGACGACCAGCTGCTCCCCGCAATCCTGGGGCCGACCGCCGGCGCGCCCGCGCATGCCCGCATTCGCTGCTCTGCATGGCGCCTATCACGTGCTCAATCGGCGGATGGCCATGGAGCTCCGGGACCATGGCTTGAGCCCCTCGGAGGCCATGGTGTTCGAAGCGCTGCGGCGCTATCCGCGGGCGACGATCGCCATCGTTCGACAGCGGACCGGCCTGCGTGCCTCGACGCTGGACTCCATGCTGGACCGCCTCGCCGACCGCGAACTGCTGATGCGCGAGTCGCCGCGCGACCTCCGCGGGGAAGTGGTCCTGACGGCCACGGGTTCGGCGGAACTCATGACGTCGTACGCGATCGCGGCGCTTCGGACGGTCGACGAGGAGCTGCGCGTCTACGTGGCGGCTGACGTCATCGCGGGGCTCGAGACCGTGTTCGAGGGCGCCCGAGCACTCGGCGTGCCGGGCACCGCCGCGGACTTCTAGTTCACGCTAATTCGGCCGCTGGCAGCCCCGAGCAGCTCGCGCTCGAGGTTGCGCATCGCGGCCTCCTCGGCCGGTTCGGTGTGGTCCCAGCCGCAGACGTGGAGCGTGCCGTGCGTGACGAGCAGGCGCAGCTCGTCGGCCGGTGACCAGCGGACGTCGCCCGTATGCCCGCCCCGCCCGGACTCGGCCTGCTCGATCGCGCGCTCGACGGAGACGACGATGTCGCCGAGATGCGGCAGGCGGCCGGGCGGCAGCGCGAAGGCCGGCGCGGCGGCATGCGAGCGGAACACGTCGGGGGGCAGGAGCGGGAACGAGAGCACGTCCGTCGGGCCCGTGTGCCCCATGTGGGTCGCATTCAGCTCGGCGAGCTCCCGGTCGTCACTCAGGATGAGCAGGATCGAGCCCGGCATCGGGGCACGACCGCCTTCGAGCGCGCGACCGACAGCCCTGGCAAGGGCGATTGCCGGCACGATCCTGGGCACGCCCTCGCGCCGCTCGACGTCGATCCGCCAGCCGCCGATGCGGTGCCGGCTCACGAGGCGCTGCCGTCGCCTCCGCCACTCGCCGCGCGCCGCGATTCGAGCTCCACGACCTTGTTCTCCGGGTACGCGATCCGCGAGTGGTACATCCCGAGGAGCTGGCCGACGAACGCCTCGCGGATGAGCTGGAGGTCGCGCAAGGTGAGCTCGCATTCGTCGAACTGGCTGTCGCTCACGCGTTCGTCGAGGATCCGCGCGACCATCGCCCGGATGGCCGGCTCGTCGCGCGACGAGAGCGAGCGGACCGACGCCTCGACACCGTCGGCGAGCATGATGAGGGCCGCCTCGCGGGACTGCGGCTTCGGGCCGGCATGGCGGAACTTCCGCTGGTCGACGGCCGCGGCCGCCTTCAGGCCCTCACTCGTGGTGATGCCGCCGTACGGTTCAGCGGCAAGGTCCTTCGCCCGCCCGTAGAAGTAGGACATGATCGCGGTCCCGTGGTGCTGCGGGATGAACGCGATCAACGGTTTCGGCAGCCGTGCCTTGTAGGCGATGTCGATGCCGTCGGCGACGTGCTGCTTGAGGACCTGCGCGCTCGTCTCGGGGTCGAGCTGGTCGTGGACGTTCTCGCCGCCCGCCTGGTTCTCGATGAATGCGAGCGGGTTCGCGAGCTTGCCGACATCGTGGTAGTAGGCCGCGACGCGGGTCAGCAGCGGGTCCGCCCCGATCGCTTCGGCCGCCCGCTCCGCCAGGTTGCCGACCATGAGCGAGTGGTGGTAGGTGCCGGGCGTCTCGACGAGCAGGCGTCGCAGCAGCGGTTGCGACGGGTTCGCCAGCTCGAGCAGCTGGAACACCGTGAGGATCCCGAACAACGAGCCCAGCACGGCGAACGAGCCGGCAGCCGCGACGGCCGAACCGGCCCCGGCCGCGGCCGAGGCCAGCCACAGCTCGAGCACGCCCCGGATGTCCCGCTCGCCGAGGAGCGAGAACACCGACACGACCATCGCGTTGACGAGCGCGACCGCGATCCCGGCCTGCACGAACACCTGCACCTTGTCGCCGCGCCGGACGGTCACGATCCCGGCCATGCCGCCGAGGAACACGTACGCCGCGATCTCGAGCGACGAACCGTTCACGGCGCCGGCCACGATCGCGAGGAGGGCCATGACGAACGTGGCGATCGTCGCGTCGAGGAGAATCGTGAGGAGCATCCCGACGGCGGCCGTCGGCAGGAAGTAGGTCAGGATCGAACGGCCGGCGGTGAGCTTGAGCGCGACCGTCGCGCCGAGCACCAGGAGGCCGACGAGGACCAGGACGCTGTTGCGGTGCCAGAGCCCGGGCCGGAAGCGCCAGAGCCAGGCGAGCAGCAGCCCGACGACGAGCGCCGCGAACAGGAACCAGCCGGCGAAGGTGGCCAGGTCCGCCTCTCCATCGTTGAGGCCGAGCGCCTCGAGGGCCTCGAGCTCGGCGTCGCCGATCGGGTCGCCCTGCCGTGCGATGACCTGACCCTGCTCGACGTGAACGCGGACATCCTGGACGGCTGCCGCTGCCCGCTCGCCGGCGGCCGTCGAGAGATCGGCGCTGTACGAGGAGTTGCCGACGATCAGCGGGGTGATGAGCGCGGCCGCGAGGAACCGCTCGTCGTCGCTGAGGTCGCCGGCCATCCGATCCGCGAGGGCCAGTTTGGTCGATTCGACCTCGCTGTCCCTGACCTCGAAGCGCATCGTCACGTCGAGGACGCGGGCAGCCTCCGTTCGGAGGGCGCGCCAACGTGTCCGGTCCATGGTCCGGATCGTCTCGGCCTCGGCCTCGGGCAGATCGAGCTCGACGAGCGAACTGTCGAGCAGGGCCGCCCGATCCTCCGGGCTGATGTCGGCGGCGAACGCGGCGTCGAGCGCGTCCACCCGGCTCTCGAAGGCGCGCTGCTGTGCTGCGGCGATGGCGATGGCGTTGCCGGTCGTGTAGTCGTACTGGTCGGGAACGGCGTCGCGTGCCGCTTCCCGGGCCTCCGCGGTCCTGATCACGCTCACGAAATCGCGGTCGGAAGGAGCGACGATGTCGCGGGGCGCGGGCTGGCCCTCGGTCAGCAGGAGCCCCTGCGGCAGGGCCACATCAATCCCGAGGACCGCCGTCAGCACCAGCGCGAGGATCGCTCCCGCAATCCCCAGACGCGTGCCGTCACGGCGCGTGAAGGCGTCGGGCGCGTCGGCGCGACGGGTCAGCATGGGGAGTTCAGGCGCTCCGCTCGGCGCCGGCCAGGGCCGCGGCGACCTTCGCGGAGACGACCTTGCCGTCGGCACGGCCGCGGGTCCGCGGGGCGAGCCAGCCCATGACCTTGCCGAGATCCCGGGGAGTGGCCGATCCCGTGGCCGCGATCCCCTCCCCGACGAGCGCGTCGAGCTGCTCGTCGGTCAGGGCCTCGGGCAGATACTCGGTGAGGATCGCGATCTCGGCCTCCTCGCGGGAGGCGAGGTCCTCGCGGCCACCGCCGCGGTACGCCGCCACGGACTCGCGGCGCTGCTTGACCTCGCGGGTCAGCACGCCGATGAGCTCATCCTCGGTCAGCTCGCGGAGCTGCTGCTTCTCGAGGTTGTAGGCGGAGCTGGAGGCCATGCGCAGCACGTCGCGGCGCAGCACGTCGCCTGACCGCATCGCGGCGGTCGTATCCTCCTGGATCCGCTCTCGAAGGGACACCGGTTCTGGCACCTCGGGCGCTAGCCGCCCGTGGGGGACGCCGGCGGGACCGACCTCAGTCGGTCAGCCTGCCTGCGCTCGGGCGTTCTTCTTGCGCTTCGCTTCCTTGCGCTTGCGTTTCACGCTGGGCTTCTCGTAATGCTCGCGTCGGCGAGCCTCGGCGAGGATCCCGCTCTGCTGGATCTTCTTGTTGAAGCGGCGCAGTGCGCTTTCGAACGTCTCGTTCTCACCCACTCGGACTTCTGCCAATACCGGTTCACCTCCTCAGGCCGTGATCTGCGTGCTGTATTCGTCGAAACCGCGGCCAACCGGCGACGACAGCCGGCGGAGTGTAGCCGAGGCCCATGGGCGGGTCAAACGGGCGACGGGCGTGTTCGAGGTCCCGGATTTGGCCGCCCCATGAGGGCCGCACAGGCCGTGTACGCTCTCGGCAGTGGACACGCTCCTCGATCTCTTCGAAGCGTCCGTCACCCGCTTCGGGGATCGGAACGCGGTAGGGCTCCGCACCGACGACGGCACGACCTGGCATTGGAGCTTCCGCGAGCTCGACCGGCGCAGCCGCCTGGCGGCGTGGCGCCTGCGCGCCCTCGGACTGGAGCCGGGCGACCGGCTGCTGACCTGGTCGCCCTCGACCCCGGCCCTCCCGGCCGTGTACTTCGGGGCGATGCGGGCACGGCTGGTCCTCGTCCCGCTGGACCTGCGCATGTCGTCCGACGCGATCGAGAACGTCGTCCGCAAGTCCGCCGCGAAGCAGCTCGTCCTCGGCACGGGACGCGATGCCCCCGATCCGCGCGACGCGAAGCTGGAACGGTTCCCGACCACGACCGTCGACGCGCTCACCGCCGAGCCGGACGACGCGTTTCCGTCCGACTGGGAGGCGCAGCTGGCGGCCTGGGAGCGGCCCCGGCCGGACGAGATCTGGGAGCTGATCTTCACCTCCGGGACGACCGGGACGCCGAAGGGCGTGATGCTCGCCCACGACAACATCGTCGCGGGCGTCCAGTCCTTCCACACGATCGTCCCGCCGATGGACCACCGCATCGTCTCGCTGCTGCCGTTATCGCACCTGCTCGAGCAGGCGGTCGGCCTGTTCTACGCCCTCGACGTCGGCGCCGACATCCTGTACCTGCGCAGCGTCAACCCGCGCGTGATCTTCGAATCGCTGCGCGAGCACCGCGTCACCTCGATGGTCGTCGTCCCGCAGGTGCTCGACCTGTTCTGGAGCGCCATCGAACGCGAGGTGGAGAAGTCGGGCCGGGCGCGCCAGTTCGCGTGGCTCCGCGGCGTCGCCCGGCGGCTGCCGATGGGCCTTCGCCGCGTGGTCTTCCGGAGCGTCCACCAGCGGCTCGGCGGCGGGTTCCGGCTGTTCATCAGCGCGGGTGCGTTCCTGCCGCCCGCGCTCCAGCAGGCGTGGGAGGAACTCGGCGTGACCGTGCTCCAGGGCTACGGCTCGACCGAGACGGCGTCCGGCGCGTGCACGACCCTCGACGACCACGGCCTCGGGACGGTGGGCCGGCCGGTGTCGGGCATGGAGGTCAGGATCGCCGCGGACGGCGAGGTCCAGTTCCGGGGACCGACCCTGTTCAAGGGCTACTGGGACGAGCCCGAGCTGACCGCAGCCGCGTTTACCGACGACGGCTGGTACAAGAGCGGCGACATCGGCCACTTCGACGACGGGGGCAGGCTGATCCTGTCCGGGCGCAAGAAGGACATCATCGTCCTGCCCAACGGCTTCAACGTGTACCCGGAGGACATCGAGAACGCGCTGCGCGTGGCGGGCATCCGGGAATCCGTGGTGGTCGAGACGTCACCGGGGCGGATCGAGGCGGTGATCCTGCCGGCCGATCCGAAGGAGGACCCGGCCGCGGCGCAGGCCCGCATCGGCGCCGCGGTCAAGGCCGCGAACTCGACCCTCGGCCCAAGCCAGCGCGTGGCCGCATGGCGGGTGTGGCACGGCGAGGACTTCCCGCGCACGCACACGCTCAAGGTCAAGCGGGACCAGGTGCGCAAATGGGCCGTCGTGGAATCGGCGCTGCCGGTCAGCGAGGGCAGCTAGGGCACGTACGGCGCGCTGTTGGCGATGATCCGTTCGATCTCGGCCTTCATGTGGCCGGCAAGCGCCCGGGTCTTCGCCGCGTCGACGTCCACCCCCGCCACCTCCGGCAACGGGCTGCCGATCACGAACAGGTTCTCGTCGTTGAAATCGTTGGCCGGCTGGGTGTAGTTGAAGCTCCCGGCAACCACGATCGTCTCGTCGATCACCATCAGCTTGTGGTGCAGCTTCCGGAGGTTCTTGAAGACGCCCGTCCGGCGCGGGACGAACAGGTCGATGTTGGGGTGGATCATCGTCTTCGACGCCGCCCAGTCGTGGGCGGCCTGACCGGGGTCGAGCACGCCGCGGATCTTCATCCCGCCACGGGCCAGCGCGAGCATCGTGTCGTCCACGCCAGATGACCCGGCGAACGTGAAGATCGCGAACACCGTCTCGGTCTCGCCCTTGAGCATCTGCTTCATCAGTTCGAGCTCCGGGGTGTGATCCGGGGCGAAGAGCACCTTCACCGGGACGCCACCGAGGTCGTAGGTGGCAGGGATGTCCCCGTGGAGCCCGCGCCCGAACATGCCGTGCCGGAGCTGCAGGAACTCGAGCTCGTACTGGCGCGAGACGTACGCCGAGTGGAACACGAACACGTGGTTCAGGTTCACATGGGTGTCGGTGACGGTGAAGTTCGCCGAGCCGGTCAGCAGCGCCGGGTTCCCGGGGCTCGTTGCCTTGCCGTCGTAGTAGTCCCGCAGGATGAACTTCTGGTGGAAGATCTTCGGGTTGAAATCGCCGCGCACCTCGACGTCGGACCGGAGCAGCGCGCCGAGGATCCGCCGGTTCTCCGCGAGCTCGGTCTCGTCGGCCGACCACTGGACACGTTCGAGTGCCTCGGCGGGTGTCTCGCCGGCCTTCGGCTTCGGCGGCAGCGGAACCCCGTCCGGACCGCGTTTCAGGACGCTCCGCAGGTAGTCCTGCTCCAGGAACAGCGTGACCCGGATGCCCCGCCAGGACGCGGCGAGGATCGCCCGCGCGATCACCTCGGAATCCAGCTCCTGGACCGCGATGTCGAGGCGCCGGCGGGCGCCGCCGATGAAGTCGACGATGACGGCTTCCAGATCGTCGGCCGCGCCAAGCTCCGGCGGCCCGACGTAGGCCTCGATCTTCCCGTCTGCGAACACGGCCATGTCAAGCCCTCCCGGCTGCGCGTGTGGCGCGATTGTGGCCTACGGGGCGACGGCGAACGTCGTGCCGATCGTGCGAAGCGCCTCCGCGACGCGCGGCGCGGCCTCGTCCTGCGCCCCGCCGGGCACCCAGTCGTACACGATGACGGTCGGCCCGAGCTGCTGGATCACGTGGTCGGTGCCGAGCGGCGCCTGTACGCGGCCGGGGCCGCTCGCGAGGTAGTCGCGCTGCGCCCCGGCGGCGGCGATCGCGTCGGCCTCGGTGGGCAGCTCGTACACGACGATGAACCCCTCATCCGGGGCCGACGGGAGCGTGACCTGGTAGACGTTCCGTGGCGCAGCGGCGAGGGGAGCGGACTCGGGCGGTCGAACGGGCGATGCCGACGGCGCGACGATCAGGTTCTGCCGCCCCAGCGCCCCGAAGACGGCCTGGCGTGTCGCCTCCGCTGAGGCCCCGATTGCCGGCGAGCCGATCGGCGTGGCCGCTGGACCCCCCGAAGGGTTGGCGTCCATCCCCGCGCAGCCCGCAAGGACCAGGGCGGCTGCGACGGTCAACGCGGGGAGCCCCGCGGTACGAACAGGCTGCCGGTGCGTGGTCACCCGGGGGGCCACGACATCGAGCGGCCCCCGAGCAGATGCAGGTGGAGATGGTGGACCGACTGTCCCGCGTCGCCTCCGACATTTGTCACGAGTCGGTAGCCGGACTCGGCGACGCCCTCGGTCTTCGCGAGCGCCGCCGCTGTTACGAACAGCCTCGCGAGCAGGGTTGCGTGCCCGTCCGTCAGCTCGGCGGCCGATTCGATGTGCTCCCGCGAGATGAGCAGGATGTGGGTCGGCGCCTTCGGGTTGATGTCGCGGAAGGCGACGACGAGCTCGTCGTTGTGGACGATGTCGGCGGGGATCTCGCCGTCGGCGATCCCGCAGAAGAGGCATTCAGACGGCACGGGCACCTCCGAGTTGTTCGGTCAGCACTGGCAGGTCGCGGCGGATCTGCCGCTTCGGCCGGTCAACGGCGACGATCGAGCCGATCGCACGGTCCGCGACCTCGCGGTCGATGCCCTCGATCACCACATCGGCCGATTGCGTTCTCGAGATCGTCTCCGGACGCCGCCACCAGCACGTGGTCCTCGGCGTGACCAGCCCAGCGCTCGTCGTGCAGGCGGCTTTCGAACAGCACGTCGACGACCCGTCCGACGTGCGCGGCCGCGAACGACGCCCGTGCCTCGGCGGCCACGGCCAGGAGCTCCGCCGCGCGGCGCTTCTTGGCGGCCTCGTCCACGGCCCCGGCCATGCGAACCGCCGCCGTCCCCGGCCGCGCCGAGTAGCGGAACACGTGGAGGCCGGCGAACCCGATGCCGCGGATGAACGCGAGCGACCGCTCCCAGGCTTGCTCGTCCTCGGTCGGGAAGCCGACGATCACGTCGCCGTGGATCGCGACGCCCGGGACTGCGGCCCGGACCCGGGCGACGGTCGCGGCGTAGGCGGCGGCGTCGTAACGGCGGCCCATCCGGCGGAGGACCCCGTCGTCCCCGGACTGCAGCGGCAGGTGGAAGTGCGGGAGGCAGCGGCCACTGGAGGCGCGCCAGACCGCGAGCAGCTCGTCGTCGACGTGCTGCGGCTCGATCGAGCTGAGGCGGATGCGCTCGACCTCGGTCTCGTCGAGCAGCCGGCGGATCAGCCCGGCAAGGGTCAGCGCCGCCGCCCGGTGCGAGCCGCGCGGCCCGCGCTCGGACCAGCCGCCGTCGTACGTCCCGATGTTGATGCCGGTCAGCACGATCTCGCGGTGGCCCGCCGCCAGCGCCCGCCGCACGTCCGCGAGCACGGTCTCGGGAGCGAGCGATCGTTCCGGGCCGCGGGCGGTCGGGATGATGCAGTACGTGCAGAAGAACGAGCAGCCGTCCTGGACCTTGACGAAGGCACGGGTCCGCTCGGTGACGTTGCGCTCGTCCACGGCCGTCGCCAGCTCGACGCCGGACAGGGTCGGGAGCGCGCCGGCCACCGGCCCGGCCCGCCCTTCGGGGATCGCGACGAGCGCTTCGAGCTCGGCGAGCAATCCGTCCTTGGCGCGGTTGTCGATGAGCCGTGCGGCGGGATCGAGCGCCGCGAACGCGTCGCGGCCGGTCTGGACCGAGCAGCCCGTGACGACGATCTCCGCGTCGGGGTTCACGCGTCGTGCGCGGCGAACCGCAGCCCGCGACTTGGCATCGGCCTCGGCGGTGACCGTGCACGTGTTGACGAGGACGAGATCGGCCGGGTCGTACCCGCCGACGACGGTCACGCCTCGCGCACGGAGCAGCCGCGCAGCGGCATCGACCTCGGACTGGTTGACCTTGCAGCCCAGGTTGACGATCGCCGCGCGACCCACGGCGCTCACCAGAAATCCGGCTTGGCGCTCATCAGGAACCCGATCGTCCCGACGAGCCCGGCCATGAGATACGACACGTAGCGCTGGCGCTTCGCGCGCTCCTTCCAGACCGTGTCGTCGCGTGCCGCCGAGATGCCGACGAGCCGCCGCAGGTTCGGGCGCTGGATGAAGAACGCGATGGCCAGATTCGTGAAGTAGATCGTCAGGGCGACCAGCAGCCACGGTTGCCGCAGGAGCTGTGACCCGAGGATCGCCACCATCGCCAGCCCGGTGAGCGCCAGCCCGATGCCAATGACGATCGTTCCGTGGCTCTGCATCCAGAGCAGGAAGCGGATCACGGGACTCGGCGAGTCGGTCGTGGCACGTCGTGCGCGCAGCGTGAACGGCAGGACGATCGCCGGCACGAACAACGAGATCGCGAGCGTCACGTGGACGACGAGGATGTACGGGAAGAGGGCAGTCGGCATCTGCTCGCGATTGTAGGTCGGGTGGCTCAGCGACCCGCCGAGCGGCCCAGGCCCGATCCCGGATCAGCCGGCGTGGGTTGCGTCGAGCGCGACCCAGTCCCCTTCCACGAGCCGGTCCGTGACACGCAACCCGGCCCGCTCGAACGCTTCGCGGACCTCGGCTTCGCGATCGGCAAAGATCCCCGAGGCAAGCAGCGCGCCGCCGGGCGCGAGTTCCGCGCGGAGCTCCGGGGCCAGCCGCACGAGCAGCGAGGCGATGAGGTTTGCGAGGACCACGTCGAACGGACCCTCGCCGGTCGGGATGGTTCCCTCGCGTGCACGGATCCGCCGGGCGATCCGGTTCCGGCGCGCGTTCGCGGTCGTCGCCTCGATCGCGATCGGATCCGTGTCGACGCCGAGCGCCGACGCGGCCCCCAGCCGAACGGCGGCGATCGAGAGGATCCCTGACCCGCAGCCGACGTCGAGGACCGTGCGTCCCTCGACGGCGCCGTCGTCGGCCAGCTGCTCGAGCGCGGCGAGACAGAGCCGTGTCGTCGGGTGCAGCCCGGTCCCGAACGCCATGCCCGGGTCGAGGGCCAGGACGACGTCTCCGTCCGCGGCGCGATGTCGTCGCCAGGTCGGCCGGATCACCAGCCGCCGGCCGACCCTGAGCACCGGGAAGTGCTGCTTCCACGCGTCGGCCCAGTCGGCCTCCTCGACGAGGCGGGTGCTGACCTCGCCGATCGGCCGGAGGTCGAAGACCTGGAGATGCCCAAGCGCGGCCGTGACCTCGGCAACGGCTCGCTCGACCGCGGCCGGATCGCCGGCAGCGATGTACGCCCTGACCGTTGCCGGTTGAGCCGGGTCGACGCGCGCACCCAGCCCCTCGTCCACCAGCTCGAAACCCGGCTCGACGCTCGTCCCTGTCGGTGCCACGCGGCCCAGGATCTCGCTGACCGCCTCGACCGCCTCGAGGTCCGCTTCGACGGACAGTTCGACCCAAACTGGCGAATCCTCGGACCGATGGCTCGCAGGAGCGTCGCCTCGGTCCTCGGAGCGCCGTGTGCCAGCACCCCGCGCCGCCGGTGTCACGCCTTCGACTTCTTGCCGAGCACCTTGTCGATGAACCCGCCGCCGCTCGCGACCGCTTCGCCGGCCTCCTCGGCGTATGCCTGAAGCAGCTCGCGCTCCTTCTTCGACAGGCGAGTCGGAACGGCGACGTCGACCAGCACGTGGAGATCGCCACGCACGCCGTTCCGGCGCAGGTGCGGGACGCCCCGCCCGCGCAGCCGGATCTCGGTCCCGGGCTGCGTTCCCGCCTTCACCTCGACCTCCTCGTCACCTTCCACGGTCGGCACGATAAGCGTCGTCCCGAGCGCGGCCTGGACGATCGACACCGACCCTTCGTAGTACAGCTCGGTGCCATCCCGCTTCAAGGTCGGGTGCGGGCTGACGTGGACCGCCACGTACAGGCTCCCCGGTGTGCCGCCGCGCGGCCCGACCTCGCCTTCGCCGGACAGCCGGATCTGGTGGCCCTCGTCGATGCCCGGCGGGATCGTGACGCGAAGGTCGCGCTTGCGCTCGATGCGGCCCTCGCCCTGGCACGTGACGCATCGGTCCTCGACGATGCGACCCTCGCCCCGGCAGCGCGGGCACGCCGACACGTTGACCATCTGCCCGAGCATCGTCTGGCGCACCGTTCGAACCTCGCCGCGTCCGTTGCACTGCGGGCACGTCGTGGGGGACGTCCCGGCTCGGGCCCCGCTGCCGCTGCAGGTCTCGCACGTGTCGAGCACCCGGAAGTCGATCTCCTTCTCGGTCCCGGTGATCGCCTCCTCGAACGTGATCCGCAGGTCGTAGCGCAGGTCCGATCCCGCCTGCGGCCGCCCGCGCCGTGCCGAGGTGGCCGTCGCACCGCCGAAGAACGCGTCGAAGATGTCGCTGAAGCCACCGAACCCGGAGGCGCCGAACCCGAAGTCCCCTTCGCCACCGCCCCCGACTCCCGCCCGGCCGAACATGTCGTAGCGCTGGCGGCGGTCCGGGTCGGACAGCACCTGGTACGCCTCGTTGATCTCCTTGAAGCGCTCCTGCGCCGCGGGATCCGCGTTGACGTCGGGGTGCCACTGCTGGGCAAGCTTGCGGAACGCTCGCTTGATCTCCGCATCGGAGGCGCCCCGTTCCACGCCGAGGACGGAGTAGTAGTCGAGTTCGGTGGCCATTCGACCGTGAAGGATACGAGAGGGCGACCCCGAACGCGGTCAGGGCCCGGCTCGCGTCCGAAATCGGACGGTCGGCAACATCACTCCCATCCCCGCACCGAGTCCGATTTCGGAATCCGAAATCGGACGGCATCGTGGGTGGGGTCTCGCATGCTCAGTCGTCCGATTTCGGATCGCTCACGCGGGCAACTCGTCCGCCAGCTCGCGGGCTCGCTGAAGAACCGCCTCGAGCATCGGCGGCGTCAGCACGCCGGTGAACGTGTTCTGCTGGCTCGGGTGGTACGTGCCGAGGAGCCGGTACGGCCCGACCGCCACCTCGGCGCCGTGTCCAAAGCGCGGCTTTGGCCGGACGACGTGCCCCTCCGCGGCGAGCAGCCGGAGCCCGGCATCCCACGCGTACGAGCCGAGCGCCACGATCACGCGGACCCTGGCCAGCAGCCCGAGCTCCAGCGCGAGCCACGGTGCGCACGTGTCGCGCTCCTCGATCGTCGGCTTGTTGGCGGGCGGCGCGCAGCGCACCGCGGCAGCGATGTAGGTGTCGAACAGCGTCAGGCCGTCGTCGGGGCGGCGGCTCACCGGCCGGTCCGCCAACCCGACGGCGTGCAGCGCCGCAAAGAGGAAGTCGCCCGACGCATCGCCAGTGAAGACCCGACCGGTCCGGTTGCCGCCGTGCGCCGCCGGCGCGAGTCCGAGCAGCAGGATGCGCGCATCGGGGTCACCGAAGCCGGGCACGGGTCGCCCCCAGTAGGTCTCGTCGCGGAAGCGGGCGACCTTCTCGCGGGCCACCCGCTCGCGCCACTCGACGAGCCGCGGACAGCGCCGACACTCCACGATCTCGGCGGTCAAGGCCGCGAGGGCCTCCCGATCAGTCGCGGCCACCGCTACTTCAGCAGGAGCTTGCCGAGCCGGCGCGACGTCACGAACAAACCGATCAGGCCCATGATCGTCAGGTACGCGACGTGGACGAGCAGGACCGGCGAGATCGCCCCGACGGCGAGCGAGCGGATCAGGTCCACGCCCTGGTACAGCGGCGTCAGCCGCACGATCACCTGCAGGGTCTCGGGATACGTCTCGAGCGGGTAGAACGTGGCCGAGAACAGGAACAGCGGCAGGATCACGAGCTGGATGAGGTCGAAGTCCTGCCACGTCCGCATGAACGAGGTCGCGGCCATCCCGACCGCCGCGAAGGCGAACCCGACGAGCAGCGCGGCCGGGAAGGCGAGGATCAGCCAGGGCGACACCCAGAGCCCGAAGACGGCCATCACCACGAGGAACCCGATGGCATACAGCCCGCCGCGGATGAGCGCCCAGCCGATCTCGCCGAGGGCGACATCGCCGACGCTCATCGGGGTCGACAGGATCGCGTCGTAGGTCTTCTGGTAGTTGAGCTTGAAGAAGACGTTGAACGTGCTCTCCATGATCGCCCCGTTCATCGAGGCGGTGGCCAGCAGCGCAGGTGCGACGAACAGCTGGTAGCTGATCTCCTGGCCGCCCGGGCCAGGCACGTCCCCGATCAGGGCCCCGAGCCCGAAACCGATCCCGAGCAGGTAGAACAGCGGCTCGAAGAAGCCCGAGAAGATGACGATCCACGTCCGCCGGTAGACGTACAGGTTGCGCTCGATGAGCAGCAGCGAGCGCCGGCCGCCGATGAGCAGCGGTGGGGTGAGGCGAAGCGCGGTCATCCGCGCACCAGCTTCCGCTCGAACGTTCGGACCGTCGCCCACGCCCCGACGGCCGCGAACGCGACCAGGATCGCCGTGTGGGCAAGCATCAGCAGCGGCTCGTCCGCGGCGGTCCCGAGGGCGAGCCCGCGGCACAGGGCGACGCCGTGGTACAGCGGCGTGAACCAGGCGACGACCTGGAGGAACGTCGGGAGCGACTCGATCGGGAAGAACGTGCCCGAGAACAGGAACAGCGGCGTGATGCCGAAGCGGAACACGGCATTGAACTTCTCGACATTCCGCTGCGTCGCCGAGAACGCGGCGATCGGGCCCGCGAACGCCATCCCGGTCAGGACTGCGGCCGGGATCGCCAGCACGATCAGCGGCGAGGCCGCGGCACCGAACAGTGCCGTGACCAGCACGAAAACGGTCGAGACGAGCAGCACCCGGAACGCGATCCAGGC
This sequence comes from uncultured Chloroflexia bacterium, assembly GCA_963824735.1. Classification (GTDB taxonomy): domain Bacteria; phylum Chloroflexota; class Limnocylindria; order Limnocylindrales; family CSP1-4; genus DASTYU01. The sequence goes on from CAWGQH010000001.1 coordinate 244,468, forward strand.
GAGGTTTCCAAGCGCGATGTCCTTCGGCCGGATCGGTGTCGCGTACATCGCGTGGTAGACGCGGTTCCAGACGAGGCCGCCCATGATCGGGAACGTCGATTCGAACGACGCGGTCTGCATCGCCGTCGCCGCCAGCAGCCCAGGGGCGAGGAAGGCCAGGTAGCTGACCCCGCCAAGCGCGGCGCTGTCATTTACGTAGGTGCCGAGGCCGACGCCCATCGCGGCCAGGAACAGCGCCGGGCCCACGAACGAGTTGAAGATCGAGGAGCGGTAGGTCCGCCGATAGTCCAGCAGGCGGTATTCGAAGACGCGAGCGATCCCCGAGGGCAACGAGATCTCGCCGGGTGCCGCACCGGGCGGGGCGCCGCCCGCCGGGGCGACTGATCGCCGTCATTCGATGAGCGACCGGCCGGTCAGCCGCAGGAACACGTCCTCCAGCGATGAGCGCCGGACCAGCACGGTCTCCGGCTGGAGCCCGCGCGCATGGACCGCGGCCGCGGCCGCGTCACCGTCCTCGGCGTAGACGAGCACGCGGTCGGGCAGCCGCTCGATCCGCTCGCCGATCCCGTCGAGCTGCCCGTCAAGCGTGTCCTGCACGCCTTCCGGGAAGCGCAGCTCTGTGACCTCCCGGGTCGAGTAGCGCTCGATGAGGTCGCGTGGCGAGCCCTCGGCGACGATCTTCGCCTTGTCCATGACGACGAGCCGGTCGCACAGCTGCTCGGCCTCGTCCATGTAGTGCGTCGTCAGCACCAGCGTCACGCCGCGCTGCTTGAGGCGATACAGCCGGTCCCAGACGAGGTGGCGAGCCTGCGGGTCGAGACCGGTCGTCGGCTCGTCGAGGAGCAGCAGCCGCGGATCGTTGATGAGCGACCGGGCGATGGTCAGCCGGCGCTTCATCCCGCCCGACAGGGGTTCCACCCGGTCGTCGCCGCGCTCGCTCAGCTGGGCGAACTCGAGCAGCTCGTCGGCGCGGCGCGCGGCCTCCGAGCGCGGCAGGCCGAAGTAGCGCCCGTAGATCACGAGGTTCTCGCGGGTCGTCAGCTCCTCGTCGAGGGTGTCGCGCTGGGGTACGACGCCGAGCTGGGCGCGGATCCGGGATCCGTCACGCTCGGGATCGAGGCCGACGACCGTGAGTGTCCCCTCGGTCACCGGCGAAACGCACCCGATCATCCGCATGATGGTGGTCTTGCCGGCGCCGTTCGGTCCAAGGAAGCCGAAGGACTCCCCCTGCGCGACGTCGAAGTCGACGTGGTCGACCGCGGTGAAGTCCGCGTAGCGCTTCGTCAGTCCGCGGGCATGGATGAGCGGGGAGTCCTTCGACTCCGGGGTGTCGGGCATGGAGCCGCATGGTACCGCGGTCGCGTGTCAGGAGCCGTCAGGTTCTCCCGCGACTTTGCCTGCGAAACGTGCTACAGTCCGGTAGCACACATGCCCGTGCCCACCAGCGCAGATCGGCAGGAGCCGCGATGCAGATGTCCTGGATCCCCGAACCGGTCGAGCGCCTGCTCGAAGCGGCCCTCGTCGGCGAGCTGACGGTCGTCGACGCCCACGGCCGGCCGGTCACCTACCCGCTCATCCCGCTCTACGACGGCACGTTGATCTACCTCACGTCGTCGGCCCTCTTCAGCCGCAAGCTCGAGCACATCCGCGACAACCCAAGGGTGTCGCTGTCGATCACCGATCCGGTGGCTGTCGGCGGGCAGACCGATCGGGCCACGATCCAGGGCGACGCCCGGGTCATCGAGGACGACCCGCACGGCGGCTGGGAGCGCCTCCTCCCGATCTGGGAGGCGAAGGAGCCCGCGATCGTCGCGTTCCTCAAGGCAGCGTGTCGCGCTGCCGCTGTTCTTCGAGCGGGCGCTGATCGAGATCACGCCTCGACGGGTGCTCTACTGGCCCGACGGCGTGACGGCCACGGTCCCGCGGATCAGCGCGGAGCGAGGGGAGGCAGCCTGATGCGTCCGACACCGGAGCTCAGCCCAGGCGACGGACTCACGAAACTGGCCACCTTTCCCTATGCGATTCTGACCTGGGTCGAGCCGAACGGCTATCCGGTCAGCGTTGCGGTCGACGCCACCGTCGACCCGGACGCCGGCACCGTCGCCTTCGAACGGCCGGCCGGCCTGGCGGTCCCGATGGACCTCGACGTGTCGCTGACCGGTTCGCACATCCGCCCGCAGCCCGGCTACGGCTACGACGAGCGGCGGCACGTGACGGTCTGGGGCCGTGCCTTGCCGGGCGGCGGCGATCGCCTCGAGCTGGCCCCGTCGTCGGCGTGGGGCTGGGACGAGGCCGAGGTCCCGTTCTTCGAGTACTCCGAGCGGTCCACCGGCAAGGCGCGCCGCTACTTCGACGCGCTGTCGCGGGAGCGTGGCACGCCCGTCAAGCCGCGCCTGTCGCTGCCGTTTCTCATCCTGCGCACGACCCGCCTGCCCTTCCTGAGCGCGACGATCGTGCCGGTCGTGCTTGGCATCGTGATCGCCGCAAGCCACGGCGCCTTCGACCTCCTCGCAGCGATCCTCACGATCATCGGGGCCTGCTTCGTCCAGCTCGCGATCAACGTGAGCAACGACGTCTTCGACACCGCCCAGGGCGCCGACGATGCCAACGTCACGCCGACGAAGTTCAGCGGCGGCTCGCGCGTCATCCAGTACGGCCTCGTGACGTTCCGTCAGATGGCGACGCTCGGGGCGGGCTTCTTCCTGGCCGGGGCACTGGTCGGGCTGCTGCTGCTCGTGCTGCGCGGGTCGCCGGCCCTGCTCGCGATCGGCATCATCGGGTTCGTCCTTGGGATCGGCTACACCGCGCCGCCGCTCAAGCTCGTATACCGCGGGCTCGGGGAGGTGGCCGTCGCGCTCGGGTTCGGGCCGCTGATGCTGCTCGGCGCATATGTCGTGCAGACCGAGGGCGTGCTGTCGTGGGAGCCGTTCGTCGCGTCGATCCCGGTGGCCCTGCTCGTCGCCCTGATCCTGTACGTGAACGAGATCCCCGACCGGCGCGGCGACGCGCGGGCCGGCAAGCGGACGCTGCCCGTCCGCTTCGGTCAGACGACGATCGTGACCGGTTACCGGGTCGCGGTCGTGGCCGCGTACGCGGTCGTGGTGCTCACCGTCGCGACCGGCACGCTGCCGATCACGACGCTGATCGTGCTCTTGACGATCCCGTTGGCGCTGCAGGTCTCACGCGGACTCGAACCCAACTACGACAACCCGTACGGGCTGATGGCCGTCATGGGCGTGAACATCAAGCTGCACCTCGTCGCGGGGCTCGCCCTCGTTGCCGCCTACCTCGTCGTGCTGGCGGTCCAGGCCGTCGCGCCGAGCGTGCCGCTCTTCCTGGGCCTGGGCTAGACGGGGCGGCCTGCCACCGGCTCGCTGGGCAGCTGAGCGAGACCCTCGTCGCTGCCAACGAGGATGAAGATGTCGCCGGGCTCGACCCGCTCGTCGTCTGACGGCTGGACCGTCAGGCGGTCGCCGCGGCGGAGTGCGACCGGCGTGAGCTGGAATCGGCCACCGAGATCGAGCTCGCCGAGCGTGCGCCCAACGAAGTCGGCCGGCACGCGGACGACGACGAGGCCGAGCCCGGGGGCGACGTCGACGTAGTCGATCACGTTCGGGTAGGCGAACAGGTGGGCGATACGCACGCCCATCTCGCGCTCGGGGAACACGACACGATCCGCCCCGACGCGTTCGAGGATGGCGCCGTGGAGCGGCGTCCCGGCCTTGGCTACCACGTTGCCGACTCCGAGCTGCTTGAGCGCCATCGTCGCGAACACGCTCGGTTCGCCACTGCCGCTGATCGCGACGATCGCGTGGTCGAACTCCCCGGCGCCGATGCCCTTGAGCGCCTCGAGGTCGGCGGCGTCGAGCTGCAGGGCCTGGGTCACCTCCGGCGCGATCTCGTTGACGGCGGCCTCGTCGCTGTCCACGGCGAGCACGTCGTGCCCGAGGAGCATGAGCTCGCGGGCCGCCGCGGAGCCGAACCGCCCGAGGCCGATGACGAGAACGGATTGCTTCATGGCGGGTCTCCTGGTCAGCCGATGCGGACCGGCTCGACGGCCGGCCGATGGGTTACGGGTCGCGTTCGCTGGGCGAGCGCGAGGACGAGGACGAGCGGCCCAAGCCGCCCGACGAACATCGCGGCGACCAGGATCAGCTGGCCGCCGGGCGAGAACTGGCTCGTGAGTCCGGTGGATACGCCGGATGTGCTGAGCGCCGAAACGCTTTCGAACATGACCCCGAGGAACGGCAGGCTGCCGGTCAACTGGAGGGCGAGCGCAAGCACGAACGCCCCCGCGACGCCGACGAGGAAGATCGCGACGCAGCGGTAGACGATGACCTGCGGGATGCTGCGGCCGAATGCGGTCGCGGACGGACCGCTGCGGACGGCGGACCATGCGGCGACGAGCAGGACGGCGACGGTGTTGATCTTGATGCCACCGGCCGTTGAACCGCTCGCTCCGCCGATGAACATGAGGCCGATGGCGAGGAATAGCGACTCGTCCACGAGCGAGCCGATGCCGAGCGAATCGAACCCGGCGCTGCGCAGGCTCACCGAGTGGAAGAGGGCGTTGACGACCCGGTCGGCGGGTTCGAGCCGCCCCAGGGTCAGCGGGTTCGACCACTCGAGCATGGCCGTTCCGAGGGCCCCGACCGAGATCAGGATCACCGTCCCGAGGAGGACGAGCTTCGTCTCGAGCGCCAGGCGGACCCAGCGCCGCTTGGCCCACACGTCGCCGACGATCGCGAAGCCGAGGCCGCCGAGCACGATCAGGGTGCCGATCGGGATGAGGATCGTCGGCGCGTCGGCAAGGTGGGTCAGGCTGCGCAACTCCCCGAAGAGGTCGAAGCCGCCGTTGTTGAACGCCGAGACCGAGTGGAAGATGCCCCACCAGGCTGCCGTGGCGGGGTCCTCACCGTGCAGGAGGAAGGCCGCGGCCAGCACCAGCGCCCCGGCGGCCTCGCAGATGAGCGTGAAGACCGCGACGCGCCGGACGAGGTCGGTGACCTTGCCCAGCTGCGGGACGCCGCCAGCGGCCTGGACCCGGAGCCGGTCGCTCAGGCTCGTCCGCCGCCCGACGAGGAGCAGGAGGAAGATCGTCGAGCCGGTCATGAACGCGAACCCGCCGAGCTGCATCAGCGCGAGGATCACGACCAGCCCGAACGGGCTCCAGTGGGTCGCCGTGTCACTGAGGACGAGCCCGGTCGTCGAGGCAGCCGAGGTCGCGGTGAAGAGCGCGTCGAGGATCGTCGTGCGCTGGCCGTCGGCAGTGGCGATCGGGAGCGCCAGGAGGACGGTCCCGACCACCGTGATCCCGAAGAGCGCGAAGATCAGGACGACCCACGGGGAGCGCGGCTTCCGAACCGGGCGCGTGCCGCGGAGGAAGTAGTCCCGCGGGCGGCGGCTGCGTCCGATCACGGGCCGAGTCTAGCGATCGTGGCCCGCGAGACGGTGAACGATTTGCGGTCGAACGACGTCATACGCTGTCGAACGCGACCGCCGTGGTCGCGACCTATCGAGGCGGCCGTGGACCAGCGAGAGCTCGTCGATCGCGCGAGGCGGGGTGATCCCGACGCCTTCGCGCGGCTCGTCGATCCAGCCCTCGCGCGGCTGGACGCTGCCGCCCGGCTCATCCTCCGGGACCCCGAGCTCGCGCGCGACGCGGTCCAGGAGACGCTCATCCGCGCCTGGCGGGAGCTGCCGGGACTCCGCGATCCCGACCGGTTCGACGCCTGGTTGCACCGCCTCGTCGTCAACGCTTGTCTCGACCTCCTGCGGCGCCGGCGCCGGCGCCCGATCGAGGTCGAGCTGAGCCCGATCGACACGCCCGCACAAACCGACCACGCCGGTGCGCTCGCCGACCGCGAGCTCGTGGACGCCGCTCTGCGGCGCCTCGATCCGGGTCACCGCGCGGTCGTCGCCTTGCATTACCTCCTGGGGATGCCGCTGCCGGCGGTGGCGACATCCCTGGGCATCCCCCTCGGCACGGCCAAGTCCCGGCTGCACAGCGCCCTGGCGGCGATGCGCATCACGGTGACGGCCGAGACCGAGGCCGCCCCGATCCCGGCTCCCGGAGGGCAGGTTTCATGACGACCGAATCCCGGATGGAACGTCGACTGCCCGAGATCCTCGAGGAGCTCTACCTGGGGCGGACTCCCGACTATCGAGACGAGGTCCTCGCGGCTGCCGTCCGTACCCGGCAGCGGCCGTCGTGGACCTTCCCAGGAAGGTGGCTCCCCATGGCGGACATCGCCAGCCGTCCCGCGTTCGCGCCACGCCTGCCGTGGCGCGCCCTGACCGTCGCATTCCTCATCGGCGCACTGCTGCTTGCGGTCGGCATCGCCTACCTCGGATCCCGCCAGCCCAGGGTCCCGCTGCCGTTCGGCCTTGCGGACAACGGGCTGATCGCATACAGCGCCGACGGCGATATCTGGACAGCCGACCCGCTGACCGGCGTCACGAACGCCATCGTCACCGGCACCGACGACGATGCGGCTCCCGTGTATTCGCCCGATGGGACGAAGATCGCATTTGTCCGCAAGGCTTCAATCGATGGCAGCCTGGGCGAGGAGATCGTCGTGGTGAGCTCGGATGGGTCGAACCCGACCGTGGTCTCGCGGCAGCCCGCCGCGCGCTCGTCGACGCACCTCGAGTGGGCGCCGGATTCGCGATCGCTGCTCACCGGGGTGAAGGACCTGTCAGAGATCCTGATCCTCGACGCGACGGCGTTGGCCGAACCCCGGACGGTGGCCACCGACGCCGACCTGTATCCGGGTCCGTACCAGCCACCCGTGGGCGACGCGATCCTGATCGGCCGCTCCACGACCGAGGGAAGCTCGATGGTCCGACTGGACCTCGCAAGCGGGAAGGAAACCACGGTGGCCACGGGGCCTGACGTTCTCGCCGACGCCCGCTGGTCACCGGACGGTGGGCAGATCGTGTTCAGCTCGCCGCCTACGACCGATCAGGACTCCCGGCGGCTGTTCCTCGTCAATGCGGATGGATCGGACCTCCGGCAGATCACGTCGGCGCCCGGGGTGTGGTGGGACATCGCGCCTGTGTGGTCGCCTGACGGCAAGCGGATCGCATTCCTCCCATACGAGCGGACCGCCGATTACGACATTCGACGTCCGTCCTCTGCGCATCTACACGATCGCCGATGGAACGGTCAGCGAGTCCGGGCCGATCCCTCGCGACGTCCGGGCGGCCAATCCGGCGCCGGGGGACGCGTTCGTTTCAGCCGGCGAGGGCTGGTCGTTCGATTGGGCTCCCGATGGGACATCGCTGATCGCGTTTCCCACCGAGGGGTCGGGCCACCCGGTCGTGATCGACGCGGCGACCGGCGAGTCGACCGCGCTCGATGCCGTCATCACGCCCACGGGAGCCAGCCAGGTCTGGACAGACAGCACCGCTGACCTGTGCCCGCGCTGGCGCGAACCGTGTCCGCAAACGAGAGCCTGACGCGGCTCGAGGCCTCGAGCACGCGACGGCGCTGGCGCATCCCGGCGGCCACGGCCTCGCGGCTCCTAGACCTCCTTGAACTCGCCTTCGACCGTCTCCTCGCCGGCGGCCTCGCCCTCGGCCTCCGCGGCGGGCTCGCCCTCCCCGGGTGCCTCGCCGGGTCCGCCTTCACCGCCCTCGCCCTCGCCGGATCCGTCGGAGCCGTTCGGGGACTCGGCGGCGGCTGCCTGGTAGGCGGCCGTCGAGATGCGCTGGAGCGTCTCGGCAAGGGACGTCATCCCGGTGCGCACCGCCTCGACGTCCGAGCCCTTGAGCGCCTCGCGCAGCGAGGCGATCTTGTTCTCGGCCTCGGCCCGGTCCTCGGCCGACACCTTGTCGCCCAGGTCCTTGAGCGTGCGCTCGGCCTGGAACGTCAGGGCCTCGGCCTGGTTGCGGGTCTCGACCTCCTCGCGCCGCTGGCGGTCCTCCTCGGCGTGCTCCTGCGCGTCGCGGACCATCTGGTCCACGGCGCTCTTGTCGAGCATCGACGAGGCGGTGATCCGGACCTGCTGCTCCTTGCCGGTTGCCCGGTCCTTGGCGCGCACGTCCAGGATGCCGTTCGCGTCGATGTCGAACGTGACCTCGATCTGCGGCACGCCACGCGGAGCCGGCGGGATCCCGTCGAGGATGAACCGCCCGAGCGTCTTGTTGTCGTTCGCGAAGTCGCGCTCGCCCTGGAGGACGTGGATCTCGACCTGGTTCTGGTTGTCCGAGGCCGTCGAGAACACCTGCGACTTCGATGTCGGGATGGTCGTGTTGCGCTCGATGAGCTTGGTCATCACGCCACCGAGCGTCTCGATGCCGAGCGACAGCGGGGTCACGTCGAGGAGCAGGACGTCCTTGACGTCGCCTGCCAGCACCCCGGCCTGGATCGCGGCGCCGATCGCCACGACCTCGTCCGGGTTGACGCCCTTGTGCGGCTCCTTGCCGCCGAACATGGCCTTGACCGCGTCGACCACCGCCGGCATGCGGGTCATGCCGCCGACGAGGATGACCTCGTCGATGTCGGCCGCCTTGAGGCCGGAGTCCTTGAGCGCGGCCTGGACCGGGCCCGTGGTCTTCTCGACGAGATCTGCCACGAGGTCCTCGAGCTTCGCCCGCGTGAGCGTCATCACGAGGTGCTTCGGGCCGCTCGCATCGGCCGTGATGTAGGGCAGGTTGATCTCGGTCGAGGCCGTCGTGGACAGCTCGATCTTCGCCTTCTCGGCCGCCTCCTTGAGGCGCTGGAGGGCCTGCTGGTCCTTGGCCAGGTCGATGCCCTGGTCCTTCTTGAACTCGGCCAGCAGCCATTCGATGACGCGCTGGTCGAAGTCGTCGCCGCCGAGGTGCGTGTCGCCGTTGGTCGCCTTGACCTCGAAGACGCCTTCGCCGAGCTCGAGGATCGAGATGTCGAACGTGCCGCCGCCCAGGTCGTAGACGGCGATCTTCTCGTCCGACTTCTTGTCGAGGCCGTAGGCGAGGGCCGACGCCGTCGGCTCGTTGATGATCCGCTTGACGTCGAGACCGGCGATCCGGCCGGCGTCCTTGGTCGCCTGGCGCTGCGTGTCGTCGAAGTAGGCCGGGACCGTGATGACGGCCTCGGTCACCTTCTCGCCGAGGTACGCCTCCGCGTCGGTCTTCAGCTTCTGCAGGACCATCGCGCTGATCTCGGGCGGCGAGTACGACTTGCCGTCCGCGAGCTTGACGACGATGCCGTCGCTGTTGGCGTCCTTGTCGACCGTGTACGGCACGAGGTCGCGGCTGTGCTTGGTCTCCGGGTCGTCGAAGCGACGGCCCATGAACCGCTTGATCGAGAAGACGGTGTTGCCGGGATTGGTGACGGCCTGCCGCTTGGCGAGCTGGCCGACCAGCCGCTCGGCGGTCTTGGTGAAGGCGACGACGGACGGGATGGTTCGTCCGCCCTCGGCCGACGCGATGACGGTTGGCTCGCCGCCCTCCATCACGGCCACGACGGAGTTCGTCGTGCCGAGGTCGATGCCGATGATCTTGCCCATCGTGGTGTCTGGCTCCTAGTTCGGTCGGGTTTCGGGTTGGGATTGTGGTTCGGGTTCAGGGTTCGCGGCGGGTGCGGCAACGGCCACCAGGGCCGGCCGCAGGACTCGGTCGCGCAGGCGGTAGCCGCGGCGCAATTCGTCGACGATCTCGCCCTCGGGCCGGCCGGTTTCGGGCACGTTGGCGATCGCATCGTGCTCGCGGGGATCGAAGTGGCGGCCCGGGGCCGCGTCGATCTGGCTGACGCCCTCGCTCTCGAGCAGCGCCCCCAGCTTGCGGTCGATCGCCGCGATGCCCTCGGCCCACGCGTTGTCGGCGAGCTCGACGGGCCGGGCGTCGATCGCCCGGTCGAAGTCGTCGGCGACGGCGAGCACCTTGCGGATCAGGTCGTCACCGGCGAGCCCGAGTTCGCGCTCGCGCTCCTCGGCGGTCCGCCGCTTGAAGTTGAGGAACTCGGCGCGCTCTCGCTGCAGCGCGGACAGGTATTCGTCCGACTGCTTGCTGGCTGCGGCGAGCTGGACAGTCAGCTCCTCGATCTGGGCGATGAGCGTTGTCGGCGAGACGTCGATCTCGTCGATGCGCTCCTGGGCGCGGGTCTTGCGGGTCATCGGGCGGGTCTCTCTCGGGGACATGGCTGGTTTCGGACGCTCCGCTCGTTCAGGCATAGAGGTGGTCGACGAGCTCGTTCATCAATCCGGAGACAAAGCGGACCGTGCCGATCGCCTGCGGGTACGGCATGCGGGTTGGACCCAGCACGCCGACGACGCCGACGGCCCGGTTCGGGCGGCCGTATGGCGCCAGCACGAGCGACACGTCGTGCATCTCCGCCGAGGCGTTCTCGGCGCCGATGAAGACGTGGACCCGACCGGTGCCGGCAACCGCGCCGACGAGCTGGCCGAGGTAGGTCCGGTTCTCGAGCGCCGAGAAGACGCGCCGCAGCTTGTCGCTCTGGGCGAACTCCGGTGCGGCCATCACGTTGAGGAGGCCGTCACTGAAGACCTCCTCGATGGCGGTCGCGTCGTACTCGCGAAGAGTGCGCACGATGCGCTCGCCAATCAGTCCGGCCATCGGGTCGCGGACGTCGGCATGCTCGAGCGCCGCCAGGCGTGCCTCCGCGGCGGCCGCGGTCAGGCCGGTCAATTGCGCATTGAGGCGGCCGGCGACCGCGTTGAGCTCCTCCTGGTCGGCTGGCTCGTAGAGCGAGATGAGCGACTGCTTGATGCTCCCCTCGCGCAGCACGAGGATCAGGCTCGCAATCCGGTCGGTGATCGACACGAGGTCGATCCGGCGGATGTGCGCCGCATGCGGCTTGGCCGCGGTCGCGAGACCGGCCGAGCGCGTGACGCCGGCGAGCGTGCTCGCGGCCAGGCGGAACCAATGCTCGCTGGCGAACTCGACCTGGCCGAACTGGTGGCGGATCATGAGCTGCTCGACCGGGGGAAGCGGCACCTGCTCGACGATCGACTCCACGTAGAAGCGGTAGCCGTGATCGGTGGGCACGCGGCCGGCGGACGTGTGCGGATGGCTCAGCAATCCCGACGCCTCGAGCTCCGCGAGGACGTTGCGCACGGTAGCGCTGGACACGCCCAGCCGGTAGCGCTCGACCAGCGCCTGCGACCCGACCGGCGTCGCCGTCGTGACGTATTCCTCGATGACGGCCCGAAGGATCGCCTGTGCTCGGTGGTCCAGAGGGCCGGTGGTGCGACGAACGCGCGCCAAGGGCTTGTCTCCTGGGGGAGTTAGCACTCTCACATGTCGAGTGCTAACGATCGTAGTCGGCATCGTAGCAGTGGGCCGCTTCGAGTGTCAACGGAAGTGCCGGCCGCGGCGTGCCGACGCCGCTGGGTCAGCCGGATCGCAGCCAGGCGAGGACGGCCAGCACCCGGCGATGATCGTCGCGGCCCTCCTCCAGGCCGAGCTTCATGAATATCGAGCGGATGTGCGCCTCAACCGTCTTGGGACTGAGGTTGAGCCGCTCCCCGATCGCCGGGTTGGAGCGGCCCTCCGCGATCAGGGCCAGCACCTCGCGCTCCCGTGCCGTCAGTTCGGCGAGCGGATCGGGCTCGCGGGGACGTTTGAGCAGCCGGCTGACGATCGTGGGATCCACGACCGACTCACCCTCGACGAGCCTGTTGAGGGCATCCGTCAGGACGGCGACGTCCGAGATGCGGTCCTTGAGCAGGTAGCCGCTGCCGCCCGGATGGTCTTGCAGGATCCGCATCGCGTATGCCGACTCGACGTGATGGCTCAGCACGAGGACCCCGATCTCAGGGTGGCCGGACCGGATCGCCTCGGCCGCCTTCAGCCCTTCGTCCGTGTGGGTCGGTGGCATCCGGATGTCGACGATGGCCACGTCCGGGCGCATCACGTCGACCCGCCGCAGCAGGTCATCGGCGGTCGAGGCGGTCGCGATGACGTCGACGCCCGCCTCGCCCAGGAGACGGGCGAGACCCTCCCGCAGGAGGAGCTCGTCGTCCGCGATCACGACGCGCACGGAATCTCCGCGGTGAGGTGGACCGACCCGGCGCTGACGGCTGCCGCCAGCGTTCCCGTCGACGGCGCCGACGCGGTCCTCGAGCTCGGTCAGGTCGGCGTCATGGGCACCGTCGAGCCGGAGGTCGATCCGGAGAGTGCCGTCCTCGACGACAGCCCGGACGCGAGCCGACTGTGCACCGCTGACGGAGGGCGCCTCGGAGATCACGAAATACGCCGCCGACTCGACGGCGGGAGGAAGACGTCCGGCAGGGATCGCATCCAGGTGGAACGGGATCCGGCCATCCTCGGCCAGGGCGCCGAGCGCGGCACCGAGGCCCATGTCTGCGAGGGCCGCCGGGTAGATCCCGTGGGCGATGTCGCGGACGTCAGCGATCGTCGCGCGCAGCTCCGACTCCGCCGCCTCGAGGGCAGCGTCCTTGCGACCTCCTCGTGGCGCGCTGATTGCGGCGGCGAATTCGACCGGGCGAGCCGGATCGCCAGCGCCAGGCCCGCCAACCGCTGTTGGGCGCCGTCATGCAGGTCCCGCTCCAGGCGCCGTCGCTCGCGGTCGCTCGCCTCGACCACGCGCGCTCGCGACGCACGGAGCTCCGCCAGGCGCGCCCGGGAGACGGCAACGAGGCGCTCGTGCTCCAGCGCAAGACCGGCCGCGCCGATGATCTCGCCCATTCGGTCAGCATCTTCGGTGATCCCGTCGCGGTGCTCGATTGCAGCGACGACGTCGCCTCTGCGCACGAGCGGCGTGACTCGCGGCCCGGCTCCGGACCGAGGGTCGTCGGCTCGCCTCGTACGGTGACGAGCGGACCGTCCTCCAGCGGGATAGGCAAGGACCAGCTCTGGATCGCCAAGGAGGCCGCGCAGACGATCCTGGAGCCCGCCCGCATCCGTGCCGGCCAGCTCGAGGACGATCCGCGCGACGGCTGACCTGGTCTGCCGGGCGCGAACGATCCGGAGGACGGAGCCTGCCGCGAGGACGATCAGGGCGCACGCCTGGATCGTCCATGCCGCCCGATCGACAAGCTCGATCCCCGCGCTCCCCCGGCTGGCACTCCACAACGAACCGGTCCCGAAGGCCGCCACGGCAACGAGGCCCGGCACGAGCACGGGCACGAGCGTGCGTCGGGCCGCAGTCGTCGTCCGGATAATTCGCCGCGCGCCCACGACGACGCACCGCGGTCGCCCATGCCACAGCCACCCCGAGCGCAACCTGCAGGAGCGTCTGCCCGAGGGCCGGTCCGGGGTCACGCCGATCAGGTTCGGGGGACATGCCGCGCAGGCGGCGTCGGTTGTCCGCAGGACCGTTGGAAGGACGCCGAGCAGCCCGAGGCAGATCGCGTATCCGGTGATCACCACGACGCGGACGGACCGCCCGGGCCGCGCCTCGCCGTACGTGAGGGCCGCGTGCGCGATGACGGCTGGAGCTGCGGCCGAGAGCACCAGGCCGAGCGTGAACAGCAGGGCGATCCCCGTCCCCGGGCTGGTCCAGCCGGCCGCGAACCAGGCGAGCGAAGCGACCGCGCTGAGCCGGCCGAATGGCTCATCGGGATACGTCGCGATCGCCAGGCAGCCCGCCGCCGCCAGCGACAACCCGGCGGCCAGCCAGAGCAGGACCGCGCCCGGATAGCTCGTCCCGATCGCGATCGCCGGGGGCCGCGAAGCCAACCACGCGGAAGCGAGACCTACAGCAACCAGCGTCGCGAACAGGCCGAGCGTGAAGTTCATGCGCTGGGTGGGGCGCATCTCGCCGGCATCGTGCCACATAGGGATTTGGTCATCGCGTCGGCCGACGGCCCCGACCGCCGGCCGATGTCGGGTGGGATCTCCGATCAGCAACCGGTGGGGGCATTTCGGTCTCGATCATGTGGTCGAGGTGGACCTCACCGTTCCTCGTCGTGTGGGGGACATAGTCTTCGCCTCCTGTCGGTGCCGCCGATGACCAGCGGCCTCCGACGACCCTATGAAGAGCACCCGCGATCCGATACGGGGAGTGCCCTCACCCGGTCTCGGTGCGCACCCTCATCCGCGGATCGCGCGGCGTCGGGCACGGCCTGATGTGTCCGGCCGCTGTCCGCGTCATACGTTCGCCTCCCAGTTCACAGGAGGTGTCACGATGCTTCGGATGCGATCGCAGATCTTCATCTCGTTGGCCGTCCTCGCCGTCACGCTGACGGCATGTGGCCAGGATCGTGTGGGCAACGTTCCGGCGGCGCCGGTCACCCTGCGCGCGGAGACGGCGTTCGGTCCGGACGAGGTATCCCCCTACGTACGCGAGGTCGCCCGCCTGTCGGACGACACGGTTTCCTTGGACCTGTTCGAGTCGACCAGCAAGCCGCTCGATATCGAGGCACAGGTCGTCGACCGTGTTGCGTCGGGGTCGGTCGACATCGGCTTCGTCGGAACGCGCACCTGGGCGGGCCAGGACGTGCACGCGTTCGATGCACTCCAGGCGCCGTTCCTCATCGACAGCTACGAGCTCCAGCAGGCAGTCCTCGAAGGTGGGAGTCTTCGACGAAACCGGTGACAGCCTCGAGCCACTCGGCCTCGTTTCCCTCGGCATCCTTCCCGGACCGCTCCGCGTTCCCGCGGGCCGCGAGGGACCATATGTCGGAGCCGCCGACTACGCCGGGTCGAAGATCGGGATGTCGGACGCGGCGATCACGCGAGGCGACGTTGGGCGCACTCGGGGCAACCGCGGTCGCTCTCCCCTTCGGGACCGAGGACATGAAGGCGTCGACGGGATGGAAGCGACATGTCGGCGCCGTCCCGTTCGATGGCCGACGGCGCGATGCGCTTCGTCACCGGGAACGTCGTGCTGTGGCCGCGACCGATCTCCGTCGTCATGAACGCTGAGCGGTTCGCGGCCTTGACCCCGGACCAGCAGGCATGGCTGCGCGAGGCGGTGGGCGACAGCATGGACGAGATGACCGCCCGTGCCCAGACGCTCGATCGCGAGAGCCTGGGCAACGCCTGCCGGAATGGAGCGCAGTTCGTCAACGCGAGCACATCGGACATGGCCGGGCTCCGCGCCGCCGTCGAGCCGGTGTACAGCAGCCTTCGCGAGGACCAGGCGACCAGCGGCGCAATCGACGCGATCGAGGCGCTCCGGAGCTCGGATGGCCTCACGCTCGCATGCCCGGCAACGGCAGCAGCCTCGGGCACGCCGGCGGCGTTCGACCACGGGCCTCGGTCGCGACCCCCGTTGATGGGACCTGGACGGTGTGCCTCACCGAGGCAGACGTGCTCGCAGCGGGCGGCGATCCGGACGAGGGCCGGATCAACGCCGGGTGCACGACGATGTCCTTCGAGGCCGGCACCTTCCGTGAGTCCGGCCCGGGTGCTGCCGACGACCGACCGGGCACGTACGCGGTCGAGGGAGACCAGCTGGTCATCCGGCGGGCGAACGGCGAGCTGTTCGAGTTCACCTGGAGCCTCTACCAGGATCAGCTCTCGATGGCGCTGCCGGCGAACGCGACTGCCATCAGTCCCGCCCCGATCCGGGCCCTGCCATGGATCAGGCAGGAGGGCTGAGGGCCGGCACAACCTCGTTCGGCGCGTTGGTGATGGGCACGATGGCACTGACCATCGTGCCCCCACCCTGCGTCTCGGACACCTCGAGCACCCCGCCGATTGCCGCCATCCGATCGCCGAGGCCCTGGATGCCCGAACCCGACGGGTCGGCGCCGCCGACGCCGTCGTCCGTCACGGTGAGGCGAAGGACGCCTGCCGAAAGGTCGCCAGAGATCGCGATGCGAGTCGCACGGGCGTGCTTCACCGCGTTGGCCAGCGCTTCGGCGCAGACGAAGTAGGCAGCAACCTCGATGGCCGCGTGGCATGCGCGTGGCAGGCAGCGAAACGTCCACGACCTGGCCGCTGCTCGATGCAAGCTCTTCGACCGCCGCAGCCAGCCCAGCTGAGGTGAGCGAGGCGGGGTACACGCCACGGGCGAATGCTCGAAGCTCACTGTCCGCCGCGTTCACCGCGGATCGGAGGTCCACTGGTGCCTGCTCCGATGGTTTGTGCAACCGACGGGTCGGACAGCAGCGCCTCGACACGCGCCAGTCGCGCCAGCGCTCCGTCGGCGAGCCGTCGCTCGATCCGGCGGCGCTGGTTGGCTTCGGCAGTCAGGAGGCGGCGCTGGGATGCTTCAAGGGCGAGGACCCGGTCATCGATCTCGGCTCGCAGCCGCATGTTCACGACCGCGATCCGCGTCGCCGCGGCGACCGCATCCACCAGGCCGGGATCGCCGAGGACGGCGTCGTCGTGGACCACCATGGCCACCTGGTTGCCGCCGTCGAACACCGGCAGGACCGTGCGGCCGGAGCCTGCCGCAGGCCCGTCGATCGGTCGACCGGCTTCGTCGGCGAAATCGCCCGCTCCGGTCGAATAGCCGACGGCAAGCGAAGGGTCCCCGAGGACGCCCGCCAGTCGATCCCGGAGGGATGTGGCATCGGAGCTCGCGCCCAGCTCGACAACGATTCCGGTCGCGGCCGAGCGGGACCACGCGCCCAGGCGCAGGTCGGCCGCCAGCGCAATCGCGACGACGGCCACCACGAGATCGTAGGTCGCTCGGACCAGCGCGTCAGGCACGCCGACATCGAGCAGGGCGGCGACGCGATCGACCGCGACGACGGAGGCGATCGCGACGGCTCCGGCGCTCGCGACCATGCGGCCACGACGGACCATGCCGGAGGACCGCCACACTCGTGCGAGGCCCGCCGACCCGAGCAGGAGGCACCAGACGAGCGTCAGCGCTTCGAGCGGGACGAACGTCTCGATGAGGCAGTCGGCATAGGCGAACGCGATGACGAGCCTGATGCGCCGGTCGTCGATCCGCCCCGACGGCGCGGTCAGCAGCAGCTGCGTCAGCGGCCCTCGGTGGAGCACGCCGCCCGCCAGCCACGCGAGCGACGTCAGGACCATGAGCGTGCCGGGCCGTTGCGCGGACGGTCTGCCCCGCCACAGGACGATGCCACCGGCGAGCAGCAGCCAGCCAACGGCGACGTCGCCCAACGCCGACAGCGTTCGGTCCGTCGGAGCGCAGGAACTCGGCCGCGCTGAAGGCGACGGCAATGCCGACCGCCGCGAACGTGCGGGCCCTCAGCCCGACGTCAGCGAGCGTCGAGGAGGTCGGTGAGGGCCGCGACGCTGAGATCATCCTTGGCGACGAACGGGATCGGGACCGGATCGGTCAGGCGGCCCCCGTACGCGCCCGCGTTGCGGGTCGATGTCAGCAGGACAGCGGGCGGACGCGCGCCGCGCAGGATGCGCTCGCGAACCTCGAACCCGTCGATGTCCGGCAGCTGGATGTCGAGGAGGACGAGGTCGGGATCGCTGGCTCCGCACAGCTCGAGCGCCTCGGCACCGCTGGCGGCCTCGCCAACGACCGTCATGCCGCCCGACTCGACGAGAGCGCGCGCGATCGCGCGGAAGCCCGCGTGATCGTCGACAACCAGCACGGTCCGGGTCACATGCGCACTCTCGCACAGAGCGAAACCCGCGACATCAGGGTGCACCCTGTGCCGCGCGCTCACACGAGACGCGCGAACAGCTCGTTCGAGAGGAGCCGGCCCTTGGTCGTGAGGACAAGGCGGTCGTCGCGCTCCTCGAGCAGTCCGGCGTCCGCTGCCCACGTCGCGACGTCGTCGAACGGCGGGCGGGCCGCAGCGTCCGCTGCAACCCCGCGGTCGGTTCGGAGTCCCAGGATCAGGGCCTCTGAGGAGGACGTCTCCGGATCGAGTCGCTCGGCTCCCCCCGGCGGCAGGCGCGGCACGCTCCCGTCGCTCGGCGTCAGGGCCGCGATGTAGCCGTCGAGCCGTGCTGCGTTCCAGCGGCGCGTGGCGCCATCGAAGGCGTGCGCGCCAGGGCCGATCGCCTCGTACGGCCGGCGCTCCCAGTACACGAGGTTGTGGCGGCTCTCGTGGCCCGGGTCGCGCCCAGTTGCTGATCTCGTAGCCGCGCCAGCCGTCCGGCGGCCAGGCGTTCCACGGCATGGCGGTACTGGGCCGCGGCGCGATCGTCGTCCTGGGCGGGACGTGCCCGCTCGCGCCAGCGGCGTGCGCCGGCAGTCGTCGGGAGGTGGTCGCCGGCGGCGCCCGTCAGCCCCTCCGCGTCCGGGTCGTCGAGGGTCAGGGCATACAGCGACAGGTGGTCGGGGCTGAGCGCGAGGGCGGCCTCGAGCGTCGCCGCCCAGCGCTCCTCGGTGCTGTCCGGGACGTCGTACAGCAGGTCGAGCGAGACCGAGGCAATCCCCGCGGCCCGTGCCTCCTCGACGGCCCGTGCCACGTCCTCGGGTCCGTGCCGCCGGCCCAACCGCCGGAGCTCGCCCGGATCCATCGACTGCGCCCCGAACGAGATCCGCGTGATGCCGGCATCGCGCCACGCACGTGCGTCGCCGCGCTCATCGGGCCCAGGATTGGCCTCGAGCGTCACCTCGGCTCCGGCGGTCAGCCCGAAGCGCGCCCGGATCCGCTCGAGGAGCCGCGCGATGGCGTCAGGTGGGAGCAGGGACGGTGTGCCACCGCCGAAGTAGACGGTCTCGAGCGGCTGCAGCGAGCCCGGGAACGCCGGGAAGCGCGGCCGCGCGGAGGTCCAGCTCCGTCTCGAGTGCGGCGAGGAACGCGGCAACGCGGTTGCGCGGGCCCCGGGCTGCCGCCCCGGCGTAGACGACGAAATCGCAGTACGGGCAGACCGAGACGCAGAACGGGATGTGGACGTACAGCGCGACCGGCGGCAAGGCCGCCGCTGTCGTCACCGATCCGGCGGCGCCGGATCCCGCGAGCCGACGATCCGCCAGCCCCGCGGCGGCCGGCGTCGCGCCTCGATCTCCTCGACCTCCCGGCCGCGCGGCAGCGGCTGGCCGGTGTGGCCGGTGCACAGGAAGACCGCGAAGCGGGTGATGGCATGGCCGAGGAACGCCGCGGCGATCCCGCCGGTCAACGCCGTGAGGTAGCCACCGACGAGCCCGATGCCGATGGTCAGCACGAACAGGTAGCGGTCCCGTCCCGGCGCGCCGAGGCGGGTCGTGAGCGTGTAGAGGATCGCCTGGATGATGTTCGCGAGCGTCGGACTGTCGGGCAGGGCGATGAGGAGGAGGCCGAACAGCGCCCCGCGGAACGCGACCTCGTCGATGAACGCGGTCACGGTCGCGTTGAGCAGCGCGCCGGGGTAGGAGCGCACCTCGGGGAAACGGATCCGGTGGTAACGCAGGAACGCGTAGATCACGGCCTGCGCGGTGCCGATCAGGCCGTAGGCGAGGCCCCATGCCACCGACTGCGCGCGATCCCCGGTGCCGAGGAAGAAGTCGAACTGCGGTGACGGGTGGATGAGCATGATGCCGACCGCCAGCCCGATCCCGAGCAGGTACCAGGCGACGCGGTTCTTGATCGACGGGCGCTCGCCGTCGCGCGTGCCCTCGTAGTACTCGGCCGTGCCGAACCGCCCGGCGTCCAGCCGCAGCATCACGAGCATCAGCGCGAAGCCGACCGCGATGAGGACGCGCGCGGTACCGACGAAGTCGTCCATGGGCGTTCGCTAGACGGAGCAGGGGCTCGGAATGTGGCGCACTACGCCTCTTCCATGCGCAGGATCGCGAGGAACGCCTCCTGCGGGATCTCGACCGAACCCACACGCTTCATCCGCTGCTTGCCCTCCTTCTGCTTCTCAAGCAGCTTGCGCTTGCGCGTGATGTCGCCACCGTAGCACTTGGCCAGGACGTTCTTGCGCATGGCCCGGACCGTCTCCCGCGCGATCACGTTCGACCCGACGGCGGCCTGGATCGGGACCTCGAACATCTGGCGCGGGATGAGCGCCTTGAGCCGGCTGGCGATGGCACGGCCGACGACCTGCCCCCGGTCGCGGTGGACGATCAGCGACAGCGCGTCGACCGGTTCTCCGTTGACCATGATGTCGAGCTTGACCAGGTTCGCCGGCCGGTAGCCGGCCTCCTCGTAGTCCATCGACGCGTAGCCCTGGCTGCGGCTCTTGAGCTGGTCGTAGTAGTCGACGATCAGCTCGGCGAGCGGCAGCTCGAACCGCAGCAGGACGCGCTGCGGGTCGAGGTACTCCATGTCGAGGAACGTCCCGCGCCGGTTCGTGGAGAGCTCCATGAGCGCGCCGATGTACTGGCTCGGCGTCACAACTGACAACGTGACCCACGGCTCGCGGATCTCCTCGATGTCGCTCGGATTCGGCATCTTCGCCGGGTTGTCGACGGCGACCTCGCCCCGACCGTTGGTCAGCACGACGTGGTATTCGACCGACGGCGCGGACGCGATCAGGTCGAGGTCGAACTCGCGCTCGAGGCGCTCCTGGACGATCTCCATGTGGAGCAGCCCGAGGAACCCGCAGCGGAACCCGAACCCGAGCGCGATCGAGCTCTCCGGCTCGTACGTGAAGCTCGCGTCGTTGAGGTGCAGCTTCTCGAGCGCGTCACGGAGCAGCGGGTAGTCCTCCCCCGACAGCGGGTACAGGCCGGCGAACACCAGGCTCTTCGCCTCCAGGTAGCCGGGGAGTGCCTTCGATGCCGGCCGATTGGCCGTCGTGATCGTGTCGCCGACCTGCGCCTCGCGGACGTTCTTGAGGCCAGTCGCGACATAGCCGACCTCCCCGGCCATGAGCCGCTCGACGGGAACGAGCTGCGGGCGGAAGACGCCGAGCTCCAGCAGCTCGGCTTCGGCCTTCGAGGCCATCAGGCGGATCGTGTCCCGGGCGTGGAGCGTGCCCTGGTCGAGCCGCACGTAGACGACGACGCCCTTGTACGCGTCGTAGTGCGAATCGAAGATCAGCGCCTGGAGTGGGGCAGCCGCGTCGCCCTTCGGCGGCGGGATGCGGGCGACGATCGCCTCGAGGATCTCCGGGACGCCGGTCCCGTCCTTGGCGCTGGCGAGGATGACCTCCTCGCGCGGGATCGCGAGGACGTTCTCGAGCTCCTCCATCACGACCTCTGGCTGTGCCGAGGGCAGGTCGATCTTGTTGAGGATCGGGATGATCGTGAGCCCCTCGCGCAGCGCGAGATGGACGTTGGCGAGGGTCTGGGCCTCGATGCCCTGCGCCGCGTCGACCACGAGCAGCGCACCCTCGCAGGCCTGCAGGCTGCGGCTCACCTCGTAGCTGAAGTCGACGTGGCCGGGCGTGTCGATGAGGTTCAGGCCGTACTCACGGCCGTCGCTCGCGGTGTACTGGAGGCGCACCGCGCGAGCCTTGATCGTGATGCCCTTCTCGCGCTCGAGGTCCATCGAATCGAGGACCTGGCTCGTCATCTGGCGCCCTTCCACGGTGTGGGTCAGCTCGAGCAGCCGATCGGCGAGCGTCGACTTGCCGTGGTCGATGTGCGCGATGATCGAGAAATTCCGGAGACGGTCCTGGGGGATTGCCACGAGGGCGCAGTCTAGCCCGACGCGGCCTCGCCCAGTGCGTACGCGACGCCCTGCTCCACCGACATCGCCGCACCCGACGAGCGGGCGCGTTCGATCGCTTCCGGCGCGAGCCCGCCCTCGATGGTCGCCAGCGTGCCCTCGTACTGCTCGCGCTCGTCGGGCGGCCACTCGCCGCCGGCCCGCTCCAGCATCGCCGCGGCCATGCCGTTGAGCGTCGCGGCGCGCTCGAGCTCGCCCTTGGCGGCCGTGACCGCCGCGAGTCCGTTGATGATCCACGGGATCGCCATCGCGTCGCCGCGGGCCTGGACGATCCGGAGCGCATCGCGGGACAGGCCCTCGGCCCGATCGAGGTTGCCGAGCTGGCGCTCGACCATGCTCAGGTTCGACGACTCGACCCAGACGATGAACTCGTCGCCGTTCTCTCGAGCCAGCTCCAGCCGGCTGGTCATGACGTCGCGGGCGCCTTCGAGGTCGCCCGCCATCTGGAGGGCGACGCCGAGGACGTGCAGGGCGCTCGAGCGACCGTCAGAGGCAGGCGTGCCTTCGGTGGCCGCGAGCGCGTCCCGACACAGACGCGCCGCTTCCGCCGGATCCCGGCCGAGGGCGACGCGCGCGGCGCCGGCCAGGGCGAGCGCGACGAGGTTCGAATCGCCGACATCCTCGGCGCGCGCCCGAGCGTCGGCGAACCGCTCGTCGGCCAGGTCGTAGCGGCCCGCCCAGAAGACCAGATAGCCGTGGTCATACGTCGCGCGCGCCCGTCGGGACGGGCTGCCCGCGGGCTGGGCGAGCGCCCGGGCGAACCAGCGGTCGCCGTCGTCGATGCGTTTCGTCGACATCCAGAACGACACCAGCGCGGTGGCCAGCCGGAAGGCCTGATCCGGCTGCCCGGCGTCGAGGTACCAGTCCAGCGTCTCGAGCAGCTCCGGGTAGCGTGCCTCGATCGACGCGGCGCCGGTCGGGTCCTCGCGACGCGTGCGCTCGCGGGCGTCTTCCGCGATCGCGAGCAGGTCATCGGCGGTTCGGGCGTCCACGGGCCGCATGATACGGACCGCTCCGGCCGGAGTCGTGGCCGTCCTGTGGTACCATCCGCCTTCGCGCCAGGCGCTCCTTCCGCGCTGCGGCGTGTCGATCACACGATTTCGAACGAGAGGTTCGTAACCCTTGGCCAAGACGCCCCGCACCTGGACCGGCGCCCGCACGCCGTCGGGCCTCAAGCGCGTCCGGATTGCCCGGCGACGACACGAGGTCCTGCAGCCGCGTCGGACCGCGGCCAAGACCTATGTCGCCAAGGCCCTGACCGCGGCGACCCAGCCGAGCGACGGCATCGATCCGCAGGAGGCCCTGGCCGAGGCGCTCAGCGCGCTCGATCGCGCGGCCAAGGCCGGAGCGATCCACCCGAACGCCGCCGCGCGCCGCAAGTCGCGACTGACAATCAAGATCAACGCCGCAGTCGGTGGCGCCCAGGCCGGACACGGCGGCCGGACCGCGAAGACGACCGGCAAGGCCGCTGCCCAGAAGGCCGCGAAGGCACGCATCGCCGCGTCAAAGGCCGACAAGGCCAAGGGCGCGCAGACGGCCGCGGGCAAGGCCCGGGCCGCGCTGAGCCGGACCGCCCGCGACACCTCGGCGGCAACGGCGACGACCGAGGCAGCCCCGGAGGCGGCCGCGCCGAAGAAGACGACCGCGACGAAGAAGAGGACCGCGACCAAGGCGAGCGCGGCCAAGGCCGCTGCCCCGAAGAAGACGACCGCGACGAAGACCACGGCGTCGAAGACCACGAAGGCCGCGCCGAAGGCCAAGAAGAGCTAGTCCGCTTCTCCACGCACTGGAGGCCCGGCTGTCGGAGGACGGCCGGGCTTCGTGCTATCCGGGCCCGAATTCGCCCGGTCCGAGACAAGCGCGCCGGGTTCGTGCCAGATACGAGCCGTGCTCGTGTTCGGCGAGCCGGAACGCGCGGTTTCTGACAGGCACGACCGCTGTTCGTGGAACGGGCTCAATTGGGGTGAATCGGGGCCTCGGCACGACAGACCGGGGCTAGCGTGTCGCCGACAACGATCCAGGTTCGTAGGAGACAGAAGCGACGCGGCCTGCGTGCGATCAGGCCGGGCTGGCGTTGTTGCCCGCTGAGGCAACGGCCTCTGCACCACGCGGCCGCGCCAGTCCGTACAGCAACGCCCCGCCGAGGCCCGCACCGCTGGTGAGCACCAGCAGGATCCCGGCCGTGGCGAGCTGCTGGTTCCAGTAGAACGGCGTGAACGACGCCGCGTCGGTGACCCCCTCGGCAGCCAGCGCGTCGCCCCGCCCGTCGGCCAGGTAGCGGGCGTACACGCAGCCCGCGCCCGGGTCGCAGAACGGCGGGATCGGGTTGCCGTTCTCGTCGACCCGGTTGAAATCCGGATAGCCGTTGTCCGCGAAGAAGAACAACCCTTTGACCGCGAGCAGCAGGGCGGCCAGCGTCAGGCCGGTCACGAACCCGGCGAACAGGCCGTTTGCGAGGATGCGCCCCCACGGGCCGGCGGCCCGGTTGGAGCGGGAGTTCGCGTAGTAGCCGATGGTCAGCCCGGCCGGGACGACAAGGAGCCAGTAGATCGGCTCGATCGGGATGACGAGCAGGAAGCTGACCGCGATCGTGATCGCCATGCCGATGCCGACATAGGCGGCGACGATCGCCCCGCGATCGACGAAGCGGGTCACGAGCCGGACGCCGCCCCGGCTGCCTCGACCGCCTGCGTTGCCTCGCGCGGGACGCCCGCCAGCGCAGCCCGTCCCAGGTAGCGCGCACCGTCGCCGAGCTCGCCTTCGATGCGCAGCAGCCGGTTGTACTTGGCAACCCGTTCCGAGCGCGATGGCGCGCCGGTCTTGATCTGGCCGGTGCCCATGGCCACGACGAGATCGGCGATGGTCGTGTCCTCGGTCTCGCCGGAGCGGTGCGACACGACCGCGGACCAGCCGGCAGCGCGCGCCAGCTCGATCGCCTCGATCGTCTCGGTGAGCGTCCCGATCTGGTTGAGCTTGACCAGGACCGAATTCGCCGCGTCGAGCTCGATCGCCTTGGCGATCCGCTCGGTGTTGGTGACCAGCAGGTCGTCGCCGACGAGCTGGACGCGGTCACCGAGCCGTCGGCGCAGGTGCTGCCAGCCCTCCCAGTCGTCCTCGCCGAGGCCGTCCTCGAGCGACACGATGGGATAGCGATCAACCCAGTCGGCCCACATGTCGACGAGCTCGCCACTGTCGAGCGTGCGGCCCTCCCGGGCAAGGACATAGCGGGTTGCGCCGCCGGAGCCACCGCTTCCTTCCTCAACGAGCTCCGAGACGGCGGGGTCGAGTGCGATCGCGATCTGCTCACCCGCCTGGTACCCGGCGCGTTCGACCGCGCGCAGGATCACCTCGACCGCGGCCGCGTTCGACGGCAATGCCGGCGCGAACCCGCCCTCATCGCCCTGGCCCGTGGCGAGTCCCTCGTCGTGGAGGATCGCGCGGAGCGCGCCGAAGATCTCGGCCCCGGCGCGCAGCGCGTCGGTGTACGTCGCCAGGCCGACGGGCATGACCATGAACTCCTGGAAGTCCGTGGAGTCCTGGGCGTGCTTGCCGCCGTTGAGGATGTTGAACATCGGGACCGGCAGCGTCCGCGCGCCGACCCCGCCGAGATAGCGGTAGAGCGGCAGATCATAGGAGGCCGCGGAAGCGTGGGCGCACGCCAACGACACGCCGAGGATCGCGTTCGCTCCGAGCTCCCCCTTGTTCGGGGTCCCATCGAGGTCGATCAGGGCCGCGTCGATCCCGGCCTGGTCTGATGCGTCCAGCCCATACAGCGCCGGCGCGATGGTCTCGATGACGTTGGTCACGGCCCGCAGCACGCCCTTGCCGCCGAAGCGGCTTCGGTCGCCATCGCGCAGCTCGACCGCCTCGTGGGCACCGGTCGATGCCCCGGACGGCACCGCGGCGCGGCCGACCGACCCGTCGTCGAGGACCACGTCGACCTCGACCGTCGGATTGCCACGCGAGTCGAGGATCTCCCGCGCGTCGATGAACTCGATGGAGGTGGTCATGCCTTCGCCTTCGCCTTTGCCTTGGTCTTCGCCTTCGCCTTCGCCGGTTCTTCGACCTTGTCGAGCAGCACGTCCACGCCCGGCAGCTCGCGGCCTTCGAGGAATTCGAGCGACGCGCCGCCGCCGGTCGAGATGTGCGTCATCCGGTCGGCCAGCCCCTGCTGGGTGATTGCCGCGACCGAATCGCCGCCGCCGACCACGACGGTCGCGCCGTGCTCGGCGCGATCGGCCACGGTCCGGGCGATCGCATTCGTCCCGTGCGCGAACGACGGGATCTCGAACACGCCGAGCGGCCCGTTCCAGAAGATGGTCCGTGCGTCGGCCAGCGCGTCCTGCATCAGCTCGAGCGACCTGGCACCCATGTCGACGATGTGCCACGAGGCCGGGATCTTCTCGGCAAGGAGCGTCTTGTACTCCGTTCCGCGCGTGACCTCCTTGGCCACGATCACGTCGATCGGGAGGACGACCCGGACGCCCCGCTTCTCGGCCGCGCTGAGGATCCGCTTCGCATCGTCGACGCGGTCGTGCTCGGCGAGGCTCTTGCCGACGCTCTTGCCCTGGGCCAGCAGGAAGGTGTTGGCCATCCCGCCGCCGAGGACGAGCAGGTCGACGTTCGTGAGCAGGTGGTCGATGACGGCAATCTTGTCGGACACCTTGGCGCCGCCGAGGATGGCAGCGAACGGGCGCTCGGGCGACTCGAGCAGCTTCGAGAGCATCTCGAGCTCGCGCTCCATCAGGAGACCGGCATATGCCGGCAGGAGCTCGGCGATCCCGACGGTCGAGGCATGGGCCCGGTGGGCCGTCCCGAACGCGTCATTGATGTAGATGTCCGCATAGGAGGCGAGCGTCTTCGCGAATTCCGGGTCGTTGGCCTCCTCTTCGGCATGGAAGCGCAGGTTCTCGAGCAACAGCACCTCACCGGGCCGCATGCGTTTGAGCGCGTCCTCCGTCCCGATGCCGAGCGCGTCGCCCGTGACCGGCACGTTGCGCCGGATCAGCTGGGTCAGGCGCTGGCCCACCGGCCGCAGCCGAAGGCCGTCCTGCACCTTGCCCTTGGGCCGGCCGAGGTGGCTGGCAAGGATGACGCGCGCGCCCTGGTCGACGAGCGACTTGATCGTCGGGATCGCGGCGCGGATGCGCGAGTCATCGGTCACCTTGCCGTCCGCGAGCGGCACGTTGAAATCGACCCGCACGAAGACGCGCTTGCCCGCGACGTCCGCATCGCGGATTGTCTGCTTGTTCATCGATCGCCTTCCGTGGTGGGGTGGCGCGAGGGCGGTTTGCGGTCGATCAGGCGGCGACCGGCAGGCGAGCCGCGACGTGCGCGACGAGATCGGCGACGCGGCAGCTGTAGCCCCATTCGTTGTCGTACCAGGCGATCACCTTGACCATCGTGCCGCCGATGACCATGGTCGACTCGCTGTCCACGATCGACGAGCGCTCGTCGCCCTTGAAGTCGGTCGACACGAGCGGCTCGTCCGATACGCCGAGGATGCCCTTCATCGGACCCGCTTCTGCGGCGCGGAACGCCGCGTTGAGCTCCTCGACTGTGGTCTCGCGACCGACCTCGGCGGTGAAGTCGACGACACTCACCGTCGGCGTCGGGACGCGCAGGCTGAAGCCGTCGAAGCGGCCCTTGAGGTCGGGGATGACGAGCGCGAGGGCCTTCGCGGCGCCGGTCGTCGTCGGGATGATGTTCTGACCGGCCGACCGGGCGCGGCGCGGGTCCTTGTGCGCCACGTCGAGGATGCGCTGGTCGTTCGTGTAGCTGTGGATCGTGTTCATGAGCCCGCGCTGGATGCCGAGCAGGTCGTGGACCACCTTCGCCGCCGGTGCCAGGCAGTTCGTCGTGCAGCTCGCGTTGCTGATGATGTGGTGGCTCGCCGGGTCGTACTTCTCGTCGTTGACGCCGAGGACGATCGTGATGTCCTCGCCCTTCGCCGGGGCGCTGATGATGACCTTCTTCGCCCCGGCGTCGATGTGCGCACGGGCCTTCTCGGCGGTGGTGAAGATGCCGGTTGACTCGACCACGATGTCGACCCCGAGGTCGCCCCACGGCAGGGCAGCCGGGTCCTTCTCCTTGAGGACCTTGATCTCGCGACCGTCGATGACCAGCGCGTCGTCGGTGTGGCTCACGTCGCCGGGGTAGGCCCCGTACGTCGAGTCGTGCTTGAACAGCAGCGCGTTGAGGCTTGTCTCGACGAGGTCATTGACCGCCACGACCTCGACGTCGGGGGCGCGCTCGATGAGGGCCTTGAGCGACTGGCGACCGATCCGGCCGAAGCCGTTGATTCCCACCCGGGTTGGCATGGTTCGGGATCCTCCTGCTGGACTACGCCCCGCCGAAGCCGGGCGCGTGAACGGACATGTCACTGCCGGGAGCCGCGAACGAGGGCCGGATGGCCGGGCCGTTGCGTCTCCAGGCTGGATCGTTGATGCGCGACGAGACGAGGGGCTGCGCGCCCGCGAGGGAAACGTCCTCGCCAAGCTCCGGCGGGACGACGCGGACCGCGGCAGCCAGGCGCGAGAAGCACTCGCGCTCGATCGTGTCCTGGGCCAGGCCGAGCATGCGCTCCCCCTGCGCCTCGGCGATGGCCCCACCGATGATGATCCGGTGCGGGTTGAACGCGTTGACGAACCCGACGCACGCTGTCGCGACTGCGCGACGTGCCCGGAGCATCAGCTCCCTGCAGGTCGCGTCGCCGGCATCGTCACCCTCGGCGACGTCGCGGGCGCTCAGCTCGGCAAGTCCGGTGTCGGCGGCACGGGCCACGAGGAACGGGACTGGTACCGGCCATGACCGCTTCGCGTGCCGCGCGTGCAAGCGCCGTGCCCGACGCGACGGCCTCGAGGTGCCCGCGCCCGCCGCAGCCGCAGATCGGGCCGTCGAGCTCGACCGGGACGTGGCCGAGCTCGCCGGCCATCCCGTCGGGACCATGGAACAGCCGGCCGTCCGTGACGATCGCAGCCACCGACCCCGGTCGACACCGTCACGTAGATGAAGTCGTACTGACCGCGGCCGGCCCCGTAGGCCGCCTCGCCGAGCGCGGCGACGTTCGTGTCCCGGTCGAGGAACGTCGGCAGGCCGAGCGCCGCCTCCACGTCATCGGCCAGCGGCACGTCGCGGAAGCCCGGACCGAGGTTCGGCGGCTCGACGACCGCGCCCGCGCGCGGGTCGACCGGGCCGGGGCTCGAGATGCCGATGCCCATGATCGACTCGCGGACCTCGGGCGGCGCGCCGTCGCGCGCGGCGATGAGGGCGGCCGCACACGCGTCGATGACCGCGGTCGGGGCCGAGCTCGCTGGGCGTCTCGGTCGCGACGCGGGTCAGGCGTGAGCCGTCAGGCTGGACGACGGCGGCCCGGATCTGGGTTCCGCCCAGGTCGAGCGCAAGGACCGGTCGTGACGACAGGGCGAAACCTCGAAATCGCGGTCTGGGATCGAGGGCATTCTAGCAAAGGGCCCGTTCGACCCCGAGGGCCGACCCTCCCGCGTTCGCGGGCCGGATGGCCCGCCGCCGCTTCCGCAGACAGCCAACGACCCCCGCCGCGAACGGCGAGGGTCGTCGAACGTCTCGGCGTGTGACGGAAAGGTCAGGCGCCGCCGATCCTGAATACCTTGCCGCCGCAGATCGGGCAGGTGCCCTGGAGCGCCGGTTTGCCGTTCTTCATGGTGATCCGCGTCGGGTTCACGACCTCGACCTTGCGCTTGTCCTTGACGCAGTAGGCCTCTGCCATAGTGGCTCCTCCTCGGTTGGGCGTCTCGAGAACCCTCGTCCCGTGTCCGCCTAGCTGGTGCTTGCCTGGGCCACACGATCCCACAGTGACGGGCGCCAGCTGTCCGTCTCCGCAGTTCGCTTTTGACGATCCATCTCGGCCAGGATCGCGAGGCTCTCGAGCCCCGTGTCCACGCAGGCCGCCTCTGCCTCGTTCTTCAGGTCCCCGCTGACGAATTCGCCGGTCGTCCGGTTGGCGTAGACCGCACAGACGACTCCGGCTCGACAGCGGGCCAATGTCGCGAGGACGAGGAGGGCCGACGCCTCCATCTCGAAGTTCATGACGCGCTGGCGCGCCATCTCCTCCGCCAGGTCAGGGTAGCGGATGGGCAACTCGGGGATCGGGCGCCCTTGCGCACCGAAGAACCCGGGAGCCGTGGCCGTGACCCCGACGTGGTATCGGTGTCCGAGCCGCTCCGCGGCCTCGACGAGGGCCACGACCGCCTCATAGTGGGCGACCGCCGGATACCCGTCATGGACGAAGAAGCTCGTGGTCGACTCGAGGCGGACTGCCCCGGTCGTGATGGCCAGGTCGCCGAGCGCCATCTCCGGCTGGAGCGCGCCGCACGATCCGACCCGGATGAAGGTGGGCCGTTCCGTGATCGCCAGGATCTCTGCCACCGCGATCTCGACGTTGTCCGTGCCGATGCCGGTGGACACCACCGAGACACGCTGGCCCCGATAGGTCCCCGTCACCGTCGCGAACTCCCGATGCCGGTGCTCGAGCTCGATCGAATCGAAGCGCGAGCCGACGCGGGCGGATCGGTCGGGATCGCCGGGGAGGAGGATGTACTCGGCCAGTTCGCCTGGGCCGAGACCGATGTGGTACTGCCGTTCTCCGATCGGGGTCGCAATCCGGCGATCCCGGAGGCTGTCTACGCGGGTATCCGCGTTCGGCAAGACCGATTCCTCTCTCCGATGGCTGCTTCGCTGGCGCGAAACTCGGGCGAGGATAGTCCCGCCCGCGAACGAGCGTCAAGCACGATCCGTGCGTGCGTGACTCGTGCTCAGCCGTGCGTGGCCCGAGCGCGGGTCGGGTCGGGGCTGTCGGGCGGGGCCGGCCACGGCTCGCCGGTGGTGTCGAGCTCGACGGTCGCAGCCCCCGCGAAGGCCGCGAGGCGGGACGCGACACGGGCCCCAAGACGGCGCCGCGCCTGCCACCGCCGGAGGCACGTGACCGCGACCGACAGCGCCGTGACCGCCGCGAGCGTCCCGAGTCCGGCGAGGCCGGGCAGCCCGCCAAGCGGGTCGCCCAGGTTTGCCTCCGTCGCTCCGTTGGAGGACTCGGCCGCTGGCCCGTCAAGCGGCGCAGCCGTCGCAGCGGGACCTGCCGCCGTTGGGTCGGCGGCGAGGGCGATCCCCGCCGGATCGCTGACGACGACCGCGAGCTCGCCGTCGACCGACTCCACGGTCCCGCTCGCGTTGACGGCATCGCCCGGCTCGATCAGCGGAAGGAGCTGGGCAGCCTCGCCCTCGAGGAGGACGAGGGCGGAGGCCGTCCCGTCGTCGATCCGGACACCGCCGGTTTCGAGATCTGTGACGAGGCCGCCGACGCGGACCTGCTCGCCGAGTGCGTCGGCCAGGTTGGCGAGATCGACGTCTCGTCCCTGTGGGAGTGGGTCGCTCGTGCTTGCGGACGCGGCGGATGCCCCGGCGGCGGATGCCCCGGCGCCGGCGGCGCCGGTGGTCGACCTCGGGTCACTCATGGATCCACCCCCGGCGGACCCCGCGACACGGACGTCGGCCGGGTTGCGCGGCAGGATCGTGAAGCGCTGGTCCGAGGCGGTCGGGTATGGCCGTCGGACGATGCCCGTTACCGTGGCGGTGCGACCCTCCGCCAGCGTGTCGGCGGCGATCCCGGCGCCGGCCTGGCCGACGACGACGACCTGCCGCCCGCCGAGACGGATCTCGGCCCGCCAGCGGTCGCCAAGCTTGTGCACGCTGGCCACCGTGCCGGTGATCCGGACGAGCTCCCATTCGTGGCTCTGCCCGGGCTCCGTTCGCAGGACCATCGGCGCGGGAGCAGCACCGCTGCCACGGAGGATCACCTTCGTCGCCTGGAGGCGCGGTGCGCCGTACGCGCGCTTCACCGTTCCTTCGACATGGAGTCGGGTCGCGACCGGCGGCGCGGATGCGCCCGTCGGGAGGAGAACCTCGATGGCCGCGCTCCGATCCTGGACAACGATCCGTCGTCCCGTGGCGTCCAGCAGGGTCGCCGGCGCCGTGACCACGCCATCGATGGCGACGGTGCCCTCACCCTTGCGAAGGGCGGCGGCGATCGTGATGGTCTGTGGGGCGGCGGTCCCGCCGCCCGGTTCCGGCGTTGAGCCTGCCGCGGGCGGGCCGGCCAGGCGCTGCACGTCCGCCGCGCCGCGCAGCCACAGGCGATAGCCGTCGAGGGCGCCCTTGCGACTGGCGCGCTGGCCGCCGATCCCGGTGACCCGGTACGTGGCGCCGGCCTCGAAGGAGGACACGGTCAGCCCGCTCCTCGCGTCGGCCATGACGCGGACCGACGCCTGCCCGCTGCGCTCGAGGGTCAGCACGGTGCTGCTCCCTGACTTCGATGGCTTCGCCGCGAGGACGCCGCTCGCCGTGACGAGGCGGCCCTCGGTCGACTCGTCGAGTCCGCCCGACGGGGCCTGGATCGGGCTCGGCAACGTGCCGCTTCCGCTGACGTGGACGTCGGCATCGCCCGGTCGGACCTCCAGCTGGCCGTACGGATCGGCAAGCTTCCCGGCGACCTGGAGGACGGCACCGCGCCGCGGCGGCGCTGCGTTGTCCGGCAGCCGGACGATGATCCCGCCGTTCGCATCGCCGATCGCGAACAGGGGCGCCGTTCCCAGGAGACCTGCCTCGGCCGTGACCGTGCCGCGAACCACCACCCGGCCACCGACTGGCGCGCGACGGGCCGCGGCGGGATCGAGGACCGCTGGGGTGGGACTCGGTGTCGGGCTCGGTCGCGGTGTCGGGCTCGGTCGCGGTGTCGGGCTCGGTCGCGCCGTCGGGTCGGGGCCGGCGTGGGGCTCGGGGCCGGCGTGGGGCTCGGCCGAGGTGTCGGCGATGGCGTCGGTGCGGGGGTCCCGGTCGGGCTCGGCGACGGCGTCGGTGTCGGGGTTGGATCGGGCGCGCGCACCTCGAGCTCCCCGGCAAGCGTGGCGTGGATGCGATAGCCGCTCGTCCCGGTGCCGCTGCTGTCGCGCTGGCCGAGCGGGCCGGACACGACCACGGATGTGCCGCTTGGCAGCCCGCGGCCTGCCAGCGCATCGGGTCCGATGACGGCGCGGATGCCGCCAGTGCCGTCGTCGATGGTCACCCCGAGGCCGTCCGCGAGTGCGGAGGCCGCACCGACGGTCGTGCCGGCCACGGTCACCCGCAGGCCTTCGACCGCCTCCCCGGCCGCGCCGGTCGGGACGCCTGTGGGTTCGGGCAACTCGAATGACTCGCCGCGAACCAGGTTCGCCTCCGCGAGCCGGATCGTGCGCTGCCCGTATCGGCTCGCGACGACGCCGGTGGCCCGAACCTGCGTCCCGGCCGGCCAGGCGGCGATCGCCGGGTCGTCGAGATAGAGCGCGATCCCGCCCGTGGCGTCCTGCACAAATCCGCCTCGGCCGCCTTCGAGGCCGCCGAGCGCGGTCGTCAGGATCCCCCCGACCGTAACGGTGGCGTCGTCGGCCAGCAGCCGGGCGTCGGCGATGGCGGTGACTGCCGGCTCGGGACTCGGAGTGGGTGCCGGGGTCGGTGTTGGCGTCGGCGTCGGCGTCGGCGTCGGGTTGGGTGTCGGCGTCGGAGTAGGTGCCGGGGTTGGGCTGGGCGTCGGCGTCGGAGCGGGCGTCGGCGCGGGAGTGGGTGCCGGGGTCGGCGTCGGGGTTGGCGTCGGTGTCGGCGTCGGCGTTGGCGTCGGAGTCGGGATCGGCGTCGGCGTCGAAGCGGGCGTCGGGCTCGGCAGGGGCGTCGGCGTGGGACGTGGCACCAGGTTCGGGCACCGGTGGCGCCGCCCCGTTCTGCGGCGACGGCGCCGCCTGGACGAAGAAGTCGGTCGCGTTGTCGTTCGAGTCGATGCCGTTGCCGGCGCCGCCGCCTGGACGCCGTTCGAGGCTCGAACCGGCAGACGGCGCGGCGGCCGCCATCCCCTCGACGAAGGGGTTCACCGCGTCACCCCAGCCGACCGCGTCGATCGGCGCGCCACCCACGACCCGCAGCACCATTGCGCCACCGGTCGCCGCCAGCCCGCCGCTGTACGAAACGTCGGCGATCCCCGCGTAGATCCCCGTGCTGTTGGCAGCGAGCACGCGCCGACCCGGCTCGAGGAGCGTCGGCGACATCCACGTCGCCTTGCGCGTGATCGTGCCACCGGTCGAGGTGACGTAGATCAGCTCCAGACCGCCGAGGTCGACCGGCGCGGCGCCCTGGTTCGCCACCTCGACGAACTCGTCGGACGCGGAGGTGCCGCCCGTCTGGACCTCCGAGACGACCAGCGTCGAGACGGGCCAGGTGACGTCGGCGACAGGCAGCCCGTCCTCCGGGCGTGGTTGTCGCGCGGGCACGAGCCCGACCAAGAGGATCACGAGGACGATCAGCGCGGACAGGCCCGCGCGCCGGGCGCGAAGCATCGACGACCTCCCGGCGGGTACGGGCAGGCGACGGATGGTCGACGGGCTGCAGTTCTAGCAGAGGCCGCTCAACCGCCGCTTATCCGGCCATTACCGGTGGCGTATCGCTCTCGGGCGAATGGCCCGATCGTCTAGCATGGCTGTCCACTTCCCCCCCGCCCCGACCACCCCAGCAGCTGGAGACCACGTGCCCCGCGCCAAGCGAACGAACCGCGCCGCGGCCCGGCGTCGATACCGCGCCTCGATTGGCGAACCGATCGAGGAGGAGGCATTCGACGACGCCGAGCCGCAGGCGGCGGCCCGATCGTCGGCACCGAAGACCCCGGCTGCTCCGCAGGAACGACCCAGCCTCAGCTACGCCTTTCGCGCGGCGTTCCGGCCGCCCGACGTGCGCGAGGACCTTCGTGCGCTGCCGCGCCTGCTCATTGACCGGTCGGTGTGGCTGCCCTCCTTGCTGACCCTCGCCGCGGGCATCGCGTTCGCGATCACGGGCGGCGGCAACTGGCTCATCGCGCTCGTCGCCACGTACTTCGTCGCGCCACCAGCGCTCGGGTCGGTGTTCCTGGGCGGCTTCCTTGCGCCGCGGGCGAGCTACCTCGTCGGCCTGATCATCGGGTTTGTCTCCGCGGTCGTCGCCAGCGCCGTGATCCTGACGTCATCCGCGTCGCTGGTGACCGGCCAGCCCATCGTCGGCACGCCAACTCCGACGCCGGTGTCGAGCCCGGCCGCCTCGGCTGCGTCCAGGCTCGTCGCCCGCGACGTCGTCGGCTTCGCCAGCCGTGTCGGCCGCGCCGGCATCGACCGCTTCGGCGGCCCCGTCAGCAACGCCGTCCCCCTCCCCGTCGCCATCTCCCTCCTCGCTGCAGGACCAGGTCATCTACGCGTTCCTGACGTCGCCGGTGTTCGGCATGTTCTTCGCCGCGTCGGCCGCCTGGTACCGGCGCTTCCTGCGCCTGTCGAACCCGAACCGCGGGCGCTCGCAGCAGCAGCAGCGCCGCGGTCCGGACGGCCGATCCCGCTCGAACCCGAACAAGCGCAGCTGAGCGAACGGGCTAGGAGAGCCGGCGCATCCCGGCGTGGCCCATCTGGCGGACGCCGGCGGGCCGTTCCGGGCCGCCGACCGTGGCGGCCACCTCGGCGAGTGGCCGGACCTCGTGCGCCACGAGGTTCACGACCGAGCCCTCGCGCTGGAGCTCCCCGTCGACGAGGAGCAGGGCGTGGCGCCGGACGACGCCACGAAGGCGTGCCCAGGTGTCCGGCCAGAGCGTGACGTTGACCATCCCGGTCTCGTCCTCGAGGGCGAGGAACACGGTGCCCTTGGCGGTCATCGGGTGCTGGCGCGTCACCACGAGGCCGCCCACCCGGACCCGACCCGGCCGCCGGTCGGCCAGCGCTCCATTCGTCACCGCGCCAAGGTTCACGAGCGCCTCGCGGAACAGCCCGATGACCTGGCGCCGGGCGTCGAGGCCGATCACCGCGTAGGCGTCGCCGACCCGCTCGACCTCGCTGATCGCGGGGAGCTTCGGCGCCTCCGTCGCCGGCAGGCGCAGATCCAGCGGCCTGCCCGCTGCCGCGGACTTCTTTCCGCCGGCCCGTCCCAGCGCCCGGAGCGCCTTGCCGTCGACGCGGCCCCGTGACGAACCGGCCACCTCGCGAAGCTGCCACAGGAGCTCGCGCCGCGGCCGCCCCAGCGAGTCGAGCGCGCCGGTCCGGATCAGCCGTTCGATGACCTCCTCGGGCAGCCCGGTCCGTCCGACGACATCGGCGAGGCTCGCGTACGGCCCGCGCTCCCGCTCCGCATCGAGCAACTCCTCGTGCTGCTCGCCGATGCCCTTGACGAGGTGGAGGCCGAGGCGGACGCCCCAGCCCATCGTCGACGCCGGCGTCCAGCGATCGCGGGATGCCGCGGACGGGACGATGCAGCCGGACGACTCGACCGCGGGCGGCTGTCCGTCCGGCCCGACCCACTCCGTCGTCGTCTTGTACATCGAGGCGTTGATGTCGACCGGCAGGACGGCGACCCCGTGGCGCTTCGTGTCGTTGACCAGCACCTCGACCGGGTAGAAGCCCATCGGCTGGGCGTTGATCAGCCCGACCAGGAACTGGGCCGGATAGAACAGCTTGAGGAACGCCGATTCATAGGCGGTCCGCGCGAACGCGGCCGCGTGGCTCTTCGCGAAGCCGAAGCTGGCGAACGCGGCGACCTGGCGGAACAGCTCCTCGGCCACCTCGACGGTCATCCCGGGCTGGCGCATGCAGCCCTCGAAGAACTGCTGGTGGAGCTTCTCCATCTCGCGCGTCGAGCGCCACGTGCCCATCGCCCGCCGGAACCCGTCCGAGTCGGCCGGGGAGAAGCCGGCGACCTCGATCGCGATCCGCATGACCTGCTCCTGGTAGAGGATCACGCCCATCGAGTCCTTGAGCACCGGCTCGAGGCTCGGGTGCAGGTAGGTCACCGGCTCCAGGCCCTGCCGCCGCCGGAGGAACGGGTGGACCGCGTTGCCCTGGATCGGGCCCGGCCGGATGATCGCGACCTCGACCACGAGGTCGTCCAGGCTCTGCGGCCGCGACTTGGGGAGCGTCTGCATCTGGGCCCGGCTCTCGACCTGGAAGACGCCGACGGTGTCGGATGCCCCGAGCATCTCGAAGACCTCCGGCACCTCCTCCGGCAGGCGATCGAGGTCGAGGCAGACCGCGCAATCGTGCTCGATGAGCTGGAGCGTCTCGTCCATCGCGGCGAGCATGCCGAGGCCGAGCAGGTCGAGCTTGATGAGCTTGAGCGTCTCGACATCGCGCTTGTCGAACTGGACGACGACCCGGTCGACCATCGTCGCCCGCTCGATCGGCGCGATGTCGATGAGCGGCGCCGCGGTCACGAGCATGCCGCCCGAGTGGATCGACAGGTGGCGCGGGAAGCCGTCGATCCGGGCACAGAACTCGAGCCAGCGCTCCCAGTGGGACAGGCCGACCGTGGACCCGCCGCGGGCCTGCGGGGGCGGTTCGGGTTCGATCCGCGCGACCGAGCTCGAGTTCGCCGGGGTCGGCGGCGCGTCCCACATCGACGGTCGCCCGAGGCGGTCCGTCTTGCGCGGGGGCGGCAGCGGCATGCCATGGTCCGGATCCACCGGGACCGCGCCGGGTGGCGGCCCGATGACCCCGTATCCCGTCCCGCGCCCCGACCGGAGCCATGCCACGCTCGCCGGCGAATCGCCCGGGCCGCCCTCGTCGTCCGACGTGCCGCCGCGCCGCAGCTCGGCCACCGGTGCGAGCCGATCCGGGCCGGGTTCGCCTCGATTACCAACCCCCGTGGTCGTAGCGCCGAACATCGCGTGGATCCCATCCGAATCCACGCTCAGCGCAGCGTGCTCCGGGGCCGAAATCGCCTCAAAACGTTCCTCGGACGGCGCTACCACTACCCCGGTTGGTATCTGCGCCTCGTCGCTGGATTCCTGCTGTTCGGCGGACCCCTCCCGGAGCCAGGCGAACGGCCGCGGGGCGTTCGGGTCCTCCGGCTTCGGTGGCTGCCGCCAGGGCGGCACCTTCCCGACGAGCGGGACGCGCTGCTGCAACTGGCCCATTCCGTCGACGAGGCCGTGCGCCTCGGCTCGCGCGGCCGCCAGGGCCTCGGCCGGCGTTCCCTCGCCCGCCCGTCGGAAGAACTCGGCGAACCCGCCATCGGCCTCGAGGTCGCGCCGAACCATCACGCTGTCGTACGTCTCGAGCGCCTTCGCCACGCGATCGACGAGCGGCCGCGGGAACCCCAGCGCGTAGCCCACCTCGCGCACCGCCGAGCGCGCCCGGTAGGTGACGAGGTTGCAGACCATCCCCGTGTGCTCCGGCCCGTAGCGCCCGTAGATGTACTGGATGACCTCCTCGCGGCGGGCCGAACTGAAGTCGATGTCGACGTCCGGGTAGGTCGTTCGGCCCGGGTTGATGAACCGCTCGAACAGGAGGTTGTGGGCGATCGGCTCGACCCGGCTGATCCCGAGGGTGTACGACACGATCGAGCTGGTCGCGCTGCCTCGGCCCTGGGCCGGGATCCCCTTTTCCTTCGCGAAGCGCATCAGATCCCAGCAGATGAGGAAGAACTCGGCGAGGCCGGCTCGCTCGATGACGTCGAGCTCGTTGGCGAGCCGCTTGACGACCGCCGGAGTCAGCGGGTGGTAGCGGTTCCGTGCGCCCGACCAGCACAGCTCCGACAGGTACGAGAACGGCGTCTCCCCGTCCGGCACCGGGAAGCCCGGGAAGCGGTACTGCTCGAAACCGAGGTCGACGTCGCAGGCGGCGGCGATGGCGACCGAGCGCTCGATCCCCTCACGCCAGGCCCGTGCCGCGACCGGATCCATCGAACGACCGAGCGCCGCCAGCGCCTCGCCGGATTTCAGGTACGACTCGGCATCGGGGCGACGCAGATCGGCCAGCGTGTCGAGCGTCCGGCCATGCTTGATCGCCGTCAGGACGTCGTGGAACTCGCGGTCCTCGGCCGTCGCGTAGTGGACGGTGTTCGTGACGACGACCGCCAGGCGCAGGTCGGCCGCGAGGGCCGCCGACTCGGCGACGAGCCAGTCGTCGTCGGGCAGCAGGTGGTGTGACAGCTCGATGCAGAAGCCGTCCTCACCGAAGATCCCGGCGAGGCGTTCCGCCGCCGCCCGTGCGCCGCTCCGATCGCCGACGAGCAGCCGCCGGCCGATCTCGCCGCTGCGCCCGCCGGAGAGGGCGATGACCTGCTCGTGGTGCTCCTCGAGCAGTGCGTGGCGGAATCGGGGCGCGCCCTTCGTCCCGGCGAGGTTGCCGTGCGACAGCAGCCGGGTCAGGCTGCGCCAGCCGGCCTGGTCCCGGGCGAGCAGGACGAGCCGTGGCCCGCGGGCCTCCGGGCGGATGCCGCGCAGGTCCTCCTTGACCGGATCGCGATGGCCGGGGAGTCGGGCTCGCTCCGGTCGTGGCCGGGACGGGCGGCCATCCTCGACCCGGCCGTCGTCGAGAGCGGTCGGCCGTGACCGTGGTCGTCGACGCGGGCGACGGGGCGGGACGACGACGGTGTCCGGATCCGCGACGGCCGGGTCGAGCAGCACGATCTCGGTGCCGACGATCGGGTGGAGATCGGCCGCCTCGGCGGCGGCGGCGAACCGGACCGCGCCGTACAGGCCGTCGTGGTCGGTGACGGCCAGCCCGCTCAGACCGAGCTGGACGGCACGCTCGACGAGGTCGTCCGAGGGCGAGGCGCCGTCGAGGAACGAGAAGTTCGAATGGCAATGCAGTTCGGCGTAGCGGACCACGGAAAGGGCTCCCACGGGTCTTGCCTGGGGGCGTGTTCCATGGTAGAACATACGTTCTAATGACGCCAGTGATCATGTCGACGAACTCGTCCGAATTTCTCACGAATTTCGATGAAACAAGAAGCGGCCATCAGACGTCTCAACGGCATGATCACGACCATTCGCCCGATTGCGGCAATGGCTGCGCGAAGCATGCTGATGGCCGTGATCGCCATGCTGCTGGTATTGGTCCTGCTGCCCGCGGTGCTCGCGGCGCAGGCGGCAAGCAGCTGAACACAGAACGTCTCGCGCCTGGGGGCTCGGGACGATGGCGACGATCGACCGCAATGGTCGGTGCGTCGACCCGCTGGACGGACTGGTGAGCGGTCCGGCCGGCCCGCAGGACCCCGTCGCAATTGGGGGCGACGGGGTCCTGCTCTATCCTCGACTGGTGATCCCCCGCCGACCCGTGCTCCTGACGACTCTCCTCGTCCTCCTCGCGGCGTGTGGCGGACGGACCGCCATCGACGAGCCACTTTCCTCCGTGTTGGAAGCGACGCCAGGTGCAACAGCCAGCGAGCCGCCGCCGGCGCGGACCGCGCCCGGACCCGGTTACGAAGTGCCACCCGCTTCCGAGGAGCCTGTGTCGGAGGCGCCCGTCGTGACCCAGACGGACACCGACTGGGGCCGCATCTGGGATGCGCTTCCGGCCGGCTTCCCGGTCTATCCGGACGCGGTCGAGACCGAGGAGGCAGGGGCGAGCGAGCCCGTCAGCGCGACATTCAGTAGTCCCGCCGAAGCCGCCGATGAGATCGCGACGTGGCTGCAGTCGCGACTGGAGCTGGCCACGTTCAGTACGGAGGCACTCTCGGGACCGCTCGAGGACGGCAGTTTCGTGCTCGACTCGGTGGGCGACGAGGACTGCCGGATCGAAACGACCGTCGCGCCGGCCGGAGGCCTCACGATCATCACCGTCCGCTACGGCGCGGATTGCCCGTTCGAATAGTGTGGCGCCGGCGCAACACGGCGAACCGAACAGACG
Organism: uncultured Chloroflexia bacterium; assembly: GCA_963824735.1. Lineage (GTDB taxonomy): Bacteria > Chloroflexota > Limnocylindria > Limnocylindrales > CSP1-4 > DASTYU01. Next base: position 284,558 of record CAWGQH010000001.1, read on the forward strand.
TCCATACTGCAGGTGGATCGGCCGGGAATCCGATCCGAGATTTGAGCCTTGGGTGGGGCAACGTGCAATCAACCCAGCCTCGTGACGTCGCGGCACTGATCTTCGTCATCGGCCTGTTCGCGGTCCTGCTTGTCGTCAGCCTGACGGTCGGCTCGCCAGCCCGCTGACGCGCCGGATCCGGGTTGGTCTCCGGGATCTGGCTTCGTGCTCCGTCGCGCCCGGCGCTCAGTCGTAGAGGCGCTCCAGGTGCCAGGTGCCACCGATTCGGTCGAGGTAGATGAGCGCCAGCCACTGCCGCCCGACGACCTTCACGTAGTCCCGTGCGATCGGCTCGCCCCACCACGCCTCCTCGACCCGCCAGCGGTTGCAGACCTCGACGGGCTCACGGCGGCCGTTCCAGCGGATCGCGCTGAGACGGCCCGACGCGTCGGTCTCCACGTCGATCACCGGGTGCTCGCGGAGCAGCCGGGTCATCGCTCGGTCCCGTCCTCGACCACCGACTGCCATGCCCAGCGCCGCTCGGGGAGTGGCGCTTCGGGGTCCGTGATCACGGCGCGCCGCAGCCGATCCTCCCCGAACGTGAGCGCGAGCCGCATGAGTTGCCATCCGAGACGGGCATTGCGTGCGGCCTGGGGCTCGAACAGCGGGAGCTGCTGACCCGCCGCGGGTTCGGCACCGGCCAGCTCGAGCTCGAGCCGGGCGACCGCGGCCGACGGCGGGGTCCGCTCGAGACGCGCGAAGAGCAGCCGCTCGACGGCTTCGGCGTCGGCGGTCGGCTCGGGGAAGCGCTGCTCCACGAGCAGCTCGCGGGGCGTGCCTGCGCGGGCGAACGCGAGGTCCAGCTCGAGCCGGAGCGACGCGCGGGCCGCGGCGAGACCGCGTGCGCCGAGCTGTTCGCCGAGCGCCGTGGCCAGGCGGTGGAGGACGAACCGAAGCGCTTCGAGCTCCTCGACCGGGGGCTCGATCGGCAGCCCGAGCAGGAGTCGTTCGGGGGTCCGCCGAGGTCGGAACGGGTCGGTCTCCTCGCCACGTGCCCGGGCGTGCAGCAAAGCCCCCTCCTCGCCGAAGCGCGCGACGAGCGCCGACCGGGCCAGCTCGGCCACCGCGCCGATCCGGCGCAATCCGAAGCGGGTCAGCCGGGCGCGGACGTCGGGGTCCGTCGTGAGGAGGCCGGCCGGGTAGGACGCGAGGAACGCAGCGTCGTCACCGACAGGCACGAGGAGCGGCTCGTCCGGCTTCGCATGGATGGCCGCGACCGTGGCCGCGAACCGCGTCCCGGCAATCCCCGCCCGCGGCTCCCCGGGAAGCAGTCGCTCCAGCGCGCCACCGACCCGTTCCACGAGCACCGGCTCGGCGCCCCACAGCGGCCCGAGTCCGTCGACCTGGACCTCGAAGAGGCCGAACGCCGGGTCGTTCGGATCGCTTGTCCCGGCGACCCCCGGGCTGAACGCAGCCAGCCGCTCGAAGGCGGCCTCGATGACGGTCGCGTCGGCGTCGGGGTCCGGGTCGAGGAAGACCGCCTCAGGCGCCAGCCGATGCGCGGCGCCGAGCGGCATCCCGCGGCGGACGCCGAGTGCCCGTGCTTCGGGGCTGGCGTCGATGACCATCCCCGCCGTCCACGGCTGGCCGCCGAGGATCGTGGGGCCGGTCGGGAACGAGCCGGAGGCTCGGGCCCGCATGAGCGCGAGCGGCAGGTGTGGCCAGTGGAGATGAAGGAGTCGCATCGACGTGCTCTCGTTCGGGAGTCGCGGGGGCGTTGACGAGGAGGTCCTCCCGGCGCAGGCAGGCGTCTCGCTCACCGCCGTCCGCATAGAGGATCCGGAGCGTGGCCCGTCCGCCCGGCGGTCCGAACCGGTTGCGGGCGACGAGCGCCTCGGTCTGCTGCCCGACCACGTCGCGCCCGAGGCGGATCCATCCCCGGCGGGTCAGCTCGAGTCGGAGCCCGGTCGCCTCGGCGACCGCGGTCGTGAGGCCGTTCGGGTCGCCACGACCGGCGGGCTCGAGCAGGATCAGCAGGACGTCCGAGCGCCGGGCGAGCGCCGCCAGGCGATGCAGCCGGTCGGCGACCTTCGAGGCGCGGTCGGTGCGCGCCAGGCGGGCCGGCAGGTCGACGAGGAGCAGGTCGACCGAGCGGCTCGTCAGCAGCGCCCCGCCGATCGCGAGTGCCTCGTCGAGCGTTTCGGGCGTGACGACGACGAGCCATTCGAGGCGGACGCCGCGGGCGACCGCTTCGACCGGGTCGAACGTGCGCGAGAGGTCGACCCAGGCCACGACCGAGCCGGCAGCCTGTGCCTCGGCCACGGTTCGCAGCGCGAGCGTCGTGCGGCCGCTGGACCCGTCGCCGCGCAGGGCCACGCCCGCGTTCCGCGGCAGGCCCCCGGGTCCGAGGATCGCGTCGAGCTCGGCGAAGCCGGTCGAGACGACGCGTTCGAGCGGGGCGAGGGCCGGGCCGGCGTCCCCGTCCGGAGCCGCCGCCGGCACCAGCGCGAGCGCGCCGTCGGTCAGCCGCCGCGGAGCTGCCGCTCCCCAGCGGGCCTCGAGGCTCGCCAGGGCCGCCGACACATCCGCGGGCCGTTCCGACACCCGTCCAGTATCGAACAAATGTTCTACTTCGTCAACGCCCAGAGTCCAATTGGCGCCGTATTCCTGGGGCGTCTATCCCTTGGCATTCTCGGCCCCCAGACCCCTGCCCGAGCCGCCCTATCGAGGCTCGCAGACCTGTGCGGAATAAATGGCCATACAGCACCCCTCGAAACACCCCGGATCGGCTTCCGTATCGCCAGATAGACCCCGGGGGAATACGACGACTCGCTCCCTGGATCCGTGGACCGAGCCCTTCGGCTGACGCTACGGAAGTGCGATCAGCACCATCCCGAGCCCAACCCCGAGCAGGCCGAGCCACTGGACGCGTCGCAGCCGCTCCCCGAGGAACAGCACTGCGATCAGGATCGTGAACGCAGGCCCGAATGACGACACGAGCCCAACGAGCCACGTCTCAGCCTGCTCGAGCCCGATCGCGAAGACGATGAGCCCGGCAACGTCGAGCACGCCCGCAATCAGGACGATCGCCCACGACGTGCGCGCGACAGCGATCGTGTCGACCTGGACGAGTGCACGCAAGCGTGGGTGCGCGAGCGAGGTGAGCACCACGACCGCGCCGATCGAGACGACGGCGTTCACGATGCGCGACACGACGAGGACTTCGAGCCAGCCCGAACGCTCGATCGCTTCGGCCAGCCCAACGGTCATCAGCGCGAACAGCAGCAGGGCCATCACCGCGAAGATGACGCCGGGGCCGGCGAGACGAGTGCCGCGGATGCCGCCGTCGAAGGCGACCGCGGTGAGCACCACGCCAAGCGTCGCGACGGCGGCGCCGAGCGCCTGGACCGACGTGAGCGATTCGCCACGGACAAGGACCGCGAGGACCACGGTCAGCCCGCCGTACGCGGCAACGACCCCGCTGACCAGCGAGATCGGGCCGATGCGCAAGCCCGTGAAGTAGGACAGGTAGGCGCCGGCGCCGACGATGCCGAGCAAGCCGGCCATCGCCAGCACCAGCGGATCGGATGGCAGCACCGTCCCGAGGCCGAACGCCAGGGCGACGAGCAGGACCGCGCTCACGACCTGGATGCCGGCCGTGACCTTGAGGCTGCCGAGCCGCCGGCTTGCCAGCGCGCTCGCCACGTCCATCGTTCCCCACGACAGCGCGGCCCCGAGCCCGGCCAGGAACCCGAAGGAGATCGGCATTCGCGGGAGGCTACCGGGACGACCGGGTCTGCCGGGGACCCCGTGCTAAACTGCGCGACGACCTCGTGGGGATGTAGCTCAGCTGGGAGAGCACCGCGTTCGCATCGCGGGGGTCAGGGGTTCGAGTCCCCTCATCTCCACCACGCTCATCTCCACCACCCCTGACGTGCATTGCATTTCGACGCGCGCGGGTCGGACTGACACATGTGACTGCAACGCGCTCCCGTGCAATCTCCCGCAATGCAGTCGCACGCGGCGCCGGTCCGTGAGAGCCACCCATGGATGGCTCGACTGCGTTGCGAGCGATGCGGGCGCACGGAACACCTGATCGATGGCGACGGCCCGGCTGTCTGCCGCGTGTGCCTCTTCGCGTGGGGCCACTACGCGACCGTGGTCCTGCGCGGGCTGGTCGTCCGCGAGGCGGGCGGCGTCCAGCTCCGCCACGCGGGCCACGACTATCCGATGCCCGGCTGCCCGCTCTGCCGCACCGACCGGCTGCGCGGGGCGCCATCGTTCGACGGCTGGCTGCACGGCCGGAACGCCTGACCAACCGCCCGGGACCCTCGCCTCGAACGTCTACGCTTCGCGCGTGCGTATCTTCCTCATCGGCCTGATGGGTTCGGGCAAGACCACGATCGGCCGCCGGCTGGCGGCACGGACCGGCTGGCCGTACGTGGACAACGACCAATTGGTGCGGGAAGTCGCAGGCCGAGCGGCTCCGGAGATCGAGGATGAAGGCGGCGTCGCCGCGCTCCACGAAGCCGAGCTGGCCGCCTTCGAGCACGCGCTGACGATCGCGCCACCGGTGATCATCGGCGTTGCCGGGTTCGTCGTGATGGAGCCGGCGTTGCGAGCACGGATGCGCGAGGCCGGGACCGTCGTGTGGCTGCGGGCGCGACCCGAGACCCTCCGCACGCGCGTCGGCGCGGGCAGCGGGCGCCGGGATGACGCAACCTCGCTGGACTGGATCCGGAACGTGGTCGAGGAGCGAGGCCCGGTCTTCGACGAGGCGGCCGACATCGCGATCGACGTCGACCGGTTGCGGCCACGGCTCGTGGTCGAGGAGATCGTCCGGCGCCTCGGCATCGAGCCCGATCAGGCGGAGGCTTCGGCGACCTCCTCGTCCTGATCGAGGGCCCCATGCAACTCGAGCGCGTGCTCGCGGAGCCAGCGGCGCCACTGGGCGTGATCCGCGCGGCGCGACGCGACCAGCGCCCAGAACGCGCGGCCGTGTCCGAACACCCGCAGATGGGCGAGCTCGTGGACGACGACGGTATCGAGGGCCTCCGGTGGCGCGAGCACCAGGCGCCACGAGAATGCCAGGCGCCGGCCGCGTGAGGCGCTGCCCCAGCGGGTGCGCTGGTCGCGGATCGAGATCGCGTCCGGGGCGACGTTCAGGGCCGCAGCGTGTCGATCGATGGCTCGCCGGATCGCGTCGCGCGCCCGCGCGCGAAGCCACGCCTCGAGGACGTCGCCGACCGGGCGCCGGTCGGCGGGCGCAAGGCGGACGTGCAGCTCGTCCTCGAGCTCGCCACCGACCCGCGTCACCATCGAGCGACGCGATCCCGGGGCGGCGTCGATGCGCAGCCGATGGAACCCGCCCCGGTAGCGGAACGTCGCCCCGTCGCGCAACCCGCCACGCGCGGCGAGTGCGGCCCGTTCGGCCGCCTGCCGTGCGAGATGGCGGCGCAGCCACGCCTCACGCTCGCCGAGGAACGCCGCGATCAGCGGTTCGGGACGCGCCCAGCCCCGGCGGTTCGGGCCGAGGGATCGTGACCACGACGCCCTTGGCCGGGTCGATGACGACGCGCATCGTCCGCGCCTGCGACGAGCGGCGGAGGACGTAGCCGAGGCGTCCACCCGGGAGATCGACCGTGGCGAGCTCCTCGGTGACGGTCCGGCGCGCGGGGCTGCGAGGCACGGCCCGATCATGCCACGCCGGCGAGGTCCGCAGGACCTCCGCCGTGTCTTCACATTCGCTCCACGATCCCGCCCGAGGATGGCTCCATCACGTTCGAAGAGCGAACAAGGAGATGCACATCAATGAACGGACGAACCATCCTCAACCTCGTGCTCGGGGCACTCATCGTCCTGCTGCTCGCGGGGATCGGCATCGGGATCTACAACGCGGGCGTCAGCCAGGGCATCGCCCAGGCGGCGACCCTTCCGGAAGGCACCACGGTCGTGGCCCCGGTCGGCTACGGGTACGGCTACGGCCACCCCGGCTTCTTCGGGTTCGGGTTCCTGTGGATCCTGTTCCCGATCTTCTTCTTCCTCCTGCTGTTCGGACTCGCCCGGGCCGCGTTCGGCGGTGGCCGGCGCTGGGGTGGGCCAGGCTGGGGCTCCGGTGGCTACGGCCCGAATGGCTGGCACGAGGAGCGTGAGCGCCGGATGGCCGAATACCACCAGCGGCTCCACGACCAGCAGGGCGGCGGTGACGCCGGGCGTTCGAGCCCGCCGAACCAGTCCTGACCGTCGCGTCGCTTCCCTCCACGGCGGCCGCCCCGAACGGGGCGGCCGCCTCCGCACTGCAGGGACCTCTACGATGGCCCGCGTGAAAACCGTCCTCGTCGTCGACGACGAGCCCCGGATCGTGCAACTCGCCCGCGACTACCTCGAGAACGCCGGCTTCAGCGTGCTGACGGCGGGCGATGGGAGCTCGGCCGTCCACGCGTTCCGCACTCGCCGGCCGGACCTCGTCGTCCTCGACCTGGGGCTGCCCGAGCTGGACGGCCTCGACGTCACCCGCACGATCCGCGCCGAGTCCCCTACCCCGATCGTGATGCTCACGGCACGCGACGACGAGCTCGACAAGCTGCTCGGCCTCGAGCTCGGAGCCGACGACTACATCACCAAGCCGTTCAGTCCGCGCGAGCTGGTCGCCCGGGTTCGCGCGGTGCTCCGCCGCAGCGAAGGCGCCGCGGCCGCCACCTCCGACGACCTGATCGCCGTGGGCGACCTGCGGCTCGACGTTCCCCGGATGCGGGTCGAGGTCGCAGGCGCGCCCGCGGACCTGACGCCCACCGAGTTCACCCTGCTCGCGACGATGGCCCGCCAGCCGGGCCGCATCTTCACCCGCTCGCAGCTGCTCGACGCGGTCCACGGCGTCGCCTTCGAGTCGTACGAGCGGGCCATCGACACGCACATCAAGAACCTGCGCCGGAAGATCGAGCCGAATCCGCGTGACCCGCGCTACGTCCTGACCGTCTACGGCGTCGGCTACCGCGTCGCCGAGCCGGCGCCCTGACGTGCCCGCCCGCGGCCCCGGCGACCCGCGTCCCCGCGAACGGCCCGGCTGGTGGCCGGACGACGAGCCGTGGCCGCCACCGGAGTGGCGAGGCCCGCCGTGGTGGGGGCCGCGCGGTCGCAACGGTCCGTGGGGGCCGCCCTGGCGGCGGCGCGGGATGGCGAGGCGGTTCGGGTGCTTCATCCTCCTGCTCTCGCTCGTCTTCGTCTCCATCGGCGTCATCGGGCTGTGGATCATCGGGTCGCTGCTGGGCGTCGTCTCCGACTCGGGCACGCTGTCGGACCTGGCCCGCGCGGCGGTGGCGGTCATCCTGGTCGCCGGTGGGGCGGCGATCCTGTTCGGGATCCGGCTTGCCCGCGGGGTCGGGCCGCCGCTGGATGCGCTCGTCGAGCGCGGCCGGGCGGGTCGAGGCCGGCGACTACACGACCCGTGTCCCGGAGGTCGACCGCGGCCCGCGCGAGCTGCGCGACCTCGTCCGCGCGTTCAACACCATGACCGCGCGCCTCGAGGTCGACGAGGTGCAGCGCCGGCGGCTGCTCGCCGAGGTCAGCCACGAGCTGCGCACGCCGCTCGCGGTCATCCAGGGCAACGTCGAGGCCATCGTCGACGGCGTCTACCCGGCGGATGCCGAGCATCTCGGGACCGTCCTCGAGGAGACGCGCGTGCTCTCGCGCCTGATCGAGGACCTGCGGACGCTCAGCCTGGCGGAAGCCGGCACGCTGGCCCTGCACCGCGAGCCGACCGACCTGTCGATCGTGGCGGCCGAGGTCGCGCGGTCCTTCGAGCAGCTGGCGCAGACGGCGGGGGCGACCATCGAGCTCGAGCTGGCCGACGACCTGCCGCTGCTGGACGTCGACCCGATCCGCATGCGCGAGGTCCTCGCGAACCTCGTCGCGAATGCGCTGCGCTACGTGCGACCTGGCGGAACGGTCCGGATCGGCGGTCGCTCGACCGCCGAGGGCGTCGTGCTCGAGGTCGTCGACGACGGACCCGGCATCCCCGCCGAGCTGCTGCCGACGGTGTTCGACCGCTTCGCGAAGTCGTCGGACTCGCGCGGCTCCGGCCTCGGGCTGGCGATCGCGCGCGCGATCGTGGAATCGCACGGCGGCCGCATCGCCGCCGAGAGCCCTGCGGACGGCGGAACGACGATCAGGATCGTCCTGCCGGGCCCCTCGCCGACCGGCGGCTGACGGACCCTCTGGTACAATTCCCGCTCCGTGGGGCTATAGCTCAGTTGGGAGAGCACCTGCATGGCATGCAGGGGGTCCGGGGTTCGAGTCCCCGTAGCTCCACCAGACGAGCGAACACCGCCGACACCCACCCCTCGCCGGCGCGGCGGGGGGTGATCCATATCCGAGGCAGTCCGTGACCGACACGACCGCCGACGCGGCGTCCACCGCCGGCCGGCACGAGCGAACCCGCATCGAGCGCTACGACCCGAGCGCGATCGAACCGCGCTGGCAGCAGCGCTGGGAGGAGCTCGAGCTGTACCGCACGGACCTCGAGGAGCCGCGCAACCGCTACTACCTGCTGACGATGTACCCGTACCCGTCGGGTGACATCCACATCGGGCACTGGTACATCAAGACGCCGACAGATGCGCTCGCCCGCTTCCGGCGGATGCACGGCAAGAACGTGTTCCTGCCGATCGGGTTCGATGCCTTCGGGCTGCCCGCCGAGAACGCGGCGATCAGGAACCGGATCAACCCGCGCGACTGGACGATGTCGAACATCGCCAACATGCGCCGCCAGCTGCGGCAGATGGGCGCCACCTTCGACTGGAGCGCCGAGGTCGTCACCTGCGACCCCGATTACTACCGCTGGAACCAGTGGTTCTTCCTGCAGTTCCTGAAGGCCGGCCTGGCCTACCGCGCGAAGTCGGCGGTCGACTGGTGCCCGAATGACGGGACGCTGGCCCGCGAGCAGGTCGAGGGTGCCGACCGTCATTGCTGGCGCTGCGGCGCGAAGGTCGAGAAGCGCGACCTGGACCAGTGGTATCTGCGCGTCACCAGGTACGCGGACGAGCTGCTCGACTTCAGCGAGATCCAGTTCCCCGAGCCGGTGCGCATCCAGCAGACGAACTGGATCGGGCGGTCCGAGGGCGGCGAGATCGTGTTCGACACGGCGCCGTCCGACCACCACGCGGGTGGCGAGGAGCTGCGCGTCTTCACGACGCGGCCGGACACGCTGTTCGGGGCGACGTTCATGGTCCTGGCGCCCGAGCATCCCCTGGTCCCGGTGCTGACTGCTCCGGAACGCCGCGCCGAGGTGGATGCGTACGTGGCGCGCGCCGAGACCGAGACCGAGATCGAGCGCCTCTCCGCGGATCGCGAGAAGACCGGCGTGCCAATCGGGGCCGACGCGATCAACCCGGTCAACGGCGAGCGCATCCCGATCTTCGTGGCCGACTACGTGCTCGCCGGCTACGGCACCGGCGCGATCATGGCCGTCCCCGCGCACGACGAGCGTGACTACGCGTTTGCCCAGAAGTTCGGGCTGGCGATCCGCCGTGTCGTCGCGCGGCCGGGCGAGGAGGACGCCGATCTGGGTGAGGCCTACATCGCCCACTCCGAGAACGAGGTCCTGGTCAACAGCGGCGAATTCAGCGGGCTGGCGGCCGACGAGGGCGGGCGGCGGATCGTCGCCTCGCTGGAGGAGCAGGGCAAGGGCCAGGCGGCGGTCACCTACCGCTTGCGCGACTGGTTGATCAGCCGCCAGCGCTACTGGGGCACACCGATTCCCGTGATCCACTGCCCGACCCATGGCATCGTGCCCGTCCCCGATGAGGACCTGCCGGTGCTGCTGCCCGACACGGTCGACTACGAGGGCAGTGGGGTGAACCCGCTGACCCGTGACGAGGCATTCCTCAACGTTCCGTGTCCGATCGACGGCGAGCCGGCGAAACGCGAGACCGACACGATGGACACGTTCATCGACTCGTCCTGGTACTGGTATCGCTACCTGTCGCCGCACAAGCCGGATGGCCCGATCGACGCCGACTCGGTCGAAACGTGGACGCCGGTCGAGCAGTACACCGGCGGGGCCGAGCACGCGGTGATGCACCTGCTGTACGCCCGCGAGTTCACGAAGATGATGCGCGACATCGGCCTGGTCCAGCAGAACGAACCGTGGAAGCGGGTGTTCAACCAGGGCCAGATCCTGGGCGCCGACGGCGAGCGCATGTCGAAGTCGCGCGGCAACGTGCAGGACCCCGACGAGTTGGTTCACCGGTACGGCGCCGACACGGTCCGCCTGTTCCTGATGTTCATGGGCCCGTGGGACCAGGGCGGGCCGTGGAGCCCATCCGGGATCGGCGGCGTCCACCGCTTCCTGAATCGCGCCTGGACGATCGCGCTCGATCCGCACGGCATCGAGCCGGGCGACCCCGAGTCCGGCGTGCTGCCCGCCGGCGAGACCGAGGCCGACGCCCGCGCAGGGCTGCGAGCCGCGGCGCACCGGACACTGCGCGACGTCAGCGACGACTACGAGGGCTTCCGCTTCAACACGATGCTGGCGAAGCTCATGGAGCTGTCGAACACGCTGATGCGCTACCGCGGCACGGCCGTGGCCGGCTCGGCCGAGTGGGACGAGGCGGTTCGCCTGCTGCTGCTGATGCTGGCGCCGGCTGCCCCGCACATCACCGAGGAGCTGTGGAGCCGGCGGCTGGCCGCGACCGGCGCGGAGTGGTCGTCGATCCACGCCGAGCGCTGGCCCGAGATCGACACGTCGGTCCTCGCCGAGGCCACGCGCGAGGTCCCGATCCAGGTCAACGGCAAGCTGCGCGACCGACTGGTCGTGCCCACCGATACCGCCCCTGCCGAGCTCGAGCGATTGGCCCTCGCCAGCCCGAAGATCGCCGCGATCCTGGCTGGCCGTGCTCCGGACAAGGTGATCGCCGCCGGTGGAGGAAAGTTGCTCAACATCGTCATCCGCGACGCCTGACGAGGCATGAAGAAGCGGGCCAGATGATGGCCCGCTTCTCGCAGCAGCTGTCGGACGTTTAGCCTTGCCTTGTGGCCCTCGGTGTCATCCGGCAGGTCTTTGGGCAGGGGCACCTTCACGAAATCCTCGCCCTCGCTCGAATCAATTCCCTGCCTTGTGGCCCTCGGTGTCATCCGGCAGGTCTTCCTGGGCAGGGGCACCTTCACGAAATCCTCGCCCTGCTTCGGATCGTTTCCCATGACGTCACCTCCTATTTCGCGATGCCAGTTGGGTCAGTTTCGGACTCGGGAGCGACCGGCGCAAGACGCAGATGAGCACCCTGGAGTGTCACATCAGCGACAGATCTGGTCAGCGGCTCCGACTGTAGGCGCCCAAGGCGAGAGCGCCGCACGGATCATGGGCTCGTCGTCGAGGAGCCCTATGCTGGAGCCAGCACGGACTGGCCTCGTTGGTCGAAGCAGGCATCCGCGCAAGGTCCGCATCCGCCCGGCCGGATGCCCGCTCGACTGCCCGGAGACTGCTCATGCCCCCCATCAAGCTTGGTGCGAACTGCTGGAACCAGTACGCGGACTGGCCGAACATGCTGGCCGCCGGCCAGCGGATCGACCGCCTCGGCTATGACACGTTGTGGACGTGGGACCACCTCTACCCGATCGTCGGCAGCCACGAAGGGCCCGATCTTCGAGGGCTGGCTGGCGATCACGGCCTGGGCCGCGACCACGGAGCGCGTGCGGATCGGGCTGATGGTCGGCGCGAACACGTTCCGCAACCCGGCAGTCACCGCCAAGATGGCCACGACCTTCGACCACATCTCGGGCGGCCGGGCGATCCTCGGCATCGGCGCCGCGTGGTTCGAGACCGAGCACCGCGCCTACGGGCTCGAGTACGGCGACGGCCCGCCCGAACGCCTGCGCTGGCTCGGCGAGGCGCTGCCGATCATGCGCGGCATGCTCCACGGGGAGCGGCCGTCGGCCAGCGGCCCGCACTACGCGACGACGCGACGTGCGCAACGACCCGCCGCCGCTCCAGGCGCACCTGCCGCTGCTGATCGGCGGGGGCGGCGAGCAGGTCACGCTCCGGCTGGTCGCCCGCTACGGCGACGCGAACAACGTCGGCGGCGGCGTCGACGCACGTGCGGCGCAAGGAGGCGATCCTCCTCCAGCACTGCGAGGCGGTCGGGCGCGACCCGTCCGAGATCGAACGGACGACGGGGATCGGGACGGTCGTGATCCGCGACTCCGAGGAGGAGGCGCGGCGGGTCCACCGCTCGATCTTCGAGCACAACGGCCGCGCTCGATCCTGGGACGACAGTCGCGGTCGGGACGCCGGAGCAGGTGGCCGAGCGCCTCGCGCCGTACCTCGAGATCGGCTACCGGCACCTGATCGCCGGGTTCCCCTCCCCCTACGACGAGGAGTCGCAGACGCGCCTCGCGAACGAGGTCCGCCCGCTGCTCGAGCGCGGATGAGGTCGAAGCCCGGGCAGGATGCCCGGGCTTCGGGTCCGGCGAGCGCTCGGCCGATCAGGGCGCGAGGCGCTGCCAGGTTGCGACGGGAGTCTGGACTTCAGTCTGCGCGCCGGTTGCCACGTCGACGGACCACATCTTCCGCAATGCTTCCCGGTCTGGCTCGTAATCGGGGAACTCGGTGATCAACAGCGTCTTGCCGTCGGGCGACCAGGTGTAGCCGAGGATGTTCGACGCGGACGTCTCTGGCCCAATGACACGGAAACCTGTTCCGTCTGCGTTGAAGATCCCAACCTGGCGCTTGAAGTCCTTTTCGAGGAGGAACGCGACCTGGCTGCTGTCCGGTGACCAGCTCGGGCCGTGCTCGCCGGTCGAGTCGGGGTCGAGCTTCAGCGGGCGAAGTGCGGTCAGGTTCCCATCGGCGTCGATGTCGGCGATGTTGATCTGCCAGCCCGAGACGCCGTCGACACCGGCACTCATGAAGCTGAGGTGCTTGCCGTCAGGTGACCAGCCAAGATTCTCGAAATCGACATCCTGTGTGGTGTCGATATTGAGCCGATGGACGTTCGTCCCGTCGGCATCGGCGATGAATGCCGACGACGTCCCCGCTGCGAGGTCATGGCCGCGGAACACGATGTGCTGGCCATTCGGCCGCCAGGACGCGTAATCGGCGGTCATGCCAACGTCGAGCGCATGGGACCCCGAGCCATCTGCGTTGACGATGGCGGCCTGGAGCCCGGTGTAGTCGCTCTCGGTGTAGCCCACGAGGAGGGCGTCCCCGGTGGGCGACCATCTCATTTGGTCGAGGCCGCCCGGGAGCCCGCCCACCTCCGTGAGATCCGATCCGTCCGGATTGACGGTCATGATCTGGAACCCGCCGTCGGTTTCCCGGATGAAGGCGACGCGATCGCCCTGGTTCGAGAAGACCGGGTAGGAGTCCTGTTCGGGACCGGCGACGAGCGTCCGCGCCTCGCCGGAAAGGTCGTCGGCGATGAACAGGTCGCCGCCCTCCGCGTACACGACGGCGCCGTTGCGAGCAGGACCGAACGGCGGAGGCAATTCCCGCCGCTGCGATCCGATGAAGAGGGCCGTGGCGACCAGCGCCACGATCAGCAAGGCCAGCATCACGATCGCGAGGATCGGACGCAGTGACGGCGTCCGGGCCATGGTCAGTTGCATCGGGAGCCACCTTTCGGGGAAGGTCCACCCGGGCCGCTGGCCGACGCGACGGGTCGCGGCGAGCGCGCGCTCCAGGCCTTCGCGCGGACCGCTCTCCGGTCCTTCGCGCAGCCAGTCGGCAAGCACGCGATCCATCGACTCGTTCATCGTCCGGGCTCCGGGGTGGTGGCCGGCGTGCGCGGCGTCGCGGCCAAGGGCCGCGCGCATCGCCCGCGCGCCGTAGTGGAGGCGTGAGGCGACGGTCCCCGGCGGGATCCCGAGGATTCGCGAGATCTCGGGCGCCGGAAGACCGACGTAGTGGGTCAGGACGAGCACCGCCCGGTGCTCGACGGAAAGCTCGAGGAAGGCTCGCTCCAGCTCGTCGCGGTCGGCGAGCTGGGCGAGGTCGTCGCGCGGCTCCTCCCGGTCGATCGGGAGGGCCGGCAACTCGATCGGGCGCCGGCGCGTCCGCCGGGCGTGGTCACGGCAGGCGTTGACGAGGAGCCGGTGCAGCCAGGCGTCGAAGGCGACCGGGTCGCGCAGACCCCGGACCTCGCGCCAGGCCTTGACGAGCGCGTCCTGAACGGCATCCTCCGCGGCATACCCATCGCGCAGGATCCGCCTCGCGATCGCGTACAGGCGGTGGTATGCGGCGGTCGCGAGGGCATCGAATGCCTCGTGATCGCCCCGCTGTGCGCGTTCGACGAGATCGGACGTCACCGCCGACTCCTCGGATTGCGGTGCGGTCACTTGCCGCACTCACAGACTAGGACGTCGCCGGTGTCCGGATTCTTCAGCGGCGTCAGGCCGCCGCGATTTCGCCGCGGTCGAACCAGACCCGCTCCCCGAGGAACAGCCGCGTGACGGGGTCCCACGGGAACAGGATCAGCACCTCGAGGGCGACCGGCAGCCCCGACGCGGGCACGCCCGCCCACGGTCCGAGGTTCGTGCCCGTCAGCCGCGCGGCCTCGAACACGCCCTGCGGCCCGACGACGATGTCGGTCAGCTCGAACCGGTTGTCCGGGAACGCGGCGAACAGCTCCGTGTAGAACGCCCGGGCGCCGTCGTGGCCCTCCCAGCGCTGGCCGGTCGGGATCAGCTCGTAGGCGCAGTTCGGCGTGAGGGTTGCCACGAGCCCGTCGATGTCGCGCGCGTCCTCGGCGATCGAGTGGCGCACCCACAGGCGCTTGATCTCGCGCAGCTCGGCGGGGTCGAACCGACGCGCGAGCAGAGATCGCGGCGTCGGCCGGTCGCTCACTCGGCGGCCTGTGCCGCCTTCTGGCGCGCCCGGTGCCGCGCGGCCTTGGCCCGATTGCCACAGCTCGCCATGTCGCACCAGCGCCGCTTGCCGGCGCGCGACTCGTCGTAGAACACCCAGCGGCACAGGTCATTGGCACAGATGCGCAGCCGCTCCGGGTTGCCCGAAGCCAGCTCCTGGACGAGCGGCTCCGTCACCCGGGCAAGTGCGTCATCGATCGGGTCGCCGACGTGGCGATGACCGATGCCGACACCGTCGGGACCGGCAACCAGCTCCGTGGCTGCACGCGCGCGGAGGGTGCGGTTCACCCGATCGAGCGAGCTGGGCTTCGGGGCACGGTCCTCCACCACGGCGTCGGTCACTTCCCGGAGCGCGGCTCGCACGATCCGGATGCGCTCGAGGTCCTTCTCGGACGCGTCGAGTGACTCAGCGTGGATCAGCCCGCGCTCGGCAAACCACTGCACGGCCTGCTCGGCAGATGGGAGGTGCTCGTTGGGCGTCCCGTCGTTCGCGTCGTTCTCGAGCGTGTTGATGAAGTCGAACGTGTCGTCGAGCTGGACCCCGTGATCGTGGCCGGCGGGACGCTGTTCGAGGTGGAAGGTTGTCATGACGATAACCACTATAAACGGCTTGACAGGTTACGCGCAAGGGTGTACATTCGTAACCACTCAAAGCGTTCCAAGTGGTTACTTGGACCAAGCCGGAGGTCCACCGTGGAAGCCCTGTTCGTGCTCCTCGCCGCCCTTGCCGCCCTGATCGCCGTCGACCTCACGACGATCGACTGGAACGGGACGCGCCCAGGCAGCTAGGGCACCACTTCGCCCGCTGCCTGCCACCCAACACCACCGAACGAACCTGGAGCCCCACGATGCATAACTTCTACACACTGCTCGCGATTGATCTCGCCAACGAGCGTACCCTCGAGGCGCAGCGCCAGAACGCCGCTCGCAAGCTCGTCGCCGAGGCGGGCCGACCGAACTGGATCCGGCGCCGCCTGACCGACGCGGCCCGCGGCGTCCGCTCGCTGTTCGACGAAACGCTGCCGACCGAACAGCGCACGCAACCTCGCCTCCCCGCGAGCCACGGCCACTGATATCGTCCCCGCATGACGACGGACCCTGACGGCGTCTCAGCGGTGTCCTGGGCCCCCGGCCGAATCGACCTCTTCTGGGTCGGTGCGGACGGGGGCCTTGTGCACCGCGTTCGCGAAGGCGACCTGGCAGGAACCGGAGTCCCTCGGCGGCACCCTCGCCTCGCCGCCCGCCGCGACCGCGTGGGACGTCGACGAGCTCCAGGTCTTCGCGATCTTCCCCGACGGCCAGCTCTGGAACCGGTACTGGGATGGCTCGTACTGGCACGACTGGGAGACGCTCGGCGGCGAGCTCGACGGGGGGCCGTCGGCCAGCTCCTGGGGCGCCGATCGCATCGACGTCTGGGCGCCCGGCCGCGACGGCACGATCTGGCACCGCTGGTGGGACGGCACGCGCTGGGTCGAATGGGAACGGCTACCGGCCGAATGAACGGACGGCAGCCGGCGGTCGAACCCAGCCTCGTCGCTACGCAGTTCGTGACCGCAGCTCGCGATCCAGGACTTTGCCATCGTTCGAGCGCTCGTGAGCAGCTGCCTGGGGAACCGGGCCGTGTGCCATTGAACCGTGTGGATCACCATGGGCTGGTTGCGCATCGAGCCATCGCTCCCACGTCACGACACGCGGCAGCGAAACCAGATCACCCGGGCGCGTGACGAGTGGGACCGACCTTCCAGCCGTACTGTCGGTGGAGCGGCTGCCCGCGTGCGTGTCGAGACCATCGATGCGAGGGGTCTCGGGCGGCGGGGGACGGTCGGCCGACGCGGGCTTGGTCTGGTGGGAGGGGTTGCCGGCCGATTGACGGGTCGGCAACCGCAACCACGCCGTCCAGTGGTTACTCATACTCGATCGACGGAAGCATCAGCTCGACGACATCGGGGTTGCCGCTGATCACCCAGCCTCGGTCGCCCACGACCCAGGCGTACTCGACCGCCGGCGAGTCGCCGCACGCGAACTCGGCGCGCCGGGCCGGCGCGTCACCGACGGTGGCATCGGCCCACGCGTAGCGCGGCACCGCGCAGAGCCGTTCGGCCACCTGCTGCTCGTAGGCCGCCAGCGCGGCCTCGGGCGTGATTCCCTCGGGGAGCGGCTGCGAGGCGATCCCCACGAATGTCGTCTGGCCGAAGGGGGCGAAGAACTTGTCGACCCACGGTTCCTCGTTTCCGACGACGGCACCAAGTGGCCATTCCTCGGTGGCGGGCGTGACCTGGAATGCGGTTGGATGGTTGACGGTGTAGCCGTACTGCGGCGATGTGAACGTCGTCCAATTCGGCGGGATGGAGGGCTCGGCCGCCGCGCTTGCGGGCGCTTCGGAAGGGGCCACGCTCGGCGGTGGCGTGTCAGGGGCCGCCACGGAGGGGCCGGTTCTGGAGCTCAGGAAGTACATGCCTCCGACGGTCGCCGCGACTACGACGGCCGCCGCCAACCCGAGGCGCAGGGTGCTGGACATGCTTCGGTTCCTCCACGGCACGCGCATGGCGCGCCGCTGTTTGATCGATGGGATGCTCGCGAGGACGACATCCAGCGCCTGGTCCGGCGCCGTATTGGGGTCCTCCTCGAGCCAGTCGGCGAGGCGGGGATCGAACAGCGGGTCGTCGAAGCGAGTCATGCGGATCGCTCCCCTGGGGTCACGGACACAGGGTCCGTGTCGAGCACGGTCCGCAGCTGACGGACCGCGTAGAACAGCCGGGAGCGCGCGGTCCCGACCGGGATTCCGAGGATCTCCGCGATTTCCGTCAGCGGGTATCCGTGGTGGTGATGGAGGACGACGACGGCGCGCTGTTCCGGAGTCAGCCGCGCGAAGGCATCCTCGAGCTCGGCCCGGTCCACGACGGCGTGAGCCGGATCCGGGGCGGTTTCGGTGGTAATCGGCGTGAATACGGAAGCGGGCATTCCAGCGGCGGGTGCCACGCGCCTCCACGTAGCAGGCGTGGACGACGAGGCGATGGAGCCAGGCCTCGAACCGCTCGGGCTCGCGCAGTGTCGGCAGATCCCGCCAGGCGCCGAGCAGCGCCTGCTGCGTGGCATCCTGCGCACGGTCGCGATCACGAAGGATCCGGTAGGCGAGGGCGTAGCAGCGATCGATGTACTGCGTCGCCAGTGACGCGAATGCGGCACGATCGCCGTGCCCTGCGCGGGTGACCAGGTCGGCCAGGTCCATCGGAGAAGTGAGCCTCTGGGCCGGCCCGTGGAGGGCCGTTCACCGAGTATGGAGCCGGCTGGCGCCCGAACGTTCAACGCATCACCCCGTCATCGAACCGACACGGGGACGTCGTATAGTTGACGCCATGACCGATACCGACATCACCCCTGCCCCCACGCCCGTCACCGACAAGTCCGACGCCGAGTGGCGTGCCGAGCTCACGCCCGAGCAGTACCGGGTCCTGCGCCAGAAGGGCACGGAGCGCGCCTTCACTGGCGCCCTCTGGGACGAGCATCGCCCCGGCACGTACCGCTGCGCCGGCTGCGGCGCCGAGCTGTTCCGGTCGGAGACCAAGTTCGACTCGGGGACGGGCTGGCCGAGCTTCTTCGCTCCCGCGAGCTCGGATGCCGTCGCGACCGAGACGGATCAAGTCGTGGTTCATGACCCGCACCGAGGCGAATTGCGCGGCCTGCGGCGGCCACCTCGGCCACGTCTTCGACGACGGCCCGAACCCGACCGGGCTGCGTTACTGCATCAACTCCGCGTCGCTGGAGCTCGATCCGGAGGCCGATCCGGCGTGAAGGCTCGGATAAGCCGCAGCTAAGAGGGCTCCGCTAGAGTCCGCCCGGACGTCCTGCCGCGTCGGAAGTGCCCCCAATGTGGCGGGACGTCGTCTTGTCTGGCGTCCGCAGCCATGCCTCCCGCCGGTGGAGGAGGCCCGCGTGGATCCGAACGCCGCGCCGTGGCGCAGCCTGGACGCCGAGGCGCCTGCCGCGGAGGAGCCGCCGCCGTCGCCCGGAGGCATCCCATTGCCGGCAGTCGCTGCCGCCGCAGGCGCGGTCGTGCTCGCGGTCGCCGCGTTCATCCTCGCGATGGGTTCGGGCGGCGGGTCGCTTGTCGTCGCCGGCGGCGAGCCCTTGCCGAGCGCATCGGGCGACGTCGCTCTCCCACCTGGGGGGCGTTCGGAGCTCGTGGTGGAGATCGTCGGGGCGGTCACGCGCCCAGGCGTCTACCGCCTCCCGGCAGGAACCCGGATCGGCGACCTGGTCGATGCCGCCGGTGGCTACGGCCCTCGGGTTGACGTCGATCGTGCCAGTCGCGACCTGAACCTCGCGGCGCTGCTCGCCGATGGCGACCAGGTGCGGGTCCCCTCCCGGGACGACGCCGCGGCGGCGGTCGATACGGCCGGTCCGGACCCCGGCGGAGCGCAGCCCGGCGGGTCGGGCGGCCTCGTTGACCTGAACGCCGCAACCTCCGCCGAGCTCGAGACGCTGCCCGGCATCGGGCCCGCGACCGCCGGCAAGATCATCGCCGCGCGCGAGGAGCAGCCGTTCGCCACGGTCGACGAACTGCGCTCCCGCGGCGTACTCGGCGAAAAGACGTTCGAGAAGGTTCGCGACCTCGTCGTCGTGAACTGACATGCCTCGAAGCGGCTGGCTGGCGGTCGGGGCCGTCGGCGCGGCGTTGTGCGGCGAGATGCTCGGGCTCCGGATCCTCGCGGGCAGTCTCGCGATGGCCGCGGCGATGACGCTGATGCTCGTTGGCGCGATGCCCGGCGGGCTCCGCTCTCGTCATGCGCCGCCGACGGCCGCCATCCTGTTCGCAGCCGCCGCCATCGCCGTCCGGCTGGCCGTCCTGCCGCCGCAAGCAACCGATGCCGTTGCGTTGCCGGATGGCGATGGACCGTGGAAAGCCGTGGTCGTCGCCACCGGCGCGCCGCGCGAGGGCCGCCAGATGGCCACGATCGAACTCGCCGAGGGCGGCACAATGCCGGTCAAGCTTGCGGCGACGCTCCCCCGCTACCCGGTCGTCGCGCCAGGCCAGCGGATCTCCGTGGGCGGAAGTCCCGAGCAACGACCCGACTCGCCATACGGTGCGTACCTCGAGCGAACCGGCGTGGCCGGCACGATCCGCGCAGAGGATCTCGAGCTCGAACCCGGACCCGTCGAACCGGCCGCAGCGCTGGAAACCGTCCGCAGGAACGCGGCGGCGGCGCTCGCACGCGTCCTGCCCGAGCCCGAAGCGGGGCTCGCGGCCGGGATCCTGATCGGGCTGCGCGAGCGCGTCGATCGCGAGCTCGCCGCGGATTTCACGACGGCCGGCGTGAGCCACGTGGTCGCGATCTCCGGCTGGAACATCGCGATCGTCGCGGCCGCCGTAGGGGCGCTCGGCGGCTCATTGGGGCGGCGCAGGCGCTCCGTGCTGACCATGCTCGCGATCGTCGCCTATGTCTGCTTCTCCGGAGCATCGCCATCGGTCGTTCGCGCGGCGGCGATGGCGGGCGTGGTCCTGCTCGCGCGGGAGTCGGGGCGTGCGGGACGTGCCGCGGCGGCGCTCGGCTGGGCCGTCGTGCTGTTGCTGCTCGCCGACCCGGCGCTGATCGCCGACGCAGGCTTCCAGCTGTCGTCCCTCGCGACGGCGGGTCTCATTGCCTGGGCGACGCCGCTGGGTGACCGAATCGGGCGGCTCGGGGGCGGTCGCGTGCCTGGCTGGCTGGCGGAAAGCCTCGGCGTGTCGCTCGCTGCGCAGGCGGCCACGCTGCCGGTCGTCCTCGCGACGTTCGGCCGGCTCGCCCTGATCTCGCCCGCGGCCAACCTGTGCATCGTCCCGGTCGTGCCGGTCGCCATGGCGGCCGGCGGCGTGGCGCTCGGTGCGGGCGTTCTGGCGGAGGTCGGCGCGCCGGACGCGCTGACGGCAATCCTTGCGTTCCCCGGCTGGGTGGCGCTCACGATCATGGTCGCGATCGCCCGGTTCGCGGCCGATGTGCCGTACGCGAGCGCAACGCTGGACCCGCCATCGAACGTCGTCGCGGCACTCGGGAGTGTCGGAGCCGTGGCAGCGGTGGAGTGGCGGCGCCGGCGGCCCCGACGGCCCCAGCGCCACGCGCCGTCGCCCGAGCCGATGACGGTGCCCGGCCGGAAGCGCGCGGCACACGCCCGTCCACGTCGTTGGGCGCGCCCGACACGGCTCGCGCTCATCGCCCTGGCGTCGTCGATCGTGCTGACGGCCGCGGTCGTCGTCGAGCGGCCCTCGGGTCACCCGACGGTGACGGTCCTGGACGTCGGGCAGGGCGACGCGATCCTCGTCGAAGGCTCGCGCGGCGGGCGCCTGCTCATCGACGGCGGACCGGATCCCGACCGGCTGCTCGTCGAGCTCGATCGGCGGATCCCGCCGTGGGATCGCCGGCTCGATGCGGTCGTCCTGTCGCACCCGCACGAGGACCACGTCGCCGGGCTTGCCATGCTGCTCGAGCGATATCGCGTCGGTCGCACGTTCGAGCCGGGGATGCTCGGGCCCGGTCCCGGATATGCGGCGTGGGCTGCGGTACTGGCCGGGCGCCCGACGCCGGGCAGCCTCCTCGCCGCCGGGGACCGGCTGTCGGTCGACGACATCGCGCTCGAGGTGCTGTGGCCGATGCCCGGTTCCGTGCCCCGCGAGCCACCGGATACCGGCACCGGCATCAACAATGTGTCGGT
Source organism: uncultured Chloroflexia bacterium (assembly GCA_963824735.1). Classification (GTDB taxonomy): domain Bacteria; phylum Chloroflexota; class Limnocylindria; order Limnocylindrales; family CSP1-4; genus DASTYU01. The sequence goes on from CAWGQH010000001.1 coordinate 306,080, forward strand.
CGTCCTGCTCGGCTCCGTGGCCGGTCGTCGGTTCCTGCTCGCGGGCGACATCGAGGAGGAGGTCGATCCCGAGCTGCTGGCACGCCTCGGCCACGTGGACCTGCTCAAGATCGCCCACCACGGCAGCCGAACCGCGTCCACGGATGCCTTCCTCGACGCCGTCGATCCGGCGGTGGCCGTGGCGTCGGCCGGCGCCGGCAATCCGTACGGCCACCCCTCCCCGGCGACGCTGTCGCGGATCGAGGCGAGGGGTGCGCGCGTCCTCCGAACTGACCGCGACGGCAGCGTCAGCGTCACGTTTGACACGACCGCGATCACGGTCCGGTCGAGTGGCGGCCGGCCGCGGCCGACGCCCCGTCCGACACGCTCCGGTGCGCTTGGCGGCACGGCTGCCCTGGCCTACTTCTGCGCCGTGCCGCAGCGGTCTGCGGAAGCCGATCCGGACGTCGCGCGCGCACCGCGAACCCGCCCTGCGGCCTCGGTCCGGCTGGCCGATCCGCTCCTGTACCATCGGCTCGATGACGGTGCCCGACAGGATCGAAGCCGCCCGGTTGGTGCGCTCGCTCGAACCGCCGGAGTGGTTCCTCCGGCACTCGCGCGCCGTCGCAGAAGTTGCCGGGTTTCTCGCCGCCCGGACCGCGGCCCGCGGCGTCACGGTCGACCGCCGGTTGACCGAATCGGCGGCTCTCCTCCACGACGCCGACAAGGCGCTGCCGAAGGACGATCCCCTCCGGGCCCTGGGCCATGGGCACGGCTCCGCGCGCTGGCTCGTTGAGCGCGGGCACGATGAGCTGGCGCCGGCGGTCGAGGACCACCCGATCACGCGGACGCTCGACGGGGGCTGGTTCGAGACGTGGCTCCGCGAGTCGCGACCCGAGGACCGGATCGTCGCCTATGCGGACAGGCGCGCCCGCCAGCGGCTCGTGTCCGTCGACGATCGCTTCGCCACCTGGCGCCGACGCCACCCGGGCAGCTGGGACGCTGACACCGAGGGCGACGTGCGCCGGCGGGCCGGCGCGCTCGAGGAGGTCGTGTGCGACGCGGCCGGGGTCCGCCCGGAAGCGGTGCGGCGGCTCCGATGGACGGCCGCGGCGCTCAGGGCCGCGTCAGCGCGATGAGTCCGTCAGCCCCTCCCTCGGTCGCGCTGCTGTGGGGCGACGACGACCTCGCGACGGCGCGCGCGGTCGACGGCATCGCCGCGGCGCACGCCGCGGGGAGCGGTGTCCCGCTCGAGCGCTGGGAGGTGCGCGGCGACGCGGGAGGCGCCGGCGACATGATTGGCCAGATCGTCGAGCGGCTGTCGACTCCGGTGATGTTCGGCGGTGGAACGCTGGCGGTGGTCAACAACGTCGGGCCCCTGCTCCGGCGGAACGACCATCGCGACGCGCTGTTCGGCGCCATCGGGACCCTCGCGCCGGGCAACGCGATCTGTTTCGTGGAGGCGACGCCCTCCGGCACGAAGGCCGTGCCCCAGAAGCGTCTCGCCGACGCGATCACCGCCGCCGGCGGGATCGTGCGCGAGCTTCGCTCGCCCAAGGGCGGTGGGTTGACCGCCTTCATCGAGGCCGAGGCCCGCGAACGGCAGGTGGCGCTGGGGGTCGGCGCGGCGAAGGAGCTCGCGACACGGATCGGCGGGTTCGTCCAGGAGGGTGACGCCGAGCGGCGCCAGCAGACCAGGATCGCGGCCACCGAGCTCGAGAAGCTCGCCCTCTACAAGGGCGACCGCTATGTCGAGGTCGACGACGTGCGTGCGCTCGTCGCCGAGGCGATCCCGAGTTCGGTCTGGGCGCTGACCGACGCGGTCGGCGAGCGGCGCGTCGCGCGTGCCTCGGAGATGCTCGACCGGCTGCTCGACTCGACGCCCGAGCCGGTGATCCTCAACGTCCTCCACCGCCGGATCCGCGAGCTGCTCGAGGTGGCCGACCGGATGGCGGCCGGCGAGGCGCTGCCCGCGATCGGGCGAGCGATGAAGATCGCCAGCGAGTTCCGGATGCGCAACCTCGCGGCCCAGGCACGTGCCTGGTCGGTCGATGAGCTGCGGGACGCGCTCGACGGCCTGCTCGAGCTCGATGCGATGGTCAAGGGCGCCCCGCGGTCCGTCGCCGACCCCGCCCAGCGCCGCCTCGCGTTCCTCCTGTGGGTCGCCGACCGGGTCGGCCGCCGCGCGTAGCGCTCATGCAACTGGCACCGTCCCTCCACCGGCTCGGCAACGGGCTGGTGAACAGCTATCTCCTCGAGGAGTCAGGGCAGATCACGATCATCGACGCGGGGGTGTCCGGGTACTGGAAGGACCTGCCCACAGAGCTTGCTGCGATGGGCCGCACCATCGACGACGTCCGGGCGATCGTGCTCACCCACGGCCATTCGGATCACATCGGGTTCGCGGAGCGGATGCGTCGGGAGCGCGGCACGCCCGTCCGTGTCCACGAGCTGGATGCCGCGCTCGCTCGCGGCGAGGTGCCGAACCCGTCGAAGGGGCTTGGGCCGACGAAGATCCGCCCGCTGCTCGAGTTCCTGCTGTACACGGGCCTGCGCGGTGGCCTGCGCAACCACCCGATCAAGGAGGTGGCCACGTTCGGGGACGGCGCCACGCTCGACCTGCCGGGATCCCCGCGGGTGATCCTCGTCCCGGGCCACACGCCGGGCAGCGCCGCGCTCCACGTCCCGAGCCACGACGCGCTGTTCGTCGGCGACGCGTTCGCAACGAAGGCCGTCACCACGGGCGAGGAGGGGCCGCGCGTCGCGCCGTTCACCGCGGACGCCGACGAGGCGCTCCGGTCACTGGCGCGAATCGAGGGGCTCGAAGCGCGCTGGGTCCTGCCCGGGCACGGCCAGGCCTGGACGGACGGTGTGGCGGAGGCGATCAGGCTGGTTCGCGAACGAGCGGCGAGTCTAGCGTCAGTCGGCGAGCGCGGCTCAGTGACCCGCCGACCAGGCCTGTTCCTGGACGACGAGGTCGCTCTCGATCGCGAAAACGCAGCGGGCCTCGCCGAGGTCGAGCAGCTCGATCAGCTCCGGATCGATGTACAGCTGGCTGCAGTCTTCGCACAGCCCTCCGGGAATTCCGAAGCACAGCCGTTCGCTCCGATCCGGAAGCCGGAACGTGGTGTCGAAGCGCGTCGTGACGAGGCGGCGGCTGCAGACGGGACAGCGGTCGCGGTGACGGGACATGTGACGGTGGTGTCCTTCGGTCGGGACAGCCGGAGGTAGCTGTCCAGTGCCGGGATGCTAGGTGCCACCACACCGCGCTCGACATGACCCGACGGTACCCCGTGGCCCGTACTCCCCGCGGGAAGTTCCGGCCCCGCTCGCATTCCTGGGAGGGCTATCCGGTCGCATCCCGGGGTTTGGAGCGGCCGCTAAAGCGTGTGCCATGCATGGGGGACATACCGGAGGCGAAAACGGGCTTCCCGAGCCGGCGTGCAGCGGTCGGCGGGCCAGGTATCCCGCGGAATAGCCCTGCCAGGAATATCACGGACAGCCGCCAACTCCCCGCGGGTCCGGCTACTGGACGCGGAGGACCGTCTTCGCTTCGGCCCAGTGCTTCTCGAGGCCGTAGTAGTCACGCTCGGGCGGCGTGAAGATGTGGACGATCACCGACCCGTAGTCGAGCAGCACCCAGTGCGACGCGGGGACGCCTTCGCGGCCGATCGGCTTCTGCTTCTCGTTCCGAAGCGTCGAGATGATCCCGTCGGCGATCGCGTCCAGCTGCCGCTCCGACCCGCCGGAACAGATCACGAAGTAGTCGGCCAGCGTCGTCAGCCCGGACAGGTCGAGCAGCACGATGTCGGCGGCCTTCTTGTCCTCCGCCAGCTCGACGATCCGCCGGGCCAGCTCGAGCGGAGCGCGGTCGGTCGCAGGCGCTCGTTCCTCACGGTGGGGCAGGCCGTCTGCGCGTGGCGCGGCCGTGGCGTCCATCCGGGACGCGGGTTCGGTCACGGTCGATTTGTCCTCCAGATCGGGTCGCTGTAGAGGCCATGGTCGCCGATATAGGCCGCGACCGCATCCGGCACCAGGTAGCGCAGTGAGCGGCCGTTCGACGCCCGTTCGCGCAGCTCCGAGGCGGACAATCGGAGACGCGGACCGCGCAGGAACGACGCCCGGTCCTCGAAGCCCGGGAAGTGCTCGGCGAGAAACGCCCGGCTCGCGTCCGGGAAGCCTTCGCGCGGGACGACGGCGAGCCGTGCCAGCTCGAGGATCCGCTCCGGCCGGCGCCACGTCCGGAGGTCGCGGAAGGCCTCGGCCGACATGATCAGCACGAGATCGGGCCGCTCCCCGTCCGGGCCCGGCTCCGCTTCGGCCACCGCCGACGCCGCGAGTCGCTCCAGCGTGTCGACGGTGTACGACGGTCCGCTGCGGTCGAGCTCGATCCGGCTGGCCTCGAAGGCCGGGTTGTCCGCGATCGCCAGCTCCACCATCGCGAGGCGGTGATGCGGCTCGCTGACCGGTCGGTCGACCTTGTGGGGCGGCATCGCGGCGGGAATGAAGAGGATCCGCTCGAGCCCGAGCGCCTCGCGCGCCTCCTCGGCAACGGCGAGATGCCCGATGTGGATCGGATCGAACGTGCCCCCGAGGACCCCGACCGAGCCACGCCGCACGGGGACGGACGGCTCGCGCCGCGAGGTCGTCGTCACCGGCTCTCCCAGGGCTCCGCCTCCCATTCGAGCTCCGCGGGTCCGATGCGCACGAGGTCACCCGGCCGCACGCCGACCCGCCGCAACTCGGCGTCGATGCCCATCCGCTGGAGGTCGCGCTGGAAGCGCTCGGCCAATTCCTCGATGTCGAAATTGGTCTGAGCGGCGATCCGCTCAATTCGGCGGCCGCGCACGCGGAACGCGCCATCCTCGTCGGTGTCAACCGCGAAGCCGTCGGTCGTGGCCTCGATGCGGTGGACCACGACACCCGCAGGCTCGGGCGCTGCCCGCAGCTCGTCCGCCGGCGGCAGGAGCGCCGCCAGCCGCTCCCGGAACGCGTCGAGTCCCTCCCCGGTCGATGCCGAGATCGCCACGACGTCGAGTCCCGCCCGTACGCGGGCGGCGCGGAACCCCGGCCATCGGTCGGCCGCGGCCGGCAGGTCGATCTTGTTGAACGCGACGAGCAACGGCTTCTCGAGCAGCGCCGGGTCGTGGGCCTCGAGCTCCTCGCGGATGACCCCGTGGTCCCACTCCGGATCGCGTGACGAGCCGTCGACGACATGGACAAGGACGCGCGTCCGCTCGACGTGGCGCAGGAACGCATGGCCGAGCCCCGCCCCGTCGCTTGCTCCCTCGATCAGCCCCGGCACGTCCGCGATCGTCGGCCGGCGCTCGTCGTCCGGATCGAGCTCCATGACGCCGAGGTTGGGTTCGAGCGTCGTGAACGGGTAGTCGGCGATCTTTGGCGTGGCGGCCGTCACGGCGGCCAGGAGCGTCGACTTGCCGGCGTTCGGCAGCCCGACGAGCCCGACGTCGGCGATCAGGCGCAGCTCGAGGCGGACCCAGCGCTCTTCCCCGGGCTCGCCCTTCTGGGCGTGCTTGGGCGCCTGGTGGGTGGCCGTCTTGAAGTGGGTGTTGCCGAGCCCGCCGCGGCCGCCGCGGCCGACCATCACCTGCTGGCCGGCGGCGACCAGGTCGGCAAGGAGCTCGTCAGTGGCGTCGTCGAGGACCGCGGTGCCGGGCGGAACGCCGACCACGAGGTCATTGCCCGCCGAACCGTGGCGCCGCGCCCGCTCGCCCCGGCCGCCGTGCGTCGCCTTGAAGTGGTGGCGGTACTGGAAGTCGCGCAGGGTGGTCTCGCCCGGGTCCACCGCGAGGTACACCGAACCGCCTCGACCGCCATCCCCGCCGTCGGGTCCGCCACGCGGGACGTGCGCCTCGCGCCGGAAGGTCGCCGCGCCGTCGCCGCCGTCACCGGCACGGACGTTGATCTTGACGCGGTCGAGGAACATCGCGGCCATTGTCCCACGGCTTCAGTTGCCGGCCGCGACGCGGGCTGGCGAAACGAGAGCTGGGCCTAGAGGTAGTTGAGCGGGTTGACCCGCCGCCCGCCGTCCCAGACCTTGCCGCGCCAGATCTCGAAGTGGAGGTGCGGACCGGTGGCGAAGCCGGTCGACCCGACCCGTCCCACCTGCTGGCCGCGGCCGACGCTCTGGCCGTTTCCGACCGTCAGCGACGACATGTGGTTGTAGGTCGAGTACAGGCCGGAGCCATGCGCGATCCAGACCTGGTAGCCCCCACCGTTGCTCTTCCAGCCGGCGAAGATGACCTTGCCGGCGGCTCCGGCCCTCACCCGAACGCCCGGGTCCGCGGCGATGTCGATCCCGTAGTGGCCGCCGTGGTAGCCCTGGCTCAACTCCCCGCCGGCAACGGGCCAGCCGAACCGGCCACCGCGATACTTGGCGGGCGCGCCGCCGGACACGGAGGATGACCTCGAGGCAGCCGGCCTGGGCTTCGGCTTCGGCTTCGGAAGCGGCTTGCCCTTGGCGCCCGGCAGGACGAGCACCTGGCCCATGACCAGGTTCGAGTCCTCGAGCTTGTTCGCTTCGAGGATCGCGTCGCTCTTGACCTTGTACTTCCTGGCGAGCGACTTGAGGGTGTCGGTGGCCTTGACCGTCACCACCAGGCCGTTGACCGGTGGGATCGTGAGCTTCTGACCCGGCCGCAGCTTGATCTTCGTCAGCTTGCTCGCCCAGAAGATCGTCGCCTTGTCCACCTTGTACTTCTTGCTGAGGCTCGCCAGCGTCTCGCCCGACTTGACCTTGTGCCTGCGCAGCAGGTCCTTGCCGTCGGGGACGGTCGTGTCGACCGACACCGGCTTGAGCAGCGTCCCGTCCTCGAGGAACGGCCCGCTGATCGCTTCCTCCCGTGCCGCCGGCGCGAAGGTGACGGGGTTGACCTCACGGAACTCCGGGATCACCGGGACATCGGCCCGCTCGGGGCCGGTCGACTTCTGCTCGACGCCGAAGGCACCGCCGACCGCGAGGCGCGGGGCCGATCCGTTCCCGGAGGGGCCACCGACCGGACCACCGCCCGAACCACCCACCGGACCACTCGTCACGCCCTCGACGGCGCCGATGGCAGGTGCGTCCGCGGTGGCGGCCTGGGGAGCGAAGCTGATCACCGTCGCGACGCCGACCACGCCGGCGACGAGGATGGCGGTGACCCGGTCATGACCGATCCGGTAGAGGAGGCCGTGGCGGTTGCCGGAAAGCGGTCGCACGACCGCAACCTCAGGCGCCGGCCGGCGCCGGGTAGCGAACGACGGGAGGAGGTGCGCAGCAGCGGCAGCCGAACGGAGCTGAGCGTGAAGTCGCTCGGCAATCGACATCCGGGCCGGCTGAGTCAGCGAGGTTCGGCGTCTCGAGGTTCGGGGCAGCCGTCGAATGACGGACTGCGCGCCGAACGAGGCGTTGAGCAATACGTTCTCCTGACGACGGACGGTCAGCGTTGGGGTTCGCTGTTGGGGCAGGAACCGTCCGAAGGTCGCGCTATCGAGCTGGGGGTCTCATTCGCGGCCGAGCCCACGCACATCTGGGGGCTTACGACATCGTTCGGAAACCCTACCACGGGCTTCGCGATCGGGGCAAACCCTCAGAAGGCCGGGGTCAGGCCTCCAGCGACTTGGTCAGCGTGGACAGGAACTGGGCATTGCTCTCGGTCTTCGCCAGGCGGTTGAGCAGGATCTCGATGCCCTCGTTCGTCCCGACGGCCGACAGCATGCGGCGCATCGTCCAGACCATCTTGAGGGTGCCTTCCTCGAGGAGCAGCTCCTCGCGCCGCGTGCCCGAGCGCTGGACGTCGATCGACGGGAAGATCCGCTTCTCGGCGAGCTTCCGGTCGAGGATGAGCTCCGAGTTGCCGGTGCCCTTGAACTCCTCGTAGATCACGTCGTCCATCCGCGAGCCGGTATCGATCAGGCACGTCCCGATGATCGTCAGCGAGCCGCCCTCCTCGATGTTCCGTGCGGCACCGAAGAACCGCTTCGGCGGGTAGAGCGCGATCGGGTCGATGCCACCGGACAACGTCCGGCCCGACGGCGGCAGGGCCAGGTTGTACGCGCGCGCGAGGCGGGTGATCGAGTCGAGCAGGATCACGACGTCGCGGCCGGTCTCGACCTGGCGCTTGGCGATCTCGAGCGCCATCTCGGCCACGTGGGTGTGGTTCTCGGTCGGCTCGTCGAAGGTCGAGCTGATGACCTCGCCCTTGACGCTGCGGCGCATGTCGGTGACTTCCTCGGGTCGCTCGCCGATGAGGGCGACCATCAGGAGGATCTCCGGGTAGTTGGCCGTCACGCCGTTGGCGATCTGCTTGAGGAGCATCGTCTTGCCGGCCTTCGGCGGGCTGACGATGAGCGCGCGCTGCCCCTTGCCGAGCGGGTTGACCAGGTTGATCAGCCGCTGGCTGAGGTTCTTCGGGTCCGTCTCGAGGTTGATGAGCTCGTCGGGGTGGACCGGGGTCAGGTCGGCGAAGATCGGCCGGCGGCGGGCGGTCTCGGTGTCGACGCCGTTGACCGAGTCGACGCGCAGCATGCCCCAGTACTTCTCGCCCTCGCGCGGGGCACGCACGGCGCCGGCGACACGGTCGCCGACGCGCAGCCCGAAGCGACGGACCTGGCTCGACGAGACGTACACGTCGTCCGGGCTGGGCAGCAGGCCGTGGCGGCGCATGAACCCGAAGCCCTCGTCGACGATGTCGAGGATGCCGGCGGCGTATGCGTGGCCGGCGCGTTCGGTCTGGCGCTGGAGGATCTGGTCGACCAGCTCCTCCCTGCGATCGGCGCCGGCGGCGTCGATCTCGAGCTCGCGCCCGACCTGGCGGAGCTCGGTGACGCTCATGTCGCGGAGGTCACTGATGTCGAGGTCGTTCCGTTCGCGGGCAGCTTCGATTTCCTGCTGCTCCTCGAACTCCGTGACGGGAGCACGCATGGCGGACTGTGAGCGCCGACGAGGTCGGCGGTTGCGGGAGCGCTGATCGCGCTGATCGGGGCCTGAGCCGGGCATATTGATAGGGGTCACCTGCGGGTGGACTGGGGCCGGACGTGTGGGGGTGCGCGCGGAATCGCTGCCGCTGCGCGGGTGCCGGTCGGGAATGATCCGAGGATAGACGTGCCGTGGGTCGCCGTCAATCGGGTGCGCGGTGGCACCGAAGTCCCACTCGGTACTGGCGGCCCCGGTACTGCGGTCCGGCGCGGCATCCGGGCCCGCTCCCTCGGGACTTGTGCGCTTGACAGGGGAAAGTTAGGATGTGCCGCGAACGAAGTCCGGGCCGTCGTGAAGCACGACCCCGCGTTCGCCGCTCCCAATCCGGTCGTCCCCGCTATCGATCCAGCTAGACTGTCTAGACGTTCGCGCCGCAACGAACAGGTGGGTGCATGAGGAGGATCGCCGACGTCGGCGCGGCCGTCATCGGTACGGGCTTCATCGGGACCGTCCACGTCGAGCAGCTGCGGCGGATCGGCGTGCAGGTGCGCGGCGTCCTGGGCAGCACGCCGGAACGCGGCGAGGAACGTGCCCGGGCGCTCGGCGCCGACCGCGCCTACCCGTCGCTCGAGGCCGTGCTCGACGACCCGACGGTCGAGGTGGTCCACGTCACGTCGCCCAACCACCTGCACGTGCCACAGGCGCGCCAGATCCTCGAAGCCGGACGCCACGTGGTGTGCGAGAAGCCACTCGGGATGTCGGCTGCCGATTCGGCCGGACTCGTGGAGATCGCCGCACGGAGCGGACTCGTCAACGCGGTCAACTTCAACATCCGGTTCTACCCGCTGAACCAGCACGTGCGCGAGCTCGTCGCCTCCGGCGACCTCGGGGACGTCCGGCTCGTGACCGGCCACTACCTCCAGGACTGGCTGCTCTTCCAGACGGACTGGAACTGGCGGCTCGAGCCCGACAAGGGTGGCTCGCTCCGGGCGGTCGGTGACATCGGGTCGCACTGGCTCGACCTGGTGACGTTCCTGACCGGCCAGCGGGTGACTGCGGTCATGGCCGACCTCACGACGTTCATCGAGCAGCGCGCGCAACCGCGCGGCCCAGTCGAGACCTTCTCGACGGAACGCAGCACGGACACGGTCGAGCGCGCGATGGCGACGGAAGATACCGCGTCGATCCTCCTGCGCTTCGAAAGCGGCGCGCGCGGCTCGTTCGCCGTTTCGCAGATCAGCCCGGGCCGCAAGAACTCGTTGCGCTGGGAGATCGACGGCTCGATCAGCGCCGCGGCCTGGGATTCCGAGCTGCCCGACCACCTGTGGCTGGGCCACCGCGGCAAGCCGAACGAGATCCTGATGCGCGATCCGGCACTCCTCGGTGATGCCGGCAAGGCCGCTGCCGCCCTGCCCGGCGGGCATGTCGAAGGGTTCGGCGATACGTTCAGCGCCCTGTTCCGGGCGATCTACACCGACGTCGTCAACGGCGCGCCGTCCGCGCGGCCGCCCTACGCGACGTTCGCCGAGGGCCACGACGAGCTGCTGATCGGCGACGCGATCGCCGAGAGCGCTCGGCACGGCCGCTGGGTCGACGTCGACCGCACGACCCCGCCCGCCGTCCTGCCGGCGGAAACGCACGCATGAAACTCGGCTTCCTGACCGCGCCGTTCCCCGACACGCCGCTCATGGACGTTGCCGACTGGGCGGCGTCAACCGGCTTCGAAGTGCTCGAGATCGCCTGCTGGCCAAGCGCGACCGGTCCGACCCGGCGGTATGCGGGCACGAGCCACATCGACGTCGCGAACCTGTCCGCCGATCAGGCGCGCGACATCCGCGCCGAGATCGAGTCCAAGGGCCTCGCGATCTCCGGGCTCGGCTTCTACCCGAACCCGCTCCACCCCGACCCGGCGCATCGCGAATCGGTCATCGGCCACCTCCGGCTCGTCATCGAGGCGGCCGAGAGGATGGACGTCCCGCTCGTGAACACGTTCATGGGCGGCGACGGCGCGAAGAACCTGGACGACAACTGGGACGAGGCGCTCCGCGTCTGGCCGGACATCGTCGCCTTCGCCAACGACCACGGCCGCAGGATCACCCTCGAGAACTGCCCGATGCTGTTCTCGTACGACGAGTGGCCGGGCGGCCACAACATCGCGACGACACCGCGCCAGTGGCGGCGGATCCTCGAGCAGTGGGGCGACACCATCGGGCTCAACTTCGACCCGAGCCACCTGATCCTCCAGATGATCGACATCCAGCGGTTCCTCAAGGAGTTCGGGCCGCATGTCCTGCACTACCAGGCAAAGGACCTGATGATCGACCGCGACGGGCTCTACGAGCGGGGCATCTTCTCGATGGGGATCGGCTGGCAGATCCCGCGCATCCCGGGTCTCGGCGAGGTCGACTGGGGGATCGTGCACGGCGAGCTGTACCGTGCCGGCTACGAGGGCGACTGCATCATCGAGCACGAGGATCGTCGGTTCGAAGGCACCGACGAGAAGGTGAAACAGGGCTTCCTGATCGCCCGCGATATCCTGCGCCCCTACTGCCACTGAGCGGCCGATGCGACCAACGATCGAAACCCTGACCGAGCGCGATATCGCAAAGACGATCGATCACAGTCTGCTGCGTCCGGAGCTCGACGACGCGTTCGTCGAAGACGGCTGCCGGCTGGCTGCCGAGTACGACGTCGCAAGCGTCTGCGTCCCGCCCGTCCACGTCCGCCGCGCCGCGGCGATCCTCGCGGGGACCGACGTCAAGGTTGGAACCGTGGCCGGCTTCCCGCACGGCTACGCCACGACCGAGACCAAGGTGGCCGAGACCCGCCAGGCCCTCGCCGACGGGGCGACCGAGATCGACATGGTGCTCCAGATCGGCGCTCTGAAGTCGGGCCGGGACGCCGACGTCGGGGCCGATATCGCGGCGGTCGTCGAGGTCGCGCACGCCGGCGGCGCAATCGTCAAGGTGATCTTCGAGAACGCCTACCTGAACGACGACGAGAAGATCCGCGCCTGCCGCATCACCGAGGCTTCCGGGGCCGATTTCGTGAAGACGTCGACGGGGTTTGCATCGGGCGGGGCGACCCACGAGGATCTGCGCCTGATGCGCGCGAACACCTCCCCACACGTGCAGGTCAAGGCGGCCGGCGGGGTGCGCACGCTCGATGCACTGCTCGACGTGATGGCGCTGGGCGTGACGCGGATCGGCGCCACCGCCACGAAGACGATCATCGAGGACTTCCGGGCGCGCAAGGCCGGTCGGCAGCCCGCGCCGGCAGCCGGCGCCGCCGGGGGCGGGTACTGATGACCACTGCGGCGGGAGTTTCGTCCGTGGCGTGGATCGCGGCGGCCGGCGACGTGCTGCAGCGCATCTCAGACACCCAGGAAGCTGCGATCGCCGAGGCAAGCGCATGGTGCGCGGACGCGATCGCCGGGGGCGGGCTCGTCCACCTGTTCGGGACCGGCCACTCGCGCATCCCGGTCGAGGAGATGTTTCCTCGCTACGGCTCGTACCCGGGCTTCAACCCGATCGTCGAGCTGTCGATGACGTTCCACACGCAGGTGGTGGGAGCGAACGGCCAGCGTCAGGCCATGTTCATCGAGCGGACGCCGGGCCTCGCCGAGGTCATCCTGTCGAACTTCACGTTCGGCTCAGAGGATGTGATGATCGTCTTCTCGGCGAGCGGATTGTCCGCGGTCCCCGTCGAGCTCGCGCGGGGCGCCCGAACGCGCGGGGTGCGGGTGATCGCGGTAACGTCCGTCGAGCAGTCGCTGTCGGACGAGCCGGGGGACGGTCTCGGGAGCCGGCTGCTCGACGAGGCGGACCTGGTCATCGACCTGTGCACGCCGCATGCGGACGCGCTGGTCGAGATCGACGGTCTCGAAACCCCGGTGGGGCCGGGATCCACGATCGCCGCCGTGGCGATCGTCAATTGCATCAAGGTGCGGACGGCTCAGCTGCTCGTGGAGCGGGGAGCCATGCCGCCCGTTATCACCCGAGCGTCGGTCGTAGGCGCCGAACGCTCGCGGACGTTGTTCGAGGACGCCTATCGTGAGCATGCGCAGCGAGTAACCCGCGCCATCGGTGGGGAGGCCTGATGGCCGCGGACGGCACGCGCAGGAGGTGCGAGGAATAGACGGATCGAATCGGCCCCCGATGCGGGGCACCCATTGTCGACGCGACGAGAAAGGTTCGTCGCGCACAGGAGGAGGAGAACGGGAATGATCAAGTCTCGACTGCTCGTCGGCTTCGCGGTTCTCGCGGTCGTCGCAGCAGCCTGTTCCAGCAGCGGTGGGACCGCCGCGCCGGCCTCTGAGCCGCCCGCGGCGTCCGAGCCGCCTGCAGCTTCGGCTCCCGCGGCGTCCGAGCCGGCAGCGTCCGAGCCGGCAGGGTCCGCTCCGGCGGGCGGCGGCGGCCCGTACACGATCGGGTTCTCGAACCCGCTCGGCGTTGGCAACGGCTTCCGCGAAGAGCAGCTCTGCACGGCCAAGGCCCAGGCACTCAAGTCGGGTGAGGTCGAGTCGGGCACCTGGATCCACCGGAACACCGATGCCCAGGGCCAGCTTTCCGACATTCGTGACCTGATCGCGGCCGACGTGGACGCGATCGTGTTCAATCCGCTCGACCCCGAGGCGCTCAATCCTGCCCTCGACGAGGCGCAGGCGGCCGGCATCAAGACCATCGCCATCGATGCCGCCGTGACCGACCCGGAAACCGTCAACCTGTCGAACGACCAGGTCGATTACGCCTACAAGGGCGCCAGCTGGCTGTTCGAGCAGATGGGCGGGGAAGGCCGGGTGTGGTACACGCGCGGCATCCCGGGCCATCCTGCCGATACCGACCGCCACGAGGGCTTCATGAAGGCCCTCGCCGAGAACCCCGGCATCGAGGTCGTGCCGGGCGAGGAAGGCGTCCACACGAACTGGGACCCGGCGACCGCCACCCAGCTCGCGAACGACTTCATCGCCAGCGGTGAGTACGACAACATCCAGGGCATCTGGACATCCGGCATGGACTCGCAGGTCGTCGATGCGATCAAGGGTGCGAACAAGGAGTTCGTCCCGATCGTCGGCGCTGACCTGCGCGCATTCGTCGAGCAGCTGCTCAACGTGAGTGGCGACTACGAAGGGCTGACCGGCATCGCCGTGTACAACCCCGCCGCCGTCGGCGGCGCGGGCGTCAAGCTGGCGCTGCAGCTCCTCAACGGCGAGACCGTCGAGACCGGCGAGAACAACACCGTGCTCCTGCCCGCTCCGGAGGCGTGGGACAACGTCAGCGAAGAGGGCAAGGCCAAGCTCGCGGAGATCAACGAACCCACCATCGACCCGTTGTATCCGGTCAGCTGGTACATCGATGGCTTGACCGACTACACCCTGGAGGAAATGTTGGCCTGCAAGGGTCCGGGCGAGTAGACCTCCCCGCGAACCTCAACGTGACCGGAGGGGCCGTCCGCGGCCCCTCCGGTCCATCCGCTCCATCACCCGTTTGACAAGGGCCTGATGACCGCCATTGGCGTCGAGCCGCTCCTCGAGGCCTCAGCGATCGCAAAGACGTACGGCGCCGTCGTCGCGCTGAAGTCGGCGTCGCTCGCCGTGCGCCCCGGCGAGGTCCACGCGCTCATGGGCGCCAACGGCGCGGGCAAGAGCACGCTCGTCAAGATCCTGACCGGCGCCGTCCGGCCGGACTCCGGGACGATCAGCGTCCGCGGCAAGCCGCGCGTCGCCCATTCGCCGGCCGATGCCCGCCGCGGCGGCATCGTCTCGGTCTACCAGGAACCGGCCCTGATCCCCGACCTCGACGTCCGCTCGAACCTGCGGCTGACCGAGACACCACTCCACAAGTTCCGTCACTGGCTGGACGAGCTGGGCATCGATCGACTGGACCTCGGACGCCAGGTCCGCGAGGTGCCGCTCGCGACGCAGCGCGTCATCGACCTCGCGCGCGCGCTCGCGATCGAGCCCGACGTGCTGATGCTCGACGAGATGACCGCGGCACTGCCCGCCAACCTCACCGAGAAGGTGCTCGAGGTCATCGGCCGCCAGCGCGGCGGCGACCGCTCCGTGATCTTCATCTCGCATCGGATGATCGAGATCGCCGCGGTGTGCGACCGCGCGACCGTCCTTCGGGAGGGCGAGACCGTCGGCGTCGTCGACGTCACCTCGGGGTCCGAGGAACGCATCGTCGAGCTGATGCTCGGCGACATCGTCCAGTCGATGCCGGCGGCGTCACGCGCCGCCCAGGAGCGCAACGGAGCCGAGCCACGCCTCGTCGTCCGCGATCTGACAGCGGGAACGAAGCTGAACGGCGTGTCATTCGAGTTGCACCCCGGCGAAGTGCTTGGCGTCGTGGCCCTCGAGGGGCAGGGCCAGGACGAGCTGTTCGACATCCTTGCGGGCTCGAACCGTCCGAGCGGCGGCGATCTGCAGGTCGACGGCAAGCCCGTGTCCTTCCGCCATCCGGCCGACGCCATCCGTGCGGGGCTCGTCTACGTCGCCGCCGACCGCGCCGAGGCGCTCCTGCCGCAGCGCTCGGTGCGCGAGAACATCGCGCTCCCGTTCGTGACGCGTCTTCGCCGCTGGGGCCCGATCAACCTCGGACGCGAGGGCAAGGCCGTCAACGGCGCAATCGAGACGCTCCAGATCGACACCCGCGCGGCGCGCGAGGTGCGTCGCCTGTCGGGCGGTAACCAGCAGAAGGTGACGATCGCGCGCTGGGTGGCGGGTGGCGTCCGGACGATGCTCTGCTTCGACCCGACGCGCGGCATCGACATCCGGACGAAGAACCAGATCTATGTCCTGCTGCGGGACCTGGCCGCGGAGGGTGCCGCGGTCCTGATCTACACGTCCGAGCTCAAGGAGATCCCGCTCGTCTGCGACCGGGTGATCGTCATCTTCGGTGGACGTGTGGTCGGCGAGCTCGCCGCCGCGGACGCCGACGAACCCGCCCTGTTGCGCGCGGCGTACAACCTGAAGGCGGACGCGCTCATGCCCGAGGAGATCGCGGCCGAGGTCGTCGCCGAGGCGGCGCGAAGCGCCGTGCCAGGGAGACCGACGCATGAGCGCGGCCGCCCCGACCGTTGACGCCACCCGAGCCGGACCGTTCGACGCCATCCTCGGCGCACTGCGCCGCAACACCTGGACTCTCGGGCTCCTGGTGTTCCTCGCCATCCTGCTGGTGTTCACCCGGCTGATCCAGCCGACGTACGGGCCGACCGGTATCCAGGGCCTGGCGAACTCGGTCCTGCCCCTGGCCCTCGCGGCTACGGCCCAGGCCATCGTCGTGATCTCGGGCGGGATCGACCTCTCGATCGGGTCGATGATGGCCCTGACGAGCGTGGTCGCGGCCTCGAGCATGAACAACCAGTCCGATCAATTCGCGGTCGCTGTCGTGATCGGCGTACTGTTGCTCGGCCTGCTGCTCGGTGCGGTGAACGGCGCGGTGATCGTGGTCACGCGCGTGCCCGACATCGTCGTCACACTGGCGATGGCCTTCGTGTGGGCAGGCTGCGCGTTGCTTGTGCTCAAGACGCCGGGCGGCGGCTCGGCGCAGTGGCTGAACGACCTGGTCCTCGGACCGCTCGGGAACGAGTGGGTCCCGAAGGCCGGCGTCCTTCTCGTCGTCATCGTCGCTGCGATCTGGATCCCCGTCTCACGCTCGCGGCTCGGCCTGTCCCTGTACGCCATCGGCAGCAACCAGCTGGCCGCCTTCCGCAGCGGCGTGTCCGTCGGCCGGACCAAGATCTTCGCCTACATGCTCGGCGGGCTGTTCTCCGCGCTTGGGGGCCTCGCCCTCACGGCGAGCACGGGCAGGGGGACTCCCGTTCCAGGGCCGTACACGCTGCTGAGCGTGGCCGCGATCGTGCTTGGTGGCGTCAGCCTGGCCGGCGGTCGAGGTGGCGTGTTCGGACCGCTGATCGGCGTCGTCATCCTCCAGCTGATCCGGACCGACATGACGTTCCTGAAGCTTGACCCGAACCTCGCGACGGTCGCCCAGGGGGTGATCCTGATCGGCGTGGTCATGCTCGGCAGCCTGCTGCAGCAGCGCAGGAACCGGGCATGAGCGGTGCCGTCGGAACGGCCGAGGCGCGAAACCCCTGGCTGACCGCGGCCGCGTGGCGGGCACTGTTCCGCGATCGTCCCATCATCCCCCTCGCTGGTGCTCCTGGGCCTGCTCGTCATCCTCTTCGAGCTCGGCCCAAGCAGCGTGAACCTCGGTTGGGCGGGCGGCATCTTCCGCGCCGCCGTGCCGCTGGCCATCCTCGCGGGGTGCCAGACGCTGGCGATGCTGACGGGCGGGATCGACCTGTCGGTCGGCGCGATCGCCTCGGCTTCGGGATTCGTCGTCGCGACGTTGGTCTCGGGTATGGGACTCCCGGTCGCCATCGTGATCGTGCTCGTCGCGGCGGGCCTTGTCGGGCTCGTGAACGGCATCGGCGTCGGCGTGTTCAAGGTGCACCCGCTGATCATGACCCTCGGCATGAGCCTGGTCGTGCTTGGCCTCGCCAACGTCTGGCAGGTGCAGCGGATTCAGACCGGCGCCGGGGTACCGCCCGAGCTCCGCACGCTCGGTTCGAACCTGTTCCTGACGGTCATCCCCTACAGCCTCATCGTGTTCGTGCCGGTGGCGCTCCTGATCCTGCTCGGGCTCCGGCGGACCGGCTACGGCCGGCTGCTCTACGCGATCGGTGACAACCCGATCGCCGCACGACTGTCCGGCGCCCGTGCGTGGCAGGTGATCATCGTCCTGTACATCATCTCGGCCGTGCTCGCCGGGATCGCCGGGTTCCTGATCGGGGGTCTGACCAACGTCGCGAGCGTGACCCTGGCCGACTCATATGTCCTGCCGTCGGTGGCGGCCGCGGTGATCGGCGGCACGTCGATCCTGGGTGGTCGGGGCGGGTTCGGCGGGACGATCGTGGGCGCGCTGATCCTCACGGTGGTCACGTCGCTGCTGAGCTCGCTGGGCTACCCCGAGGCGGTCCGCCAGATCCTGTTCGGCGCGATCATCGTGGCCGTGGCGGCCGCCTACACCCGGGTCACCCAGGAGTCGTGAGCCAGGGCGGCAGACACCGATGAGCCCGCCAGCCGCGACCCGCCATCTCGGCCTCGACCTGGGGGCCACGAACCTCAAGTGGGCGATGGTCGAACAGGCCGACGGCGGCTGGGCCACCCTCGCCCGCGAGCAGGTCGCCACGCGGCTGGCCGGCGCACCCGAGGACGTGCCGGCGGCCGTGGTGGCGCAGCTTGGCGAGGTGGCGGCAGAGGCGATCCGGAGCTGCGGGCCGGCGATCAGCGTCGGGATCGGCGTGCCCGGGCTGTACGACCCCGTGGCCGGCACGGCGCGGTTCCTCGTCAACGTTCCCGGTCCGTGGGCCGGCCAGCCCATCGCGGGCCCGGTCGGCGAAGCGGTCGGCCTGCCGGCGGTCCTCGTCAACGACGCGAGGGCGTTCGGGCTTGCCGAGCTGCGGCTCGGTGCCGGCCGAGGCGCGTCCTCGATGATCGGGCTGACGCTTGGCACCGGCGTCGGCGGGGTGATCGCGATCGACGGGCGGGTCCACCAGGGGCACGACGGCACGGCCGGCGAGATCGGCCACCAGACGATCGATCCCGACGGGCCGCTGTGCGGCTGCGGGAACCGCGGCTGCGTCGAGGCATTCGCCCGGGCCGACCGGATCGCGGCGGCCTGCGGGACCGCGACGGCCGAGGAGGCCGTGACCCGGGCACGGGCAGGCGACGCGCGTGCGATCGACGGGATCGCCCAGATCGGGCGCTACCTCGGGATCGGCATCGCCAACATGATCGCCGTCATCTCGCCCGACCGGGTCGTCATCGGTGGCGGCATCGGCGCGGGAGCGACAGACCTGCTGTTCGAGCCGATCCAGGCCGAGCTGCGGCAGCGGGTGAGGACAACGGCCCTCGACCGCGTCGAGCTGGTCCCGGCCGAGCTCGGGACGTGGGCCGGCGCCATCGGCGCGGCCGTCCATGGCGCCGAGGCCGCGGCGATGGCGAGGGCGGACCGATGACCGAGTTCGGCCACCAGCCGCATTACCGCCAGATCGAGCAGGCGTTGCGCGAGCGGATCGCGACGCTGCAGCCCGGGGAGCGCCTGCCGTCCGACGCGCAGCTGGTCGACGAGTTCCACGTCAGCCGGATGACCGCGCGTCACGCCATGCAACGGCTCGCCGAGGACGGGCTGATCCGGCGCGAGCCAGGACGGGGCAGCTTCGTCGCGGCGCCGCCGGCCCACCGCCGGACGAACCGCCTGATGACATTCAGCCAGGAGATGACCCGCGCAGGACGCGTGCCGAGCTCGCGCGTGCTCACCCGCGTGATCCGCCCGTCAACCGAGACCGAGGCAGCCGACCTCGGGATCCCGGTGCGCCAGCCGGTGGTCCACCTGCGCCGGCTGCGGCTCGCCGATGGTGAGCCGATCGCGCTCGAGTCGACGGTCCTCATCGCGTCGACGGCCGACGCCGTGATGCAGGCCGACCTCGCGGGCGGCTCGCTCCACGACACGCTGATCGGGGCGGGGTTCGCCCTGCGCCGCGGAACGGGCACGATCCGTGCAGCGGCCGCGACCGCGACAGACGCCCGCCTCCTCGGGCTCCGGGCCGGCGACCCGCTCCTCGTCGAGCAGCGGGTGATCCTCGACGGCCACGGCCGCCGGATCGAGGCGACCGAGTCGCGCTATCCGGCAGATCGCTACGGGCTGGTCGTCGACTTCGAGGTGGACCGGCCCGAGCCTTCCGGGCTGAGATCAGTCCGCGGAGCGCGGCGGCATCGCCGCGAACGTGCGCTCGATGTCGTCGAGCAGCCGCAGCGTGCCGCGGGTCACGGCCGCCAGGTAGCGCTCGCCGAACTCGGGCGTCGCCTCGCGCGCATCGCCCCACGTTCCCGATTGGGTCGCGCGGTGGACCGAGCCCGGTGCCGAGAAGAAGAACGCGGTGTGCACGGCGGGCGCGTTGCCGACCTCGGGGAACGGCGGCATCTCGGCGTTCGCCGCATCCATGTCGACGAGCGTCGGCGTTGATCGCAAGGACGGCGGACGTCTCGCCGCGGTTTGCATGCAGGCCGCTCGTCGCCCCGAAGAACTCGGCTGCCTCCTCGGCAGTGATGCCGTCCCAGTAGTTGACCGGGAACGCGCGCGTCCCTTCCGGCAGCCGGTCCGCCACGTTCGCACAGGCGTAGGCCAGCGCATACGTGTTGTCGTAGTGGCCGTTGAGCAGCACGATCCGGCGGAAGCCGATGGCGGCCAGGCCGGCGACCACGTCCTCGACGAAGGCCATGAACGTCGGGATCCGGACGTGGACGAGCCCGGTGAACCCGATGTGCGGGTACGACAGGCCGTAGTTGATCGTCGGGGCGACGACCGCGCCGACGTCCGGGGCGACGCGCCGTGCGACCTCGGTCGGGACGAGCGCATCGGTGAGCAGCGGACCGTGCGGGCCGTGCTGCTCGGTCGAGCCGACCGGCACGATCACGGCGTCGTGATCGGCGAGGAAACGCTCCACCTCGGGGCTCGTCATCTCGCCGAGGAACACGGTCGGCGGCTTCATCAGGCTCCTCCTTGGTTCCGACTCACCCGAGCTACGGATCGACGAACGGGTTCAGGACGCGGATGCCGGCGTAGTCGGTGTTCGCATCGAGATCCTCGGACAGGACGACCGCACAGCCGAGTGCGCGGCTCGCCTCGATGATCGCGGCATCCCAGTACGAGATCCGGAAGCGCCGCCGGGTCTCGAACGCCGCGACCATCACCTCGACCGTCAGGTCCTGGACCGGAAACCGACGCCACGCTTCGACGAGGCCCGTAGCCTGGTCGTGCGTGATCGCGTCCGCGCGACTGGCGCGGGTGGCCTGGACGTAGAACTCCTGGAGCACCTGGACGGACAAGCCGACGTCGCCGGCCGCGAGGATCTCGTTTGCGCGGCGCGCCTTCGGCTTCTCGACAGCGTCGCGCGAGATCGCGTAGAGCAGGATGTTCGTGTCAGCGAACTGCACGATCGTGGATTTCGTCGCGTCCCAATCGATCGACGGCGGCGAAGCGCCCGATCTGGCGCTGGATCCGTCGCTGCTGCGCCTCGAGTCTCGCGAACTCGGCGCCACTGTCCGACAGGGATCGCAGGTACTCGGTAACGATGGCGCTGACCGAGCTGCCGCGCTCGGCGGCGCGGATCCGTGCAGAGCGATAGACGTCGTCGGGAACGGAGACCGTGATGTTCTTCATCGAGGATCACAGTATCACAGGATCACAGCCCGCGGATCCCAACCTTCGACGCGTCGTCAATCGATCGTCGTGGTGAGCTCGCCGATGCCCTCGATCCAGCACGTCACGACATCGCCCGGCTCGAGATGCCGATCCGGACCCGGAGGCGTGGCGAGCCTGGCGGGCGTGCCGCTCACGATGAGGTCACCGGGCCGCAGCGTCACGTGGCGGCCGAGGAAGGCGAGGATCCTGTCGATCGAAAAGCGCATCTCTGAGGTGCGGCCATCCTGGATCGGTTCGCCGTTGATCGTGCAGCCGAGCCGCAGGTCCGACGGATCGAGCTCGTCGGCCGTCACGATCCATGGGCCGACCGGGCAGAACCCGGCCATCGACTTGCCGAGCAGCCACTGGTCGCCGTCGAGCCACGGGTCGCGCGACGAGACGTCGTTGACGATCGTGTACCCGAACACCGCGCCGCCGGCTCCCATCACGACACCCAGCTCGCACTCCCCGTCGACATTGGCGGTGAGCGACCGGTCCCACGCCAGCGTCGCACCGTGCGCGGCGACCGACGTGGGGAGCTTGCCGTAGACCAACGGCCGCTCCGGCCGCTGGTTGGGTGGCTCACCGGGCGCCGGGTAGTTCAGGCCGATCGTGTAGATCGCCCCGGGATTTGCGATCGCTGGTCCGAGCACGACCTCGCCAAGCGGGACGCCTCGGTCGGACGGGAGCGGCGCGTCGACTGCGCCCGCAGCCACGTCGCGCATCGTCAGCTGCCGGTCGAACAAGAACACCCGGTCGCGGACGATGGCCGCCACCCTGTGCCGGCCAGCGTCGAGGATCGTCGCGTAGCGCATCAGGCCCGGACGGTCACGTCGTCGAGGAGCGGCTG
This sequence comes from uncultured Chloroflexia bacterium, assembly GCA_963824735.1. Classification (GTDB taxonomy): domain Bacteria; phylum Chloroflexota; class Limnocylindria; order Limnocylindrales; family CSP1-4; genus DASTYU01. The sequence goes on from CAWGQH010000001.1 coordinate 328,074, forward strand.
GACGGCCGCGCGCATGACGTCGGCCATCCCGCCTACCCCGGTCCAGCGCTCGAACGCGGCCGCCGCCTGGGCGATCAGCATCTCCGAGCCGTTCGCGGCCCGCAGCCCGCGCGCCCGGGCGGCGGCGACCAGCGGCGTTTCCGCCGGGACGTAGACGAGATCGAACACGGTCGCGTCGGCCCGAAGCAGGTCGACGGGGAGGGTCATGCCGGGATCGAGCATCCCGACGGTCGTCGCGTTGACGGCGAGATCCGCCGAGGCGAGTGCGTTGTCGAACGCCGGATCATCCAGACCGGTGCCCGACACGCTCCCGTCGCCGACCCCCGCCATTCGCGCCGCGAGCTCCTCGGCGGCCGGCGCCGTCCGGTTGCCGATCGTCACCTGCCCCGCGCCCGCGGCGAGGCAGGCGTAGACGACCGCGTGGGCGGCCCCGCCCGCGCCGGCGACGACGACAGCGGCGCCAGACAGCGGCCGGCCCATCGCCAGCTCCACGCCGGCCCGGAACCCGGGCGCGTCGGTGTTGATGCCGATCAGCCGGCCGTCGTCGGTGCGGACGACGTTGTTGACCGCCCCGATCTGCGCCGCATCGGGTTCGATCTCGTCGACGAGGCTTGCCACGACCTTCTTGTACGGCGCGGTCACCCCGAGCCCGAGGAACTCCGGCCCGCGCGCGGCCGTCACGGCAGCTTCGACTTCGTCGGGTTCGAGCTCCAGGAGCTCATAGCGGGCGTCGATCCCGGCGGCGTCGAACGCCGCGTTGTGCATGACGACCGAATGCCGCCGCTTGAGCGGCTTGCCGAGCAGTGCGACGCGCCGGGTCACGACACCGCCGCGGTGACCGCGACGTTGCGGTTCGGACGGCGCACCGGGCCGGCCGTCGGCGGGAAGGTGACGTTCGGGATGATCTCGTCGACCCACTGCTGGAGCTGCGCCGGATCCGGGGTCATGGTGTGCAGGATGAACTGCTCGACGCCGGCGTCGACCCGGGCCTGGAGCGACGCGACGATCTCGTCGGGCGTCCCGAACAGGTAGACCGACTCGAGATAGTTCGGGCCGCGCTCGCCGCTCATGACCTTGAGGAACGCGCGGTGCTGCTCCTCGCGGGCCTTGGCGGGGTCGTTGGTCAGGACGAGGTGCAGGAAGTTCTCGTGGGCGATCGACAGCTCGCTCGCGTCCTGACCGTGCTCACCGAAGTAGGCCTGCAGCTCGTTCCAGTCGCGGGTGATGTCCGGCGGCGGGCAGGTCGGACGCGGGATCCAGCCGTCGGCTCGCAGGGTCCGCGCTTTCACCGACTCCACGAATTTCGGCAGGTCCGGCGACTTCGGGTCGGCGAGCTGCGAGCCACCGCCCACCCACAGTGCTGGGCGCTGCGACGTCCGTGGCTCGATGAACACGTCGTCGACCGAGTAGTACGTGCCGTGGTAGGTCACCGTCTCGCCTTCGAGCAGCGGCAGCATGATGTCGAGCATCTCGTCGGTGCGCCTGCCGCGCTCCGACTTGTGGACGCCGACCGCCTCGTACTCGGCGTCGTTCCAGCCGACCCCCGCGCCGAGGACCACCCGGTTGTCCGAGAGGAACTGGAGCGTTGCCAGCTCCTTCGCAAGGAGCACCGGGTTGCGCAGGGGCATGACGAGGACCGACGTCCCGAGGCGGACGCGCTCGGTCACGCCGGCGGCGACGCCGAGGGCGAGCAGCGGCTCGAACCAGTTGACCGAGTAGAACCGCTTGCCGACCAGCAGGTGGTCGGTGATGAACAGCGAGTCGAACCCCAGGTCCTCGACCGTGCGCGCGAACTGCTTGATCCCCCGGGCGCGCTCCGGCCCGTCACCCTCCCAGACGTAGGAGGGCAGGAAGACCCCGAACCGGCCGATCTCACTCATTCACATTCCCCTGTACTTCGCTGGTCGCTTGTCGAAGAAGGCACGCACGCCTTCGAGCATGTCGTCGCTGTTGAAGACCCGTTCCGACGCATCGATCTCGGCGGCGATGCCCTCGTCGATGTCGAGGTCAGCGGATTGACCGATGAGCCGCTTCACTTCACGCACGGCGAGTGGGCCACGCTCACAGATCTCGGCAGCGATCTCTTCGGCCGCCTGGCGCGCAAGACCCGCGCCGACGACGCGGCTGATCAGTCCGATTCGCTCCGCCTCGTGCGCGTCGATGACACGTCCGGTCAGTGTCAGCTCCTTGGCCCGCCCGATACCGACGACCCGTGGCAGCCGCTGGGTGCCGCCAGCGCCCGGAGTCACAGCGAGGCGAACCTCGGGCAGGCCGAGCTTTGCACGCTCGGACGCGACGCGAATGTCGCACGCAAGCGCCAGCTCGAGGCCGCCGCCCAGTGCGTTCGCTTCGATGGCCGCGATCGTCGGCATGGGCAGGGTTGGCGAGGCGCGACATTGCCGCCTCTTCGCGCGTGAAATGCGGCCGCCCGGCGGCGCCCGTGTGCGACTCGAAGCCCTTCACGTCCGAGCCGGCCGAGAAGGCTCGCTCGCCTGCACCGCTAACGACGACCGCGCGCACGTCTCCGGGCGCGGCTGCTTCGAGCGTTGCCAGCGCGGCATCAAGCTCCGTGAGCAGCTCGTCCGTGATCAGGTTCATCGGCGGGTTGTCGAGCTCGAGGTGCGAGACCTGTCCGAGCTCGAGCGTGACGAGCCTGCTCATGCTCCACCCCCGAAGTCGGCGGCCAGACCCATCGGGCCGCTCGCGTACAGGCGGCGGTCCATTGCACGGAGGTCGTCGGCGACACGCGGCCGGAACCCCATCCGGCCGAGGACGTCCCGCTCCACGTCGATGCCCGGTGCGACCTCGGTCAGCACCAGGCCGTCGTCCTCGAGCGCGAACACGGCCCGGTCGGTGATGTAACGCACCTGCTGGCCCCGCTCGCGGGCGAGCCGCCCGTTGAACGACACCTCGCGCACCTGCGGCACGAACTTCGAGAGCGTCCCTTCGGTGATGACGCGGACGCCGTCCCCGTCGATCGCCAGCTCGAGGCCCTGGGCCGTGAGCGTCCCCACGAAGTTGATGCGCGGGGTGCGAGCACTGATGTTCGGGAAGCCGCCGGGTCCGCGCACGCGGCCCTCGAACGCGTGGACGTTGACGTTGCCCTCGGCGTCGACCTCGGCGAACGACAGGCTGGCCACGTCGAGCCCGCCGCCGTCATAGAAGTCGAACATGTAGGGCTGGTCGATCATCGCCTGGTAGTTGAACCCGGCGCCGCCCTCGTTGCCGGCCACGGGCACGCCGCCGAAGATCCCCTGCTCGACGGTGAGCACCAGCTGGTCCGTGATCCCCTCCTCCCAGGCAACCCGCCCGATGAGCTGGCTGATGCCGAAGCCGAGGTTGCAGATCGCACCCTTCGGGAACTCGAGCAGCGAGCGACGGGCGATGATCTTGCGCACGTCGAGCGGCAGTGGCGGTTCGGCGGTCACCGGTCTCCGGAGCCGCCCGCTGTAGTACGGCGAGTCCTGCGTGATGTACGTCTGCCACTGCTCCGCGTCGACGAAGACGTGGTCGACGAGCGCGCCCGGCACCTTGACGTCTCGCAGCGGCAGGCTGCCGCGCGGGGCCAGCTGACGGACCTGGGCGATCACGATGCCGCCGCTGTTCCGGCGCGGCCATCGCCATCGCCAGCATCTCGCCCTGGACCGCCTCGCCGTCCATCGTGAGGTTGCCGTCCTCGTCGGCGGTCGTGCCGCGGATGACCGCGACGTCGATCGGGAAGGCGTGGAACAACAGCCATTCACGCCCGCGCAGCGTCACGACCTCGACGAGATCGTCGGTCGTCCGGGCATTCTGCTTCCCGCCGGTCTGACGCGGATCGACGTACGTGCCGAGCCCGACATGCGTGATCAGGCCCGGCCGCCCGGCGGCGATCTCGCGCATGAGCTGCGAGAGCACGCCCTGCGGGAACGAGTACGACTCCAGCTCGTTCTGTTCCACGAGCGCCCCGAGGCGCGGCTCGTTGCCGATGTTGCTGCCGATCGTGCGGCGCATCAGTCCCGGCAGCCCGAGCTGCGAGAAGCCGCGGTCCGCGAAGTCGCCGATCCCCACGACGCGGACCGTCGTCAGGTCGCGTGGCCGGCCCTCCTCGGCGTACACGGCGGCCAGCTCGTCGATGAACCGCTGCGGCAGGGCGTGCCCGGCTCCGGAGCCGCCGATGACGACCGTCGACCCGTCGCGCACCTTCCCGACGGCGTCCCGAACCCCGATCACCTTGGTCCCGTTCGTCACGGCATGTACCCGCCGGCATTCGGATTGAGCGTCTGGCCGAGGAACAGCGACGAGGCGTCCGTGAGCAGGAACAGCACCGCCTCGGCCACTTCGTCGGCCCGCCCGAAGCGCCCGAGCGGCATGTCGCGGAGCCGCTGCCGGCCGGTCTCGGTATCGGCCAGGTCCGCGGTCATCTCGGTCACGGTGAAACCGGGGGCGACGGCGTTGACGCGGATCCCGCGCCCGCCGAACTCGCGGGCGAGCGACCGCGTCAGGCCGATCAGCCCGGCCTTGGCGGCGCTGTAGGCGGCGGTCTCGGGGATGCCCATCTGGCCGAGGCGCGAGGCGACGTTCACGATCGAGCCGCCGCCCTGTTCGAGCATCTGCGGGATCGCCGCCCGACAGGTGTGGAACGCGGCCGTCAGATCGGTGCGGATCACCGCGTCCCACTCCTCCACGGACATGGACAGGAACGGGCCAACCTGGGTGAGTCCCGCGTTGTTCACCAGCCCGTCGATCCGCCCGAAGCGGTCCAGGACGCCTTCGACGAGGCCCTCGGCGGCGGCGCCATCCGCGAGGTCCGCCCCGAAGCAGTCGCCGTCGCCGCCCGCGGCCCGAACCCGCTGCAGCGTGCTCGCCGCGCCTTCGGCGGCGGCGTGGTAGTGGACCGCCACGGTCGCGCCTGCGCCACCTGCCTTGACTGCGACCTCGGCGCCGATTCCGCGGCTGCTCCCGGTGACGAGCACGACCCGCCCGTCGAGTGACCCGCTCATGGAAGCGCGACTTCCGGCGGCGCCGCCGTGGACGCGCGCATCGCGAGCTCGGTCGGCAGCACGGCGGGAGCGAGCTCCTCGCCCCCGAGCACCCGTGCCGCTTCGGCGAACCCGCGCCGTCCCATCTCACGAAGCGGGAGGCGGACGGTGGACAGGCTCGGCGACGTGATGGCCGCGACGGGCACGTCGTCGAAGCCCGCGACGGAGACCTGCGCCGGGACGTTGATGCCGAGCTCGGCAAGGCGGGCCAGCGCACCCATCGCCAGCGGGTCGTTGGCGCAGGCGATCGCGCTGAATGGCGCGGTACCGCCAAGCAGCGTGTCGACACCGAGGGCGCCGCCGTCCGTGTCGAAGCTCGTGTGGATCACGAGTCGCTCGTCGAACGGGATCCCCGCCTCGGCGAGTCCCCGGCGGTACCCGGCCAGCCGGGCGCGCGCGACGAACAGCGTCGAGGGGCCGGCGAGGAATGCGATCCCCCGGTGCCCGAGGGCCACCAGCGCCGAGACCATCGACGCCATCCCCGCTTCGTTGTCGACGCCGACGTCCGCTGGACCCAGCGCGTGCGGTGACAGGTGGACGACCGCCGCGCCGTCGGCCCGCATCGCGGCCAGGTGCTTCTCGATCTCGAGATTGGACTCCGGGTTGTCGAGCCCGCTCGCGGCAAAGATCACGCTCGCCGCGCGCATCGAACGAAGCAGCCGGACATACGACGTCTCGCGTTCGGCGTCGCGCTCGGAGCTGCACGTGATGACCAGGTAGCCGGCAGGCGACGCCGCATCCTCGACGCCCCGGACGACCTCGGCGAAGTACGGGTCGGTGATGTCGTGGACGACGACAGCCACCACCGGGATCTGGCTCTTGAGCAGCCCGCGCGCGAGCGCGTTCGGGACGTAGTCGAGCGTCCGCGCCGCGTCCAGCACCCGCTCCCGGGTTGCCGCGCTGACCGGGTAATCCGCCGAGGAGACGACGCGCGACGCCGTCGCGGTCGACACGCCCGCGAGTCGGGCGACCTCGGTGATCGACGCCATCAGAACGGGAATGTCGGCGGCTGATCGCGGACGGTCACCCACTGCCACTCGGTGAAGTTGTCGGCGTTCGCCTCACCGCCGTAGCGGCTCCCGTTGCCGGACATCCCCGTTCCGCCGAAGGGGATCGTCGCCTCGTCGTTGAGGGGGCCGTCGTTGACGTGGACCATGCCCGCCTTGATCCGGTGGGCGACGGACAGCCCGCGCGAGATCGACCGGGAATAGACCGTCCCGACGAGTCCGTACTCGCTGTTGTTGGCAAGCGCGAGCGCCTCGTCGTCGGTCCGGAACGTCGTGACCGGTGCGACCGGCCCGAAGATCTCGTCGGTCCAGGCCGGCAAGTCCTGGGTGACGTCGGCGAGCACCGTCGGCTGGTAGAAGAGGCCCTCGTGCGAGCCGCCGGTGACGAGGCGCGCGCCGCCATCGATCGACCGGCGAACGATGTCGTCGACCCGTTTGACCTGCTTCTCGTTGACGATCGGTCCGAGCTGGACGTCCTCGCGGTACGGGTCGCCCAAGCGCAGCTTCTGCGCCTTGTCGCGCAACGCATCGACGTAATCGGACGCGAGGCTCTCGTGGACGATGTGCCGCCCGGCGGCGAAGCAGACCTGGCCCTGGAACTGGAATGCCGAGAACGCGCCGGCCGCGGTCGCGGCGTCGAGATCCGCGTCGTCGAGCACGATGAACGCGTTGTTGCCGCCGAGCTCGAGCGACACCTTCTTCAGGCGTCCCCCGGCGAGCTCGCCGACGCGCCTGCCGGCCGCGGTCGATCCCGTGAACGACACCATCGACACGTTCGGGTCGGTGACGAGTGCCTCGCCGACATCGGCGCCGCCGACGACAATCTGGAGCAGCCCATCGGGGAGTCCCGCTTCGCGGAAGACCGCCTCGAACATGGCGCCGCCGATGATCGGCGTCTGCGGATCTGGCTTGAGGACGACGGCGTTGCCGAGGGCGAGCGCCGGGGCGACGACGCGCATCCCGAGCACGCTCGGCGAGTTCCACGGCGTGATCGTGCCGATGACGCCAACCGGGATCCGGCGGACCATCGACAGCCGCCCCGGAACGACGGTCGGGACCAGCGAGCCGTACGGCTGCCACGGCAGCGTGGCGGCGGCGAGCATCTCGCCATACGCGAAGTTCGACTCGTGGTGCATCTTGCTGTGCGAGGCGCCAGTCTCGCGCATCGTCCACGTCCCGAACTCGGCGCGGTTCGCCTCGTAGATGTCGGCGGCCTTGCGCATGATGCGCGCCCGCTCCTGGTAGGAGGTCTCGGCCCAGGCCGGCTGCGCCTCCCTGGCCGCGGCAGCCGCCCGCGCGACGTCGTCGGTCGTGGAGCCGCCGACGGTCGCGATCAGCCGCCCGGTGGCGGGCTCACGGTCCTCGACCGGCTCCCCGGACCCGGGTTCCCAGCGCTCGACGAACGAGGCGAGCCAGCCCGGCGCGGCCGACTCGGTGTGTCGGTTTCGGGGGCGATGGCGGCCATCACTGTCCTCCTTCGGGCGTCTCGGGCTTCTCGCCGTCCGCCGAGAAGCGCGCCGCGTAGGTTCGTGGCGCGTCCCTGACGACGGCACGCTGCCCGGTCGATGGGTCCCGCCATACGGGACCGCGGGTCAGGACGGCGTCGATCAGTCCTTCGTCGAGATAGGCGGGGTACTCCCATGAGCGCAGCTCGATGGCCATCTGCCCCGGATAGCCGATCAGCTCGCGGACCCGGCGATCGGTGTAGTAGCCACCGACGATCGCGAGCTGGAGCGCGGACAGGTTCGTCGGTTCTGCCGCGAGCCGCTCGAGACGCTCCCCGACGTCCTCACCCAGGTCCGGCCGCAGCGCGGCCTTGAGCGGTTTCGCCAGATCGGGCCGCGCCCGAAGCACGAACCCGAGCCTGCCGTCGTCCACGACGTCGGCCGCTGAGGGCATGTCGGCGACGGCGGGGATGAGCTGGTCGGCGACCGCCGCGAACGTCGCTCGCTCCCGGTCGTCGAGCGCGGGCGGTCCCCCGTCGCCGCTCGTCGCCGGCATGCCGCCTTCGAGGTCCGTCGGGGCTCCGGTCTCCTGCGTCATGCCGGCACCTGCTGCTCGAAGCGCGTCTCGACCATGTGCTCGGCCGCCCGCAGCGCGATCGCCACGATCGTCGAGGTCGGGTTCACGCCCGACGAGGTCACGAAGCAGGAGCCGTCGACGACGTACAGGTTCGGCGACGTCGTGCGCGCGGTTCCAGCGGTCCACCACCGACGTCTTCGGGTCGTCGCCCATGCGCGCGGTGCCGAGCAGGTGCCAGCCCGAGTAGCGCATCAGCCGGTCGACCTCGATCTTGTAGGCGCCGGCCGCCTCCATCGACTCCGTGGCGCGCGCGATGTGGAAGTCGAGCATCCGGCGGGCGTTGTCGGCCATCGAGTAGTGGACCTCGGGAGCCGGAATGCCCGACGAGTCGATGACCTCCGAGGAAAGCGTGACGCGGTTCTCCTCGTCGGGCAGGTCCTCGGCGAACAGTCCCCAGTTCGCGCCGTGCCCGAGATGCGTCCGGACGTGGGCGTGATGGCCGGCGCCCCAGATCTGCTCGCCGGCCCGGCTCGGCAGCGCCGTGTTGATCGGGCCACCGGTGGGGGCGAGGCCCCAGCGAGCCCCGCGGACGAAGCCCCGTTTCTCGTCGGTCTCGTAGAACTCGAGCAATTCGATGAGGTCACCGAACTGGCCCTGCCAGCTCATCAGCGGCTCCTCGAACAGCCCGGCGACGTTGGCGAACGGATGCATCATCAGGCGCTTCCCGACGAGGCCGGACGAGTTCGCCAGCCCGTCGGGATGGGCGGGCGACTCGGAGAGCAGCAGCAGGCGGGGCGTGCCGATCGCGTTCGCTGCGACGACCACCACCCTGGCCGGCTCGAAATGCTCAACATCGTCCCGGTCGATCCAGGTCGCGCCGGTGGCGAGGCCCTGCTTGTCGGTCTCGATGCGCCGGACCCGCGCGCCGGTGACAAGCCGCGCTCCGCTGGCGATCGCCTTCGGCCAATGGGTCAGGTCGGTCGACGCCTTCGCACCCTCGTTGCAGCCCGATTGGCAGGTGCTGCGCTGGACGCACGGCCGGCGCCCGTCGTAGCTGACCGAGTTGATCGAGTTGAACTCCGGCCACCAGTGCCAGCCCAGCCTGGACATGCCGCGCGCGACCTTGAGTCCGGCCGACCCGATCGGCAGCGGCGGCATCGGCGCGTCCTCGGTGTCGGGCGGATACGCCGGGTCGCCGGGCAGCCCCGACACGCCGAAGTCGCGGTCGGTCCGGTAGAAGTACGGCAGCAGCTCGAAGTAGTCGATCGGCCAGTCGTCGGCGACGCCGTCGAGCGAACGGACGCGGAAGTCGGACGGAAGCGCGCGCGGCCATGCGCCGGCGAAGATGATCGTCGAGCCGCCGACCGCGTTGTACATGAGCGGCGAGACCGGGGTGTCGTCCTCGACGATCGGATAGTCCTGCGGGAGGCCGCGGATGTTCGGGCTGGTCGCCCAGTCCTTGCGGGCCTTCAGCTCCCAGTCGAGCTTGTTGCCGGGATAGTCGGCACGGTCGAGCCAGTCGCCCTGCTCGAGGCAGACGACGCTGAAGCCGGCTTCGGTGAGGCGCTTGGCGACGACACCGCCCGATGCGCCGGCCCCGATGATCAGGACATCAGCAGGTTCGCTCGCCATCAGTCGACCCGGCCGGCGCTGACCGGCTCGCGCAGCAGGCCGACCTCCTTGAGGACGCCGGTGAGGTAGGCACGCTCTGCATCCGAGATCGGGAGGAGCGGGCGGCGGACGTGGGCGGACTCGAGCACGCCCAGGATCCGGAGGCATTCCTTGAGCCGGACGCGGTAGTCGCCGACCGGGGCCGCGAACACGACATCCGCGAGCCGCTGGACGCGGCGCCCGAGTGCCATCGCGTCGTCGGTCCGGCCTTCCTGCCACGCCCGGATCATGTCGACCTGTTCCTGGGTCATGACCGCGCCGAACCCGATCAGCGCACCCGTCGCGCCGAGCAGGAACGACTCGAGGATGAAGTTGTCGTTGCCGGTGAGGAGCGTGATCTTCTTCGGCAGTTGCTCGAGCAGCCGGGCGGTGTCGACGAAGCGGCGGGCATCGAACGACGCCTCCTTGATGGCCACGACGCCGTCGACTTCGGCCATCGCCTGGAGGACGTCGTTCTCGAAGTTCACGCCGGCGAGCGCCGGCTGCAGCTGGAACAGGATCAGCGGGAGGCCGACCTCCGCGATCGCGGTGTGGTACGCGACCGGAACGGCGGGGTTGAGCGGCGAGCTCAGGTAGGCCGGGATCGGGAAGACGAGCAGGGCGTCGGCGCCGGCTGCACGGAAGTCGCGGGCCTGGCGGACCGCCGCGTCGGTCGAAGGGCCGGCGAGTCCGGCCACGATCGGCAGGTCGGTCACCTCGCGGACGACCTTGATGATGCGGACCTTCTCGTCGTGGGTGAGATGCGGGCCCTTCGCCGGTGTCGACGTTGATCGCGAGGGCAACCGGGCCCTGCGCGGCGACCCACCCGATGTACGACCGGAGGGCGGGCTCGTCGATGCTCCCGTCGGCATCCATCGGGAGGACGGTTGCGGGGATGAGGCCGTCGAGATCCAGGGCCATCGGGCGCCTCCGGGGTGTGGTGGAGGCGACAATAGTAATCGTTTGCTGCGGGTGGGCGTCAAGGGGTTCTTCAGGCTTCTCGCCGCGTTCGCTGCCAGAAATCAGCCGACGTAATCAAAGGCAGGTCCCACCGCCGAAACCGACCGATCTGCTCGCCAATCAGCAGCCCGGGTGATATCTGGCCACCAAGCAAGGCCGAGCCGAGGCCAGGTCGTGACTTTGATTACCCGGGCTGATGGTTGGCCACAAACTGGCGCCACGTCCGCGTGTTCCTACCATGGTAGGATACGGGTATGAAGGTCAGCGTGAGCATCCCCGACGACGACGTGCGATTCCTGGACGAATACGCACGCGACCAGGGCCTCGAGTCCCGCTCCGCGGCGGTGCACCGCGCGGTCCGCCTGCTCCGAACAGCCGAGCTGGCCGAGGCCTACCAGGCGGCGTGGGACGAATGGGGATCGAGCAGCAGCCGCCGACTGGGATCAGACTGCGGGCGATGGCGTGACCGACGATGCGGCGAGGTGAGATCGTCGCCGTCGACCTCGAGCCGATCCGCGGCTCGGAGGCCGACAAGCGGCGGCCGGCCGTCATCGTCAGCAACGACACGGCGAATGCCACTGCTACTCGTCTTGGCCGGGGCGTCATCACGGTGGTCCCGGTGACATCCAACGTCGCGCGGGTCCACGACTTTCAGGTCTTGCTGCCGGCGGCCGAAACCGGCCTGCGGCGTGACTCCAAGGCGCAGGCCGAACAGGTCCGCTCGATCGCCGTCGAGCGCGTCGGCGCCCGCTTGGGCGTCGTGCCGGAGGCTCGAATGGACGAGCTCGACGAGGCGCTTCGGCTGCACCTGGGCCTGTAAGTCCGGGTTTGACGCTGCCGTCGCGCAATCCTATCCTCGATAATCGATGATCCGAGGACGAGGCCCATGACCCAACTCGACACGTTCAGCCTCGACGGTCGCGTCGCCCTCATCCCGGGTGGCGGCGGGGCGATCGGTTCGGCCCTGGCGGAAGGGCTCGCGAGCGCCGGCGCGAAGGTCGCGGTGAGCGGCCGGACCCAGGACACGCTCGAGGACGCCGTGCGGCCGCATCACCACAGCCGGATCGGAGGGTCTCGCCATCACCGGCGACGCGACCGACGAAACCGATGCCGATCGCATCGTCAAGGAAGCCGTCGACCATTTCGGGCGCCTCGACATCGTCATCAACGCGGTGGGCGGCGGCGCCGGCCAGGTCCTCCACCCCGCCGAGGCATACCCGCGCGACGCGTGGGACTGGATCATGGAGCTCAATGTCCGGAGCACGATCGTGCCGACGATGGCTGCCGCGCGGGCAATGATCGAGGCGGGCAACGGCGGCGCGGTGCTGAACATCACGTCGGTCCGCGCGGACCTCGGGATCAACGCCGGCTACTCGGCCTATGTCGCGGCCAAGGGCGCGATCGCCTCGCTCACCCGCCAGTGGGCGACCGAGTGGGCGAAGTACGGCATCCGGGTCAACGCGATCCAGCCGACCTTCGTCGACACGCCGCAGGTCGCGACGCTGCTGGGCGACCCGGACTTCAAGGCCGGCGTCGTCAACCGCATCCCGCTCCGCCGCGTCGGCGAGACGCGGGACCTCGTCGGGCCGGCGGTCTTCCTCTGCTCCGACGCCGCCTCGTTCGTGACCGGCCAGATCCTCGGCATCGACGGCGGCCTGACCGCCACCCAGTAGGAGCACGACGAACGATGTCGATGATGGAGCAGGTCACCCCGAACGTCTTCACGACGACGAAGCTGCGCGGCTGCAACCCGAGCTTCGTCGTGACCTCGGCCGGGGTGGTCGTCATCGACACGCCCGCAGCTGCCGACAAAGGCCGTCGCGATGCGCCAGGAGGCCGAGTCGCACGGCCCGATCCGCTACCTGATCAACACCGAAAACCACGTCGACCACATCTTCGGCAACCACTGGTTCCGCGGTGCCGGCGAGATCGTCAACCACAAGGCGCTGTGGGACATCTTCATGGACCCGAAGGCGGCGCTCGACCCGTTCGACTACGCGCTCGAAGCGATCCCCAGCGACGACCCCGAAGGCGCCGCCTTGCTTCCCGATCGCGATGCCTACTACGCGGACCTGCCGCGCGGCACGGTCGTCTTCACCGGCGACCTGACGCTGAAGGTGGGCGACACCACGATCCATTGCCTGTGGACGCCCGGCCACACGCCGGGCCAGCTTGCCGTGCACGTCCCCGAGGAGCGGGTGGTCTTTACCGGTGACACGATCTTCTCGGGCTGCCAGACCTGGCTGATGACGTCGAACGTCGACCAGTGGATCGAAGCGCTCGAGCGGATCCGGGCGCTCCCCGACGTCGACTACCTCGTCCCAGGCCATGGGCCGGTCGTGACGCTCGACTACGTCCACACGCAGCGCCAGGTGCTGCTCCAGTGGAAGGGCGCGGTCGCCGAGGCAGTGGCGAAGGGCTGGTCGCGCGAGGAGACCATCGAACGCGTTCGCTTCGACGACACGTTCGGCCCGGTCGACGTCGGACAGGCCTACATGATGGATCACATCCAGAACAACAACGCCGGCTCGCTCTGGGACAAGCTCACCGCCCTGGACTACGCCAAGGGCCGCTGACTCGCCGGCGACTCAGGCCGCGGCGGCATTCGCCACGGCGCCCGCGTCGTCGTCGGGCGGAGCTGCCGCGTAACGGCTCGACAGGTCCCGGTAGGGCCGCGAGCGCAGGGCAACCAGGGTGACGAGCAGGCCGACCGTGCCGGCCACGATGAAGATCAGTGCCATCGCCCGGGCGGGACCGGTGCCGAACCATGGCCCGATCAGGTCGGCGAGGGCCCCGTCGGTCATCGCGGGGATGACCCAGAACTGGGCGATCGGGCCGATGAGGAACGCGGTGATCGGCGCAGCCGCGGTCTCGAGGCTCTGGGCGAAGCCGAACACGCGCCCCTGCTCGGTGAAGGGCACGACCTTCTGGATCACGGTCTGCTCGGAGGCCTCGGCGACCGGGATCAGCAGCATGTAGAGAAAGAACCCGATCGCCAGGGGCAGGATTTCGGACTGGATCGGGAACACGATCGTGATCGACCACAGGACGACGTTCACGAGCAGCAGCGTCCGGACGGGGTTGCGGCCGAGGCCGCGCCGAGCCACGAGGACCCCGCCGACGATGAACCCGAGGCTCGTGATCGCAAGCAGGGTTCCCCATGCCTCGACCGACACGAGCGTCAGGCCATACGGGTCCATGAGCGCCATGAACACGCCGGCAAGGAAGTTGTTGAAGGTCGTGAAGAGGAGGAGGGCGAGCAGACCCGGGACCAGGCGGACCGCGTGGATCGCACCACGGAGGTCGATGACCTGCGGGCTTCCGTCGCGCGGCTCGGGGGCAGGCTCGTCGATGCGGATCGTGAGCAGGTGGGCGGCCGTCAGCGCGCTGAGGGCGATGGAGATCGCCACACACCAGCCCATGCCGAGCAGACCCACGGCGAGGCCGCTGAACACGGACGTAATTGCGAACGCGACGCCGTTCGCCGTTCCGACCAGGCCATTCGCCCGGTCACGGCCATCCTCGGGGACGAGCAGCGTGACGGTCGTCGCGAGCGCCACGTTTCGGAGGTTCCCGGCGATCGCGCCGGCAAGCACGAGGGTGATGAAGGCCCAGAACGCCGGCTGGCCAAGATCCCGCAGGGCGCCGGCCGGAGCCGTGAGGTAGACGATCCCGGCGAGGACGAACGCCGCGAGCGTGAGTGCGCTGGACAGGAGCATCGACGTCCGGCGGCGGTGCTGGTCGACGAACGTCCCCACGACGATCCCCGACACCGCCAACAGCAGCATGTAGCCACCGCCGATAACCGCCGTGGCCAGGACGGATCGGGTCTCGAGATAAACCCAGAACGTCAGCGCGAACCACAGGAAGTTGTTCGTGACGCTCGCGACGAGGGTGTTGACGACGAGCAGGTGAAAGGTGCGCATCGAGTTCACGTCACTGAGACCTTGACGAGGACCGAATCTCATCGGCGCCGCCGGGTCGGCGTCAGCCCTTGCAGCGACGCTAGGCGCGGCCGGCGGCGACCTCGTCCTCGCGGGTCCGGCCGGCGAGCTGGATGAGGTCCTCGTGGAGCTCGAACCAGACGCCGTGGTAGCTGTCCACCCGTGGTGAGGCGACGAAGCGGCCATCTCCCGCCAGCGCCTGATCAAGCGCCCGGCCGAGCCGCTCCCGATAGGTCGCGAGGCGTGGTGAGCCGCCCGTGTTGGTGTCGAGGAACGCGGCGGCTTCCGCGTGGAGCAACGCCAGCCGGTCCAGCACGCCGCGGTCGTAGTCCGGGTCGGTGTGGTCGTTGACGACGTCGGGTTCCTTGAGCTGCCAGGCGGTCACGGTGTCCTTCATTCGCTGATCCAGCGCGAGGAACGCGTCCAGCGCGGCGTCGGCCGCGGCACCCCATCTTGTCCGCTCAGCCTCGACGAGCTCCGAGGCGCGCTCCTTGCCGGTGTCCGTGAGCCGGTAGGCGCCGGCCATCGAAGCTGCGAGCCCGTCGACGACGAGGTCGTCGAGCAGCGGCTGGACCTGGTCCGGGGTGGATGCCAGCGCATCGGCAGCGCCTTCGGCAGTTGCGAAGCCCTTGATGCCGAGTGCCCGGATGAGGTCGTCCATGGACGCCCTTCGACCTGGCTGGCCAGCAGCGGGTCCGGGCGCCGCCTCCTCCTCGCCGATCGGGATGCCGTGCTCGCGGGCCCACCCGAGGAGCGTGGCGGCCTCGGGCACGGGCTCGGTAATCCCGGGGATCGCGCCCTCGAACACCTCGCCGGAGCCACCGTCGATCGTGATCGTGTCGCCGGCGCGGAACCGTCGGTCGCCGATCGCCACCCAGCGGTCGCCGACCTGCACCGCGGACGCGCCGACCACGGCGGGGATACCCCAACCGCGGGCGACGACCGCGGCGTGGCTCGCGAGGCCACCTTTCGCGGTCAGGATCCCGGCTGCCCTGGCCATGCCGTGGACGTCGTCCGGTGACGTCTCCGATCGCACAAGGACGACGGGGCGCCCGGCCGCGGCCGCCTCGACGGCGGCTTCGGGCGTCGTGGCGATCTCGCCACTGGCGGTCCCGGGCGAGGCCGGCAGCCCGGTGATCAGCGGTCGGAGGATGCTGCTCCGGCTCGTCGCGCGCACGGGCGGGTCGGCGAGCAGCGGCCGAACACGTTCCACGGCATCGGCCCGCGACAGTGGGAACGCCCCATCCTCGGCCATGTCGACCGCGATCCGCAGCGCGGCCTGCGGGCTGCGCTTCCCGACCCGGACCTGGAGCAGCCACAGGCGGCCGTTCTCGATCGTGAACTCGATGTCGCACATGTCGGCGTAGTGGCGTTCGAGCCGGTCTGCGTGCGCGCGCAGTTCACCGGCGACTGCCGGCATGCGCTCGTCGAGCACGGAGATCGGTTCAGTGGCGTGCGTCCCGGCGACGACGTCCTCGCCCTGCGCGTCGAACATGACGTCGCCGTACAGCGCCCGTTCACCCGTTGCCGGGTTGCGCGTGAACAGCACGCCGGTTCCCGAATCCGGTCCTCGATTCCCGAAGACCATTGCCTGGACGACGACCGCCGTACCGAGGTCATCCGGGATCCCTTCCTTGGCGCGATAAGCCCGGGCCCGGTCGCCGTTCCATGAGCGGAAGACCGCCTCGATCGCCTGCCGGAGCTGCGCCCACGGGTCGTCGGGGACCTCGGCGCCGACGGTCTGGCGGAACATCGCCTCGAGCCGCGGACGGCACGCGGCGGCGAACGCTCCGGTCGTCTCCGGCGTGAGGCCGAGGTTGAGGATCGTGTCCATCATCCCGGGCATCGACACCGGCGCACCAGACCGGACGCTGACGAGCAGCGGATCGCCGGCGTCCCCGAAGCGGCGCCCGATCGCGGTTTCGATCGCGCCCATCCCCGCCCGGATCTCGTCGTCGAGGCCTTCGGGCCAGCCATCCGCCAGGTACGCGCGACAGGCCTCGGTGGAGATCGCGAACCCGGGCGGCACCGGCAGGCCGAGGTCGCGCGCCATCACGCCGAGGTTCGCCGCCTTGCCGCCGACAAGGGCCGGGTCGCGGGCCTCCTCGAGTGGGAATACCCACGTCACGCCGGGACCTCCTCGTGGAGGGCACGCCAGACGCGTTCCGGGGTGAGCGGCAGGTCCCGGATCACGACCCCGGTCGCGTCGCGGACCGCCGCCGCGACAGCCGGCGCGACGCACAGCAGCGCGCCCTCGCTCATGCCCTTCGCGCCGTACGGCCCGGGCCCGTCGCCGTTCTCGATGGCATCGCTCGTCATCTCGAGCGGCAGGTCCATGCTCGTCGGGATGCGGTAGTCGATGGCGCCCAGGTTCCGCAGCCTCCCCGTGTCGTCGTAGATGTAGTGCTCCATCAACGTGTGGCCGAGGCCCATCACCGCGGCGCCCTCGTCCTGGCCGCGCACCTGGCCGGGGTGAAGTGCCTTCCCGACGTCGGACACCGTCACGTGCCGGACAACGGTGACGTCACCGGTGTCACGATCGACCTCTACTTCGACGGCAGTTGCATTGAATTCGTAGAACGCCGCCGTCCCG
The DNA here is from genome assembly GCA_963824735.1 of uncultured Chloroflexia bacterium. GTDB lineage: Bacteria > Chloroflexota > Limnocylindria > Limnocylindrales > CSP1-4 > DASTYU01. The sequence goes on from CAWGQH010000001.1 coordinate 345,271, forward strand.
CCGAGCGGGTGGTCGGGCTGCGCCTCCTTGCGCATCTCGCCGACGCCGATCACCTCCCCGCCGAGGCGGCCGAGGCCCACGGACGAGCACGTCGCGGATCGGCTCCTCCCGGCCTCCGGGCAGCGTCACCACACCGCGGTCGACGGTGATCTCGCTCTCGTCGGCGCCTTCGAGCCGGGCGGCCATCGCCCGCAGCTTCGACTGGACGTCGCGGCACGCGTTGAGGACCGCGTTCCCCATCAGCACCGACGAGCGGCTGGCCGAGGTCTGCTGGTCGTACGGCACGACCGCCGTGTCGCCCATGACGACCGTGACCCACTCGATCGGCGCCCCCAGCTCACCGGCGGCGATCTGGGCGAAGATCGTCCGCGCCCCCTGGCCCATGTCCGACGTGCCGGCGTACACGACGACGCTGCCGTCCGCCAGCAGGCGGACCGTCGAATACGAGAGCCCCGTCGTCGGGCCCTCCTTCAGGCCAACGGCGATGCCGCGGCCGCGGCCGGCCGGCACGTGGTCGCCCCAGCCGATCAGCTCTGCTGCCCGGCGGAGCGTCTCGGGCCACTCCCCGTCTGCCGGCGTGTCCCCGGGGATGAACGGGTCCCCGGTTCGGGCGAGGTTGCGCAGGCGCAGCTCGAGCGGGTCGATGCCGAGCTGCCGGGCTGCGTCGTCCATATTCGATTCGGTCGCCCAGATCTGCTGCGGGTTGCCGAACCCGCGGAACGCGGTGGACGGCACCGTGTGCGACAGCACGCTCCGGGCGACGATCCGGACCGCGGGGCAGCAGTACGGGCCACCGGACGTGTAGCTGCCCTTGGCGACGGTCCGGTCGGCGATGTCGGCGTACGCCCCGATCAGGTAGTCCGCGTCGATGTCGCGGAACACGAGCGTGCCGTCGCGCCTGAACCCGGAGCGCACGCGGATCTCGGCCGCTCCCCGGCGAACCGCCTGGAACGTCTCTTCGAGCGTGAGCACCAGCCGGACCGGCCTGTCGAGTCGCAGCGCCATGAATGCCACCAGCGGCTCGTACTTCGCGTGCTGCTTCCCGCCGAACCCGCCGCCCGGGTCGGGGGCGATGATCCGCACCTTCGAGAGCGGCAGGCGCACGAGATCGGCGATGACCCGCTGGAGCCAGTTCGGATGCTGGATCGCGCTCCAGACGACGATCCCGTCGCCGTTCCGCGCGGCCATGAACGCGTGCGGCTCGATCGCGAACTGGGTGACCATCGGGAAGGCGTACGCACCTTCGACCACGACGTCCGCCTCACGTTCGGCCGCGTCGAGGTCGCCCCACCCATAGCGATGCTCGCGGAGGACGTTCGTGCCCGCGAGGGAGTCGTTCGGCCGGCGGGAAGGGTCCTGGACGAGCGGCGCATCCGGTGCCAGGGCCGCCGCCACGGTGTGGACCGCGGGGAGCTCCTCGAAATCGACCCGCACGAGACGCGCGGCCTCTTCGGCTGCGTCGAGTGTTTCGGCGGCGACCGCGGCCACGGGTTCGCCGTGGAACTTCGTCTCGCCCACCGCCAGCACGGGTCGGTCCCGCAGCTGTGGGCCGAAGCGCGGCATCGGGTCCGGGAGGTCGGATGCGGTCATGACGAGGCGGACGCCGGGCACAGCAAGAGCTGCGCTCGCGTCGATCGCGTTGATCCGCGCCCGCGCCACGTCGAGCGAGACGAGCTTCACGTGGAGGACGTCCTCGAGATGGATGTCGGCGACGTACTGCTGCCGCCCGGTGACCCGCTCGACCCCGCCGACGCGCGGCGGCGACTCCCCGACCGTCATTGGGGCGCGACCTCGGCATCCGGCGTCGACGATCGGTCACCGATGTCGGGTGCAGCGGCGCGCGCCAGCCCACCGGGCACCGCTTCCGCGGCCGCCAGCACAGCCTCGAAGATCTGCTCGTAGCCGGCACACCGGCAGTAGTTGCCGGCCAGGCCCTCCTCCACCTCCGCGCGCGTCGGGTGCGGCACCCGATCGAGCAGGGCCTGCGCCGAGACCAGCTGCCCCGGGATGCAGAACCCGCACTGGGCCGCCGAGGTGTCGAGGAACGCCTGCTGGAGCGGGCTCAGCTGACCGTCGGCCGTGAGCCCTTCGACGGTCGTGATCCGGGCGCCGTCCATCTCGGCCGCGAGCACGAGGCAGGCGTCGACGCTGCGGTCGTCGATGAGGACCGTGCAGGAACCGCATTCGCCGACCAGGCAGCACTCTTTCGTCCCGGTCAGGCCGAGGTCCGAGCGGAGCACGTCGAGCAGCGTGTGATGGGGTTCGACGGCGATCGCACGCTCGCGCCCGTTCACGACGACCTGGATCGCGACACCGTCCCCGATCACGCGGCGGACTCGGCGAGGCGTCGGTGCGCGGTCTCGATCGCTCGCAGCCCGAGCACGCGGAGCATCGCGAGGCGGTATTCGGGGCTGGCGCGCATCGATGTCGGTGACGGCGTCGCGGCTTCGAACAGCCGGTCAAGCGCCGCCAGCCGCTCCTCCGCGGACGAGCCAGGGTCGGCGAGCGTGCCGCTCGAGTCGGTCACGACCCACGGTCGCGGGCCGACACTCCCGTACGCCAGCGTGGCCGGGGCCCCGGGTCGCACCGCGCAGGCGAGCGTGACCGAGGCCAGGTCGTGGCCGCGCCGCCGGGTCCGCCGCACGTGCGTCGCTCCGATCGGTCCGTCGACCAGCGGCAACTCGATCGCCGTGACGAGCTCCCCCTCGCGCAACGTCGTGACGCCGGAGCGGACGAACCAGTCGTCGATCGGGACGCGGCGCGTCCCATCCGGTCCGGCGACGACCACCTCGGCCCCGTACACGAGCAGGGCCGGGGCCGTATCTGCCGCCGGTGACGCGTTGCAGATGTTGCCGGCCAGCGTCGCCCGGTTCCGGATCTGCACCGATCCGACCACCAGCGCCGCCTCGGCGAGCGCCGCGAACCGACTTCGGATCGTCGCGTCCTCGGCGATGTCGGTCATCACGGTCCCGGCGCCGATCACCAGCCGGTCCCCCGCGCGGCGGATCCCTGGCGCCAGCTCCTGCACCCGCTTCACGTCGACCACCACGTCGGCCGCGATCGACCGGTCGCGGAGACGGATGATCAGGTCCGTCCCGCCGGCCAGCGGCCGCGCCGCCTGCCCATGCGCCGTCAGCAACCCGATTGCCTCGCTCAGCCGCTCCGGTCGTTCGTAGGCGAACCGCTGCATGGCAGGGTCAGAGGACCCGCTCGACCTCGTCGAGCAGGACCTGCGGGGTTGCCGCGCGGACGAAGTAGTAGGGCCGCTCGGCGAAGCGCTCGACGAACCCGGCACGCGCCTTGCGCAGCGGCTCCGTATCGACCAGCGGCATCGGGTGGCCGGGCGCCAGCAGCTCGTTGAGCAGGAAGTAGTTCTGCAGCGAATGGAGCGTCTGGAACTGCCGCTCGAACGGGATCATCTCGGCCAGGCTCGGTGCGAAATTGCCGTCGATCGCCGGGAGGACGACGACGTCGACCGGCGTCGGGTCGGCGTGGATCTCCCAGGTCGGCATGCCGCCGAAGAACTTGTCGACGCCCGCCTCGGGCGCGGCCTTGTCGGCGCGCTCGGTGCCCGCGTCGCGCTTCTTGAGGAACGGCGCCTTCGAGCCGAGGATCACCGTGCCCGATTCGTCGATCACGGTGGTCTCGGTGGACACGAGCTTCGCGCCGCGCCGGCAGGCCTCGATCTGGCCCATCGACTTGCCGTGGTTCGATTCGCCGCCCATGAACAGGATCGTCCGGTCGCGGTAACGGACGGCCGAGGCGTGGAACGGGTGCAGGCCCTGCTCCTCGAGCCGGAGCGCGAGCAGCGTGACGATGACCTTCTGGATCGGCCCGGAGTTCCAGGCACCGGTGAAGGTCATGCGCCGGCCGTCGTAGCCGACCGATTGCTCGCCGTCCTGGCGCCACACCAGGTCGGCCTCCGGCAGCGTGACAGCTGGTGCCGTGTGGACCTCGGCGAGCCGGTAGTTGAGGAAGTTCATGTCCTCGAGCACGTGCTCCAGCTGGCGCCGACCCGTGGACGTCGACGCGGAGCCGCGCCGGGCCACAGGTGAACTCCTCGGAGAGCTGGAGTGTCTCGATCATGTGGGTGTCTCGTCCTCCGTTCCGTCCGGCAGGCGCCGAGCCATGTTCTCAGCGACGTCGTCGAAGTGTCGTTCGAGCGCCGCGACGACCGCGTCGGTGTCGCGCGCCAGCAGCGCCCGCAGGATCGGCGTGTGCAGGTCGGCCGACCACTGCGGGTCGGCGCCGGGAACCACCAGCGTGATGTAGGTGCGCGAGAACGGCTCGAGCGAGCGCCACACCTTGCCGAGCGTCCCGTTGTCGGCGATCTCGACGATCCGGCCGTGGAACCGCGCGTCCGCCTCCGCAACGGCGTGGCTGTCGCCGGCCGCGGCCGCAACCTGCATCTGCTCGGCAAGGTCCGCGAGCTCGGCGACGTCGGCGTCGCCCAGGCGTGGCACGGCGAGCCGCGCCGCGAGCGTCTCGAGCGCGGAGCGCACGACGTAGGCCTCCAGGAGCTCGCGACGGGTCGGACGGCGGACCCGCGCCCCCCGGAACGGGGTGATCTCGACGACCCCGAGGGCTTCGAGCCCGCGAAGCGCTTCGCGAACCGGCGCCTGGCTCGTGCCGAGCTCGCGGGCCACCTGCGTCTCGACGATCCGCGCGTCGGGCGCGTAGCGACCCGCGAGGATCTCCTCGAGCAGCCGCTCCTTGACCTGGTCGGCAAGGACGCCTCGAGCGAGCACGGCCGGCATCAGGCGCCGGCAGTTTCGAGGATCTCGACGACGCCGTTCGAACCGTCGACGCGGATCCGATCGCCGGTCCGGATCGTGTGTGTCGCCGTGGACGTGCCGATGACGGCCGGGATGCCGAACTCGCGCGACAGCACGGCCGGGTGGGACGTGGTCCCGCCGGTGTCGGTCACGAGCGCGGCGATCTTGGTGAACAGCACGACCCACGCCGGGTTCGTCATCTGGCAGACCAGGATGTCGCCGTCGCGGACCGCGTCGAACTCGTCGACGGTCATGACGACCCGGGCAACGCCCTCGGCCACGCCCGGTGAACCGGCAATCCCCTTGATCGTGGCCGTGTCGGCCGAGGCTTCCTGGTAGAACCGCTCCGGGTAGCCCCAGTTGACGAGGTACGGGAAGGCGAGCTGCGACGGCGTCACGGTCCCGACCCAGTTGCGAGGCTTGACCTGCTTCGCGGCGTCGCGCTCGGCACGGCGCTCCGCCACGATCCCGCGCGCGTCGAGCGCCGTGGGGTCGCCGATCAGCATGCGCAGCTCGTTGTAGCGCAGGAACAGCACGTCGTCGGGCCGGTCGAGCCGGCCGTCCTCGACAAGCTTGCGACCGATCGCGATCAGCACGAGCCGGACGTGCGCGTTCGCGCCCTGGTCGATGTAGAAGTGGTGGTCGGGGGTGAGCGGCGCCATGCGCAGGTTGATGGCATTCGCGGCGCGCATCTCGTCCAGCGCCTCGCCCTCGAGCCCATCGAGGATCTCCGTCGATGCAGCCTCGATGTCCCGGCGCATCGCGTCGATCGCCGACGGGTAGTCGTAGTCGGTGTCGAGGTAGCCGCGGACCAGCTCGAGCATCGGCTCCATCTCCTCGCGAACGGTCGGGAAGATGAACTCGTGGCTCCACACCGCGTGCCAGCCGAACTCGCGCTGGTAGGGCGTGACCCGCTCCTCGATGAACCGCCGGCCACGGTCTGAGCCGCGCAGCGCTGCCGCGATCGCCTTCGCGTCGCCGGCCCCGAATGCAGCCCGCAGCTCCGGGTCGTCACGGGCCTCGTTCTTCATCCGCCACAGCGCTTCGATCGAGTCCCAGTTGCGATCGGAGGCGGAGTTCTGCAGCCGCCCGAGCAGCTCCTCGTCGACCCCGCCACGGACCTTCTCCATCACCGCCCGCAGGTTGAGGGTCGCCGACAGCTGCGCGAAGTTGAGCATCCAGTGGATCTTCCAGTGGCGGTCGTGGATGTCGATTGCATCCTCGAGCAGCGTTGCGAGCTCGGGGAGCGACATCCCGTCGGCCCGATCGAGGCGGCCTTCGAGGTACTCGAAGTTGCGCTGCATCTCCGGTACCAGCCGGTCGTGCCACCAGTCGGCGAAGTGCTCGCCGTAGACCGGCAGGACCGTGTCGAGGTATTTCCCCATCTGGGCGCCGAAGCTTGCGTCGCGGGGCACCCGGGCGCCGTAGCGCGAGCTGTACTCCGTGCCCTCGATGCGCAGGTCCGGGTCGGCCGGGATGGCGGTCGTGTAGACGTAGCCGTTGACGTTCTTGGCCAGCCAGTCGACGGCGAACGGCGTCCCGAACCGACGGAACATGTGGTCGCAGCTGAGCCACCACCCGCCGATGTCGAAGAACATCGGGCTGACCGGATGCGGGATGTGCAGGTCGTCGTAGACCCAGAAGAAGTCCTTCTCGACCTCGGAATCCCAGGTCACCGGGAACGATTCGTCACCCAGGAATTGGCCGAGGATCTCCTCTGTCGCTGCCACGCGCTGGGGCCTCCACGGTGCTCGGGCGGATCACCGGCGGTTGCGGTCATCGATGATCGATTACGATACACGGGTCGCGGCGGTGCGACCGCCAGGGAGATGTCCGGTGACCACGGTAGCCCGCGAGGGACTGATCGACTGCCCGATGCTGCAGACGGTCAGCGGGCGGCCGACTGACTACTGGAACGACTCCTGCGCGATCGACGAGTTGCGCTACGCCGTGGACCGCGGGGCGACCGGCGCGACGTCGAACCCGAGCATCGTCCTCGAGGTCCTCTCCAAGGAACGCGCCCGCTGGACGGCGCGCATCCTCGAGCTCGCCCGCGAGTCACCCTCGCTGACCGAGATCCGACCTGACCTGGGCGCTGGTCGAGGAGATGGCCGTCGGTGGCGCGGCGATCCTCGAGCCGGTGTTCGTGCGCGAGGGTGGGCGCAAGGGCCGGCTGTCGATCCAGACCAACCCGCAGAACTACTCGAACACGGCGAACATGCTCGAGCAGGGCCGCCGGTTCGCGACCCTCGCTCCGAACATGCAGGTGAAGTTCCCGGCGACTCGGCGGGCATCGCCGCGATCGAGGCGGCGACCGGCGCAGGGATCAGCGTCAACGCGACGGTCTGCTTCACCGTCCCCCAGGCGATCGCCGTGGCCGACGCGATCGAGCGCGGCCTGGACGCGTTCGCGCGCCCGTGGCGGCGACGTGTCGGATGTCACGCCCGTGTGCACGCTCATGATCGGACGCCTCGACGACTGGATGAAGGTGCTCGCCGAGCGCGACGGGATCGCGGTCGATCCGAACGCCCTCGACTGGGCCGGGATCGCGGCGTTCAAGCGGGCGTACGGGATCTTCCGGGAGCGCGGCTACCGGACGCGGCTGCTCGCAGCCGCATACCGCCACCGGCTGCACTGGACGGAGCTCGTCGGCGGGGACGTCGTCCTGACGCTGACCCACGCATGGCAGGTCCGCTTCAACCGCAGCGGCATCACGCCGCAGTCACGGATCGACGACCCGGTCGACCCCGCGATCATCGGGGAGCTGCTCGAGCGGATCCCCGACTTCGGCCGCGCCTACGAGCCGGACGGCATGACGATCGACGAGTTCGACGGCTACGGCGCGACCGTCCGCACGCTGCGCCAGTTCATCGGCTCGTACCACGACCTGGTCGGCGCGGTGCGAGACGTCGTCCTGCCGAACCCCGACACCAAGCCCGCCTGAGTCGGCCTGGCTCGGCAGCATTCGCTCAGCGGATGTATCAGCGGTCGGAGGGCGCTGACATGTCGATCATGCCGGCGGCGGCATCCGCTGGCGTGGCGCCGCCTCGGTACGGCGCGTGAAGAGCTAGCCCGGGGAACCGGCGCCCGCCCCGGCCGTCTGGCGGGCCTTCTCCCAGTCGGCCTTGAACTGCACGATGCCCTTGTCCGTCAGCGGGTGGTGGACCATCTGCTGCAGCACCTTGAACGGCATCGTTGCGATGTGCGCGCCGGCGAGCGCCGCCTGCGTCACGTGCAGCGGGTTGCGAATCGACGCCGCGAGGATCTCGGACTCGATGTCATGGAGGGCGAAGATCTCGGCCAGCTCGCGGATGACGATCATGCCGTCCTGGTTGATGTCGTCGAGCCGGCCGACGAACGGGCTGATCAGGCTGGCCCCGGCCTTCGCCGCGAGGAAGCCCTGGTTCGTCGAGAAGACCAGCGTGCAGTTCGTCTTGATCCCCTCTTCGGCGAAGCGGCTGATCGCCTCCAGGCCGTTCTCGCTCATCGGGACCTTGACGACGATGTTCGGCGCGAGCTTGGCGAACGCGCGCCCTTCCTCGAGCATGCCCTCGACCTCGTCCGCCACCACCTCGGCCGAGACCGGCCCGGGCGTGATGGAGCAGACCTCGCGGAGGACGTCCTCGTACGACGCCCCTTCGACCTTGGCGTAGAGCGTCGGGTTGGTCGTGACGCCGTCGAGGATCCCCCAGCGGGCCGCGGTGCGGATCTCTTCGATGTCGGCGGTGTCGAGGAAGATCTTCATGGCGGGGCTCCTGCGGGCGGTGAGGCCCTCATCCTACTCGCGGGAGGCCGCGGGAGCCGTCAGCTCGCCCGGTAGAACAGCCAGGCGTCGCCCATCCGCTGCGACTGCCCCGGCGTGAACTCCGTGATGCAGTCGTCGTCGGAGTAGTCCATGTAGTTGTGGATCGGGTCGAGTCCCGGCTGCTTCGTGCACGAGTCTCTGCCCTCCGGGCAGCCCGAACTCGGCGACTTCTGCGGCGGCGTGTCGTCGACGAAATCGCCGTTCTTGTTGCAATGGCCGTAGAAGGTGTGCTCGAGGTTCAGCCAGTGGCCGGCCTCGTGGGTGAGCGTGTCGCCTTCGTCGAAGCGGTCGGCGTACTCGTCCGAAGCACCCGGCACCGTGCGCCAGTCGATGACGATGCCATCCAGGTACGCCTGCGCCGTGTCGGTGATCTCCGGGAGGTATGCCCAGCCAAGGAAGTTGCCGCCGCTCGTCGTGTAGACGTTGAGCGTGCCGTCATCGCCCCGCTTCAGGGCCTTCTTCATCTCGTGCTCGGCGCCGCCGGAACGGGATGCGTACCACCGCGCGTTATTCGTCCGGGTCACCCCGGCGAGGGAGAACGAGAATCCGCTGTCGTCGCCACCCTCTCCGCCCCCGAACCCGTCGTTGAGGACGGCGACCTGGGCGTTGATCTGCTGGCTCGTCAGGTTGCCGAGGGAGCCGTCGGTGATGACGTGGAACCAGACCGGCACCGTGGCCGAGAGATTCGCCGATGCCTCGCCCTTGGCGCGAGCGGGCAGGTCCTTGTGCACCTGGCCGGTGTCCTTCTCGCGGGCGACGCCATCGCGCCCGACGAGCGTGTCGCGGGCCGCGGCCCCGGGCGCGCACCCGGGGTCGAAGGCGCCTCCGACCGCGGCCGCCAGCGCGGGCGTGGGGACGAGAGCGAGGGACAGAGCCGCAACCGCGGCGAGGGACAGGGCACGGCGCCGGAAGTTCATCAACGCGCTCCTCGGGGACGATTGAGGCACTGCGGTGGAGATCCGAACTCTAGCGCGCTGGTGCGCCGGCGCAAGAGCTCTTGGTGACACGGCGCACCGCGGCTAGAACCGGTCGGCGACGGACCGCACGAGGACGACGATCGGCTCGATCGCAACCCCGAACACGATCGCCAGCGGGAGCGTCGCTCCGTACCCGGCCAGTCGCTCGCGAGGCCGGAGGAGAAGGGCGGGCAGGACCAGACCGATCGCGACTTCGACCAGGTAGATGACGCCCACCAGATCGCCCGAGCGGAACAGACCGAATCTCGCCCCCTCGGCGATGAGCGAAGCGGCAAGCACGGCCACTGCGAGGGCTCGCCCCGTTCCCTGCCAGTGGCGCCAGGCTCCGCCGGCCGCGCCGAAGGTCGGGCCCGCGATCAGCGCCACCGCGCCCCAGGTTGTGGCGGCATGCGGTGCCCCGATCAGCCGAAAGCCCGCCTCGGACAGCGAGATCAGGACGTAGTACGCGCCCACGGCGCTGAGCAGCCCGATGAGGCCGCGCAGCGCACCGGTCGGCACGGTCCTGGCAGACGCGCCGAGGATGAACCCGAGACCCAGCCATGCGCCGATGGCATTGGCCGGGATCAGTGCGGAGTACGGGTATGCGAGCTGGTCGGCAAGCCAGGCCAGCGCACCCAGCGCGACGCCTAGAGCGATGCCCGTGCCGATGCCGAAGGCGGCGCGGCTCGCCAGCGGTCGGGCGCGGGGTCGCACGGCGCGCTGCGGCTCCTGAGCCGACAGAGGGGTGCTCATCGGGGCGGCCGGAGTAATGCGGCCGTCAGCTCACGGTGCCGGAGCCGCCTCGCCGATCCGCTCCTCTTCCCCCGTCGGTGCGGACGGGACGGTCGGCGCCGGTGCCGTGGATGGCGCCGGTTCGCGGACCCGGAGCGTCGGCGTCCGTCCGTCGCGCACGGCGACAGCGGCCTCGACGAACCCGTCGAACAGCGGATGCGGCCGTTCGGGCCGCGACTTGAACTCGGGATGGAACTGGCTGGCGACGAACCACGGGTGGTCGGCGAGCTCGACGATCTCGACGAGGCGTCCGTCGGGCGACTGGCCGGACAGGACCATGCCGGCCGCTTCGAGCGTCTGGCGGTAGCGGTTGTTCACCTCGAAGCGGTGGCGATGCCGCTCGTAGACGACCTCCTGGCCATACACCTGGTGCGCCTTCGAGCCGGGCGTCAGGCGGGCCGGGTACAGCCCGAGCCGCATCGTGCCGCCCTTGTCCTCGAGCTCGCGCTGGTCGGGCATGAAGTCGATCACCGGGTGCTCGGTGAACATGTCGAACTCGGTCGAGTTGGCGTCCTTCGAGCCGACGACGTCGCGCGCGAGCTCGATGACCGCGCACTGCAGGCCCAGGCACAGGCCGAGGTACGGGACCTGGTGGTCGCGGGCGAAGTGCGCGGCGAGGACTTTCCCCTCGATGCCGCGATGGCCGAAGCCGCCCGGGACGAGGATGCCTGCCACACCGTCGAGCTGGCCGTGCAGGTTCTCCTTCGTCAGGGCCTCCGAATCGACCCAGCGGATCCGTGCGTCGACACCGTGTGCCCAGGCAGCATGCTTGAGCGCCTCGGTCACCGAAAGATATGCGTCGGGGAGCTCGATGTACTTGCCGACGAGCGCGATCTCGAGCACCGGCTTC
>CAWGQH010000002.1:0-274179 GCA_963824735.1 uncultured Chloroflexia bacterium
GGCCGCGAGCGCATCGCGAACCGCAGATCATGTGCGTCATGCCGAAGCCGCCGGCGATCGAGGGCGTAGACAGGTTCGTCGGCCGTGGACTGCCCGCGATCCGGATCGGCGAGGGGCCAAGCATTCTGGTGAGCCTGCCCGGCCTGTCGCTCGATGAGCACCACCCGACCGGCCAGGCCCGAACGATGGCGCTGGCCGGCTGGGAGCCGTTGCTCGATCGCTACACCATCTATCGCGTCGGGCGCCGCCAGTATCCGCTTGGCACGACCTTCCGCCAGATGGCCGACGACGTCATCACAGCGATCGAGGCGCTGCGCCCCCCGGTCGACCTGATGGGCGCCTCGACCGGCGGGATCATCGCCCTGGAGATCGCGGCCGCGCGCCCAGACCTGGTTCGCCGGCTCGTGCTCGCCACCTGCGGGACGACGGCAAGCCCTTTCGCCCGCGATCTCGCCGAACGAGTCATCGCCGCCGCCCGGGCCGGCCAGTGGCGGCGTGCGTACGCGATGTTCCTGCCCATCGGTGCTCGATCGGGGCCCGAACGCCTCTTCTACCGCGCGTTTGGCTGGCTGCTCGGCCCCGGCCTCGTTGGGGTCCCGCGTGATCCGACGTTGATGATCGCCGAGCTCGAGGCGTGGTTACGATCCGACAGCAGTCCGCTCGTCGGGCAGGTGGCCAGCCCGACGCTCGTCCTCGCGGGAGAGCTGGATCCGGTGTTCCCGGTGGAGCGTGCGCGCGAGTTCGCAGCCGGCTTCCCCGCTGGGCGGCTCGTCGTCATGCCCAGAACCGCGCACGACTTCCCGGCCTCGGCGATCCGCGACCATGTCGCCGGCTTCCTGGACGACGATCCGGGGCAAACCGGAGTTTGATATGGCCCGGGATCGGGCCGAGCGGGCAGCCCGTTACTGGGGCGACGCCTGCTTCTGGAGCGCATCGACCAGGGCCTGCGCCTGCGAGCGGTCCTTCTCGTTCGGGTGTTCGTGGTCGGCCATGATCCCGCAGTACACGTCGTGGATGGCCTGGGCCATCGTGTCGACGTTGGCGATCGCGAGCCCGTTCTCCTCGAGGCGTCGCAGGGTTTCGCCTTCGGGCAGATGCAAGGCCTGCTCGAGCGACGAGCGCATGGTCATCGTCGTTGCCCTCCCGTGGACTGCGTGATGTCCGAAGCCTACGCCGGGTCGCTTGGCACGGGAAGCCCCTGTCGCAGGATCGGATCGTCGCCGAGGGCAGCCGAATGACAGAATGCCGCTCGATGGCGCACTACACATTTTCCACGCACGTCGCCGCGCCACCCGAGCATGTGTTCGCTCTCTGGACGAACCTCGATCGAATCGGCGAGTGGATCGGCGGCGTCACCGGGGTCAGCGACGTCTCGGGCCCGATCGACACGGTCGGGACGACCTACGTGGTCCACTTCGGGCCGGTGAAGAGCCCGACGGAGATCCTCGACGTCGAACGTCCTCGCCGGTTCGCGACGAAGTTCGGGAGCTGGGTGCTGCGCGGCCGGTCGAGCGCAACGTTCGAGGCCGACGGCGACGGGACCCGCATCACACAGGAGTTCGACACGGTCGGTCGCATCTCGGCGATCTCGTCCTGGATCTTCTCGCGCGGCTCGTATGAGGGCAGCTTCCGCGGCGAACTCGAGAAGTTCGCGCGGATCGCCGAACGGGAGGCGCCGACCGCCAGTCCCGGCCCATGATCCCGGGCGTCAGCTGCCACTACGGGCCGCTCGATTAGCCCACGTAATCGAAATTCGACGAACACGCGGGCCGGTCGGCTCAGCGTGCATCCTGAGCCCACTGCCATGCGGCCTCGTGCCAGATCGATTACGCCGCGTAATCAAGGAGTGGCGGACTGCTGGAACCGAACGCGAGCGGCCGCTGTATAGAGGTCGTGCATCGCCTCCGTGCATCCGCGGCTGTGACACTGGCCTGCCTGCTGGTCGCCTGCGGCGCGCCAGCGCCAACGCCCAGGCCGTCATCCACCGCGGCGCCCGTGCCCACGCGCACCATCCACGCAGGCACGTTGCCGGTCGAGACGGGCGAGCCGATCGCGCTCGCGGACCTGTCCGGGCGGATCGTCTTCGATGACTTCGCGGACGTCTTCGCGATGGACGTCGACGGAACGCATGTCGTCACGGTCGCCGGGGATCCCGCCGGCTCCGAATTCGACGGCGACTGGTCCCCGGACGGCGAGTGGGTCGTCTACCGCGACTCGACGCGCGGCATCAACGAGAACGACGAGATTGCCGTCGCGCGTGCGGACGGTTCGGAGCACCGCATCATCAGCGACGACCCCGCCAACGACTGGGGCCCCGTCTGGTCGCCCGATGACTCGACCATCGCATTCAACTCGGATCGCGATGGCGGCCAGCTGCGCGGCTACCTCGTGGCCCCGGATGGCACGAACCTGCGGCCGTTGGACATCGATGCCTGGGTCGAGTACCCGTCGTTCTCACCGGACGGCGCAAGGATCACGTTCATGGGCCACCAGGGGTCGAACTACGAGATCTACGTCGCTGACATCGCGACGGGCGCCGTGGAGCAGTTGACCGACAGCCCCGGCTCGGATGGCTGGCCTGCCTGGTCGCCCGACGGCTCAACGATCGCGTTCACCTCGGTACGCGATGACTGCCGCTTCGCCGCCCGCGAGGACGAGTGTTGGCAGACCGATGGCGACGACGAGCATCACGACATCTGGTTGATCGACCCGGACGGCTCGAACCTGCGACGTGCCACCCCGGAGACCGGACAATTTGTCGCGTGGTCACCGGACAGCCGGTATCTACTGGTTTCGGGACGGGCCTTGTACGTGGTTCGTCCGGATGGCTCGGGCCGGCTGGAGCTGCGTGCTGACGGGATAGACCACCCGCTGGGCGGCATTCCCGACTGGCGCTGAACTCCGTGTAGAGTCCCGGTCCATGACGCCGGGTCAGGCCTCGATCGATGAAGGCCGCTACGACCGTGCGATTAACGAGTTCTCGGCCCTGATCGAAGCCGAGCCCACCGAGGCCGATGGCTACCGCGGCCGGGCGGAGGCGTCGCTGCTCCTCGGGCGGTTCGCCGATGCATACCGGGACTACTACGCAGGGATCACGGCCTTCGTCGTGCCGCTGCATCCCGACGCAGTGGAATCCATCGAGGCGCACTACGCGGCCCGTCTGGCGGCTACGCCGGGGTCGATCCCGGCACTGACCGGTGCGAGCTTCGTTCAGTGGGCGTACTTCGGCTACGGGCGGGCAATCGAGCTGCTGAATGCGCTACTCGCGGTTCGGCCGGACGACGTCTTTGGAACCCTCTTCCGTGGGTCGGCCCGGGTACTCGGCGACGTCGCGACGGGGCTTGGCGTCGCCGACCTCGAGCGGGCAATCGAGCTCACTCCGCGGAGCGCCGACGTCCACTACATCGTGGCCGACGCGTACACCTACGGCATCCCTGATCCCGAGCGGGCGTTCGACGAGGCGTCGATCGCCCTGGAGCGTGGCCTGGACACGCCTCGTGTTCACGCGATCCTCGCGTTTGCCCAGCTGGCGTTCCGGAACGATGCGGCCGCGGCGAGCCACATCGAGCGGCATCTCGAGCTGGTCACCACGGACTTGCTTTCGACCGCGCCCCTCGCCGCCGGCGCGTCCATGTCGCTGGATCTGTCCCCCGGACGCGTCTACGACGTGCCTTTGCCCGTGACCGCGGGCGAAACGATCTCGGTGGCCACGAGCAGCCGCGATTTCGTCGACACGATCGCTGTGCTGTACGCGCCCGACGGCACGCCCCTCACCGGAAGCGACGACACGAACGCCCAGTTCGCCGCGATCGCCTGGCCGGCGCCAGCATCCGGGACGTACCGGCTCCGGACGAGTTCGTTCGAGGCCGTGGACACCGGTGTTTTGACGGTGATCCGTGACTGATCCGCGGTCGTCAGACTAGGGCCAATGCCCGGCGCTCTCGGAACGATCCGCGCGGTCCTGCGGCTGCCGTCGCTGCGACGGTTGGTCCCGGCGTTCCTCGCCTTCAGCGTCGCCGAATGGGCGTCCTGGATCGGCGTCGTCGTGTACGCCTACTCCAGGGGCGGCCCGGCCGAGGCAGGCATCGTCGCCGGCGTCGTGTTCATCCCGTCGATCATCGTGGCCCCGGCGGCCTCGATGTTCGGCGATCGGCGGCCGCGGGCGCAGGTCCTTGCCGCGGCGTATGCCATCCTCGCGCTCTCGATGGCGGCGACCGCGGTGGCGCTCGTGGTCGCTCCCCCGGTCGTGGCGTACGTCATGGCGACGCTGGCCGCGACGAGCATCACGCTCGTCCGCCCGGCGCACGGCGCGCTCCTCCCCGAGGTCGCGCAGAAGCCGGACGAGCTGGCGGTCGCGAACGCGGCGTCGGGAACGGTCGAGGGGCTCGGCGCGCTCCTCGGCCCGCTGCTGGCCGGGCTGCTGATCGCAGCGTCTGGCCCGGCTGCCGTCTACGGCGCCAACGCGTTGCTGGCGCTCGGGGCGGTGGCGGCCGTCCTGCCGCTGGCGCGGGGTGCACGGCCCGTCCCGGGAGGACCCACTGCCCGCGCCCAGGGCCTGTTCGCCGAGCTCGGCGCAGGCCTGCGGACGGTGCTCGGCGACCGCCGGCTGCTCGCCGTCATGGCGGTCCTGAGCGGGGCGATCGCCCTCCTCGGTGCGTTCAACGTGCTCCTCACGATCATCGCGATCGACCTGCTTGGCGGCCAGGAGAGCACGATCGGGTACGTGGCGGCGGTCGCAGGCGTCGGTGCGGTCGTGGGCGCCGGACTCACCAGCGCGCTCATGGGCCGCGAGCGCCTGGCGACGATCTACGTCGCAGCGGGTGCCTTGTTCGCGGGCTCGGTGGCGGTGATCGGGTTCGACCCGGGCTCGGTGGTCGTCCTCGCCTGCGTCGTCGGGGCGGGCATGGGCTGGGCATTCGTGTACGTCGAGGCGCTGACGCTCGCCCAGCGGCTGGCCGGCGACGACGTCATGAGCAGGGTCTTCGGCGTGATGGAGTCGACGATGATGGCCTCGCAGGCAGCGGGCGCGCTCGCCGTTCCGCTGCTGATCGCGGCATTCGGGCCGACTGGCGGCGATCACCGCCTGCGGGCTGGGCTTCGGACTCGTCGTCGCGGCCGCGGCGCCGACCCTCATCCGCGCCGACCGTCTCGTCCCGAGCCGCGTCCGCCAGTTGCAGGCGCTGCGGCGCGTGCCCATGTTCGGGCCGCTCTCGGCGCCGGTCCTCGAACGGCTCGCGCAAGCTCGACTCGCGAACCGCAGATCATGTGCGTCATGCCGAAGCCGCCGGCGATCGAGGGCGTAGACAGGTTCGTCGGCCGCGGACTGCCCGCGATCCGGATCGGCGAGGGGCCAAGCATTCTGGTGAGCCTGCCCGGCCTGTCGCTCGATGAGCACCATCCGACCGGCCAGGCCCGAACGATGGCGCTGGCCGGCTGGGAGCCGTTGCTCGATCGCTACACCATCTATCGCGTCGGGCGCCGCCAGTATCCGATTGGCACGACCTTCCGCCAGATGGCCGACGACGTCATCACAGCGATCGAGGCGCTGCGCCCCCCGGTCGACCTGATGGGCGCCTCGACCGGCGGGATCATCGCCCTGGAGATCGCGGCCGCGCGCCCAGACCTGGTTCGCCGGCTCGTGCTCGCCACCTGCGGGACGACGGCAAGCCCCTTCGCCCGCGATCTCGCCGAACGAGTCATCGCCGCCGCCCGGGCCGGGCAGTGGCGGCGTGCGTACGCGATGTTCCTGCCCATCGGTGCTCGATCGGGGCCCGAACGCCTCTTCTACCGGGCGTTTGGCTGGCTGCTCGGCCCCGGCCTCGTTGGGGTCCCGCGTGATCCGACGTTGATGATCGCCGAGCTCGAGGCGTGGTTACGATCCGACAGCAGTCCGCTCGTCGGGCAGGTGGCCAGCCCGACGCTCGTCCTCGCGGGAGAGCTGGATCCGGTGTTCCCGGTGGAGCGTGCGCGCGAGTTCGCAGCCGGCTTCCCCGCTGGGCGGCTCGTCGTCATGCCCAGAACCGCGCACGACTTCCCGGCCTCGGCGATCCGCGACCATGTCGCCGGCTTCCTGGACGACGATCCGGGGCAAACCGGAGTTTGATATGGCCCGGGGTCGGGCCGAGCGGGCAGCCCGTTACTGGGGCGACGCCTGCTTCTGGAGCGCATCGACCAGGGCCTGCGCCTGCGAGCGGTCCTTCTCGTTCGGGTGTTCGTGGTCGGCCATGATCCCGCAGTACACGTCGTGGATGGCCTGGGCCATCGTGTCGACGTTGGCGATCGCGAGCCCGTTCTCCTCGAGGCGTCGCAGGGTTTCGCCTTCGGGCAGATGCAAGGCCTGCTCGAGCGACGAGCGCATGGTCATCGTCGTTGCCCTCCAGTTGACTGCGTGATGTCCGAAGCCTACGCCGGGTCGCTTGGCACGGGAAGCCCCTGTCGCAGGATCGGATCGTCGCCGAGGGCAGCCGAATGACAGAATGCCGCTCGATGGCGCACTACACACTTTCCACGCACGTCGCCGCGCCACCCGAGCATGTGTTCGCCCTCTGGACGAACCTCGATCGAATTCGGCGAGTGGATCGGCGGCGTCACCGGGGTCAGCGACGTCTCGGGCCCGATCGATTCGGTCGGGACGACCTATGTGGTCCACTTCGGGCCGTTGAAGAGCCCGACGGAGATCCTCGAAGTCGAACGTCCTCGCCGGTTCGCGACAAAGTTCGGGAGCTGGATACTGCGCGGCCGATCGAGTGCGACGTTCGAGCCCGACGGCGAAGGGACCCGCATCACGCAGGAGTTCGAGACGGTTGGCCGCATCTCGGCGATCTCCGCCTGGATCTTCTCGCGCGGCTCGTACGAGGGCAGCTTTCGCGGCGAACTCGAGAAGTTCGCGCGGATCGCAGAACGGGAGGCACCAAAGCGCCTGAGCGGGCTGGGCCGCGGCTGATACATCCGCTCCGCGAATGGACCCACTTTGATGGATGGAACCAATTGCGGCGCGGCCGCTGTACTGAGATCGTGCATCTCCTCCGTGTATCCGCGGCTGCGGCGCTGGCCTGCCTGCTGGTCGCCTGCGCCGCCCCAGCGCCAACGCCCAGCCCGTCATCCACCGCGACGCCCGTGCCCACGCGCACAATCCACTCCGGCACGTTGCCGGTCGAGACGGGCGAACCGATCGCGCTCACGGAGCTGTCCGGGCGGATCATCTTCGACGACTTCGCGGACGTCTTTGCGATGGACGTCGACGGCTCGCATGTCGTCACCATCGCCGGGGATCCGGCCGGCGCCGAATTCGACGGCGACTGGTCGCCCGACGGCGAGTGGGTCGCCTACCGCGACTCGACGCGCGGTATCAACGAGAACGACGAGATTGCCCTCGCGCGCGCGGACGGTTCGGAGCACCGCATCATCACCGACGACCCCGCCAACGACTGGGGCCCCACCTGGTCGCCCGATGGCTCGGAGATCGTCTTCAACTCGGATCGCGATGGCGGCCAGCTGCGCGGCTACCTCGTGGCACCGGATGGCACGAACCTGCGGCCGTTGGGCATCGATGCCTGGGTCGAGTACCCGTCGTTCTCGCCGGACGGCGCACGGATCGTGTTCATGGGCCACCAGGGGTCGAACTACGAGATCTACGTCGCCGACATCGCGACCGGCGAGGTGGAGCAGTTGACCGACAGCCCCGGCTCAGGACGGCTGGCCTGTCTGGTCGCCGGACGGTTCGACGATCGCGTTCACGTCGGTCCGCGACGACTGCCGCTTCGGCGCCCCTGAGGACGAGTGTTGGCAGACTGACGGCGACGACGAGCATCACGACATCTGGTTGATCGACCCGGACGGCTCGAACCTGCGGCGGGCCACCCCGGAGACCGGGCAGTTCGTCGCGTGGTCTCCCGACAGCCGGCATCTGCTGGTTTCGGGCCGCGCCTTGTTCGTGGTTCGGCCTGATGGCTCGGGCCGGCTGGAGCTGCGTGCTGACGGGATCGACCACCCGCTGGGCGGCATTCCCGACTGGCGCTGAACTCCGTGTAGAGTCCCGGTCCATGACGCCGGGCCAGGCCTCGATCGACGAAGGCCGCTACGACCGCGCGATCCGCGAGTTCTCGGCCTTGATCGAAGCCGAGCCCACCGAGGCCGATGGCTATCGTGGTCGGGCGGAGGCGTCGCTGCTGCTCGGGCGGTTCGCCGATGCATACCGGGACTATTACGCAGGGATCACGGCCTTCGTCGTGCCCGTGCATCGCGACGCTCTGGACTCGATCGATGCGCACTACGCAGCTCGGCTGGCGGCCGCGCCGGGGTCGATCCCGGCGCTGACCGGTGCGAGCTTCGTGCAGTGGGCGTACTTCGACTATGGGCGGGCGATCGAGCTGCTGGATGCGCTGCTCGCGATCCGGCCGGATGACCTCTTCGGAACCCTCTTCCGTGGGTCGGCCCGGGTGCTCGGCGACCTCACGACGGGGCTCGGCGTCGCCGACCTCGAGCAGGCAATCGAGCTCGCTCCGCAGAGCGCCGACGTCCACTACATCGTGGCCGACGCGTACACCTACGGCATCCCTGATCCCGAGCGGGCGTTCGCCGAGGCGTCGATCGCCCTGGAACGTGGCCTCGACACGCCTCGTGTTCACGCGATCCTCGCGTTCGCCCAGCTTGCGTTCGGGAACGATGCGATCGCGGCGACCCACATCGAGCGGCATCTCGAGCTCGTCACCACGGAGTCGCGGTCGACCGCGCCGCTCGCGGCCGGAGCCTCCGTGTCACTGGACCTGGCGCCCGGCCGCGTCTACGAGGTGCCATTGCCCGTGACCGCCGGCGAGACGATCTCGGTTGCCACGAGCAGCCGCGATTTCGTCGACACGATCGCTGTGCTGTACGCGCCCGACGGCACGCCCCTCACCGGAAGCGACGACACGAACGCCCAGTTCGCCGCGATCGCCTGGCCGGCGCCAGCATCCGGGACGTACCGGCTCCGGACGAGTTCGTTCGAGGCCGTGGACACCGGTGTGTTGACGGTGATCCGTGACTGATCCGCGGTCGTCAGACTAGGGTCAATGCCCGGCGCTCTCGGAACGATCCGCGCGGTCCTGCGGCTGCCGTCGCTGCGACGGTTGGTCCCGGCGTTCCTCGCGTTCAGCGTCGCCGAATGGGCGTCCTGGATCGGCGTCGTCGTGTACGCCTACTCCAGGGGCGGCCCGGCCGAGGCAGGCATCGTCGCCGGCGTCGTGTTCATCCCGTCGATCATCGTGGCCCCGGCGGCCTCGATGTTCGGCGATCGGCGGCCGCGGGCGCAGGTCCTCGCCGCGGCGTATGCCATCCTCGCGCTCTCGATGGCGGCGACCGCGGTGGCGCTCGTGGTCGCTCCCCCGTTCGTGGCGTACGTCATGGCGACGCTGGCCGCGACGAGCATCACGCTCGTCCGCCCGGCGCACGGCGCGCTCCTCCCCGAGGTCGCGCAGAAGCCGGACGAGCTGGCGGTCGCGAACGCGGCGTCGGGAACGGTCGAGGGGCTCGGCGCGCTCCTCGGCCCGCTGCTGGCCGGGCTGCTGATCGCAGCGTCTGGCCCGGCTGCCGTCTACGGCGCCAACGCGTTGCTGGCGCTCGGGGCGGTGGCGGCCGTGCTGCCGCTGGCGCGGGGTGCACTGCCCGTCCCGGGAGGACCCACCGCCCGCGCCCAGGGCCTGTTCGCCGAGCTCGGCGCAGGCCTGCGGACGGTGCTCGGCGACCGCCGGCTGCTTGCCGTCATGGCGGTCCTGAGCGGGGCGATCGCCCTCCTCGGTGCGTTCAACGTGCTCCTCACGATCATCGCGATCGACCTGCTTGGCGGCCAGGAGAGCACGATCGGGTACGTGGCGGCGGTCGCAGGCGTCGGTGCGGTCGTGGGCGCGGGACTCACCAGCGCGCTCATGGGCCGCGAGCGCCTGGCGACGATCTACGTCGCAGCGGGTGCCTTGTTCGCGGGCTCGGTGGCGGTGATCGGGTTCGACCCGGGCTCGGTGGTCGTCCTCGCCTGCGTCGTCGGGGCGGGCATGGGCTGGGCATTCGTGTACGTCGAGGCGCTGACGCTCGCCCAGCGGCTGGCCGGCGACGACGTCATGAGCCGCGTCTTCGGCGTGATGGAGTCGACGATGATGGCCTCGCAGGCAGCGGGCGCACTCGTCGTTCCGCTGCTGATCGCGGTATTCGGGCCGACTGGGGCGATCACCGCCTGCGGCCTGGGGTTCGGACTCGTGGTCGCGGCCGCGGCGCCGACCCTCATCCGCGCCGACCGTCTCGTCCCGAGCCGCGTCCGCCAGTTGCAGGCGCTGCGTCGCGTGCCGATGTTCGGGCCGCTCTCGGCGCCGGTCCTCGAACGGCTCGCGACGAGCTCGACGACGATGCCGGTCGAGGCCGGCGACACGATCGTCGCGGCCGGCGAGGTCGGCGACCGCTTCTTCGTGATCCTGTCCGGTGAAGTGGACGTCATGCCGCTGACCGGCGGGAGGCGGACGCTCACGGCCGGGGAATCGTTCGGCGAGATCGCGCTCGTCCAGGACATCCCCCGGACGGCCACCGTCACCGCGACCTCTCCGACCGAGCTGCTCGCCCTGGAGCGTGGCGCGTTCCTCGAGGCGCTGACCGGACAGCCGCGAAGTCGGGCGCTCGCCGACGCCGTGTCACGACGCCGTCTGGCGGCGGATGCGGCCGTCGAGGCCGGCGGCCTCGAATCCTGAAGGTCGCGCTGCCCGGGCTCGGGCGGGCGACCGGGGCTTGACAGCTGGCGTTCTATTAAGCCAGCCCCAGTCGCCCTCGCATCCGCCCCGCCCGTCACCGTGGAGGTCTTCGATGCGCAGCCTGGCTCGGCGTCCGGTCGTTCTGTTGACCGTGCTCGCCCTCGTGCTCCCAGCCCTCGGCGCCTTCACGCCGGCCGTGCTGGCGAAGAAGCCGCCACCTTCGACCAAGGTCGCTGGCATCAACGTGGATGCCAAGACGGTTCCGGAGCTGCAGGAGCTGATGGACCGACACCGCCTGTCTTCCGCGAAGCTCACGCAGTTCTACTTGAAGCGGATCAAGAAGCTCAACCCGATGCTCAACGCCGTGATCCTCGTGAGCCCGACAGCCATGGCGGACGCGCGTGCCGCGGACAAGGCGCGCAAGCGTGGCGTGGACCTCCCGCTGCTGGGCATCCCGGTGCTCCTGAAGGACAACATCAACACAACCGGGATGCCGACCACGGCCGGCTCGTGGGCGCTGGCGGGCAGCACGCCCGACGACGCGTTCATCGTCGAAGGCCTGCGCGCCGCAGGTGCCGTGATCATCGGCAAGCTGAACCTGTCCGAATGGGCCAACTTCCGCTCGTTCCCGTCATCGAGCGGCTGGAGCGGCATCGGCGGACAGACAAACATGGCGTACGTCCTCGACCGCAACCCGTGCGGATCGAGCTCGGGTTCCGCAGTGGCAGTGTCCGCCAATCTCGCGACGATCACGGTCGGCACCGAGACCGACGGTTCGATCGTCTGCCCCTCCGGGGCCAACGCGGTCGTCGGCATCAAGCCGACGGTCGGCCTCCTCAGCCGCGCGGGGATCATCCCGATCTCGGCCGAACAGGACACTGCCGGGCCGATGACGCGCAACGTGACCGATGCGGCCGTGATGCTCGGCGCGATGACCGGCATCGACCCGGACGACCCGGCCACCGCGGACCAGGCCGGGCATGCTTTCACGGACTACACGCCATTCCTCGACGACGAGTCGCTCGAGGGCGCGCGGATCGGGGTGTGGCGCGAGTTCGCCTACGTGCCCGAGGCGAGCCCCGAGGTCGACGCGATCATGAACGAGGCGGTCGAGGTGCTCGAGGCCGAGGGCGCGATCGTCGTCGATCCGACGCGCATCGTCATCGAGGACGTGTTCGGTCCGGAGTTCCTCGCGCTGCTGTGCGAGTTCAAGGACGACATCGCCGCGTACCTCGAGACGTACACAGGACCCGGCTACCCGAAGACACTCGAGGACCTGATCGAATTCAACGACGCCAACCCGGACCTCGAGGGCCCGTGGAATTCGCAGACGTTCCTCGACGCGCAGGCCACGGGCGGGCGGGCGGATCCCGATTGCCAGGACGCACGCGAATTCTCGACGGCGTTCGCCAAGGCCGCCATCGACGACGTGATGGAGGAGCACAATCTCGACGCGATCATCGCCCCGACCAACGGTCCGGCCTGGTTGACCGACCCGGTCAACGGTGATGACTTCTCGAACTTCGTCGGTTCGTCCACACCTTCCGCGGTGTCCGGCTATGCCAGCATCGCCGTGCCGGCCGGGTTCGTCTCGAACCTGCCGATCGGGCTGTCGTTCATCGCCGGTCCGTGGGACGAACCGGACCTGATCGGCTTCGCCTTCGACTTCGAGCAGGCGACACATGCGCGCATCCCGCCGAGCTTCCTCGAGTCGACGTCACTGGACGCCGCCTCGTCCAACCGCGGGAATGGCCGGCAGCGAAGCAACGGCGAGTCCTCGCTCGTGCGGCTGAAGTAGGAATCACCCGACTCGGACCGCTGCGACGAGAGTCTCGATCGTGCTCGTCGTCAGCGGCCGGTCGAGGAACTCGCGTACTGATGCTCGTCGAGGCACTCGCCTTCGCGATCGCGTCCCTCGTTCATTCGGGGACCCTGATCGACGTCTCTGTGGATCCCGGCGCCAACATCGCCGAGGGAACGATCGCGGCGGTCCTCCTCGTTGGCGCCGTCGTGATCATCCTGCAGCCCGCGTGGACTCGCGTCGTCGGCGCTTCCGCCCAGGGGTTCGCCCTGCTTGGCTCGCTGATCGGGACCTACCTCGCGTTCCGCGGGCTCGGTCCGAACACCGTGCCCGACCTCGTCTTCCACGTCGCCGTTGTGATCACCTTGGCCCTTGGAGTCGTGGCAGCGCTCCGCGAACCGGTGGTCCGGCACGCAGCATATGGAGCAACGCAGACGTGACTGATCGCATTGGCAGCGGCACCGGCGTACCAATGCGGCGCCTACCCTGGTACGTCCCCCTGTTCGGTCCGATCGCCAGGTTCCTGCTGGCGGCCGGCGTTCCTTTGGGATTCAACGGGCTCATCACCATTCGCGGTCGGAAGAGCGGGACGCCTCGCACGACACCAGTGGCGATCATCGAGGTCTCGGGCAGGCGTTGGGTCTGGGCGCCCTGGGGCGAGGTCCAGTGGGTGCGCAATCTGCGCGCCGCGGGCCGCGCGACGATCACGTTCCGGCGCCGGAAGGAGGACGTCAGCGCGACGGAACTGGAGCCGACACAGCGAGTCGGGTTCTTCCGCGACGTCCTTGGTCCGCTTGCGCGCGGGATCCTGTTCGGCGTCTGGTTCATCCGTATCGCCGACGGGGTCGATCTCGACGACCCGGTGGATGCGGCTGCCGGGCGGACCGTCTTCGAACTTCATCCACTGCGCTGAGGTCCCACCGCTTCGCGAGGCGATGGGAGCTACGCGAGAAGCCGCTCGATCACGTCCCTGGTCAACGGCCGGTCCAGGAACTCGCGACCCACGCGTCGTTCGAGGCACGCTCGTCGTCGGTCGTCGCGGCGAGCCAGCGCCGGCAACCCTCCTCGACGATGTGTGCGAGCTGTGCGATCAGCATCGCGAAGTCCCGCGGACCGTCGACGCGCGCCCGGGCCGCCGGCCTCGGCGTAGGCGGCCTGGATCGTCCGCGCGCGGCCGGGATCGTCGCCGCTGAACTCGACGAGGACCAGCGCCAGCTCCTGTGACGGGTCGGCCAGGCCGGCGTTGTCGAAGTCGAAGACGCACAGCGGGCCGGCCGCCGTGCGCCGAAGGTTGTCCGCCCACAGGTCCCGGTGGCACGTCCGCAGGGCGCGCGGCGGATCGCCGAGGAACGCCTCGAGGGCGACGAGCTCTGGGACGAGCGGCGTCGAGCTCGTCCGTGAACGGCGCGCCACCAACGCGGAGGTCGCGGATGATCGCGCGCCAACGATCCTCGCCGACCGGCACCTCATACCAGGGGTGCGGTTCCGACCCTGCCCGCGAACTCGACCCGGTGGAGCGCGGCGACCAGGCGCCCCAGTTCGGCGGCATCGAGGTCCAGGGCCGGCGGGCGGAGGTCCACCCATCCCAGGACCTGCACCTGCACGTCTCCGACGGTGGCGACCACCTCACCGGTTCGGGCGCGTCGGACGGCGGGCGCCAGGACGCCTGCGGCGACGGCCGCCTCCTGGAACGCGGCTCCCTCTCTGATCTCCGCGAGCTCCGAATCCGTCGCGTCGCTCGACCTGCTTGATCGCCCAGCTTCCCAGGTCGGTGTCCAGCCGCCAGATCGAGCCGAGCCGTCCGCTGGCGACCGGGCCGTCCGAGAGCCGGCCCTGCGATCCGAGGTCGAACGCCGCAAGGATGTCCGGGACGTGGCGGTCGGCGAGCGGCATCGGGCCGTCAGGCCACGAGCCGCTTGTACCTGATCCGGTGCGGCTGCTCGGCGCCCGTGCCGAGCTCCTTGCGCCGGAACTCCTCGTAGTCGCTCACGTTGCCCTGGAAGAAGCGGACCTGACTGTCGCCCTCGAACGCGAGGATGTGCGTCGCGATCCGGTCGAGGAACCAGCGGTCGTGGCTGATGACGACGACGCAGCCGGGGAACAATTCGAGGCCCGCCTCGAGCGCCCGGAGCGTGTCGACGTCGAGATCGTTTGTGGGCTCGTCGAGGAGCAGGACGTTGCCGCCGGTCTGCAGCAGCTTCGCCAGGTGAACGCGGTTGCGCTCGCCGCCCGACAGTGTCCCGACGAGCTTCTGGTGGTCGGCGCCGCGGAAGTTGAAGCTCGAGACGTACGCGCGTGCCGGAACCTCGCGGTTGCCGACCTTGATTGCCTCGACGTTGTCCGTGATCTCCTGGAAGACGGTCAGGTCGTCGCGCAGCGCGTCACGCGACTGGTCGACGTAGCTCATCACGACCGTCTCGCCAACGTCGATCGTGCCGCCATCGGGCTCCTCCTGGCCGACGAGCATGCGGAAGAGCGTGGTCTTGCCGGCCCCATTCGGGCCGATGATCCCCACGATGCCGGAACGCGGCAGCGAGAACGTGAGGTCCTCGACCAGCAGCCGGTCGCCGTATCCCTTGCGCAGTCCCGTGACGTCGATGACGCGGTCGCCGAGGCGGGGCCCGGGTGGGATCGCGATCTCCAGCTCGCGTTCGGTGCGCTTGGCGTCGTTCGACTCGGCGAGGAGCTGTTCGTAGGCCGTCAACCGCGCCTTGCCCTTCGCCTGGCGAGCCTTCGCCCCCATCCGGACCCATTCGAGCTCGCGTGCGAGGGTGCGTGCGCGAGCGTCGGCGTGCTTCTGCTCGTGGGCCAGGCGCTCGAGCTTCTGCTCCAGCCAGCCG
The DNA here is from genome assembly GCA_963824735.1 of uncultured Chloroflexia bacterium. GTDB lineage: Bacteria > Chloroflexota > Limnocylindria > Limnocylindrales > CSP1-4 > DASTYU01. The sequence goes on from CAWGQH010000002.1 coordinate 15,351, forward strand.
GAGTAGTTGCCCGAGAACGGGATCCCGCGGCCGCGATCGAGCTCGAGGATCCACTTGGCGACGTTGTCGAGGAAGTAGCGGTCGTGGGTGACCGCCACGACCGTGCCGCTGTACTCGTCGAGGAAGCGCTCCAGCCACTCGACCGACTCGGCGTCGAGGTGGTTCGTCGGCTCGTCGAGCAGGAGCAGGTCGGGGTGCTGGAGCAGGAGCCGCGCGAGCGCGACGCGTCGCTTCTCGCCACCCGAGATCGTCGTGACGTCCGCATCGTCAGGTGGGCAGCGGAGCGCCTCCATGGCGATGTCGACGTTGCGCTCGACGTTCCACGCGTCGGCCGCGTTGATCCGGTCCTCGAGCGCAGACTGTTCGGCGCCGATCGCCTCGTAGTCGGCGTCGGGGTCCGACCACCTGGCCATCACGGCGTTGTACTGGTCGAGCAGCGCCTGGACCTCGGCGACGCCGTCCATCACGTTGCCCTTGACGTCCTTCGTCGGGTCGAGCTGCGGCTCCTGGCTCAGGTAGCCGACCGTGAAGCCCGGCGTCAGCCGCGCCTCGCCGACGAAGCCGTCATCCAGCCCGGCCATGATGCGAAGCAGGCTCGACTTCCCTGCCCCGTTCGGCCCGATGACGCCGATCTTGGCGCCCGGGTAGAACGAGATCGAGATGTCCTCGAGAACCGTTCGGTCCGGCGGGTAGTGGCGCGCCAGCTTGTAGGTCGTGTAGATGAATTCGGCGGGCATGGGATCAAGGGTAGCCGTCCGGAGCGGCACGCCGCGTCGGCGCGACGTGCCGCTCGGTGGCTACCGGGAATTCGTCAGTTCGTGACGACCTTCTCCAGTTTTCCCGCGTAGTCGATCCACCCGTCGATGTCGGAATAGGACGGGACTCGACCAACGATGCTTGGGCGAGCCGCAACGACCTCCTGCAGGGTGGTTGCCAGGTTGCCCGAGTTGCGATTTGCCAGCTCGGCAGGTGATTCGACGCCGGCGGCCACCAGCAATTCGCTGTACTGCGGCCCGACGCCAGGGATCCGCATCAGGTCGGCGTCGTGGACCCACTCGAGGAGTTGCTTGTCGTCGATGCCGGTCGTCTTGGCGAGCTCCCTGCGTCCTGCGGAGTTCCCGCCGGCATTGAGCAGGTCCTCGGTCGACTTGACACCGGCCGCCGTGAGCTTCTGCGCGTCGGCCGGGCCGACCCCTTCGATCTCGGCGATGCGCAGCGGTACCGTCCCGCGAAGCGCCTCTTCGACGGCGACCGGCACGGGCTCGGCAGAAACGTCGAGCACCTCGGGCGCAGCCTCGACCGTCTTGGGGTCTTCGAGCAGCTTCTCGACCTGTTCGATGTCCTCGCCCACCAGTTCCTGGATGACGACGGTGCCGCCGAAACCGTGCGACTTCATCCGCGCGACTGCCTCAGCCCAATCGGCCTCCTCGACGAGGATCGCGAGCGCGGATTCGTCGGGCGTCATGTCCTGCCCGAGTTCCTTGAGCAATCGATTCTTGATCCCGCGATCGAAGCTGGCGAACAGGCCGCCGGCTGCCGCGCCCATTGCGATCCACCCGACGGGCCCGAAGAGAGCGGCGAACAGGATTCCGATCACGCCGCCCTTGACGAAGCCGCGGCCGATGCTGTCGTCCTTCGTCTGCTGGATCTTGATCTTGCCCTTCTCGGTCTTCGTGATCGCGACGGCGTCCCTGAGCTTGACGACGCCTTCCTTCGCAATCTCCCTGACCGCCGCGAGCGCCTCTTGCCCCGTCTCGGCATATGGGTACTTGATGACCAGGAAGCTGTAGTTCTTCGCCATGGCACTCCCCTATTCGGCAGAAGGAACGGACACGGGCAGATCCCCCCATATCGACGTCCGACGAGATTGTCGAGGGTCACGGCGCCGCCTCGCCTCCCCCGCATGGGATGACGGTCGTCGACGGGTTCGCTACATCTCGCTGGCGTGGACGATGTTGTCGAACTGGCGCCACAGCAGGACAACGAGGATGGCCGACCCGATGAACCCGAACCAGAACGGCGCCGTGATTCCGAACTGACGCGCGAGGAGGCCCCCGATCGGGGTGCCGATCACGATGCCGCCGATCAGGCCGACCGTGTAGACGCCAGTCACTCGGCCCAGCAGCTCGTCCGGCACGGCGCGCTGGCGGACCACCGTGGAGGTTGTGCCCCACACGAATGCGTGGGCCCCGAACACGACCATCGTGAGGAGCGCAACCGCGGGTGACGTCGTGAGCGCGAGAACGAGGTGCGTGAACGTCTCGATCAGCAGTCCGCCGCGCATGATGTCGGCAAGCGAGAACCTGCGCTCCAACCGGCCGTACGCCGACGTCCCGACGATGCCCCCGATAGCGATCGCTGTTGCGATCAGCCCGAAACCGACGGCACTCATCCCGAGGCGCTCGCTCGCGTACAGCACGAGCACCGACCAGGCTGCGCCGTACGTTACGTTGAAGGCGACGATCGTGAGGGCGAGCGTGCGCATCGGTGGGTGAGCGATCAGCCAGCGGATGCCTTCCGCCATCTCGGTCCGCAGACTGCGGTGCGCCACGGCGCGCTCGGCAGCAAGGTCGGCGACGTCCGTCGCGACGCGCGTCACGAGGACCGCACCCAAGCGCGAAGCACGCGGCGTTGGCGGCGAACGGCATGGCCATCCCGACGGTGAACAGGAAGGCGCCGATCGGCGGCCCCAGGAGTTCGTTGCTGAGAAGGAAGGACCCCGTCAGGCGTGCGTTCGCGATCCCGAGATCGACCCGCGGGACGACCCACGGTACGAGGCTGCTGCTGGAGACGTCGGCGAAGATCTCGGCCGTCCCGAGGATGAACAGGGCCAGCAGGACGATGGCGATGCTGACCGCGCCAGTGACGATCGTCGCGGTGAGCACTCCAAGGACCGCTGCCCGAGCCAGGTCCACACCGGCGACGATGCGGCGCCGATCGAAGCGGTCAGCGATGGCGCCGGCCGGGAGCCCGAACAGCAGCCTCGGGAGCTGCTGGGCCAGCACTGCCAGTGACACGAGCAGTGGGTCACGCGTCAAGGAGGCGATGAGCAGTGGGCCTGCGGCCAACGCGATCCCGTCGCCGAAGTTGGAGATGACCGAAGAGGCCAGCAGCCAGCGAAAGCTGCGGCCAAGCCGGGTCGGGGCGATCGCATCGCCGAATCTGATGGGAAGGACGCGCACCCGGCGGAGCATACCGACGCTCCACGGGGGCGAACGCCACGATGAGGCGCAGCCTACGGACCGGGAGGCTGGTCGGCGTCGTGGAGCTCGAACGCCGGATGACGTCCAGCGGCGGCGAGGTAGTCGTCCCGGGTAGAGCGGCGTTCGATGCCGTACCAGCCGGCGATCATCGAGCCGAGGATCGGAACGCGCATGATCGATCGGAGCCCCATTTCGAGGACCACGGCCGCCTCATGCGGTTCGAGCTCGGTCGCCGTCACCGTCCGGGTTCGCCGTCCGTGGCGGATCGTGGCCGTCCAGTCCGCGCGGAGGTTGTGCACCCAGCTCACTTCGCCGAATGCCGAGAACAGGTACTCGCGGCCGTCGGATTTCAGGATCGCCACCGGGAACGTCCGCGGTAGACCGGTCTTGCGGCCGCGAACCGTCAGCAGGACGTTGGGCCCCATCGGAAGGCCGAGGCGCAACGCTCGGAGGACCAACGGATTGGTCCGCAGGACGAACCCGGGCGCGGATGCCGGACCTGGCGCGGTTTTGGATGTGGTCACGCAGTGCTCCAGTTCCGAGCCGCTGGATCGGGCTCGTCACACTGGACACGAAGCGCGGCCGCGGATCGTGACAACAGACGGTGCGTGTCACGTTTCGGCCCGCTGATCCGTGCTGGAGATGATGGCACTCGTGCAGACCGAGGACGCGGAGCGCCGCGAATGGCTGGCGATCGAGTTCGAGCGGCACCGGGCGCATCTCCGTGCGGTCGGCTACCGGATGCTGGGTTCGATGACCGAGGCCGAGGACGCGGTCCAGGAGGCGTGGATCCGCCTCCAGCGACGCGACCCGGGCGACACGCGATGACCTGCGGGGCTGGCTCACCGTCACGGTCGGTCGGATCTGCCTGGACACACTCCGCAGCCGGAAATCGAGGCGCGAGACGTATGCCGGCACGTGGCTGCCCGAGCCGCTTGTGACCTGGCCGGGAGCCAACAGCCGCGCCGCATCAAGCCCCGAAGACGATGCCGTCATGGCCGACTCGGTCGGCATCGCGCTGCTGGTCGTGCTCGAGACGCTGTCGCCGCCCGAGCGACTCGCGTTCGTGCTCCACGACGTGTTCGGCGTCGGCTTCGACGAGATCGCGCTGATCGTCGACCGGACGCCGGCTGCCGCCCGTCAGCTGGCCAGCCGGGCGCGCCGACGCGTGCGAGCCGAGGCGCCCGAGCCCGATGCCGATCTCGCCGTGCAGCGTCAGGTGATCGACGCTTTCGTCGCCGCTGCACGGGGCGGCGACTTCGAGGCGCTGCTGCGTGTCCTCGACCCGGACGTCGTCGTTACCACTGATGGTGGCGGGCGAGGCCCATTCGCACGCCCTCCGCTCCGCGGCGCCGCCGAGGTGGCGCATCGCGCCAGCCGGATGGGCGCGCGTTTCGCGTCGTACGCGAGCCCGGCAATCGTCAACGGGCAGGCGGGACTCGTCGTCGACGGCGCACCTGGTCAGCCGCGCATCATCGCGTCGTTCCGGCTCCGGGAGGGCAGGATCGCGGCGATCCAGTTCAACGCCGATCCCGCCAAGACGCGTCGTCTCGAGGCCGAGCCTCGCTAGCTTGCGTCGATGACCCCCTCGTTGGTGGCGATCACCTGATCGACGAGCCGTTCGAGCTCGCGAGCCGACAGCTTCCGGCCGGCCTCGGTCTCGATCCGCTCGCGCGCCAGCCGCAGGACCTCTTCCTTCGGGATCCGGAAGCCGCTCGGGATCCGGGTCGCCTCGATGTCGCCGTTCTTGACGTCATCACGGATCGAGTTCGCGGATCTGCCGAGCACCCATGCGAGTTGCTGTGTCGACAGGGACTTGTCCACGGGCGAAGCCTACGCCGCGCGCAATGACGTGAAGCCGGGCGAGTCGCCTCGCCCGGCTTCCATCGTGGAGAGCCCTCGCTGTTACTTGGCCGAGAGCCCGGTAATGTCCTCCGTGGTCGGTAGCTTGAAGTTGCCCTTGCCCTTCGCGCCGTTGACGTCGGACGTGCTCATCGCGTACTGGAGCGTCGCATAGGCGACCGCGTCGGCGTTCACGTCGAGCGCATTGAGGTTGACGTTGTCAAAGGTGTCGCACGCCTGGTGGTAGCAGGGGTCGTAGGCGACGTTTGCGGTGCCGCCCCAGATCGCCGCCTCGTCAGCGGTCTTGATCCCTTCCGCACCGGTGAACAGACCCCCGGACGGGATGCCCGTCGCGATGAACGGTCCGTAGTCGGATCGACCCGTGAAGTCCGTGCCCTTGTAGGGAATGTCCTGCGACTCGTAGTAGCGCTCGAAGGTCTTCTCGATCTCTGCCGAGCCCGCCGGACCCGGGCCGGCCCCGACCACGTCGGAGTCGTCACCGTCGTAGATGAAGAAGACGTGGTTCGGGCTGCCGACCATGTCGAAGTTGAGGTAGAGCGCGATCTTCGCGTGCTCCTCCTCGGACAGGCTGCCGACGTAGAACGTCGAGCCCACGAGGTTCGCTTCCTCGGCGCCCCACAGCGCAAAGCGCACGCTGTTCCTGGTCTTCGCCTTGGCCATCTGTTCGGCGACCTCGAGGATGGCGGCCGAGCCGGACCCGTTGTCGTTGATTCCCGGTCCGGCACTGACCGAGTCGAGGTGGGCCCCGGCCATCACCACGTTGTTGGCATTCCCGCCCTTGGATTCGGCGAGCACGTTCTCCGCGGTCGCCGGCTCCCGCAGCGCCTCGGTCTTCAGCCGCAACACGAGGCCCGACGTCGCTACGAGCTGCGCGCCAAGACTCTGCGTGATCCCGGTGACGGGGACATCGAGCGTGAACGTGTTACCGAGCGTCCCGGCGAGATCTCCTGCGGCGTTGTTGTAGATCACGACGCCGATGGCGCCGGCGTTGACGGCGTTGGTTGCCTTGATGCCGAATGTGCACGGCGGCTGTCCAGCGGGCGTGCCACGCGAGACGAGCGCGATGTTGCCGGCCGGGAAGCCCGCCCAGTCCGCGGCCGTGCAGCCGCGAAAATCGCCGCTCGGGGTGCTCACGGCCCCCATCACGTCGCCATTCCCGGAGTAGCTCATGATGATGTTCGGGAGGTCCGTGACGGGTCCCGGTTCGATCTGCTGCAGGATCGCCGGGGCGATCACCTCGAACCGGACGAAGTCGAAGGACTGGCGCGTCACGCTGTAGCCGGCGGCCTCAAGCACGTCGACCGCGTAATCAACGGACTCGTCGTAGCCGTCGCTACCCGAGACGCGCGTGTCGTCGTTCGCGTCTGCGATCTCCTGGAGGGCGGCCTGGTGCTCGCGGACGCCGTCGAGCGTCACGCATTCGAGCAGCTTCTCAAGCGTGTTGTTCGATCGTGCGTCGCAGCTTGCTGGACCAGCTGCGACCGCAGCCGGGAACAGCGTGGCAAGCAGAACGAGAGTCGCTGCGAGCGCCGCGCGGCGCGTCCTCGAGCCCATCGAGGTCTCCTCCCTGGCGTCCGTGGACGCCCCCCGGGATCTGGCGGCCGGACGGAGCGCCAGACGCTCGTCATGGCAGTGTGCCGTCCCGAGCCTGGGATGGCCATACCCAAGTTCACACGGCGCGTCACCGATTCGGCCCCTGGGGACGTCACTTCACGCTGCCGGCCGTGATGCCCTCGACGATGTGCCGGTTGAACACGACGTAGATGACGATCATCGGGATCGTCACGATCGACAGCGCCGAGAACAGCAGCGCGTAGTCGGTCACATAGCGGCTCGAGAACGCGAGCAGCCCGGTCGGGATGGTCTTGAGCGCGTCGTCCTGGATGTAGAGCAGCGCGAGCAGGAACTCGTTCCACGCGGCGAGCGCCGAGAAGATCGCGACCGTGGCGAGACCCGGCCGCAGCAGCGGGAGCGCCAGCGTCCAGAACATGCGACCGTCGCCCGCGCCGTCGATCCGCGCCGCCTCGAAGAGCTCCTCGGGCAGGGCGTCGAGGTACACCTTGAGCAGGTAGACCGCGAGCGGCAGGCCCATCGCCGCGTACGGGATGATGAGCGCGAGGCGCGTGTCGGTGATCGCGAGATAGCGTGAAGAGCTGCGACTGGGCGATGAAGTACGACTGCAGCGGCAGCAGCAGGCCCAGCGCGAACAGCGCTCATCAGGAGCCCGCGCCCGCGGAACCGGTAGCGGCTGAACGCGAAAGCCGCGGCCGAGCCGCAGCACCAGGATGAGCGGTCACGGACGACGCCGGTGACGATCGCGCTGTTGAGCGCGTAGCCGCCGAGGTTGCCCACCTCCCACGCCTCGGCCCAGCGACCGAAGTCGATGGCCGTCGGGCAGCGCGAACGGCGACCGGAAGATCTCCGAGTTCGACTTGAAGCTCGAGAGCACCATCCAGACCATCGGGAAGAAGAACACGACCGCGAGGAGGACGAGTCCGCCCGACGACGAGCATGCCCGGCGAGCCGCCTCGTGCCGGCATCGGCCGAATCGCGCCGGTCACGCCGCGGATCCGCGGCCGGTGCAGCCGCGTGTAGACGAGCCCGACGCCGAGCACGATCGCCGTCAGCACGACCGCCATCGCCGATCCGTAGCCCACGTCGCCGTTGCGGAACACGGTCTTGACGAGGTACGTCGTCGGGATCTCGGTCGCGCCGTACGGGCCGCCGTTGGTGAGCACGAAGAACAGGTCGAAGCCCTGGAAGCCGCCGGTCACGCACAGCAGCACGGCGACCGCGATGGCGTTGCGGATCATCGGCACCTTGACGCGCCGGAACAGCGCCCACTCGCCCGCTCCGTCCAGGCGCGCCGCCTCGAGCACCTCGGTCGGGATCTGCCGGAACGCGGCGTAGAAGATCATCATGTAGAAGCCCGGCGAACACCCAGCCCGACACGACGCTGATCGCGAGCAGCGCGGTCGAGGTGTCGCCGAGCCAGACGCGCTGGAGGTCCTCCAGCCCGACCGCCGCCGAGGCGCCGCGTTGACCAGCCCGAAGTCGGGGTTGTAGACGAACGACCACAGGACGGCGACGACGACCATCGGCAGCATCACCGGCGCGAAGATCGCGACCCGGAACCAGAGCCCGCCGCGCCGCATGCGACAACGAGCCCGGCCAGTCCCAGGCCCAGCCGCGACCTCGAGGACGAGCGTCGCCGCGATGTAGATCACGACGTGGACGAACGAGTCGCGGAAGACCGCGTCGTCGACGCGGCTCGCAGGTAGTTGTCGAGACCGACGAACGTCATCGGCGCCGAAGCCGTTCCACTCGGTGAAGCTGTAGCCGACCGTGAGCACCATCGGCAGCAGCACGGCGAAGCCGAACACCGCCAGCGCCGGGCGCGAGGAACAGGTATGGCGTGACGGGACGGGTCGGCTTCATGGGGTCCGAAACAAGGATGCCAGCCGCCCGCGCACGGCGGGCGACTGGCAGTCGGTGGCGCGGCTAGCGGCCGAGCTTCTCGTCGATCCCGGCGAGCGCCTCGGCCGGGGTCTGCCTGGCCGCCGAGGACCGCGGCCATCGGCCGCGTACAGAGCGTCGGCCATCTCGAGGTCGTAGCCGGTGTCGGGCGGGAGCACGATCGCCGGGGCCTCGTTGAGCAGCGCGCTCAGGTCGCCGAGCGGCTGTCGATCTCCTGACCGGCCGACGCGGACGTGGTGAGCGGCGTGACCTCGGCCTCGATCAGCGCCTGGACGTTCTCCGTCGCTGTTGAGCAGCGCCATGAACTCCGTCGCCTGCGTCGATCTTGGCGCTCTTGGCGTTGATGACGTAGCCCGTCGCAACGCCGATGACGCTGTCCTGGTCGCCGCTGCTCTCGGGCATGGCCGGCAGGTTGACGTAGTCGAAGTCGAGGTCAGGAGCCTCGTCGATCGCCCAGCTGACCAGCCACGACCCGATCGGGTGCATGGCGGCCTTGCCCTGGAAGAACAGCTGCGCGCCCTCGTTGTCGTCGATCGCGTTGGCGCTGTCGTTCACGCACTTGTGCGTCGGCGAGCTCCTTGATGTAGCCGAACGCCTTCTCCCACTCGGGCGTGGCGAACTTGCCCGTGCCGCCGAGGGTCGCGGCGTAGGCGTCCTCGCCCACGACGCGCGAGGCGAGGTGGCCGAAGCCAGTTGCCGGCCGCCCACAGGTCCTTGTTGCCCGACGCGATCGGCATGATGCCCGCTGCGTTCAGCGTGTCGCACGCGGCGAGCAGCTCCTCCCACGTCGTCGGCGGCTGACGCCGGCGTCGGCGAGGAGCTGCCTTGTTGTACCAGAGGACGTTGGTGACGTCGGCCGAGTACGGGACCATGACGGTCTTGCCGTCGACCGCTGTAGCGCGACGAGCGTGGCGTCGTCGAACAGGCCCGCGAGCGGGCCGCGTCGCGAACTGCCTCGGTGATGTCGGCGGCGAAGCCGTCCTGCGTTGCGCTGCTCGAGCCGCTCGCCGGTCCACTCGAAGTAGATGTCGGGCGCGTTGCGGCCGTTGAGCAGGTTCGGCAGGCCGATCGTCTGGTAGAGGTCGTCCTCCTGGTAGTTCATCTCGACCTTGGTGCCCGGGTTGGCCGCCTCGAACTGCGCCGCGACGTCGTCCCAGACGCGGATCTGCGCCTCGCCGGGCGAGCCCATCGCGATCCGCAGCACGTTGTCGCTGCGCCGGTGCGCTGCCGTCACATGCGGCCGTGCAGCGATGACCGCTCCGGCGGCCAGTGCCGCCAGGTGCTTCGCGGGACTTCTCATCGAGCTCCTCCTCCTTCGACCGGCGAGCTGCCGGCCGGGCCGGACGTGGGTGTCGGATAGGTCGGCTGAGGAACATGTCGAGGGCGTCCCCGAAGACGCGGACGCGGGCCTGTCGCAGCTCGAGCCAGGAACGGGCGCAGCTCGGTCGTCGCCTCGGCGTCGAGGCGCCCGCCGACCGCGAGCTCGGCCGTGCGGGCCATCGCCCGCGCGCCGAGCTCGAAGGCCTCGATCCACGGGCGGCACTCGTCGATGAGTGCCGCGTTGCGCGACCGGGCCGCGCAGCAGGTGATCGGCGGCTGCGAGCAAGCGCTGCGCGAGGTCGCGCAGGTCGGCGGCGGCGGCCTCGTGGTCGCCCTGATCGAGGCGGAACGCAAAGCCCTCCAGGGCGCGCGTCACGAGCGGTGCGTCATCGGTCGGCGAGGCACGACGAGCGCACGTTGTCGGCGAACAGCGCGAACGCCTCCAGGTCGTCCGGACCGACGACCTCGCGGAGGGCCGATCGCCAGCTGGCCTCCGGGTCGTAGGTCGCCGGCGACGCAAGGTAGTCGGCGATCGTCGCGAAGGGGATCTTCGAGGCCTCGTACAGCTCCATGCCGTTGGCGATGACGCCGCGTGCCGCGCGATTCAGCTGCGGGTCGCGGCCGCGATACGGACCGATGTGCAGCTCGAAGCCCATCGCGACGTCGTTGACGGGGTAGTTGTCCCAGAAGAGCGGCGGCCGCCCGGTCGTCGCCGCGAACCGCTGTGCATCGTCGAGGTCGAGCGTCGGCGAGCAGATCGCGCGGCCGGTCCAGAACAGGTCCACCTGCGGGTCCGTGCCCTGGCCGAGCTGAGCCACGTACGGCTCGTCGCCGCGGCCCCAGTACACCGTCGGGCACGTCACGAGACCGCTGCCAGCCGGGATCGCGGTCGCGACGGCATTGACCAGGTGGACGTGTGCGGCCGCGAGCTCGCCGAACGCAGCCGTGTCCTCGGCGTGCTGGAGGTCGGTCGGGATGTCGTCGAGCAGCAGACCGAACTTCCGCACCCCAAGGCCCGCGACCGAGGCGAACTTCGACGAAAGCGCGTCGGTGTCGCTCGGGTCCGAGTAGCGGATGGACAGGCCCGGGCTGAGGCAATACACGAAGTCGACGCCGTGCGCGCCGCACCGCTCGACCAGCTCCGTGAGCCGCTGCAGGTCGTCTCCCGTGTACGCCTGGCGCCAGGCGCGCCGCACCAGCGGATCGTCCTTGGGGGCGTAGACGAACGTGTTCATCCCGTGTCGCGCGAGGAACTCGACGAGCTCGAGACGCTGCTCGCGTGTCCACGGATTGCCGTAGAACCCTTCGATGACGCCCCGGACGGCGAAGGGAGCGGCGGCGCCATCGTGCATCAACGGTCGCTCCCGTGCGGCTGGTATCGGGCGTTGGCTGCGTCCCCGCCGTCGACGTTGCTGCTCGTGTAGACGTCGGGCGGTGTGCCGCGCGCCACCAGGCGCTCGACGGCCTCGGCGGTCATGGCATTCAGGATCGCAGCACCGACGAGGGTGGACGTGGGCGCGACCCGGACATCGAAGCCCTCGATGTCGATCGCCGCGTCGCCGACGATCCCGCCGTTGTCGATCACGACGTCGGCGACCTCGTGCAGGTGGGGCAGGCCCTGTGTGCGCGCCTCCTGGGCGGTGGCATGGCGGAGGCTGGTCAGCGCGATGACAGAGGCACCGGCGGCACGAGCGGCCTGGGCGAGCTCGGCGGTGACCGCGTTCCGTCCCGAGTTCGAGGCGACGACGAGGACGTCGCCGCGTGCGATCGGGTGGTCGGCGAGCAGTGCTGCGGCGAGTCCGGGCATCCGTTCGAGCGACGTGCTCAGCAGGGCGCTCGAATGGAGCATCAGCCCTTCGAACAGGATCGGACTGACGCGCACGAAGCCGCCCGCCCGGTAGTACAGCTCCTCGGCGAGGACGTGCGAGTGCCCGGTCCCGAAGGCGTGGATCGTGCCACCGCGCGACAACGCGTCGGCGACGAGGTCGGCGGCGCGATCGATGTTCGGCCATTCACCGTCCAGCAGCCGCTCCACGAGGTCACCCGCGAGCTCGAGGTAGCGCCGTCCGGCCGAAGCCCGTGGCGCCGTCATACGGTCACTTCCTGCCGCCAGCAATGCACCAGGCTTCCGTACGGACCAGGCTCGTCGCCGAGCCCGAGCATGACCGCTCCTTCCACGGGGCTGCGATCAGCGGTTCGGGACGAGACCGCGAGGTGCGCGCGACCCAGCTCCAGGTCGAGCCGCCGGCGGAGCGGCGTCCCGTGAGTCAGCAGTCGGCCGCCAAGTGCGAGTGGCACCGTGACTCGGTCGGCCCCGGCCGAGCGCGACGCCGCAGCAACGAGCAACACGAGCTCTGCCGCTGCGTCGTCGACAACCTCCACGGCGACGTGGTCGTCCCCGTCACATGCCTCGAGCACGTCCTGCGCGAATGCGGCGATTGCGTCGACGGGGCGTTCGATCGTGTGGAGACGAGCCGGGATCTCTTCGAGCGGCCCGAACCTGATCTCGGCTGCCCGCACGAGTCCGCCACCGGCCATGCTCGCCCTGAGGATCGCGGCCCTCCCGTGCGCGCAGGATCGCGGCAAGCGCTCGCCGGCCGATCCAGAATCCTCCGCCCTCATCGCCGAGCAGGAAGCCGTGCCCGCCCACGATCCGCGCATCGCCGGCCACGGGCAGCGCGAGGCACGCGACGCCCGTGCCCGCGACGACGCTGACACCCCAGCCGAGCGACAGCGCGCCCGCGTGGGACGTGACGGCATCGTCGGCCAGCCACACCTCGGACGCTCCGGTCGTGTCCGAAACGAGGGCGCACAGTCGGTCGGCGGCCACGGCATCGGCCGGCGCCGTCGTGAGCCCGAGGACGGCCCGGTCGACCCGATCGAATTCGCCAAGCCGCCAGGCAGCCGTCACGGCGTCCGCCAGCGCCCGGACGGTGTCGCCCTCGAGCCGGCTCACGCCCGCCGCGGCTGCCTCGCGGCCGTCGGAGTCGCGCAGACGCGTGCCCGACTGGCCGCCATCGACACCAAGGACACGGATCACCCGGCTCGCCTTGCCTGAACCGATGTGAACGCCGCGCCGGCGAGGTTCGCGCTCAGCTGGTAGCGGTCGCCCCGGTAGATGCAGTCCGCCACCATGACGACACGACCGCGCGTGTCCGAGTCCACCATGCGGAGACGAAGACACGCCTGATCGTTCGCGATCCCGAGGTGGCCCCGGGTGGCTTCATCGGCAAGGACGGGTTCGATCGTCACCGCCGCGGCTCCGGTGATCAGCCGGTAACGGCGAGCGAGCAGCTCGTACAGCGAACCTTCGAGGTCGCCCGGTTCCAGGCCGGGAACGAGCGCGGCGGGGATCCACACCGTTTCGACCGCCATTGGCTCCTCGCTCCCGAGTCGAAGGCGGGTGAAGCGCACCACCGACTCGCCATCGAGGACCTGGAGCTGGATCGCGAGGGCGGGATCAGCAGGTCGCGTTTCGTATGACAGGAGTCGGCTCCCGGGCATGAGACCGCGCTCCCGCATGTCCTGCGTGAACGAGGTGAGCCCGAGGAATCGGGCGAACGCCTGCGGCGCGACGTAGGTCCCGGATCCGTGCCGCCGCTCGACGAGCCCTTCGCCGACGAGATCGTCCATTGCGTTGCGGACGGTCATTCGCGCGACTCCCCAGCGATTCGACAGGACGCGCTCACTGGGAAGTCGTGTGCCGGGTCGGGACGCCGCGATGAGTTCGCGCAGACGAGCACGGACACTGTGGCGGATCGAGAGGTCTGGTTCCACGGCCGGCGAGTCTACGGTGCCGGCGATCGTCATGCAAGGCCTTAGTAGACCACTTTCGTCCCAGCAGTCACCCACTTCTGTTCGCGATATGCGTCAAATACCAGACCACTTGATCACTGGGCCGGATACCACTTTTGGGACGTGCTACCGTCGCGGCCATGCCCTCCATCCGCGCCGCATCGATGCGTGACCTCCCCGGAGCCTATCGGGTGTGTCTGCTGACCGGCGATGCCGGCCGCGACGCGTCCGCGATCTACCGCAACCCCGACCTGCTCGGGCACGTGTTCGTTGGTCCGTATGTAGTCGGACAGCCGGATCTGGCATTGGTCGTCGACGACGATGCGGGGATCGCGGGCTATCTGCTGGCCGCCGCGGACACGCGAGCGTTCGAGCGCTGGGCCGAGGAGCAGTGGTGGCCGCCGCTCCGGGAACAGTACCCGCGGACGGCCGACGGCACTCCGGACTCCGAGATCGTCGAGCTGCTTCATCGGCCGCCCTCCGTCGACGATTCGGTCGTTGCCCGCTTCCCGGCGCACCTCCACATCGACCTGCTGGAGCGTGTTCGGGGCCAGGGCTACGGCCGCCTGCTGATCGAACGATTGCTCGACGAGCTCCGAGAGCGCGGCTCGCCGGGCGTCCACCTGGACGTGGCCATCGACAATGCCAACGCGATCGCGTTCTACCGGCACCTCGGATTCGACGAGCTGGAGCGGAGCGACGACGCCCTCCTGATGGGGCTGCCGCTGGGGGCTTGACATGCATGGTGCACGATCGGTGCATGACTCCCAATGACCGTCCCGGGCCCGACCCGGAAGCCATCGTCAGCTACATCACCGAGACCTGGCCGGAGACCGACGTGGTCGAGGCGATGAACGCCTGGTTCTTCTCGCTCGATCCTGAGAAACACTGGCCGAACTACGCCACGTTGGTCACCACCGACGAACACGACGAGGCATCGAACCTGTCGAGGCCGGGCGTGTTCCGGCTCAACTTGGGCGTCGACCGTGCTACGTTCGAACGCGTCGCCGCGGCGAACCCGGAACCCGACTACACGGCGCCCGACACGGTCCTCCCCCACCCGGTCTACGCAGCCCAGCGCTGGATCTGCATCGTCAGCCCGAGCGAGGCTACGTTCCGCGACGTCGTCGTCCCGCTCCTGACCATCGCCCACGATCGCCTCGCCGGCCAGCGCGAGCGCCACGGCTAGGCTGTCCCGCGATGACGTTTGAATACGAAGAGAAGCCGTCGCGGTCGCGCTTCGTGGACATCATCTGGCGGACGCACGACACGAGTGACGGGACGTACCTCGCCGCCGCCGATGCCTGCTGGGACATGATCTTCATCCGGAGCGTGCACGGGAACCGGGTGCTTCTCAGCGGGCCGTCTTCGAAGATCACCCCGGTCCCCTACCGCGCCGGCAACCGCAACGTCGGGATCCGCTTCCATCGGGGCACGTTCCTGACCCACGTACCGACGACCGCCATGGTCGACACGACCGAGGCATTGCCGATGCCATCCGAGGAGACGTTCCTGCTCGCCGGGCTCGACTGGTCGATGCCCAGCTACGAGTCCGCCGATGACTTCGTGGCAGACCTCGAACGGCTCGAACTGCTGAGCGATGACCCACTGGTCATGGCTGCCTTGCGCGGCGAGGAGCTTCCGACCTCGCAGCGATCCGTCCAGCGCCATGTCTCGAGTGCGACGGGCCTCACCGCGAACCGGATCCGCCAGATCGTGCGGGCGCGGACCGCCGCCGAACGGCTCCAGCGCGGCGAGTCGATCCTCGACGTGGCCCACGACATGGGCTACGCCGACCAGGCGCACCTCACCAGGGACCTGAAACGACTGACCGGCTATACGCCCGGCCAGACGAAGCAGCGCGACGAGCCGCTCTAGGCGTCTTCGACTGTCGTTTCGGTTCAATACTTCGCGGCGCGATTCCGCTTTGATGGACGCATCGCAGTTCATCGACGGAGGACCGTTCCGTGGAGATCAACCCGTTCACCATCGACGTCCCCGAGGCCGACGTGCGCGACCTCAAGGCCCGCCTCGCCAACACCCGCTGGCCGTCGGATGTCGTCTCCGACTGGAGTCGCGGCACGCCGGCGTCGTACGCCCGCGGGCTCGCCGGCCGCTGGGCGAACGACTTCGACTGGGCGGCCCAGCAGGACCGCCTGAACACGTACCCGCAGTTCACGACCACGATCGACGGCCAGCTGTATCACTTCGTCCACGTCCGCTCGGTTGTTGCGGACGCGACCCCGTTGCTGATGGCTCACGGCTACCCGAGCTCGTTCGTCGAGTTCACGCGGATGATCGGGCCGCTCGTCGACCCCGCAGCGCACGGCGGACGTCCCGAGGACGCGTTCCACGTCGTCATCCCGTCGCTGCCCGGGTTCGGCTTCTCGACGCCGGCGACGCGCCCGGGTCTCGGGATCAAGGGGGCTGCTGCCGCGTTCGACCGGATCATGCAGGGGCTCGGGTACGAGCGGTATGGGGTCCACGGCGGCGACGTCGGGGCCGGCATCGCCGAAGAGCTCAGCATCCTGGCCGGGGACCGGATCATCGGCTCGCTCGTCGTCACCGACCCGGGCGCGATCGCGACCGAGTACACGCCGCCGACCGATCACCTCACGCCCGAGGAGCAGGATCGGCTCCAGGCGCTCAAGGCCGCGCGGGTCGAGGACTTCGGCTATCTCGGCATCCAGACGACGCGCCCGCAGTCGATCGCCTACGGGCTCACCGACTCGCCGGTGATGCAGCTCACCTGGATCGTCGAGAAGGTGCGCGAGTGGACCGATCCGGCCCGCGAGCTGCCCGAGGACGCGGTCGACATCGACCATCTCCTCACGCTCGTGAGCGTCTACTGGTTCGGCAAGGGCGGCGCCGGCGCGGCGAACTTCCTGTACGAGGCGATGCACGCCGAGGCGTCGTGGGGCCGAACCCACGACCGGCCGCAGGGCTTCGTGTCGTTCGGCGAGGAGCCGTTGGTCCGCCGGGTCCTCGATCCGAACCACGAGCGCGCGTACTGGAACGAGCATGCCGAGGGCGGTCACTTCCCCGCCATGGAGCAGCCGGACCTGCTCGTCGGTGACCTGCGGGCGTTCTTCGCGACATTCCGCTGAATCGATCCCGGGAATGATCCGTGGCCCTCCGACGCCATAGACCGTGACGCGCCCGCCCGCCGGGCGCACCACGGAACGAAGGAGGGCCACATGCGAGCCCTACGCTCGAGGAACCCGCTGCTGATCGGGCTCCTGCTCGTCACCAGCCTCGCCACGGCCGGAGTCGTCTACGGGACGGCCGGCAGCGGGATCACGACCACGATGATCGTGCAGGGCAACTTCGGCGACATCAAGGTGAAGACGAACTTCGACGGGCACAAGGTCGACATCGACACCAAGGGCGACTCCGACCTGTACGTCGTGTCGAACGTCATCGCTCCTGGCGGCCACACCGGCTGGCACACCCATCCGGGCCCGAGCCTGATCACCGTCAAGAGCGGCACGATCACCGCCTACCGGGGCGACGATCCGACCTGCAGCCCGACCGTGTACACCGCGGGCCAGGGGTTCATCGACCCAGGTGATGGCCGCGTGCACCTGTTGCGCAACGAGGGCACAGCGCCTGCCGAAACCATCGCCGTGCAACTCGTCGCGGACGGCGGCACGCGGCGGATCGACACGCCGGCTCCGGAGAGCTGCCCCTTCTGAGGAAGGCCTTCCCGGCTATCCGACGGTTGGGACTGAAATTGCGATGGTCGACGCCAGTACGCTAGAGCGCGGCCGAGGTGGACGCGCCGAGGGCGGCCATGGACCAGCGGGATCTCGTCGAGCGAGCAGGCCGGGGGGACCACGACGCATTCGGCGCGCTCGTCGGCGCAACGATCGCCGGACTGGAAGCCGTCGCTCGCCTGATCCTGCGGGACCATGAGCTCGCCCGCGACGCGGTCCAGGACGCGTACATCAAGGCATGGCGCGACCTGCCAGGCCTGCGCGAGCCCGATCGCTTCGACGCGTGGCTGCACCGGCTGCTCGTCAACACGTGCCTGGACACGCTTCGCAAGCGGCGGCGCCGGCCGATGGAGGTCGAGCTGGCGCCGATCGCGTCGCCCTCGGTCGGCGATGAGACCGGGTGGATCGCCGACCGGGACCAGCTCGAGCGTGGCTTCCGCCGGCTCGACCCGGACCAGCGCGCGGTCCTGGTGCTGCACTACTACGTCGGCATGTCCGTCCCGATGGTGGCCGAGACCCTCGGCGTGCCGCTCGGGACTGCCCAGTCACGCCTCGGCCGCGCGCTTGCGGCGCTCCGGACCACGCTCGGGCCTGACTACGACACCGAGCCCGAGCCCCTCCAGCGAGGAGGGATCGCATGAACGGCACCGATCGCCTCGAGCGCGAGCTCACCACCTGGTTCGCCGAAACGGCGCCCCCGCAGACACCTGACTGGACGGCCGACATCCTCGCGGCGACGGGGACGATGCGCCAGCGGCCGCGCTGGTCGTTCCCGACGCGCTGGCTGCCTGCGGCCGTCGTCCCGCGGCTGCCGCGGCTGACCCTGCGGCCGGTTCCGTGGCGGACGATCGCGTTGCTGGCGCGCGCTGGTCCTGCTGCTCGCCGCCGCCGTGGCCCTCTACGTGGGCAGCCGGCCGCGCCTTCCGGCACCGTTCGGACCTGCGGCGAACGGCCTCGTCGCCTATGCCGAGCTCGGCGAGATCTGGACCGTCGACCCGGTCACCGGAGTCCGGAAGAAGATCGTGACCCTGACCGGCGGCAACGATTGCCCCGCGCTTCTCCGGGACGGGACGCGCCTCGCGTTCTTGCGGCGGGCCGACCGGCGGGCAATCGCTCGCGATCACGAACGCAGACGGCAGTGGCCTGGTCGAGTCGAAGGGCGCGCCGTTCGTCAAACCCGACACCGACTCGATCGCCTGGTCGCCGGACGGTCGCTTCGTCGCGGTCGTCGCCAGGACGCCCACGTGGGCGTGCGCCGCGGACGACCTACCTCGTCGATACGACCACCGGCGAGGTCCGGGACCTCGACACCCCGGGCGTCGATACGGAGGTGTACTGGCGCCCGCCCGACGGGCGCCAACTCATGTACAACCGCGATAGCCTCGGACGCCAGACGTCCGTTCCTCGTCTCGGTCGAGAGCGGCGAGGAGACCGAGATGGTTGTCGTGAATCCGGAGGTCTACCCTACGGCCCGGTGGCTGGACGCCGGATGGGAAGTACTTCGTCGTCCACCGTCACGACCACGACGAACGACCGCGCATGGACCGAACTCCTCGATCCCGAGACCGGAAGCGACGAGCCGGCGCGAGGTCGCGTTCGGCCGAGTCTCGAACGACGGGAAACAAATCGTCGGGCATCGGATATTTCGGGAGACCTCGAGGCTCCCTCTGCGTCATGCCTCTCTCGGAAGGCAGGTGCGACCAGATTGCGGAGCCGCGCTTCACGCCCGACTTCGAGCACAACGCCGGCCTGCAGTGGTCGCCCGACGATCGATGGATCGTCGTGTACCCCCAGGACGAGAGCATGGCTGGGTCCTGCTCGACCCCGAGGGCGGACCGCCGATCACGCCGGTCTGGTCGGAGCGCGGGCGTCGAATCGTGGCAGCGCATGGCGCCGTGACGGAGCTGCCGGCAATCCACCGGGGACCTCGGAGCGTATCGGCGGCAGGAGGTGCCCACGGGGTAACAGTCGGATCCGCTCCGCCGGCGAGCGCATCCGGCCGGCGTTCCATGACCGAGGGGATTCGGACGGGTGAACGCAATGTCGGATCCAAGTCTCTACGAGCGCCTGGGTGGCGCTTTTGGCATCGCCGCGGTGGTCGACCACTTCAGTGACGCCCTGATCAAGAACCCGGTCGTTGGCCAGGGGTCCAGCAATCCTGAGCTGCGTGAGTGGCACACGAACGATCTCGACCGGCTGCCGGGTCTCAAGTTCATGCGGACCCTGTGGGTGTGCAACGTCGCGGGCGGACCCTTCCAGTTCACGGCGACCAGACCGGGACGAACGGTGCTCGGGCTCGAGGAGGCCCACCGCGAACTCCACATCTCCCCCGAGGAGTTCGACGAGGTCGCCGCCGAGCTCGCCCGCTCACTGGACGCCGCGAAGGTCCCTGAGCGTGAGAAGGGCGAGGTCCTCGCTGCGTTTGCAGCTCACAAGGGCGAGGTGACCGAGGGCTTCCGGGTACCGGCCGCCGCGGGAACGTAGCGAGCGGTTACTCCGGGATCACGAGGACCTTGCCCTTCGCTCGGTTCTCGTCGACGAACTGAAGAGCGTCGACGACCTGCTCCAGCGGGTACGTGCGGTCAACCACGGTCGTGAGCCGACCGTCGAGGACCATCCTGGCGAGCGTCGCCGCGTCGGCATGATCGAACGGCTTCCACCACAGCATCATGCCCATGTGCCGGCGGCTGGCCAGCGAGAGCAGCGGCCCCAGGAGGAGTGATTCGATCAGCGTCCTCGTCGTGCCGCCGAGCGTGACGAAGACACCTCCACGTCGCAGCACACGGCGGTATGCCGGGAGCGAGTGGTGGCTCGCGACTGCGAGAATCCAGTCGTAGCGCTGGCCGGTTTGCGTCGGATCGGTCGTCCGGTAGTCGAGTACGTGATCGGCGCCGAGCGAGCGGACGAACTCAGCCTTGTCCGCGCTGCACATTGCGGTCACCTCAGCTCCCAGGCCCTTCGCGATCTGCACGGCGAACGGCCCGACATTCCCCGACGCCCCGTCGATCAGCACCCGGTCGCCGTGCCCGACGGTCCGGCCGTTCCGCCGCCGGAGTCCCTGGAGCGCGAGGATCCCGGAATGCGGCAGGGTGGCGGCCCGCTCGAACGACAGGCCGTCCGGGATCAGGGCGAATGCCCGCTCCGGGGCCGATGCGTACTCGGCGAACGCCCCGTGCGAGAACGGATACAGGTCGGCGAACACGCGGTCGCCCGGCTTGAACCTCGTCGCCTTCGGCCCGATGGCATCGACGACGCCCGCCACATCGACGCCCAAGGCCTTGAACCGGGGAGCGCGAAGTCCCGTCGCCGCTCTCACGATCCTGGGCAGGCCGTACAGGAAGTCGAGGTCAACCCGATTGACCGACGCGGCCACGACCCGGATGACGACCCCGTCGCCGCCGGGAACGGGCCTGTCGACGTCACGCACTTCAACGACGTCAGGCCCGCCGTAACGATCGCGAACGGCTGCCTTCACTCCCCTGCCCGCTCGCCAATCGTGACGACGACCTTGCCCCTGGCGTGGCCGTCGTCGACCCAGCGCAGCGCTTCCACGACCTGCGTCGAGCGGGTACCGGCGGTCGATCACCGGCCGTAGCGAGCCTGCCGCGAGCAGCTCCTTCAGGATCGCGACATCGTCCGCGTTGAACGGCTTCCACCAGGTCAGCAGGCCCGTCCGCTTGCCGCTGGCCCACTTGATCGGCTGGCCCAGGACCAGCGACTCGAGGATGCGCGACGTCGGACCCCCGAGCATCACGTGGACGCCACGTGGCCGCAGCGCGCGACGCACGTCGCGCATGGAGTGCGCGCCGTACGCGTCGACGATCCAGTCATACCGCTCGCCCGTCTTCGTGTAGTCGGTGGTCGTGTAAGCGATGGCGTGGTCTGCGCCGAGCGAGCGCACGAAGTCGAGCTTGGCCGGACTCGCGACCCCGGTCACCTCTGCCCCGCGCGCCTTCGCCACCTGGACCGCGAACGGCCCGACGTTGCCGGACGCGCCGTCGATCAGGACGCGATCCCCGGTCTTGATCGTCCGCCCATCCCGGAGCCGAAGGCCCTGGATTGCGAGGATCGCCGAGTGCGGCAGCGTAGCCGCCTCCTCGAACGACAGGCCCTCGGGCGTGATGTCGAATGCGCGCTCGCTCGCGCACACGTATTCTGCGAACGCCCCGACGCCGAACGCGAACATGTCCCCGAACACGCGATCACCGGGCTTGAAGCGGGTCACGTCCGGTCCCACCTCCTCCACCACCCCGGCGACGTCGAGTCCCACGCTCTTCTGCCGTGGGGTGCGCGGACCCATGAACAACCGGGTGAACGCCCAGCGGGGGTACAGCCCGTCGAGATCCGCCCGGTTGACCGCCGCGGCCTCGACGCGAACCAGCACCTGGTCGGCCTCCGGGACCGGCATGTCGACGTCTCGCACCTCGACGACCTCGGGCGGCCCATACCGGTCGCGCATGGCCGCCTTCATCAGATGCCCGCCCGTCGCATTGCCACATGATGCCGCCCGCTCCCGCAATGCGCGGCGTCAGAGCGCGGCGACCGCCGCCTCGAGCTGTGTGGTTGCGGTCGCGTGGTCCATGTCGGCGTCGAACCGGATCGGCTCGCCGAAGACCAGCTCGACATCGCCGCGCAAACGCGCCGGGAAGCGCCGCCTGTCGACGATGGACATCGAGTTGATCTTCAGCTTCATCGGGATGATCGGCGTCGCGCCCTCGACCGCGATGAGTCCGGCCCCTGCCTTGAACGGTTGGAGCGGCCCGCCCACCGTGAGCTTGCCCTCCGGGTAGATGAGCACGTTGTAGCCCTTGTCGAGCCGGGCACCGAGCAGCTCGAGGCTCTTGCGTACGCCACCCTCGCGCGCCAGCGGGAACGCGTTGGCGAGGACGGAGGCGAGGACGCCCTGCAGCGGGTTGGCGTAGATCGTGTCGGCCGCGGCCGCAACGGACAGCTTCCAGCGCACGCCGAACGGCAGCCGCGACAGGATGATCCCGTTGTCGAGGTGGAGGCAGTGGTTCGGCGTGAAGAGGTACGGGCCGTCTTCGATTCGGATCCGCTCCAGCCCGGTCACCCGGACGCGGTAGAAGACGTGGACGAACGGGTAGATCAACAGCACCTGCGCGGCGAGGCCGACCGCCCGGACGACCGGCGACAACGGCCAGCGCCAGGCAGGCACGCCGTGCTTCGCGCCGCGAGCCGCCTCGACGAGCGCCGCAAGGTCGGCGACGGTCGCCTCCGGTTCGAGCGCGTCGTCGTCCACGAACACGCCAAGCTCCTCCTCGATGACCCCGAGCAGCTCGACCCGCCGCAGTGAGTCCAGGTCGAGGTCGGACGACAGCCTGGAGGTCTTCAGGACCACCGCTGGATCGAGACCGGCAACGCTGGCCACAACGGCGGTGACGGGATCGACGTCCGCATCGACATCCTCGCGGCGTACCTTCGACGCCGCGCCCGGGATCGGCGCTGAGCCCGGTCGTTCGAGCTCGCCCAGTCTCGCGAGGATGTCCGGCTTGCGCACCTTGAGCGTGTGGGTGCGCGGGAGATCCGGATCCGGCCACACGGTCGAGCCGCGGATCTGCTGGTGTGGCGCAAGCCGCTGATTTGTGCTCGCCACGACCGCGTCCTCGAGCGACGAGTCGTCCAGGAGCAGGACCGCGTGGACGCGCAGGTCGGCCCCGAGCGGCCAGCCGACGACTGCTGCGTCCGTGACACGCTCGTCGTCGCGCAGGATCGCCTCGATGTCCTCGGCGTAGACCTTCTGCCCATCGGGCAGCGCGAGCATGTCCTTCTTGCGGCCACGGAACGTGAGCATGCCGTCGGCCGTGAAGGCACCGAGGTCGCCGGTGTGGTACCAGCCGTCGGCGTCGATCGCAGCGGCGGTCGCCTCGGGGTTCTGCCAGTAGCCGGCGAAGCGCCCCGGCCCGCGGGCCAGGATCTCCCCGTCCTCGGCGATCCGTGCCTCGACGCCGGGGATGGGCTCGCCCACCGTCCCGATGACGTTCCGTTCCGGGCGGGTGAAGCTGACGACAGGGCCCATCTCGGTCGCGCCGTAGCCCTGCAGGATGTCGACGCCCATCTCGGTCCAGCGCTGAGCGACCTCGAGGTCGAGGGCCGAAGCCCCCACTCCGATCGTGTGGAGCCTGCCGCCGAACTCGCCGAGAACCGGCCGGAACAGGAGCCGACGAAGCCAGCGCGGAGCCCGACGCGCGATCCGGTGGAGCCTGCTCGAACCGCGCGCGGCGGCCCGCCTGGTCGACCTTCCGCTCGATCGCCGCGTTCAGGAGGCGCAGGCCCTGCGGGACGATCAGGAGGACCGACACCTTGAAGTCGCGGAACGTGCGGATCAGCACGGCGGGCTGGCGGCTGACCGGGTAGACGATGCTGGCACCGACGATCAGCGGGCCCATGAACCCGAGCACCTGTTCATAGAGGTGCGACAGCGGCAGCACCGACAGCAGCCGATCCCGCTCGTCGAACGGCAGCACCTGGGTCATCGCGGTGGCACTGGCCATGAGGTTGCCATGGCTGAGCATCGCGCCCTTCGGCTCACCGGTGGTCCCGCTCGTGAACACGATCTCCGCGAGTGTGTCGCCCGTCACCGGCGCCGGCGGCAATGGCGTCGCCCGCCGGGCGCGATCGGGGAGCGTCTCGATCCACACGATCGGCAAGCCGAGCTGGCGTGCCGATGCCTCGGTCTGACGGCTCGCGACGACCAGCTTGGCGCCGGTCTGCGCGACGATCTTGCGACCGAAATCGACGGTGTGGCGGACGTCGAGCGGGACCGCGACCGCGCCCGCGTGGGCGATCGCCAGGAACGCGATCCCCCACTCCGGCCGGTTGACGGCCCAGATGATCGCGCGATCGCCTTCGGCGAGGCCCTCGTCGGCGAGGACGCACGCGGCGCGCGGCACGATCGCCCCGAGATCGCGGTAGCGCCACGTTCTCGTCCGGAAGAACGGACGGATCATGAGCGCGGGTCGCCGATCGAACCGCGTTTCCCCCGTTCGGACCAGGTCGATCAAGGTCTCCATGGCCGAGGCACCTGTTCGTGACGGTCAGTCGAGGCGACGGGCGAGGCTCGCGAGGGTCTCGGACGCACCCTCTGTCAACGGAGGGTAATGGCTGAACACAACAGTTTCGACGTCGAGGGAGGCAAGACGTTGCACGGCACGGCGCGCGAGAGCGATGTCGTCGCTGTAGAGGCTGCTCGCGAACGACACGCGGCCGAAGCGGCGCTGGAGGGTGTCGCCCACGAACAGCACGCGGTCGCGCGCACCGTAGAGGCACACGCTTCCGGGCGTGTGGCCCGGCGTGTGGACGACGCGGAGCCCGCCGAGCATCGGCAGGACGTCGCCATCCTCGATCGGTATGGTCTGCGGCGGCTCCGGGGTCATGGCTGCGAAGAACTTCCCGCGCGACGGCCGCCGGAGCATCTCCCGCCACGTGATCGCCAGCCGCTCACCGTCGGCCGGGTGAATGAGCACCGGGACGCCGGCCAGCGCCAGCTCGCGGGCGCCTCCGGCATGGTCGGGGTGACCGTGCGTGCAGACCACCCGCGCCAGTTCGCGCGAGGGAGTGGCCGTGCTCGCTCATGGCCTTCTCGATACGCCCGCGGGATCGTGCGTAGCCGCAGTCGATCAGCGACGGCTCGGATTCGAGGACCAGGTGCGCGAAGACCCGCCCGAGCGGTATCGCGACGACGTCGCGGATCGGGCGGGTCGGGTTCGCCGCGTTCACGGTGTCCCCCGAGCCCGCCGGACTCACCGTGGGAGCTCGCGTCGGACCGCGCGAGGATCCTTGCCGAGGTCGAAGCCCTTGTAGGCCGCCTGCCGCACGAGCCCGTCGCCGGTCCAGCCCGCGAACTCGGCGCGGATCACCACGTCCGGCCGCACCCAGATCGCGCTGCGGGACACGGCGCGTGGTGGCGGCTCGGCGAACGCGGACGCATCAACGACGAGCGGCTCGAGGGCGGCCAGCAGCTCCCCGCGGATCCGGTCGTTGAACCCGGCCCCGATCTTGCCCGCGTAGCGCAGGGCGCCGTCCTCGTACACGCCGACGAGCAGCGCACCGAGCTCCACGGCCTTGCCGGTTCCGCGGGTCATCCCACCCACGACGAGCTCCTGCTCGGGGCGGATCTTGACCTTCTGCCAGGCCATCGAGCGCGCACCGGGCACGTAGGGCGAGCGGCGATCCTTGGCCATGATCCCCTCGAGCCCGCGCACGCGTGCTGCCTCGAAGAAGGCGATCCCGTCCCCGGTGATGTGCTCGCTCAGGCGCACCCTGGGATCGGGTCGCAACGCCTCGGCGAGCAGGCGCCGCCGGGTCTCGAGCGGTTCGTCAAGCAGCGACCGCCCGTCGAGCCACAGCAGGTCGAACACCTCGTACACGAACGGCGTCGGCGTTCCGAGCTGGCCCTGGCCCTTGATCCTGGCCTGGAGAAGGGCGAAATCGGGCTCGCCATGGTCATCGAGCGCAATGACCTCCCCGTCGACGATCGCGTCGCGCGCAGCGATCCACGACGGCGGCGCGAGGAACGATCCGAAGTAGCGACCCGCGTCCTGCTCGCCACGGGTCCAGGTCCGCACCTCTTCGCCATCGACGATGGCCTCGACGCGGAAGCCGTCCCACTTGACCTCGAACTGCCAGTCCGGGTTGTCAAACGGCGCGGCCACGAGGGTGGCCAGCATCGGTGGAATGAAGCGTGGCATCGGGTTGGCTACACCCACACGATCGTCGTCACGTCGACGGGCGTCGTGACGCCGCGGATCGGTTCGGGTCGCGTACTCGAGGCGGCGACTTGACCCTCTCCCGCCTCGGCGATCGTGTTCGTCGATGCGAGGATCTCGCCGCCACTCGCGAGGGCGCCGATGCGTGCGGCGACATGGACCGCGATCCCACTGTAGTCCGCGCCGCGCTGGGTGGCATCGGCCGTATGCAGACCGATGCGAACGGTCAATGTGTCGCCACTGCTTTCACGGTGCTCGCGGATCGCCTGCTGGACAGCGATCGCGGTGTCGATCGCAGAGCGAGCCGACTCGAACGCGGCGAAGAATCCGTCGCCAGTGGAGTTGACGACCTGCCCCCCGCCGTGCCCGATCACCCCGCGGAGCGTGTCGTCGTGCCAGCGCAGGAGGCGCTCCCAGGCGTCGTCGCCGAGCGTCTCGGCGAGACCCGTCGAACCCACGATGTCGGTAAACATGAAGGTCCGGCGAGCCGTCGTCGGACCGTTGCGCCGTTCGTTGATCTCATTCAGCTCGCGTTCGGTGGCCGCGGTATCAAGCTTCGCCCCGAGCCGGCGGAACTCCTCGAGGGCGGCATTGAGCTCGAGGTCCGCGTCTTCCTCGTGATCGAGCGCGCGGAGCGCGCGGGAGAGGAGCATGCGTGAACGGGCGATCTCGTACGGTGCGCCGACGTCGCGCCAGGCGGCCACGGCGGCACGCAGCTCTCTGGCGGCCCCCTGCGGATCGCCCTCGGCCAGCAGGACCCGACCCTGGGCGAGCCGCGCACCGGCGTCGAGAGCCGGCGACGGATACCCGGCGACGATGTCTGCAAGCTCGTCGACCGCCCGGCGGGCTTTGGCCACGTCCCCTGCCGCGATGGCGATCTCGGCCTGGGCAGGCAGCAAGCGGGTTCGAGCGAGGTGATCCCAGGTCTCGTCGCCGACGGCGGCATCGATCGCCTTCACGGCCGCCCGCGTGTTCCCCTGCGCGAGGCGGACGAGTGCGAGCGCGGGCTGGGGCGGCTTTCCATGGTGGTGCGCCTCGCGGAGCGCGACCTCCGCGCCATCGAGGTCGCCCATGAGGCGCCGGACGTCGCCGATCGCGTACAGCCCCTCGGCTCGCGGCGGGGCGACGTTGAACCTGCTGAGCTCGCTCGTCGCGCGTACCAGCTCCTGCTCCGCGCGCTCCCATTCGCCGGACACCGCGGCTACCTCGGCGCGATGGATCCGGCAGATGCCGGGGAAACCATCGAGGTTGTTCCTTGAGCAGTACTTCTCGGTGGCCTCGATCCACTCGGTCGCACGCCGGTAGTCGGTGAGATCCCGGCAGGCCCCGATCATGCGGCACGCCGTGACGCCGCTGGTGAAAGGCGTCAGTTCGCCGTTGACGGCCGCGAACGAGGCTTCCTCGAGCAGCGCGAAACCGTCCGACACATCCCCCCGCGACAGCTTGAGCCAGCCGAGATTCGACTGGGCGAACGCAGCGAGGTCACGATCGTCGTTCGTGCTGCCGATGGCGACGGCCCTCTCGGCAAGAGCGAGGGCAGCCTCGAGCTGGCCCGTAGCGGCGGCGCTCTCGCTGCCGACGAGCGCGAGGTAGCCATGGGCGTAGGTATCGCCCTCGCTGCCGATCAAGCGTTCGGCCCTGCGCGACCAGGCACCGGCCAGGGCTGGCTTCCCCGCGAACGCGTAGGTCCGGGCAATGTACGCGGCCATGTACGCGGCCCGGACCGTGTTCCCGTCGGCCTCGTGGCGCGCGTAGCCGCGCTCCTTCGCGTCGAGCTCCACCTCGGGATCGGCCACGAAGAACGCCGCCAGGGCGAGCGACTCGAGGTCGTCCGCCTCGAGCAGGGCCATCTTGTCAGCTTCCCGCAGCCGGTCGAACGCCTCCTGCCACGCGTGGTTGGCGATGGCCAGGCGACCCTCGGCGAGGGGGTCTGCGGACGGCGCGCTCCCCGGCGCCACGGTGTCGGTCATGGCCCGCATTGTGCCACCGGCGTGCGGCGGTTCAGGCCTCCGAGTTGGCGCGTCCCATGCGGACGAACCGGCGTACCTCGAGCGCGGCGTTGATCGCGGTCAGGACGAGCGTCAATGCGACCGAGATCCGGATGATCGTGTTGATCAGCTCGACGAGGTCCTGCTCGTCGGCCGTGGCGCTTGCCGGATCGACGAGGACGACCCAGCTGCCGAGCAGGAGGGAGACCGCGAGGATCGCGATCGAGGCGATGTCGGTCAGCGCGTGACCGGCGACGCGGAAGCGGGTCCAGGTCGGCCGGAACAGGTTGACGACCGCGATGCCGAGCGCGAACAGGATCACCACGGTGGCCGCGGGCCACACGTCGGTCCAGCCTGGACCGGGCTTCATGAAGCCGATCTGCTCTGGGAGGCCGATCGCGAGCCAGAACGTCAGGGCAATCGCCAGCAGGCCGATCTCCAGCACCGACGTGGTGACCGCGACCGCGCGCGTGTGCTGCTTGCCGATCAACTGAACCGCGAGGCCATCGAGGGTCGACACGTCGACATCCGGACCCATCGAGTTGACGGTCCGCGGGTCCCAGCCGTCCGGGTCGCGCAGCCAGCGCCGGTCCACCCAGATGAAGAGCAGGGTGACGATCGTGAACTGGATGACGAACGGCACGACGACGCCGGCAATCGCCGACCAGATCGAACCACCGACGATGAGCGCTACGGCGCCGATGATCAGGGTGATCGCGAGGTTGATCCGGAGGACGGTGAGGTACGTCGGAAAGAGCTCCGGACCGATCAGCTGGCCGCCGAACCGGACGGATCGGTCGTCTCCGCGATAGCGCGCTGCCACGGCCATTGGATGGCCGAGCGAGCGCAGGATCGCGACCTGCTCGTCCTCGGTCAGCGGGCGACCTCGGACCGCCTCCTCGTCCTCGAAGCGGGACTGGATGCTGTCGGACAGCTCATTCGTGATGTCGTCCTGCTGGCCGCGCGGCAGGAAGTCGCGGACGGCGCGCAGGTAGCGCTCGACCAGGGTCATTCGGTTACCTCCCCGTTGATGCGGCGGATCGTGGTGTCGAGGTCTCGCCACTGCTCCAGCAGGCGAGCCAGGACTTCCTCCCCCACCGGCGAAAGTCGGTAAAAGCGCTTCGGCCGGCTATCGGTTTCGCGCCACGTGCTGTCGAGCAGCCCCTGGGTCTCGAGGCGCCGCAACAGCGGGTAGAGCGTGTTCTCGTCGATGTCCATGCCCTGGTCGACCAGCGCCTTGCGCAGCGCATAGCCGTAGTGCTCGGTTCCGAGCCGGGCCAGGACGGCGAGGACCAGTGCGCCGCGACGGAGCTCCAGGCGGAGGTTCTCGAACGCGGCGTCCGCGCTGGTCGCGGTCGCTTCGACGGCACTCATGCCGCACAGTGTGTGTCACACAGTGTGCGATGTCAAGTACATCTATTGGCGCCGCGGCCGACAATCGTGCGATGGCGCTACCGGAGACCCAATACGCGATTACCCCGGACGAGGTGCATCTCGCGTACCAGGTCAGCGGGTCAGGCGACGTCGACATCGTGCTGATGCACGGGACGGTTGCCCATCTCGAAATCGCCTGGGAGGACCCGATGCTGCGCCGGTTGTACGACCGGCTCGGCTCGTTTGGCCGCCTCATCCGGTTTGACCGGCGCGGCATGGGGATGTCCGACACGCTGGACGAGCTGCCTGCTTTCGAGCAGCAGGTCGAAGACTTTGGCGTCGTGATGCAGGCAGCCGGCACGACTCGCGCTGCGCTCATGGGGACGGGTGATGCTGGCATGCTCGCCCTGTCTTTCGCGGCGGCGCATCCCGCTCACGTCAGCAGAGTCGTTGCATATGAGGTCACGCCGCGCCTGACGCCATCACCGAACGACGAGTTCGGTGTGGACATGGCCGAGCTGGGTCGAATGGCCGCAGCCAGCGCGGCCCTCGACCTCGACGCCCACCTTTCGATCGTGGCGCCAGCCAGGAAGGATGAGCCAGGGTTCAAGGCATGGTTCCGCCGGTTCACCCGGTCGGCATCCAGTGGCTTCCGGATCGAAGGGTTCATCAGGGATCAGATGACGTGGGATATCACCGGCATTCTCTCCACGATTTCGACGCCCGTCCTCGTGCTGAACCGGACCGGCAACACGATCCTCCCGCTGCGCAGCACCCGCGCCCTCGCGGCAGCACTGCCGAATGCGACGAGCGCCGAGATCGAGGGGACCGGGACGACGATCTTCGCCGACGAGGTCGACCGCATCGCCGACGAGATCCAGGCGTTCCTGACCGGCGCGCGGCCGTTGCCGCGGCCGGACCGCGTGCTGGCGACCGTGCTCTTCACCGACATCGTCGGTTCGACGCAGCGCGCAGCGGAGCTCGGCGACCACGCCTGGCGGTCGCTGCTGTCACAGCACGATCGGTTGCTGCGGTCCGAGCTCGACCGTTTCGGAGGACGCGTCATCCACACGACCGGCGATGGCTTGCTCGCGACGTTCGATTCGCCACGACTGGCGATTGAGTGCGCGCGGGCGGCGAGCGAATCCATTGCCGCCATCGGCCTGGAGATCCGAGCGGGCATCCACACTGGCGAGATTGAACTGGCCGATGGGGACATCCACGGCCTCGCGGTCCACCTCGGTGCGCGAATCGCAGCGTTGGCAGGCCCGCGCCAAGTCTTCGTGTCGTCGACGGTGAAGGACCTTGTTGTCGGCTCTGGGCTCGAGTTCGCGGATCGTGGCGAGCACGAACTCAAGGGCGTGCCCGGGACGTGGCGGGTTTTCGAGGCGGTTTGAGTTCAAGCCTGATCGCGAGCTTTCCTGGCGGCCTTGAGGTCGCTGGCGAGGAGCCTGATCACACGAGTGGAGTCAGCGGGGCCATCGCGCTCGACGAGCTCCCAGCCCGGCAGGCCACGACGCACCTTCGAGGAGCCGAGCACTTCGACGACGGCCTCGATCACCGAGTCAGGCTTCGTGGCAGTTCCAACCGCGGCCAGGATCTCGCGCGCAAGCAGGCGCGCCGCGACCACCGGCTGATTCCCCGTGATGTCACGCCGCACGAGGGCGTCGGCGTCCTCGATCCCCTCTTCCTCGAGCGCGGCGATCAACCGACGTGCACGGCGCGCGGCCTCGCGGTCGTCGTCCTCGAGCTTGTCCAGCCAGGTCCGCGGCGGGGGCGGTGGCGGCTTTGGCTCTTCGGCTGGCGGCTTCTCCTTGCCACGCTTGCCGGACGCCGGCCTCGCGCCCTTTGCGAGCCGGTCGGCCAGCGGCGACGCGGCCGGCGCCTCGTCGCGCAGCGCATCGGCAGCCGCTTTCGCCTCGTCGAGCGTGTCGAACGGACCGACGGTTCGCGCCAGTCCGAACTCGTCGTGCTGCTCCTCGTCGGTGATGAACCAGCGCGACGGACCCTCGGACCGGATGGAGAATCGCTCGTCGGAGGACTGGTAGACACCGGCTTCGGCCCGCTTCCACGGCGGCACCGGCTTGGGCTTCTTGGAACGTGCTGTCGGGCTCACCCGGGGACTGCAGCCGGGTCGTCGCGGCGGAGCAGGATGCCGAGGTACGCCTTCCACGGCCCAACCTCGGCGTCGTACGAGCCCGCCAGTCCCGCGTAGATCTGCGACACGTGGTCGAGGTCGTGCACGGCCCACGTCGCGAGGAGCTCGCGCAGCGTCACCTCGCCGAGCGACGGATGCGCGCCCCTGCGGTCGAGATCGTTGGTCGCCAGCGCGTCGATCCTGGCCACGTTGCCCGCCCGCAGGTCCGCGAAACGTTCGATGAGGGCGTCGAGCGGTGCGTCGACGTCGCGCTGGACGTGGGCGAACCGGTCAAACGGGTCGAACGCCTTCGCCGTGCCGTGCTCGAGGATCCGCTCTGTCCGCGGGATCCAATCGTCAAGTTCGCCGCTGATCAGGTGGCCCACTACGTCGCGGGGGCGCCAGCCGTCGGCCACGTCGGGAGTGGCGGTCCACGTCTCGGGCAGCCCTGTCAGCAGCGCCCGCAGCACGTCCGGCGTCCGCCGCAGCAGGTCCCGCGTGTCGCCGAGGAAGTCGCTCATCTTCAGCCGATGGTACGCCGCGGGCGCAGCCGGTAGCAGTGGCCCGCGGGCGTGCCGGAGGCCGCCGAACGGGCGGCCTCCGACTACAGCTGCGCTTCAGCGGCTCGTTGCGATCGAGTGCTCCTTGCCCGCATACGCGGCCTCGAGCTCGGCGACGTCCAGCTTTCCCATCTGGAGCATCGCCTGCATGGCGCGCTCCGCTCCGGCGGGATCTGGTCCTTCGAGCACCTCGTAGAGCTGCTTCGGGACGACCTGCCACGACAGGCCGAAGCGGTCCTTGAGCCAGCCGCACGGGCCGTGCTCGCCGCCGCCCTCGACGAGGGCGTCCCAGTAGCGATCGACCTCGGCCTGGTCCTCGCAGTCGATGACGAACGAGACCGCCTCGTTGAACTTGAAGTCCGGGCCGCCGTTCAGGCCCACGAATGGCTGCCCACGCAGCGTGAAGTTGATGGTCAGGACGTCGCCCTTCTTGCCGGAGGGGTTGTCGGCGGTCGCGCGAGACACCTTGTCGATGTGGCTGTCGGGCAGGAGCTTGGTGTAGAACTCGGCGGCCTCTTCGGCCTGGCCGTCGAACCAGAGACAGGCTGAGAGCTTCGACACAGATGTTCCTCCATGGGTGCGCCGCTGGGTTTCGCCGCGGCATTCACCAGTAGAACGCCTGAGGCGGCTGGAACTCATCGGCCGCGGGACCCAAACGTTGCATCGGGCGAACGAAACTCTCCCTTCAGCGAGCCGACTGACTTCGGCTTCTCTTGGCGAGCGTTCGCCATCAACGAACGAAACGGCACATGAGCGCGGCCGACCGGCAGACATCCCGTCCAGACGTTCGGCCGCGGCGAACAGCCACGTTCAGGAAGCGCGGTCAAGTGCGGTCAATTGGCCATGCGTCAACGTTCGTGCAGCAATTCGTTCGGTCGGAGCGAACAGCAACGTCAGCAGGCGTGATTACGCCTCGTAATCGATTTGGATGAGCGCGCACGCCCATCTGCCCGGACTGCACCGTAGGCGTCCTGGCGTGCGGGCTCGTCGCGATGCGATGAGAGTCGGAGTAATCGGCGGCCCGTCCGACGGCGAAGCTACCGTCGCGCTCGGAAAGGGCCCTACAGAATCGGCGAGATCGCCGAGATCGCCCGGTTCACGGCCCGTTCGCGGCGGCCGGTCGGGATACGCGCCGGCGTGGCGACGAGGAGGTCCCGATCGAACAGCTCCTTCGCGACGTGATCGGCCACCTCGCGGTCGGCGATCCGGAGCTGGAGCTCCCAGTTGCGGCGCAGGCTCAACCCATCGAGATTGGCGGTCCCCGCGAAGACCGTGTCGTCGGCGAGGACGACCTTGGCGTGGGCCATGCTCGGGTGCTCGCGAATGTCCACGCCGGCTTCCTGGAGCGCCGGGAAGAACGCTCGGACGGCGGCCTTGGCGGGGAACGACTTGGGGTCGGCCGGGACGATCACCCGGACGTCAACTCCGCGCCTGCCTGCCTCGACGATCCCCTTCAGGATCGCCCGGTCGGCGAGGTACGGGTTGATCACGTAGAGCCGCTTCGTTGCACCGTCGATCGCCGCCTGGAACGCCGGCGCGATCGGCAGGTGCTTCTCGCCCGGGTTGTTCGCCAGGATCTCCATCTCGACCCCCGGCCCGTCGGGCTGGATCGGGAAGTAGCGGTCCAGCTCCCCGGCCGTCGCCGGCAACGGCCCGCCCTGGAAATGCCAGGACAAAAGGAAGACGGCCTGCAGCTGGCTCACGATCGGGCCTTCGAGGCGGAGCATGATGTCGTGGAACCGCTCGTCGTTGTAGTGGTCCTCGATCCCCGGTCCGCCGACGAACGCCACGCGGCCGTCAACGACGACGATCTTGCGGTGGTCGAAATGGCCGAAGTCGTCGAACCGCCAGTCGATCCTGCGCTCGCCGAGCAGGCCGTCGAGGTCGAGGAAGCCACCCTGGTTGGCCACGATCTGCACGCCACCCTCGCGCATCTCGCGGTACAGCGCGCGTGACCCGAGGCCGGGCTGACTGTAGGCCGCTTCCACGATCAACCGGACGGGGATTCCCTCCCGCACCTTGCGGATCAGCAGGTCGCGGAAGCGGCTGCCGATCTCGCCCGCCTTGAAGCCGAAGATGATGATGTGGACGTCCGATTGGGCGGCCTCGATGTCGGCCAGCATCCGCGGGAAGAACGCCGGCCCATCGATCAGCAGCTCCCATGCCGTCGCCGTCGCGGGAGCGAAATCGATCGTCAGCGGGCGACGTTCCGGCCGCTGACCGAGGACGGCTTCGACCAGCGCCCGCGCACCCTCGGGCGTGACGCCGCCCGGCACGTCCGTTTCCGTGCCTGCGCCGAGCGCCACCGACTCGGCCGCGCGGGCGGCCCGCCGGCGTCGGAAGGCGAGGACGCCCGCCACCGCTGCCGCGGCCAACAGGAACAACCGGACGATCACGGGCGCAAGGATACCGGCAGCGGTGCGGCGCAGGATCGCTGGACGCAGCGGGCGCGGACGCGTGAGAATCACGTGTGAAGCTGGAGGCCTGCCCGATGCCCGCTGAACTCCCAAGCGATCAGATCGAGCTTCGCCACGCGGCGACCGACCGCGCCACGATCGTCGTGGTGCCCGAGCGGCGGATGTTCGCCATCGACGGCCTGGGCGACCCGCGAACGAGCGGGTTCGTGCTCGCGAGCGAGACGCTACGCGCCACTGACGAAGCCCTGCGGGCGCGCGTGCAGCGGGAGCACGGCCGGAAGGTTGCAGCGGGGGTCCTCGAGTGCGCGTGGTGGACCCACCCCGAGCCGCCGAGCCAGGAACTTGCCGAATCGTTCGCCGACCGTTCGACGTGGCACTGGCAGCAGATGCTTGAGATCCCTGCCGAAGCCGGCGACGAGGACGCGCAGGCGGCGATCGAGGCGTCCCATTCGGGCCTCGGCCCTTCGTCCCCGCCGGTGCGGGTGATCCAGTTCGCGGAAGGTCGCTCGGCGCAGATCCTCCATGTCGGTGGTCCAGCCACCGAACATCAATCTGTCGTGGCCCTGTTCGACGCGGTCTCGAGCGCGGGTCTGCGACCGCATGGCCACCTGCACGAGATCCGCCTCTCGGACTACGAGCGCGTTCCCGGCCACCGGGCGCGTTCGATCCTGCGCCTCCCGATCGAGGCCTGAGCGTGGCGACGAGGCGCGTGGCATGGCGACGTTCGGACGAGGTGGCGACCGACGAGCATTGCACGCTGACCCAGCGGGACAGTGGCCTGTCGCTGGTCGGGACGGTCCTCGGCTCGGAGGGTGGCGTCCCGGTCCGGATCGAGTACCGGGTCCTGGCCGACGCGGAGGGCCTCACCAACGCCGCGCACGTCCGCGACCTGCGCGGGTTCGAACAGCGGACGCTCGTGCTCGAACGTGACGCGAAGGGTGGCTGGTCCGTGGACGGCAAGACCGTCCGAGGGCTCAAGGGTGCGACCGACGTGGACCTCGGCTGCAGCCCGTCGACCAACACCCTCCCGATCCGCCGGCTGCGGCTCGGCGTCGGCGCATCGAAGACGATCAAGGCGGCATGGGTGAGCTTCCCGGAACTGACCGTGGTCAAGGCCGACCAGAATTACACGCGGCTCGACGAGTTCACGTACCGCTATGCGAGCGGAGACTTCGAGGCGGAGCTCACCGTCGACGACGAGGGCCTCGTCGCCGCCTACGCGGATTGGGCACGGACGGGCGTCGCCATCGGCCCGGGTGATACGGAGCCGCTGGATGTCCAGCGCTGAGAAATACAGACGAAGGAGCGGCATGGAATCACTCCAGGACCAGGTCGTCGTCATCACCGGGGCAAGCGCCGGGATCGGGCGCGCTACCGCTCGGGAACTGCTCGATGGGGGGTCACGGGTTGTCGTCGGCGCCCGGCGAAGAGAGCGCCTCGACCAGCTCGAAGCGGAGTTCCCCGATCGAGTAGCCGCGGTCACGATGGACGTCCGGGTCCCGGCCGACAGCCAGCGACTGGTGTCAACGGCGCTGGAGCGGTTCGGCCGCCTCGACGCCCTCGTGGCGAACACGGGCATCGGGATGTACGGCGGGATCCTCGACAACACCGACGAGGCGCTGGCCGCCATGATCGACACCAATATCGCCGGAACGGTGTGGCCAATCCGGGCTGCCGTCCCGCACATGATCGAGGCCGGTCGCGGCGACATCGTGATCGTGGCGTCGGTCGCCGGGTTCCGCGGAGGAGCCGACGAGGCGGTCTACGCCGCGACGAAGTTCGCCCAGGTCGGCCTTGCCGGCTCGCTCGACCGCGAGCTGCGTGAGAAGGGCATCCGGGTCACGACCATCGGGCCGGCCGGCACGTCGACCGAGTTCGCCATCGGCACCGGACGGACCGAGGACATGCCCGAGCTGCAGACGTACCTGCGCCCGGAGGACATCGCATTCGCGATCCGGACCGTGCTCGAGCAGCCGCGCCGCCTGCGCACGCAGTACTGGACGATCTGGAGCA
Source organism: uncultured Chloroflexia bacterium (assembly GCA_963824735.1). Taxonomy (GTDB): domain Bacteria; phylum Chloroflexota; class Limnocylindria; order Limnocylindrales; family CSP1-4; genus DASTYU01. The sequence goes on from CAWGQH010000002.1 coordinate 51,940, forward strand.
TGGCCCAGGGCTCGTGACCATCGAACGCATCCTCGCCTGGTACCGGGTGGGCTCGTCGGTCGGCGCCGTGGTGGCGCTGATCGTCGCGAACCTGGTCCCGCTGTTCGGGGTGCTGTTCCTCGGCTGGAGCGTCTGGAACATCCTGATCGTGTACTGGCTCGAGAACGGGGTCGTCGGCGCCTTCAACGTCCTGAAGATGGCGACCGCGCAGGGAGCCGGCCTGCCCGAGGGGATGACCGCCCACAACCGCCCCGTTGCCGAAACCAGGAAGACGAGGCTCATCCCGTTCTTCATCGTCCACTACGGCCTGTTCTGGGTGGTGCACGGCATCTTCGTGCTGACCCTGCCGTTCCTGTTCACTGGTGAGCCCGGGTCGGCGTCCGGTGTCGATCCGGTCACGATCCTGTTCGCCGCGATCGTCCTCGGGATCAGCCACGGCGTGTCGTACTGGTGGAACTACCTGCACGGTGGCGAGTACCGCCGGATCAGCGCCGCGCAGTTGATGTTCGCTCCGTACGGGCGACTGATGGTGCTCCACATGACCATCATCCTCGGCGCCGTCGCGATCGGCACGACGGGCGCCCAGTCGGCGGCCATAGCCGTCCTCGTCACGATCAAGATCGCCATCGACCTCGGGTTGCACCTCGCCGAGCACCGTCGCGCAGCCCCAATCCCCGAAACGATGACCGCCCTCCCGTGAGCCCGATGGCCGATGCCCAGGAAGTGTTCGTCGAGGACCGCGCGACATGGCGCGCGTGGCTCGAGAACAACCACGACACGTCGGCAGGCGTGTGGCTCGTCACGTGGCGGACGCGAGCGCGCCGCACGGGACTCCCTTACGAGGCGGCCGTCGAGGAAGCGCTCTGCTTCGGCTGGGTCGACGGCACCGCCGGCACCATCGACGAGGAACGCGGCAAGCAGTACTTCGCGCCGCGAAAGCCGCACAGCGGCTGGGCGGCAACCAACAAGGCCCGCGTCGAGCGGCTCATCGCCGAGGGCCGCATGGCGCCGGCCGGCGTGGCCGCCATCGAGCGAGCCAGGGCGAACGGGTCGTGGGAGCTCCTCGACAGCGTCGAACGGCTGGAGGTGCCGCGCGACCTGGCCGTCGCGCTCGACGCTCAGCCACCGGCCGCGGCCAACTTCGCCGCCTTTCCGCCGTCGGTTCGCAAGCAGTTGCTGACGTCGCTCGTGATGGCACGCCGACCCGAAACGCGCGCCGAGCGCGTCCGCCGGATCGCCGAGGCTGCCGCGCGAAACGAGCGAACGCCGGCCTGATCCAGGCAGCGGTGGGAGAATCGCACAAAAGGAGACCGCATGAACTTCAACAGCATCCTCATCGGCTCGGAGGACCCAGCACGCCTCGCGGGGTACTACGAGAAGCTGTTCGGGAAACCAACCTGGGACGACGGCGGCTACACCACGTGGCTGCTCGGCGGCGGTGCGGTGAGTATTGGTCCGCACAGCGAGGTGCACGGCAGGAACCCGCAACCTGGCCGATTGATCTGGAACATCGAGAGCAACGACGTCCAGGGCGATTTCGAGCGGTTCAAGGCTGCCGGGGCCACGGTCGTCCGCGAGCCATACGGGTTCGAGGAGGCGCCGGGCTCACTGATCGCGACCTTCGCCGACCCGGACGACAACTATTTCCAGCTCATGACCCCGATGGAGCCACCCGAGCGCTGATCGGGCCGGGCTCGGTCAGGCCTGCAGCCAGACCGCTGTGTTCGGCGGGAGGCGAGAGCCGTCCAGCGGGCCACTGGCGAGCAGCACCTCCCGGTGGCTCGGCAGCTCGACCGACGCTCCCTCCACGTTCGCGACGAGCACGAACCCGCCATCGCGCTCGATCGACAGCACGCCAACCGGGGTATCGCGCCAGCGCATCGGCCCCGAGCCGAGGCCGGGATGCTCCCGCCGGATGCGGAGCGCCGTCCGGTACAGCTCCAGCATCGAGCTGGGGTCGCCCGCCTGCCGCTCGGCAGCCATCGCGGCCCAGGCGGCCGGCTGCGGCAACCAGGGTCGCGCGCCGTCTGATGGGCCAAAACCCAACGATCGACCATCCGCCGTCCACGGCAGCGGGACACGCGCTCCATCGCGACCGCGCCGGGTGTGACCGGAGCGTTCCCAGATGGGATCCGCCAGCACCGCGTCCGGCAGGTCGAGGACTTCCCAGAGTCCGAGTTCCTCACCCTGGTAGACGTAGGCACCGCCGGGCAGCGCGAGCATCAGCAGTGCCGCCGCGCGTGCGCGTCGCGTGCCGACGTCGAGATCGGGCTCGGCCGTCTCGTCGTCCAGTTCGAGCTCCCAGTTCCGTGCGTCGGGCTGTGGCAGACCGAGACGGCTGACCACGCGGACGACGTCGTGGTTCGACAGCACCCACGTGGGTTCGGCGCTCACCGCGGTGAGTGCCACGAGCGCCTCGTCGATGCTCGCCCGGAGCAGCGGCGCCCGCCACGGCGTCGTCAGGTAGTCGAAGTTGAAGGCGCTGTGAAGATGATCGGGGCGGACGTAGCGGGCGAGGCGATCCGGAGTCGGAACCCATGCCTCGGCCACGAACATTCTCGGGTCGGGATACGAGTCGGCGACCCGGCGCCACTCGCGATACACCTCGTGCACGGTGTCGCGGTCCCAGAACGGGTGGTCCTCCTCTCCCTCATCCACGGGTCGTCCGGACCGCTCTCCGAGATCGGGCAGGTCCTCGTGCTTGTGGAGCCCGTTGGCGACATCGATCCGGAAACCGTCGACGCCGCGATCGAACCAGAAGCGCAACACCGCTTCGAATTCGGCGTGGACGTCCGGTTCCCGCCAGTTCAGATCCGGCTGCCCGGGGTCGAAGAGGTGCAGGTACCACTCGCCCGGCCTCCCGTCGGGCTCGCGGATGCGCGTCCAGGCGGACCCACCGAAGACGCTCTCCCAGTCGTTCGGCGGCCGCGAGCCGTCGCCACGTCCGGGTCGGAACAGGAAGCGCTCCCGCTCGTGGGATCCCGGTCCCGCGGCGAGCGCGGCCCGAAACCACGCGTGCTCGCTGGACAGATGGTTCGGCACGATGTCGAGCAGTACCCGCAAGCCCAGCGCTCGCGCCTCGGCGATGAGCGCTTCCGCCTCTTCGAGCGTCCCGAACAGCGGGTCGATGGCACGGTAGTCGGCGACGTCATAGCCGGCATCGGCCATCGGTGACGGATACCACGGGTTCAGCCAGATCGCGTCGACGCCGAGGTCCCGGATGTACGGCAGGCGGCTGCGGATCGCCCGCGATGTCCCCGACGCCGTCGCCGTCCCCGTCGGCGAAGCTGCGCGGGTAGACCTGGTACGTGACGGCATCGCGCCACCAGGCGGGGGAATCGGTGCGGGTCGAAGTCATGCGCGTTCCAGCCATGCCGGCCTCACAGCCAGTGACGGGCCCGGGCGATCAGCAGGATGCTCGCCGCGAAGACCGCCACGCCCGTGACGACGATCCAGAAGCTCATCGGGTTGTCCTCGGGGAGCGGGATGAGCATGTTCATGCCCAAGCAGCCCCGCCACCACGGAGCCCGGCAGGAGCAGGACGGTCGCGAGCGCAAGGACCTTCATGATGTCGTTGGTGCGCTGTGCCGTTCGGGTCATGTAGACGTCGAACGAACCGATCAGGACCTCCCGGCTGTCCTCGACCGCGCCGATCGCCGAGTCGAAGCGCTCGGAGACCGCCTTGAAGGCGGGTGCGCTGTCCGGGTTGTCGGTCAGCGTGCGCCAGCTCGGCCCCCGCGAGCGATGCGAACAGCTGGCGATGATCTGTGAGCACCCGGCGCAGGCGGGCGATCCGTCGCCGCACGAGCACGAGGTCGTCGAGGAGCTCATGCCGGCCATCGTCGCGCAACGACTTTGCGTCAAGCACATCGACGTCGTCCTCGATCGCATCGACAGCGGCGAAGTAGGTCGTCACCGCCGCGCCAAGGAGCGAAGAAACGAAGGTGCTCGCGTCGAGCAGCCCGAACGTCGTGTCCGCCTGGATCCGATCGTCCATGTCGTCCAGGAACTGGATCGGAACGCGATGGTTGGTGATGACCACGTTGCCCCCGCCGACGATGTCGAGCCACGGCGTCGCATCAGGCTTGCGATCGTTCGGTTCGACCGCGACGCGCACGTGAAGGTACGACCCGTGGACCCCGAGATGCGGGACATCGCCCGGGTTCCTCATGGCATGGATGGTGGTCGAGTCGAGCTCGAACGCGTCCGCCAGTTCCTTCGCCTGCTCCGCGTCGAGCTCCTCGCTGATATCGATCCACAGAAGCTGGCGCTCGGTCGGCTTCGCTGCGAGCGCCTCATCGAGCGCGAGCGATTGATCGTGTCGGTCGGCATCGAACTGCCGGACGCGGACGCTCCCCTCGGTCGGCGCCTTGGCGGTTGGTTCCTGGGTGGCCGTCATGAAGCCGAACGGTACACGGCGCGGCGCTACAGGCGGACCGCGAATACCCGCCAGGTTCCGGGTACCCCCTTGAGCTCGTGCTCGCCCCGCTCGTCGAACTCGAGCCCCGATCCCACCACGAGATCCCGCACTGTGCTCGAAGCGAGAATCTCACGTGGACCGGCGAGCGCCGCGATCCTCGCCCCGATATGGACTGCCAGCCCGGCAACGTCCTCGGGTTGGACTTCGATCTCGCCCGTGTGCAATCCGGCCCTGATGTCGATGCCCAGCTGGGCGACGTCATCCCGGATGCCCGCGGCGCAGCGGACCGCTCTGGCCGGGCCGTCGAACGTGGCCAGGACGCCATCGCCAACCGACTTCACGGCACGTCCGCCAAATCGCTCGATCTGCCGCCGGGCCAGGTCATCGTGCTCGCTGAGCACCGCCCGCCAGCGCGCATCGCCCAGTTCCGCGGCGAGCTTGGTGGACCCCACGATATCGGTGAACAGGATCGTCGCGAGTACCCGGTCAGACTCGGGTGCCGGCCGAACCCCGGTCACGAAGTCGGCGATCTCGGCGACGATAGCGTCCTGGTTGCCAGCCCAGATCAGGTTGTCCGTTCCGGGCAGCTCGACATACCGGGCCCCCTCGATGTGCTCGGCCAGGTAGCGGCCGTGGTCCGCCGCGAAGCCGACCGCGTCCTTCCGGTGGATGACCAGCGTCGGGACGTGGATGGCCGGAAGCACGTTGCGGACGTCGCTCTCGTAGATCAGTCGAACGATCGCGACGGTGCTGCCCGGCGTGGCGGCATGGCGCTCGTAGCGCGACCAGGCGCGTCGCAGCCGCTCGTCACCGGACACGCTTGGCGCAAAGAGGTCGAGCATGACCCCTTGCCCCGTTCGCGCCTCAGCCGTCGCGAGCGCTTCGGCGACGGCCGCCTCGGGAGCACCGATCGGATAGTCGTCCGCGACCTGGAACCGGGCGAAACAATCCACCAGGATCAGGCTCGTGACGCGCTCGGGATGGGCGGCAGCGAACGGAATGGCGAGGATCCCGCCCCCGATGTTCGCGATCACCGCTGCGCGAGCCGACCCAACCTCGTCGAGCACGGCCGGGATATCGGCCATGAACTCCTCGAGTGTCGGGAGCGCGGATGTCGGGATCGGGTCCGAAAGGCCCGTGCCGCGCTCGTCGAACATGATCAGCCGGCCGAACGACGCGAGTCGTTCGCGCAGCGTCGCCATCGGCTGGACTTCCCACTGTGCCTCGACGTTGCCGAACCATTGGTCGAGCAGGAGAATGTCGGGCGGGCCCTCGCCCATCACCTGGTACGCCAGGTGCAGGTCTCCGAGGCGGGCGTAGCGCGTTTCGGGCTGCATCGGCCCAAGCCTACCGTTCGGAAATTGGGGCTGAGGGTCGCGGTCGGTGATACTGGGCGCCATGCCCGAGCAGGCATCGCCGGATCCCGAAGTCACCTACTACGCGAACGGCAAGGTGAAGTACCGCGGCGCGAACCTCGACGGGCAGATGCACGGTCCCTGGGAGTTCTTCCGGACCGACGGATCGCTGATGCGCGCGGGAAGCTTCGATCGCGGCCGGCAGATCGGAACGTGGAAGACCTTCGACCGGGACGGCCGCGTCGTCAAGGAGACCGAGTTCGGATGAGCGTATCGACCGGTGACCGCTGGGCGAGCGGCGCCGCCTACGAGGGATACATCGGCCGCTGGAGCCGGCTTGTCGCGCCCGAATTCGTCGACTGGCTCGCGCAGCCCGCCGGTTTGAGCTGGCTCGACGTCGGGTGCGGGACCGGGATCCTCACACGGACGATCCTGGACCGCAGCGACCCGGCTTCCTTGGTCGGCGTCGATCCGGCGCAACCGTTCGTCGACCACGCCCGGGAGGCGGTGCCGGACCCGCGCGTCACGTTCCGTGTCGCCAGCGCCGACGCAACAGGGTGCGAAGACGCCTCGGTCGACGCCGTGGCGGCCGGCCTCGTCCTCAACTTCGTGCCGGATCTCGGAGCGGCACTGGCGGAAGCGCAGCGGGTCGTCCGGCCAACAGGGATGGTCGCGGGCTACGTGTGGGACTACGCCGCCGGCATGCAGCTGCTGCGCCGGTTCTTCGATGCGGCCATCGCGCTGGATCCCGGGATGCGCGCCCATGACGAGGGTGTCCGCTTCCCGATCACCCACGAGGGCCGGCTCGCCGCGGCATTCGAAGCGGCGGGCCTGGTCGACGTCAATCAGCGCCCGATCGACGTGCCCACGGTTTTCCGCGATTTCGACGACCTGTGGACGCCGTTCCTGCGCGGCACCGGCCCGGCGCCCGCGTACGTCGTCTCGCTCGACGAGCCGGCCCGCACGGCCCTGCGCGACCGGCTTCGCGCGTCGTTGACCGAGGAGCCCGACGGGACCATCCGACTCACCGCTCGCGCGTGGGCGGTGCGGGGCCGTCTGCCAGAAGGCCCTGGGACAGAGCACGGCGGCCCGGCCCTCAGGGACGAATGGACCTGCCGGTCACGCAAACGAGGCGTACGATGGCGGTTACCGTCGGGGCGCCCGGAGGGTGGGGAAATGAATGCCCGGCTCTCGCGACGCGCGTTCATCAAGCTCGGTGCCGCCGGCGGAGCGGCGCTGTTCCTGCCTTGGCGGTTCGGACCAGCCATAGCCCGTGCCCAGATTCCAGGCCCGACACTCCCTCCGGGGTCGATCCCGAAGTACGCGACGCCGCTGCTCGTTCCTCCTGCCATGCCGCGGGCCGGCAAGATCAAGGTGAAGGGCGGCAAGAACATCGACTACTACGAGATCGCCGTCCGCCAGTTCGAGCAGCAGATCCTACCGGCCGAGCTGCCGGCAACAACCGTCTGGGGCTACGGTCCGCGGGTAGCGCAGGGTGGACCCATCATCTTCAATGCGCCCTCGCTCACGATCGAGGCGAAGCATCGCACGCCGGTCCGCGTGAAATGGGTCAATGAGCTGCGTCGAGGACCCGGCTGACCCGATGTCCCCGTACCTCTCCCACCTGCTGCCAGTGGACCCGACGCTCCACTGGGCGAACCCGCCCGGCGGGACGGGCGGCCGCGACATGCGGCCGGAATTCGCCGCGACACCCGGCTCCTACACCGGCCCCGTCCCCATCGTGACCCACGTGCACGGCTCCGCCGGCGTGGGCGACGAGAGCGACGGGTACGCAGAGGCCTGGTACCTACCCCGGGCCGGCAACATCCCCGCCGGCTACGCCACCGAGGGCACCTGGTACGACTTCTTCCGGGGCAAGGCGGCGAGCCGCGGCTACGTCGCCCCGGACACGTCCGAGTGGGACCCGGGAACGGCCGTCTTCCAGTATCCCAATAGCCAGCGCGCGTCGACGATCTGGTACCACGACCACACGCTGGGGATGACCCGGCTCAACGTGTATGCCGGGCCGGCTGGGTTCTTCCTCATTCGCGGCGGGCCTGGCGACGAAGTGTTCGACAGCCGGACGGGGCGCCCCGCATTCCTGCCCGGCCCTGCGCCCGGAGATCGGCGATCCGCCGGGTATCGACCTATTACGAGATCCCGATCGCCGTCCAGGATCGGTCGTTCGACGCCGACGGCTCGCTGTTCTATCCGGACACGCGGGCGTTCTTCGACGAGATCGAAGGTCCGTTCATCCCGGAAACCGACCTCTCCCCGATCTGGAACCCGGAGTTCTTCGGCAACACGATGATGGTCAACGGGAGCACCTGGCCATATTTAGCTGTCGAGCAGCGCCGCTATCGGTTCCGCTTCCTCAACGGCTGCGACTCCCGCTTCTTGATCCTGGACTTCTCGAACATCCCCGGGATCGAGGTCTGGCAGATCGGCAACGAGGGCGGGTTCCTTCCGGCCCCGGTCAACCTGACCGAATTCAATGGCGGTCGGCTGCTCATGGCGCTCGCCGAGCGCGCCGATCTCATCGCGGACTTCACGAACGTCCCGCTCGGAGGCCACGTGCTCACCAACATCGGTCCGGACGAACCCTTCGGCGGCGGCGAGCCGGACGAGGATTACGACTCGTCCGACCCCAATACGACCGGGCAAGTCATGGAGTTCCGGGTCGTGCCATTGAGCGGACGCGATCAGAGCACGCCACCGCAGTTCCTCCAGCTTCCCTCGATCACGCCGCTCGGGCCATCGACCACGACGCGGCCGCTGGCGTCCTCGAGGTGCACGGCTCGAGCGACAGCGAGGGTCTCGACGACGCCATTGATGTGGATGGAGCCGGTGACCGACGAACCCGAACGTCGGCGACGTAGACGTGGGATACAACGCGAGACCCGCCCCCGTTCCAGTTCGAGGTCCGAGACCAACCGATCCGTCGAGGAGGAGGGAGGTACCAGCTCGAGCCTGTTCGAGTGAGGCCGGCGAAACGGTGACGGCCTATCCGCGAGGACAACGAGATGCGGCCATACCGGATTCCTGCGCAACGGCTAACGGGGTCAGCGGCTGCGGCGGGTCGCTAGGCGGGCGGACATGCGTGGCGCGTCCCTGGCATCCACCTCGGCCACCCTGATCTTCACGATTCGCTCGACGAGCCCGGTCGGGATCGGGCGGTCGGCCGGGAACCGGATCGTCCCCTTGCCAGCCAGGAATGGTCTGAGCTCGTCGCCGAGCTCGGCCTCCATTTCGTTCGTGGACGGGAACAGGCTGTAGTGCGCCTTGTACGCGTCGTACGAGACGAGGAAGCGGCCCGTCGGGCTGCGGAAGGCAGGCATCGCGTACGCGATCGTCTCAATGGCAGCAGGCGCGGCACGACGGATCGTCCGACGCAGCTCTTCCATGGGGCCACGCCGTTCCTCGGGAAGCGCCGCGAGATATTCGTCGACGGTCGCGACCGGCACGTGAACCTTTCCGCCTCCTGCTCCATCTGTGTAATTGAAGCGGTGGCCGGTGACGCAGTACGGACATCGGCCGATGCTGCCGATCCGCCTTTAGGCAGAGTCTGGTGGCTACCGACGCCAACAGCAACACAAGGGGATGTCCATGGCCATTGCCACAGCCGACGCGCCGGACCTCGCCGCCATCAAGCAGCGCCAGCAGGCGACCTGGGCGAGCGGCGACTATCACATGATCGGCACGCAGATCCTGCTCACTGCCGAGCAGCTGATCGAGTCGCTCGACGTCCACTCCACCGACCGCGTGCTCGACGTCGCCACGGGCAGCGGGAATGCGGCCCTCGCGGCGGCCCGCCGCAGCTGCGAGGTCGTCGGGATCGACTACGTGCCGTCGCTGCTCGAGCGGGCGCGCGAACGCGCGATCGCCGAAGGCGTGCAGGCGCAGTTCGAGGACGGCGACGCCGAGGCGATCCCGTTCGAGGACGACAGCTTCGACGTGGTCACCTCGGTCTTCGGCGCGATGTTCGCGCCGAGCCAGGAGGCTGCCGCATCGGAGCTTGCCCGGGTCACCAGGCCCGGCGGCAAGATCGGGCTCGTGACCCACACGCCCGAGGGCTACATCGGGAACCTGTTCAAGGTGATCGGCAAGCACGTGCCGCCGCCCGCGGGCCTCCGCTCGCCGATCCAGTGGGGCACCGAGGAACGCCTTCGCGAGCTGTTCGGGGACGCGATCGCCGAGCTTCGCGTCGAGAAGCGGCACATGACGTTCCGCTACCGCTCGCCACAGACGTGGGTCGACTACTGGCGGCGCTACTACGGTCCGACGCTGAAGGCGTTCGAAGCCGTCGGCGAGGAGGGGCGCCCTGCCCTCGAAGCCGACGTGCTCGAGAACATCGCGCGCTTCAATCGTGCCGACGACGGCACGATGGTCGTGCCGAGCGAATATCTCGAGGCCGTGATCGTCGTGCGCTGACCCGGCGACCACGCCAGCCCGTTCGGAGCGGCGAGCCCCTGCGCTCGCTGCTCCTTCTGGTTCTCAGCGCTCAGTCGCCAGGGCGACCGGGCCATCCACGCGGCGAGGCCTGTCTCGTTCAGGAGTCGCGCACTCTGGCAGTCGCGGCGTACGGCGGCCTCCCGCGTGATCGCATCGAGAAAGTGACGGTCGAACGCGCCACGTGGGTACTCGCGCACGACCGCTTCACGAACGTCGTCCACGAGCTCGAACTCCGCGCCTCGAACATCCAGGCCTGTCGCGCGGTCGAGGAGGACGGCCTCGACGCCATCGTCGAGGGTCACGCCAGGCTGCATGTGGAGGATGATCGAGACCGCGACGCGCTCGGCCTCGTCCGCGGGCATTCCCATCCGTTCGAGAAGCCGCCGCGCGAGCTCCGCTCCCTCGACCTCGAAGCACATCGTGTTGCGGCCGAGGCGGCGCAGGCCATTGTCATGGAACAGCGACGACGTCCACAGGATCCGCTGGTCGAAGTGCCAGCCCTCCCCTGCCCCGATCGCGGCACCCCAGCAATACGCGCGGATCGAGTGCGCGAGCAGGTATCGCGGCAGCGAGCGGTTGGCCCATGTCCAGGTCGCGGCCGAGACCTCGTCCTGCGGGACCGCGATGCCGCCGATGCGCCTCGGCAGGGGCGGTACGCGGCTCATTGGGAATCGGAGCCGTGTTGCGGGAACATCAGGCCATCCTCGGTTGTTCGTCCGCGATCGTCCGCGATGCACGATCATGATGGACGGCGGCTGCCCTCGCCATCACCCCGGAGGCCAACGTGAAACCGTGGTTCGGCCTGCATCTTCCGTACTACACGTCCACGGACGCACCCGACGAGCGCCTGTTCGACCGGGTCGTCGAGCAGGCGCGTGCCGCGGAGCAGGCGGGGTTCAGCCTCGTCACGGTGATGGATCACCTGTACCAGATCCCGGGCGTCGGTCCCGTTACCGATCCGATGCTCGAGGGCTGGTCGGTCCTTGCCGCGCTGTCCCGCGAGACCAGCCGTGTCCGGCTCGGCACGCTCGTGACCGGCGTCACGTACCGCAACCCGGCGCTCCTCGCGAAGACTGCGACGACCCTCGACGTGCTGTCGGGGGGCAGGGCGATCTTCGGGCTCGGCGCCGCCTGGAACGACGTCGAGCACGCGGGCTACGGTTTCGAGTTTCCGACCCTGCGTGAACGGATGGATCGTCTCGACGAGGCGCTCACGATCGTGCGCGCCATGTTCACCGAGGACCGCCCGTCCTTCGAGGGCCGCCACTATCGGATCAGCGCAGCGCTCAACATGCCGCGCCCGGTCCAGCCCAACGGACCGCCGATCCTCGTGGGCGGAGGCGGCGAGCAGCGGACCCTGCGGATCGCGGCCAGGCACGCCGACATGACGCACTGGTTCGCGCTCGGTCTCGATGTGCTTCGCCACAAGACCGAGGTGCTCGAACGCCACTGCGCGGAGATCGGGCGCGATCCCGGAGCGATCGAGCGGACGATGGGGGCACCGGTCATCGTCGCCGCCGACGACGCCGAAGCGCGCGCCTTTCTGGAGCGGATGCCCGAGGACCGCCGACCGTTCGTCAAGATCGGCACGCCCGAGCAGATGGCCGATGAGATGCGGACCTACGTGGACGCCGGTTTCACCGGTTTCACGTTCAACAACTCGCTGTATCGGACACCCGAGCAGATCGCCCGCGTCGGCGAGCTGCTCGCCCTGATCACCTGACGACGGCCCTCGACGCGGCGTCGGACCGCCGAAACACCCGGAGTCGGCTGTTGACCGAAAGCACCAGGCCGTTCCAGGACGACTGATCGGTCGCAATCGGGTGGACGACTGGCCGATGCTGCCGTCACAATCGTCGCACAGGGGCCCAGGAGGGGCGGACCATGACCGCCGTCAGCGACATCCAGCAACCGGCGCTCGAGACGCCGGTCGGTAAGGCGATCCACCGCAGCAGGGCACGCGTGGTGCAGCGCCTGTTCGTCGCGTTCCTCATCGGGCTCGCCCTCACGTTCATGCTGGCCGCTGGCGCGCTCGTCGCCTGGGACCTCGGATACGAGGGCCGCGTCCTCCCGGGCGTACGCGTGGGCGCGACCGATCTCTCGGGCCTTGACCGGACGAGCGCCACGGCCGCGCTCGAGCAGGCCTATCGCGGATATGGCGAGGGCCGGGTCGTCATCAGCACGATCGCCGGCGATGTGGCGGTGGACTACAGCACGTTCGCGCGGCGCGCCGATGTCGGTGCGCTCGTCGATGCCGCCCTGTCGACCGGCCGTGACGGGAGTGTCGTGGAGCGCGCCCTGGGCGAGGTCCGGCTCGCGCTGCGCGGAGCATCGCTCGAACCCGCCGTCGTGTTCGACGAGGCCGCGCTGCGAGCGGCGGTCGCGGCGGGCCTCGCCCCGCTCGAGGCGCGCCCTGTCAATGCCGAGATCGGGATGGGTCCGCGCGGCGTCCGGGTGCTCCACTCGCGTCCAGGCTGGACGTTCGATGTCCCGACAGTCCAGTCGAACGCCGTAGCGCTCGTCGGGAACGCAAGCGCCCCGCCGGAGATTCCCATCCAGGCCGCCGCCATGCCGGTCGAGCCTGACCGCAGCGACGAGGACGTCCTCCACGCGCAGAAGGCGGCGACGTGGGTCGGCAAGGCCGTCGTCATCAAGGGGGCCGGCGGACGCTGGAAGATCCCCGCCGCCAAGGTTCGCAGCTGGATCACGTTCACGACTGCGCCCGGCGGTGCGCTCGGACCGGTCATCGATGAGGCGGCCATCCCGAAGGCGTTGCGCGCGACGAAGAAGGACGTTGCCCGGGCGCCGGTCTCGGCCCAGTACCTGCGCAGCAAGTCAGGCTCGATCTTCGGGGTCATCGCCGGCGCAGACGGCCGGAGACTCGCCACGAAGGCGACGACCGCCGCGATCGTCGCCGAGCTCGCACGACGTGCGGGTGGCGAGACGCCGAAGACGGTCAAGCTCAAGATCGCCCGCCACGCTCCGGAGCTCACAACCGCAGAGGCCACCAGGAAGGCGCCGCTCATGACGCGGCTCGGTTCGTGGCAGACCTACTTCCCGATCAGCGAGCGCAACCACTTCGGCGCCAACATCTGGCTGCCCGCGCAGATCATCAACGGGACCGTGCTCAAGCCTGGCCAGCGCTTCGAGTGGTGGAGCGGCCTGGGGCCGGTGACCACGGCGCGCGGATTTGGCCTCGGCGGCTTCATCGCCGGCGACCACACGGATCCGACTGGAGCGATGGGTGGTGGAATGTGCTCGGCGTCGACGACGCTGTTCAACGCCGCGCTTCGTGCCGGGCTCACGATCGGTGCCCGCGACAACCACCGTTACTACATCGATCGCTATCCCCTCGGCCTCGACGCCACGGTGTCCAACGCCCAGACGCTGTCGTTCACGAACGACATGAAGACCCCGATCCTGATCCGGGGCGTCAAGCTCCGCGGCTCCGGCGGCGCCGGCTACGTTCGGTTCGAGATCTGGGGCACCGACGACGGGCGGACGGTCAGCATCGGCCAGCCGCAGGTGCGCAACGTCCGCCAGGCAACGACACACACCGTGAAGGTCTCGACGCTCAAGCCCGGCCAACGCGAGCAGACCGAGTACCCGGCGAACGGGATGAACGTGGCGGTGACCCGCGTCGTGCGCAACAAGAACGGCAAGGTCATCCACCGTGATTCGTACTTCTCGCCGTACCAGCTCTGGAACGGCCGGATCGAGGTTGGCCGCTAGCCGGAGCGCTCAGCCGGCGATGATCTCGGCCAGCCAGAGTTCCGTATGGTCGCCCCCGAGGATTTCGAGCAGCGCGGCGGGCTGGCCGTCGCGGTCGAACGTCTGGAACGTGTGGACGGAGTTGGAGCCGCTGAACTGCTCCAGACCGGCCACGGGGCCCTCGCCGGCGCACGTCCACGCCCGCCCATCAGGGCTCGTCGCGGCGAAGACCTGCGTCCGGCCACCTGCCTCCACGAGGCCGCCAAACAGCATCAGGTAGCCGTCGTCAATGGCGAGCACGTTCGGCTGGAAGACCGCCGCGTCCGCTGCGCTGCCGCAGGCCCCGGCCGGGATGACCGGGTCGGCATCCTTCGTGAACGTGACGCCATCGCTTGACGTGGCGAGCCCGATCGATTCCGGGCCGGGCTGCTCGGGATAGCCCTCGTACCACAACATGAAGCCGTCCGGAGTCGCGACGACCGCAGAGGTGACGGCGCCGCCGCCGTCCCATGCGCCGGGCGCCCCCGGGTCGAGGCGCATCTGTTCGTCCACGGTCCACGGCCCGGTCGGAGACGGCGCAGTCCCCCGCCAGGAGGCGTCGGCTCGCTGCGCACCGATGGATGCCCCCCAGCCGTACATGACCCATTGGTCGTCCAGGAGGAGCGCTTCTGCAGGCATTGGGCCGGGATAGCGCATCTCGAGCCCGAGGTCCTCGTAGATCGGTTCCGTGCCGACAATCCACTCCGCTCCATCGCTCGACGTTGAGTGGGTCACGACCTCGTCGCCCGGAGCGGCCGCGAACCAGGCGATGTAGAGGTGGTACGTACCGTCCGCATCGCGGACGATCGCGCCCGGGTAATCGTTCGGGTAGCCCTCGGGTCCGTCGACGCCTCCCTCGATGACCGGGCCGTCTCCCACCACACGGATGGTCAGCGGCTCGCCGATTGGCAGCGCCGGCGAGCTGCTCGGCGCGATCGATGCGCTCGATTCGCTCGCTGGTGGGGCCGGCGTGATCGACGGGAGGGTGGCCGATCCGGCCGTCGACGGCGTGCCACCGCAGGCCGCGACCATGAACGTCAGGGCAGCGGTCGCGGTCACGCCCTTCAGTTTCACTTGGGCGGGAGCGTTGCCGCGAACGCAGCGCCGGCGTCAACCCAGCGGGAGAGATCCGGATCGGAGACGACGCCTTCGGGCGCAACGTAGATCATCCCCTTCATCGGCTTCCCGGCGAAGTCCATGATCCGGACGTGCGGCTCGGCAAGCGCCGCGTCGTGGGCGTCCTGGCCGATCCGGACCATCAGATCGTCGCGGATCACGCCAACCGCCATGTTGCCGCCGACCATGAACGCGATCCCACCGAACATCTTTCGTTCGGTGACGCCGTCCCGGCCGCGCAGCGCAGCGCGGATCCGCTCGGCAAGCTGCTCGTCGTAGGCCATCTCGATCCTCCCGTGTGCTCGATCCGGCGCCCAGATCCCGAGACGTCCGGGACCCGCCGGCTGGTTCCCGTTGCGACCTGGAAACGATGCGCGAAATTGGCAGGTGACGCCGAGTCGCCGCGGGAGGTACTGTGCGCTCAGCGACCGGGTCAGACAGTGGGGCGCGCGTCGGGGAGCGTGGAACGCGCGGAGGGGCCGTCCGCCCGGGTTGGAGGGACCATGGTTCGGCGTCTGGCGCTTGTCGTGTCTGGTCGCGCTGTGCGCGCTCGTACTCCCGGCGGCGAAACCGCCCGTCACGTTCACGCCTGGAGCGGCCGGGGTGGGCGATCCGTATTTCCCGCTCGACGGGAACGGCGGGTACGACGTCAAGCACTACGACCTCGACCTCAGCTACGACCCGGAAACCGACGTGCTGGCAGGCGACGCCACGATCGAAGCGCGTGCGACCCAGCACCTCTCCAGCGTTCAACCTGGATTTCGTCGGCATGACCGTCGAGTCCGTTCAGCGTCGACAACCGAGCGGCCGACCTGGGCACGCGACGGTCAGGAGCTGACGATCACGCCGACCAAGGGCATCCAGAACAAGGCCAAGTTCACGGTGGCGATCGCCTACCACGGCATCCCGGAGGCTGGTCAACGGAACTCGGCGATCTCGGGCTTCATGCACACCAACGACGGCGCGGTGATCGTGGGCGAGCCGCACGTGGCGGCGACCTGGTTCCCGGCCAACGATCACCCGACCGACAAGGCCTCGTTCACGTTCCACTGGACCGTGCCCGAGGGGCATCGAGGCCGTCGGCAACGGCGTGCTCAACGGGTCAGAGGACGAACGGGCGGCTGGACGACCTGGACGTGGGATGCCCGGCGATCCGATGGCCCCTACCTCGCGACGGCGTCCATCGGCCAGCTCGAGATCGACGCGTACAAGGCCCGAGGCCTGCCCTACTGGGACGCGATCGACCCGGCGCTGTTCGAGCCGCCGTCGCCGCCGCCGAGCCGATCCGCCGACCGATGGGGACCGATGCTGTTCTCGCAGGCCACTCGCAGGAAATCCGCGTCCTACAAGCGCCTGACGCGCGTCCTCACGGTGCCGTCGGGCGGGGCCACACTGTCGTTCGACACCTTCCATGACACCGAACCCGGCTTGGACTTCCTGTTCGTCGAGAAGCGGACGGCCGGCGGTGACGACTGGACCACGCTGGAGGAACAGGGCGGCCATCACCACCCAGGACCCGGGTGCATGCCCGGGGATCCTCTTCGACCACCCGTTCCTCGAGCACTACCTGGCACGCCGCCGGAAGACGCGGGGGCGGAAGCCGGATGACGACCAGTCGCCGGATCGCGGCACGTCCGGCGATTGGTGGGCGGCCAGCGGGCGAGGGCTTCGACTGGGAGCCATGGCTGTTCGACGCTGCCGAACGGCAGGAGCCGACCCGATCGAGCTCGAAATCTCCATCACCTACGCCAGCGACGGCGTGCTTCCAGCTCCGCGGCGTCACGCTCGACAACCTCGTCGTCTCGACGGGCGAGGGCTGCACGTCGTTCGAGGACGACGGCGGACACGCTCGACGGCTGGGTGGCGGCGACCCGCCGGAGGGCAGCCCACCGAACGAGAACACCTGGACGACGATCAGCGTGCTCGAACCGCCCCCGCCGCCGCCCGAGCCGCCACGGTCACGCCGACCGACGGCGCGCAGATGCTCTTCTCGGATGTGGCCGAGCACGCCTACAAGCGGCTGACGCGCGTCCTGACGATCCCGCCGGGCGGGGCGACGCTGTCATTCGACACCTTCCACGACACCGAGGGCGGCCGGGACTTCCTGTTCGTGGAGAAGCGCACCGCCGGCGGCGACGACTGGACGACGCTCGAGGAGCAGAGCGGCCACACCAGCCAGGATCCGCGGTGCGTGCCCGTCGACGATCGACTTCAACCAGTTCCTGGACCATTACCTGACGCCCTTCCTCGATCCGGGCGACCCGGAAGATCCCGATGACGACTTCTTCACCTGTGCTCGCCATCCGGCACGTCCGGCGACTGGTGGGCGGTCAGCGGCGAGGGCTTCGACTGGGAGACCTGGCAGTTCGCGCTGCCGAACGCGGGGCCGGACCCGATCCAGCTCGAGGTCTCGATCACCTACGCGAGCGACGGGGCGGTCCAGGCTCCGTGGCGTCACGCTCGACAACCTCGTCGTCTCACCGGCGAGCGGCTGCACCTCCTTCGAGGACGACGGCGACACGCTCGACGGGTGGGTCGTCGCCGACGCGCCGGACGGCAGCGGGCCGAACGAGAACTCGTGGACGACGATCACCGAGCTCCAGCCACCCCCTCCGCCGCCGCTGGCCGGCGTGACTCCGCTCAGGCATCGTTCGCTCGTCAGCCGGAGATCATCGACTTCCTGGCCGAGCGTGTTCGGGAGCTATCCGTTCAGGACCGCCGGGGGCATCGTCGACGACAGTCCGGCCGGGTTCGCCCTCGAGACCCAGACGCGTCCGGTGTACTCCCCGGTGTTCTTCTTCGGCGGTCCGAATGACGGCGTGGTCGTCCACGAGCTGGCCCACCAGTGGGTCGGCGACTCGCTCGCGGTCGAGGCGTGGCAGCACATCTGGCTGAACGAGGGTTTCGCCACGTACGCCGAGTGGTTGTGGAGCGCCCACGAGGGCGAGGCGACCGAGCAGGAGATCTTCGAATTCTGTTGTACAAGGAGTTCTTCCCGGCCGAGGACAACGTCTTCTGGGAGCTGCCGATCGGCGATCCCGGGCCGGAGCGCCTTTTCGATAGTCGCCGTCTACTTCCGCGGCGCGATGACACTTGCACGTCCTGCGCATGCAGGTCGGCGATCGTGCGACTTCTTCAGGATCCTGCAGGGATTGGGCCCGCAAGCAGGCCGGCGGCAACGTCACCACCGACGAGTTCATCGCGCTTGCCGAGAAGGTGTCGCGGCGAGCAGCTCGACGCGCTGTTCGACACCTGGTTGTTCGGGACCGACGGCCGTCGCGGCGCGAGCGCCGCTGCCGTTCAGGCGCAGCGCTCGATCGCGAAGGGCAAGAGCAAGGAAGCACGCCGTGAGGCGGTGCGGCCGATGCTCGAGCGGCTAAGCTCGGGCACAAGGCCGCCGACCACGGGAAGCATCTCGCGAAGGCACGCTCGGGGCCGCTGAGCCCCGGCGAACGATCTTGCGCCGGGTGCGATGATCCGCACATGATCGAATACGGGAACGCGGTCGATCAGGGCTCGAAGGCCGCCGGGCAGGGTTCGGGCGTCGGGAGCGGCGGAGCCGATCTCGGCGCCGGCGCGGTGAACTTCGTGAACGACACCGTCGACCAGGTCGCCGCGCTCCCGCCCGGGATGCTCCTGCTCCTGGCGGTCGTCATCCTTGGGGGGCTGTACTTCCTGCGGCGCGCCCTCTAGGTCGGGCTACCGGTTCGGCGTCTCCTGCAGGAGCCAGCCGTTGCCGTCGGGGTCGGCGAAGCTCGCGAACGAATTCCACGGCCCGCCCTTGCCGTCGAGCCACTGGCCGTTCTCGAAATGGCGGATCGGTCCCACGTCCACGCCGCGCCCTGTCAGCTCGGCGCGAGCCGCCTCGATGTCCGTAACGACGAGCTGCAGGCCCTGGTAGGAGCCCGGCTGCGAGGTCGTGATCCCGGTGCCGATCGTGACCGAGCAGCCCGAGCCGGGCGGTGTCAGCTGCACGATGCGCATCCCGCCGTTCGTGTCGTCGAGATCGACGTTGAACCCGCACTGCTCGCCGTAGAAGTGCTTCGCGCGGTCGACGTCGCTCACCGGGATGACCACGACTTCGAGCTTGTAGTCCATCGCGCCCTCCACCGATGAATCCCTGCAACGCCGCAAGTCTGACGCTGTACAGGGTACAGAGGAGGTCCCATGCTCACGAACTCCCCGCTCTACGCAAGCTTCGGCGTTGACGACATTCCCGCGGCCAAGGCGTTCTATGCCGACACGCTCGGTGTCCGCGTCATCGAGATCGGCGACGGTCTGCTCTCGCTGCAGGCCGGCAACGGCTACTCGGTGCTGGCCTACATCAGGCCCGAGCACGTGCCCGCCGAACACACGATCGTGAACTTCCCGGTCGACGACATCGAGGCGACCGTGGACCGGCTCACGAAAGCCGGCGTCACGTTCGAGCGCTACGACGAGGGGCCGATCAAGACCAACGAGAAGGGCATCGCCCATCCCGGTCCGTGGCAGGCCTGGTTCCGGGATCCTGCCGGCAACATCCTGTCAGTGATCCAGGAATAGCGATCAGCTTTCCCCGGCAGGCAGCGGCGCGAACAGGTCGACGCTGTTGCCGTCGGGGTCGAGGACCGTGGCGTAGCGCTGGCCCCAGAAGGCATCCCAGGGCTCGAGATGGCCGTGATACCCGGCCGTCACCAGCTCCCGATAGGTGGCGTCAACGTCCGACGCATCCGCGCACGCGAATGCCAGCCCGATCCGGTGCCCACCACCAGATGGCGGGGTCCAGCCCGGGTCGAACGAGCGAATGGTGTCGGCTGTGTCCCAGGCGACGCGCAGGCCGCCCGGCAGCGACGCCTCCACGTGCGGCTCCCCGTCCGCCTCCGGAGCGATTTCCAGGCCGAGCCGCCGATAGAACGCGAGTGAGCTGGCCATGTCGTCAACGACGATGCCGACGACGTCGAGTCGAGCAGTCATACAGACACGGTACCCCGTCTCCGAGACCGCCGTCCTGAGCGAATTTGAGAGGCGGCTGCAAGCGGACACGTGGCGCATGCGGGGTACGATTCCGGCACCAGCGGCGAACGACCGCGCACATGCGACCGGAAGAACCATCTCGGTCCTCGGCGATTCTCGGGGGCATCTCGCGGAGGGGGATGTGCCTGTCCGGCTCCGGCATGCGACAGGAGAGCCTCCTATGAGTCACCTGCCCCGCTCCCGCGAGCGCGTCCTGCTCGCTCTCGCCTCCGCGCTGATCCTCGCGATGGGATCCGTCGGCGGCGCGATCGCCCAGACACCGAGCGCCGACGGCGACGACAAGGTGACCGGCCAGCCATATGTCCGCCACGACGGGGGAACGGACGCCGGCATCGACCACTGCAATGACGCCTCAACTGATGAGGCGGCGGACGACGACCCCGATGACGGGGATGTGGACTCGAACGACGGCGGCAGCCGCCGCCAGGGGAACGAGCCTTTTACGGTCGTCGATCCCACGAACCCGGACTTCGTCGCCGCCGGCTGGAACGACTACTGCCTGACCGACCTCGGCGCCGGCTGGCAGGGCTTCGCTTACTCGCTCGACGCGGGCGAGACCTGGACGGACTCGATCGTCCCGGGTTACCCGATGGACACGTCGGACGAGGGGATGGATTCGCCCTTGTTCGGCACGCACACGGACGCGGGCGACCCGATCGCCGCGTTCGACAACGACGGCAACCTCTTCGTCGGCGGTATCTCGTTCAACCGGGTCAAGCCGTCGAATGGCGATGTCTACGTGGCGACGTATGGCACCGAGCCGCACGAAAGCGGGTTCCCGGTCGACTACGAGCGGACAGTCATCGTCGGCGAGGGAACGCCGTCGAACCCGATTGCCGGCATCTTCCAGGACAAGCCCATGCTCGAGGTCGACCGGACCGGCGGCGAGCATGACGCCAACGTATATGTGTGCTGGTCCCGCTTCACTGGCGTCGGCGGACAGAACAAGGTCTACTTCAGCCGCTCGACCGATTCGGGGGCGACCTTCTCGAAGCCGATCGCGATCTCGCGCTCAAACGAGGTCAAGTCGATCCAGGGCTGCGACATCGCGATCGAGGCAGACGGCGACGTCTTCGTCACGTTCCGCACGTTCACCTCGAACAAGAACTTCCAGGATGGACTGGCGTTCGCTCGCTCCACGGACGGCGGCGAGAGCTTCTCGACGGCGCAGCTGATCCGCAATATCGTCCCCTATGCGCCAGCCAACCCAACGCGTGACTGCGGTGACGGTGCGTTCCTGTGCACGGACGAGTTCGTGTTCCCGCGCGTGCCGCTCGAGCCCCGCTCGACGGCGGACCAGACCGGCGAGCTCGACGGCGTCTACCTGACCTACAACGCGATCAACCCGGACAGCGTCGAGGACAGCGAGACCTCGTACAGCTCAGCCGGTGGCGGCCTGGTAGGCCAGTCACTGGTCTACGTGGTCAGCACGACCAACGACGGCGCGACCTGGAGCGACCCAGTGGCCGTCGATCCTGCGGAGACCGGACACCAGTTCTTCCCGGACGTCGACGCCCTGGCCGGCACGCTTGCGCTGGTCTGGCAGGACAACCGCACGGACGGCGACTACAGCGTGCAGCTGCCGCTCGGCAACGCCTTCGATGACGAGGGCCGGCCCGTGTCGTCGGGCACCGACGTGGTCAACACCTTTGCGGCCTATTCGACCGACGGCGAGACGTACACGCCAGTCGCCGGGCCGATGTCGTCCACGAGCCACCAGCCCTCCTACGAGATGTTCGGCAGCCGCGACGTCCCGTTCCAGGGCGACTACAACTGGATCTCGCTCGCCGAGCGAGAGGACGGATCACTTCTCGGTTACATGTCGTGGACGGACAACCGCGACGTTGTCGAGGGCGACGACCTGCGCGAGACGACCGCCGAGGGCGGGTACGACGACAATTTCGACGTGCTCCAATGTCGGATCGACCTCGGCGCACCCAGCGAGGACGACATCCTCGAGGGCGTGCCACTCGCCCGAGCTGACGCGCCTTTCAGCGGCGACAACTGTGGCAACGCAGGCGGCCTGGACCAGAACATCTACGGCACGTCGATCACGTTCCCGTAGCCAATCAACAGCTACCTCCGCGTGGTGGGCCCGTCCGCAAGCCGGACGGGCCCACTTTCTCGCCAACTACGCACACCACGCGTGTTGGACGCCTAGACGCGGCTCCGTCCGGCCGGACTCAGCCGAGATTGACCAACTCGTCTCCCACGAGCCCGAGTCCCGCCAGATAGTTGCATACGCAACAATCATGGTGTACGCTTGTGTCACGCACAAAACGAGGAACAGCAATGCAGTTCGGGGTCTTCACGGTCGGCGATGTCACGCCGGACCCCACGACCGGGCGCACGCCCAGCGAGGAAGAGCGGATCCGCCTGATGATCGAGCTCGGCCTGCGGGCCGAGCAGGTCGGCCTGGACGTCATCGCCTTCGGCGAGCACCACAACCCGCCGTTCGTCCCCTCCTCGCCCACGACGATGCTCGGCTACGTTGCGGCGCGGACCAACCGGATCATCCTGTCGACGGCAACGACGCTGATCACCACGAACGACCCGGTCAAGATCGCCGAGGACTACGCGATGCTCCAGCACCTGGCCGACGGTCGCGTCGACCTGATGCTGGGTCGCGGCAATACGGGCCCCGTGTACCCCTGGTTCGGGCAGGACATCCGCAATGGGATCGCGCTCGCATTCGAGAACTACGCGCTGCTTCATCGCCTGTGGCGCGAGGACGTCGTGGACTGGGAGGGCAAGTTCAGGACGCCGTTGACCGGCTTCACGGCCACGCCGCGACCGCTGGACGGCGTGCCGCCGTTCGTGTGGCACGGCTCCATCCGGAGCCCCGAGATCGCGGAACAGGCCGCCTACTACGGCGACGGCTTCTTCCACAACAACATCTTCTGGCCGAAGGAGCACACCGAGCGGATGGTGCGGCTCTACCGCCAGCGCTTCGAGCACTACGGCCACGGCCCGGCCGACCAGGCGATCGTCGGGCTCGGCGGACAGGTGTTCATGCGTGCCAACAGCCAGGACGCCGTCCGCGAGTTCCGCCCGTACTTCGACAAGGCCCCGGTCTACGGTGGCGGTCCATCGCTCGAGGATTTCATGACCCAGACACCGCTCACCGTCGGGAGTCCGCAGGAGGTCATCGACCGCACGCTGAGCTTCCGCGAGTACGTCGGCGACTACCAGCGCCAGCTGTTCCTCATCGATCACGCCGGGCTGCCACAGGCCGCGGTCTTCGAGCAGCTCGAGATGCTCGGCGAGCTCGTCATTCCGGTGCTGCGCCGCGAGTTCGCGGCCGTCCGTGCCCCGAACGCGCCCGATGCGCCAGTCCATCCGCGTGCCGCCGCCCAGCGACCTGTGGCGGCTGGGACAGGGGCGGTCTAGCATGGCGACCCCCACCCGCTCGCTTGTCGCGGTCAGCGCCGGCCTCGGCCAGCCGTCGTCCACGCGCTTGCTGACTGACCGTCTGGTCGTCGCTACCGAACGCCACCTGCGTGACGCCGGCATCGAGGCCGTTACCGAGGTGATCGAGCTGCGGGAGCATGCGCCGGACCTCGCGAACAACCTGCTCACGGGCTTCCCGAGCCCGGCGCTGCAGGTCGCAATCGACCGCGTGATCGACGCCGACGGCCTGATCGTCTCGAGCCCGATCTTCAACGCGTCCTACAGCGGGCTGTTCAAGATGTTCTTCGACGTGATCGAGCACGACAGCCTCGATGGCCAGCCCGTCCTCCTCGCCGCAACCGGCGGGACGGCTCGCCATTCGCTGGCGCTCGAGCACGCGCTGCGCCCGCTGTTCTCGTACCTCGGCGCCGACTCGATGCGGACGGCCGTCTACGCGGCGTCGGAAGACTGGGGCCGGGCCGGCGTGCCGGCCGACGGCACGCTGGTCCAGCGCATCGACCGCGCGGCGCGCGAACTCTCCCATGCGATGGCCATGCGCGAGCCGACACCGAGGCGGGACCCGTTCGCGGAGCCCGCACCGTTCGAGCAGCTGCTGCGCGACCTCGAAAGCCGGCCGCAGGGCGACTAGCCGGGGCCCGCTCGAAGCTGTTTCCGGAAGAAGACAAGATCGGTGCCCTGGTGCGCCACCCGCTGCGTCTCCCGGTATCCGTAGCGCGTGTACATCGCGATGTTGTCGTGATAGCGCTCGTTGGTGAGCAGGCCGATCTCGCGAAGGCCGAGGCGGGCGGCCTCGACCTCGGCATGGCGCAGCAACAGGCGGCCGAAGCCGCGGCCCTGCCAGCGTGGGGCAATGGCCACGTTCTCGACCCACAGGTGATCGCCTCGCGGATCAAGCTCGATCACGCCGACCAGCCGACCGTCCAGCTCGAGCACCCAGACCTCGTGCTCGCGTACCGCGTCCGCATAGTGCACGAGCATGGGCAGCGGGGTGCGACCGATGAGTGGTTCGTAGTGGCGATAGGCAGCAGCCACGAGCTCCGTGATCGCCTCGGCATCGGCGTCGATGGCCAGCCGCAGCGCCGGCGTGAGGTCCGAGTCGGCCATGGCGTGCGATGGTACGGCTTGCGATGCAGATCAAGCTGACGACGACCGGCCGGAAGTCCGGCCGGGACCGCACGGTCACCCTGTACGGTTGGGAGGACGACGAAGACATCCTCGTCGTCGGTTCGTGGGCCGGCCGCGAACGCGACCCCGATTGGGCGGGCAACCTGCGGGCCGAACCGAAGGCGTCGGTGACCATGGGCAAGGAGACGTTCGAGGTGACCGCGCAGGAGCTGTCCGGAGGTCTGCGCGAGCGCGCCTGGGAGCTCGTCGTCGAGCGCTTTCCGATGTACGCGACGTACCAGCGAAAGACGACGCGTCAGATCCCGGTCTTCTCCCTGAAGCGCCCCTGACGCGCCGTCAGCCGAACCGGAAGCGCGTTGGGTCCTTGGCGAAGTCGCGCCAGGCGACGACCACCCGCGGCCGAATCGCGATCGAGCCCTGTACCGCCAGATCCTCAGCCTTCGGGCGGCCGTACGGGAATCGCTCGCCGAGCAGATCCGCCAGCCGTTCCGCGGCGTCGCCCGAGATCCCGCCTCCCCCACTCGCCGCGACACCCTCGACGATAACGACGCCATCGGTGCTGTCGAGGTGGACGCTGACGTTCGGGTTCGCGAGCAGGTCCCGCACCCAGGCCGTCTCCGGGCTGCCGCCGACGTAGATCACTCCCTCGAACCATGTGCCGTCGACCGGGCGCACCCGCGGCTTGCCGTCCGCGTTCGTCGTCGCCACCCAGAACAGCCTGGCTGCAGCGAGCTGGGCTTCGACGGATGACCACGGGAGCATGCCCTCTGGGCCGCTGGCGACACCGTACTCGCGCGGGATGCCCGGGCGGTCGGCGATCGGTTCGGGCGGCGTGGGCATGGGTCACCTCTCGGCAGACTCGCGGTATCCCATTGTCGTCGTAGCATCCAACCCGTGAGCGGCAAGGACGCGAAGCAGGCTCCCCCGAACCTGGAGCGATACGAGCGGCTGGTCGCGACGGTCCCTGGCGTGGAGCGCAAGGGTGTGACGCTTCCATACACGTCGCTCAACGGCCACATGTTCAGCTTCGTGGCGGAGGACGGGACGGTGGTCCTCCGGCTTGCCGCCGACGACCGTGCGGCGTTCATGGAGCGCTACGCCGCCCGCCTGCACCAGGCTCATGGAACCGTGATGCGCGAGTACGTCGCTGTGCCCGATGCCCTGGCGAATGACACGACGTCACTGGCGCCGTGGTTCGAACGCAGTCGCTCCTACGTGGCCGGCCTCAAGCCGAAGGCGACAAGACGCGCTGGATGACAGTCCGGGCGACGTCACGGATCGAGCCGGTGTTGGCGATGACAAGGTCCTCGAAGCCGGTCCCCTGCCCTGCGCGGATCCATTCCCGCGCCCGTCGCAGGTCATCCTGGCGTCCGGTCGTGATGTCTGCGCCGAGCCGTGCCTCGATCTCGGCGAGCGGCGCCTCGAGCCGCACCACGGTCACCGGCATCGGCAAGGCGGTCTTCAGCAACGCCAGCTCGCCAGCGTCCTCCACTGCGCCGGCGATGACGAACAGTCGCACGCCGGCGTCGAAATAGTTCCGCACCACGTCGGAAAGGTTCTTCAGCCCGACGGCACCCAGCTCGTGTTCGGGCGAGCCATCAATCGCGTCGTACCAGGCCAGCCAGTCGAGATCGATGGCCGCGTACGGCAGCTCACCTTCGACGATGTCGGCGATCTCGGCCGCAAGCGACGACTTGCCGACGCCGAATGGGCCCGTGAGGAGGATCGCGTGTGGCGCGTCCAGCTTGAGCACGCGCGAAGCGTACGATCCCTCCGTGGCTCGTGCGCTGATCCTGCGCGTTGGACGCGTCGTGCTCGCGGCGAGCGCGGGCGTGGCGCTGTCGTCGATCGCCGTCGCGTTCCTCGAGGGGACCGTTGGCGTCCCGAATGCCTCGAGCATCTATCTCGTCGCCGTGGCGGCGATCGCGATCCGTTTCGGCATCCCGGGCGCCATCCTGACGGCCGTTGCGTCGGTGCTCGTGTATGACTTCCTGTTCGTCAACCCGCTGCACACGCTCACCGTCTCGGACCCCGGGGAGTGGCTGAACCTCGTCCTCCTGCTGTTCGTGGCGGTTACCGTCGGCCAGCTGGCGGCGATGGAACGCGGCCGGGCGGAGGCGGCGCTGGAACGCGAGCGCGAATCGCGGGCGCTCTTCGACATGACCCGCGCGCTCGCCGTCGGCGAGTCCACCGGTGACGCATTGCCCGCCATCTCCGCTGCGCTTGCCCGGGATGCCGGGATGGACCAGGTGTGGATTGCGTTCGGTGCCGACGACGCAGCCGAACGGGTCGCCGCCCGGAGCGATGATCGGGCCCAGCCCTGGCCGCCGCGCTCCGTCGCCGTGCTGCAGCGGCCCACCGAGCGTGGCGGGTCGGGCTGGACGATCGTTCGACCGCCCCAGATGCGCGGCGCCTCCGGTTCGCCCGTCCGCCACTTCCGAGTCCGCATCGAGGAGGCTGGACGGCCGATCGGGTCGATCTGGGGAGTCCGCCCGCCGTCCGCACCGGAGCCCGGCGCGTCCACGAGCCGGCTCCTCCAGGTCGCCGCGGACCTCGTCGCGCAATCGCTGGCGCACGAGCGGCTGATCGAGGAGCGCCGCCGGGCCGAGGTCGCGCGCCAGAGCGACGAGCTGAAGACGGCACTCCTGGAATCGGTCTCGCACGATTTCCGGACGCCACTCGCGACCATCCGTGCGGTCGCGGGAACACTGATCGATCCGGAGGTCCCCGTCACGGCCGGTGACACGCGCGCGGCCGCGGCGTCGATCGACCGCGAGGCCGAACGACTGAACCGGCTGGTTGGCAACCTGCTCGACCTGAGCCGGATCGAAGGTGGGGCGCTCCGCGCGGCCGACGAGGCGATCGACGTCGAGGACGTGGTGACCCACGTCGTGGAGCGCGACCTGGGCGCCGCGGCAACCCCGGATCTGGAGGTGATCGTCCCGGCAGGCACGCTCGTCCGTGGCGATCCGGTGCTGCTGGAACAGGCGCTGGTCAACCTGCTCGAGAACGCCGTCACGCACGGGGGGCCGACGTCCCGGATACGAGTCTCAGCCGCACCGGCCCCGGACGACGGCCTCGTGTGCCTGACCGTCGAGGATTCGGGACCCGGCGTGGCCGATGCCGCGCTGCCTCGGGTGTTCGACCGCTTCTACCGCGGCGACGCCCGTCGAAGTCGCACGTCGGGCACGGGCATCGGCCTGGCTGTCGTTCGGGGCTTCGTCGAGGCGATGGGCGGGCGGGTCTCGGCGCGCCGCGGCGAGCTGGGCGGGCTCGCGATCGACATCGAGCTCCCAGCCACGTCGATCCCGGCCGACGTGCCCGAGCTCGCGGACGCGGACGCGGTCCGTTGACGGAGCCAGGGCCGCGCGTCCTGCTCGTCGAGGACGAGGATGCAACGCGGAGCGCGCTCCAGCGGCACCTTGCTGCCCGGGGCTACCGCGTCGACGAGGCACACGACGTGGGATCGGCGCTCATCCGCTGGGCGGCGCGCCGACCGGACGTGATCCTGCTCGATCTGGGCCTGCCGGACCGCGACGGGACGGACCTGATCCGCCGTGTCCGACGCGAGGCCGAAACGCCGATCCTCGTGCTGTCGGCCCGCGACGCCGAGCGGACGAAGGTCGAGGCCCTCGAGCTCGGTGCCGACGATTACGTCACCAAGCCCTTCGGGACGGCCGAGCTGCTGGCCCGTCTTCGAGCGCTCCTGCGCCGGGCAGCGGGTCCGGCGGCCGACTCCGTGGGTCGGATCGGCGTCGGGCCACTCGTGCTCGACGCCGGACGCCATGCGGTCACGGTCGACGGTCGACCGGTGGAGCTCACGCCCCGCGAGTTCGAGGTCCTCCGGGTTCTGCTCACGCACCAGGGCCGGCTCGTGACCCGCGGTCGGCTGCTGCGCGCGGTCTGGGGCGAGGCGTACCAGGACGAGGATCACTACGTCCACGTCTACGTCAGCCAGCTGCGGCGCAAGCTCGCCGCCGCGGACGAGACCGGTGCCCTGCGCGACCTGATCGTCACCGAGCCCGGCATCGGGTATCGCGTCCAGGGCCCTGAGCGCGAAACCTTGAGCCGCCCTTGAGGGGCTCGGCTCGCGCGGGCTCGGCCCGGCACCTTGGAGCCCGCGCGTAGCGTGGAGACGTGGACAGCCCACGTGTGATCCGCCTGCCGTTCGGAGGTCCGGAAGCAACCGCTGATCTCCTGGAGGAGCTCATCGCTGCCGCCGACCTCGTCGCCAGCGGTGCCGTGCGCCGCATCGTCCTCGCCTCGTTCCCCGGCGTGGAGGATGTGGCTGCGGGCGCGCTCGCCTACGCCCAGGGAATCGGGGTCGCCTTCCGCCTGTCGCGGGACGACAGCGGGCGCGGTGACGGTCCACATCGGTCCGCGCGAGGCATGATCGGCGGTAGACGGCCGCTGCAGGGGCGCAAGGCAGGCGACCGGCGGGTCCGGGTCGAGCGGCCGCACACCGCCTATTTCCGGTACACCGGCCCTGGCCAGATGGTCGCCCGCGAGGCGGCGTCGCGCCCGCGATCGCGGTCGGGACGTGCGTTCGCCAGGGCCCGCGGCGCGCTGTTCGGGCGTCCGCTGGCGAACTACGAGGACATCGAGGAGCGGCTGCCGAAGAAGAAGGCGCTCGCGATCTTCAGCTCGGACGCCATCAGCTCGTCGGCCTACGCGACCGAGGAGATCCTCCGCGTCCTCGTGCTCGCGGGGGCAGGCGCGCTGTTCCTCAGCCTGCCCGTGGCGATCGCCATCGCGCTGCTGCTCGCGATCGTCGCCGCAAGCTATCGCCAGATCGGCTTCGCCTACCCGTCCGGCGGCGGCGCCTACGCCGTGGCACGCGCAAATCTCGGCGTGCTGCCGGCTCTCGTCGCGGCAGGCGCCCTGCTCGTGGACTACATCATGACCGTCGCGGTGTCGACCTCGTCGGCCGTCCAGCAGATCACGTCGGCCGTGCCGGAGCTGTTTCCGCTCACGGTCCCGATCGGCGTCAGCGCGATCCTGCTGATCACCGTCGGGAACCTGCGCGGCCTGCGCGAGTCGGGAAACATCTTCGCGATCCCGACCTACCTGTTCGTGGGCTCCGCGCTGCTCATGATCGGGATCGGCATGTTCCGCATCCTCGTCCTCGGTGAAAGCGCACCGCCGCCCGACCCGCTGCCCGGCGCCCCGGACCCGCTCGAGGCGGTCGGGATCCTGCTGCTGCTCCGGGCATTCGCCTCGGGTTCGGTCGCGCTGACCGGTACCGAGGCCATCGCCAACGGCGTGCCGGCGTTCAAGCCGCCCGAGGCGAGGAACGCCGCCCAGACGCTCGTGGCGATGGCAGTGCTCCTGGCGATCCTGTTCGTCGGCATCACGTTCGTCGCCGACAGCTTCGGCATCGTGCCGCTCGACGAGCCCGTGACCAAGACGGTCATCAGCCAGGTCGCCGCGACGATCTACGGCGACGGCAGCATCGCCTTCTACCTGTTCCAGGCGTTCACTGCGCTGATCCTGTTCCTCGCCGCGAACACCAGCTACAACGCGTTCCCGCGCCTGGCCGCCATCCTGGCGCAGGACGGGTTCATGCCGCGCCAGTTCTCCTTCAAGGGCGATCGCCTCGCCTTCACCGCCGGGCATCCTCATCCTGTCGGCCGTGGCGATCGTGCTGATCGTGGTCTTCGCCGGCGACACGCACGCACTGATCCCGCTCTATTCGGTCGGCGTCTTCCTGGCGTTCACGATCAGCCAGAGCGGCATGGTGCGGCACTGGCTGCGCGTGCGCGAGCCCGGCTGGCGCGGACGCCTCGCGCTCAACGGCTTCGGTGCGGTGCTGACCGGCGTCGTGGCCGTGGTCGTGACCGTCGCCAAGGCACCGACGTCGCTGCTGGTGGCGATCGTCATCCCGATCCTCGTCCTGATGATGCTGTTCATCCACCGCCAGTACCGCGCCTCGCGCGAACGGCTCGCGGTCCCCGACGAGGGGGTCCTGCCCGGTCCGTCGCGGGAGGAACGGGCGGTCGTGCCGGTGCCCGGGATCAACCGCGCGGTCGTCAACGCGGTCAACGTCGGCCGCTCGATCGCGTCTGACGTGCGGGCCGTGTATGTCGCCGATGACGCCGAGGAGGGCGCGCGCATGCGCGATCGCTGGGTGCGGCAGATGCCCGACGTCCCGCTGGTGGTCGTCGAGTCGCCGTACCGCGCCCTCGTCGGGCCGCTGCTGTCCTATCTCGACGTGCTGGCGGCCGCCTGGCCACCCGACAAGCCGGAGCCCATCACCTTCGTCGTGATCCCCGAGTACGTTGCTCGCAGCTGGTGGGAGCGCATGCTCTACAACCAGTCGGCGAAGCGTCTGCGGACCGCCCTGATCGGCCGGCCGCATACCGTGGTCGTCGACGTTCCCTACCGGCGCGACGAATCGCCCGGCGCTTGACCTCGCCCTGCTCGACACCACGACCGTAAGATCAGCACATGACGACAGCCGCTCCGGGGGAGCGGGCGGCGGCCGGGACCCCGTGGCCGTGGATGCTCCTCCTCGCGCTCCCGGTCATCGGTCTGCTCCTTCTGTTCGTCCGGCCGGAGCTCGACATGCGATGGGAGCATCACCCGAGCCATTTCTGGCTGGTCCTCCTGACGGCCGCCGGCAGCGTCGCGCTCGCCTACATCACGAACGTCGTCGCCACGCGGCAACGCGACGCCCGCCTGATCCTCGTGTCCCTGGCGTTCCTCGCGAGCGCGGGCTTCCTGGGCCTGCATGCGCTCGCGACACCGGGTGTCCTGCTGGGCACGCCCAACGCCGGTTTCGTCCTCGCCACGCCGATCGGGCTGTTCATCGCGTCCCTGTTCGCGGCCGCATCGGTGACAGCACTCGGCGGGCCCCGCGCGGTCGTCGTGCTCCGCCTGAGCCCGTTCCTGCTCGGGTTCGTCCTCGGACTGATGCTCCTCTGGGCCGTCGTGTCGCTCGCGGCGATCCCGCCGTTGAACGGACCGCTTCCACCAACCGAGGCCGCCGGCCCGCTCGCCGGGCTGGCCGTCGCCGGCGTGGTGCTGTTCGGTTTCGCGGCGTTCCGCTCTTCGCGCTTCTACGTCGAGCGGGGTGGCGTGCTGGTCCTGGCGGTCGCGGTCGCGCTGGCCCTGCTCGGTGAGGCGATGCTGGCGATTGCCCTGAGCCGCAACTGGCAGCTGAGCTGGTGGCTGTGGCACGTGCTGATGCTCGTCGCGTTCCTTGCGATCGCGCTTGGCACGCGGGCCGAGTACCGGCGGAGCGGCTCGCTCACGGGGGCATTCGGGGGCCTTTACCTCGAGGCAACCCTGGCCCGGATCGATCGCTGGCACGCACGCGCGATCGCCGCGGTCGCGGCCGCGGGCGACCGGCCCGAGGCGGCCGATCGAGTGCTCGATGACCTGCGCCGCGAGGGTGCCAGCAGCGACGAGATCGCCCTCGTCTCCGAGGCGGCCGGCGAGGTCAAGCGTCTCGACGCACTGTTCCGCCCGTACCTTCCCTCGCACGTGGCGCGCGACCTGCGTCAGGAGCCGAGCATCGGGCGCCTTGGCGGGGTGGAACGTGAAGTGAGCGTGATGTTCGCCGATCTGGCGGGCTTCACCACGTTCAGCGAGACGCGCTCGCCGTCCGAGGTGATCGCGATGCTCAACCGCTATTGGGCCGACGTCGTCCCGTTGATCGATGCGTCGGGCGGCGTCGTCGAGCAGTTCGCCGGGGACGGGGTGATGGCCAGCTTCAACACCACCGGCGAGCTGGCAGACCATGCCAGCCGCGCCGCCGGGACCGCACTCGCGATCGTCGGCGCGGGGCGCCGACTTGCCGCCGAGCACCCGGGCTGGCCGCTCTTCCGCGCGGGCGTCAACACGGGAACGGCTGTCGTGGGCACCGTCGGTTCGACCGAGCGCCGCAGTTTCGCGGTCATCGGCGATACGACGAACACCGCGGCGCGCCTCCTCGCGGTCGGCGAGGCGGGACAGGTCGTCGTCGCGCAGTCGACGTGGAGCGCGCTGGGCGAGGGTCGCGACGGCATCCCGCTGGGACCGACGCGCGTGAAGGGCCGCCGCCGCCCGGTCGAGGCGTGGGTCCTCCGCGCGACGGGTTGAACGCCTACGAACCGCCGGATCCGTCGCGCGGGTCGTCGCCCCACGCCTCGCCGAAGAGCGCCCGTCCCCAACCCTTCTCGGGCAAGCCATGTTCCGCACGCTGCTCGGGCGTCATCGCCGCCCAGTAGGCACGGGTGACCTCCGGAACGCTCGTCATCGCCGACACGGCTTCGGCCTGGCGCGTCGCCTCGCGCTCGGCCGGGGTCGGCTTGTTCGCCCACTCCGCCAGCCAGCCCTCGAATGACGGCGCCACGTCCCGAAAGGCTCGCGACCAGCCCCCGTCCCGACCTTCCTCGTCGAGCTCCTCGAAGTCGAACTCGACGATGCGGTGGGGAGTCATCGCGGCATCGATGCAGGTGTAGACGCCGCTCAGGTCGACGATCGGGAGGAGGCCAGCGGGCCACACCCACTGTCGATTCTCCTGGACCGCATCGAGCATCTCCTCGTAGAGGTCCTCGACAGTCTGGCGGCGGTCCGTGGACCAGCCACTGGCAATGCCGAGGATGCCGGCACCCGGCCCGAAACCGCCGTTCGCGACCTCGGCATACAGCCGGCGCAGCAGCGGCGGCAACGCGAAGCCGAGGCGGCGTTCCGCGGCCGCCAGCTGCGCTTCGCTCGCGGCGGCAGGCAGAGGGATGTCCACGGGGGTCGTCATCGAGCGCTCGATCGACTCGGCCCGGGCATTGATCTCGGCGTCGGGTCCCTGTCGCAGGAGCCGCCCGAGGTCGGCGGCGAGCGAGCGACCCATTCCCATCAGGTCGCCGACACCCATGGTCGTGACCGACGACCACAGCTCGGACTGGCGCTGCTCGACGCGGCTCGCCGGGTCCGCCACCCGTTCGCGGACCCGCTGGACGAGGTCGTCGGTGCGTGCCGGCTCCACGGTTCGATGCTAGTGCAGCGCCTGCCGAAGCGCCTCCTCGGCCTCCTCGTCGAGACTGGTCTGGATCACGTCGCCCTCGAAGTCCCGGAGCGCCGGCATCAGCGCATCCGCGTCGGCGTCCTTCACGACCAGGAACAGTGCAGAGCGGCCGGGTTGCAGCGTGTCCTTGACCTCGTCGACGAACTTGCCGCTCACGCCTTTGTCGAGCAGCGCCCCGAACGCCGCACCGACGGCGGCCCCGATCGCGATCCCCACGACCGGCATGGCGAACACCAGGAGACCACCGAGGACCGCGCCGACTGCGGCACCGGTCTCGGTCGTGCCGCTTGCCTCGTTGCGAACGTGCGCCTTCCCGTCCTCGGCACGTTCGACGATCGCGGTGTCCTCGAAGCGGATCTTGCCGGCGCGCTCCAGGTCCCGGAGCCGACGCATCGCGTTGCGGGCGTCCTCGAGATGGTTGAAGCCGACGACCACGAGCTGGCTCATCCGGTGCTCCTTCGATCATTCTTCACAGGGCACGGCTGAGGGTATGGGCACAGGCGACTGTCAGCAACTTGTCAGGATCGGCGCCCACCATCGCACCAGCGTTTTGACCGTTCCGGAGGCTCGTCCAGATGATCCAGCCGCCCGCCACCCACGACGACCACGAGCTCGAGGAACATGACCGCGGGCTCGTCTACGACCTCGGCACCCTGGACCGGCGGCGCGTCCTCAAGCTGCTCGGGTTCGGTGGCCTCAGCGCCGGCCTGTTCACGCTCGTCGGCTGCGGGCCGGACGGCGCGACCGGCAGTGCGAGCGCCGCGGTCGCGGCGACGGACGCGACCGGGGCCAGCTGTGCACTCGTGCCCGAAGAGACCGCCGGGCCGTTCCCGGGCGACGGCTCCAACGGTCCGAACATCCTCGCCGAGAGCGGTGTGGTTCGAAGCGACATCCGCTCGAGCTTCGGCTCGTCGACGACCGTGGCCGAGGGCGTCCCGCTCACGATCCAGCTGACCGTCCAGGACGCGGAATGCGCGCCGCTGGCGGGCGCGGCGGTCTACCTCTGGCACTGCGACCGGGACGGCAACTACTCGATGTACTCGGAGGCTGCGGCGGACGAGAACTACCTGCGCGGCGTCCAGGAGGCCGACGACGCGGGCCTCGTCACGTTCAGCAGCATCTTCCCGGCCTGCTACCAGGGCCGCTGGCCGCACATCCACTTCGAGGTCTACCCGAGCCTCGAGCTGGCGACCGACGAGCAGAACAAGATCGCGACGTCGCAGATCGCGCTGCCGCAGGACGCCTGCGAGACCGTCTACGCGACCGCCGGCTACGAGCAGAGCGTCCGAACCCTCGACCAGGTGTCACTCGAGGGCGACAACGTCTTCGGCGACGACGGCGGGGCGCGCCAGCTCGGCACGGTGACCGGCAACGCGGCGGACGGCTTCACGGTGGCACTGACGGTGGCCGTCGAGGGCTGACCCCGGTCCCGGCCTCGGGTATCGTGTCGGTGACCCCATCGGATCCCGCCACATGCCCGATCATCGTGACCTGTCGCACCGAGGTTCATGGCGCGCCTCAGCCGCCCTGATCCTGCTCGCGGTCGCCGTTTCCGGCTGTGGACGCGACGATGGGGTCACCACGGCCGGACCGTCGGTCGTGGCGATGCCGGCTTCCACCGCTCCCGCCACGCCCACGCCATCGGAGGTCTCGATGCCAGCCGCTCCGACGGGCGATTTCTACGCGATCCCGGATCCGCTGCCCGCCGGCCCGCCCGGTGCACCGATCTGGGCGGAGCGCGTCGCCGCACCGCCTGGTGCGCTCGCCTGGCGGATCCTGTACCACTCGCGCACCATCCACGACGAGGACATCGCGGTCTCGGGCCTCGTCGTCGCGCCCGAGGCTGCGCCCCCGGAAGGCGGATTCCCGGTGATTGCCTACGCCCACGGGACGACGGGCCTGGCCGATCCCTGCGCTCCCTCGAAAGCGGCGCAGCCGCTCGTCACTGACGACGATGCCGCGGGCGACCTGCCGCTGCCACCGTTCTGGGAGGAAGGCTACGTCGTCGTGGCGACCGACTACGAGGGACTCGGAACGCCGGGACGGCACCCCTACATCGTCGGAGGCAGCGAGGGTCGTGGCATCCTCGACAGCATCCGCGCGGCGCGTGCCCTGCCCGACGCGCACGCGGGTGATCAGGCCGTGGTGGTCGGCATCTCGCAGGGAGGGCACGCGGCGCTCTTCACGGGCGAAGCTGGCCGACGCCTATGCGCCGGACGCGGGCCTGCTCGGGGTCGTGGCCTTGGCCCCCGGTGCCGAGCTCGCGCAGGCGGCCATGCTGCTGCTCGGCGACGAGTCGGTCGTCGGTTTCGCGGTCGCAATCGGCGCCGGGTTTGATGCCGCCTACCCCGACGTTCGACTCGCGGACATCCTCACCCCCAAGGCGCTGGCGGCCATCGACGTGGTCGACACCGGCTGCATCGACGACATCCTCGCGACGTACGCCGGGCCGGTCGCGGAAACCCTCAGGCTCGAGGGCTTGATGCAGCCACCGTGGCCGGCGCTGCTCGACGAGAACACGCCTGGGCGAGCGGCGACGAGCGTGCCCGTCTTCGTCGGCCAGGGAGACGCCGACGCCCTCGTCGTCCCCGAGCTCACCGATGCGCTCGTCGTGCGGCTGTGTGCGATCGGCGACGACGTCACGTATCGCCGCTACCCGGGTGCCTCGCACGGGGGCGTGGTGGAGGCCGCGCACGAGGACGTCCTCGGCTGGATCGAGGACCGGCTCGCCGGCCGCCCGACGGGCACGGCCGGCGGTGACTGTCCCGGCTGAGCGTCAGCCGGCCGACGGGTTCGGAGCGAGCGAGCTGCGGGTCCGGGTGCGCCGGCGGCGCGCCGGGCGCTCTTCCGGCGCCGGGTCCGTCGCCGCTTCGGCCGGCGCGACGATCGCGGCGATCGCATCGCCGGTCTGCGCCCGGAACTGCGCACCGGCCAGCGGACGGCTGAACAGGTAGCCCTGGCCATACGCGCAGCCGAGCGATCGCATGTGCTCGGCCTGTTCGAGGGTCTCGATGCCCTCGGCCACCGCCTGGATGTCGAGCGAGCGCCCGAGCGCCACGATCGCCCCGGCAAGGGCCGACGAGCGGTCGCCGGCGTCGGCGCCCTGGACGAACTCGCTGGCGATCTTGAGCACATCGACCGGGAACTGGCGGAGATGGCTCAACGAGAAGTAGCCCGTCCCGAAATCGTCGATGGAGATCCGGACGCCGAGCCCGCGCAGTTCGTCGAGCGTGGCGACCGTTGCCGGCGTCGCTCGCAAGAGGGCGGTCTCCGTGATCTCGAGGACGAGACGCTTCGGGTCGATGCCGGATTCTGCGAGCGTCTCCTTCACGCCGTTGACGAAGCCTGCGTGCTGGACCTCACGGGCGGACACGTTGACGCTGAGGAACAGGTCATCGGGCACCGCGCCGTCGCGTTGCCACGCCCCGGTCTGCCGGCACGCTTCGCGGAGGACCCAGCGACCGATCGGCAGGATCGCGCCGTTCTCCTCGGCGATCTCGATGAACTTCCCCGGCGGGATCGTGCCGCGCGTCGGGTGGTCCCAGCGGACGAGCGCCTCGGCGCCGGCCATCCGGCGTGTCGCGAGCTCGACGATGGGCTGGTAGACGAGGCGCAGCTGGTCGAGTTCGACGGCGCGCTGGAGGTCTCCGGCGAGCTCGTGGCGATCACGGATCGCAGCATGCATCCCAGGGTCGAAGACCGCGAATGCGGCCTTGCCATTGGCCTTGGCCATGTACATCGCCACGTCGGCGTTGCGGACGAGGTCGCGCGCACCGTCGACCGCGTCGCGGGCGCTCGCGACGCCAATGCTCGCGCTGACGTGGACGGGCTTCCCGTCGATCAGGTATGGCGCGCGCAACTCGCGCACGAGGCGCTCGGCCATGGCGCGGGCGCGGGCCAGGTCGGGCTGGTCCACCGTGAGCACGGCGAACTCGTCGCCACCGAGGCGGGCCACGAGGTCGTTCCCCCGGACGAGACCCGAGATCCGTTCCGTCACGGCGACGAGGAGTGCATCGCCGGTCGCGTGACCAAGGGTGTCGTTGACGACCTTGAAGTCGTCGAGGTCGATGAAGAGCACGGCGCTGACGGTCTCCGCAAGGTGCGGTGCCGCGTGCGGATCGAGCACCTGCTCGAGGCTCAGCTGGAACATGCGGCGGTTCGCCGCCCCGGTGAGCGAATCACGCTCGGCGAGGTCCTGGACGTGACGCAGCAGGACGGCATTGCGCAGGTTGAGCGCGGCGATCGCGCCGAGCTGGCCGACCACCGACACGACCCGTCGCTCGATGCCGAGCGAGCGGCGCCGTCCGTACTCGAGGACGATCGCGCCGACCGCCCTGCCGTCCGCGAGCATCGGCGAGACCAGGACGTTCCGCGCGTCCGGCAGCACCGAGGCGAGGAAGGGGTTCACCGCGGCGTCCAGCCGTCGAACCGGCAGCGGATGGCGCTGGTCCCACGAACGGGTCACGATGGCGTCAGGGTCGACAGGGGCCGTGGGGGCGTCGTCAACGCCGTGCGACGCAAGCACGAGCAGCTGGCCCTCGGATGCGCCGAGGACCAGCCCGCGCACGAATCCGAAGCGCTCGACCAGGCCGTCGAGGACGATCCGCGACTGGACGACGGGATCGCGCGCCTCGTCGAGGCGAGCGCCGATGTCGACCATCGCCTGCAGGTCGCCCCGCCGCTGGCGCAGCTCCCGCTCGTTGATCGCCGAGAAGACCGACGTCGCAAGCGCAAACAACCAGAATGCCGACACGCTCAGGAGGGGCATGCGCTCGAACTCGATCTCGCGTCCGGGAACGACGTCCACCGGCGGAAGGAGGTGCGCGGCCTGCGCGTACAGGACGACGAACAGCAGCAGCGAGTGCCACAGCGCGATCTTGAGGCCGGTTCGATACGAGGCCAGGAGCGAAACGGCGACAAGATGGAGGTAGATGAAGAAGCGGAACGGGCTCTGGCTTCCGCCGGTCACGTACATCGCCGTGGCCAGGAAGGCACCGTCGATCAGGAGCATGACCGTGAGGAGGCTGTAATTGAAGCGCGTGGAACGTCGCCGCGCGCCTTCGAAGATGATCGAGATCGCGGCGTAGCCAACCACCACCGAGGCGACCGTGCTGTATGGGACGCCCAGCGCTTCAGGCCGGACGGCCCCGCCGATCAACGTCACGACCGCGACCGCGATGCGGATCCCGAAGAGGTAGCCCATCCGGTCGTTGAGGGACGCGTGGTCATCCCTGTCGAGGGTCGCGTTCATGGGGCACCTTCATCTTCGAACTGCACAAGGGTTTCGCGGGCTGTCCGGGGTGCGTTTCGCAGCTTCGGGTCGCGGCCGTCCATGCGCGGCTGTACGACCAGGAAGAAGATCACGACCAGCATCAGGATCAGCGGGAACGCGAAGCTGGACGCGACGGCGGCAGCGGCGGCCGGCTTGACGATGATCGCGGCCTGACCGACGGCCGCATCAGCGACGTAGTCGAGCACTCCGCCCAGGTCCGTTGGGCCATGAGTGGTCGGCTGGCCCGGCGGCAGGCCGCCGCCGGTTCGGTCGCGAGGACCGCCCTGGACGGGCGTGGCCGGCCCCCCCGAGGAGCCCTTACCGACGAGCGGTGTCGGCCCCGGCACAGCGATCGGCGTCGGCGAAGGTTCGGGGCTTGGCGTGGGCGTCGGTTCCGGCGTGGGATCAGGTGATGGCGTGGCATCCGGCGTTGGACCCGGCGTCGGCGACGGATCCGGGGTCGGCGTCGGTTCTGGCGTGGGATCCGGTGTCGGTGTAGGAGTCGGGGTTGGCGTAGGCGTGGGCATGGGTGTTGGCGTCGGCGTCGGCGTCGGCGTTGGCGTCGGCGTCGGCGTCGGGGTCGGCGTCGGGGTCGGCGTCGGCGTCGGGCGTTGGCGTCGGGGTCGGCGTCGGTGTTGGCGTCGGCGTCGGTTCGGGTGTTGGCGTCGGCGTTGGGGTCGGTTCGGGTGTTGGCGTCGGGGTCGGTTCGGGGGTCGGCGTTGGTTCGGGTGTTGGCGTCGGCGTCGGGTCGGCGTCGGAGTCGGTTCGGGGGTTGGCGTCGGGCGTCGGATCCGGTGTTGGCGTCGGGCGTCGGGGTTGGGTCGGGAGTCGGCGTCGGCGTCGGATCCGGCGTTGGAGTCGGTTCGGGGGTCGGCGTCGGGGTCGGGTTCCGGGGTTGGCGTCGGGGTCGGTTCGGGCGTTGCGGACACGACGCGACGCACGGTGTCGCGGGCGTCGTCGCGCTCGGGATCGTTCCACGGCTCGGTGCACTGGTTCTTCGACCCACCGATCGAGGCGCAGATCAGGTCCGTGCCGCTGTTCGTCGCGACGTAGCTGACCGTGCAGTCGCCATCCGCACCCGTATTGCAGGCGAGGTCGCTGCTGCCACCGGGGCTGTCCGGATCGTTCGGGCCGCTGAGCCACCACATCTTGATGTGGGAGCCGGCCTCCATGAACGGTTCACCGTACTGGTCGTAGACCGACGCGGTGAGCACCACCGTTGAGCCCTGGTCGACGGATTTGGTGTCGGCCTCGACGTCCAGGTAGGTCGCCGTCGAATCCGCGGCGGCGATAGCGTGCATCACCATCGGCGCCGGCAGCAGCGTCAGCACGGAACCGACGAGAGCCGAGAGGGCGACAGTCCGCCCACGGCTCGCTCGCGACATCACCTTCATCCCCGGACCCCTCATGTGTCCCGCCGGAGGGCCCAACAGCGGGCTCAACGACCTCAGTTGGAGCGCCACCCCCGGATGGCGCTGGCAAAGGAATACGGCACCCGCCCTAGTCCTCTCCACTGCTCGTTGGTCGCCTATGGGGCTATGTGCGCGGGCGCACCTCGCCGGGGCGCAGGGGCACCGCCTTGCGGAGTACCAGCCGGGCGCTGGTACGAGTGGCGGGCGCGGCGCGACGGAGACGCCACGGAACCCCCCGAAACCGTCCGCATCCGACCCGACAGCGGGACCCGCTTCAGCGTCGGGGCGAGGGCGATGGCGTCAGAAGAACGTCGAGCACCACGGCTCGTCGGGCATTCGCAGCAGCGCTTCGACCGCGGCAAGCGCGCCATTCCGGTGCTCGTCGACACCGTGGACGAGGACCGCGTCGCGCAACCTCGTCCCACCCAGGTAGGCCGCACTAAGCGCCGCAACGTCAAGCGACAGATCCGGGCTCCGGTCGGTGGGCCGGCAGGAGGTGCCGGCCGGACCGGCATCGAGGTCGACTCGGAGGCGGCCGGCCGGGGCCTCGGCGTCGACGACCTCCAGGACGACCCGCGTCTCCCGGTCGTACGTCCGTGTCTCGAGCGCTCGTGGGACATCGAAGATGCGGACCCACATCCCATCGCCCACGTCCGACACGACCGCCGCGCGCCCGTTCGTGAGCAACCATGGCAGCGGGTCGGACGGGCTGCGCCGCGGGGCCTTCACGGTGGCGACCCAATCGACCTCGGCGAGGAACCGCCACAACGCCGCGCTGGCTTCCTGGGTCAGTCCGTGGAGCTCGTCGACAAGGAGTGTGTTGCGTGGCTGGCGCTGCTCCCAACGCTCCTCCGGCCGGTAACGCGCGTAGCCGTCCACTTCGCCGGCGGCGTCGTGGTGGATGGCCAGGAAGCCGCTCCACTTCGCTCCCCAGAACTCGTCGCGGAGCCCGAGCTCGAAGTCCCAGGAGTGGTCGCGCCGGCGGATCTCGCCGACCTGGCGGAAGCGCCACGCGTCGAAAACGCTGCGGAGGGCGGCGCGCGCGTCGTCGCCCGGTGTCACCAACTCCACGGACCCCTCCGGCGACCCGTGGAACGTCGTCCGCTCGGCATCCAGCGTCCAGGTCGCCTCGCGGCAGGCCGGCCCGTAGCCGAAGCGTCCATAGATCCGGTACTCCGAGGCGTACAGCATGCCGAACACCTGGCCGTGCTCGCGGATCGCCGCGTGCTCCGTAGCAACCATTGCGCGGAGCACGCCCTGTCGTCGATGCGTCGGGAGCACCGTCACGGCCGACACGCCAGCGGCCGGGAGGCAGGCCAGCCCCGGGACGGTCAGCTCGGTTGGCCAGCTCCGGAACGTGCCGCAGATCTGCCCGTCGACCACGGCGGCCCAGGTGCGACTGCCCTCCCAGAGCGGCCAGATCTCGCGGGCGACCTGCTCGACGTCAGGTCGCTGGAGGAACGCGGTGCTGAGGGCTTCAACGTACGAGGCGGTTTCGTCCTCGCGGACGGGGCGAATCTCCAGGGCCATCGAACGGACGATAGCATCCGACCGACGTTGCGGTCCGACCCGCTCGCCCGGGCGATTTCCGGGCTGCCGCTAGGCCGCGAATACGTCCTGTGGCTCGCCGATCTCGATCGGGTTGTTGACCGGGTCCGCACTCCACTCGAACCAGCCCCCGTCATAGACTGCCGCGCGCGGCCAGTCCTGGAGGTAGGCGTAGAACCACGTCTCACTGGCCCGCCAGCCGGTGCCGCAGTAGAACGCAACCCACTTCTCGGGGACGATCCCGGCCTCCGCCCAGTTGGCGGTGATCTCGGGATACGGCCGCATCGTGTTGTCGATGTTCCGGTAGTGCTGCATGTGGTAGGCGTCGGAGCCGCAGTTGCCCCAGACGTCGCCCTTGATCCGTCCCGCCGGGCCGATGTAGTTGTAGCCGCTCACCGCGCCGATATGCTCGCGCCACGTCCGGATGCTGACGAGTGCCGCGCCGTCGGGATCGGCCAGCATCTCCTTGGCCTCCGCGATGTCGACGATCAGCTCCGGGCGCTGCGGGATTGTTGCGCCGAACTCCGGCACCGAGACGGGCTGGCGCGGCGTCGTCTCGACCGGGTTGCCTTCCCGGACCCACCAGTCGTACCCGCCGTCGAGGAGGCGGACATCGTCGACGCCCGCGTAGCGCAGGATCAGCGCGGCGCGGGTGGCGGCGATCTGCCCTGCCCGGCGCCCTGGCCACTTCTCGTTCGCATCGCCCTCGGTGTCGCGCCCGTAGAGGATCACGGTCGTATCGGCCGTGATCCCGAGCGACCGCAGCGCATGATCGAGCTCGGCCGGCGTCCGGCGATTCCAGTCGGCCGGCGACTCGAGCCAGTTGGTGTCGAGATAGTGGGCGCCCGGGATGTGACCGTCGGCGTACTCCTCGGGTACCCCGAAGTTCACGTGAAAGAGCACGTGGCGGGTCGCCGGGGGCGCCTCGGGCCGTTCGCCTGCGAGCACGGCCTGCAGCCAGGCGATGTGCACCAGCTTGTCGTAGTTCGCCAGGCCCTCGACGGGCAGGCCTTCGTCGGCCGCCCACGCGGCCCAGCCGGCGTCATAGCTGCGCACGTCCTCGAGGCCGCTCGCAAGCAGATGGTTCGCGAGCGGGACCGTGTCGTCCGGCCCGTCGCCATAGATCACGATGGAACGGCCGGGCTCAACGCCCTTCGAACGGAGGAGGCGTTCGATCTCGGGCGCATCCACGGATCGCAGCCAATCGCCCGGGAACGCCACAGCGCCCGGGACGTGGCCGCCGCGAGCCTCGCCTCGGAGGCGCCAACCGTTGTAGGCGGCCAATGGGCGCACGTCGACGATCGTCAGTGCCGGGTCGCCCAGCCGGTCACGAAGCTCGTCGGTCGAAATTGCCAGGCCGGTTCCCTCTTGAACGATGTGGAGCGTGCTCATGGGTGGATCCCTCTGGATTGTCGTGCTGCAGTCA
Source organism: uncultured Chloroflexia bacterium (assembly GCA_963824735.1). Lineage (GTDB taxonomy): Bacteria > Chloroflexota > Limnocylindria > Limnocylindrales > CSP1-4 > DASTYU01. The sequence goes on from CAWGQH010000002.1 coordinate 95,244, forward strand.
AACAAAAACCCCGCTCGGATCGAGCAGGGGTGACGGTGGGTGCTGCGCGGTTCGTCAGGCGCGTTCCGCGCTCATGGACACCATCTGCCCTGCCCGGTAGGGGGCAACAGCAACAGTTGAGGCGGATGCGCGTCGCGTGATCCATCTGGCGCGGCATTGTGCCACCTATATCTCCGATAAGCAAGGTAGAACTTCGTTTCGTGGCGCAACCGCCGATCCGAGATCGTTCGATTCTCATCAGCCTGCTGGTCGGATAGCGTTCCGTCATCAACACGATGGCCATGTCGATCGCCGAACGAACGAGGGAGATCGGCATCAAGCGCGCGATCGGCGGAAGTCGCTTCCGCATCGTTCGCGAGCTCGTCACCGAGGCTGCGCTCATCGGGTTCATCGGCGGCGCCATCGGTCTGGTGCTCGGAACGCGTCGTCGTGCAGTTCGCGAACGAGGCGGGTCGTGAGTCGGGCACGGTCCTGTTCGAGATGACGATCGGGACCGCGCTGACAGCCGTGCTGTTCTCGACGATCCTCGGCGCGGTCGCCGGGTTCGTCCCAGCTCTCCATGCCGCCCGGTTGGATCCGGTCACGGCACTGCGCTACGAATGACCGGAGGACAGACCGATGGCACTCCTTGAAGGCCGCAACCTGCGGAAGACATACAACCGGGGCAGGCGCAACCACGTCGACGCGCTGCGCGGCGTGGACGTCGCCATCGAGGGCGGCGAGATGGTCGCGATCATGGGTCCATCCGGTTCGGGCAAGAGCACCTGATGCATATCCTGGGGTTGCTCCACGCGCCGGACCTCAACGACGGACCGCGGCCGGAGCTGTACCTCGACGGGCGGAACGTTGTCGACGTAGGCGACGGCGACCGAACGCGATCCGGGCACGAGAGATGGGCTTCGTCTTCCAGGACTTCAACCTGGTCCCGACGCTGACCGCCCTCGAGAACGTCCTGCTCGCCTGTTCGTATGCCGGCATCGGGGGCGCGCACTGCAAGGACGGCAGTGCAGCGAAGCGCTCGCGCGTGGTGGACCTCGCCGAGCGCGGCGATCACCGCCCGTCGGAGCTCTCGGGCGGCGAGCAGCAGCGCGTGGCGATCGCCCGTGCGCTCGTCAACCAGCCGCGACTCATTCTCGCCGATGAACCGACCGGCAACCTCGACTCGGAGCATGCCCGAGGAGGTCCTGGCGATCCTGCGCCGATCGAACGTCGACCACGGCACAGACAATCGTGCTCGTCACCCACGATGCCGAAGTGGGCGAGGCGTGCGACCGCGTTATCCGGGTGCGCGACGGCAAGATCCGCTCCGTCGAGATCGTCGCCGCTCCTACGCCGGCGGTCACGCCGATCGCCGAACGCCGGGAACTGCAGCCGGTCGGTTAGGCCGATGCAACGTCGCATCGCCTATGGGCGGAGGAGGTGCCGGCATGCCACACGCGACGGGAACGTTCGAGATCACGGGAATGCACGAGGACCCCTGGCACCAGGACGACGGTGAGCCGCGCCTGACGCGGGCCGGCGGCACGCAACGGTTCAGCGGCGACATCGAGGGTGACGGTGTGGTGGAGTGGGTCGCCTGCTACGGGGACGCCGGCGCGCGGCTCGTCGGCCTGCAGCACGTCCACGGGACGATCGATGGGCACAGCGGCGCATTCGTGATCGAGGCAACATCCAACCACGACGGAAAGCAGTCGTCCGGAACCTGGAAGGTCGTTGGTGGCAGCGGCAGCGGCGAACTCAGCGGGATCGCGGGAAACGGCAGTTTCGAGGCGGCCGGCGGCCGGTCCGTCGCCTACCGGCTCGACTACCAGCTCCGCTGACAGCCCTCCGTCAGGCCTCAGCCGCCAACGCGTCCGACACCAGCTGCTGTGCCTCCTCGATCAGCCGGCCAAGGTGCGCTTCGCCGCGGAAGCTCTCCGCGTAGACCTTGTAGACATCCTCGGTCCCGGACGGCCTCGCGGCGAACCAGCCCGATTCGGTCGCGACCTTCAGGCCACCGATCGGGGCGCCGTTGCCGGGCGCCGTCGTGAGGATCGCGCTGATCGGCTCGCCGGCGAGGGTGGCGGCACGCACCGCGTCGGGGGCCAGCCGGCCCAGCACCGCCTTTTCCGCGGGCGTCGCGCGCGCGTCGATCCGCCGGTAGGCAGGCGACCCGAAGCGTCCGGTCAGCTCCCGGTACGCTGCCCCCGGATCGCGACCGGTGCGCGCCGTCAGCTCCGCGGTGAGGAGACACGCAATGATCCCGTCCTTGTCGGTGGTCCACACGGTTCCGTCGCGGCGCAGGAACGACGCCCCGGCACTCTCCTCGCCGCCGAAGCCAACCGTGCCGTCGACCAGCCCATCGACGAACCACTTGAACCCCACTGGCACCTCGAGCAGGCGCCGCCCCAGGTCGGCCGTGACGCGATCGATCATCGCGCTCGAGACGAGCGTCTTGCCGACGGCGACGCCCGGGTCCCAGGCGCGGCCGCCGCCGAACAGATAGGCGATCGCTGTCGAGAGGACATGGTTCGGATTGAGCAGCCCGTCGGACGGCGTGACGATCCCGTGGCGGTCGGCGTCGGCATCGTTGCCGAACGCGATATCGAACCGATCGCGGAGCCCGACCAGGCGGGCCATGGCATAGGGTGACGACGGATCCATCCGGATGCGCCCATCCCAGTCAACGGTCATGAACCCGAACTGCGGGTCCACGACGCCGTTGGTCACGGTCAGGTCGAGGCCGTAGCGCTCCGCGATGGCCGGCCAGTAGTCGACCGACGCGCCCCCGAGCGGATCGACCCCGATGCGCAGCCCCGAGCCGCGGATCGCGTCCATGTCGAGGACCGAACCCAGATCGTCGACGTAGCGCGCGACGAAGTCGTAGCGCCCCGCCTGGGCGATCGCGCGCTCGAACGGCACCCGCTCGATCCGCTCGACCCCGGCCTCGAGGAGGCGGTTCGCCTCTTCCTGGATCCAGCCCGTCACGTCGGTGTCCGCGGGCCCGCCGTTCGGCGGGTTGTACTTGAAGCCACCGTCCTCGGGCGGATTGTGCGACGGCGTCACCACGATGCCGTCGGCCAGCCCGTCGTGCCGGCCGCGGTTGTGGGTCAGGATCGCGTGCGAGAGCGCCGGCGTCGGTGCCGGGCGGTCCGCGGTGTCGACGAGGGCGTCGACACCGCCGGCCACCAGGACTTCGAGGGCCGTCCGCGTGGCGGGCTCCGAGAGCGCGTGCGTGTCCCGGGCAAGAAACAGCGGACCGTCGATGCCCCGCGAGCGGCGGTAGCGCACGACCGCTTCGCTCGCGGCGAGGATGTGCGCCTCATTGAACGACGTGCGCAGCGAGGACCCGCGGTGTCCGGACGTTCCGAACGCGATCCGCTGCCCGGCGATGGCCGGGTCAGGGACTGCATCGTGGTACGCGGCGAGCAGCCGCTCGACGTCGACGAGCGAAGCAGGGTCGGCCGGGTGTCCGGCCCGGGTGTCGACCGTCACCGACCGGCGCCCGGCGGCCGGGAGCCCGTCGCGTGGCGCAGGAACCGGTACTGCGGATAGCCGATGCCCACGACCACCAGCCAGGCGAACCCGCCCAGCAGCCGGACCGCGCTGGCCGCCAGACCATCCTGGCCGATCACGATCGCGATGGCATGCACGCCCAACGCGACGACGAGCACGACCGTTGCGAGGAGCCCGAGCCGGAGCGCCAACGGTTCGGCGTGCAGGGCGACAAGGATCGGCCGGGCACGCCGAGCCCAGAACCAGATCACGGCGGCGATCACGACGGCGTCGAACAGGAGCTGGACGGTCGTCCCGCTGGGCAGATCCATCCGTAACAGGATAGCCGCGACGTCAGCCGGCCTGGATCCCTCCGAAGCGTCGGATGATCTCGCGGAGCTGGGGGTCGCGCCACGTGTGCGCCGGCAACGTCATCTCGGCGCGCTCCCCTACCCGCCGCACCTCGATCTCACCCCAGGTCTGGGCGGTATACAGGCGCTTCAGCTCGGCGGCGGCGCCATACGCATTGGCGGCGGCAACGAAGACGATGATGACCACGGATCCTGCGCCCTCCGATCCTTCGACGTGGAGCGTGACGGTTGACGGGTGACAGGGACGTGAATGCCTGCCCTGATCGGGCGACAAGCCGGACAAGATCAGCGCCCGGGCCATTGGCTCGGGCGCTGTCTGCGTCACGGTGCGGGAGCGTCAGACCGTCCCGCCAGTTCCTCTCCTCCCGGCGACCAGGTTGTAGCCGAAAACGACGATCACAGCACCAACCGTGGCGACGATGATCGTGGTCAGGTTGATCCCGGTGAGGTAGTCGCCGCCGGTGCAGCAGCGCCGGCGATGAAGCCGCCGACCACCGCGCCGACGATCCCGAGCAGGATCCGGCCGATGATCCCCAGGCCCTCGTCACCCGTGACGAGGAACCCCGCGAGGATGCCGGCGATCGCGCCGACGACGATCCACGAAACGATTCCCATCTTGGCTCCTTCTCTCGGCGGCTGGGCGGCTGCCGTCTTCATAGTTGTGCCGAGTTTCCCGGCAGAGCGTGCGCGATGCCCCCTTTCGCGCCCGCCATAGCCGGAGCATCCGGAGATTGCGCGCGGCTGACGAACCGCCCGGCCCTGCACGAATGGGCCGGCTCCGGTGCGACGCGTAATGGTTCTGTAATGTCGATGCGGCGGGCGCGGGGCGGACCGCAAGCGGCGCTGGTGATCCTGAACGTGCCTGTATTGGTCTTGAGCGAGCGCGCGCCGTCGTCGCCCGAGCGGAGGAGCCATGCCGAATCGGCCTGCCACCGCCGTCTCAGGCCCGCTCCTCCCCGAGCTGCAGCCCGGCGAGGATGTGTGGGCCTTGCTCGCCCTGCCCTCGCTCACGCTGCTCGCCACGGATCGACGGCTCCTCACGCGAAGCGGCGACCGCGTCGAGACGTGGGACTACCGGGCGATCACCCAGGTAGGCCCGGCCGGGATCGAGGGTGACGTGGTGATCTCGTTCCTCGACGGCCATCGTCCGCTGGTCGTTCACGCCAAAGGCGACGAGGGTGCGATGCAGGCGTTGACCGTGATCGGGCTGCTCGTGGCCCAGTCACGGCGCCTCGAACGCGTGCAGGCGGCGACGCGCTGAACCGCGGCCAATCTCGGGGCGCTCGCCCGGCCTAGACTCGGGCGCACATGCATGAGCCGCATCCGGACGCAGACGACATCCGCCCGGCGTCCGACGCCGAGCGAGCGGACGCGGCCGGGATGCACCGGGCGAACCGCGCCGCGTGGGACGAGGCCGCGGAACGTTACGAGCGCTGGCTGCCCGAGGCCATCGAGCTGATCCGGGCGGGCGGGAGCAACCTGTTTCCCGTCGAGGAAGCGCTCATCGGCGACCTGCGCGGTCGCTGCCGGCGCGCCATCCACCTGCAGTGCGCGGGCGGACGGGACACCTTGTCACTGTGGAACCTGGGTGCAGACGAGGTGATCGGCATCGACTTCAGCCCGCGCATGCTCGAGCTCGCCGGGATGCTGTCTGCCGCGGTCGGCGCGCCGGCCCGCTGGGTCCTCGCCGACGTCATCGACGCACCGGCCGAGCTGGATGGCACGGCCGACCTCGTGTACACGGGCCGGGGGGCGCTCATCTGGCTGCACGACCTTGATGCCTGGGCGGCGGTGATCTGTCGGCTCCTCGCCGCCGATGGCCGGCTGGTCCTGTTCGACGGCCACCCCGCCGAATGGCTCTTCGACGGCGACGCCGACGGCCACTGGGTCGCGACGGGATACGACTACTTCGGCGGCACGGAGGCGTCGCGCGGATGGGCGCCCGAGTACATCGACCGGCTGTCGATCCCCGACGCCGAGCAGAGCTGGAAGTTCGCCCGGGCATGGACGATCGGGGAGGTCGTCACCGCCCTCGTCGGCGCCGGCCTCCGGCTCGAACGGCTCGCCGAACATCCGGTGGACTGGTGGGGCGGCCACGACGACGTCCGGCCCGAGGAGCGCGGTCGAGTTCCGCTGTCGTTCTCGGTCGTCGCGAGACGCGCCGGCTGACGGTCGCCTCAGCGCTCGGGCCGGTCACCCACCGAGATCCATGCCTGATCGAGCGCGACCTGGATGACCGTCGGCAGTTCGGCCACGAGCGCCTGCCGGAGGGCCGGCTCGAACTCGTCATCGCGCTCCACGACGGCACCTCGCGCGCCACACGCGCGGGCGACGGCGGCGAAATCGACCGGACCGAGCTCCGTCGCGACGCCCTGGCCGCTGCCGCGCCGCTCCTGCCACATCCGGATCGTGCCGTAGCGCTGGTTGTCGAAGACGACGACGATCACACGTGCCCGCTCGCGCACGGCGGTTTCGAGCTCGGCGAGCGTCATCCCGAGGCCGCCATCGCCGACGAGCGCAACCGCCGGCCGATCGCGATGGACCAGCGCCGCGGCGATCGCGGCCGGCAGCCCGTAGCCCATGGCTCCCGAGGTTGGGCCCAGGAAGGTGCCCGGCTTGCGGAACCGGAACCCGCGGTTGAGCCAGCCGGCGAAGTTGCCGGCATCACTCGTGACGATCGCATCGTCAGGCAGCACGCGGCGGAGCGTGGCGATCGTGCGTCCCGGATGGACGCCGGGCCCGTCCCACGTGCCGTCGTCGACGACCGTGGCCGCCTCCCAGGCTGCCCGGTCGGCCACGTTGCGGGCCTGGCGCCCGTCGACGGACGCGGCGTCGAGCACCGCGTGATTGAGGAGCCGGTCGATCGACGCGCGCAGGAATGACCGCGCATCGCTGGCGATCGAGAGGGTCGGAGTGGGCAGGCCAGGCGGCACCCGTGGATCGATGTCGACGTGCGCCCAGTGGCTGCCCGCAGCCGGGACGCGGTATTCGAAGGTCGTCGTCTCGGACAGGCGGCAGCCCAGGACCAGGAGCGCATCCGCGGCTTCGATCCGCTCGCGGACGATGTCGGGGGCGCCGAGGCCGGCCATGCCGAGGTAGAGCGGGCTTTCGTTCGAGATCACGTCCCCGCGCCGCCACGACGCGACAACCGGGACGCGCAGCAGCTCGGCGAATCGCGTCAAATCCGTCGAGGTGCGGGCCCGCAGGACGCCCGCCCCGGCCAGGATCAACGGTCGCTCCGCACTCGTCAGCAGACGGAGCACGGCGCGGACGTCCTCGTCCGTCGGACGGGCCGTCGGTGGACGGCTGATCTCGAGCCGGGTCTCGCCCGGGACGGTCTCATCGAGCAGGTCCTCGGGGAGCGACAGCAGGACCGGGCCGGGCCGGCCGCCGAGGGCCTGCCGGACGGCTTCCGGGAGCGCCGCTACGAGCTCATCGACAGATGCTGGCTCGGCGCTCCACTTGGCAAGTCGCCCGAAGGACTCGGTCTGGTCGACCTCCTGGAATGCCTCACGGCCGCGATAGGTGCGCTCGACCTGGCCGACGATCGCGAACATCGGTGTCGAGTCCTGCAATGCGGTGTGGATCCCGATCGCCAGGTTCGCCGCACCGACCGCGCGCGTCCCGAGGCAGGCGGCGGGTCGGCCGGTCAGTTGTCCGTAGGCCTCGGCCATGAACGCCGCCGCGCCCTCGTGGCGGGTCGCCACGACGCGAATCCCCACGTCGCCGAGCGCCTCGAGGACGCCGAGGAAGCTCTCCCCGGGAACCGTAAATGCGTAACGGACACCGGCGGCACGCAGGGCTTCGGCCACGAGATGACCCGCCGAACGCGGCGCTGCCGGTGCCTCGACCGCAGGGGGCTCGGGTTCGAAGCGCTGACTCCTCGCCAGGCACGGCTGCGTCGTCCGGCTCGAGCGTTTCGGATTCGGCGGCCGGCGGCGCATCGTCGGCGTGCTCACCTTCGTGCTCCTCCGCATCCGCCTCCTCCGGCATCCAGGATTCGAATTCCTGTGGTTCGGGCGCCGGGGGCGCCTCGAGGGTCGGGCTCGGCTCCGGCGGGGCGGGCTCGGGGTCGTCGACCTCGAGCGGGGCGGCCGGCTGCTGCGGTTCGGTCACGACACGCTCCTGAGGGTTGTGACGCTAGAGGGCCATGGGCGCGATGACGGCGGACAGGATGAGGCCGAAGATGACGACGATGACGACCACGATCATGACGATGCGGCTGACGCGCTCACTCGGCATCGACGCTGCCCTCAGCGGTAGTTCTGGAACTGGAGGGGAACCGGCTCGTCGAGCTCGCGCAGGCGGGCGATCACCTTCTGGAGGTCGTCCTTGCTCTTGCCCGACACCCGGACCGAGTCGCCCTGGATCTGCGACTTGACCTTCGGAAACTCGTCGCGGATCAGCTTCGTCAGGCGCTTCGCGAGGTCGTCGGGCAGGCCACGCCGCAGGCCGATCTCCTGGCGGACCTTGCTCCCGCCCGCCGGCTCGACCTTGCCCCAGTCGAAGATCTTGAGCGACAGGTTGCGCCGGATCGCCTTCGATTCGATGAGGTCCCGGACGGCGGCCGCGCGATGCTCGTCGTCGGTGAGCAGGGTCAGCTCGGTTTTGCCCTGGGTCAGCTCGACCGTGACGCCCTTGAAGTCGTAGCGCTGCTGAACCTCGCGACGCACCTGGTCGAGCGCGTTGCGAAGCTCCTGCTCGTCGAAGTCGCTGACGACGTCGAAGGAACTCTCCCCTGCCATCGATCCTCCTCCTGCGGCACGCCAGTATCCCGGATCAGCCGGTTTGACGCGACCCCAGCCGTTCGAGCAGCAGCTCCCCGATGCGGTAGCTCCGGCCGCCGCCCATGACGAGCACGGCGTCCCCGCTCCGGACCTCGCCGGCCAGCCATGCCGCGGTGTCCTCCACGGAGCCTGGTGCGCCGACGGGGATCTCCGGACGACGAGCCCCGACGGCTTCAGCGAGGCCCGCCGCCGATGCGACCGTCGTGTCCGGGTCGCGGCCTGCCCAGATGTCGGCCACCGCCACCGCGTCTGCCTCGGCAAGGACTTCCGCGAAGTCGTCCAGCATGGCCGCAGTCCGGTGGAAGGTCAGCGGCTCGTACACGGCCCACAGCCGACGGCCCGGCTCGCGCTGGCGCAGGGCGCCGATCGTCTCGCGGATCGCCGTCGGGTGGTGCCCGTAGTCGTCGTACACGGTCACGCCGCTCGCCTCGCCCTTCCGTTCGAGGCGCCGTCCGACGCCGGCGAACGAAGCAGCGCCCGCGAGCACCGGCTCCGACGCGAGATCCAGCGCGCGTGCCGCCGCGATGACGCCAAGCGCATTGGCGACGTTGTGGCGCCCGGCCGTCGCCAGGCGGATGGTGCGGGGCTCGCCGAGGAGCGCACGGCTGAACAGCTCAACGGTCGTGCCATCGGGGTCGGCCGCGGCGATCCGAGCGAGCAGCACCGGCACCGGATCCCCGCCGTCGGCAAACTCCTCGGCGAGCCCACGGGCGAAGCCGTCGAGCCGCTGCGCGGAAGCGTCGATCACCGCGGTCAGGATCAGGCTGCCAGGCCATGAGCCGACCAGCCGCCGAACCAGCGCCGCCACGTTGGGGTCGCCGACGTTGGCGATGAGCGTCGGCCGGACCCGGGCGTTGCCGGCGGCCGCGGACCGGATCCACGTCTCGAAGACACCGCTCACGGCGGCAGTGTCGGCGAACACGTCCGGGTGGTCCCACTCGACGGATGTCAGCACAGCCAGGTCCGGCCGGTATGGGTCGAAGTTGCCGGCGTACTCGTCGGCCTCCACGACGAACGGGCCCGAGCCCCAGCGGGCGGTTGCGGGCACACCACCGGTCACCGACGTGGGCAGCAGTGCCCCGACAAACGCAGCAGGATCGGCGCCGGCGGCCACGAGCGTGTGCACGAGCCAGCCCGAGGTGGTGCTCTTCCCGTGCGTCCCGGCAACCGCCACGAGCGTCCGCCCAAACGCCGCGTCGGCGACCACCTGCTGCCACGGCTCCAGCGGGATCCGCGCCGACCGGGCGGCGGCCAGCTCCGGGTGGTCGGGATCGACCGCCGTCAGGGCCTTGGTGACGGCAAGCCGGTGCGGCGGGTGGGGACCGCTCACATGCGTGGGGTCGTGGGCCCAGGCGAGCGGGATCCCGGCCGCTTCGAGGGCCGGCGTGTACTGCGACGGTCCACCGGGATCGCAACCACTCACGACACCACCGGCGCGCTGGGCGAGGAGGGCCGCGGCGCTCGCCCCGGCCCCCGCGGCACCGACCACGTGGATCCGCTCCCCGGCCACGATCGGCCGGGTGGCCCGAGCCCGGGCGAGGCCGGACCCGACCGCCGCCGCGTCGCGCGTCACGAGCCGAGCCGTTCGAGCAGCAGCTCGAGCGCCGCGGCCGCGCTGTCGCGCTTGTTCGCCGAGCGGTCGCCGGACCACAGGTGGCGGCGGACGTCGGCACCTGCCTGATCGACCACGGCGACGTACGTCAGCCCCACGGGCTTCTCGTCGCTCCCGCCGCCGGGTCCGGCGATCCCGGTGATCGAGACCGCGGCCGTCGTCGCGAGCCGGACCCGGGCACCCTCGGCCATGGCTCGCGCAACCTGCGCCGACACGGCGCCGTGCGAGGCGAGGAGCTCGGGAGCGACGCCGAGCTGATCACGCTTGGCCTCGTCGGCGTAGGTGACGAATCCGCCGAGGAAGTACGCGCTGGAGCCGGCGATCTCGGTGATCGCGTGCGCCACCAGACCCCCGGTGCACGACTCCGCCGTCGCGATGGTCAGACCGCGCTCGGCGCAGACGGTGTACAGGCGCTCGGCAAGGGCGACGAGGCGTTCGTCGGTCACCGGCTGCTAGTTGCGATTGGTCTGGTGCCGTTCGTCCGGAGACTCGAAGAGCCACGTCTCCGGGATCCCCGACTTGCCCAGTGCGCCAAGCTTCGTGCCATTGAGCGTGAACAGCGTCACGCCGGATGAGCCGGTCCGGACCTCGATCGACCTCTTGCCCTGGAACGTGAGGGTCTTGCCGTTCTTGTAGACCGTCCCGGCCGGGCCAACCTTCTTGTCGACCTTGCCGTCGACCCAGACCTTGATCCAGGCGCGACCGCCCTTGATCCGGACCACGAGGTTCACGCCCTTGTAGGCGACCGTGACGTTGCGCGTCAGCGAGGTCGTCTTGCCCTCGTCGCTGGAGGCCGTGACCGTCAGCGACCAGCGGCCCGTGGTCAGCTCGTACGGCGCGTTGAAGGTCCCGTCCTCGGCGACGGCAACCTTGACCTGCGCCGGGGTCGGGTTGTTCTTGGGTGGTGAGTCGCCTTCGGCCGGGCCCGTGTAGGTGGCGTGGACCACCACCTCCTTCGCATTGGTCGCCGTGCCCTGGACCGGGATCGCCCCGTTCTCGAAGGTCGCCCCGTCGGCCGGCTGGTCGAGGCTCAGCGTCGGCGTCTCGATCTCGCGGAACGGGACCGTGATGAAGATGCGCCTCGTGTCGTCCGACGTCTTCTGCGTCGTCGGGTCGCGGGCGCTGATGTCGAACTGGTTGCGCCCGCGGCGGAGATCGATGTCGGCGATCCAATCGCCGCTCGTGCCGGCGGTTACGAGCATCGGCTGGTCCCAGCTCGGCGAAACGATCGAGACCGTCGCCCCGGGGATCGAGGTGCCGCGCAGCACGTACGAGGTGGCCGTCTCGTCGACGTCGACGACCGCTGTGCGCGGCTGCGTGACCGCGATCGTGGGCGGCTCGACGTAGCGCTGGATCTGCATCGCGAGGTAGATCGCGAACGCGGCCACCGCGACGGTCATGATCGCGGCCACGACGATGGCCGGCGAGAAGGTCAGGCCCTTGCGAGGAGCCGGGATCGCGCGCGGAACGACGATGACCGGCGCTGTTTCCTTGATCTCGCCGCGCTCGCGGCGCCACTGGAGCAGGACGTCATCAGGATCGAGGCCAAGGTACAGCGCGTAGTTGCGCAGGAAGCCCTTGGAGTAGACCGCCCCGGGCAGCTCCTTGTAGTCGCCCCGCTCGAGGGCGGCCAGGTAGCGTGCCCGGATCTTCGTGTCGCGCTCGGCGCGGTACAGATCCACGCCCTTGCGCTCGCGGGCCGTGAACAGCCGCTCGGGCAGGTTGGGACCATACTCGGGCGTGGAGCCGCGCACCGACTCGCTGCGGTCGATGCCGACCGCACGCTTCACCTGGTCTCGCGTGGTCATTATTCTTCCCCGTCATCCCCCGCCCCGGCTGGTGACGGACTGTCCCGCCGGAGCACCGCTCGAGCATTCGATCCATCGAAGGCGCCGATATAGCCCCGCGCCTCGAGTTGGTCGATCATCCGCGCTGCGCGAGCATAGCCCACCTTCAACCGACGCTGTAGCAGCGAAGCGGATGCACGATCGTACTCCCGGATCACCTCGATCGCATCGGGCAGCAGGCGATCGGCTTCCTCGTCATCGCCGTCAACGGCCCGGCCGCTCCCGTCATCGCCGGTCTCGATGATCGACAGGTCGTAGTGCGGGTCGTCGATCTGGTCCTTCCAGTGCTCGACGACCTTGCCGATCTCGTGGTCCGACACGAAGACGCCCTGCATCCGGATCGGGCGCGGCAGGTCGGACGGCTGGTAGAGCATGTCGCCGCGTCCGATCAGGTCTTCGGCGCCAGGCGCGTCGAGGATCGTCCGCGAGTCGATCTGCGAGGCCATGGCGAACGCGATGCGGCTCGGGAAGTTGGCCTTGATGAGGCCGGTGACGACGTTGACCGATGGGCGCTGCGTGGCAAGCACCATGTGGATGCCGACCGCGCGCGCCTTCTGCGCCAGGCGGACGATCGGATCCTCGACGTTCTTGCCCTCGCGCATCATCAGGTCGGCCAGCTCGTCGATCACGATGACGATGTACGGCATCCGGTCGGCCGGGTCCACCCGCGTCTCGTTGAAGGCACGGATGTTGCGGGCCGTTGCGCCAGCCAGTCGCCGGTAGCGGCCCTCCATCTCGTTGACCGCCCAGAGCAGCGCCGCCTTGGCCTTCTCCGGCTCGGTGATGACCGGCACGAGCAGGTGCGGCAGCCCGTTGTAGGCGGCCAGCTCCACGCGCTTGAGGTCCATCAGGATCAGCCGGATCTCGGCCGGCGTGGCCTTGCACAGCAGGCTCGTGATGAGCGCGTTGACCATGACGCTCTTGCCTGACCCCGTGGCGCCGGCGATCAGCAGGTGCGGCATGCGCGCGAGGTCGACCGCCTGCGCCTTGCCGGCGACGTCGCGGCCGAGCGCGAACGTCAGCTTCGAGCCGGTCGCCTCGAAGTCGAGCTCGTCGAGGATCCGGCGCAGGGCGACGATGTTGAAGTCCTTGTTGGGGATCTCGATGCCGACCGCGCTCTTGCCCGGGATCGGCGCCTCGATCCGCAGCGAGCGGGCCGCAAGGGCCATCGACAGGTCGTCCGCCAGCGCCTCGATCCGGCTGACCTTGATGTCGGGCGCGGGCTGGACCTCGTACTGGGTCACCACCGGGCCCGCGTTGCGGCCGATGATCTCGGCCGGGATGCCGAAGCCGGCCAGCTTCTTCTTGATGATCTCCTCGTTGTGGCGATGGATCGTCTCTTCCCCTGTGCCGTTCACGGGCAGCGGGAGGTCGTCGAGGATCACCGTGTCCGGCAGGCGGTACTCGGCCTCGCGCGTCGGTGCCGAGTCGCCGGCCTCGGTGATGTCGTCCAGCGGCCGCACCGGGCGCGGCCCGGTTGCCACTGCGGCCGCACCGGCGGCACGGGCAGGGGCGAAGGTGGCCGAGGTCGGCGACGGGCTGGGGATGGCGACCGGGATGCTGCTCGCCGGATCGCCGGTCTCGCCCCACATGCCGGTCTGGCCTTCGGACGAGCCGGTGGCGACAGCGCCCGAACCGCGACGACCCTTGGCGGTCGCCGTCGGGGCGGACGCGCCGGTCGGGGATCCGCCGTTCGACGCCGGCGGCGACTCCCGTTTGATGCTCGCCGCCGTCACGCTGCCCAGCCAGCGGGCGCTGCCGGTGAGGGGCCGCGCCAGCTCGGCGGGACGCAGGGCGAACGCGATCATGAGGCCGATCACGATCAGGCCCACGAGCAGGATGAATGCGCCGGGCCCCGTGACGAGCGGGACCAGGAGCTCCTCGAGGAACCGTCCGATCCGCCCGCCGCCGCGCTCCACGCCGAGGAGCTCGACGCTGAGGACCTCGAGGCAGCCGAGAAAACCGATGAACGCGATCGCCAGACCGATGACGGTTGCACCCCACCCGGAGTTCGGCTTCCGGCCGGGACCCCACTCGAGGTACCAGCCGGCGCTGAGCAGCAGGAACGGCAGCAGCCAGCGGCCGGTCTCGAACCACGGCGCGATCGAGTCGCGGTAGCGGTCGGTGAGCTCGCCCTCGCCCGGCAGCAGCAACGCAATCAGCGTCACTGCGCCGAGCAGGAGGAACGTGATGCCGACGATCGAGCGGGCGATCTCGGGGCTGATCGCAGGCAGCCGCACGGCGGGCAGCCCGCTGCTGCGGCGTCGCCGTCGAGGGGTCGCCTGGCGGCTGGTCGAGGTGCGCCGTCGGGTCGCCATCCTCAGATCTCGACCACGACCGGGAAGACCATCGGGCGGCGCTTTGTCTGCTCGTACAGGTAGCGCGAGACGCCGTCCTTGATCTGGGTCTTGAGCAGGCCAACCTCGCTGATGTGATCACCCGGGGTGGAGATCGCCTCGGTCACGCGGCGGACGGCCTCCTCCATGATCGGGTCCTTCTCGTTGAGGTGGACGAAGCCGCGGGTCACGATCTCGGGCGAGCCGATGACCGTGCCGGTCTGCTTGTCCACTGTGACGACGATCATGAACATCCCGTCGTTGGCCAGTGAGCGCCGGTCACGCAGGACGATCTCCCCGACGTCCCCGACGGACAGGCCGTCCACGAACACGTAGCCGGCCGTCACCGGCGTGCCGCGCCGGGCGCTGCCGTCGGCGTACAGCTCGATCGGCGTGCCGTTCTCGATGATGAAGACGTTGTCCGGCTCGACGCCGGTCTCGATCGCCAGGCGGCCGTGCTGGACCTGCATCCGGAACTCGCCGTGGATCGGGATGAAGTGCTTGGGCTTGGTAAGCCCGAGCATGAGCTTGAGCTCCTCCTGGCTGGCGTGCCCGGACACGTGAGCGCGCTTGATCGTGTGGTAGAAGACGTTGGCGCCCGCCTTGAACAGGTTGTCGATCGTCCGCGAGACGTATTCCTCGTTGCCCGGGATCGGGCTGGCGCTGACGATGACCGTGTCGCCCGGCTGGATCTCGACGAAGCGATGGTCGCGATTGGCCATCCGCGCGAGGCCGGCCATCGGCTCGCCCTGGGCGCCGGTCGTCGCGATGACGAGCTTGGCGTCGGGATGGTCCTTGATCCTGTCCTTGGACACGATCCGCGACGGGTCGTAGGTCAGGTAGCCGAGGTCGGTGGCGATCTTGAAGTTCTGCTCCATCGAGCGGCCGATGACCGAGACGTTGCGGTCCATGTCCTTGGCCGCGTCGAGCACCTGCTGGACACGCGCGATGTTGCTCGCGAAGGTCGCGACGATCACGCGGCCATCGAGCGGCTCCATGATCTCGCGGAAGGCCTCGCCGACCGTGCGCTCCGAGGGGGTGTAACCGGGGTTCTCGGCCCTCGTCGAGTCGGACAGCAGGCAGGCCACGCCTTCCTCGCCGAGCCTGGCGAGGATCGCGAAGTCGGATAGCTTGCCGTCGACCGGGGTGTGGTCGAACTTGAAGTCGCCCGTGTGGACGATCGTGCCGATGGGTGTGCGCAGGGCGATGCCCATCGCGTCCGGGATCGAGTGGCCGACGCGGAACGGGAATGACCTGGAACGGTCCGATCTCGATCTCGTCGCCGGGGTCGAGCGCGAGCACCGGGTTGTTGTGGAGCTTGTGCTCCTTGATCTTGTTGCCGAGCAGGCCGCGGGCCAGGGTGCTCGCGTAGACCGGCACGCCCGGGAACTCGGGCAGGACGTACGGCAGGGCGCCGACATGGTCCTCGTGGGCGTGGGTGATCAGGAACGCCTTGACGTTGGCGCGGCGCTCCTTGAGGTAGGTGACATCGGGGATGACGAGGTCGATCCCGAACATCTCCTCGTCGGGGAACATGAGCCCGCAGTCGATGACGACGATGTCGTCGCCGTACTCGAAGACGTACATGTTCTTGCCGATCTCGCCCACCCCGCCGAGCGGGATGATGCGGAGCGGCGTATCAGCTGTGTCTGGCATTCGGTTCCTGTGGATTGAGTACCTGGAAGAGGGTCAGCTGGTCCGTCGGGACGAGATCGGCCGAGGCCGGCGGCGGCTCGATGACGGTTTCGGGTTCCGGAGCGGGCTCCGGAGCGTGCGCTGGTTCAGGTTCGGGTTCCGGAGCCGTGGCGACCGCCGCGCCTCCGCCGCGACGCCGACCGCGGCAGCCACGGCGGTTCGCTCGCGAGCCGCGCGCCGCTCGCGCGAGGCGATCAACGCGGTCGGCACCTGGGCGATGTCGTCGTAGCTCTCCCGTTCGATGGCCGGCGTGCGCAGCGCGGCCGCGGGGTGGTACATGGCGAACACCAGCGCGTCGCGGGCACCCGTCGCGGGATCGGCGGGACGCATCGTGCCGTGGGCCTGCGAGATCCGAGCGCCCGGCATGAAACGGCCCATCGAATGGCGCCCCAGCGTCACGACGACGGCCGGGTCGAGCACCTCGAGCTGACGCCGCAGGTACGGCTCGCAGGCGGCGATCTCGTCCGCTTCGGGGTCGCGGTTGTCGGGCGGACGGCACTTGACGACGTTCGTGACGAACACGTCCCCTCGGCGCCAGCCGATCGATCCGAGCAGGCGCACCAGCAGGTCGCCGGCCCGACCGACGAACGGGCGTCCCTGGCGATCCTCGTTGAAGCCCGGGCCCTCGCCGACGAACACGACCTCCGTCGAGGGATCACCCTCGCCGGGCACGGCCTGCGTCCGCGTCTCGTGGAGACGACACCGGGTGCACGCCCGTACCTCGCCGGCGATGACCTCGAGCGCCGCCTGGCGCTCGGCCCGCGTCACGCGGTTCCCCCACCCGCCGGTTCCGGCACGGGCCCTCGGTAGCGCGGCGCGCCACGAGTCGATGCGTGCGTGACCCAGTCGCGTGCGACAAGCGCCTCGGCCAGCTCCACGGCGTTCGTTGCCGCGCCCTTGCGCAGGTTGTCGGACACGACCCACATGGCGAGCCCGCGCCCGTCGGGGACCGATGGATCGTGGCGGACGCGCCCGACGAAGATCTCGTCACGGCCTGCGGCATCGCTCGCGAGCGGGTACTCGTGTTCGTCGGGATCGTCGCGGACGACGACGCCCGGAACCGCGGCGAACAGCTTGCGTGCATGTTCCGGAGTGATCGGCTGCTGCGTCTCGACGTGGACGGCCTCCGAGTGGCTCACGTGGACCGGAATGCGGACGGCGGTGCACGAGATGCGCAGGTCGGGCAGGCCGAGGATCTTGCGGCTCTCGGTGACGAGCTTCCACTCCTCTTTCGTGTAGCCGTTCGGCAGGAACACGTCGATCTCGGGCAGCGCGTTGAACGCGATGGGGTGTGGATACACCGAGGCCTGCTTCGGCTCACCGGCAACGTGCGCTCGGATCTGGCCCTCGAGCTCGGCCAGCGCGTCGGCGCCGGTCCCCGACACGGACTGATACGTGTCGACGACGACTCGCTCGAGCCCGACTGCATCGCGCAGCGCCATCAGCACAGGGGCGAGCTGCATCGTGGAGCAGTTCGGGTTCGCAATGATCCCCTCGTGGCCCTCGAGGTCGTGCGGATTGACCTGTGAGACGACCAGCGGGATGTCGACGTCCATGCGCCACGCGGACGAGTTGTCGATCACCGTCGCTCCGCATGCAACCGCGGCCGGAGCGAGCTCGCGCGACGCACCGGCGCCCGCCGAGAAGAGCGCCAGGTCGACCCCCTCGAACGCGGCCTGCGTCGCTTCGCCAATCTCGTGCGTCTGGCCGTCGATCGACAGCATCCTGCCGGCCGATCGCTCCGAGGCGAGCAGCCGCAGTTCCCCGACCGGGAATTCACGTTCGTTCAGGACCTGGATCATCGTCCGGCCGACGACGCCGGTGGCGCCGACGACTGCGACGGTGAGGTGTCGGCGGTTCATCGAAAGCATGGCTCCGCGCGTACGTACAGGGGCGGGCACGCCGGGAGTATAGCGGTCAGGGCCGTCGAGTCGAAGGTTGCCCCTGCCCCGGACCCTGTAAGGCGGCCGTGGAAGATTGAGCGTCCCACGGCCGCCCTGAAAACCAAAACGGCCGACCCTCGCGGGTCGGCCGTCTCGGTTTGGCTTCCGAACGAAGCCATTTCTGGCTCAGACGGGTTCCTTGGCCAGGTGGCGCTGCATGGCGGCCTTGCGCGACAGGTTGACGCGGCCCTGGCGGTCGATCTCGACGACGACCACCATCACCTCGTCGCCGACGGACACGACGTCCTCGACGGTCGGCACATGGTAGTCGGCGAGCTCGCCAATGCGGACGAGGCCTTCCTTGCCGGGCAGGATCTCGACGAACGCGCCGAAGCCCATGATCCGGGTGACCTTGCCGAGGTACAGCGCCCCGACTTCGACCTCGCGCGTCAGGGACTCGATCCACTGGATCGCCTTGCGCGAGTTCTCGCCGGAGACGGCCGCGATCTCGACGGTGCCGTCGTCCTCCACGTTGATCTCGGTCTGGGTCTCCTCCTGGATCTTGCGGATCATGGAGCCACCCTTGCCGATGATCTCGCGGATCTTCTCGGGGTTGATCTTGATCGTGATGATGCGCGGAGCGAACTCGCTCATCTCGGTGCGCGCGCTGGGCAGCGTCTCGGTCATCTTGTCGAGGATCGTGAGGCGCGCCTCGCGGGCCTGGGCGAGACCGTCACGGATGATCGCCTCGCTGATGCCGCGGACCTTGATGTCCATCTGCAGGGCGGTCACGCCGTCCCGCGTCCCGGTCACCTTGAAGTCCATGTCGCCGATCGAGTCCTCCTTGCCGAGGATGTCGGTGAGGACGACGAACCGGCCGTCCGGCTCGCTGATCAGGCCCATCGCCGCGCCGGCGACCGGCGCCTTGATCGGCACGCCCGCGTCCATCAACGCGAGGGTCGAGCCACAGGTCGAGGCCATCGAGGTCGAGCCGTTGGAGGTCACGCACTCCGACACGAGCCGGATGACGTACGGGAACTCCTCCTGGCTCGGCAGGACGGGCACGAGCGCCCGCTCGGCGAGATGGCCGTGACCGATGTCACGCCGGCTGGGCCCGCGCATGACCTTGTTCTCGCCGGTGCTGTACGGCGGGAAGTTGTAGTGGTGGAGGTAGCGCTTCTCGGTCTCCGGGCTGATCGTGTCGATGCGCTGGACGTCCGAGGACGCACCGAGCGTGGCAATCGTCAGCGCCTGCGTCTCACCACGGGTGAACAGGCCGGAGCCGTGTGCGCGCGGGACGAGGCCGACCTCGACCGAGATCGGCCGGATGTCGGTGAGCCCACGCCCGTCGATCCGGATCCCCTCGTCGAGGACGAGCCGACGGACGGTCTTCTTCTGGAGGAGGCTGAACAGGCCCTTGCTGACGCGGGCGTCGCGACGCGCCTGTTCGAGGAGTGCGTTGGTGTCGCCGCCGGTCCGGTTGGCGCGGACGGCCTCGGCGATGCTCTCGCGCAGCGCGGAGACGCGGCCTGGCAGGTCATTCGCGAACCACAGCAGCAGGTTGGCGGTCGCCTCGGCATCGGGCAGGGCCCGATGGCTCTGGGTCAGGTCGACGCCAAAGTAGTTCGACAGTGTCGGCAGCTTGTAGTTCTCGAGGTCCGGGTAGCCCTCGCGGGCGATCACCAGGGTGTCGAGATAGCGACCCGGTTCGATCTTGGTGCCATCGCCGAGCGCAGCCTCGATAAACGCGATGTCGAACCCGACGCTGTGGCCGACGATCATCGCGTCGCCGGCAAAGTCGAGCGCCTTGCGGGCTGCCTCGGCGGGCGACGGAGCGCCGCGGATGTCGTCATTGGTGATGCCGTGCATCTGGTTGCCGACGATGGGTCGGCCCGAGTCGACGAAGGTCGACCAACGGTCGACGATCGCGTTCCCCTTGACCTTGACCGCTGCGATCTCGACGAGGTCGGCCATCTTCGGGTCCGTGCCGGTCGTCTCGACGTCGATGACGACGAGCTCGCGCTCGGCATCGGTGGCAGCCGCGAAGTCGAGCACCGATTCGATCGGCGGCTCGAGGTACGGGATCCGCTTGGCCTTCCCGACCGCCTTCTGGAGCTCCTCCTGGAGGTCGATGAGCGGCTGGAGCGAACGGTGGCCGAAGAGGATGGCTTCCGCCATGACCGCCTCGGGCAGCAGCTTCGCACCGGCCTCGACCATCATGATCGCGTCACGCGTGCCGGCGACGATCAGGTCGAGCTCCGAGTCGGCAAGCTCGGTGTGTGTCGGGTTCACGACGAACTGGCCGTCGATCCGCCCGACACGGACCGACGCGATCGGGCCGAGGAACGGGATCTCGCTGATCGTCAGCGCGGCCGACGCGGCGATGGTGCCGACGACGTCGGGGTTGTTCTCCTGGTCCGTCGAGAGGACCGTGATGACGACCTGGACGTCGTCCTTGTAGCCCGACGGGAAGAGCGGCCGGATGGGCCGGTCGGTCTGGCGAGCGGCGAGGATCGCGTGCTCGGACGGGCGCGCCTCGCGCTTGATGAAGCCGCCGGGGATCTTGCCGGCCGCGTACATCCGCTCCTCGAAGTCCACGGTGAGCGGGAAGAAGTCGAGGCCGGGGCGTGGCTCCGACCGGTTGGCGGTGCCGAGCACCATGGTGTCGCCGTAGCGAACAGTGACCGAACCGCCGGCGAGGCGGGCGAGCTTGCCGGTCTCGATGGTCAGCGTGCGACCACCGAACTCGGTCTCGAAAATCTGGGACAAGGGAACCGTTCCTCCTTGTCGCGGAGGAGGGCCCGACCTATGAGCGAATGAGCCGGTCTTGCCGGTGACGCGTGATGCGAGAAACCCCGGGGACGACCCGGGTTCGCAGTGACGGCGCCTAGCGGCGGAGTCCGAGCCGTCCGATGACGACTCGATAGCGCGCGCTGTCCTTCTTCATCAGGTATGCGAGAAGGCGGCGGCGCTGGCCCACGAGCTTGAGGAGGCCGCGGCGCGAATGGTTGTCCTTCGGGAAGCTCCGGAGGTGCCCGGTCAGTTGCTTGATCCGCTCCGTCAGGAGCGCGATCTGGACCTCCGGGGAACCGGTGTCACCTTCCTTGGTGGCATACCCGGTAATGATCTCCTGCTTCTCTTCCCGCGCGAGCGGCACTCGGTCCTCCGACACGAACTTGTTTGCTAAACCAATCCTTTTATGACCGACGGATGGTAGCAGCCGGGCCGAATCTCGGCAAACGTGTGAACTGGTCCGGTACGTCCGTTACACCTCGACTCCCAACGAGGCCAGAAACTCGGGGTACGGCTTGTGGCCATTCATCAGCCAGGGTAATCAACGTCAGAAACGGACGCTGTCCGAGCCCGATTTATCGGCCAGCTACGACCCGGGCTGATACCTGGCCTCCAACTGGCCCGATTTCGGGGCGCCGGCCCGGACTCTCATCACCCCGGCTGATACCTGGCAAGGATTACGCTCAGCGGCTTCCCCGAAGCCAGGCCGTCGACGGCGGGGCGAACGCGCGCTGTCCCGTCCTCGCCCACCTCGAGCTCGACATCCCGGCCATCGGTCGATGCGGCGTACGCGCCGGCAGGTGGCAGGGCCATCGGCATGTCGAACTCAAGGGCGGTGCCGCCACCGTCGGGACGCGCCAGACCGGTGACGATGATCTCCCGCCCGAGCAGCTCACTCGCCGTGGCCAGGTCGCCGGCGGCGATCGCGCTCCGGATGTCGCTGCTGCGGACCGGGCGCCCGTCGAGCGTGAACGGCGGGACGACCACGACGTCAAAGCCGTCACGCCGTCCGAGCTCGGCGAGCGCCTCGGGCGTGCCGCGTCGCTCGAACCCGAAAGCCGCATCGGGGGTCATGAGGAAGCCCGCGAGGTCCACCCGCGAGCCGATCGCGCCCACGAACGCGTCGTAGGGCGTGCGGCGCACCGCCTCGTCGAAGTGCTGGACGACCGTGACGGCGACGCCGGCGGCCTCGAGGAGGTCAAGGCGCTCGGCCGGATGGAGCAGGAGCGGCGGCGCCGAGCCACGAATGACCTCGTCGGGATGGTGGTCGAACGTGATCACCGCGGGGCGAGCGTCGCGCTTGGCGGCCTCCCGCGTGAGCTGGTCCAGGAGGTACGCGTGTCCCCGGTGGAGCCCGTCGAACACCCCGATGACCACGAACAGCCGGCCGTGGCCCGCGTTGAGTGCCTCGACACCCTCGACGACGTCCATCAGTCCGGGCGCGTCGGCGCGCCCGCCTCGACGAACACCTTGTCCGGCGCCAGCCGATCGCCCTGCGCCGCGGCGATCGCAACCAGCGTGTCCCCGGGACCGACGAGCCGATAGCGCTCGGCGCGCATGGGGATGCCGGCTTCGGGACGGACGAACTGGCCGCGAGCGATGGCCGCGACCTCCACCTCGGTCAGGCGGATCTCCGGGAACGCGTCGAGCCCCGTATCGACCGGACGCAGCAACGGCTTGAGGCCGTCGGGTCCGCCGGCGGCAGCCTCGCGCACGGCGTCGAGCGCAACCGCGTCGTCGAGCGTGAACGGACCCGAGGCCGTTCTGGTGAGGGCACCGAGGTAGGCGCCGCTGCCCAGGGTCGCGCCCAGGTCGCGGGCGAGCGCACGGATGTAGGTCCCGGCCGAACACTCGACGTCGAGGATTGCCACGGGCCGCTCAGGCTCCGAATCGTCCCACGACAGCAGGTCGAGCCGGTGGATGGTGACCTCGCGCTCGGCGAGCTCCACGGTCCCGCCGGCGCGCGCGATCGCGTAGGCGCGGCGGCCATCGAGCTTGATCGCGCTGTAGGCAGGCGGCCGCTGGTGGATCGTGCCGGTCATGGCGGGGAGTGCCGCCTCGATGGCGGAACGGTCCGGAGCCGGCGCCTCGCCCGGCGTCAGCTCCCCCTCGAGATCGTCGGTCGTCGAGGACGCACCGAAGCACACCGTGGCGCGGTAGCGCTTGCGATCGCCCATGTGGAACTCGACCACGCGGGTCGCCTTGCCGAGGAAGACCGGCAGCACCCCGGCCGCGAACGGGTCCAGTGTCCCGCCATGCCCGACACGCTTCGTTGCCGCAAGCCGGCGGACAAGCGCGACGACGTCATGCGACGTCGGGCCGGGCGGCTTGGCAACGACGAGGATGCCGTCGAACCCCGGACCGAGCGACGCGCGGGCCACGCTCAGCGCGAGACGGCGGCGGCCAGGCGGGCCGCTTCGGCGAGCACGACCGGACGTGCCTCTTCCGGGGGCAGTTCGACCGTGGCCCCGGCCGCCCTCGCGTGGCCGCCTCCCCCGAAACGGCCCGTGAGGACCGTGGCATCGACCCCGCCCGGCTTCGTCCGGACGCTCAGTCGCGTGCCGGGCGGAGCCTGCTTGAAGAGGATCGCCACCTCCGCGGTCTCCGCCTGGGCGAGCAGGTCGATGATCCCTTCGGCGTCGGACGGGATGCTGCCCGTGGCAGCGAGGTCGGCGTCCTCCAGGGTGGACCACACGATGCGGCCGTCCTCGGTCGTGACCAGCCGATCGAGCACGCGGCCGAACAGCTTGAGCTGCCGTTCGGGCTTGGAGCGGTAGAGGCGGCGCGAGATGTCGGCGAGCGGTGCACCCGCCTCGACCAGGGCCGCGGAAACGACCAGCGTTCGCGGAGTCGCGTTCGGATGGGCGAACGTGGCTGTGTCCATGACGATGCCGGCCATGAGTGCGGCTGCCAGCGACCCATCGCCGCTATCGAGCGGAACGCCGAGTCGCGTGGCGAGGAGCGTCGCCATCTCGCAGGTGGCGGCGGCGTCGGGATCGACCCAGTCGGCGGGCTGGCGTTCGTCAGCGTTCGACGCGTGGTGGTCGAGGACGACCCGCGGCAGCCGATCGAACAGCGCGGCGTGCCGTTCCCGGACGGCGCCCACGCGATCGAGCGTGCCGCAGTCCGAGATCACGAGCAGGTCGTAGTCGGCGTCGGGGTCCGGATCCGTGCGAGAACCGCTCGATACCCGCACAGGAAGCCGTACAGCTCCGGAACCGGGTCAGTGCAGACCGGGTCGGCACGACCGCCGCACGCCTCCACGATGGCGGTCACCGCGAGGGTGGCGCCGAGGGTGTCCGCATCGGGGTTCTCGTGGCCCACGGCCAGCACCCGTCGCGCGCCTCGCAGCCGTTCGATGACGGCAATCGGAACAGCGTCGAGGTACGGGCCGAGATCGACGCTCATCGGTGCTGCGTCCGTGACGACGTCTTCCGCTGACCGGCCCGGCCGCGGCGGCGCGCCGTCGGCTTGGGCGGGACCACGGCGGACGGCGGCTCGTCCGGGAGGTCGCCATCGTGGGGCAGCCGCGCGACCGGTGTCGGCAGCGATTCGCCGGGCGGCACGTCCGGCTCGACGTCCGCGCCCTCTTCCAGCTCGTGCAGGAGCTGGAGCACGCGGGTGCCGCGCTCCGCGGTGTCGTCCAGTCGAACGTGAAGGTCAGGGATGCGCTTGAGCCGGAGCCGCCGGCCAAGCTCGCGCCGCACGAACGGCATCGCCCGGCCGAGGGCGGCGATCGTCGCATCGCGTTCGGCGGGCTGACCGATGACGCTCACCCAGACCTGCGCGTGCCGCAGATCGGGCGCGGTCTCCACGTCCGTGATCGTGACGAAGCCGATCCGGGGATCGCCGACTTCCCGCGTCACGATCCCCGCGATCTCCTGCCGCAACAGCTCATCGAGCTGCTTCGTCCGCTCGCTCATGGTCGAACTGCCTTGGCGGCCGGCTGTTAGCTGGCGATGCGGCTAACGGTCTGGGACGTGAAGCATTCGATGATGTCGCCTTCCTCGAGTTCGTGGAAGCCGGCAAGCCCGATGCCGCACTCGTAGTTCGCTGCGACTTCGCGGACGTCGTCACGGAACCGGCGGAGCGACTCGATCCGGTCGGTCGCGATGATCTTGCCGCCGCGCCAGACGCGAGCCCCGCCCCGGACGATTCGACCTTCGGTCACGTACGAGCCGGCAATGACCGTGCTCTTGCCGACGCGGAAGATCTGGCGCACCTCGGCGCGACCCTCGACCACCTCGACGATCTCCGGCTCGAGCAGGCCCTTGAGGGCCGCGTCGATGTCGTCGGTCAGCTTGTAGATGATGTCGTAGAGCCGGACGTCGACACCCTCGGACTCGGCAGCACGCCGCGCGGTGTCGGTGATCTTCGTGTTGAAGCCAACGACGATCGCGTTCGACGCGGCCGCGAGCATGATGTCGTTGTCGGTGATGTCGCCGGCGCCCTCGTGGAGGACGTTGACCCGGATCTCCTCCTGGTCGAGCTGCTCGAGCGAGTGCGAGATCGCACCCAGCGAGCCGGACACGTCGGCCTTGAGGATGATCCGCAGCTCCTTGGCCTGCCCGGCCTGGATCTGGCGATAGAGGTCCTCGAGGGTCGCGCGACCACTCCCGTCCCCGGCCTTCGCGGCGGCCTCGGCCTTGCGCGCCTCGACCATCGTGCGGGCTTCCTTGTCGTCCTTGACAACCCGCAGGATGTCACCCGCCTGGGGCACCTCGGACAGCCCGAGCACCACCACGGCCGACGCCGGGCCGGCCTTCGGCACCCGCTTGCCCTTGTCGTTCTCGAGCGCACGGACGCGACCGAACGTCTCGCCCACGACGATGATGTCGCCGACCTTGAGCGTGCCGGTCTGCACGAGTGCGGTCGCGACCGCACCGCGGCCCTTGTCGAGCTGCGCTTCGACGATCGTGCCGATGGCCGATCGCTTCGGGTTCGCCTTGAGCTCCTGGAGGTCGGAGACGAGCAGGAGGATCTCGATCAGCTCGTCGAGCCCGACTCGCGTCTTCGCCGAAACGGGCACGAGCGGCACGTCGCCGCCGAACTCCTCGATGACGACGCCAGCCTCGGTCAGCTCGGTCTTCACCCGGTCGGGGTTCGAATCCGGCTTGTCGATCTTGTTGAGGGCGATCACGATCGGGACCTTCGCGGCCTTGGCGTGGCTGATGGCCTCGAGGGTCTGGGGCATGACGCCGTCATCCGCGGCCACGACGATGACTGCGATGTCCGTGACGCGGGCGCCGCGGGCGCGCATCGCGGTGAACGCCTCATGGCCCGGCGTGTCCAGGAACACGACGCGCTTGCCGTCCTTGACGACTTCGCTCGCGCCGATGTGCTGCGTGATGCCGCCGCGCTCGCCGGCTGCCACCTCGGTCGTCCGGATTGCGTCGAGCAGGCTCGTCTTGCCGTGGTCGACGTGACCCATGACCGTGACGATGGGCGCTCGCGGCTGGAGGAGCGACGGATCGTCCTCCTCGAACAGCAGCTCCTTGGTCGCCTCGCCAACCGCCTCGTCCCCGGCGCCGTCGGTGCCATCGGTTCCGTTGGTGTGCACCGCCTCGGCCACTTCGTAGCCGAGCTCGCTCGAGACCAGCGAGGCGGTATCGCGGTCGATCAGCTGGTTGATCGTCGCGAAGATGCCGCTCTTGATCAGCTCGCGGATGACGTCCGCGGGGTTGACCGCGAGCAGGTCCGCGAGCTCCTTGACGGTGATGGTTGCGGGCAGTTCGATGGGTCCGCGTTCGCGCGGATCGGCGACCTGGACGGGCCCGCCGCCGAACGCGCCGTCGCGGCGCGGCGGCTTGCGCGGGCCGCGTCGGCCGCGGGTGCCGCTCCTACTCCTGGCCACGGGCTCCTCCTTCGGTGTTCGGTGTGGTCATGTCGGATGGGTAGTCGGTGGTGATGGCGCCGGCGAGCGCAAGGCGCACATCGTCCGGCAGCCGGGTCGAGAGCGCTCGCGCGAGCGCTCCGCTGGAGATTGCACGATCGAGGCAGCTGGCAGTGCGGCACACGTAGGCGCCGCGACCGGCAGCCCGGCCAGTTTCGTCGATCCCGACGGCTCCGCCCGGCGAGCGGACGATGCGCAGCAGGTCTCGTTTCGGCCGGACGGTCCGGCAGGCGACGCACGACCGGTTCGGGACGCGCCGGACGGGTCCGGCGGCCGCGGGCCGGCCTACGACGATACCTCCTCGGCGGCGGGTGTCGCCTCGGCGAGGATCTCTTCAGTTGTCGTTGCACCGTCTGCCGCTGGGTCGGCGACGGCTTTCTTGGCGCGCGAGGCGCGCTTCGGCTTGGCAGGCGCCTCGGCCTCGGTGGCCGGCGTCTCGGCGGCCGGCGCAGCGCCATCGGCCCCGTCTGCCGCAGCGTCGGCCACAGCGGTCTTGGCGCGCGAGGCGCGCTTCGGCTTGGCAGGCGCCTCGGCCTCGGCGACCGGGGCGGCGCCATCAGCACCGTCCTCCCCCGGAGCGGGCTTCTTTGCGCGCGAGGCGCGCTTCGGCTTGGCCGGCGCCTCCGCCGCACCCTCCGCGGGTGGCGTCGAACCGTTGGTGGCGGCAGCCAGTGCTGCCTCCGCCTTTTCGGTCTCGGCCGCGGCCTTCGCCTCGGCGACCGACACGTCGCTCCGGATGTCGATGCGCCAGCCGGTCAGGCGCGCGGCGAGCCGCGCGTTCTGGCCCTCGCGGCCGATGGCCAGCGAGAGCATCCGCTCCGGGACGGTGACGCTCGCGATCCGATGCTCCTCGTCGATGTCGACCGACAGGACCTGGGCCGGGCTGAGCGCGTTGGCCACGAACAGGCCGGGGTCGTCATTCCACGGGATGACGTCGATCTTCTCGCCGCTCAGCTCCGCGACCACAGCCTGGACCCGGGCGCCGCGCTGGCCGACCGTCGCACCGACGGGATCGAGGCCGTCCTGGCGCGAGGCAACAGCGACCTTCGAGCGACTGCCCGCCTCGCGGGCGATCGCCTTGATCTCGACGGTGCCATTGTGGATCTCGGGCACTTCGAGCTCGAACAGGCGCTTCAGAAAGCCCTTGTGCGTCCGGCTGACGAAGATCTGCGGACCCTTGGTCGAGCGACGGACTTCGAGCGCGTACGCCTTGACGTTCTGCCCGATCCGGTAATGCTCCAGGGCCGACTGCTCGGTCGTCGCGAGGATCGCCTCCACGCCCTTGCCGACGTCGAGGATGATTGCCCGCGGCTCGACCCGGTTGACGGTGCCGGTGATCAGCTCCCCCTCGCGGCTCGCAAACTGGTCGAAGACGACGTCGCGCTCGGCCTCGCGCAGGCGCTGCAGCACGACCTGCTTGGCCGTCTGGGCGCCGATGCGGCCGAAGATGTCACCGTCGAGCTGCTCGGTCTCGACGAGGTCGCCGACCTTGGCGTCCGGGTCGATTGCCTTGGCGTCGTCGATGGTGAGCTCGGTCAGCTCGTCCTCGATCTCGGACACGACGTGACGCGCCCGATAGACGCGGATCTTGCCCGTCTCGGCGTCGATGGCGACGTGGATGTCCTCGTCACCGGCGACGCGCCGATATGCCGACTGGATCGCCTCCTCGACGGTCCGGATCAGCTGCTCTCGCGGGACCTGCTTTTCGGCGTTCAGCTGGAGGAGGGCACCGACGAAGTCTCGACTCACGATGGCCTCCGTTGTGGTTCGTTCGCTATGCAACCGGCCGCTCAAAGAAGAAACGTGGGGGTCACCCACGTCACGGAGCGGCCGTTCAGTTGCGCGAAGTATACACCCGGAGGGGTGGATCACGCTCAGGAGAGACCCTTCCCGGCGCGATCCCGCCGGCTCGCCGTCGTGGCCGTGGGGTGCACATTCGGCCCACCGAACCGGCCTCGCGCGCCCCGATTCGGTCGTTCGATGGTCGATACGGCCGTGGGATGCACGCGATGGCTGCCCTAACCGACTGGCGCCTCGCGAGCCTCAGCGGGCGACCCGTAACGCTGGGCAACGTAGTCCTCGAGCAGCGCGACGAACTCGTCGACCAGGCCCTCGCCGCGCAGCGTCCGGTCCAGCTTTCCGTCGACGAAGACCGGCGCGACGGGCGCCTCGAAGGTGCCCGGCAGGCTGATCCCGATGTCGGCGTGCTTCGACTCCCCGGGGCCGTTGACGACGCAGCCCATCACCGCGACCCGGAGGTCCTCGACGCCGGTATAGGTCTCGCGCCATTCGGGCATCCGGTCCTTCAGGTAGGTCTGGATCTGGAGGGCCATCTCCTGGAAGAACGTCGAAGTCGTCCGGCCGCACCCCGGACACGCGGAGACCTGCGGCAGGAACGAGCGAAGCCCGAGCGACTGGAGGACCTGCTGGGCAACCTCGACTTCGCGCTCGCGTGGCGCGCCGGGCTCGGGCGTGAGCGACACGCGGATCGTGTCGCCGATCCCTTCGTTCAGCAGGATCGCGAGGCCTGCCGTCGAGGCGATGACCCCCTTGTCCCCCATCCCCGCCTCGGTCAGCCCGAGATGAAGCGGGTAGTCGCAGCGGGCGGCGAGCAGGCGGTAGACGTCGACCAGGTCACGCACGCCCGAGACCTTGGCACTGATGATGATCCGGTCATGCCGGAGCCCGGTCCGTTCGGCCAGCTCCGCCGAGCGGAGCGCCGACTCGAGCATCGCGTCGATCATCACGTCGCGTGCGTCGCGTGGTTCGGCAGCCGTGGCGTTGGCGTCCATGAGCTCGGTCAGCAGCTGCTGGTCGAGCGAGCCCCAGTTGACACCGATCCGAACGGGCTTGTCGTTGTCGATCGCGACCCTGACGATCGTCGCGAAGTGCTCGTCGTGGCGCTTGGCGCCGACGTTGCCGGGGTTGATCCGGTACTTCGCGAGCGCCGCGGCCGTCTCGGGGTACTCGACGAGGAGCTTGTGGCCGTTGTAGTGGAAGTCGCCGATCACGGGCACGTCGACGCCCAGGCCGCGGACCTTGCGCATCATGTCCGGCACCGCGGCCGCGGCCTCCTCGGTGTTGACCGTCACGCGCACCAGCTGCGAGCCGGCGTGGGCGAGGCGGGCGACCTGGATCGCGGTCGCGTCGGCGTCGACGGTGTCGGTGTTCGTCATCGACTGGACGACGATCGGATGGGCGGAGCCGACGAGAACCCCGCCGACGTCGACGCTGACGGTCGGCCGGCGGGTCGGTCTCAGTTGATCGGGCGTGGCCAACGGACTGCTTAGGTGCCGCCGCCGAGCTGGCGGATGATGTCGTAGCCGGTCACCCAGATCAGGAACGCGAACAGGAACACGAACCCGACCATGTAGGTGAGCTGCTCTGCGCGCAGGCTGATCCGCGCCCCGAACAGGGACTTGAGCGTGATCATCAGCATCCGCCCGCCGTCGAGCGGCGGGAACGGCAGGATGTTCACTACTGCCAGGTTCGCCGACAGGATGGCCGCGACGTATAGCGTGAGGATCGGACCCGCGCCCCAGAAGATGTCCCCGAGCTGCGTCGCGATGCCGACCGGCCCGGCCACCGGCGGCGGCTGGGTCGGATTCGACGCCACCGAGCTCACGAGCGTGCCGAGCCCGCCGAGGATCAGACCGAGCGCGCCGACCAGGTGCCGTGCGCCGGTGCCCAGGGCATTCACCGGGTCGTTCTGGGCGTACTCGCCCGACCAGTAGATCTCGAACCCAGTGGGCGACGCCTTCACTCCGAGCGCGCCCTGCTTGGCGGCGATTGCCGCCGCGTCCCGGAGCGTCACCTCGACGTCGCGCTGCGCGCCGTTGGTGCCGACGACCGTGAGCGTGACGGTTTCGCCCGGTCGTGCTGCGAGGTCCTCCAGGATCGTCTCGCCGAGCATGAACTGGTAGCGCTTGCCATTGAGCGCGTAGATCGACTCGCCCTCCTGCAGCCCGGCTGCCTGCGCCGGCGAGTCGGGCACCACGCTGCCGATCTTCACACCGGCATAGGGCGACGCAAACCAGGCAATCGCCGCGAACAGCACGAACGCCAGGATGATGTTCATCAGGACGCCCGCCACGAGGATCCACAGTCGGGTCAGGAGCGGCCTGCTGGAGAACGAGCGCGGGTTTCGACTGTCGTCGCCGTCCTCGCCGCCGAGCTTCACGAAGCCGCCGATCGGCAGCCAGTTGAGCGTGTACTGCGTGCCCTTGGTGCGTTCCGGCTCCTGTCCAGGAACGCCTCCAGGGCGTCCGGGTCGTGCGTCCGCAGGTACGCGGCGGTTTCATCACGGACCCGGCGGTCCCAGGCCTCGTCCTCAGGGTCGACCGGTCCTTCGCGGATGATCCGGCTCCGTGGCGGGAAGCCGATACCGAATTCGAGCACGCGGACCCTGGCCGCCCGGGCCGTGAGGAAGTGACCCAGCTCGTGGACGAGCACGAGCAGGCCAAGGACCACGAAGAAGAGGACGATCGTGATCAGGGACTGGACGACGGGCATCAGTGCGTGCCTCCGATGGGTCCGGAAGCGAAGACAGCCCGGACGGCCTGGTCGAGTTCGATGAGTCCCTCGACGTCCGGGTCAGGCCCGCCGGTTCCAGCGAACCGCTCGACGGCCGCCTCGAGCAGGCGCGGGATGCCGGTGAAGTCGAGTGTGCCGTCGAGGAACCGTTCCACCGCGACCTCGTCGGCGGCGATCAACGCCGCCGAGGCTCGCGGTCCGGCGCGGCCCGCTTCGCGCGCGATGCGCAATGCGGGGAATCGGTCCTCGTCGGGCGGCTCGAAGTCGAGCCGGCCAGTGGCGATCAGGTCTGCGGCCGCCGCCGGTGAGGGCAGGCGGTCCGGGTAGGTCAGGGCGTACTGGATGGGAAGTCGCATATCAGGGGTGCCCAACTGGGCCTTGAGGGAGCCGTCGACAAACCGGACGGCGGAGTGCACGACGCTCTGCGGGTGAATGACCACCTCGATCGCGTCGTAGCCGACATCGTACAGCCAGTGCGCTTCGATCACCTCCAGGCCCTTGTTCGCCAGGGTCGCCGAGTCGATCGTGATCTTCGCGCCCATCGACCAGGTCGGGTGCTGCAGCGCCTGCTCCGGGGTCGCTGCCGTCATCTCCTCCTGCGGACGCCTGCCGGAACGGGCCGCCTGACGCGGTGAGGATGAGCCCGTCAACCGAGGGCATCCCCTCCCCCACCAGGCACTGCCAGATCGCCGAATGCTCCGAGTCGATCGGGCGAAGCCAGGCGAGGGGACTCCGCATGGAGGCAACCGACGCGCCATCCGCGAGGCGACGAGCCAGCGGCATGACCAGGTGGCCGCCGGCGACGAGGGTCTCCTTGTTCGCCGTCGCGACGGTCTTGCCCGCTTCGAGCGCCGCGAGCACCGGGCGGAGGCTGACCACGCCGCCGGTGGCAACCACGACCAGGTCGACGTCCTCGCGCGTAGCCAGCCCGACAAGCGCGTCGGGACCGCTCTCGCGGGCGGTATCGGCCGGCAGCTCGAGCGCAGTGATCGTCATCTCGTCAGCCAGGG
Organism: uncultured Chloroflexia bacterium; assembly: GCA_963824735.1. Taxonomy (GTDB): domain Bacteria; phylum Chloroflexota; class Limnocylindria; order Limnocylindrales; family CSP1-4; genus DASTYU01. Next base: position 127,478 of record CAWGQH010000002.1, read on the forward strand.
CGACCACGGCCGGTCGCACGCGCGCGGCCTGCTCGGCAAGGAGCGGACCGTTGGTGCCCGCGGCGAGCGCCACGACCCGGAAGGCCTCCGGGTGCGAAGCCAGCACGTCGATCGCCTGCCGCCCGATCGATCCGGTGGAACCGAGGAGGGCGACCCGGCGCGGCTCAGCTGAGGGCGACGACGACATACAGGAAGACCACCGGGCCTGCGAAGAGGAACGAGTCGATCCGGTCGAGCATGCCGCCGTGGCCGGGAATCAGGGTGCCCGAGTCCTTGGTGTTGGCGGCACGCTTGATCATCAATTCGGCGAGATCGCCGGCCTGGGCCGCGAGCGCCGCCAGCGGGCCGAGCAGCAGGCCATGGATCGGCGGTTGGCCGAGCCCCCACAGGAGCACGGTGACGACGATCGTCGACGCGACGATCCCGCCGACGAGCCCGGCGTACGTCTTCGACGGGGAGATGTGGGTCAGGAACTTCGCCCGGCCGAATTGCTTGCCGACGAGCAGGGCCCCCGTGTCGTACGACCAGACGGTGAGGATCAGGAGCAGGATCCAGCCACGCTCCCCGCCGAGCAACTCGAGCGGCGCGCCGTCCGGCACGGCCGGTGCCACATGGCCGAGGCGGATGACGAACGCCGTCAGCGAGACATAGAACGCGCCGAACACCGTCGCCATCCAGGCGACCAGGCCGTCCCGCGGATCCTGGCGGGTGAATGCGGCCACCGCGATAAGCACGATCCCGATCGCCGACAGCAGCAGGCCGCTCCCGTCGAGCACATCCGGGAAGGCCGCGTCTCCGACGATGGTGAGCGCCAGGACGGTACCGAGCGCGGGGAACGAATCGTGGCCGGCGGCGCGCAGCAGCCGGAACAGCTCAAGGGCCGCGACGGCGGTGATGATCGCGATCGCCAGCGCGAGCACCGCACCGCCGAGCACGAGGACGACGAGCAGAACGGGGACAAGGATGGCAGCGCCGATCGCCCGTTCGCGCATCACATCCCTCCGGGCGGTGCGCTCAGCGACCGTAACGCCGATGTCGCCGGGCGAACTCCAGGAGCGCCGCGTCGAATGCCTCCCGCCCGAAATCGGGCCAGAGCGTTTCGCACCAGTAGAACTCGGCGTAGGCGGACTGCCAGATCAGGAAGTTCGACAGGCGCTGCTCCCCACCCGTGCGGATGACGAGGTCCGGATCGGGCATGCCGGCCGTGTACAGCGCGTCGCCGATCGTCGACTCGTCGACGGTCTCGGGATCGACACCCGAGGCGATCAGCTTGCGCACCGCGTCGACGAGCTCGGTGCGGCCCGCGTAGTTGAAGGCGATGTTGAGCAGCAGCCGGTCCCCGTCGGAGGTTTCGCGCAGCGCCTCGCCGATCGATTCACGCGTGGCTGCCGGCAGCTCGTCGAGCCGCCCGAGGAGCTGGACGCGGACGCCCTGCGCCCGCAGTTCCGACGTCTCGCTCCGGATCGCGTCCTCGAGCAGGCCGAACAGCCCGATCACCTCGTCATCGGAACGGGCCCAGTTCTCGCGACTGAACGCGTACAGCGTCAGGACCGGCACGGCTCGCCGGACCGCGTGCTTCAGCAGGCCGCGGATCGCCTCGACGCCGGCGGCGTGCCCTTCGATCTCCTGCAGGCCGTGCTGGCGGGCCCATCGGCGGTTGCCGTCCATGATGATCGCCACGTGGCGGGGTAGCTCGTCGCCCGGCGCGAACCCGGGCTCGGGTACGGCGGCATCCGGGGCGATGCGCGGCTCTGGGTCAGGCACGGTCTCGTGCGCCTGCGGCGGCGCATCGGTGGGCCGGGCCAGCGGGGTGCGGGACACTAGACTGCGAGGACCTCCTCCTCCTTGGCGCCACCGAGGCGGTCCACCTCCGCGATGAACCGGTCGGTCAGGCGCTGCACCTGGTCGTGCTGGCGGTGCGCCTCGTCGGCCCCGACGTCCCCCTCGCGCTCTTCGCGCTTGAGCGCGTCGGCGGCCTCGCGTCGCAGGTTGCGGATCTCGACGCGCGCCTCTTCCATGCGTTTGTGGACGACTCGGACGATCTCCTTGCGACGGTCCTCGGTCAATGGCGGGATGTTCAGGCGGACGACCGTGCCGTCGACCTGCGGCATCAGCCCGATGTCGCTCTTGATGATCGCCTTCTCGATGGCGCCCAGCACCCCGCGGTCCCAGGGCTGGATCACGATCTGATGCGCCTCGGGCACGCTGATGCCGGCCAGCTGGTTGAGCGGCGTCTGCGTACCGTAGTAATCGACGTGGATGCGCTCAACGAGGGACGTCGAGGCGCGCCCGGTCCGGATCCCCTGGAAGTCACGCTCCATGGCCTCGACGGCGCGTGCCATCTTGTGCTCGGCGGCGGACAGGACCTCGGTGCTCATTCGGTCGCACCTCCTGCGGCGCTCGGGGCGCCGGAGATCAGGGTACCTACCGGCTCGCCGGCGGCAACCCGCGTGATGTTGTCGGGTTGGTTGAGGTCGAAGACGACGATCGGCAGGTCGTTCTCCATGCACAGGGAAACGGCCGTCGCGTCGAGGACCTTGAGCTGGTCGCGGAGGAGGTCCGAGTACTCGAGTCGAGCGTAGCGGCGGGCCCCCTCGTTGGTGAGTGGGTCGCGGTCGTAGACGCCGTCGACCTTGGTGGCCTTCAGAAGGACCTCGGCGTTGACCTCGACGGCCCGCAGGGCAGCGGCCGTGTCGGTCGTGAAATAGGGGTTCCCGGTGCCGGCGACGTAGATCGTCACGCGGCCCTTCTCCAGGTGGCGAATCGCGCGGCGGCGGATGTACGGCTCGGCGACCTCGTTCATGGCGATCGCGGTCATGACCCGTGTCGGCACGCCGGCCCGTTCGAGGGCGTCCTGCAGCGCCAGGCCGTTCATGACCGTCGCGAGCATGCCGATGTAGTCGCCCGTCGCGCGGTCCATGCCCTTCGCGGCGGCGGCCAGGCCGCGGAAGATGTTCCCGCCGCCCACCACGATGCCGATCTGGACCCCGAGCCGGTGGACCTCGGCCACCTGCCGCGCGATGAACGCACAGAAGGTGGGGTCGACGCCGTAGGCCCGATCGCCGAGTAGCGCCTCGCCGGACAGCTTGAGCAGGATCCGGCGGTAGCGCAGGTCCTGCCGCGCGGGCGGGCTGGCTGTCGCGGGCTCGCTCACTGATCTTCCCCGAGCGAGTAGCGGCTGAACCGCCGGACGCGGATGTTCTCGCCGATGGTCGCGATGCGCTCCGTGATGAGCTCGCGGACCGTGCGCTCCTCGTCGCGGAACGGCTGGTCGTAGAGGCACACCTGGGCGAACCACTTCTTCAACTGGCCCTCCACGATCTGCCCGCGGATGTTCTCGGGCTTCCTGGCGACCGACTCGTCGGCGAGCAGCTCGGCCTTCCTGGCCGCCAGCGCCTCCTCCGGGATGGCGTCGGCGTCCACGTAGAGGGGGGAGAGGCCGGCGACCTGCATCGCGAGGTCCCGCACGAGCTTCTGGAACTCATCGGTCCGGGCGACGAAGTCGGTCTCGCAGTTGACCTCGATCAGCACGCCGACCTTGCCACCCGTGTGGATGTAGCTGCCGATCAGGCCCTCGCGAGCCTCGCGTCCGGCCTTCTTCACGGCAGCCGCGACGCCACGTTCGCGCAGCAACGTGACGGCCTTGTCGAGGTCGCCCCCGGTCTCCTCCAGCGCACGCTTGCAGTCCATGAAGCCGGCGCCGGTGCGCTCGCGCAGTTCCTTGACCAGTCCGGCAGAGATCTCCGCCATGCTCGTTCGTCACTCCTGTGGTGTTCCCGGCCGGCCGCAGCCGGCGGGCGTGGGGTGCGTGTCTGGGCGAGCCCGGCGTCAGGCCGGGGTTTCGGATGTGGTCGGCGCGTCCTCGGCCGCCTCGGCAGCCTCGCGGGCGAGCTCGGCGGCAACGTCCTCTGGAGTTGCCTCTGCCTCGGCTTCGGCAGCCGCCGCCTCAGCCCGTGCGACCCGGTCGCCGGGCAGCAGGTCATCCTCGTCGTCCGCGTCGGGCTCGAAGGTCAGGGCAGCGCCACCGGCCAGTGCCGCGACCAGCTCGTCGGCCGCCCCCGGCTCCTCGTCCTCCTCGGGCAGGACGACGGCCTCGATCACCTCGGGCTCGCGCTCGGCGCGGACGGCGCGCTCACGGGCGCCCTCGATTGCCGCCTCGGCGACGAGCGTACAGAGCAGCCGGATCGAGCGGATGGCATCGTCGTTGGCCGGGATGATGTAGTCGAGCTCGTCCGGGTCCACGTTCGTGTCGCCGGTGCCGATGACGGGGATCTCGAGCTTGTTCGCCTCGGTCACCGCGATCCGCTCTCGATGCGGGTCGATCACGAAGATCGCACCCGGAGCGCGCTTCATCTTGCGCATGCCGCCGAGCGTCATCTCGAGCTTGATCATGGTCTCGGTGAGCTTGGCCGCTTCCTTCTTGGTCATGCGCTCGAAGTCGCCGGCCTGCTGGCGCGCCTCGAGCTGTTCGAGCAGCCCGATCCGCTTCCGGATCGTGACGAAGTTGGTCAGCATGCCGCCGAGCCAGCGCTTGTTGACGAACGGCATGTTGGCCCGGGCGGCCTCGGACGCGATCGGCTCCTGGGCCTGCTTCTTCGTGCCGATGAACAGCACGAGCTCGCCGCGGGCGACGGTCTCGCGCACGAAGTCGAGGGCGACCTCCAGCCGCTGCGCGGTCTGGGCGAGGTCGATGATGTGGATCCCGTTGCGCTCCGCGAAGATGTACGGGCGCATCTTGGGGTTCCAGCGGCGCGTCTGATGGCCGAAGTGCATCCCGGCCTCGAGCAGCTGCCGCATCGAAACGGTCGGCACGGTGCGTTTCCTCCTGTTCGGTTGGTTCCTCCGTGGACCTCGTCGCCGGGGGCCGGCTGCCATCGTGGTTGGCCGGCACCGTCCCGGTCGGAACGGTCCACGTGTGTGCTCCACGCCTGTGGCGCGGGCGGTGATCTGCTCGCAGGGCCGCGAGCCCGGCGGAGTGTAGCACGGTTGGCGGAGCGGCCCCGGAGGCGGTCAGAACGCCGCGCGGTAGTGGCGCATCCGGCCGTCCGGTTCCAGGACCACGAGGTCGAAACGCAGTGGCAGCCGGGGCAGCGGCGAGCCGTCCGGCAGGGTTCCGCGATCGAGCAGCCCGTATGCCCCGGCTCGGATCCGCGTGCGCTTGCGGTGATCGACGGTCTCCTCGGGGAGGCCGAATTCCCGCCCGGCTCGCCAGCGGACCTCGACCACCACGAGCGCGCCCGGCGGGCCCGGGTCCAGCCCAACGAGGTCGAGCTCGTAGCGGCCCATCCGCACGTTCCGGCCGAGGACGGTCCAGCCGGCCGCCCTGAGATGCTCGGCGACGCGCTCCTCGGCCGCATCGCCGAGACGCTGTGCCGCGGTTCTGCGCCGGTCGTCCATCTGGCGGCAGTCTCGCCGCCGGGCCTTATCGGCCGCTCAACCGGCGGCGGCCACCAGCTCGAATTCGCCCGCGACCTCCGGCCCGACCTCCAGGTCCGGCTCCATCGCCTCGCCGAACAGGTCGAGCGCGATCTGGTCGCCCGCCAGCGTCCGCTGCAGCGCCAGGAACGAGCGGCGATGGAACGGCGTCAGCCCGAACTCGCGGATCGCGGCGCGGTGGTCACGCGTGGCGTAACCCTGGTTGTGCTCCCAGCCGTAACCCGGGTAGCGGGCCGCCAGCTTGGCCATCATCCGGTCGCGGATGACCTTGGCCACCACCGACGCACAGGCGATCGAGTAGACCTTCGCGTCGCCGTCGACGATGTTCGTGTACGGCCCGACCTGCGCCTCGAAGCCGGCGATCCGGTTGCCGTCGACGAGGACGTGCTCGTGGCCGCCGAGGCGGGCGATCGCGCGGCGCATTGCGAGGTGCGTCGCGTGGTAGATGTTCAGGCGGTCGATCTCGGTCACGGACGCGGCCCCGACACCGATGGCGACTGCGCGTTTGCGGATGATCGGGGCAAGGCGTTCGCGCTGGGCCATCGACAGGGTCTTCGAGTCACGGACGCCGGGGATCCGGTGGCAGCCGGGCTTCATGATGACGGCCGCGGCGACGACCGCCCCGCAGGTCGGTGCAACCCCGACCTCGTCGACTCCCGCGATGCGCACGAGGCCCTCGTTCCACAGGCGGCGCTCGTAGCGGAGGGTCGGGACCTTCAGGGTCATCGGCGTCTAGCCTAGCGCGCGGCTGCGCCCGGCGTCGGGCGAGTGGGGCGCCCGCGCAGCCGGCCCCGGATCGACCGAGCTTCGATGCAGCGCCCGCGGGGCGGGAATCGAAATGACCCGCCGTAGCGGGTCATGAGTTGAGCGAAGGGCGCCGAGGTCGGTCGGCGGTTACGAGCGGCGCTCGCGCAGGGTGGCCGCCTTGCCGACGCGCTTGCGCAGGAAGTACAGCTGGGCGCGCCGCGCGACGCCGTGGCGGACGACCTCGATCTTGTCGATCCGCGGGCTGTTGATCTTGAAGGTGCGCTCGACGCCGACCCCCGACGCGATCCGGCGGACCGTGATCGTGCGGGTGATGCCGCCGCCGCGCAGGCGCATCACGGTGCCTTCGAAGACCTGGATGCGCTCGCGGTTGCCTTCGACGACCCGCGCCGAGACCTTGACCGTATCGCCGGTGGCGATCTCCGGCAGGTCGGTTCGAAGCTGGTCCTTGACGATCTCGTCGAGCACGTTCACGTAGCGGTTCCTGACTGGCGTGGGCAGCCGAGACTGCGGAATAGGCGTCGGAAGGGGGCCGCGGGGGCGACCGACGGCGGAGTATAGCACGCGTCCTAGTCGCGACCGGCCGAGCCGTCCCCCTCCTGGGCGAGCTCGTCGAGCAGGCGCCGCTCCTCGGGGCTCGCCGGCCGCTCGACGAGCAGGTCGGGCCGGCGTTCCAGCGTCCGGCGCAGCGATTCCTTGAGGCGCCAGCGGCGCACGGCCCCGTGGTCGCCCGAGACGAGGATCGGCGGGACCTCGGCGCCGTCGAACGACGGCGGGCGGGTGTACTGCGGGTACTCGAGGAGGCCGTGGGTGAATGACTCCTCGGCGGTGGACGCTTCGTCGATGGCGCCCGGCAGCAGCCGGATGACCGAGTCGATCACGACCAGCGCCGCCAGCTCGCCGCCGGTCAGGACGTAGTCGCCGATCGACAGCTCGAGGTCGACCATCGAGCGGATCCGCTCGTCGACGCCCTCGTAGCGGGCGCACACCAGGAGAAGGTGCTCGCGGGCGGCCAGCTCGACGGCCCGCGACTGGCGGAAGACCTCGCCCGCCGGGTCGAGCAGGATCGAGAGCGTGTCGGGCCGGCGGAGCGCGCCGAGGGCGGCCGCCACGGGTTCCGGGCGGAGGACCATCCCCGCTCCCCCGCCATAGGTCGCGTCGTCGACCGTCCGGTGACGGCCGAGGCCCCAGTCCCGCAGGTCGTGGACGCGGACCGTGGCAAGTCCCCGTTCCTGGATGCGGCCCGGGATGCTCGTGGCAAGGGGGCCCTCGATCATCGTCGGGAAGAGCGTGAGGACGTCGATCTCGAGGGCCATCAGGACGCTCCGTCCGGGGCGGGCTTCGTTTTGGCCATTCGCTTGTTCGTCCGACGGCGGGGAGCGCGAACCCGGTCCTCCGGCGCCCCGCGATCCGCCGGGGCCTGGAGGTCCAGGGCCTCGGCGTCGACCACGATCTCGCCCCGGCGCGGAGCGAAGACGCGGATGAAGTCGCGGACCGCCGGGAGATCGAACGGGCCGAACGGTCCGCCGGCGACCTCGAACACCTCGGTCTCGGCCACGCGATACACGTCGCGCACCGTCCCGAGCTCCGCGCCGTCCACGCCGCGGACCGCGGACCCGACCACCTCGTGCCAGTAGTACTCGCCGCGGCTGAGCTCCCGGGTGGGGTCGACGATTGCCTCGAGATATGCGTTGCGCAACGAGTCGGCCGCGTTCCGGTCGGGGATCTCGCGGAACCGCACCCGCCAGCCAGGGCCGTCGGCGACCGGCTCGGCGGACACGATCGTCAGGGGATCCTCGGCACCCTCCCGGTGCAGCACCGAACCCGCGGCGAAGCGCTGCTCCGGGTCGTCCGTCAGGACCTCGACACGAACCGCACCGCGCAGGCCGTGAACGCCTCGGACGAGCGCGACGACCAGCCGCTCGGGATCGCTCAGAGGATCTCGAGCGAGACCGGCTCGCCGTCGCGGGCAGCCGTCACCTTGAGCAGGGTGCGCAGCGCCTTCGCGACGCTCCCGTTGCGCCCGATCACCTTGCCCATGTCGTCCTCGGCGACGTGGAGCTCGATGATCGTCGTGCCGTCCTCGTGGACCACGTCGACCTTGACCGCATCGGGGTCGTCGACCAGCGACTTCGCGACGTACTCGACCAGTTCCTTCGCTGCCATCTGCGCGACCTCTACTTCGAGGCGGGCAGGATGCCCGCGTTGCGGAAGAGCCGGGCGACCGTGTCGGACGGCTTGGCGCCCTTGGCGAGCCAGGCCTTGGCCTTGTCCTCGTCGACCGCGAACTCGACGGGCTCGGTGCGCGGGTTGTAGTGACCGAGCGTCTCGATCGAGCGCCCGTCACGGGCATTGCGGGCGTCGGACACGACAACCCGGTAGGACGGCTGCTTGGTCGCGCCGACGCGCGTCAGCCTGATTCGAACTGCCATGGGTGATGCATCTCCTCCAGTTACTTGACCGTGATCAGGAACGTTGCCTTGTCGGGATTCGAACCGCCGATGACCGTCGACCCCACCAGCGCGTCGAACGGCTCGAGGAAGGGCTTCACCTCGCGCTCGTACTTCTGGAGCATCTCCGGCGCGTCCGGGGTTGCCTCCTCGAGCGCCAGCCGGATTGCCGCGACGTCCACGAACCACTGCCCGGCGTTCTCGGCGCCGGTGCGCGCGAGCAGGCTCTCGAAGCGGTCGCTCTGGGCGAGCGACGATCCGGGTTCGGTGTCGAGCACGTGACGGACGAAATCGGGCCCGAGGCCGATCACGACGAGATCGTCGGTCACGGTCCACGACAGCTGCAGGTGTGCGTCCGCTCCGCCGAACAGGTCGAGGCCGGCGGCCGGCACCTGCTCACCGGTCATGTTCATCAGCGTCCGGAGTTCGCCAAAGTCGACCGTCGTGATCGTCGCGTCACCATGCTGCTCGTCGCTGACCGACAGGCCCAGGCTGGCGCCGCCGAGGCTGAGCATCCCGCGGATCGTCAGGAACAGGTTCTCGGCCTTCGTCGCGTCAGTGGGCTGGATCAGGAGCCCGCCTTCGAAACCTTCGCCCGGGTCGTTGACCACGAACGCCACGTCGCCAATCCAGCCGACCAGGCCCTCGACGCCGCCGAAGACGCCGACGACTTGCTCGAGCTGCTGGGTGGCCTCTTCGGGAATCTCGACGCCGGCATACATGCCGAGCATGTCGGTGATGACCTTGCCGTAGTCGTGCATCTCGGCGTAGGCGATGGTGGTGCCGGGTGCGCGGGAGGCCAGGGTGGACGCCCGGTTCTCGGTGGTGCCGAGGCGCTGCTTCGGCGGTGCGGACGACACCTGGAACGAGAGCGCGTCGCCCTCCACGCGTGCCCACAGGGCACCCCACGCGGGCAGGGTGTCGCGGAAGGTCTCCGCGACCGCAGCGGCCGGCATCGCGCCGATCTCGACGTCACCGTTGTTCTCGGCGGCCAGGCCCATCGCCCAGTCCCAATAGGCCTCGAAGTCGTAGTAGACGAACCCGATGTGGTCGCCACTCGCCGCTGTTCAGCGCGGCCGAGAAGGCAGGATCGCTCGTGAGTGGGCTGCCGCCCTTCGTGTCGAGCACGGACTTGACCGCGCCGACCTCGCCGAGCACAGCGACGTCGCCCGTCACCGCGTATCCCACCGACCCGTCGCGCGAGCCCTCGCGCTCCGGCAGCACGGTGAGCGTCACGCCCTCGTAGTCCTCGGTCGTCGGGTTCGCGTCGCTCACCGCGCCGTCGAACCACGCCTGCGCGAGGGCGGCGTCCTTGACCGACAGCAGCACCGCGGCGCTGCCGGTGTCGAGCGACTCGGGGTCGACGGACGCGCCGGGGTTCGGGAGGTCGCTCGCGACGAAGCCGACCTCGCCACCGAACCATGGCTCGACGTCCGCGATGTACGACTGGTCGCCGTTGGTGGCGGAAGTGAGGAACTGGTCGAGCGTCTCGTCGAGCTTCGTGTCGATCGCGGCCTGGTCGTCGAAGCCCGGGAAGTGCGACAGGAACTCGGCGACGTTCTGGCGCTGGTCGCCCGGCAGGTCGAGACGGAACTCGCCGTACACGATGGACTCGGCCGGTGCCCAGGCGAGGATCTTGGCGTTCGGGGCGTTGCCCGGTCAGGAGGGCAGCGGCGACACCCGACGCGACGACGACGAGCGCCACCACGGCGACCGCGACGGCCCACCGGACGCGGCTCGGCCGCCCCTTCGTCGGCGGCGGGACCGCCGGCGACGTGGGCGCCGGTGTCGAGACACCGTTCTCATAGGGAGCGGCCGGCGGCGTCGCCGGGACGCGGTAGGCCTCGGTCGGCAAATCCTCGCCGAGCGGTTCATTCGGATTCTTGAACGTCACCTCGTGACCCCTTCCGTGGTTAGCGTGGTCCAAGCAGGCCGCCGAGCGCGGCGCGACGGCCGCCACCCCCCGCGAGCTGCTTCATGAGCTTCTGCATTTCGGCGAACTGCTTGATGAGACGGTTCACGTCGGTAAGTGTGGTCCCCGAGCCCGCGGCAATCCGACGGCGACGCGCGCCGTTGAGGATGTGCGGATCGCGCCGCTCGGCGGGCGTCATCGAGCGGATGATCGCCTCGACCCGCTTGAGGTCGCCCCGGTCGACCGCGGCCTGCGCCTCGTTGGCCATCCCGCCCATGCCCGGGATCATTCCCATGATCTGGCCGAGCGGCCCCATCTTCTGGACCTGCTGGAGCTGATCGAGGAAATCCTCGAGCGTGAAGGTGGCCTTGCGAAGCTTTTCCTCCATCTTCGCGGCCTGTTCCTGGTCAACGTGCTCCTGGGCGCGCTCGACGAGCGTGAGCACGTCACCCATGCCGAGGATCCGGCCGGCCAGGCGATCGGGGTGGAAGACCTCCAGGGCGTCGGTCTTCTCGCCGGTACCCATGAACTTCACCGGAACGCCGGTGACGGCGGTAATCGACAGCGCCGCACCGCCACGGGCGTCGCCGTCGATCTTGGTCAGGACCAGGCCCGTCACGGGGACCACAGCGGCGAACGCCTGCGCGACGGCGACGGCCTCCTGGCCGGTCATCGCATCGACGACGAGCAGCGTCTCGACCGGCTTGACCGCGTCGTTCACGGCCGAGATCTCGGCCATCAGCGCCTCGTCGACGGTGAGGCGGCCTGCCGTGTCGAGGATCACGACGTCGCGCACCTGGCGCTTCGCCGCCTCGATCCCTCCGCGCGCAATGTCGACGACGGCGGTGCCGGTCGGTGCGCGGTAGACCGGAACGTCGAGCTGGCGACCGAGCGTCTCGAGCTGGTCGGCAGCCGCCGGCCGGTACGGGTCCGCGGCCACGAGCAGCGGGCGGCGACCCTGCTTGATGACGTGCCGGGCCAGCTTGGCCGTCGAGGTGGTCTTGCCCGAGCCCTGCAGGCCGACCATCGCCACGACCGCCGGGTTGCCGGTCAGGTGGAACACCCGGTCCCCGGCCGACAGGAGCTCGACGAGCTCGTCGTGCACGATCTTCACGACCTGCTGGCCGGCGGTGATGGCTCTCGAGCACCTCGGCACCGACCGCACGTTCCCGAACGCGCGCCACGAAGTCCTTGACCACCTTGAAGTTGACGTCCGCCTCGAGCAGCGACAGGCGGATCTCGCGCATGGCGGCATCGACGTCGGCCTCGCTGATCCGGCCGCGGCCGGTCAGGCCGTCGAGCGTCTTGCGCAGTCGCTCGCTGAGCGTGTCGAACATGGTCGAGTGCGGAGCTCCGTGATGGGATGAGCCGGACCGGCACCTGGCCGGCCCGGGTGGTGCGCGAGTTCTGACGCACCGAGGCAGGCGGAGTGTAGCGCAGGCCGGTTTGCGACGCGGTCCGCCGGGTAGGCTGTGCGCCCCGTGCGCAACCCGTTCGCCTCCCCGCTCTGGCAGAACAGCGCGTTCGTTCGCGTGTGGTCGGCGGCGACGATCTCGATCTTCGGCTCGCTGATCACCCGGATGGCGCTCCCGTTCGTGGCGATCCTCGTGCTCGACGCAGGAGCGTTCGAGGTCGCCCTCGTGCGCTCCATCGACCTCCTCGCCGCGCTGCTGTTCGGCCTGATCGTGGGTGCCTGGGTCGACCGGCTCCGGCGACGTCCGGTGATGGTCTGGGCCGACCTCGGCCGGGCGGTGCTGCTCGTGACGATCCCGATCGCGGCCGTCGGCGGGTGGTTGACGCTCGCCCAGCTCCTGCTCGTGTCGTTCGCGGTCGCGATCCTCAGCACGTTCTTCGACGCGGCCGACAACGCCTACCTCCCGTCGATCGTCCGACGCGACGAGCTCGTGCGCGCCAACGGCGCGCTCGCGGCATCGGGCTCCGCCGCCGAGTTCAGCGCCTTCGGCATCAGCGGCTTCCTCGTCCAGCTGCTGAGCGCCCCGCTCGCGATCTTCATCGACGCCATCTCGTTCATCGTCTCGGCGGTACTCCTCGGGTCGATCCGCCGACCGGAAGCGCCGCCGCCGCCCAAGGCGGACCGCGAGCCGGTCCTCCAGGAGATCCGCGAAGGTCTGGCGATCATCGCGCGAGACCCGATCATCCGGGCATTCACGCTCGCATCGATGGCCATGGCGACGCTGTGGGGCGTGTTCGGGGCGATCTGGATCCTGTTCGCGGTCGACGAGCTGGGGCTCGGGCCCGCCGCGATCGGCATCATCGCGGGCTTCGGTGGCCTGAGCTCGCTCGTCGGGGCGGTGGTCGCCGAGCGGGTCACGCGGCGCATGGGCGTCGGTCGCGCTGCCATCGCCTCCATGCTGGTGGCGAGCGTCGGTTTCGCGCTCATCCCCCTCGCCCCTGCCGCCATGCCGGTCCTCGCGTTCGGCTTCCTCGTCGGCCAGCAGCTGATCGGCGACGGTGCAGTGACCCTGTACGACGTCGCGGAGACCTCGGTCCGCCAGGCGCGAGTCCACGATCGCGCGCTGGGGCGCGTGGCGGCGACGGTCCAGGTCGGGTCGGTCGGAGCCCAGCTGGCGGCGGCGCTCGTCGCGGGATTGCTGGCCGAGGTCATCGGCCTGCGGGCGACGGCGTTCCTTGCCCCGCTGGGGACGCTCGCGGCCGCCGCCATCCTCGTCGCGTCGCCGGTTCGTCGCCTGCGCGACCTGCCGGTCATGGACGGCCGCTCGCCGGCCGAGGTGGTGGTCGACGTGGAGCGCGATCAGCCGGTCGGCGCGTAGGACTCCGCAAAGAGGGCATCGACGAACGCGTCGGGATCGAACGGCAGGAGGTCGCCGACCTGCTCGCCCACGCCGACGAAGCGGACCGGCACGTCGAGGGCGTCCTCGATGGCAAACACGATGCCGCCCTTGGCGGTCGAGTCGAGCTTGGTGAGGACGATCCCGGTCAGGCCGACCGCCTCGTGGAAGGCACGTGCCTGCGCCAGGCCGTTCTGGCCGGTGGTGGCATCCAGGACGAACAGGGTCTCGGGCTCGGCGCCGGGCAACCGCTTGTCCACGATCCGCCGGATCTTCGAGAGCTCGTCCATCAGGTTCGACTTCGTGTGGAGGCGGCCCGCCGTATCGGCGATGACCAGGTCGGCACCGCGCGCGATTGCCGCGTCGAGTGCGTCGTAGACGACGGCGCCGGGGTCGGCTCCCGGGGCGTGGGCCACGACCGGTACACCGGCGCGCTCGGCCCAGATCCGGAGCTGGTCGATGGCCGCCGCCCGGAACGTGTCGCCCGCGGCCAGGATCACCGAGCGGCCCTCGCCCGCGTAGCGCGTTGCGAGCTTGCCGATCGTGGTGGTCTTGCCGGTGCCGTTGACCCCGACCACGAGGACGACCGCGGGCTGGCCCTCGCCCGCGGGACGGGGCTCCCAATCGACGTCGCGCGCCACGAGCAGGGCGCCCAGCTGTTCGCGCACCGCGGCCTCGGTCCCATCGGGGTGGCGCGCCGCGCGGGCCTTCTCGACCACGTCCATCGCGAGGGTCGCGCCGACGTCGCCGGCGATCAGCGTCTCCTCGACGTCGTCCCACGAGGTGTCGCCGTCCTCGCCGATGGCCTCCCGGAGGCGGGCCATGAACCCGCCACGGGACCGGGCCAGACCGGCGTCCAGGCGTTCGCGGTCGGCGGGGGCGGCGGCCATGCTCGACGCCGACCATTCGGGCTGGGCGAACGGCGAAACCGGGGCGGACGTGGCCCTTGGCAGCGGCTCCGGTTCGGGCTCCGGTGCAGGCTCCGGCTCGGGTTCGACCTCGGGTTCGACGTCTGCGTCGAGCTGCACGTCATCGGCCGGTGTGACCGCGTCCTCCGCCTCGGTCTCGGTCGGTGGCGGCACCGTCTCCAGCGGATCGTCCGGGACGGACGGTTCGACGGTCGGCTCGAGGTCGCGGTCGGCAACCTCGGTGTCGTCTTGCTTGCGGCGGCGCCAGAACAACGGGCGGGCTCCTGTCGGATCAGCCCGCCGGCGCGAGCTCCTCGCGTCGGTCGGCGAGGGCCTGGGCCTCGTCGAGCCGGAGGCTGATGACGCGGCTGACCGAGTCGTCGCCGACGGTCACGCCATACAGCGCGTCGGCGGCCTCGATCGTGCCACGGTTGTGGGTGATGACGATGAACTGGGTGCGGTGGGCCAGGCTCCGCACAGCATCGGCGAAACGGCCGATGTTCGCTTCGTCGAGGGCGGCGTCGACCTCGTCGAGCACGCAGAAGGGCACCGGGCGGACCTCGAGCATCGCCAGCAGCAGCGCGACCGCGGTCAGGGCACGCTCCCCGCCCGACAGCATCGCCAGGGCCTGGGTCTTCTTGCCCGGAGGCCGCGCGACGATGTCCACCCCGGTCGCGCTCAGGTCGGTCGGGTCGGTCAGGGACAGGGTGGCGTGGCCGCCATCGAACAGCTGCTTGAAACGAGCACTGAACGCGGTCTCGAGGGCGGCGAACGTATGGCGGAACTGGTCCGCGATCATCGTGTTCAGCTCGTCGATCAGGCCGCGCGTCCCGGCGATCGCCGCCTCCAGGTCGGCCGTCTGACCCTCGAGCAGCTCGAGGCGGGCCTTGACTTCCGCGTACTCCTCGACGGCGAACGGGTTGACGGCGCCCAGCTCGTGGAACCGGCGACGAAGCGTCGCGAGGCGACCGGGCGACGGAGGCTCGCCCCCGGGCGCCTGGGCCGACCACGCGCCGGCCACCGTGTCCAGCGCGGCGGCGAGGGCGGCGGTCTCGACGTCGGAATCGGCTTCCGCGTCATCTGCTTCCGGATCGTCGATCGGGGTATCGGCCCGCGGCGGCTCCATGCCCCCGAGGCCGGCCACCTCACGGAGCCGGGCGAGTCCCAACGCGCCGAGTCCGGCCAGCTCCACGAGGAGCTGCTCGCGCAACGCGTCCATGGCGAGACGGGCCTCGAGTCGAGCGTGGTCGGCGGCGCGCAGCCGCTCGTCCGCGGCGCGCAGCCGCTCGCGGGCACCGGTCGCGGCATGCTCGGCAGCAGCCAGCCGTTCCCGATCGGCCGCGTCCGCGGCGCGGACCTCGTCCACCGCCGTTCGTGCGGTCTGCTCGCGTGCCGTGGCCGCCGCGAGCTCGGTCCGGATCCGATCTCGCTCGTGCTCGAGCAACCGCTCCCGCTCACCGAGCGCGGCCGTCTCGCGGTCCGCCCTGGCGATCCGTTCGTCGTCCATGGCGAGCGACGCCTGTGCCCGCGCATGGTGGCCATCGGCCTCACGACGCTCGGTATCGAGAGTGGCAACCTGCACGGCGAGCCGGTCACGCCGCGCCCGCAATTCGGTGATGCGTGCCTCCCACGCAGCGACGGCCCCTCCGTCCGCTGGCTCGTCGACATCGGCGCCGCCGGCCGTTCGCCCGCCGCCGGTCCCGTCGAGGGCCTCGAGCGCAGCGCGTGCCCTGGCGGCCTCCGCGTCGAGTCGCTCTGCCTGGGCCTGGTGCCAGCCGCTCTCGCGGAGCCTCGCTTCGTGATCCCGAACGGCGATCCGCTCCACGTCCTCGGCCCGCTTCCGCGCGGCGGCGGCCTCCGCCTCCTCGTCGCGCCGGCGCTCGGCCCCCTCGCGGGCGGTGGTCGCGGCATTCGCCGCCGTCGCGGCAGCTGCCTGGAGTGCGCCCGCCTCGGCCTCGATGCGCGCCACGTCCGCCGTCAGCCGCTCGGCCTCCGCGCGCCGCTCGAGCAGGCCCTCGGCGGGGCCGAGCCGCACGGTCCGATCCGTGACGACGGCCGCTCCATCACGCGGCACGGCAACCCAGCCAGGTGGCAGGTCGGGCTGGATGGCGAGACAGGCATCCAGGTCCGGCAGCCAGACGGCCCGGCCGAGCAGCCGCCGGGCGGCACCGTTGGAGTCACGGCGCACCACCTCGGCGAGGACGCCGCCGCCGCGCTCCACGACCCGTTCGCGGATCGTCGCGTCGGCGAGGGCGCCCGCCTGGCGGCGGGCACCTGCCTCGTCCGTTCGGTCGGTGACGACGACCCCGCGCTCGGCGGCAAGCCCAAGGACAGCCGTCGGGGTCGACGAGGTAGCCGCGTGCCGCCTCGCCGAGCGCCGCCTCGACCGCGGCCCGAAGCCCGGGATCCACGACGAGGTCCTCGTCGAGCCGCCGGCCACCGACGCGTCGCGCAGCCTTGGCGATGCCGCGAGCCTCTTCATCGGCCTGTCGCGCAAGCAGCGCGTCGAGCCGGCCCCGGAGCTCTGCCAACGCACTGGCCGCGGCCACGCTTTGTTCGGCGGCCGCGCGGCTGCTTCCGTCGGCCTGGTCGGCCGCTGCCCGCGCCGCCTCGCGGGCAACCGATGCCCGCCGTTCGGCTTCGGTTGCCTCCGCGAGCGCGTTCTGCGCGGCCGTCAGCACCGCTTCAACCGTCGCCCGCTGCTCGCCCGCTGCGTCGACCTGGGCTGCGGCCTCGGTCGCACGACGTTCGACGTCGGCCAGCCGTCTCCGCGCGGTCTCGAGCTCGGCCTGGCGGACCGCTTCCGCTCGCCGGACGGCAGCGAGATCCTCGCCCCGCGCCCGGTGCTCGGCCCGCAGCGTCGCCAGCTCAGCCAAGGCGTCGGACAGGGCCCGTTCGGCCTCGCCGAGCTCGCCGTCGAGCTCCACGTCCCGTGCAGGAACCGGCTGCGACAGCGCCCGACGCTGGACCACGAGGTCTGTCTCGGCGACCGCACGTTCGTCGAGCAACCGGCTTCGGTCCCGCGCGATGCCCTCCAGATCCGCCGCCGCCCGCTCCTCACGCAGGCGGAGCGCGTTGACCGCAGCCTGGGCGGCATCGAGTGTCGCCCGCCGCTCCGTCTCCACGACCGATCGGGCACCGAGCTCCTGGGCCAGCCCGGAAGCAGCTTCCTCGGCCGTCTGCAGCTCCTGCATCGCGGTGTCGGCTTCGGCCTGCGACGTCGCGCGACGATCCGCCGCGGCCGCTGCCCGCCCGCTCGCCTCGAACCACCGGGCATGGGCCGCCAGCAGGAGTGCGGCCGCCAGCTCGTCGCCTGCGCCGACGCGCGTGGCCTGCTGCTCGGCCTGGGCCGCGAGCCGCCGCGCCTGCGGTCGGAGCTCGGCGACGATGTCCTCGACCCGGGCCAGGTTCGCCTCGGATTCGGTCAGCTGCTCCTCCGCCTTGCGGCGGCGTCGCTCGTGGCGCCGGACCCCGGCGACCTCCTCGAACAGCGGCCGGCGTTCCTCGGGCCGCAGGGCGAGCGCCTGGTCGACCATGCCCTGGCCGATGAACAGGAACGCGTTGTCGGCGAGGTGCGCTCCGTCGAGCAGGTCGACGAGATCGCGCAGGCGGACCCGCTGGCGATTGAGCAGGTAGTCGTTCTCACCGGAGCGGTACAGCCGGCGGCCCAGCTCGAGCACCTGGTAGTCGACCGGCAGCAGGCCGTCCGCGTTGTCGAGGAGGATCGTCACGTCCGCCATGCCCTGCGCCGCCCGGCGCTCGGAGCCGGCCCAGATGACGTCCTCGGCCTTGCGCGAACGAAGGGCGCGGCCCTGCTCTCCGAGCGCCCAGCGGAGGCGCGTCGGCGAGGTTCGACTTGCCCGAGCCATTCGGGCCGACGACCGCGCTGATGCCCGCGCCGAACTCCACGACCGTCCGTTCCGCGAACGACTTGAAGCCGTGCAGGCGGAGTGCGAGCAGCCGCGCCGGTGCCGGGCCGTCCTGCGGATCGAGGGTCATGTTCGCTTCGCCCGGCGCGGGCGCTCGGCGACGGCCGTGGCACTGCCGCTCCCGCGGTCCTTGCGAAGCCGGTCGAGCGCCCGCGAGGCCGCCTCGGTCTCGGCGACCCGTCGTGACGGTCCCTCGCCTGCCCCGAGCACCTCGCCCTCGACCCAGACCTCGACGCGGAACACGCGCTCGTGGTCCGGCCCGACCATGTCGAGCACCCGGTAGTCGGGCCGCGAGCCGGTTCGCCGCTGCGTGTATTCCTGGAGCCGGCTCTTCGGGCTCTTGAGGGCGGCGGGCGGGCCGTCCGACAGGAGCTCGGGCGACGCAAGCGCCGTCAGCCAATCGCGGACCGGCACCCAGCCGAGGTCGAGGTAGAGCGCGCCCACGAGCGCCTCGAACGAGGAGGCGAGCAACGACGGCCGGCGGCGGCCGCCGCGCTGCAATTCACCCTCGCCGAGCAGCAGCAGCTCACCGAGCTCGATGCGCGACGCGAGACGCGCGAGTCCGGGGGTGGAGACGATGGCCGCCCGGCGGGCGGAGAGGGCTCCCTCGTCCTCCCCGGGATGGCGGGCGTAGAGGGACTCGGAGATGGCAAGGCTGACGACGACGTCGCCGAGGAACTCGAGCCGCTCGTTGTGGCCGCGTGCCACCTCGCGGTGCTCGTGCAGCCAGCTCGAATGCGTCAGCGCCTGCTCGAGCAGGTCGAGGTCGCCGACAGGAAGGGCGAGCCGCGCAGCGAGCGTCTGGGCCTGGTCCACGGCTCCCGTGCCGGCCCGGCTAGGTGGAGTGTTCCTCGATGTAATCGGCGGCGTCCTGGACGGTGCGGATCTTCTCCGCGTCCTCGTCCGAGATCTCCGTCCCGAACTCCTCCTCGAGGCTCATGATCAACTCAACGAGGTCCAGCGAGTCGGCGTTGAGATCGTCGACGAACGACGCCTCGGGCTTGACCTCTTCCTCGTCGACGCCGAGCTGCTCGACGACGATCTTCTTGAGCCGATCGTACGTTGTGGCCACTGACTCCCTCCTCGGAGGCTGGTGGTGGGGTTACGGCTGGGATCCGCCGGGCTGCGTTGCGATCGTGCCGAGTACCCCGTTCATGAGGCGTCGCATCGGCTCGCCACTGTAGGTGCGTGCCAGCTCGACCCACTCGGCGATGGCCACCCGGGCCGGCGTGGCGGAGTGTAGCACCTCGGATATGGCCGTACGGAGCAGTGCGCGGTCCATGCGGGCCAGTCCGACGACCGGATATTGTGGGGCGATCCGGCCGATCAGCTCGTCGATTTCGACGCGGTGCTCCTGGACGGCGGCGACCAGTTCGCGGGCGAGCTCGGCGGCCGTCGGATCGCGATCGGTCTCGGCCAGGTGACGCTCGAGAACTGCCGTCGCTGTTCGCTGGCCGAAGTCCGCCTCGAAGATCGAGGCGAGCGCGAGCCGGCGGCCGTGGCGTCGTCCGCGGGCGCGGTCAGACCCCGACGCCATCGACGAGGACGGTGACGCCCCCCAGCTCGAGCCCAAGCAGCCGCTCCACCGTCGCTGCGACGGCGCTTCGTACCTGGGTCGTGAGGGACACCAGCGGCTGCCCGGGGCGTGCGACGATCCACACCCGGACCTCGACTTTGTCTCTGTGCAACCGTGCACGGACGGCCCGTCCGCCGAGGGCTCGCCAGCGCGGTCCGCCGCGCCCGACGCGCGCCACGCCGGGCACCTCCATGGCCGCGAGGCGGACCATCTCGGTGATCACCTCCTGCCCGACGGTCAGGATGGGTCCGCTCACGATGCCGCCTCCCCGCGTTCAGGCTTCAGCGCTTCGCCGATCAGCTCGGGCACGCGCGCCCTTGCCATCGTAGCGGCCACGTCGCAGGCGTAGGCGATCATCCGCCGCCGCGCCCGGCCGTGGGTGATGATCACGGTTCCGCGAACGCCCAGGAGGGGCGACCCGCCGGCCAGCTCGTAGTCGAACGTGTGCCGGATGCGGTTGATCCCCGGGCGCATCAGGAGGTACGCGAGGCGGCCACGCAGCGACCCCCGGAACTCCGCGCGGAACTGGTCGAAGATGAAGGTCGAAAGGCCCTCGAAGAACTTGATCACGACGTTGCCGAGCACCGCGTCGCAGACGACAACGTCGGCGAGGTGCTTGGTGAGGTCCTTGCCCTCGACGTTGCCCTCGAAACGCAGGTCCGAGGCGTCGAGGAGATCGGTGGCGGCCTGGATACGGGCGTCGCCCTTGCCCTTCTCCTCCCCGATCGACAGGAGCGCGACGCGCGGGTTGGTCACGCCGAGGACCCCCGCCGCGAAGATCGCGCCCATGTGCGCGTACTGGGCGAGGTTGTGGGCGGTCGAGTCCGGGTTCGCGCCGATGTCGAGGAGGACGAACGGCCCCGTGTCGGTGATCATCTGGACCGCCAGCGCGGGCCGATCGACGCCGGGCAGGCGCCCGAGCTTGAGCACCGCCGCGGCCATCCCGGCGCCGGTGTGCCCGGCGGTGACCACCGCGTCGGCCTCGCCGCGCTTCACGAGCTCGGTGGCGACGACGATCGTGGCGTCCTTCTTCTCGCGCAGCGCGAGTGCCGGCGATTCGTCCATGCCGATGACCTGGCTGGCGTGGACGATCGACACGTTCTCGGGCAGCTCACCCGCGATCGCGACGGATGGTCGCCTCGTCGCCGACGAGGATGAACCGATCGACGGGGTGCTCTCGCGCGTAACGGAGGGTCCCGTTGACGACCTCGTCCGGGCCGTGGTCCCCGCCCATCGCATCGACGGCGACGCGCACGCCGCGCTCCGGGGCCGCCCCCGGATCCGGGGCCGTCGACCC
Organism: uncultured Chloroflexia bacterium; assembly: GCA_963824735.1. GTDB lineage: Bacteria > Chloroflexota > Limnocylindria > Limnocylindrales > CSP1-4 > DASTYU01. The sequence continues at coordinate 148,561 of CAWGQH010000002.1, forward strand.
GGTCGTCGCCGGTCGGAACCCGGCCGACTGGGTCACCGCGTCAGCGGGTGGCTTCGTCCGGTCCGCCCACCGGCTTGGGCGGGACGGCGAGGCGGCCCTGGTAGTAGCCGCAGTTGGGGCAGACGTGATGGGGCAGCTTCAGCTCGTGGCAGTGCGAACACTCCTCGAGCTTCGGCAGGCTGATCGCCTGGTGAGCGCGGCGCTCACCCTGGCGGGCGTGCGACACGCGTCGCTTCGGCACACCCATGGGTTCGTGGGCTCCTTCTGAGTCGAAAATCCGTGAGGCCGCGCAGAACACCTGGATCGAGGGGGCCGGGCCGCACCGACCGCGGAGTCTACCCCGAAACATGGCCCGCCGTCAGGTGCGGGTCAGGTTCGACAGCGTGCGCGTTGCTCGCGGTAATGTCGGTGGTCCTCCCCTCGATAATGGCCGACGTGGAGGAGGTCGAGGTCGTCGTCGCCCATCACGAGCGCGCGACCCTGCGCGTCGGTGACGTGTTCCTGAAGATCGACGCTGATCAGACGCGCACCGACGTCGAGGTCGAGGCGATGGCTATGGCGCCGATCCCGACTCCGGAGGTCCTGTGGCGGAAGCCGCCCGTGCTCGCGCTCGCCGCCCTCCCAGGCACGGCACTCGGCCGCCTCGGCGAGCCGTCGACCGCGTCGCCTGCGGCGTGGGCCGCGGCGGGTGCCGCCGCACGGATGCTGCACGACGCGCCGCTGCCGCCATGGCAGCGACCGGGCCTCGAGGAGTTGGCATCGCACCTCGACGGCGAATGCGAGTGGCTCGTCACGAACGGCGTCCTTCCCACCGACCTGGTCACGCGCAACCGCCAGGTTGCCGAGGCTGCGCTCCGGCCGTGGACACCGGTGTTCACGCACGGCGACCTGCAGGTCAACCACGTGTTCGTCGACGTTGACGAGGTCACCGGCGTGGTCGACTGGTCCGAGGCGGGCCAGGGCGATGCCCTGTACGACCTCGCCAGCCTGACGCTCGGACACGAGGAGCACCTTGGAGACGTCGTCGCCGGCTACGGCACCGATGTCGACGTCGACGTGATCCGCGCGTGGTGGTCGTTGCGCAGCCTGTTGGCGATCCGTTGGCTCGTCGAGCACGGCTTCGACCCGTCAGCGCCAGGCTGCGAGGTCGACGTGCTGAGATCCCGGATGTGAGGCTGCGCAGACGATCCCCACGGTCAGTCCCCGTAGGCTTGCTGTAACCGGGTAACGGTCAGCGGGCGCTGTCGTCCGGCTTGAAGCTCCGGAGCGCCTCGAGGCGGGGATCGATGTCGTCGGTCGGGTGGTCGTGGGTGCCCTCGTCGAGCGGGAGCCCGCATTCGACGCACAGCCCCGCGCAATCCGGGCTGTGGAGCGGCGCGATCGGCTCGGCCATCACCAGCTCGTCTCGGACGAGCGGTGCGAGGTCGATCTCGTGGTGGTCGGACAGGCGGGCGACGTCAGGTTCGGCATCGATTGCCACCGGCTTGCCGGTCGCGAGGTCGAGCGCCGGCAGGAACTCCTCCTCGATCGCGATCACGACCGGCACATCCATCGGGCGCAGGCAGCGGCTGCACTCGGTGCGCAGGCCGGTCTGCAGCCGTGCGTCGGCGATGATCCCGCGGTTGGTGCGCTGAAGGCGTACGTGCCCGTTGATCGGGTGGGCCAGTTCGAGGCCGTCGTCGAGCGGGATGGAGACGTCGCTGACGTCGAACTCGCGACTCGTCCCGGGATCGTCGCCAAGCAATCCGGCGACATTCCAGGACAGCGGCGCCTCCGCCGGCGGGCGGGTCATCGGCGAGCTGGTTCGGCCTCGCCCTCGCCTTCCCAGGCTTCCTCGTCTGCCACGCCGTTCTCCGGCGTGCGCCCGTCGATCAGCTCGGAGCGACGCTCGTCGAGCATCGCGATCCCCTTCTTGATGCTCTGGAGCGTGTTCACCACGTCACCCTCGAGGCCGACGAGCACACTGACGGCGTACTCGTCCGCCCCACGCCGAATCTCGTCGGCGTCTGTCTGGGCAGTGGCGATCATGGTCCGGCTCTCCTCGTCGGCGGCCTGGGTGAGACCGCGCTCGTCGATGAGGAATGCCGCCTGCTCCTGGGCCTTCGCGACGATGCGCTCCGCTTCTTCCTGGGCTTTCTCGATGATCCGCTCCCCCTCGGAGTTGATGCGCTTGGCGGCGCGGACCTCTTCGGGAACAGCGACGCGCAGCTCATCGATGAGACCGAGCGCGGCGTTCTGATCCACGACGACGTTCGTGGTCAGGGGCAGCTTCTTGCCGTTGGCGATCAGGGATTCCAGCCGTTCGACGAGGAAAATGATGTCGATCGGAGTGTCCTCCTGTGTCGGGTGGAGGTGGCTCGACTGCCTGTGGCGGATTATGGCACGCGGACCGCCCTTCCGAGTCGCGGCAGCGCTGCCCTCTGCCAAATATCAGCCGCTGTGATGAAAGGTCGGGTTCGGAGTCGCCCGCGGCCGAAATCCAGGGACCTTGGCGGCCATTCAACAGCCTGGCTGATGATTGGCCGCAAACCGAAGCTTTGGTTCGGCCTTTGATTACCCGGGCTGATCTTTGGCCGCAAACACGGCCGTGACTGCCTCAACGGCGGCGGCCGGCACCATCGACGATACGTCGCCGCCGAACGAGGCGATCTCCTTGACCAGGCTCGAGCTCACGAAGCCGTTCTCGACCGAGGTCATGAAGAAGACCGAGTCGACGTCGGGCGCCAGCACCCGGTTGTTGTGGGCCAGCTGCATCTCCGAGTCGAAGTCACTGATCGCGCGCAGGCCGCGGACGATCGCGGTGGCGCCGCGGGCGCGGCAGAAGTCGACGGTCAGCCCGTCGAACGAGGCGACCTCGAAGCGCTCGGCATCGATCCGTTCGGCTTCGAGCGCCGCGCGGATGATCCCGATGCGGGTGTCGACGGGGAGGAGCGGCGTCTTGCGCGGGTTGGCGAGGACCGCAACGACGAGCCGGTCGAACACGACGCTCGCCCGCCGGATGACGTCGACGTGGCCGTTGGTCATCGGGTCGAACGAGCCGGGGTAGACCGCGAGTCTCATCGATCCTCCTCGCGCCGGTAGAACGTCAGCGCGGTCTCGCCGAAGCGGCGGTCGCGCTCGGATGCTAGCAGGCCGACATGCCCCGGCGGGGTGTCCCGCCAGAAGTGCTTGGCGACGACGCGGCCGTTTGGTGCGACGTGTGGCCCGACCGCCCCGAGCACCTCGAGTAACAGGTCATGCTGGTCGTAGGGCGGATCGACGACCACGACATCGAACGGCTCGGTATCGACGCGGCGCAGCCAGCGCAGTGCATCGTCCCGAACGACGTCCGCCGGGCCCGTCAGCCCGGTGCGGGCGAGGTTCGACGCGATCACCTTCGTCGCTCCCGCATCCTGCTCGACGAACGTGACCGACGCGGCGCCGCGCGACAGCGCCTCGATGCCCGCTGCGCCACTCCCCGCGAACAGGTCGAGGACGCGGGCGCCCGGCAGGTCGGGTTCGAGGATCGCGAACAGCGTCTGCTTCACCCGATCGGCGAGCGGTCGCGTTCCGGGGCCAGGCGCTTCCAGGCGGATGCCGCGCGCCGTCCCCGCGATCACCCTGCCCGCATCGGCCACGGTCAGGCGGCGCTCTTCGGGTCGGCCTCGGCCACCTGCCGCAGCCAGCCCTCGGCGAGCTCGGCGGCAAGCGCCTCGTTCCCCGGACGAATCCGGCCGCGGTCGTCGAGCAGCGCCTCCGCGTGACCGCGAGCACGAGCCGCCAGCTCCTGGTGGTCGCGTTCCTGGATCGAGGCGACCCGGAGGCGCGGCAGCCCGCTCTGGGCAAGACCGAGGACATCGCCCTCGCGGCGGAGCTCGAAGTCCTTCTCGGCCAGTGCGAACCCGTCGCGCAGCTCGGCGACCGCCTTGAGGCGGGCCTGGGCGACCTCGTCCGTCGAATCCGACACGAGCACGCAGAACGATTCGACGGTGCCGCGACCAACCCGGCCCCGCAGCTGGTGAAGCTGGGCGAGGCCGAAGCGATCGGCCCCCTCGACGATCATCATCGTCGCCTCCGGCACGTCGACCCCGACCTCGACGACCGTCGTACCGACGAGCACGTCGAGCTCGCCATCGCGGAAGCGGGCCATCTCGGCGTCGCGGTCGACGGGCTTCATGCGGCCGTGGACGAGACCCACCCGCAGCGGCGCCAGCAGCTCGGTGAGACGGATCGCCTCGCTCTCGGCGGCGACCGCGCTGCTCGCCTCGTCGCCCACGCCGTCCTCCGTCCCCTCCTCGATCAGTGGCACCACCACGAAGATTCGATGCCCGGCGCCTGCCTCGTCGCGCACCCGTTGCCACGTCCCGTCGAGGTCTGTCGGGGCGCGGATCCCGGTCCGGATCGGGACGCGGCCCTCGGGTGGTGTCCGCAGGTCCGACACGTCGAGGTCCGCGTAGAGCAGCTGGCCGAGCGTCCGCGGGATCGGCGTCGCGGTCATCAGCAGGACGTGGGGCGCCTGCCCGCCCGCCTTCGCCTCGAGCTGATGGCGCTGCTCCACGCCGAAGCGGTGCTGCTCGTCGATGACGACCAGACCGAGATCGGCGAACTCGACCGCCTCCTGGATCAGGGCGTGTGTCCCGACCACGACCCCCGCCTGCCCCGAGCGGATCTGCTCCAGCGCGTTCCGCCGGCCGTCCGCGGAGAGGGACCCGGTCAGCAGCGTCACCGGTACGCCGACCCCGTCGAGCAGCCCGGCGACCGTCCCGAGATGCTGGCGGGCAAGCAGGTCCGTCGGAGCGAGCAGCGCGCCCTGGCGCCCCGACTGCGCCGCGGCGGCGAGCGCCCAGGCGGCGACCGCGGTCTTGCCCGACCCGACGTCCCCCTGGAGCAGGCGGAGCATCGGTGTGTCGCGGGCCAGGTCTCCCCGCAGCGCGTCGATCGCGGAAGCCTGGTCCGGCGTCAGGTCGAGGGACCGGCCGACCTTCGCGGCGAGTGCCTCGACGATCGCGGCCCGGATCGCCGCATCGGCCTCGTCGGTCACCTCGATCCGTGGCGCCGCGTCCCGCGTCCGCTGGCGGCGCCGCCCCACCATCCCGATCTGCAGCGCGAGGAGCTCATCGAAGGCGAGTCGCCGGAGGGCGGCATCCCGTGCCTCGAACGTCGACGGGTAGTGGGCCTCCTCGAGGGCGACGCTGATCGGTCGGAGTCGTTCGGACTCAACGATCGCGGCCGGCAGGTACTCCGGATACTGGTTGCCTGCGCGATCGAGCGCCTCGCGGATCGCCGCTCGCAGTCGGGCGGCTGTCAAACCCGCCGTCAGCGGGTAGACGGGCACGATCCGCCCGGCGTGGAGCACCTCGGCGTCGCCTTCGGCGACCTGGAACTCGGGGTTGTCGAAGGTGAGCTTGCGGCCGAACCGCTTGACCTTGCCGGACACGACAACCGTGTCGCCCGCCTTCAGCCGGCGCTCGATGTAGCGTCGCCCGAACCATGTGGCCTGGGCTGTGCCGGTCTCATCGGTCAGCGTGGCGACGGTCCGCTGGACCCGTCGCCGGAACGTGGGTTCGACGTGGATGTCGGCGATCCGCACGCGCGCAGACGCGACGGTTCCCTCCTCGACCCAGGTCAGGTCTCCGAGTCGCTGCATCTCGCGCAGGTCGTCGTACCGGCGGGGCAAGTGGAAGAGGAGGTCCCGGACGTAGTACCAGCCGAGCCGGGACCCAGCCCGCCGGAGCGTTGCCTGCGCGGTCAGCCCGGACTTGCCCAGCGGCGCCTGCAGCAGCCCCGCCGGGTCGCTCGGGATAACAGTCGGGACGGTTCCGCTGGCCACGCCTATTCGGCGGAGATGAGGTAGCGGTAGTGCGGCTGTCCGCCGTGACGGAGCTCGACGTCGACGCCGGACAGGCTCAGCTGGATGCGCTTCGCCACATCCTCCGCCTCGTCGAGGTGCGCGTCGGTGCCATAGAAGACCGTGACGAGCTCGAAGCCCGGCTTCAGCCTGCCGACCGCCTCGAGGATGCAGCGCATCCGGTCGTTGTTGACCGCCACCAGACCCTCGTCCGGGTCCAGCGCGATCGTCTGGCCGTGCTTGACCTTCTTCTTGCCGATCGTCGCGTCGCGGACGGCCTCGGTCACCTGCAGCGTCTGGATCGAGCGGGCGGCCTCGGTCATCGGACCCGTGTTCGCCTCGGCCCCTTCGGCCGGATCGAGGCAGAGCAGCGCCGCGAAGCCCTCGGCCGCGTTGCGCGTCGGGATGACCGTCACCGGCCGCTTCGTCATCGTGGCCACCTGCCGCGCCGCCAGGACCACGTTGGGGTTGTTCGGCAGCACGACCACCTCGGCTGCATCGGTCCCCTCGATCGCCTCGAGCAACTCGCCGGTGCTCGGGTTGGCGGACTGGCCGCCGCGCACCACGGCGGCGACCCCGAAGTCGTGGAAGATCGCCGCGAGGCCCTCGCCGGCGGCAACCGCCACGACCGCGAGGGCAAGGGAGCCGGGCGCGGGGGCGTCGGTGGTGAGCGCGGGACCCGTGCCATTGGTCGAACGTTCGGCCGGTTCGGCCGGTTCGGCGGCGGCCACACCGGTGAACGACTCGGCGCGCGCCTCGCGCACGTCACGAGCCTGGTTGTCGAGGTTCTCGACGCTGATCCGGCTCAGCGTGCCGAGCGTCAGTCCGTGCCCGATCACCAGGTCCGGGCGCTCGTTGTGGACGTGCACCTTGACCGCCTTGCTGTCGCCTGCCACGAGCACGGACTCGCCGATCTCCTCGAAATGGGCGCGCAGGGCGTCGATGTCGATCGGGTGGGCCGGCGTTGCCTGGAGCAGGAACATCGTCTCGTAGCCGAAGCCCTCGTCGGCATTGGCGACGAGCGTCGACGGTCGGGGCCGCGCCACCTCGGTCGTCGGGCGCGGCGCGCGCCGGCCGCCCTCGACGAGGTGGAGGAGGGCGCCCTGGAAGAGCCGGTACAGGCCCTGGCCACCGGAATCGACGACGCCGGCTTCGCGCAGGATCGCGAGGAGCGTCGGCGTGCGGGCGACGGACTTCTCGGCGGCTTCCACCGTGGCGGTCAGCACCGCCTCGAGGTCCTCGTCGCGCTCGGCAGCGGCCACGGCGCCATCGGCCGCCTCACGGATGACCGTCAGGATCGTGCCTTCGACCGGCTTCGTGACCGCCCCGTAGGCGGTCTTCGTTCCCTGCGACAACGCGTAGGCCAGGTCGAGCCCGTTGAAGCGGCGCTTGCCGGCGAGCGCTTCCGACATCCCTCGGAAGATCTGGCTGGTGATGACCCCGGAGTTGCCGCGGGCACCCATGAGGGCTCCGAAGCTGATGGCCGCTGCGATCCGGTCGGCGGGCTGCCCGGCAACGGCATCGGCTTCCTCGAGTGCCGCCTTGACGGTCGCCACCATGTTCGTGCCGGTGTCGCCGTCGGGGACCGGGAACACGTTGAGGCCGTTGATCTCGTCGGTGTGGGCCTCGAGGTTGGCGACGCCGGCCCGGAAGGCCTCCAGCAGTCCGGTCCCGTCGCACGAACGGCGGGCCATCAGCCGAGATCCATCAGGCGACGTCCGTGCCGCTCTCGGCGAGGTCCCCGACGTGCACCGCCGTGAGCTCCACGACGGGCGGCGCGGGCAGGGCCGAGGGCTGGTAGCGCAGGCCGTCGACGTGGATCGTCAGGCGGTCGACTTCGCGCTCGAGCGCGTGGCGGATCCCGTAGCGGACCGCCGAATCGACCTGGCGCGCCACCTCTGCGATCGGCACGCCATAGGCAACGGTGAGGTCGAGCTCGATCTCGAAGGTGCGAGCGAACGACACCCGCAGCCCGCGTGGGCCGAAACCCAGCCACTCGCGGATGCGGCCCAGGAGCCCGCCGCTGAACCCGGTCACCCCGTACGAGCCGAGCGTGGCGGTCCGGACGATGTCGACGACCGCACGGCGCGTGACCAGCAATCGACCGGGAATGGGTTCGGTGGGCACGCGCGCGGCGTCCTCCTCGTGGTGCCGGTGCCGACCGAGCGGAGCGTCGGAGGCCGTCTGCTATCATACCGCCCCGATTGGGCCTTCCCGGCCCGTCACCCTTCGTTATCTCGCCCCTGAGGACACGCATGGCCCGCTCCTGCGCAATCTGCGGCAAGGTGTCGATGGGCGGGTTCAACCCGCAGTCGTCGGGCATGAACCGCGTCCGCGCGCATCGCCGCTACAAGCCGAACCTGCAGCCGCTCGTCATCGAGCAGAAGGGCTCGCCGACCAAGGCGCTCGTCTGCACGCGCTGCCGGCGCACGCTCACCAAGAGCTCCCGCTGATCCCGCCGGCCCCGGGCCGGCGCAGGCGAACCCGGAAACCGGCCACGGATGGTGGCCGGTTCTTCATGTCCGGCGTCAGGGGCCTGCAAGCCCGCGGCTCAACGCTCGGCGGTGTCCAGCCAGATCGTGAACGGGCCGTCGTTCACGAGCTCGACCTCCATCGCGGCGCCGAACCGGCCGGTGGCAACCCGCACGCCCAGCTCACCGAGCGCGGCCACGAACCGAACGTAGAGCCGTTCCGCGAGGTCGGCTGGCGCGGCTCCCGAGAACCCCGGGCGCCGCCCGCGGGTGGTGTCGGCGAAGAGCGTGAACTGGCTGACGACGAGCGCGTCCCCGCCGACATCGAGCAGCGATCGGTTGGTCCGTCCCTCCTCGTCGGCGAAGATCCGGAGCTCGGCCACGGTCCGCGCGAGTCCGTCGGCCGCGGCGTCGTCGTCGGCGGGGCCGACCCCGAGGAACACGACGAGCCCGCGCCCGATCGCGCCCACCGGTTCGTCGTCCACCCGCACCTCGGCGCGCGTGACGCGCTGGAGCAGTGCCCTCACCGCGGTCGCGACTCGGCCGGTTCGGCGAAGGCGTCGCGCCACGCTTCGGCGCGCCGGCCGTAGTCATCGCGGTCGGCGGCGTGACGCTCGGTGACGAGTGTCTCGGCGGTCGCGGGCACCAGCAGGTCGTAGTCGCGCACCCCGTCCGGGTTCATCCGGCCGTCGCTGCGCAGCATGATGACCGGGATCCCGCCCGCCTCGATCCGGTCCATGAGCTCTCGCGCCAGGTGCTGCGGGAGCGCCGTGAAGCGGACCATGCGGTCACGCGGGATGGGTGGCTGACCGTCGTTGAGCTGGAACTGGTAGCCCTCGTCCGCCAGCGCACGGACGAGGCGCACCTCGCGGCCCATGTCGCGACCCTTGACGAACAGCGCCGACCCCACGACGAGGACGTCGGCGCCAAGCGCCCCGACGAATTCGGCCGTCTCACGGTTGACGCCGCCATCGACATGGATCTCGCCGCCGTATGCCTTGTGACGCAGGACCTCGCGCGCCGGCAGGATCTTCTCGCGGGCCACGTCGCGCATGAACGACTGGCCGCCAAACCCCGGTTCGACCGTCATGACCATGACGATGTCGAGCAGCTCCGCGTACGGCTCGAGCGCCGCGAGGGGCGTGGCCGGCTTGAGGGCGAGTCCGGCTGCCCGGCCGGCTTCCCGGATGCGGCGCAGCGTCGGCTCGATCGGCTCCTCGATCTCGACGTGGATGGTGATCGAGTCGCAACCGGCGTCGAGGAACTCCTCGATCGAGCGGCCCGGCTCGCTGATCATCAGGTGCGCATCGAACGGCAGCTCGGTCCGCGGGCGGAGATGGCGGATCGTTTTCGGGCCGAATGTCAGGTTCGGGACGAAGTGACCGTCCATGACGTCGAGGTGGACCCGGTCGGCGCCGGCCTTCTCGACGCGCCGCACGGCGTGCGCCAGGTTCGACAGGTCGGCGTCGAGGACGCTGGCCGAGATTCGGGCGCGACCAACCCCCATGTCAGTCCGCCACTCCACTCGGGACCGCGTCGTGGCTGCGTTCGCCGCGCAGGGCGGCGGCGCTCGCCTCGACGAGCAGCTTTCGGCGGCGGGCAACCACCGGGGCGGGCGGCTCGCCGGCGCGTTCGGCGGCGAGTTGCCCGCATGCTGCGCCGACCTCCTGGCCGCGGTTCCAGCGGATCGTCGTCTGGATCCCCGCGGACCGGAGGCGGGAGGCGAAGCGTTCGATCACCGGCGCCGGGCTGGCGGACCACGGCGTGTGCGCAACCTGGTTCATCGGGATCAGGTTCACGTGCACATGGTCCCCGCGAAGCAGCTCGGCAAGGGCGCTTGCATCGAGGTCCGTGTCGTTCACGCCACCGATCATCGTGTACTCGTAGCTGATCCGGCGGCCGGTCGTGCGCGCGTGGTCACGCGCGGCGTCGACGACCTCCGCGACCGGCCAGCGCCGGTTGAGCGGTACGAGCACGTCGCGCAGCGCGTCGCGGGCGGCATGCAGCGAGACCGCCAGCGTGAACTGCGGGCCGAGGGCGGTGAGCCGGCGCATGCCCGGTACGACGCCCGAGGTCGACACGGTGATGTGGCGGGCGCCCAGCCCGAACCGGCGGCGATCGTTCAGCGCCTCGATCGCGGCCAGCACGTTGTCGAGGTTGAGGAGCGGCTCGCCCATCCCCATGAACACGATGTTCGTGAGCCGCTGTCCCTCCGCGGCCAGCCGCCGCGCCGCGTCGCGGGCCTGGTCCACGATCTCGGCTGCATCGAGATCGCGCGTGAACCCGAGCTCACCCGTGGCGCAGAACGGGCAACCGACCGCGCAGCCGGCCTGGCTCGACAGGCAGAGCGTGTGCCGCTCGCGGGATCCGGGCCGTGCCGGGTAGTGCATCAGGACGGATTCGACCAGCGCGCCGTCGGCCAGGCGGTGGAGCGCCTTCTCGGTCAGCCCGCCGTCCCCGAGGACCAGCTCGGTCGTCTCGATCGTGTCGAAGCGGAAGGCCGCATCGAGCTCGTGCCTGAGCGCTGCCGGCAGGGTCGGGATCGCGGCGGCAGTTCGGGCGTGGCCGCGCCACAAGCCGTCGGAGACCTGGCGGGCGCGGTACGGCCGCTCGCCATGCTCGACGAGCCACGCCTCGAGGTCATCGGGCCGGACGCCGGACAGCCCGGGCCGCTGGTCACCTTCCATCACGCCCGATGCTAGCGCGACCCAGCGCCACTGTGACAGAGCTGTGACCGACGACGGGCCATCCGGACCTTGCCGTCCAGCACGCAGGGACCGAGGATAGGGGCATGTCGATCCGTCACCTTCTCGTGTTCGCTGTCACGGCGCTCCTCGTCCTCGTAGCCGTTCCCCTGACCCCACAGCCGACCTTGGCCGCAACCTACTCCGTCCGGCTGGAGGCGGGCCCGCAGACGGGCTATCGCTTCTCATCGACAGGCACGATCCTCGGCCGCAAGACGGTCACGCTGGCCGCCCCGGCGACGGCAACCGCCGATAGCCGGTCCGCTGTGCCGAACCAGCCGGGCACATATTTCCGCATCACGGCCGGGCAGTTCGCCGGCTACCGAATGCGGGAATCGCTGATCGCCCATGTCCCCGGCACGGTCGGCGAGGTCATCTGGAACCCGACGCGCACGATCACCTTCGGAGCGGGTCGGTACCTCGGCTACACGTTCGACAGCGCGGCGGACCTGGCCACCTCCCGGCGCGGGTCCAGCAGCACCGCCTTCACCGCCAAGGCGTCCCGGCGGGCGATCATCGACGGCCGGCCGTACGTCCGCATGAGCAGCGGATCGTGGACCGGCTACTGGATGCCGATCACCTCGGCCGGGTCCACGTCGGCCCAGCCGATCACCTGCTCGACGCCGGCAAAGGTCGCGCCCGGCTCGGCCGCGACGTATACGCGGGTGGCGACGACTGACCCGCAGATCGCGCTGACGTTCGACATGGGCGGCCGGATGAGCCCGGCGGTCGACATCCTGGAGCGGCTGATCGTCGATCGGGTGTGCGCAACCATCTTCCCGACCGGTGACGCGGCTGCGACCGCCGAGGGCCACGCGGCCATGGCGCTCATCGCGGCGCATCCCGAGCTGTTCGAGATCGGCAACCACACGCAGAACCACTGCAACCTGCGCGACGGGGGCGTAGGCGCGGCATGCCCGGCCGATCCGCCAACCGACGCGCAGATCCAGGCCGAGTTGCTCGACGCGGACGCGCTGTTCAGCTCGCTCGTCGCGAAGACCGGTGTTCCCTACTGGCGGCCGCCGTACGGCGCCCATGACGCGCGCGTCCGAGCCGCTGCGGCGGCGATCGACTACACGAAGACCATCATGTGGGACATCGACACGATCGACTGGAGGCCCACCGCCGACGGCGGCCCGACGGCCGGGTCGATGATCACCAAGGTCACCACGAACGCCGGCACCGGGTCGATCGTGCTCATGCACCTCGGCGGGTATCACACGTTCGACGCGCTCCCGGCAATGGTGTCGCGACTCCGCGCCGCGGGACTGCAGCCGTCGACGATCAGCGCGCTCCTGCGCGCCGGCTAAGGCTAAAGCCCGGGTTGGGCCCGGGCTCTCAGGCGACGCCGGCGCCGACGAGACCCGGCGCCCCCCGGCGAAGCGTCGACGCGTCCATTGCGCGCCGGCCTTCGAGCTGGACCTGGCCGAGCAGCAACGCCCGTCGACCGTCGTGAGTGCCAGCCCGTCGCCCTCGGCGACGAGATGGCCGGGCTGGTCGGTCGAGGCCGACGGTCCGGCGAACGCGGACCGGACGATCAACCGTCCCATGAGGTGCGTCTCCACGAAGGTGCCGGGCCACGGCAGGTAGGCCCGCACGGCGCGCTCCAGCTCCACCGCGGGGCGCGTCGCGTCGAGACGGCCATCTGCCCGCCGGAGTGGTCGCGTGGACGTGGCCGCGGCGTCGTCCTGTGGCCGTGCGACCAGCTCGCCGGCCACCCATGGTTCGACGGTCCGTGCCAGCAGGTCCGCGGCGAGCGCGGCCAGGCGGGACTCCAGCTCGGGGGCTGTCTCGTGGCCGGTCAGCGCGACGCGCTCGAACGCGACGATCGGCCCGGTGTCGACGCCCCGGTCCATCCGGATGATCGTCACGCCCGTCTCCGCATCACCCGCCAGGATCGTGGCCGGGATCGGCGCGGCACCTCGATGCCGCGGCAGCAGCGACGGGTGCAGGTTGAGCGCGCCGTGCCGAAAGTCGAGCAATGCCTCGGGGACGATCCGCCCGTAGTCGGCAAGGACCGCCAGGTCGGCGCCGAGCGCGAGCACCTCGTCGACCGCCGATGGATCGCGCAGGCCCTCCGGCGCGAGCACCGGGCCGATGCCGAGCATCTGCGCCTCCTGGCCGATGGCCGTCGGCGTGAGCGCAGCGCCGCGACCGGCGGGTTTCGGAGGTGCCGTCACGATCCCCACGATGTCGACGGCGGAGGTCCCGGCCAGCCGCTGCAGGGCCTCGACGCCGAAGCCGCCGCTCCCGATGAATACCGTCCGGGTGCGGCCACGCCGGATCGAATCGATCTTGGGGCGATCGGGGCGGTCACGTGGTGGCCTGCGTGTTCGACGTCAGGCCAGCGCGGCCGCTCGCTCCTCGACGCCCTCCTCCGCCTCGTCGCTGGCGCCGACCTCGATCAGCTCGTCCATCGACTCGAGGTAGTCGATGTAGAGCTTGCCGTCGAGATGGTCGAGCTCGTGCTGCAATGCGCGGCCGAGCAGCCCGCTGCCGGCGACCTTGTACTTGCGGCCCTGCCGGTTCTGGGCGACGACCCAGACTTTCTCGCGGCGCGTGACGTAGGCGACGTAACCGGGGATCGACAGGCAGCCCTCGAGGTCGGTGTCGTCTCCGGTCGAGCGGACGATGCGCGGGTTGACGAGCTCGTGGAGCGTGTCCTCGACCTCGACCACGCAGGCCTGCAGCGCGACACCGATCTGGGGTGCGGCGAGGCCGACGCCCGGCGCGTCGCGCATGGTCTGCGTCAGGTCGTCGAGGAGCTCGTGGAGATATTTGCCGAAGCTGTCGACCGGCTCGCCCTTCAGACGGAGGCGCGGGTCACCAAGCGTGACGATGGGGCGGACACTCATGGCGGCGAGTATACCGAGCGTGCCGGGCCGGACGGCCGGCACCCCCTGTCAGATGCCGGGCGAGCCGAGCGGGCGGTCGTCGCTCGGCTGGTCGTCGCTCGGGCGGTCCTCCTCGAAGGCAGGGCCCGCTGACTCGTCTTCGGCGGTCGACTCAGGACGGGGCCGCGTCCGGCGCGTCCGGCGACACGTCGGCCGCCAGGTCGGATGGCGCGCTGTCCTTCCACGGCGAGGCCTCGGCCGCGGTGGTCGCCATATCGTCAGCGGTCGCTCCATCGGCCTCCTTGGTGCGGAGGTCGGCGGCCCAGCCACGCGCCGACTCGGCGAGCTTGAGGCTTGCGTCGGCGGTCGCAGCCCCGGCCTTGCGGGCGAAGGGCGCAGCCTTGTTCGCGGCCGTCGCGGTCAACTCGGCCGCGCGCGCCGACAGCTCACGGACCGTGGGAGCGGCGCGCTCGGCGAGGTCGCCCGCGGCGATCTTCAGCGAGTCGAACATCGTCTCGGGCGTTTCCCGATCGCTGCTCTTGCCGTTGCCGTTCGTGTGTTGATGTGTGCTCGTCCATGGTGGGCCGCCTCCTCATCGTGGGCGCACATCCTCGCACGACTCGCCGAAGTCGGCACGTGATATGGCGTGGTGTCGTTACAGGAGCGACTCGGGGTCCACGTCGACCGACCAGGGCGGTTCCAGCCCGCCATCGAGCAGCGCTGCGGGGTCGTCGCCACGCAGCACGACGTTCCAGCGCCAACGGTCCGCCCGGCGCGCGATGTACGCGGGCGCCGGCCCGATGACGGTCACACGAGCGCCCCGCTCATGGGCACGTTGGCGGAGGCTCTCGGCCATGGCGGCGGCCTCGCGCTCGGCGGCATCCCGGTCCGGCAGCCCGACCGTCAGCTTCACGAGGCGACCGAACGGCGGCGAGCCGAACCGCTCGCGCATGGCCAGCTCGGCGGCGTAGAACCGGGTCGCATTCGCCGTCGCGACGGCCTGGATCGCGGGATGATCCGGCTGGTACGTCTGCAAGATCGCCCGGCCGGGGCGGTCACCGCGCCCGGCACGGCCCACCGCCTGCGCGAGGAGCTGGTACGTCCGCTCGGCCGCGCGTTCGTCGGGAAGGTTGAGCGCCACGTCCGACGACACCACGCCGACCAGCGTGACATTCGGGATGTCGAGGGCCTTGGCGACCAGGCTCGTGCCGACGAGCACGTCGAGCGTGCCGCCCGAGAACGCATCGACCACCCGGTCGGCGGCGCCCCGCCGCTCCACGATGTCGCGGTCGAGTCGGCCCACGCGAAGGTCCGGAAAGGCCGCCCGGACCTCGCGCTCGACGCGCTCGGTGCCGCCGCCGAGGTAACGGATGCGGGGTGAGCCGCAGTTCGGGCAGCGGGTCGCGAGCGGCGTCGCCCGGCCGCAATGGTGGCAGCGCAGCGTGATGCCGGCCTGGTGGTAGACAAGCGGCCGCTCGCAGTCGGGGCAGGCCTGGACGTGGCCGCAGTCCCGGCACAGCACCACCGACGCGCTCCCCCGTCGATTGAGGACCAGGATCGCCTGCTCGCCGGCGGTCGTCTCGAGACCCGCCAGGGCCTCGGACAGGCGGCGCGACAGGAGGCCGCGGTTACCGGCCGCCAGCTCAGCCCGCAGGTCGACGACCTCCACGGCCGGTGGCGCGCCACTCAGGCGAGCCGGCAGCACGACTCGCCGGTACGTGCCGGCCGCGGCGTGACCCGCACTGTCGACCGCGGGCGTCGCCGAGCCGAGCACCACCGCGGCACCGGCCAGCTCGGCCAGCTCGATGGCCGCGTCACGCGCCTGGATCCGGGGCGTCCGGTCGCTCTTGTAGGCCGCCTCGTGCTCTTCGTCCACGATCACGAGGCCGACGTCGGCGAGCGGCGCGAGGACGGCCAGCCGCGTCCCGACAACGATCGACACCGCACCCGCCCGGATCCGCCGCCACTCGTCGGCTCGCTCGCCCTCGCCGAGGCCCGAATGGACGAGCGCGATGTCCGCGTCGAGATCGGCTCGCAGCCGGTCGACAAGCGGCGTCGCGAGGGCGATCTCGGGGACGAGCACGAGCACCGGCCGGCCGGCTTCGAGCGACGCCGCGATGGCTTCGACGTAGATGGCGGTCTTGCCCCCGCCCGTGACGCCCTCGAGCAGCAGCGGGGTCGGGTCGCGGGCGACCAGCGCAGTCAACACCGCGTCCACGGCCGCCGCCTGCTCGTCGCTCAGCGTCGAGCCGACGGGCCGGGCGCCGCGCCGCCCGGCGGGTCGCGCGGCCAGCGGCCGCCGTGGTCGCTCGCGGATCTCGGTGACGGCAAGGCCGCGGCGGACCAGCCCGGCGATCGCACCGCTACCGTGACGCCCGGACAGCTCCGGGCTGGGCAGGCCGCTCGGTGGGGCGGTGGCCAGCTCGGCGAGCGCGTCCCGCTGGCGTGGGCCGAGCGGGCGTCCGTCGACGGCGGCCGGATCAGCTGCCGCAGCGCGCCCCGCGTCGGTTGGCAGGATCCAGCGTTCGAAGCGCGGCCCCGCCCCGGCCGCCGTGAGCGTCCAGTCGACCGTCACGAGTCCGTCCGCCTCGAGCGCGCGCAGTCGGCGGAGCAGGCCCGCGCGGCCCTCCGGCGCGGCGAGGTCCCGGGCCGGCCGCGGGCCCGCGGCGAGCTGGTCGAGCAGGTCGAGCGTGACGATGTCCATGCCGCCGACGCCGTCGCTGGCGGCGCTTGCCGGCGTCCGCTCGACGACCAGCTCGAGCCGTTCGAGCATCCGTGGCGGGAGCATCGCCCGGAGGACCAGCGCCGGCGCGACGAGGTAGTGGCCCGCGATCCAGCGCGCGAGCGAGAGGGACAGGGGTGGCAGCAGCGGCCCGTCGGCGCGCACCCGCGCCGCCAGCGGCTTCGCCTCGATGCCCTGGGGTTCGGCCGCGTCGCCCAGCACGATGGCGAGGGCCTGGCGGCGACCGAACTCGACGATCACGGCCTCGCCTGCTTCGACGTCCGCGAGCGCATCCGGCACCGCGTACGTGTACGTCCGCATGCCACCCGCCCCGGCCGCATCGATCGCCACCTCGACAAAGCGACCGGTCCCGACCGGGACCGCTTCTGTGGCCGCGGTATCGAGACCCAGCTCGAGCTCCACGCCTAGATCCGGACCCGGCGCCCCGGGTGTCGGCGGTGCTCGTCGGCGATGATCTCCTCGATCCGGGCGGCGGTCGTCTCGACCTCGCCGGTCTCGTTCACGACGACGTGGTCGTAGTCCTCCTGGCGCGCAAGCTCGATCGCTGCGTTGGCCTGGCGCAGCTCGAGCTGGTCGGCGGTCTCGGTCGCGCGCGTGCGCAGCCGAGCGAAGAGGGTCTCCAGCGACGGCGGGATCACGAAGATCAGGAGCGCCTCCGTCACCTGTTCCTTCACGACCTGGGCGCCCTGGACGTCGATCACGAGGATCGCGTCGCGGCCCGACGCCAGCGCATCCCGCACCGGCTGACGGGGCGAGCCGTACCAGTTGCCGTGGACCTCGTTTGCCTCGAGGAACCCGCGCGCCGCGCGAAGCCGCAGGAAGTCGTCCCGGGACACGAAGTGGTAGTCGACCCCGGCGACCTCGCCCTCGCGCGGGTGACGGGTCGTGACCGTGGTGACGTAGTGGCGGTCGCCGCTGTGGCCGCTCTCGACCTCGCGACGACGCATCGCATCGATGATCGTGTCCTTGCCGACCCCGGACGGCCCCGAGATGACGGCCAGGATCGCACCCGGCGCCCCCTCGATCGTGAAGTCGGGCCGCCCCGGGTCAACCGAGACGTCGATGCCGGCGTACGGGTCGAGATCCTGGCGGTCTCGATCCGGCGGGCGAACGGTCATCGACGCGCCTCCGCTGCCCGGATCGATTCGAGCACTCCTTCGAGCTCCGGCGGGAGCGACGCGGTGGCGCGGATGAGGTGACCGTCGGTCGGCGACGCGAGCTCGAGTCGCCAGGCGTGGAGGAACAGCCGGTCGAGTCCGTCGGGGCCCCGGCGGGACGTCCCGGTCCCGTATGCCGGGTCGCCGGCGACCGGGTGACCGATCGCATCGAGGTGCACGCGGATCTGGTGCGTTCGCCCGGTGACCAGGTCGAGCTCCAGCAGGGTCCAGCCGTCGAACCGTTCGCGGACCCGGTACCCGGTGATCGATGGGCGGCCGTCGGGGACGACGGCCATCCGGGTGCGGTGCTTCGGATCGCGCCCGATCGGTGCCTCGATCCGTCCCACCGCCGCCGACACCGAGCCCTGGACGAGTGCCTGGTAGGTCTTGCGGATGCGGCGCGCCTTGAGCTGCGCCATGAGCGAGTGCTGCGCGCGGTCGTTCCGGGCGACCATCAGCAGACCGCTCGTGTCGCGGTCCAGGCGGTGGACGATCCCGGGCCGCTGGACGCCGGCGATCCCGCCGTAGTCGGCCCCGCCGGCCCGTCCGAGCAGGGCGTTGACCACCGTTCCCGTCGCGTGGCCCGGGGACGGATGCACGACGAGGCCGGCGGGCTTGTCGACGATCAGCAGGTCGTCGTCCTCGTACACCACGTTGAGTGCGATGTCCGGCTCGGGCGCCAGCTCGAGCGGCTCGACGGGCGGGACGTCGAGGCGCAGCTCCGTGCCCGGGTCCACGACCGCGTTGGCGCGCAGCGGCTGGCCGCCGGCCGTCAGCCGTCCGCCCGAGATGAGCTTCTGGACGTAACTGCGGGAGAGTCCCGTTGCGTCGGCCACGATCCGGTCGGCGCGGCCCCGGCCGCCGTCCGGGACCCGCACCGTGCGAACCCCGACGGCCGTGCCGCCCGACCGCTCAGCCATCGGAGCGGTCCCCTCCCGACCCGCCGAGCGCCGGGAACAGCGCGAGCAGGATCAGCAGCAGGATGGCGACGCTGATCGCGCTGTCGGCCACGTTGAACGTGTAGAAGCGGAGATCGCCGATCCCCGCGTCCACGAAGTCGACCACGTAGCCGTAGCGCAGCCGGTCGATGAGGTTGCCGATCGCGCCGCCGAGCAGCAGTCCCAGGGCGACCGACAGGACCACGCTCGGCTTCGACCTGGCGTGGTACGCGACGATCAGGCCGATCACCGCGAGGGACGCGATCGCCAGCACGATGGCGGAGCCCTGGAAGAGGCCGAACAGCCCGCCGTCGTTCCGGCCGTGGATGAGCCGCAGCCAGTCGCCGACGACCTCGATCCCGTCGCCGGGCGCGACGTTGGCGACGAGCCATGCCTTCGAGAGCTGGTCGACGACCACGACCACGACGGCGATGCCGAGGAACAGTCCCCAGCGGGTGGCCCGACGCTCGACGGTCGAGCCCGCGACGGCCATCACCGATCCTGACCGCCGGGCGCCCGCCGGCGCAGCCCGATCCGGGCGACGCCGCCCTCGAGCCGGACCTCGCCGCTGAGAACGTCGGCCGGCGGCTCACCCGGCACGAGCGCAGCGAGCGTCTCGTCGGCGACGGACCCGAGGTGGTCCGACACCGCACCGTCCACGCCGCCGATCCACAGGTCGATCCGATCGTCCAGCTCGAGCCCGGCGTCGCGTCGCAGGTCCTGCACCGCGCGCTGGAGCTCGCGTGCGTCGCCTTCGGCGCGCAATTCGTCCGTCAACTCCGTGTCGAGGACCACCACGACGCCGTCGTGCTCGGCCACGGCCGTGCCCGGGCGCGGGGTCGCCTGGATCTCGACCTCGTCGGGCGCCAGGGTGACGCCCGCGAGCTGCACCGACCCGTCGGCCAGGATCTCGAACTCGCCCGAACGGGCCGCCGCCATGACCGCGGGGATCGTCGGACCGAGGCGCTTGCCGATCCTGGGCAGCAGCGGCTTGACCCGCCGCTCGACCAGCGCCGAACCGTCGGCGATCACCTCGACGTCCTTGACGTTGATCTCCTCGGCGAACAGCGCGAGCAGCTCGTCGCCGAGGGCGAGACCTCGCTCCGGGACGGCGATCCATGCCCGGCCGAGCGGCTGCCGCACGCGGATGCCCGCCTGGGCGCGCAGCGTCCGCGCCAGCTCGACCGCCTCGCGGACCGTGGCCATCGCGCGTTCGAGCGACTCGTCGCGGAACGGCGCGATCGCATCGGCCGGCCAGGCCGTCAGGTGCACGCTGTCCGGCAGCGACGGCACCACCGACACGATCAGGTTCTGGTACATGCCCTCGGACAGGAACGGCAGGATCGGCGCCAGTGTCCGGCTCAGCACGACGAGCGCCGCGTGGAGCGTGGCGAAGGCGGCGGCCTGGTCAGACGGGTCCGCGCCCTGCCGCATGCGATCGCGCGAGCGGCGCAGGTACCACGTCGAGAGATCGTCCATGAACGCGCTCAGCACGCGTGTCGCCGCGACCGCGTCGTAGTCGTTGAGCTGATCGCCGACCTCGGCCGCCAGCCCGGCCGAGCGCGACAGGATCCAGCGGTCGAGCACCGGCCACGATCCGGCCGCGACCACCTCCTCGTCGATCCCCCGCTCCGGGACCCAGCCGGCGAGCCGCGCGTACGTGACGAAGAACGCGTAGACGTTCCACAGGATCAGCAGCTCGCGGCGCGCCTCGTCGGCGGCGTGCCAGCCGAAGTTGATGTTGTCCTCGGGGCGTGCCTTGGCGAACAGCCAGCGCATGACGTCGACGCCCATCCGCTCGGCGGCCTCGTCGAACTCGATCGCGTTGCCCCAGCTCTTGTGCATCGGCCGGCCGTCCTCGCCGAACACGAGCGCGTAGCCGAAGATCGTGCGGAACGGCTCGGTCCGCTTGAGGACCGTCGACATCGCGAGCATCGAGTAGAACCAGTTGCGGAACTGGCCGGGAAAGCTCTCGGTGATGAAGTCGGCCGGGAACCATTGCTTCCAGTACTCGGGATCCTCCCGGTAGTGGAGCGTCGAGAACGGCACGATGCCCGCGTCCAGCCACGGATTGCCCACGTCGGGGATGCGCGACACGGGCTCGCCGCACGTCGAGCACGCGATCGTCACCTCGTCCACGAACGGCCGGTGCGGCGTGTGGCCCTCGAACGCCTCCCAGCCGGCGATCGCCCGCTCGCGCGAGCTCCTCGCGCCCGCCGATCACGTCGAACGAGCCGCACTTCCGGCAGTCGTAGATCGGCAGCGCCAGGCCCCAGTAGCGCTTCTTGCTGATCATCCAGTCGTGCATGTTCAGGAGCCAGTCGAGCTCCCGCTCGTAGCCGAACGACGGGATCCAGCGGATGCGGTCGACGACTTCCATGATCTGGTAGCGGAGGCTGGCGTCGACCTCCTCGGGCGTCAGCTCGGAGCGCGGCTTGTCGTAGACCGGACCCATCGAGATGAACCATTCGTCGACGAGCCGGAAGAGAAGCGGCGTGCTGCACCGCCAGCAGTGCGGATAGCGGTGGGTGTACGGCTCGAGGTGGTAGAAGCGGCCGCGCCGCTCGAGGTCATCGACAATGGCCTGCGCGACGTTCGGCGCCTCCTTGCCGCTCAGCCAGCCGAACCCCTCGACGTAGCGCCCGTCCTCGTCGATCGGCCCGATCGCCGGCAGCCCGAGCGATGTGCCGAGCTGGTAGTCCTCGGCGCCGGCGCCGGGCGCGATGTGGACGATGCCCGTGCCCTCGTCCTCACCGACCTCGTTCCAAAGCACGACCCGGTGCTCGTAGGCCGCGTCCCCGAACGCCTTGCGGACGGCGGGCAGATCGTCGAACGGCCCCTCGTAGCGCCAGCCGGCGAGCTCGCTGCCGAGCTTCTCCTCCTCGACCCGGAACTCGCCGACGACTGCCGTCTGGAGGACGCCCCGTCCGACCCAGAACGACTCGTCGCCCTGCCGGATCCGGACGTAGCGCAGTTCCGGACCGACCGCCGCGGCGACGTTCGCAGCGAGCGTCCATGGCGTCGTCGTCCACACGAGCAGTGACTCGCCCGGCCGGTCGAGCAGCGGGAGCCTGATCGTCAGCCCGGGATCCTCGCGATCCGCGTAGCCCTCGTTCATCTCCATCTGGGACAAGCCGGTCCCGCAGCGCGGACACCACGGCATCGAGTCGTGGCCGCGGTAGATCCAGCCGCGGCGATTGCACTCGGCGAGGAAGCCCCAGATCAGGTCGTTGTTCTCGTTGCTGAAGGTGAAGTAGCTGCCCCCGACGTCCCGCTCGCCGAGCCGTCCAACGAGCATCTCGGCGGTGTCGGTGACCGGGCCGTCCACGCCCTCGGTCGTCGCCTGCCGGCCAGGATCCTCCGCCAGCAGGTCGCGCAGCCGGCGCAGCTCGTCGGCGTCGTTCCAGTCCATCCACATGCCGAGCCGCTGCGACTGCTCGGTCTGCCGTGCGGCGTAGGTCAGCACGCGCTGCTTGCACAGCGAGACGAAGTCGGCGATCCCGTACGCCTCGATGTCGCGCTTCGAGGTGAAGCCAAGGTCGCGCTCGACGTTGACCTCGACCCACAGGCCCTGGCAGTCGAACCCGTTCTGCCAGCGCTGGTCGTGGCCGAGCATCGCGTGGAAGCGCTGGTAGAGGTCCTTGTAGGCGCGGCCCCAGGCGTGATGGACGCCCATCGGGTTGTTCGCGGTGATCGGACCGTCGAGGAAGCTCCAGCGTGGCCCCCCGGCCAGCTGCGCCCGCAGCCGTGCAAATGTCCGTCGCTCCTGCCACAGCGCAAGGACCCCATGCTCCAGTTCGACGAGATCCTGTTTGGGGTCGATGGGACGGAACATGCAACCT
The DNA here is from genome assembly GCA_963824735.1 of uncultured Chloroflexia bacterium. Taxonomy (GTDB): domain Bacteria; phylum Chloroflexota; class Limnocylindria; order Limnocylindrales; family CSP1-4; genus DASTYU01. The sequence goes on from CAWGQH010000002.1 coordinate 171,117, forward strand.
CGGAGCGTGGACCGGGCACGCGACAGTCGGCGTCGCGACGCCCGTCACCGCGCCCTCAGGCAGGTTCCGATATCCTACCCGCGATGCACCGTCAGCAGGGGGCGCGGCCGCGCGCCAAGTCCGCGTTTGCGGCCGCCTTCCTTTCCTTGATCTTCCCGGGGCTCGGGCAGGCCTACGCCGGCGCCTGGTACCGGGCGCTCGGGTTCGCCGCAGGGCCGATCCTGATCTTCGCCCTGACCGGCGGATTCCTCCTGCGGATGGACCGCCAGGAGCTCGTCACGCTGGTCGTGAATCCGACCGTGCTGACGTCCGTGTTCGTGCTGAACATCATCGCCCTGCTCTACCGCCTGGTCGCGATCATCGACGCGTACCGGGTGACGACCTACATCAACGCGCACGCCGCCTCGGGCGACGGCCGGCTCGGGCCCGCCAAGCTGCCCCTGAACCCGCTGTCCATCGCGGGGCTGATCGCGATCGTGCTGGTCATGACCGGCACGCACGTGGCGGTTGCCCGCTACGACATGATGGCGATGGACCTGTTCGAGGGCGGCTGCATCTTCATCGGCGACGAGCAGGGCGACGAGGCCTGCGAGCTCGACGAGTCGCCATCGCCGTCGTCATCGCCCGAAACCTCCCCCGACGCCAGCCAGGCGCCGGCGAGCGTGGCGCCGGCGAGCGTGGCCCCGACGCCCACCGCCGAGCCCAGCCCGGTCGGGTCCGCGCTGCCGAACGTCGTCATCCCGCCGTGGGACGGCAAGAAGCGCCTCAACATCCTGCTGATCGGCAGCGACCAGCGTCCGAACGAGGGCTTCTACAACACCGACACGTTGATCGTGGTGTCGGTCGACCCGGAGACGAAAAAGGTCGCGATGTTCAGCCTCCCGCGCGACGTGGTGGACGTGCCCATCCCGAGCGGCCCTGCCCGGAGCCTCTTCGGCGGCGTGTATGCCGGCAAGATCAACAGCTGGTTCGGGGCCATCCGCAACCGAGACGACCTCTTCCCGGGCAGCAACCGCACGCGCGGCTACAACGGCCTCAAGGCGATCCTCGGAGAGCTGTACGGGCTCGACATCAAGTACTTCGTCGAGGTCAACTTCGAGGGCTTCAAGAAGGTCGTCGATGCGATCGGCGGAGTCACGGTCAATGTCCAGGTCCCGGTCGCCGACGACCAGTACCCCGGCGAGTTTGGGACGTCGCGCCTGTACATCCCCAGCGGCCTCCAGCACATGACCGGCGCGCAGGCCCTCCGCTACGCGCGTTCGCGGCACACGTCGGACGACTTCGATCGCGGCGCCCGTCAGCAGCGCCTGCTCCTGTCGATGCGCGAACAGGTCGACCCGATCGCGCTCATTCCGCGGCTCGAGGAGCTGACGACCGCGCTCAAGAAGGCCGTGCGAACGGACATCCCGCCCTCGGAGATCCCGAAGCTCCTCGGTCTCGCGTCCGAGGTCGATACCCGCAACATCCGTTCGTACGTCTTTGCGCCGCCGCTGTACGGCACACAGGTCCTCAACAGCCCGCGCGGCTACATCATCCTGCCGGACGTGGCCAAGATCCGGGACACGCTGGATCGCGCCTTCCGGGGCAACCCCGCCAACGAGGAGCGCCGCCAGAAGCTGGCCCAGGAGGGCGCGCGGGTCTGGGTGCTCAACGGGACGAGCAGCGACGGCCGTGGGTCGAAGCTCGCCGGCTTCCTGGCCTACCAGGGCCTGGCGGCCTCCGCGCCGCGCCAGCGTCCTGACGGCGCGGTGCCTGCCCACACGCGGATCGTCCTCTACAACGCGACCAAGGAGCAGTTCCCGGCCGCCGTCAACTACCTCGAGAAGACGTTCGACGTCGAGGTGAAGACGGAGACCGATCCGGGCGTCAGTGCCGACTTCGTGATCACGATCGGCAAGGACACGCCGAACCTGGCGCCCCCGATCTGATCCCCGGCCGCCACCCGGCCGGCCCCCGATCCCGTCCGATCCCGTCCGATCCACCGCATGATTCTTGCTCCATGGACGCTGCGCTCATGCGGACGGGCGACATCGCCTGTAGACGGACCACGTCGCCCGCGGACGGAGCCTTGCTAGTGCGCAGCGTCCACTTCGACGCGTTGGTTCGCCCGAGATAAACGGGTCCCACACGCTCGCAGCGTCCATGCACAGGGAATGGAATGCTGGATCGCCGAGATCAGGTCCCGAAGCAGGAAGTGCTGTGGCCCGGTCGAGGTTCGGATCGTGGCCCGCCACGATCCCCGATCCCCTATTCGATGGGCGTGAGCCAGTGGCTGTATTCGGGCAGACCGCCGCGCACCGCCTCGAAGTAGCGTTCGCGGACCAGCGACGAGATCGGGCCGATCGCGCCGGAGCCGACTTTGCGGTGGTCGACCTCGATGACCGGCGAGATCTGGACGCCGGTGCCGCACAGCAGCACCTCGTCGGCGATGTACAGCTCCGAGCGATCGATCGAGCGGGTCTCGTACGGGATGCCCTCGTTGTCGAGGATCTCGAAGAGCGCCTTGCGGGTCACCCCCTCGAGCAGGTCGTCGCTGACCGGCGGGGTGAAGGCAACGCCGTCGCGGACCATGAACAGGTTCGCGGCCGAGGCCTCGTTGACGTGCCCGTCGAGCGTGAGCACGACCGCCTCGTCGAAGCCGTTGAGCTCCGCCTCGGACTTCTGGAATGCCATGTTCACGTACCCGCCGACGATCTTGCCGCGGGCCGGCAGCGCGTCGTCCGGGTTGCGCCGCCACGACGAGGTCATCACGCGCACACCGTTCTCGGTGTCGATGTAGTTCCCGAACGGGACGGCCACGATGTACAGCTCGTGCGAGAGCTCGTGGAGGCGGACGCCGATCGCCCGCGTCGACTTGTAGAAGGACGGACGGATGTACGCGTCCGACCGGAAGCCGTTGCGCCGGACGGTCTCGACGATCAGCCCGATCAGCTCGTCGACCGACGGGATGTCGTCCATCAACAGGATCCGGCACGACTGGCGGATGCGCTCGACGTGCTCGCGCATCTTGAGCCCGTACAGCCGCTGCTGGTCCTCGTTCCAGTACGCGCGGATTCCCTCGAACGTCGCGGTTCCGTACATGAAGGCGTGGGTCATGATGCTGACCTTCGCCTCGCGCATCGGGACGAACTGACCCTCGAAGTAGCAGATCAGCTCGTCCAGATCGCCCGGCTGCGGCGCATGGTGGGTCGACGGCGCGGCGGCGTCGGACGGCTTCTCGGTCAGCATCCGGGTGCGACCTCCCTTGAGCATGGTGGCCGAGTATAGCAGCGGGTCCCCTCGCGACCGACCTCGCCCGAAGGTCCGGGTGTCGCCCGTCAGCCGGTCGCTCGGGCGGCGAGGATGCTGATCGCGATCACCGCCAGGATCGCAACGGAGATGACGGCCATCAGCGGCTCGCCGCGCCGGGCGAAGCCGATCGCGGCGCCGACCACCCGGCTGAGCGGCGTGGCGATGACAACGAGCAATCCGAGCCACAGGAAACCGGCGGGTTCGAGCCCGCGGAGGTCCGGGATGACCTGCGACGGGTCGAACGGTGGGCCGACGGCCAATGGCGAGATGCCGGCGAGGAGCATCAGGATCACGCCGCTCGTGAGCAGCACGACGGCGACGTAGGTGACGACGATCAGCAGCCGGCCGAGGCGCCGTTCGAACGCCTGGCCGGCCGATGGAGATCCGCTCATCCGAGGGCCTTCAGGAACATCTGGAGGGCCGTCCACAGCAGGACCGCGACGAACAGCATGTTCAGGAAGCGCAGTTCGATCCGGTGCGCCACCCGCGAGCCGACGCTCGCACCCATGAAGACGCCGATCGCGACCGTACCGGCGATGTACGGATCGATCTCATCCCTGAACAGATAGATGACCGCGCTCGCAGCCGCGGTGACGCCGATCATCAGGTTGCTCGTGGCGGTGGCCACGCGAAGCGGCACGCCCATCCCCACGTGCATCAACGGCACCTTGATGATCCCGCCGCCGATCCCCAGCAACGCGCTCACGACCCCGGCGCCGATCGAACCGACGATCCCCCGACCCAGGTTGCGAACGGCATAGGCCTCACCGGACAAGCGCGCGAGGGCAGCCGAGCGGAACGAGGCAAGATCGCCGGCCGCCAACGGCTCGACGTGGCGGTCGTCGTCGACGTCGAGGTCCGGCCGCAACTGCGCCCCGTCGTCGGGCGCCGGTTCACGGGCACGGAGCATCGTGATCGCGACATAGACGAGGAGGCCCGAGAAGAGGAAGGCAAGGAGCTGCTCGTCGAGGAGGAACGCCACGAGTCCGCCGACGAGCGCGCCGCAGGCCGTGAACAGCTCGAGCGTCATGCCGAGTCGCAGGTTCGCGATGTTGCGCTCGAGATAGACACCCGCGGAGGCGCTGCTCGTGACGATCACCGACACGAGCGAGACGCCGACGGCGGCGCGCAGGTCAAGGCCGAAGACGAGCGTCAGGAGCGGGACGAGAAGGACGCCACCGCCAAGGCCCAGGAGCGAGCCGAACCCGCCGGCGGCTGCGCCGCCGGCGAGGAGCCAGAGAGCCTCGAACACCGAACGAAGGCTATCGAGGCCCGCGAACTATGGCCGCAGGTGCTGCGGCGCGTACGGAAGCAGCGCGACGTGCCGCGCACGCTTCAGGGCAACGGCCAGCTCGCGCTGGTGCCCGGCGCACGTGCCGGTCTTGCGACGCGGCTCGATCTTGGCGCGCTCGGACAGGTAGCGGCGGAGGCGGTTGACCTCCTTGTAGTCGATCACGACGGTCTTGTCCGCGCAGAAGGCGCAGACCTTGCGGCGGCGCCGATCGCGGTAGAAATCGTCGCGCTTGCGGGAGCGAGCGGGAGGCATGGGTTCAGGTTCTCCTGGTCAGGTCAGAAGGGAAGGTCGTCGAAGTCGCCCGGGTCGGGCTCGCGGGTCGGACTTGCAGCCGGCACCTTCTCGCCGGTGCCGGAGCCCTGCCCCGACTGGCCGCCGAAGCTGCCGTCCTCGTCGCGCGGCCGGCGCTCGAGATTGACAATACTGTCCGCGGTGATCTCGAGGGCGGTGCGCTTCTGCCCATCGCGACCCTCGAACTCGCGGGTCTTGAAGCGCCCTTCGACGAAGACCTTGTTGCCCTTGCGCAGGCTCTCGGCCATGCGCTCGGCGCGGTCACCCCAGACGCTGACGCGGAACCAGTCGGTCTCCTCGATCCACTCGCCGGTCTGCTGGTTCTTGGTGCTCTGGTTGACCGCGACGTTGAACTGGGTCACCGCCCGGCCGTTGGGGGTGTAGCGCATCTCGGGATCCGAACCGAGGTTCCCGATGATCATCACCTTGCACAGTGCCATCCTGTCCGTCCCTCGTCAGTCGATGGCGGCAGGAGCCGCCTCGCTCTCGGATTCGTCGATCCGCTCGCGTCCGTCGTCGATGTCCTCTTCCTCGTCGACGCCGGACGGGAGTTCGCGCTCCTCGCCGGTTTCCTCCTCCTCGCCATCGCGACGGGAGGGTCGGGTGGGTCGCTCGACGCGGGTCACCAGATGACGCAGGGCCTCCTCGGTGATGAGCAGCCCGCGCTCCAGCTCGGCGACGGCTTCACCCGGGGCATCGAAGAGGATGATGTGGTACGAGCCCTCGCGGTGCCGGTCGATCGCGTAGGCGAGGCGGCGTCGGCCCCAGGGCGCGACCTTCACGATCTGGCCGCCCGAGGCGACGATCTGGCGGGTCGTGCGGTCGATGACCGCCTGGCTTCGGTCATCCGCGACGTCGGGGCGGATGACGAGCATGAGTTCGTAGCGGCGCATGCGCGCAGGACACTCCTTCCTGTGGGTATGCCCCATTGACGGTGATCCGGCACGGAGCGGAAAGGAAACGGCGGCGAGTCTACCACGAGTCCGGCTTCAGCCCGGGTGCGGCGAAACGCGTCCGATGTATTCTCTCCGACGGTCAGCCCACAACGCGTGCCATCAAGTGCCCCTGGAGGGATCGTGCCCGCAGCCCGAATCCTGCTCGTCGACGCCGATACCGACGCAACGTCCCAGATCCTGAACATCCTGGCCGGCGTCGGGTACACCGTCACGACCATCGCCGATGCCGAGGACGCGCTCACCCACATAGGCGAGCACCAGCTCGTCATCGTCGACGTGGTCGAGGGAAAGAAGTCGGCGGCCGAGCTCACTGCGGAGATCCGGGGCACGCCAGCGCTGGCCCGGATCCCCGTCCTGTGCGTGAGCCAGACGGACGAGGTCGAGGAGCGCATCGGGTTCCTCGAGGCCGGCGCGGACGATGTCGTCGCGAAGCCGGTCGACGCACGCGAGCTCGAAGCCCGGATCGAGGCGCTGCTGTTGCGCTTCCAGCGGTCCCGCGACGTCACGACGCCCGCGACGCCAGGCGACGGTGTGGTCATGAATGCGCCACGCCGCATCGTCACGGTCTTCAGCCCGAAGGGCGGGGTCGGGACGACGATGATCGCGACCAACATCGCGCTCGTTGCCGCCGGCCAGCGGCCCGACCGGGTCGTCCTGCTCGACCTCGACCTGCAGTTCGGGGGCGTCGCCCCGCAGCTCGACATCGAGCCGAAGCAGACGCTTTCGGACGTCGTGCGAGACGCCTCCGCGCTGAAGGCGTCGGAGATCTTGCGCGGGTACGCCGTCAAGCACGGCACGGGGCTGCATGTGCTGTGCGCCCCACCGACGCCGGAGCTCGCCGAGCTCGTCACCCCGGATGCGGTCAAGAACATCCTCGCGACGCTGACCAATGGCTACGACCACGTGATCGTCGATGCCGGATCGGTGCTCGACGAGCGCACGATGCTTGCCCTCGAGTCGGCTGACACGGTCGTCATCCCCGTCTACCCGGAGATCCCGGCCCTCAAGTCCGTGCATTCGCTGCTCGACTTCCTCAATGAGGCCGGGACGCTCGGTTCGAAGACCGTGTTCGTGCTCAACAACGCGTTTGCACGGGAAATCCTGAAGCCGCGCGACATCGAGCATGCCCTTGGCACGAAGATCGTCTTCGACCTCCCGTACGACCCGTTCCTGTACCTCAAGGCCGTGAACGAGGGCGTGCCGATCGTCCTCGGCGCGGCCGGCTCACCTCCGGCGGAGCAGCTCGTCAAGCTGGCCGGCGCGGTGTTCGGCCAGGACGGGTTCACGCTCCCGCCTGCCGAGCCCGAACGCCGCCGCCTGTTCGGGGGCCTGCGCCGCCGCACCTGACCAGTGAAGTCACCGGGCCCATCGGGGCGAGCGCGCCTCGGCGGCACGGTGTTCGCGCTCCTGGCGGTCGTCCTCTTCGTGGCCGGCCTCGGAATCGGGAGCGCGGTCAACCGGACCGAGCCGTCCGCGGCGGCCGTCCTGCCAAGCACGTTGGCGGCGTCTCCGACTGCGCGCCCGATGCCGGCGATCCCACGCCAATCGATCCTGCCCACGCCGTTCATCCCCGAGGACATTCCGACGCCGCGACCTACGGCGACACCCGACATCGCAAAGGGCCCCACGAACCGGGTCGCGACACGAGTGGTCGTGCCCGAGCTCGGGATCGACCTGCCGGTCACGCATCAGAAGGGAAGCTACCCATCGTGTGACGTGGCGATGTACCTCACGCGGTTCGACCAGCCGGGTCAGGGTGGACCCGTGTACCTGTATGCCCACGCGCGACGGGGCATGTTCCTCGAGTTGCTCGAACAATCGCAGCGGCGCAACGGGGACGCGATGCTGGGCATGGAGGTCCACGTTTACACCGGCGACAACGTGCGCTTCCGCTACAGGATCACCCGGGTGCGCCGGCACGCTCGCGACTTCGGGCCCGTCTTCGCCGCAAGCGGCGAGACGGTCTGGCTGCAGACGTCCGAAGGCCCGAACGCCTCGTTCCCCAAACTGCAGGTCGCGGGCAAGCTGGTCGGGCGCAAGCAGGTGAGCCACGCCGAGGCGCATCCGAAGCCCCATCCGAGGAGCTGCTGAGCGAGGCAGCGTTGCAGGCCCATCTCACCTCCGCGGCCCGACATGTGGACAACGTGGGGAAAAGCACCCGTTGGTGCACAGGCGGCTCGGTGGGCTATCCACCGCTGCAACGCCGCTGCAACGCGACTGGCCAGACGCTGCCGTTGCCCCCGCAGCTAAGCGCCAGCGAAGCCCCGTCCGCTAGCGTTCGATCACCGTCGGCAGCAACCCGCCGCGGACCGCAGGTCCGGAAGGAAGGTGGGTTGAGACCATGGTCATTGCACGGAGGTCACGGGCCGCTGTCGTGCTCTCGCTGCTTGTATCCGGCGTCGTGTTGTCGTCGAGTGCCGCCTCGGCCGGCGCCCCGGATCGCCGGCCGGCGTTGCCAAAGGGAGCGACGGACATCACGCAGACGGCCAAAGGACAGAAGCTGGTCCGCGAGGCGAAGGCACGCTATGCGGAACGCGGCCACAAGGCGGGCGAATTGCGCGCTGTCAAGGACGCGACCGGCCTCGTCATCGCGCCAGTGGACACGACGTTCGACACGTACACGGCCACCCTCGAGGACGGGAGCCAGGTTGAGGCGCTCGCTCCCCTCACGGCCGACGATCCGGCGTGGGTTCACGAAGCGTCAGCCGTTGCCGAGACATCGGCCCTCGCCGCGCCAGCATGGAAGTTCGTCAGCAACAACTGCTTCACCTTCGTCGACAGCCCCTGGGCGGTGCTCGACCACTGCTACTACAAGTACAAGCTCGCCAACGATGGGTCCAGCTCGTACGACTGGTACGCGCTCCATCGGTACGGGACGGCGAGCCGCAACTCGCCGTGGGTGCTCGATCTCGCGCGGATCCGCGCGTATCGGAGCGGCGGTTCGTCCCAGAAATGGGCCGATTGGACGCCGCGGAGCAACTGGTCCGGTGGCGGATGCTCAACGGCGAGCATCGGCATCTCCACACCGGTCGGCGGCATCTCTCAGTCGTTTGAGCGCTGTCCCGAGGAGGTGACGTTCACCAAGTCGACCAGCGGATCGCAGCCGGATTACACGCAAACGTGGTTCGGCATGGGGAGCCGCGGGAACCGCGAAGTGAACTTCGAGATTGCCGTTCGGGTCGCCCAGGGTGGGTCGGCGAACTTCGCGATGCCGGCCGACGTCAACGGGAGCGCGTACTAGGAATGCCGAAGCCCGGCCGGATCATTCTCCTGGCAATCGCCGTCCTCGTTGCGGCGTGCTCCTCGGTCGCGCCACCGGCCGGGACGATCCCGACGGTCGAGGACGCACACCGGATGCTCGACCGGGCGGTCGACCTTGCCCGCGCCAGGGACTTCGAGGGTCTCTGCTCACTGGGCGACGGGAACTGCCGACGACACCTCGAAATGGCCGGGAGGGATGCGATCCCTCCCGGTCCGCCGATCGTGGTCGGCACAAGAACCATCCCGACGACAACGACTGCGGGCGATCAGCTACACCTCGGCGGCGTCGTCCTGATCCTGTGCGGCATCGACGCCAATGGGGAGCACTACGACTCCGAGATGCTCGTCTTCCATGGCGGAAGCGGACTCGAGGTCATCAACCCCATTTACTGGGGTCGCACGAGGATCGGCGACAGTGCCAACCCGGTCACGGCGGAGACGTTCCCGCCCGTGACCTGCTGACCCGAGTCGGCGGCATCCAGACAACGGTGGTGCGCGCACGCCACAGAAACCAGCCTGACTGCCTTCCAGTCCGGGGGGCTGATCAATAGGCTCGTGACGAGGTCCGTCGAGGGGGTCCCCGACCTCGACAGGAATCGGCGGGCCTCGCCTTCGACCCAGGCGGCCAGAGATCGAGCGGTGACGGGACGGCGAAGGCCGGGTGCTAGCGGGTCCGATCCTCGTCGACGTCCACCACGACCGTTCCGCCCAGCTCCATGACGGCGCGGCGCACGGCCGCGATCACGTCGTCGGTGAAGCGGCCAGCCAGGATCATCTCGGGCTGCTGGCCCCCCGCCTCTTCTCCCGTGCCCCCGAGCACAGCGATCCGCGCGTGACCGGAACCGAAGCGGCCGTCGAGTGCCTCCAGCGCCCGGATCGCGGAGGGCCGGGTCATGAACGAGGCCGCCAGAATGCGCATGCCGAGACCGCCAGTAAGGGCAGGTTCGCGTCACATTGCACCGCGTCGCAGGGCCATGCAACCGTTGACGGGCGAATTCGGCCATTGCAGACTCGCGACAAAGCGCCAGTGGAGGGCGGCTTAGCTTGACGGATGACCTCAGCCGCCATGAAACCGGTCGCCTGCTGACCGAGCGATTCTGGGAGGCCGTCCAGGAGCGCGACGCGACGCCGGCCGGGAGCCCGGAACACGAACGCGCCCGCAAGCGCGCCGACCGCCTCGCCCGCCTCATGGTCGACTTCGATGTGCGTGGCGCCATTCCCACCGCCGACGAGATCAATGGCGTGAACGCTGACGACGGGGCGTAGTGACGCGTAGGCGGGTGTAGGCTGGCCGGACACAAGCCTTGCGTCCGCCGCCGAGCAGGATCGAGACACGATCGTAAGCCGCGTGCGACTCGACTTGCGGCGCCGGGGAGGCCCCGGTGCGAAGGAGCAGTCATGTCGCCGCGCGTGCAGCTGGTGCTGTATCCGGACGGGGATTCAGCCTTCGCGTCGACCACGACATTGAGCCTGCAGATCGAGCTGCCGGATCACTATGACCCGGAGCAGGTGATCGAGGCGATCCAGAAGCACCTGCGCGCCGACTATCCGTTGGCGACGATCCGCGTCGAGCCCTCCGACCACGGCGACTACGATGCCACCTGGCACGTCTACCGCGACGGTCACGAGACTGCGTTGGAAGAACCCGCGTAACGCCGAACAGCGCGTCCGGGGAAATCCGGGCGCAGGCCATCTGCTCAGGGCGGCGACGTCACGTCGGGACGGATGGCGTAGTCCACTCGCTCGAACGGCCACGCCTCATCAAGCCAATCAGTGACGGCCCGGTAGAGGACCGGGTCGAGTCGTGCGTCGGCAGCCTGGACCCAGGACCGAACGCGAGCGTCGTAGCCAGCCCGATCAGTCGGGTAGATGTACACGCAGCCGATGACGGTGGCACGGTCCTGATCCGGGGCAAGCACCGTGTAGGTGAAACCCTCCCGCGCCGCGAAGTCCCGGGCATGGCGGACCAGGTCGCCAAGGTTTTCCTCGAGCGTCATCGGGTGGGGCCAGGAGAGACCCGCAAAGCCTGGAGTCGAGCGGATGTGGTCGATGCTCGAACTCCACGCCGCATAATCAGACGCGTTGTGCTCGGGGCCGAGGGGCCGAAGCCGGAAGGCAACGTGGTCAAGACCGACGGGCGGATCAAACGAGGCGGGGACGAACTCCGTCACGAGAGACTCACACGTCTCCTAGGTAGCACATAAGCACACGCTCCAGCTCGTTCGCCGAATGCGGTCGGCTCGTCCTAACGGTCCCGGTGATCGTCTCAGGGTCCTTTCCGCGTCCAGGATGAGGTCCGCGAGCAGTGTAGGACCAGCGCCGGATGCCGGGTCGCAGGACGTCGGCCCGAGTGCCCAGCGGTCCGGGAGCAGGGTCAGGACATCAAGGGCGGCACGCTCCCGCGGCGATGCCATCATTGCTCTCGAGACGCGATATCTTGGTTCGAATGGCAGCGACATACTTGTGCCGTGGGTGCGGTGAACCACTGAAGTCCGACGACGACGTGCGCGCTGTCTATCGCGAGATGTCCGATCCTGAGGGTGGCCATCGCACCGGCGAGCCTCGGTGGGGGTATACCCACCTCGGCCACGAGCCAGTGGGGAGCGGGTACCGAATCACGGGTCGCGGGCGCCTGGCCGACCTTGAAGTACAGCGCCTCAGTCGAGGTCAGCCCGCGTCCGGATAGGGCGTTGCCACTGCTCCGCTGCCTCATCGACGGATAGGCGCAGCGACTCCCCGCGCGGCGCATCTCGTCGCGGCGTCGATCATGGCGGACAAGGTACGGCCCCGACGAGGAGGAGCCGGGGCCGTCGTGAAGTGCTGACAGGCAACGCGTGATGCCATTGCCGGGACGTGCTGGCGGGGCCCGCGCGCGTCCATGCCTTCCCCCCAAAGGGCCAATCGCGCGGCGGGCCCCTACCCGAGGCCGACGACCGAAACGCACGTGATGGGCGTTACAGCCGTCGAGGCCATGGGCAAGAGAATGTTCAGCCGTCGCAGTTCGCCGCACATCCTGCAAAAGGCCTATTTCTTGCTTGCAAAAATGCCCTGTCAGCGCGCCGGCGGGCTGAACCTCATTTTTCTGTCATGCCGATGTAGCGGAGCCGGCCATACCAACCCGGCCGATCAATCGTTACTCGAAGAGAGGCCCCGCGCGTCCGGCTGGGGGGTCGCCGCGCCGCGGGGCCTCGACTAACCTATCCCGTCGTCCAACACCCGGAGGTCGCGGACGCGACAGGTGGCCCGGCAACCACTGACAAACGCCACCACGGCCCCGGTCGCTTTCCGTCTGTCATGCGACCGGTAGCCACTGACTACTGACAGGTGTGGTGCCGGAGCCGAGATTCGAACTCGGATGCCCTTTCGGGCGGCCGATTTTAAGTCAGCTGCGTCTGCCTGTTCCGCCACTCCGGCCCGCAGAAGCGTACCCGCGGCAGTGGCTATCCGCGACGCGCCCGTAACGCCAGGAAGAGCGGGATCTCGGCATCGGCGCTGCCCCGGGCGGGCCGCTTGCCGGGTCGCTCGCCCTCCGGGAGGTCGCCCGGCTCACGCAGTGCGTCGACCGCGAACCCAAAGGCAGCCAGCCCGTTGACGTAGTCGCTCAGCGGCCGGTGGAAGGAGCGGGTGGGCGCACTGCCGCCGACCGACTTCATCGGCACGGCCATCGGCGTCAGGTAGGCGTCCACGCGCCGGTAGGTGAGCTTGCGGCCCTCGTCGAAGCCCCAGCCCGAATGGCGGGGCTGGCGGAATGCCGGATGGGTCATGACGATCACGACCCGGCTCACCTGCCCGAGCGCCCAGTCAAGGGATTCGAACACGAGCTCGAGCGGGTCCATGTCCTGGATGCTGAGCACGAACCCGGCCGCGTCAAAGCCGCCGTGACGAAGCTCCTTGACCGCGGACAGCCGCCGCGCGTCGCCAACGACGAATCGGCCGACCCGCCCATGGCGGCGCTGGGCGGCCTCGATGAGGCGCGGACTCGCATCGACGCCCGTGTAGCGCGCTCCGGAGCGGACCACCGCCGGCGCCAGCACGCCCTGCCCCGCCCCGACGTCGAGGATCTCCTCGCCTTCGCGTGGATCCAGCAGTTCGAGCGCGACCGGCAGCACGATGGCCTGGTGGTAGCGACTCCCCTTCCCGCCAACCCAGCCGTCGTACCACGTCGCCTGGCGGTCCCAGGCAGACGGCGCGGCGGGCGATCGGCGAGGTCGCGACGGGCCGCGCGTTGGACGCTTCGGGTCAGGCACCTGCCAAGCGTAGTGCGCCGCGACCGGCGGGATCAGGGAGCGGGCGGCCCCCAGCTCGCGCTAGAAGTCCCGCCGGCCTTCGAACGATGCCTCCACCTCGGGCCGGGTCCGTTCGTAGAGGCCGAGGCGCTGGCCGCCCGGCGCAACGAACGAACGCACCGGTCCCTGCGGAATCTCGAGGGCGTGTTCGCCGGTCCAGCCATGCTCCCGAAGCTCCGCCGTGGCGCGCTCGAGATCGGCGACGCGATAGACGAGCACCGGGGTTTCGCCATGCAGGTGGCCGGCGAGGAGCACGCGTGGCGGTCCCTCCGTCAGCTCGACCATCGCGACGCGGGTGCCCATGGCGTCGATCGTGAACACGAGCCTGGCCCCGAGCGTTTCGGTGAAGTACGCGACGTCGGCGGCGACATCCCGGCTCGGCATGTAGACGTAGTCAAGCTGCTCGAACATGGCCCGTGCAGCCTACGCCCGTTCCCAAGCACCGCGAACCCGTGATCGGTCCATCGGTGGGAGAATTGTCGGCTCAACGCAGTCGACGCACCCACATGGGAGGTCACGTCATGGCAGGAACTGCAACGGCGACCACCAACAAGCCGGTTTGGGTCGATCTCGGAGCAAAGGACCCGGCCGCCGCGAGGGACTTCTACGCGAAGCTCTTCGGCTGGACCGTCGAGATCAATCCCGATCCGCAGTACGGCGGCTACGGCAGAGCGCAGGTCGGCGGCAAGGACGCTGCCGGGATCGGGGGGACGCAGTCGCCGGAGCAGCCGAGCGCGTGGTCGCTGTACATCGGAACCGACGACGTCGAAGCCCTCGCACGCAAAGTCGTCGAGGCCGGCGGCAGCGTCGCCGCTCCGCCGTTCGACGTCGGGGACCAGGGTCGAATGGCGGTCTTCCAGGATCCGTCGGGCGCCTTCATCTCGGCGTGGGAGACGACCAAGATGGGTGGCTTCCAGGCGGAAGGCACGAACGCGTTCGGATGGGCAGATCTGAACGCCCGGAACGTGGAATCAGTGCTCCCGTTCTACGAGAAGGTCTTTGGCTGGACGCTGAAGCCGAGCGGTTCCCCGGACCAGCCGTACACCGAGTTCGAGGTCGACGGCCAGAGCATCGCCGGTGCTGCCGAGATGAACCCGGCCCTTCCCGCTGGCACGCCGAACTACTGGCTCGTGTACTTCACGGTGCCCGAGGTCGATGCCGCCCATCGGTCCGCAATCCAGCTGGGCGGTGGCGAGATCGTCGGCCCGTTCGACTTCCCCGGAGGGCGGATGTCGATCGTCACCGACCCCGAGGGCGCTGCCTTCGGGTTGATGACACTGTCCGAGGGCTGAGCTCACCCATCGCGCGGCGGCGCACCAGCGCCGCCAGCGCGGGGACCGTCAGCTTCCCAGGATGTGCCACGAGAGCCTCATGTCGGGGTGGAGCTTGAACACCCCATACCGACCAGGCAGGCTCTCGTTTGTCAGCAACCTCTGGGAATCACACCTAGGTCGCGAATTCCCTCAGATCGTCACAGAAGTTGCGGCCCTCGGTATCGTTGCGCCCGGTCGATTCTTTCACGATCCGGAACGAGTCAGGGACCTCAGTGTCGTCGCTCGGGTCACCGGGAGTGCCGTTGTAGTCGATGTCGAAGGCGAACCGTATTTGACCGGGTTCCTTGAGCACGAGGTTGCCGTCGGTGTCGTAGTACCGGGCACCGCCGGTGCTCAGGACGGTGATGGTGATCGTGCCGTCACCGTTGTCCACGATCGTGTGGTCCTTGCTGTTGGTGCTGAAGACCTGGGTGTAGGTGCCGCCGGTATCCAGGTTCGTGGTCACGACGGTGCCGTGCACGCTTTCGCGGAAGTACGGGAACGGTGATGAGCCGCGCTGGTTGCCCAGGAAGTTCCCTGAGACGTCCACGTGGTCCTGGGCCGGGGTGCCTTCGCAGTCGTAGACATCGCTGGTGAAGACGTCGTGGAAGTGCCCCTTTTCGATCGGTCGGGCGAAAGCGGGTGTGCTGGCGAGCACCGTCCCCGCAATCGTCAACCCGGCGATGAGTAGTCCGGAACGTCGTCTCATGATCCACGCCTTTCTGGGCGCAGTCGCGCCCGGCACCAAATGGATCGGTCTCGCCATTGGCCCAGCGCGACGGGGCGACCGTGACGTGTGGTCGCGCTGCTGGGAAACGTCCCCCGCGCGGCTCCGGTGCCCTCCTCTGGGTCGCGAAAGTCTACGCGCCCGGGCGGCCAGAAGATAGAGGCAATCGCGAAAGGATCGGCCAGGATGGGTCCGAATATGGCGCCAGACGGAACGTCGACTCCCCGGCCTACCATTCGGCCATGTCCCTGGAGCCTGTCTTTGATTTCCTGAAGTCGCCGCAACCGCTCGCCGAGGTGCACGTGGAGCGTCTCATTCTCCGGCAGCTTCGAGTGGTACCGGGGAAGTTCTGTCGCGTCGGCCAACGTCACTGCGGTGTCCGCCGCATCCTCCCAAAGCTGGTACCGCTCGAGGCAGGCCGATCCAGCTGAGAGGCTGCTGCCCGGCCGCGCTCAGGCGGCCTTCGCGAACCCCTCGAGCAGAGCCGTCCATCCCTGCTGATAGTCGGCGGCCCTCGCCGCTGCCTCGGCGCCATGCACCGCCCAGCCGGTATGGAGCAGATCGACATGCGTGCCACCATCGGGCGCTTCGCTGAAGGTCACCTCCACCAGGGTCGCCAGATCGGACTCGTCGCCGGGATGCCACGTCATCGCCAGCCGCTCCCCGGGCTGCCACTCGGTGATCGTGCCCCAATCGGAAGTGCGGCCATCGGCGGTCGCCTCGTACACGCGGCCGCCGACGACGGGCTCGATTGTTACCGCCACCGCCTCGGCATGGAACACCGAGTGGGTGGCCAGCGGCCACCAGCTGCCCATCCGCTCCGTGAATAGCCGGAATGCCGCGTCGCGCGGCAGCTTCACCGTCACCGAGCTGCGAACCACCCGCGCCACGTCAGCCTCCACGTCAACCTCGATCGCCATCAGAACTCTCCTTGCGGCCGATGCCGGCCCGCTGCTCGGCTTCGGTGTCGGCGACCGCCTTGAAGCCGGCCAGTGCCTGCGACCAGAAGCGCTCCCAGTACTCACGCACCTCGCGGACGCCCTCCGGATCGACCGCATAGATGCGGCGCGTGCCGACCTGCGTATCCGTCACCAAGCGGGCCATCTTCAGGACTCGCAGGTGCTGGCTCACCGCCGGGCGGCTCACCGGCAGCCCGGCCGCCAGCTCGCCGACCGCCGCGGGCCGCTCGAGCAGTCGCTCGAGAATCGCCCGTCGCGTACCGTCACCGACGGCGTCCATGACCGATGCGTAAGTATTCACTTACCGTAAGTTACCGCTTACGCTTCTCGACTGTCAACCCCCGCGGGCACCGTGGCAGGCAGGCGCCCGCCCAATTCAGGACAATTCGTGCGGGAAATGTGGAGGCGACGACCGGAGTCGAACCGGTGAATAGCGGTTTTGCAGACCGCCGCGTTAGGCCACTTCGCCACGTCGCCGCCGTGGTCCGCCGTTCCGGGTACGGCGGATGTTGGCTGCCCCTCGAGGATTCGAACCTCGGTTCACGGATCCAAAGTCCGCTGTCCTACCACTAGACGAAGGGGCAGCGCCTCGTCCCGGACAAAGAAATGGAGCGGAAGACGGGACTCGAACCCGCGACCCTCACCTTGGCAAGGTGATGCTCTACCAACTGAGCCACTTCCGCCCGCTCGATTTCGACCACCGAATTGGTGGTGCCGAGAGCCAGAATCGAACTGGCGACACCGCGATTTTCAGTCGCGTGCTCTACCAACTGAGCTATCTCGGCCCGATGGCCAACCAGGCTTTGGCCGCCCGTCGGCGACGCGAAGATTACCATGCGCCCCGATCGGCCAGCAAACCCGGGCCCGGCGATCCGGGACCGTCGCTCGTCGTAATCCCGGGAGGTCTATCGAACGGCAAACGCCGGTCGGAACGCCTCCGAATCGGTCGTTTCGGGTGAGATATGGCACCGGCCATGCCCCATGGGACTACGAAGGGCGATAGGGCCGGGATTCGCGGCCCCGATGCCGCCTGATAGACGCGGCAGGAATACGCCGTATGGGCCGGCCTGCGTGCGCCGGCGCAGGACCCCTACTCCAGCCCGGCCAGCGTCGCAGCCTCCGGGGCCGACAGCGGCGCCTCCCCGGTGAGCACGCGCAGTCGGTTGATCCGGTCGACGATCGCGGGGTGGGTCGAGAACAGGTTCGAGGAGCGCTCCTCGAACTTCTTGATCGGGTTCGTGAAGTACATGTGCATCGTGCCGCGGTTCGCGACCTCGAGGATCTCCGGGTCGCCCGAGATCTTGGCAAGCGCCCGTTCGAGCCCGTACGGGTTCCGCGTCAGCTCGACCGCGGACGCATCGGCCAGGTACTCGCGCTGGCGGCTCACGGCGAGCTGGATGAACCGGGCGATGATCGGCGCCAGGATGGCGAGCACGATCGCGATGATGAAGATGATCGCCTGGGCGCCACCGCCTCTCACGGTCGCGGCTGCGCCGACCGCCGCCCCAGAACGTGAAGCGCAGGAAGAAGTCGGCGAGGATCGCGATCGCGCCGACCATGACGCCGACGATCAGCGCGAAGCGGATGTCGAAGTTGCGGACGTGTGACAGCTCGTGGCCGATGACGCCCTGCAGCTCCTCGCGGTCGAGCTTCTCGAGAAGACCCGTCGTGATGGCCATCGAGGCATGCTCGGGATCGCGCCCGGTCGCGAACGCGTTCGGGGCGGAGTCGTCGATGACGTAGACGGCCGGCATCGGGATGTTCGCCGCGATGGCCATCTCCTGGACGACGTTCAATAGCTGCGGCGCCGCCTGTGCATCGACGGGCCGGGCGCCGGACGCCGCGAGGACGAGCTTGTCCCCGCCGAAGTACGTCCCGACCGAGAGGACTCCACCGAGCAGCAATGCGGCACCCGTTGCCGCCACGCCGCCCGCCGGATCGCCGGCCATCGCGTAGCCCACGAAGAACCCGAGCAGCCCGAGGACGGCCACGACGAAGATGGCCAGCAGGAACGAGTTCCGCCGGTTCGCCGAAGCCTGGGCGAAGAAGGTGGTTGCGGCCACGGGCCCTCGCGCGGGTCCGCGGTCAGCTGATGCTCAGGTCGACCGTCGGGACGTTGGCAGCCTCGGGCTCGGCGTCGAAGAACTCGCGCTTCGTGAACCCGAGGGGGCCAGCCAGGAGGACGTTCGGGAAGACCTGGATGGAGGTGTTGTAGTCGAGGACCGTCGCGTTGTAGTGCTGGCGGCTGAACGAGATCTGATTCTCGGTGGTGGTCAGCTGCTCCTGCAGCTCGAGGACGTTCGTGCTCGCCTTGAGCTCGGGGTAGTTCTCGACCACCGCGAACAGCGAACGGAGGGTACCGGTCAGCGCGTTCTCGGCAGCGGCCTGCTGGGCAGGACCCTGGGCCCCTGCGGCGACCGCCGCAGCGCGCGCGTTGGTGACGTCGGTCAGGACCTTCTGCTCGAAGCCCATGTAGCCCTTGACCGCGTTCACGAGGTTCGGGATCAGATCGTGCCGGCGCTTGAGCTGGACCTCGATCTGCGCGAAGGCCTCGTCGATCCGCAGGCGTCGCTGGACTAGCCCGTTGTAGATCCCGATCACGAATACGACCAGGAGCACGAGCACGATCGCGACGATGATCAGCGGGAGATTGTCCATACCCTCCTCCGCGCGGCTCCGGCGGAGCCCTGCCTACGTGCGACAAGTCTACTGCGGTGGGGCGTGGTGGGCGGTGAGGGGCTCGAACCCCCCGACTTCCTCGGCGTAGGGATGAACATGACGCGCCTTTTGGGGTCGTTAGGAGCACCTCCTCGTCGAGAAACGCGGCTCATCGCCTGACCCTTGCGGGTCAATGCGATGCTGTCGCGATGCTGCGGTCCGTCACCCTCGGCGTCGCGTTGTCCGTCCTGGCGGCGGGGTGCGCGCTGGTTGAGCCGCCACCGCCAGCCGGCACTCGTTCGTTTCAGGCCCAAGTTCGGAACCCACGTCCGGTCCCGGCGGAACTGACCATTACGACCCCCGCTGGCGCGCTGCCCGGAGCCGTACAGTTGCCCGCGTCGGTGCCGGCCTTCTCGGAGGCCATCGTGACCTTCCACGTTCCAATCCAAGGGGAATGGGCCTTTGCCGTCAACGGCGATGACCAGCTCGGCTGGGAGGAGCTGACCCCGAACATCGGCGTGTGCACGATGGAGTTCGTGATGGGTGACGGCAATTCCAGCTTCAGCTGCCTCAGGGCCCCCTAGGCGTCGTGGCTGCGTTCTGGGGTCCTGCTGCAGGGTCATGGCGAGGCGGTACTCGCGGGCGAGGTTGGGGTCGCCGACAAGGGCACGAATTCGCAACGCATGCACCAGCTCGACCAGCGGATCGCGCACGGTGTCGGCGGCTCCTGACACCGGCGCCCCGACGATCGTTGGTCCGCCGTTCGATCGCAGCCAGCCCAAATGCCCCTTGGCTTGACGCTGGACGCTGCGCGCCTCCAGCCCGTACTCGGCGGCGAGCTGCGAGGCGGGACGGCTGTCACCCAGCACCTCGTCGATCGTGCCGGCCGTCGAGAGCGCGCAGACGGAGCACGACCGGCCCATGTCAGCGTTCATCCTCGATTAGGCGGGCACGTTGACGGACCACAGGCCCACCGCCTATACAGGCGCGTCGAAGGTGATGAGGGGGACGAACGGAAGGCACGCCATGATCGCGACGCTCAGCCAGGACATCGCGCGACCGCCGGAACGCGTCTACGCGGTCCTCATCGACCAGAACGCGTGGGCGGCGCTGGACCCGCCACTCGTGGACTTCGCGCCCCGTGGCCCGTTGGCCGTAGGCATGACCGGGACGATGACGCGGAAGGTCGCCGGCAGGCGCATAACGGACGGCTGGACCGTCCTGGAGCTGGAGCCCGGGACGCGGTTCGCTATGCGGGTGACTGGCGCTGGTTACGAGCTGATCGAGACGATCACACTCGAAGCGACAGCGGGCGGGACCCGCGCGACCACTGTGGATACCTACCGACATACGTCGCTGGGCGGTCGCCTGCTCATCGCGGTGTCGGGGCCGTTCATCCGTCGCGATCTTCGCGAGCGGCACAAGCGGCTCAAGGCGCTCCTCGAAACGACACCCGCGACCTAGCGACGATTGGCGGCGTCCTTCGGGAGTTAGCGGCGCTTGGAGACGGTAAACCGCGAATGTCGTCCCACCGCTGACGAGAGGGCGGTTGTTGGTCCGATGCCCTCTTAAGGAAGGACCTTTATCGCGCGGCCACTATTCGCCATGAGAGGATGGCCTCGTGCTGCGGTCCGTCACCCTCGGCCTCGTGTTGTCCATCCTGGCCGCGGCGTGCGCGCTGGTTGAGCCGGCACCGCCCGGCACGAGCCTGCAGATCAGCGTTCGCAATTCGATGGGACCGGTGGTGCTCACGGTGACGACGCCCAACGGCGACCTCGCCGGTGCCGTCCGGCCAGCATCGCTGCCGGCCGGGACGACGACCGAAGCGACGTTCGACGTGCCAGCCGGCGACTGGTGGATTGCAGTCAACGGTTCACGTGACATTCGGGGGACGGACTTCAGCGCCCCTATTCGCAACGGCTGCCAGCTGGGGATCTCGCTGCATGCCGACGGAGTGCATGAGGCCGGATGCCGCTAGGTGGTAGGGACCGGCCCAGGTGCCCGTGATGGGTCATCACCTCGGTGTTCGTGGTGATGTCGAACGTGCTGTTCACCGACCGCGCCGACGCCGCTGCCGTGCTTCTCCTCCCGCTCGGCGCGGCGGTCCTGCTCCCGCGGCCACGCGGCGGCGTTAAGCCGTGAGCGGCTGCAGCATGTAGCCCCCGCCGTCCTGCATGAGCTTGAACAGCGGCCCCTCCGGTATGGCGCGGTCGTTCGGGTCCGTCGGACGACCGGCTGGAAGGCGATTTCTACTGCGGCGGGACGTGGTGGGCGGTGAGGGACTCGAACCCCCGACTTCCTCGGTGTAAGCGAGGCGCTCTAACCAGCTGAGCTAACCGCCCGGCAGCGGAGCATACCCGTCCTCAGCGTCTTCGCAGTCGAACGACGGGGATTTCGCGGTCCGTCTTGGATCGGTACCCGATGAACTCCGGGGCCTCCTGCGCGATGCGCTCCCACGCCGCGATGAGATCGCGAGATAGCCGAGGATCACCCGACGGGGCTTGCCCGATCTGGCACCCACCGTCTCGAGCATGAGCGCATCGACGCCGCCCTGCGTTCGCGCACCACCGCGCCCAAATCGCCACAGCATGAATCGGTTGCCGAGGCCGGCGAGGAACCGGGGGAAGCGCAGGCCACGCGTTCCGCGCGGCGGCAGCTTGACCGACACGTGACCGCCCTACCGGGTCAGGTGAGGTGGAGTGGTGCCCAGGCCGGGACTTGAACCCGGATGAGTTGCCTCATACGCCCCTCAAACGTACGCGTATACCAATTCCGCCACCTGGGCAGGTGTTGCTTCGTGTCCGAACCTGAGGGAGTGGTACCGAGGGAGGGACTTGAACCCACACGACCTTGCGGCCACTAGGTCCTGAACCTAGCGCGTCTGCCTATTCCGCCACCTCGGCGTCGGCGCACACGACCACGTTACCGGTCGTCAGCGAGGCGCCATGTTAGCACATCCCAGAATCGGTCACTGGGGTCCGAAACCTGGCGGACGACCGGTCCGCTGACCACCTCGTGGGCCACCGTCGTCTCGTCCGCGAACACCAACGGGAGCACGTATTTGGCTTTCGATAGATGCTCCTGGAGCTTGGTGTACGCCTCCCGTCGCTGCGCCTCGGTGCCGGGCGCACGGGCCGTTGCCAGCAGCCGGTCGAGCGTCGGATCCTGGACGCCGACGACGTTCGAGCCCCCGCTCAGTGTTTGCGTGGAGGCGAGCAACGGGTACAGGTCGGGATCGAGTCCGATTGCGATGTCGCCGACGGCGACGTCGAACTCGCGCTGCATCAGGCGCTCACCGACGAACTCGGCCGGCGGCAGGGCCGTGTGCTTGACCGAGATCCCGAAGTCATTCCAGTCGCGCGCGACGGCCGCGGCTGCCGCGTAGGCGGCCGGGTTCGAGGCCTCGTCCGGGCTCAGCAGCTCCAGCGTGAGCGGCTCCTTCTGGCCGCGCAGTCGCCACCGGCCGTCGTCGTCGCGCCTCCAGCCGGCCTTGCGCAGCGCCTTCCCGGCGTCCTCGAGGTTGTACTCGACCGGCGGCGACGCCTTGCCCGAGAACAGCGGCGAGCTCGTCGGGATGAGCGAATCGGCGCGGATGCCGGAACCGCCGTACGCCTCGTCGATGAGCGCCTCGCGGTCGATCGCCCGCAGCAGCCCGATGCGGGCGGCGGACGACGCGAACGCCGGATGGCCGGGGCGCAGGTTGAACAGGACCGCGGTGAGCGTCGAGCCTGGGTAGCGCAGCAGCCGGCTGTCGCCTGGCTCGGCGATCTCGGCGGCGACCGCGGGGTCGACGCCCGACACGGCATCGAGGTTGCCCGCGGCGTAGTCGGCGGCCAGCGTGTCACCGTCCTCGTAGTAGTGGAACTCGATCCCGTCGAGATACGGATCGGGCAGCTCCGGGCGGGGCGTCGGAGCCATCGAAGCGAGCGAGTCCGTGGGGTCGGCCGAGGGACCGACCATGGGCGTGCCGTCGCCAGGCGCCTCGAGCGGCCGCAGCACGACCAGGTCGCGCTCGCGGCTTTCAAGGGTGAACGGACCCGAGCCGACCGGCCGCTCACCGAACGCATGGTCGGGCAGGCTCGTGACCGGCACGTCCGCGAGCAGGTGGGCCGGGGCGATAGGCTGGGTCGCGGCCTGCAGGAACCCGCCGATTGGCGTGTCGAGCGTGAACCGGACTGTCCGCTCGCCGACGGCCCGGACTGTCACCCCGGACCACGAGGTCGAGCGCGGGCCGGCGTAGTCGGGGTCCTGCAGGGTGTGGATCGTGAAGGCGACGTCGGCTGCGGTGACCGGCTGGCGGTCATGCCAGACGGCGTCCTCACGGAGCTCGAACGTCCACGTCCGGCCGTCGTCGGAGGTCGACCAGCGGGAGGCGAGGTCCGGCACCACGCTGCCGTTGGGGCCGTTGCGGACGAGCCCGGCGAACAGCAGCGCGACCAGATCGCGGTCGGCCTGCGAGCGCGCGGTCAGCGGGCTGATCGACTCGGGGTGGCCGAGCACCCCCTCGCGGTAGGGGCGGTCGACGGCAACGGCGACCGGGGGATCGGACGGCGCCGGGGTCGCCGCAGGCTGGAACGCCGGGGCTCCAACGAGGACGGCGACGATGGCGAGGGACGCGACGAGGGCGAGAACGAGCGCGGAATCTCTGCGGGTCATCAAGCAGGGGTGCGGGCGCCCCCGTGGCCCGCTGGAGGGTGAATCAGGTCGTTGGGGCGTCGATGAGCTTGTAGGACGCGATGGAGAAGATCACGAACAGGACCAGCAGGACGATCGTGAATTGCCACAGGCGCTTCTCGACGCCGCGCCGGCTGCGATAGACGGCCGAGTCGCCGCCGAACGTCCCGGACAGGCCGGCACCCCGGGCCTGGAGCAGGATCGCGGCCATGAGCGCGATGCTCACGAGCAGCTGGCCAATGGCCAGGATGGGATTCACGAGGGTGTCGTCTCCGATCTGGGTTCGGCGGCGGATGCTACCACAGGTCGGGCCTCAGCCCGGTCCGGCGGCCTGCGCGGCGGCCACCGCTGCACCGAGCAGCGGCTGTCCGGTCATCCCCGGCCAGCGTGGCAGGCCGGCGAATGCGAGCAGTGTTGGCGCGACGTCCGCGAGCACCCCGTCGTGCAGCTGGACGCCGGCAGCTGCCCGACCGACGAGGACGAACGGCACCGGGTTGAGCGAATGGGCGGTGACGGGGTTCCCCGCGCTGTCCCGCAGGTACTCGGCGTTGCCGTGATCCGCGGTGATCGCCAGCAGCGCCCCCGGCGCGCCCGGCTGATCGCGGTCGACGGCCTCGACCGCCTCGACGATCCGGCCCAGGCACGCGTCGATCGTCTCGAGCGCGGCAATCGTCGCCTCCCAGACGCCCGTGTGTCCGACCATGTCCGGGTTCGCGAAGTTCGCGACGATGAAGTCGTAGCGGTCCGAGGCGATCGCGTCGACCAGCGCGTCGGTCACGCCGGGCGCGCTCATCGCCGGCTGGAGGTCGTACGTGGCGACCCGGGGGCTCGGGACGAGGAGCCGTTCCTCTCCCGGGTAGGGCGTCTCGACCCCGCCGTTGAAGAAGTACGTGACGTGCGCGTACTTCTCGGTCTCGGCCACGTGGAACTGCGTCCAGCCAGCTTCCGCGAACGCTTGCGCGAGCGACCGGGCGGCCTCGGGCGGGAACGCCACCTCGACCGGCAGGCCTTCCTCGAAGGACGTCATCGTCACGACGAACGGGACCGCCGGTACCGGGCGGCCGCCTGGCGAGGAACGGTCGAAGCCGTCGAAGTCCGGCAGGGCCAGCGCACGGGTCAGCTGCCGCGCGCGGTCGGCGCGGAAGTTGGCATGGACGATGGGGTCGCCATCGCGGACGAGGCCGTCGACGCTGTCGATGACCGTCGGTTCGACGAACTCATCGGTCTCGCCACGGGCGTACGCCTCGTCGATCGCGGCGACAGCCGACGGCGCATGTCGCCCCTCGCCGTGGACGATCGCATCGTAACCGCGCTCCGTCCGCTCCCAGCGGGTGTCGCGGTCCATCGCCCAGTAGCGCCCGCCGACCGAACAGATCCGCGCGTCGGGATGCGTGGCCGCCAGCCGCCGCTCGAGGTCGGCGACGAACCCCAGCGCCGAGGACGGCGGCGTATCGCGGCCGTCGAGCAGCGCGTGGATCCGCACGTGCCGGACGCCCTCACGGGCGGCGAGCCCCACGAGCGCGATGAGATGGCGATCGTTGGCATGGACGCCACCGGGACCGATCAGGCTGATGATGTGGAGCCGCCCGTCGTCGCCTGCGGCCCGCCGGCAAGCTTCGAGGAGCGCGGGGCGCTCGTTGAAGCTGCCATCCGCGATCGCGGCGTCGATCCTGCGGGAGGTCCTGCAGGACGGGTTTCCCCGCACCGAGGTTGAGGTGACCGACCTCCGAGTTGCCCATCTGTCCGGGAGGCAGGCCGACCGCGTCCTCGGACGCACGCAGGACCGCGTTCGGCCAGCGCTCGAGGAGCCCGCGCCAGACCGGCATGTCGGCGGCGCGGATCGCGTCGACCGCCGGGTCATGCCCGATGCCGAACCCGTCGAGCACGACGAGCACGATCGGCCGCGGCCGCGTTCCGTCTCGCGTGGGTGGCGGGGTCACTGCGCCGCACCGCGGGCACGGGCGGTCATCCCGGCCCGGGCCACGATCCCGGCCATCTCGTCGGGCTTGAGCGATGCGCCGCCGACCAGCGCTCCGTCGATGGCGGGCTCCGAGAAGAACTCGTCGATGTTCGCGGAGGTGACGCTTCCTCCATAGAGCACCGGCACGGCCGCGGCCCGGCTGCCCCAGCCGTGGTGTTCGAGCGTCGAGCGGATCGCGTCCGCCATCTCCGAGGCGTCCGAGCCGCGCGCATTGCGCCCCGTACCGATCGCCCACACGGGCTCGTAGGCGATCACGAGGCCGGCGTCTGCCAGCGCGTTCGCCTCGTGGCCCTCGAGCGCGCCCGCAAGCTGCTCGTCGACGACGTCCGTCGCCCGGCCGCCCTCGCGGTCGGCGAGCTGCTCGCCGACGCACAGGATCGGGCGGAGGCCGGCGCCCACGGCTCGGCCGAGCTTGCGACCGATGAGCTCGTCGGTCTCACCCGCGTCGCGCCGCCGCTCCGAGTGGCCGATGATGACCCACGTCGCGAGGCCCGCCAGCATCGGGGCCGAGATCTCTCCGGTAAATGCCCCCGCCAGTTCGTCGTGCACGTTCTGCGCACCGACGGCGACGGGCGGGTCCTCGTCGGCCACCGCCTCCCCGACCGCCGCGAGGCAGACGTAGGGCGGGCAGATGACCCGGATGACGCCCGCCTCCCTGGTCCGGCTGGCGATCGTCCGGGCGAGCTCCGCGGCGTCGCCCGGCGTGGTGTTCATCTTCCAGTTCGCGGCCACGATCACGTCACGCATGGTTCCGATCATGCCAGAGCGACCGGCGTCGACGACAAGGGCCTTTCGGCCTCATCCGCCTCGTGAAGGGCAAGCCGCTCGAGGCGCTCCAGCGCACGCTGGACGGCAGACCGGTGCAGCTCGAGGCGGCTGGCCAGCTCGGCGAGCGTCGCCTCGGGCGTCTCGCGGCGAGCCGCAGCGACCGTCCGGACCACCCGCGGCTGGGCTGCGAGCCGGCCGTCGGCCTCGAGCCGGTCGATGGCATCGAGCTGCCGCCCGGCGGCCGCGACCGCCCGCTGGAGGTTCGCCGACTCGGCATTCAGCACACGGTTGAGCTCACCGCGGAGCGCGCGCGAGACCTGCCGTGCCTCGAGCTCCAGCAGCGCAGCACCGGCCCCGATCCGGCGCAGGAACGTCCCCACCGCCTCGCCGCTCTTCCAGGTCACGACGCCCCGGCCGCGGCGGAGCCGCCAGGCTGCCGGCAGCCCCTGCTCGGCGAGGCGATCGGCGAGGTCCGGCGCCTCGTCGGGAGCGACGATGAACTCGAGATGCGTCCGGCCGTTGGCCAGGCTGAGCGAGCCACGGGCGAGGAAGCGGCCGCGCAGCCATGCCCACCGGCAGTGGTCGGCTGCAAGCGTCCCAGTCGAACGGTGGCGCGCCCCCGGCGCCCGCTCGATCGCCGGACCGCCGTTCGAGGCGGACCGCGAGCCGGGTCACCGCCGGTTCCCGGTTCCAGGCGTCGTCGCCAAGCCCCGCCGCCTCGGCGAGGCGATCACATGGCCGCGCCGGATCGATGCCGGCGAGCTCGGACCGGAGCGCGACGACGAGATCCCGTTCGGAGCGCGTCACGTCACGCCGTGCGGCTGGCGGCCCGACCGACCGTGCGACGCCGCAGCCGCGTCTCGCGTTCGAGGATCGCCATGAGCGCCGCCGCGAGCCGTTCGGGGTCGTGGTGATGGGCGTTCTCGGGATCGACGACGTGCTCGAGCACGAGGCGCGGCACCGGCTCGAGCTGCGGCGGCCAGCGCAGACCGACGGGCTGGGCGGTCCAGTCGTCCGGGATGCGTGCATCGAAGTGGGTGTTCGCGAGCACGACGTCGACGAGACCAGGTTGCGTGTGCGCGATGAGGGCTTCGAGGTGGGCCGCGAGGTCGAAAGCGGTCGTCTCGCCCGCCTGCGTCGCGACATTGCACACGTAGACCTTCGGGGCCGCCGCGTCCGCCACGGCGTCGCGGATGCCCGGGATCAGGAGGCTGGGCAGGAGGCTCGTGAACAGGCTGCCCGGGCCGAGGACGATCAGCTCGGCATCGGCAATCGCCTCGAGCGCGTCGTCGGACGGCAGGACGTCGTCAGGGCTGAGCCAGACGCGCTCGATGCCGGCGGTGCGCATGATCGTCGATTGGCCCTCGACCTCCTGCCCGTCCTGCAGCCGCGCGTGCAGTGTCAGCGGCGTGGCCGAAACCGGCACGACCTGACCGCGCACGGCGAGAATCCGGTTGATCCGTCGGACACCCTCCTCGAAATCGCCGTCCTCGAGCGCCGTCATGGCCGCGATCAGCAGGTTGCCCATGGCGTGCCCGGCGAGCCCCTGACCGTCCCCGCCCGATCCCTCGTCCGGGAACCGGTACTGGAGCACGCGGTCCATCATCGTCTCGGAGTCGGCGAGCGCCGCGATGCAGTTGCGGATGTCGCCGACGGGCGGGATCCCGAGCTCGCTGCGGAGCACGCCGGACGAACCGCCGTCGTCAGCAACAGTGACGACCGCCGTGAGGTGGCTCGTGTGCTCCTTCATCCCGCGCAGCAACGTCGACAGCCCGGTCCCTCCACCGATCGCCACGATCCGGGGCCCGCGGTCCAGGAAGCGCTTCTGGTAGATGACCTCGACCAGCGGCTGGAGTCCATCGTCCGAGCGGAACGGGTTCATGAATGCCCGGATGACCATCACCGCGCCGACCGCCACGCAGGCGAGTCCGATGCCCGCGACCACGAAGACCCTGGCCGGAGCCGGCAGAAAGCTCAAGGTCAGGAGGTCGATCAGCGTTTCGCTGATCCCGCCCGGCTCCAGCTCGCGCGTAGCCTGGCGGAGGGCATACGCGAACGCCAGCGCAAGGAACAGGAGACCCACGAAGACGAGCAGCATCCAGCGCTTGACGCCGATCCCAGGGGTCAGCCAGCGGCGCAGGTTCACGTCCGTTCGAGCTCCCGGTGGAAGACCGCGACCGGGCCGTAGTCGCGCTCGCGCAGCCAGGTGGCGAGCTCCTCGGCCATGACGATGGAGCGGTGGAAGCCGCCGGTGCAGCCCAGGGCCACGGTCAGGCGCGACTTGCCCTCGCCGATGTAGGCCGGCACGGCGAAGTCGAGGAAGTCCTTGATCATGTCGAGGAAGCGCCCGGCCACCGCCTGCCCGAGAACGTACTCGCGCACCGGGTCGGTCAGGCCGGACAGCCGCCGCAACTCGGGGACGTAGAACGGGTTCTGCATGAAGCGGACGTCGAACACGAGGTCGGCCTCGAGCGGCAGCCCGTACTTGTAGCCGAAGCTGATCAGCTGGATCGCCAGCTGGTCGGGCCGGCTCACCGTTCCGAGCTGCGAGAACAGCCGCTCGCGGAGCTCGCGCAGCGACAGGTCCGAGGTGTCCACGACGACGTCGGCATCCGAACGGATCGGCTCCAGGCGGCGACGCTCCTCGAGAATCGAGCTGGCGATCCCGCGGTCGTCGGCGAGCGGGTGGCGGTGGCGCGTCTCCGAGAAGCGCCGGATCAGCACGTCCTCGCGGGCCTCGAGGAACACCACCCGCGGCCGGACCCCGCGACCCTCCAGCGCGCCGCGCATCGACGCGAGGGCGATCGGTGCGTCCCCGGCGCGCACGTCGACGACGATTGCGACCCGCGCGAACCGCTTGCGATCCGATGTGACGAGGTCGGCGAGCTCGGGCAGCAGCTCCGCCGGCAGGTTGTCGACGACGGTGTAGCCGAGGTCCTCGAAGAGCTTCGAGGCGGCGGTCTTGCCGCCGCCCGACAGGCCGCTGAGGATGACGACATCCTGCTCGTGGACGGTCGGGCGGACCGCCGGTACCGCGGCGGACTGCGGCTTGCTCGTCACTTGCCGGTGCGCTTGATCACGAAGACGGTCAGCTCGAACAGCACGAACATCGTGAGGCCGAGCGTCAGCGGGCTGACGAGATCGCCGCCGGGCGTGACGACCGCGGCAAAGATCGCGATCGCCAGGATCACGTAGCGTCGCGACGCGGCCAGTCGGGCAGACGTGGCGATGCCGA
This sequence comes from uncultured Chloroflexia bacterium, assembly GCA_963824735.1. Classification (GTDB taxonomy): domain Bacteria; phylum Chloroflexota; class Limnocylindria; order Limnocylindrales; family CSP1-4; genus DASTYU01. The sequence continues at coordinate 200,811 of CAWGQH010000002.1, forward strand.
CCCGCGACAGCCCGTACAGCACGATCGGGAACTCCATCACCAGCCCGAACGCGAGGAACATCGTCGTCACGAACTCGAAGTACGAGCCGGCCGTGATCAGCGGCTGCAGGTCCGGGGTCGTGAAGCCGAGCAGGAACGACGCGGCGAACGGCAGGACGATGTAGGCGATCGACACGCCCAGCGCGAAAAAGAAGAGCGCGAGCGGAATCCACGGTCGGGCTGCGCGCCGCTCCTGGGCCGTCAGGCCCGGCGCGATGAATGCCCACCCCTGGTAGAGCAGGACCGGCATCGCGAGGATGACGCCGATGACGAACGCGATCTTCAGCCGGATCGCGAACGCGTCGCCGAGCCCGGTAAAGAACAGCGGCTCGTCGCCGGGGATCGGCGCGGCGAGGATCGCAACGGCCTGATCGCTGACCAGAAACCCGAGCGACCCGGCCACCGCGATCGCGAGGAGCGACTTGAACAGCCGCCAGCGCAGCTCACTGAGGTGGTCGACGAGGGTCATGACCCCCGGGTCGTCGGCGGGCATAGCCGGACCGGGACCTGAAACTGGCGGCTCGTTCGACGGGCGCCCGGAGGCGCCGACGTCACGCAGTGCGTCGGCGTCAGCCATGGGCTGCCGGGACGCGCGACCTAATCGGCGCGCGGGGCGGGATCAGCGTTCGAGGCCGCACCCGACGCGACGGTCTCGGTCGTCGGCGGGTTCGCTGCCGTGCCCGGCTCCGGTGGCTGGGCGGAGGGCGTCTCGATCGGTGTGATCGGACCCACTGGAGCAACCGGCGGGACCACCGTCGACTGGCTCGGCGCCTGCGGTGCCTGCTGGCTCGGCGGGAGCGGCGACGTATCGACCTTGACCGACTCCTGGATGTCGGTGGAGGCCTTGCGGAACTCGCGGATCGTCTTGCCGAGCGATGCCCCCACCTCGGGCAGCTTGCCCGGGCCGAGGATGAGCAGGGCGATCACCAGGATGATGATCAGCTCGGGTGCTCCAATCGGCATGCTGCGTCGTTCTCCTGAAATCGGGAACGGCGGGACCGTGCGGCGCACGCTCGCAACGGCCGCCTCCCATGCGGCGGCTAGGGTAGCACAGGGAGCCTGGCGGCCCACTCGCGGGCGGCCGCCGCGACGCGCTCCAGCGGGTCGCGTGGACCGCCGCCATTGACGCTCGACGCCGCGCCCGCGATGCCCCGCGACACGTTCACCAGCAGACCGCCGCCGGGGCGCCCGCCGGCCGGCGCAGCGGACGCCTGCCCCGCCGCGAGAACCGGTTCCACCTCCCCACCCTGGGCGCCAACGCCCGGCACGAGGAACGCGAGTCCCGGAGCGATCGCGCGGATCGCTCGCAGCTCATCCGGCGCGGTCGCCCCGACCACGAGCCCGACGGTGCCGCCGGGACCCCAGCCGGCCGCCCGCCGGGCGATCCGCGCGTGGAGCGGCTCCTGCGGGGCACCCGTGGAGGGGTCCGCCTCCACGCGCAGGCCCTGCACCTCGCCGGCCCCCGGGTTCGACGTCCGGCACAGGACGTACGCAAACCGATCGGCACGCTCGAGGAGCGGCGCGATCGCCTCCTCTCCGAGGTACGGGTTGACCGTGATCGCGTCCGCAGCAAGGACGTCGAACAGCGCGGTGGCCTGCCGCGCGGCGGTCGATCCGATATCGCCGCGCTTGGCGTCGGCGACGACCGGGACCTCGTCCGGGATCGACCCGCGCAGGCGTTCGAGGGCGGCCATTCCCGGCGCCCCGAAGGCCTCGAAGAACGCGAGGTTGGGCTTCACCGCGGCCGCGTGCGGCAAAGCCGCCTCGAGGAGGAGCTGGGCAAAACGCTCCACACCCGCCAGGTCTCGGGAGAACCCCTCGGGGAGTGCCTCGGGATCGGGGTCGAGCCCGAGGCAGAGGACCGTCCTCGTCGCAGCGGAGCGGGCTGCCAGCCGGTCGAGGTACGGGCCCGTCACTGGGCCGGGGACGGCGATGCCGCCGGCAACTCCTCCGCCGGGATGAACCAATCGGGCTTGGACGCCGCGTCGAGGCCGGACACGTCGGTCAGCGGCAGGACCTCGTCGACCGTCCATGCACCCGGCGTGCCGCCGAGCTTGGCAAGTTGGAGGTCGACGCTCTGGCCGTCGATGTTGAGGAACGCGATCCCGTCGCCGGCCGGCGACCACTTCGGGCCCCAGGAGCGGCCGTCGTTCGTGACGCGCAGCAACTCGGTCCCGGTTCGGCCATCCAGGATCACGACGTCGGTGCCGAGCGTGCTCGTCCGCGTGGCCGCAACGTACTTCCCGTCGGGCGAGTACGACGGCTCGAGGTAGCCGCCCGACGTCAGTGGGCGGGACGCCTTCTCCTTGACGTCGTAGCGGTAGATCACCGGGGCACCCGTCGTGCCCTCACGACCGTTGCGCACGAACAGGAGGAAGCGACCGTCCGGACGCCAGGTCGGATCCTGGTGCCCGAGCGGTGACGTGACCGGCAGGTCGGGCCGGCTGAACTTGCCGTTCTTGAGGTTGTAGAACTGGACCACGACGTCGCGCTCGTCGGGCCGCGGCTGGTCCGTGACCATGGCGACGGTCTTGCCGTTCGGCGACACGACCGGCTGGCGCATCCACGAGAACCACGACAGGTTGCCGTCGCGGAAGCGGCCCGACTCCAGGTCCTCCGGAGGTGCGCTACGGTCGAGGCGTACGCGCATGAGGTGCGGAACCGCCATGTCGTAGGTACCGGGCCGCCCGTTCACCGGCCAGAAGCCGCGGGAGCGCTTGGTCTGGATGTAGTAGATGTACTCCCCGTCCGGCGACCACGACGGCATGGAGTCGTACCCGTCGGGACTGTCGGTCAGCTGGGTCGCTCCGTCCGGGGTCTGGACCCAGATGTTGCCGGCCTTGGCATAGGTGATCGCCCCACTGAACGGCGGTTCGTCCTCGGGCGTCTCGGGGACCACGACGACGTTCGACGGCGCGGGCGTGCGGTCCGGCCCATCGTTGCCGGTCCCGCCGTTGCCGCCCGGCGTCTGGCCGACGCCGAACGGGAGCTGGCCGTTGAGCAGGCTGATCGTGACGAGCGCGACGATCAGCAGGCCGACGATCGCCAGCCCGGGAGCAAGGAGCGACCCGACGATACCGGTCCCGTACGGGTCACCGGCGCGCGGCGGATCGGCGCGGACCGGGCGGGTCATGCGGGTGCAGCGGCAAGCGATGCCGCCGCCTCCGTGCCCAGCAGGGCCGCCGCCTCGGGGTGCGACCCGGACAGGGCCACGTCACGGATGTCGAGCTGCAACGACTCGTACCCCCCGAACCGCCGGCTGGTCAGCCGCGCCACGACGTCCAGGCGATCGCCCTCGCGCACGACTTCCGCGATGTCCGACCGTCCGAACGCGATGCCGTCGAGGACGTCAAGCCGCCGCTTCAGCGTCAGCTGGCTGTGGCCGCCGGTCGCCGCGCGCACGCGGGTTGCCGTGAGCCCGAGGACGGCCACGAGCGGCTCCGGATTGCCCGGCCCGCACGGCGCGAGGCGCGCGAGATCGCGGTGCAGCGCGTAATCGACGTCGAGCGCGGGCAGTGCGAGATCGAGGTGCAGCACCGTGCGCGGATCCCGCGGTGCGGCGTTGGCTGCGAGCGCGGTGAAGCGGTCCACGAACTCGCCCCAGCGGTCCGCCGGGAGCTCGAAGCCGGCCGCGCCGGCGTGGCCGCCGTAGCGCGTGAACAGGTCGGCGCACGCCTCGAGCGTCGCGCCGAGGTCGAGCGAGCCATCGCTCCGGCACGACGCGCGGATCACGTCACCCAGCTCGGCGCCGACGACCGCGGGCCGGCCGCGGTCCTCCGCCAGACGTGCGGCGACGAGCCCGACGATCCCGACGGACCACGGACCGTGGACGAGCGTGGCCGGCGCATCGGGGACGCCCTCGATGAGCGCCCGCGCCTCGGCGACGGAGGTCTTCATGAGGTCCCGCCGCGTCGTGTTGGCGGTCTCGAGGGCCTCGGCACGCTGGGCCGCCTCGGCCGGATCCTCGGCCAGCAGCAGGCGGGCCGCCTCGGCGGCCTCCCCCACCCGCCCGGCGGCGTTGAGCCGCGGGGCGATCGTGAACGCGACGGCTTCGAGATCGACCGCATCGACCGCGAGCCCGGAGCGCTCGAGGAGGGCAGCCAGCCCGGGGCGCGGTCCGCGGCGCATGACGTCGAGCCCGAGCCGGGCGATCGCGCGGTTCTCGCCGACGATCGGCGCGACGTCGGCGACCGTGCCGATGGTCGCGAGGTCGGCCAGTCCCAGCGCTGCCGCCCGGCCTCCCGGCTCCCCGCCGAGGATCAGGCAGGCGAGCTTGAACGCAACGCCGCTCCCGGCGAGCCGACGATCCGGGTAGACGCTGTCCGCCCGATGCGGGTTTACGAGCGCAAGCGCGTCGGGAAGGACGGCCGGCACGCGATGGTGATCGGTCACGATCACGTCCAGCCCCCGCCGGCCCGCCTCGGCGATCTCGGCCGTGCTCGTCGACCCGCAGTCGACGGTCACGATCAGTCGGGCGCCGGCGGCAGCGGCCGCGTCGAGCGCAGGGAGCGACAAGCCGTGGCCTTCCTCGAGGCGGCTCGGCACGTATGGAAGCGCTTCGATCCCGAAGCGGCGCAACGCGATGACGAGAATCGCCAGCCCGGTCAGGCCGTCCGCGTCGAAGTCACCGAACACGAGGACCCGTTCGCCAGCATCCCGCGCCCGCACGATCCGCGCCTGCGCGACGGCTGCGTCGGGCAGCAGCGACGGGTCGTGGAGGCCGGACTCCGGTTCGGCAAACCAGGCGTCGAGCTCGGCGCTGCCGGCCACGCCGCGTGCGGCGAGAATGCCCGCGACCCGGGGTGACAGGGCGTGCCGTTGGGCAGCGTCGAGCAGGTCTGCGTCGAGGGGGACGACCGCCGGAAACGCCCAGCGGTAGCGGGGTTCAACCACGCGGTCAGGATGCCACGGAACGCTGCACCGCGGCTCTACCGGCCGGCGAGCCGGCCGTCAAGGCGTCGCGCGCCGGACGCGCGGGCCCCTCGCCGCAGCGGCCCGACCGTGGCGTCGATCCTCCCAGAGATGCCAGTCGACCAGGAGCGGGGCCGCCACGAAGATCGACGAGTACGTCCCCGACACGATCCCGATGAGCAGGGCGATGATGAAGTTGTTGATCGCGGCACCGCCGAACAGCAGCAGGGCGAGCAACGTGATCACGACGGTCATGCTGGTCGTGATCGAGCGGCCGATCGTCTGCAGGATCGAGTGGTTCACGATCTCGTCGAACGGCTCGCCGGCGTGGCGCGCGCGGTTTTCGCGGACGCGGTCGTAGACCACGATCGTGTCGTGGACGCTGAACCCGATGACGGTCAGCATCGCGGTCACGAAGAGGGCGTCGATCTGCACGCCGGCGAACGTTCCGAGCAGCGCGAAGAAGCCAACGACCACGAGCACGTCGTGGAGGAGCGAGACCAGCGCCGTCGCCCCGAACCGGATGTCGCGGAACCGGTAGGTCATCCAGAGCATGATCCCGAGGGACCCGGCGACGATCAGGATCAACGTGTCGCGGATCAGGTCACTGCTGACGACTGCGCCGATCGACGTGAGGGCGGTCTGGCTCTCGATCGGGCCGTAGCGGTCCTGGAGGGTCGTGGCGATCGCACCGAGTTGCCCGTCGGTCGGGATCTCGGTGTTGCCCGCGGGCGGGATCGGGGACGGCGATGCGGAGGCACCGGGTGACGCCGAGGCTTCGGGTGACGCTGATGTGGACGGACTTGCAGACGGGCTGACGCTGGGTGCCGGCGAAGCGCTCCCGGACGGCGCGGCGCTGGGACCGGCCGAGGGTGACAGCGACGGCGCGGGCGCCTCGCGCAGGCCCACGACCTGTTCCGTGCGGATCTCGAGGTAGCCGTCGGACTCCTGGATGACCGATGCGGCAAGGCCGTTCTCGTCGAAGACCTGCCTGACCTGATCAGGCGTCACGTTCCTGTCGTCGAAGCGGATCACCCAGCGGGTGCCGCCCGTGTAGTCGATCGAGAACTGCAGGCCGAGGTCGGTGAACGGCGTCAGCAGGATCAGGACGAGGCCGGGGATCGTGATGATGAGCGAGAAGAGGTACAGCCAGCGGCGCTTGCCGATGATGTCATACACGTGCGCGCGCCTCTCGCCGGCCGGTCGGGCGCGTGGCCCCCATCGCCGCGAACTCACCCTCGCGGAGGCCGTACAGGCTTGCCTTCCGGGCCCATGGCTGTCGGACGACGACCCGCATGATGCTGCGCGTGACGACGATCGCACTGAACATCGAGACGAGGACGCCGATGATCAGGACGAGCGCGAACCCGCGGATCGTCGACGTCCCGAACAGGTACAGGATCGTCGCGGTGATGAGGCTCGACACGTTCGAGTCGAGGATCGAGTTCCAGGCCCGGTTGAAGCCCGCTTCCACGGCGGACGGCAGGGCCTTGCCGGCCCGGAGCTCCTCTTTCATCCGTTCGAAGATCAGGATGTTGGCGTCGACTGCCATGCCGATCGAGAGCACGAAGCCGGCGATGCCGGCGAGCGTCAGCGTCACCGGGATGAGCCGGAAGATGGCGAGGACCACGATCCCGTAATAGAGGAGCGCAAAGCTCGCGACCAGGCCGGGCAGCCGGTAGTAGATGAGCATGAAGAGCATGACGAGCCCGATGCCGATCGCGCCGGCCAGCAGGGACTGGTTCAGGAACCGCTCGCCGAGGGTGGCGCTGATCTGCTCGCTCGACAGCTCGACGATCGGGAACGGCAGCGAGCCGAACTTCAGCACCGTGACGAGGTTGTTCGCCTCATTGACCGGGAACCCGCCGAGATCGCCGGCCTCGATCTGGACCTGGCCGCCGGGGATCGACGAGTTGATCCGCGGCGCCGACACGACCTTGCCGTCGAGGACGATCGCGAAGAACTCGCCGATGTGGTCGCGCGTGTAGTCGGCGAACAGCTTCGCGCCGGTGTCCTTGAGCTGGAAGTTGACGGTCAACCCGCCCGTCTGGCCCTGGCCGATCGACGCGCTCGACACCTCGCTCCCGGGGAACAGCGGCGGGAAGGTCTCGAGGTCGATGGCCTGACCCTCGGTCATCTGCGTCGACCCGAGGGGAACGAAGTCGAGCCGTCCGGTCTGGCCCACCAGCCGGCGGATCGCGTCGGGGTTGGTCACGCCCGGGAGCTCGACGACGATCCGGTCCGCGCCCTGCGTCTGGACGACCGGTTCCGACACGCCGGTCGTGTTCACGCGGTCCTCGACGATGTTGCGGATGAGGCCGAGCGCGCCCGAATCCGGCTTCACCCCGTCGATCTCCTGCGCCAGGTATTCGACGCGGAGTCCGCCCTCGAGGTCGAGGCCGAGCTTCGTCTGGAGCTCGCGCCAGCCGCCTGCGTCGGGGTCACCGCCGGGGATGGCGGCATTGGGGAAGAAGTCGATGAACAGGGCTGCAAGCCCAATGAGGATGATGAGGATCGGTCCGGCTCTGCGCACGAAGCGGGATGTTACACGGAACCCACCCGGACCGCCCGAGCCTGCGTCTACGCCTCGAGCGTGGTCTTGATCCGCTCGGCGAGGGCGCGCGAGATCCCGGGTACGGCCGCGATCTGTTCCACCGGCGCGTCGCGGACCCGCTTCACCGATCCGAACACCTTGAGCAGCTCGCGCTTGCGCTTCGGCCCCACGCCCGGGAGATCGTCGAACGCGGACCGCACCGAGCGCTTCGCGCGCAGGTCTCGGTGGTAGGTGATCGCGAAGCGGTGCGCCTCGTCGCGGAGCCGCTGGACCAGGTACAGCGCGGACGACGTCGGCGACAGCAGGATCGGATCGGAGCGGCCGGGCAGGAACAGCTCTTCGCGCTCCTTCGCGAGCCCGGCCAGCGGCAGGTCGTGCAGCCCGAGCTCGTCGAGGACCTCCTTGGCGGCGCTGACCTGGCCCTTGCCCCCGTCGACGATGACGATGTCGGGCATCGCCCAGCGGCGCTCCTCGTCGCTCCCCTCGTCGCCCGTCTTGGTGAGCCTGAACCGGCGACGCAGGACCTCCTGGTGGCTGGCGAAGTCGTTCGGTCCGTGGACGCCCTTGATCCGGAAGCGCCGGTACTCGCCGCTCCGCGGCTTGCCCTCCTCGAACACGACCATGCTCCCGACCGACTCGGCGCCCTGGAAATTCGAGATGTCGTAGCACTCGATGCGCATCGGCGGGCCGGCAAGGTCAAGGGCCTCGGCGAGCTCCTCGAGGGCGGCCAGCGTCTTGCCCTGGTCGGCGAGCCAGCGGGCCTGTTCGCGCGCCAGCGTCTCGCCGGCGTTCCGTGCCGCGAGCGCCATGAGCTCACGGCGCTCCCCGCGCTGCGGGACGTGGAGGCGGACATGGCTCCCGCGCTTGTCCGTCAGGAACGCCTCGATGTCGGCGGCGTCCGGCGGCAGGAAGGGCACGTACACCTCGCGGGGAATGGAGCTCGCGCGCGCGTAGTACTGCGCGAGGAAGCTGCCGAGCACCTCCTCGTCGGCCGTCTCGCGGGTCGCGTCCACCATGTAGACGTCCCGCCCGATCATCTTCCCGTTCCGGATGGCGAACAGCTGCGTCGCGGCCTGGCCGTCCTGGCGCGCCATCCCGAACAGGTCGAGCTCGGTGCGCGCGAAGGCGGCCATCTTCTGGCTCTCCATCGTCCGCTCGATCGCCCGGATCTTGTCGCGCAGGTTCGCCGCACGTTCGTACTCCGTCTGGTCGGCCGCGGCGGCCATCTCGCGCCGAAGGGCGCGAACCACGACCTCCTGGCGACCCTCCAGGAACAGCTCGACCTGCTCGATGTCCGCCCGGTAGTCGGCCTTCGAGATGGCCTCGATGCACGGGCCCTGGCAGCGCTTGATGTGGTAGAGCAGGCACGGCCGCTGGAGCGCGCGCTGGCCGTCACGGATGTCGATCGTGCAGGTCCGGAACGGGAACAGCCGCCGGACGAGGTTCATCGACTCGTCCACCGACGACGCGGATGCGTAGGGCCCGAAGTAGCGCGAACCGTCGTTCACGAGCTTGCGCGTTCGCTCGATCCGCGGGAAGTCGTCGGCCAGCGTGATCTTGATGTACGGGTAGCTCTTGTCGTCCTTGAGCCGGACGTTGAACCGCGGGCGGAACCGCTTGATCAGGTTCGCCTCGAGCAACAGGGCCTCGGACACCGAGTCGGTCAGCGTGTACTCGACGTCGGCGACGCGGTCGATCACTTCCCGGATCCGGTGGACGTCACCCAGGGCACGCGGCGGCGCCTGCTTCTGCCAGTACGAGCGCACCCGGGCGCGCAGGCTCTGCGCCTTGCCGACGTACAGCACGTCGCCGCGCTCGTTCTTGAGCAGGTAAACGCCGGGCCGGTCGGGCAGTCGCTTGAGCGTCGCCTGGAGCTGCGGGGTCACCGCACGATGCTAGGGCAAGTCGGTCGATCCGATCGTGGGCCTGGCTGGTCGCCGGCTCCAGCGCGTGAACAGGACGAACCCGCCCACCGCAAGCCCGAGCGCCACCAGCGGGACGAGATCGAGATCGGGATCCGCGGCAGCGAGCGGCTGACCGGCGCGCTGGTCCGGGATCCGGGCGTCCAGCGAAGGCATCGCGGGCAGCCCTTCATCGCGTCCCGGGGGCGCGCCGTTCTGACCGTCGTAGAACGGGCTACCTTCGACGAGGAGATCCACGGACATGCGGACACCGGACTGGCCGCTGACCTCGATCGCGTAGGGACCGACGGGCGTCTCCGGCGGGATCGTGGCACCGATCGTGAAGTGGCCCTCGCCGTCGGTGACGGCGGTCCCGAGCTCGATCCGGGTGACCCCGGCGATGAGCTCGACGCGGACGGGGTCGTCGGTCGAGACGTTGTCGCCCCGGACGACGATGACCCCGCCCGGATTGACCCGATCCGGTTCGACGAAGACGCCGGTGATGCCGTCGTGTCCGGCTGCAGACGCGGGCAGGCCCACCGCGACGAGCCCGAGCGCGACGGCCGAAAGCAGCCGGCGCCCCGCGGCCATCAGCCGCGGGGCGCCGGCCCGATCGTCGGCCCGGGGTACCCGGGCGGGGGACGTCAGGGAGATGGAACCAATGTCGGGCAATTCGGGGCCGCCACCGGATCGGCGTCCTGGCAGGTGATGCGCCCGTCACCACCACCGAGGACCGTCGGCGCGATCGGGGAGTTCGCGGTGACGTAGTCGGCCACGACCTCCTCCATGATGTCCTGCGACGTCATGCGGCTGGCGAAGTTCGGATAACCGTCGCCGCCCGTCGCCATGAAGTCGTTCTCGGCAATCAGATACGTCGATCCGGCGCTCAGGTCGATCGGATCGGCCGGGTCACAGGCGCCAGTCGCGTCCAGGCGGAACGCGCCGGTCACTCGACTCTGCGATGGAAGATTGACGTCGTACGTGAAGCACAGGCCGGACACCTGCGGGAAGCGGCCCTGCGCCGACGGCGCCCCGTTTGCGGCGACGCTGGCCGAGACGCCGTTCTCGAGCATCGTCTTCAGCTCGGCTCCATTCACTTCGAGCGTCACCACGATGTTCCCGAACGGCAGGAGGGCGAGGGACTGGCCGCGCGTGATCACGAACGGCGGTGGATCGAAGCTCGGGCAGAAGTCGCCCGGGATGTCCGGGTCCGGGCAGGTCAGGTCGGCCCGGAGGCCGCCCGAGTTGGTGATTGCGAACTCGACACCGATCGGCTCGTACGCCGCGCGCATGGCGTCCGTCACGACATTGCCGACGAGGGACTCGCACAGGCGCCCGACGTCGTTTCCGCACTGGTCGAACCTTGTGATCGGCTTGGTCGCGGACCCGATCTGTGTGTTCAGGATCGGGGCGAGCTCTGCGGTCAGCTCGTCGATCTCGGCCTGAATGGCGGGATCCGGCGTCAGGCCGATCGTCCATGGCTTGTGGTAGTCGGCCGTCTTGTAGACGACGCCGTCCTTGCCGCTGCCGACCACGAGGCGCATCCGCGTGAACCTGAGGCCCTTGCCACGGTTCTCCGTGACCAGGACGCCGTTCGAGCGCAGGGAGTTGACCTGCAGGTCGTTGTGATCGCCGATGACCGCGTCGACGTTGACCGCGCCGTCGGCAAGGTCGATCAACGGGCCCGTCGGGTTCGTCACCGTACCTGCCGTGGCGCCCTCGTGCCCGAGGGCGACGATCACATCGGTCTTCTTGGCGATCCGGGCTGCTTCGGCATTGACCGCCGGCAGGATGGGTCGAACCTCGAACGGTCCGAGGTTGCCCGGGAAGACGACTTCCGGCGTGGATTCCGTCGTGAACCCGACGAAGCCGATCTTGGTTCCGCCGCCGATGTTGAACACGACCGACTTCGACCATTCCGCCGGTGTCTGCCCGTTCGGGAAGACCACGTTCGCGGAGATCATCGGGAACGGGGCGAGCGGGATGAGCGTGTTGCGCAGGTATTGTTCCCCGCGATCGAAGCTGTGGTTGCCGATCGCGTCGACGTCGATGCCCATCATCCCCATGATCGGCGGCGTCGGCGTGTCCCCGAAGAAGTTCGAGATCGGCGGTGTGGCGCCGCCGAACGAGTCGCCACCCATGACCTCGAAGACCGTTGACTTCGGTGCCCGGGCCGCCTCGGCCTCGTAGATGTCGAACCAGGTCTTGTAGAACGCGGCCCCACCCGTTGCGAACGTCGGGCCGAGCGTGTCGGCAGCCTCGGCGAGGGGCGTCAGCTGGGCGTGCCAGTCGCTGACGTCGATGATCGTGACCTCGCGATACTTATCCCCACCCTTGACCAGGCGATAGAGGATCGCGCCGCGGGCGTTCTGCGGCCCGGGGATGCCCATCAGGAACGACAGCGTCGGAGCGACGTCGACGGCGCGCAGGCCGGCAACGTCCGTCTTGTGCTTCACGCCGGGGCCGGCCAGCACGAAGACTGCGTGCATGTTGATGTTGTTCGCCAGGTCCACGTAGTCCGGTAGATAGCCGTGCTGTCCGAAGAAGTGCGACAGCGCGATGGTCTGTCCGGGCGTTCCCGCGTCCGACTGATATGGAGGCCTGGTCACGACGACGACGTCGCCGCTCCGGTTGGGATGGAGCGAGTCGGAGCCGTCGACGTTCCGGAGCTCCTCCTTGTTCATGATCCGCTCGATGACCTGCTTGCCGGGGTTGGCCGGATCCGTGACGTTCTCGAACGCGGTCCGGATCGCGGTCCTGACTTCGCGCATAGGTCGGCCAGGTCGGTTGCGCGGTGCTATTGAGCCGGGCCGGGTTGATGTAGATCTGGATCGTCCCGCCGGCCCAGCAGGCCTTCGTCAGGTCCGTGTTCGTCTCGCTCACTGGTGGCACCGGCTGGCCCGGCGCCGGAGCGACCGGCACGATTGCGCTGCAGTTGGACGAGCCCTCGCCACTTACATGGAGCGACTGGCCTCCGACGGTGGCGTCGTTGAGCACCTTGTTCGCGTTGACTGCGAACCACTGCGGCGCGAAGCCGTGGTCGGATCCGGCGAAGGTCGTCGGGTTGCCGCCCATCAGCTCGCGCGCGAACCCGAGCTTCTCGTCCGCGTCCACGTAGGCGCTGCGGATGTACTCCTCGCGCGTTTCGACGAGCCCGGCCGTCCCGGTTCCGGTGCACTCGGTGTCGTCGAACTTCGGAATGACGTCGTAGCACGGGTTCGGGTCGCCGTCGGCGTCCGTCGGGGACACCAGGGCGAGGAACTGGTGCTGGACTTCGTCCGTGAACGGATAGCCGACCATGGCGAGGTCGGTGTCGGGCTGCAGCTCTCCGAGGATGTATTCGATGACCTGGTGGCTGTAGGCCCGCTCGAGGTCGCGACCCTGCTCGACGTAGGTGTCCTCATCGATGACTCCTGCCTCGAGCGGCGCGAAGTCGCCTGCGGCCCACGGCAGGAGGTTGTCGGCGATGTACTTCTCGAGTCGATCCTCGCCGGCCGCACCCGCAGGAAGGCCGTCGCACGGGGTCCCGCAGCGGGCGATGGCGCGTGTCAGCGACGTGAGATAGAGCTTGAACTGGCTCCCATCCGGCGAGATCGAGATGAGCTTGACGTAGTGCCCGGCGGTCTGGCCGACACGCGGGCCGATCAGGCCGTTGGCCCCGGTCAGCTTGATGGGCTCAAAATCGCCCACGGCCAGGTCGACCGATGGGCTGGCTCCGGTCTTCCCGACCGGGCTGACGATCGCGTGATCGTACGCGACCGCCCCATCGACCACGCTGTCGTAGAGGTAGACGTTGTAGGTCCGGTTTGGATTCTGCGCAGCGAATGACGATGGAACCGCCCACGTCGTCTGCTTTGGCGTGGCGGCGGGATCGCCCGCCGGCACGTCGGTCCAATCACTCGCGTCGGCGAGGGTCGCAGCAGCGTAGTTGACGCCGAAGAAGGCCGAGCCGGCCTGCTCGACGGGGTCAGCTGCGCCGACCAGCACGCCACGGTTCGTGAAGAAGCTGGTGAAGTCGACGGTCGGGCCCTGGATGCCTGCCGCGACGCCGCCCACCCAGTCGATCTGGGCGACCTTCTTCCCTGCCCGCTCGGCCGCATTGGCGATGGTGTCCGCCTGGAGCACGCCGGCGGCGGAGAACGACGTCCGGTTGTTGAACGCGTCGCCTGCGCGGAAGAAGGTGTTGTTCGTCGAGCCATGCTCGGCGGGATAGGCCCCGGTAGCCATCGTGTACCAGCCGACGCCGGTATTGGGCGGGAACGCCTGGAGCATGCCGTTGTCACCGGTGGCGCCGGTGTCCATCAGCTCCTCGTACGTCGGCATCACGCCTTCGGCAACGTACTTCTCGACGAAGTCCGGACGCATGCCGTCCGATGCGAACATCACCGTTCGATCGGCGCTGCCGATCGGTGAGCCCTTGTCCTTCTTCGGAGCCGCCGCGGTGGGTACCGCGGCTGCCGAGAAGAGCAGCGTGAGCAGGGTGAGGACGACGACCGGCCGGAGTCGGTACGACGAACGGGCCACAGAACACCTCCACGACGGACGGGGCACACGGTCGTTGGGGCACGGAGCGGTGTCAGGACTGCGGGACCGGTCTCCTCCAGACCGCACCGGCAGTACAGGACGCCTACGATAGCGCTTCGTTGACGCCGTGATAATAGGTATTGCGCGATTCGGCGAGGGGTCCCGGTCGGCGGTGCGCCGGGGCACCGGAATAACCGGCAATGAAGTCCCGCGCGCCACCATCCACGGTGTGCATCCCGATGTCGAAGCCCGGCTCTCGCGCCTGGCCTCGGATCAGCGCGCCGCGGCCACGGCACCGCCCGGCCCGATCCTCTGTGTCGCGCCTGCCGGGTCGGGCAAGACGACGACCCTCGTCGCCCGGGCGGCGTGGCTGATCGACAGCGGCACGCCACCCGACGCCATCCGCGCGATCACCTTCAACAAGAAGGCGGCCGAGGAGATGACCGAGCGGTTGGATGCGGCCCTGGAGCCGCTGGGCGTCGCGGCCGGCAGTGTCACCGTCCGGACCTTCCATGCGCTCGGGCGCGAGATCCTGCGCGACGCGGGCGTACCCGTCGAGCCGCTGGCCGACCGCGACGGGATCCTCCGCCGCCTGCGCCCGGATGCCGATGCTGCGGAACGGATGCGGCTCGACGCCGCGATCTCGCGGTTGAAGCTTGAGCTGGGCGTGACCGCTGACCAGGTCGCGACGGACCTGGACGCCGGTCCGACGGCGCGAGCCTTCGTCGACTACGAACGTGCCGTCGCAGCGTCCGGCGGCCTCGACTTCGACGACCTCGTCCTGCGGGCGATCGACGTGCTGTCGACCGACGAGTCGCTCCTCACCCGCTGGCGCGGGCGCTGCCGCGAGCTGCTCGTCGACGAGGTCCAGGACGTCGACCGGGCGCAGCTCCGGCTCGCCCTGCTGCTTGCGGCGCCCGCGAACCGCATCTTCCTCGTCGGCGACGATGACCAGAGCATCTACGGCTGGCGACTCGCCGATGTGCGACGGGTCCTCGGTCTCGCCGCCGTGCTGCCCGGGCTGCGACGTGTCGACCTGGAGGTGAACCATCGCTGTCCGCCGCCTGTCGTCGAGCGCGCCGTCCGGCTCGTCACCCACAACCGCGAGCGGTTCGCGAAGCGGATCAGGGCCGGGACGCGTGCGACCGGCAGCCTCGTCCTCGCGCCGGATGGCAGCGAGGAGACGGTCCGCCTGCGGCGCGTGCTCGAGTCATGGCCGGACGATGGATCGACTCGTGCGGTCCTGGCGCGGACCAATCGCGAGCTGCTGCCCGCCGTCGCCGTGGCCCTCGAGCTCGGCTGGCCCTTCCGGGCACCCCGGATCGAGCTGCCCGTCGAGTCGCCGCTCGTCGACGAGGCGCTCGAACGCGTGGCGGCGCGGCGGGCAGGCCGCGAACCGCTGCTCGTCACGGTTGGCCGGCTCCGGATCGAGGCGCGAGACGGCGGCCGCGCGGACCTCGGCGAGGTGCTGCGGGACCTGCTCGGCTGGGCGGCCCGCTACCCGGACGCCACGGCCTTCGCCGGAGCCGTCCGCGCGACCCGCACACGGCTCGCCACGCTCCGCCGCGACGACGCGATCCTCAGCCTGGCCACCGCCCATGCCACCAAGGGCCTCGAGTTCGACCACGTCGTCGTCATCGGGATGGAAGAGGGCCGCTTCCCGAGTGCACGCTCTGTCCACGACGCCGCCGACCCGGCGCGGGCCCTCGAGGAGGAACGCCGGCTCGCCTACGTGGCGTGGACGCGCGCCCGGCGGACCCTGACCCTGCTGTACGACCCGCTGGTCCCCTCGCCATTCCTGCTCGAGGCGTTCAGCCCGGACGAGCTCGGACTGCCGCCAGCCACGGACGCCGCGTGACGGGGCGCTACGATCCCGGCCATGACCCGCCTTCCCACCCTCGGTTCGCGTGGCGAAGGCTGGGTCGTCCTGCAGGGCGTCCTCCTGGCCGGGCTCGGAGTGGCCGGCCTTCTGGGCCTCGCCGGAACCGGCGGAATCTTCGAGGCGGCGTGGTCCGGTCCGGCTCGGGTCGCGACGTCCGTGCTGGGGCTTGGACTGGCGTTTGTCGGCGCGAACCAGGTCCGCCTGGGCGCGCGCGATCTCGGGGCGAACCTCACGCCCCTCCCGTCCCCATCCGCGGACGCCCAGCTTGTCGAGACCGGCAGCTACGCGAAGGTGCGCCACCCGATCTACGGCGGGATCATCCTCGGCGGCGTCGGCTGGGCGCTGCTGACCGCCGCACCGGCGGCGCTTGTCCTTGGCAGCGTTCCTGGTTCCGTTCTTCTGGCTCAAGTCGAGCATCGAGGAGCGATGGCTCGAGCAGCGCTTTGTCGGCTACGACGCCTACCGCGGTCGCACGCGCCGCTTCATCGCCTGGCTCGGTTGAACTCGCGGGCGAGCTCGCGGAGCAGGCGATCCAGCGCATCGAGGAACGGCTCGGTGACGTCGGCCG
This sequence comes from uncultured Chloroflexia bacterium, assembly GCA_963824735.1. Classification (GTDB taxonomy): domain Bacteria; phylum Chloroflexota; class Limnocylindria; order Limnocylindrales; family CSP1-4; genus DASTYU01. Next base: position 217,190 of record CAWGQH010000002.1, read on the forward strand.
ACAGCGCGTCGCGGACCGAATCCTTGGGCCCGTAGGCGGCCCGGGCGCGCATCGCGGTCGAACGCAGGGCGCGCAACTGGTCGTCCCGAAGCCGGTCGGGGATCTGCTCGAAGAACGTCACCCAGCGGCTCTCGCGACGCTCTCGGGCCTCCGCGAGCAGCAGGTCCGCGCGGCGCGCCGCGACCAGCGCGAGGTCGTCGATCGCGGGCAGCTCGTGGCGCGCCGGGCCCGGCGCCTGACGCGCCTGTGGCTCAGGCATCCCCCGGTCGCGTTCCGTGGTCGGCGGCCTCGGGCGGCCGCAGGAGCAGCAGCGGCAGGCGCTTGCGCTCCGAGCCGTTGACGAGCAACCGGAACGAATAGTCGCCGGGCGCGGGGAAGGTCAGGTTCCACAGGTCGATCGAGAAGGTCAGGATCGCGTCGCGCCCGTCGCGCTGGCTGCGCGCGACGAGGCTTCCGGTCGCGCCGGCCACCTCCGCGCCGTCCGGGTCGAGCAGGACGAAGCGGATCTCGTGCTCGCGGTCGGTCTCCGGCGCGGTCACCCGGAGCCCGATGACCAGCGCCAGGTGCGGGTGGCGGAGCGGGAAGCTCCGCCCGCCGATGCGCGCCACACCGCCACCGAGGACGTGGAACTTCTGGCCCGGCAGGGTCTCGGCGGCGTCCGCCAGGAAGGCGAAGTCGATATCGGGCATTGGCGAATGGTACGCGCTCGGCCGAGCGGCTCGGCTAGCGCCGCGCCGCGGCCCGCTTGCGCGGGACCGCGATCGGGGCGACGTCCTCGATCTGCTTCGAGCGGCCGTTCGTGCCGCGCCCGTTCCCGCGCCCCGCCTCATCCGCGAATGTCACGTCGCTCAGCGGCACCAGCGGCTCGCCGCGCAGCACCCGGGCCAGGTACTCGCCGGTGGCCGACCCGCGAGTTCGGGCGATCTGCTCGGGCGTGCCCTCGGCGATGATGCGGCCGCCGCGATCGCCCCCTTCGGGCCCGAGGTCGACGATCCAGTCCGCGGTCTTGATCACGTCGAGGTTGTGCTCGATCACGAGCACGGTGTTGCCGGTGTCGACGAGGCGGTGGAGCACCTGGAGGAGCTTCTCGACGTCCGCGAAGTGGAGGCCGGTCGTCGGCTCGTCGAGGACGTACAGGGTGCGCCCGGTGGCGCGTCGCGACAGCTCCGTCGCCAGCTTCACCCGTTGCGCCTCGCCTCCCGACAGCGTGGTCGCCGGCTGCCCGAGGTGGACGTAGCCGAGGCCGACGTCGTACAGCGTCTGGAGCTTCGCCGCGACCTTCGGCACCGCCGCGAAGAAGCCGAGCGCCTCCTCGATCGTCATCTCCAGCACGTCGGCGATCGAGCGGCCCTTGTAGTGGATCTCGAGCGCCTCGCGGTTGTAGCGCTTGCCCTTGCACACCTCGCAGGTGACGTACACGTCGGGCAGGAACTGCATCTCGATCTTGAGGATGCCGTCACCCTTGCAGTGCTCGCAGCGGCCGCCCTTCACGTTGAAGCTGAACCGCCCAGGCGTATAGCCGCGGACGCGGGCCTCGGGGACGCCGGCGAACAGCTCGCGGATCGGGGCGAACAGCCCGGTATACGTGGCCGGATTGGAGCGCGGCGTGCGTCCGATCGGGCTCTGGTCGATCTCGATGATCTTGTCCACGTGGCGCGCGCCCTCGAGCCGACCATGGGCGCCGACGGGCTCGCGCGAGCCGTTGAGCTCGCGTGCCAGCGCGCGGTACAGGACGTCGGTGACGAGCGTGCTCTTGCCGCTGCCCGACACGCCGGTGACCGCGACGAACGTCCCGAGCGGCACCCGCAGGTTCACGTTCTTCAGGTTGTGCTGTCGGGCGCCGATGACCTCGAGGGTCTTCCCGTTGCCGCGCCGGCGGCGCTTCGGCACCGGGACGGACCGCTCGCCGCGCAGGTATGCGCCGGTGATCGAGCGCGGCTCCGCGAGCACCGCTTCGATGGACCCGTTGGCGATGATCTCGCCGCCGTGCTCGCCCGCCCCCGGGCCGATGTCGATCACCCAGTCCGCAGTCCGGATCGTCTCCTCGTCGTGCTCGACGACGAGGACCGTGTTCCCGAGGTCACGCAGCCGGGTCAGCGTCGCGATCAACTTCGCGTTGTCCCGCTGGTGGAGCCCGATCGACGGCTCGTCGAGGATGTACAGGACGCCGATCAGGGTCGTGCCGATCTGGGTCGCCAGCCGGATCCGCTGGGCTTCACCGCCCGACAGCGACACGCTGGTCCGATCGAGCGTCAGGTAGTCGAGCCCGACGTCGATGAGGAACCCGAGCCGGGCGACGATCTCCTTGAGCACCTGGTAGGCGATCGTCCGGTCCCGCTCGCCGAGCGTTTCGCCGAGACCCGTCACCCAGGCGAGCGCGTCCGTGATCGACAGCGTCGAGACGTCCCAGATGTTCCGGTCACCGATCGTCACCGACAGGATCTCGGGGCGCAGCCGCTTTCCGCCGCAGGTTGGGCACGGCTTGCTGACCATGTACTTCTCGAGCTCGCTGCGGACGAAGTCCGAGTCGGTCTCGCGGAAGCGCCGGTCGAGGTTCGTGATGACGCCCTCGAACGTGGCGTTGTACGTGTTCTCGCCCCGCTCGTGGCGGTAGCGGACGACGACCCGTTCGTCCTTGTCCGCGTAGAGCAGGTACTTGAGCGCCTCGGGTGGCAGGTCGCGGATCGGCGCCCGGAAGTCCCAGCCGTGTGCGCCGCAGATCGCCTCGAGGATCTTGAGCCGCCACGAGGCATCGGTCGGCATCTTCGCCCACGGCACGAGGGCCCCCGTCTGGATGCTCTTCGAGCGGTCGGGGATGACGAGGTCGGGTTCGATGACGAGCTGCGTGCCGAGCCCGGTGCAGCTCGGGCAGGCGCCATGCGGCGAGTTGAACGAGAAGTTGCGCGGTTCCAGCTCCTCCATCATGAAACCGTCGTACGGGCACGAGTAGCGCTCGCTGTAGCGGCGCTCCTCGAACTCGGGCGGCTCACCCTCGCGCGGCGCCGGTGCGATCAGCACGAGCCCCTCACCGAGGCGCAGCGCGGTCTCGATCGAATTGGCCAGGCGTGAAGCGTCGGGATCGAGCATCGGCTGGCCGGTCTCGGGATCGATCGGCCGCCCGTCGGGAGCGCGTGGCGTTCCCTCGGGTGCCTCCGCGTGGCGGACCACGAAGCGGTCGACGACGACCTCGATCGAGTGGCGCTTGTAGCGGTCGAGCGTCGGGGCGTCGCCAAGGTCGTACATCTCGCCATCGACCCGCACGCGGACGAAGCCCTGCCGACGTGCCGCCTCGAAGACGCGGTCGCCCTCGGTCTTGCGGTCCTTGACCAGCGGGCCGAGCACGAGCAGCCGGGTCCCCTCCGGCAGCGCGAGGACCTGGTCGACGATCTGCTGCACCGACTGGCGCTCGATGGGATGCCCGTTGGGACAGTGCGGCACGCCGATCCGCGCGAACAGGAGACGGAGGTAGTCGTAGATCTCGGTCACGGTCCCGACCGTCGATCGCGGGTTCCGCGAGGCGCCCTTCTGGTCGATCGAGATGGCCGGCGAGAGCCCGTCGATCTGGTCGACGTCGGGCTTCTCCATCTGGCCGAGGAACTGCCGGGCGTATGCGCTCAGGCTCTCGACGTAGCGGCGCTGGCCCTCGGCGTAGATCGTGTCGAACGCCAGGCTGGACTTGCCGGATCCGGACAGGCCGGTGATGACGACCAGCCGGTCGCGCGGGAACGCGACGGTCACGTCCTTGAGGTTGTGTTCGCGAGCCCCGCGAACGACGAGTTGATCCTGGGGCATGTCGGTTCCAGTATACGGTTCAGCGGCGGTTTCGAACAGGCGTTCTACGGGACGCGGTAGACCTCGATGGCGTTGGGCCCGCTGTCCGGCTGCGTGGTCGAGGCGATCAGCACGACCGGCGCCCCGGCCGGGACGAGCGGCTCCTCACCCAGCAGCCGCTCGAGGAGGTCGAGGCCACCCGATGCGGCGTCACTCGACGCACAGGATCGCGGGATCACCCCGTGCACGAGGGCCAGCTGGTTGACCACCGATTCGCTTGGGGCGAACGCGAAGACCGGTACCGGCGGTCGCAGCGAAGCGAGCATGCGGGCCGTCCACCCGCTCCGCGTGTAGCAGACGATCCCGGCCAGGTCCGGTTCGGCGCGGGCCAGGGCGACGGCAGCAAAGGTGAGCGCGCCGACGTCGGTGTCCGACGCGTCGCCGGCACCCGGCGCGAGATGGGCGCGACCCTTCTCCTCGCACAGGCGCGCAATCCGGATGGCCGCCTCGGCGGCGAGGATCGGATACCGCCCGATCGCCGTCTCGGCCGAGAGCATGATCGCGTCGGCGCCATCGAACACGGCGTTGGCCACGTCGCTCGCCTCGGCTCGCGTCGGACGCGGGGCCTCGACCATCGACTCGAGCATCTGCGTCGCCACGATCGTCGGGACGCCGCGGTCCAGCGCGCGCCGGACCAATTGCTTCTGGATGATCGGGACCTCCTCGAAGGGGATCTCCACCCCGAGGTCGCCGCGCGCGATCATCACGGCGTCCACGACCTCGAGGATGGCGTCGAAGTCGTCGATCGCCGGTCGCGTCTCGATCTTCGCCACGATCGGCGGCGGGTGATCGCCGAGCAGGCCGCGGAGGGTCGTGACGTCCTGCGCACGACGCACGAACGACTGCGCCACGTAGTCGACGCCGAGCTCCAGCGCGACCGGAATGTCGGCGCGGTCCTTGTCGGTCAGCGGCGGGCGTGGTCAGGCGCTCGGACGGCACGCTCACGCCCGCGCGCGAACGGATCGTTCCGCCGCGCACGACCTCCGTGGCGACGTCGTCGCCCGTGGCCACGACCCGCAGCTCGACCGCCCCGTCGGCGAGCAGCACCCGGTCCCCTGCCCGGAGGTCCGTTGCCAGCGCCGCATAGGTCACGCTCGCGCCCGTGGTGTCGCCGACGGCCGCATCCTCACCGGGGCGAAGAGCAAACGGCGCGCCGGACTCGAGCGTCAGCGAACCGTCCTCGAGCGCGCCAAGGCGGATCTTCGGTCCGGACAGGTCGGCGAGGATGGCGACTGGCCGACCGGCCGTGCGGGCCGCGTCCCGAACGCGGGCCGCCGACGTGGCGAGGAACGATGGTCGCCATGCGAGAAGTTGAGCCGGGCAACGTCCATGCCGGCCTCCACGAGTTCATCGATCCGATCCTGGGTCGCGGGTCCGAGGGTGCAGACGAGCTTCGTGCGGCGCTGCCAGCCCGACCCTGGGTTGCCTGTCACCGATGGGTCGCCGTCGCTCTATCGGCGCCGGCGGCCGGGTCGTGGCGCTCGCGTTCCGGTGCGCCGGATGACGTTCGGGGTGACGGTCACGTCCCACGTCGGTCGTTCGAGCCAGCGTGCCTGCCAGCCCGCCTCGTCCTCGTGCTCGTCGCGGATGCCCGGGAGCCAGTCCGACGCGGTGCCCTCGTCGCCGCCGGGCTCGCCGTCGAGCGACGCGCCGGGCTCCTCCTCGGCCGGCAGCACCGCCACGCTCGTGACCTCCATGGCCGGTCGCGTGGCACGCTCCTCGTCGCGTCGCCGTCCGCGGGCTCGTTCGGCGGCGGCGACCAGGCCGCCGCCGGGACTCGCCGCGGCGCGCTCGGCGGCCCGCCCCACGATCACCGAGGCGTCCTGCTCGAGGACGCGCAGGCGGATCTGCTGGACCTCGTCGCGCAGCGCAGCCGCTCGCTCGAACTCGAGCTCCTTGGCGGCGGCCTTCATCTCCGCCTCCATGCGGGCGACGACCTTCTCGACCTCGGCGCGGTCCGCTTCGCTCAGGTCGACGCCCCGCTCCGAGCTGTAGACGATCGTGCTCTCGGCCACGCTGTGCAGCCGCATGTTGAGGTCGTGGATCTCCTTGACGATCGTCGTCGGCTCGATCCCGTGCTCCGTGTTGTAGGTCTCCTGGATCGCGCGCCGCCGGTTCGTCTCGTCGATCGCCACCTGCATGGACTCGGTCACGCGGTCGGCGTACATGACGACCTCGCCGCCGATGTTCCGCGCGGCCCGGCCGATCATCTGGATCAGCGACCAGGCGCTGCGCAGGAAGCCCTCCTTGTCCGCGTCGAGGATCGCGACCAGCGTCACCTCCGGGAGGTCGATCCCCTCGCGGAGCAGGTTGATGCCGACGAGCACGTCGTACACGCCGAGGCGGAGGTCGCGCAGGATCGCCACGCGCTCCAACGTGTCGACCTCGCTGTGGAGGTACTGGACCTTGACGCCGAGCTCCTTGAGGTAGTCGGCGAGGTCCTCGGCCATCTTCTTGGTGAGCGTCGTGACGAGTGCCCGCTCGCCGCGGTCGACGCGCTGGCGGACCTCCTCGAGGAGGTCGTCGATCTGGCCCTCGGTCGGGCGGACCCGGATGTGCGGGTCGACGACACCGGTCGGGCGGATGAGCTGCTGGACGACGCGCTCGCTCCGCTCGAGCTCGTATGGACCGGGGGTCGCGCTCATGTAGACCGCCTGGTGGACGCTGGCCTCGAACTCCTCGAACGTCAGCGGGCGGTTGTCGAGCGCCGACGGCAGCCGGAAGCCGAAGTCGACCAGGATCTCCTTGCGCGTCCGGTCGTTCTTGTACATGCCGACGACCTGCGGGATCGTCATGTGCGACTCGTCGACCACGAGCAGCCAATCCGGCGGGAAGTAATCGAGCAGCGTCCACGGCCGGGAGCCTGCCTCCCGCCGCGACAGGTGGCGCGAATAGTTCTCGATCCCGGTGCAGTAGCCCAGCTCGCGCATCATCTCGAGGTCGAACGTCGTGCGCTGGCGGAGACGGGCGGCCTCGAGCGCGCGGCCCTCGGCCTCGAGCTCCCCGACGCGCTGCTCCATCTCGACATCGATGTCGGCGATCGCGGCGCGGAGCTTGTCCGACGGCGTGACGTAGTGACTGGCCGGGTAGACGTTCGTCTCCTTGCGCTCGGCAAGCAGCTCCCCGGTCAGCGGGTCCAGCTCGGTGATCCGCTCGACCTCGTCGCCGAAGAACTCGATCCGGACGAGCCGGTCCTCCGAGGCCGGCTGGAGCTCGAGCGTGTCGCCGCGGACGCGGAACCGGGCGCGGGTCAGCGCCTGGTCGTTGCGCTGGTACTGGAGGTCGACGAGGTGGCGCAACACGGCGTCGCGGCGGTACTTGCCGCCGACGCGCAGCTTGAGCACGGTGGCGCCATAGTCGACGGGTGCGCCGAGGCCATAGATGCACGAGACGCTCGCGACGATGATCACGTCGCGCCGCTCGAACAGCGCGTGGGTCGCCGCATGCCGCAACCGGTCGATCTCGTCGTTGCGGCTCGAGTCCTTCTCGATGTACGTGTCGCTCCGGGGCAGGTACGCCTCGGGCTGGTAGTAGTCGAAGTAGCTGACGAAGTACTCGACGGCGTTGTCCGGGAAGAACTCGCGGAACTCGGCGTAGAGCTGCGCGGCAAGCGTCTTGTTGTGGGCGATCACGAGCGTCGGCCGGTTGGCCTTCTCGATGACCTTCGCCATCGTGAAGGTCTTGCCGGTCCCGGTGGCGCCCAGCAACGTCTGGTGGCGCTGTCCGCGCTCGACACCGTCGACGAGCTTGGTGATCGCGTCGGGCTGATCGCCGGTCGCCTCGAACGGGGCGACGAGGTTGAAGTCGGGCACGGCCTGAGGATACGCGTGCGTCCGCCAGGACGTGTCAGGTACGCCGGATGGCGCGCCACGGTCCGAGCCCGTTGCACCGCGATGCACCAAACCCAGGCCGATCGCACGAGGACCATCCCACTGAGCTGTTTCGTTGCACGGGAGGCAACGAACGACTCCGCGAATCGCCCTTACTTCGCCCGAATCGGAACGCGCGAGCTCTCTCGGAGCGCGTGCGCGGCGCGAGTTTCGTGCACCGGGCGCAACGCGACAGTCCACGGGATGCCGATAAGCCGCCAGGCGAGCCCTCCCGGTCAGGCTTGTCACGATGCCAGGCGCGTCAGCGCCAGCGGGACCTCGCGAGTCGAGCGAGCGAGATCGATCCGCATGGATGGGTCGAAACCTGCGCGTTGCACGCCTGGAAGCCGATCTCAGCCTCCGCGAGGTCGCGGCCGGCCGCGGGTATGTCAGCGTCCGCAGGCGAGCCGTGATCGAACGCGGTCTTGTCCGGAGCCTCACTTTCGAGCAGGCGATCGCGACTTGGCGTGGCGGTCGGCCTGGATCTCTCGGCAAGCTCTATCCCGCAGGTGATCCCATCCGCGACGTCGCGCATCGCGCGTTGATCGAGCGGCTGCGCCTCAGGCTCCATCCATCACTGACGCTGCTGACCGAGGTGCCGCTCCCCATCCCGGGAGACCGCCGCGCGTGGGACGCCATTATCCGGGGGCTCGACTGGCAGATGCCAGTGGAGGCCGAGACCCGGCCGCGGGATGCCCAATCGCTTGATCGGCGGATCGCGCTCAAGCTGCGCGACGCGGGATTCGACAAGGTGATCCTGCTGCTGCTCAACTCGGCGCACAACCGACGGCTGGTGGCGAGCGGCGCTCTCGCGGGCAGGTACGCGATCGATGGACGGAGCGCTCTCGCCCGGCTGGCCGAGGGCCGTGATCCGGGCGGGAGCGCCGTCGTCCTGCTGTGACTGGCTAGCGCACCGCGACCCGGAGATTGCCGTAGGTGAGATCGTCGGGGAAGCCGCCGATCTGGACGTAGTAGGTCGTCCCGATTTCGGTCGGGAACGTGATGGCCGCCTGGAGCGTGCGGCCGAATGGCTCAAGCGGAACGTCGTCGACGCAGGCGACCTCCGTGAACCCACCTGCACCGTCCGAGACATACGCCGCCGCGACCGTGTCGTAGTCACTCCCGGCCGTGTCGACTGTCACCTCGGAACCCGTCCCCTGAACCCTGAACCAGACGGTGTGCCCTACCGGGATCTCGAAGATCTCCCCGGGCGGGTCCTCGAAGGTCAGGCACGAATACGGTGCCTCGCGATCAGGCGAAGCTCCGCGGGTCTGCTGGCTGGTCTTCCCACCGACGGCCAGGAGCTTGGCGCCACCGGGCAGGTCGTTCGCGGGTGCCTTGCCGCTCGGCTTCGGCCCCTTCGGGTTGTGGAACGCCACCTTCTCGGTGCCGACGAAGCGACGCAGCTCGTCAGATCGAACGGCGAAGTGCCCGGCAGGGTCAGCGTGCCTTCGACATCGATCAGGCTGCCTCGGACCACGCTGCGGCCGGTCGCCGACCTCAGCACGTAGCTGTAGGAAGGGCCCTCCGTGAGCGAGAGGTCGATCGAGCCGGAACCGGCAATCGGCTCGCCGGTGTTCGGGGTCGTACAATTCGAGGCTGCCGCTCCCGGATCCATCGGTCAACGTCACGACTCCGAACGCTCCAAGCGGCGCTCCTGGCCCGCTCTCGAGGAAGACGTCGACGAACGTCTCGTCGGTCGACGGATCGAAGAACACGCTCGCGACGGCACCGTCACTGTTCGTCACGGTGCAATCCGTGAAGGCACTATCGAACCGCACGACGAACGTGTTCGGATTGGTGCGCCACTCCGAGATCGTCGTGTCCTCGGCGAAGCAGGCATCGAGCGCGAACGTCTTTCCGCCGATCTCCGCGGTTCCGACTACCGCCGAGTGGCTGCGTGTTCTGGGTGAAGCGGACGTTCGCTGTTGCCGTCCTTGAAGTTGTCCTCGAACGAGACGGATCCCCGACGGGCGTCAGCGTTGCCGAGACAGTGCCGGTCCCGGCAGGGTCGCCCGACGAGTCCAGGAGGGGGATCGACGCAGTCAGCGTGCCGCCGACGTAGCTTGCGTCGACGGGAGCGTCGAAGTCACGGGAGATGTCCGGCGGTCCGGCCGGAGATGCCGCGTTCCACATGTCCACGAACGCATCCGGTCCGAATTCGTCCGAGATCGAGACACCGAGGAACAGGAAGCCGGTGCCGGACGTCGGGGCGAAGCCTTCGCAGTTGAGCATCGCAACGAAATGGTCGTTGAACGCGGTTGGGCTTCTTGGCGGTTACGGCCGCCGGGATGGTCGCGAGAAGCGCGAGTGCCGCAAGGATCGCGAGAAGTCTGCGCATGAAATCCCTCCCACCCGCGCCGGGATCGACCCCGTGCCGCGGGCGCTGTCGTGAACGGTCGTGTTCACGCGCCCCCCGAAGCGCGCAGAGCGGCGGCGGACGGCCCTCCTTCTGTCCTCGCGGTCACCGGCCCCCTCAGACCGGCGACGACCCCCCGATCGGCGGTCGTGCCTGGACCGCCGCGCCGTTTCGAGCGTCGATCATCGGTCCGGAACCTGCGGCCGTCAACGGTTGATTTTGCTCCAGGCGCGCGCGACGTCGGTGCGCGTCTCGGCGAGCGTGCCGGACGTGTCGATCCGACGAGTCGCGACTGGTTCGACCCGGTCGCGGAGATGGCGCTGGGCGGCGATGCGCCGGTCGGCGTCGTCGTCCGGGATGCCGCGATCCCTGAGGCGGCCACGCTGGATCGGCGGATCGCAGGTGACCAGCCAGACTTCGTCGCACAGTCCGGCGAGGCCACTCTCGACCAGCTTGATGGCCTCCACGACGACCGCCCGGGCACGCGAGGTGTCGGCGGCGTCAATCCCGGCCAGGATTCGCGGCCGAACGGCGGGATGGATGATCGCCTCGAGATCGCGCAGGGCCGCCGGATCGTCGAACACGATCCGGGCCAGCGCGCGTCGGTCGATCGAGCCGTCGGACGCCCGAACGGCCGGCCCGAAGCGCTCGACGACGGCCTCGCGGACACCCGCGTCCTCGTAGACCTCGCGCACCAGGCGGTCGGCGTCGATCACGACCGCCCCATGCTCGGCGAGCATCCCGGCCACGGTCGACTTGCCGCAGCCGATCGGCCCCGTCAGTCCGATCCGGACCGTCCTCATGGCGCTCGCTCCTCGACCTCGAGCCAGGCGTCCTCCGCAGCCGCGAGAGCCTGCTCGATGTCCGCCAGCTCGCTCGAGATGCGGCGGACCTCCACGAAGTTCGCGGCGGCCGCAGGGTCGCCGAGGGACAGCTCGAGGTGGTTCTTGCGCAGGCCGAGGCGCGTCAGTTCGGCCTCGACCGATGCCTTCTGGCGCCGGTAGGCGTCCTTCGAAAGCTTGTCCCGACGCGTACTCCGCTGCCGTCCCGTCGGCTTCGCGATCGATGCGGCGGCCGGCCGGGCAGGAGCCGCCACGGCAGCAGCACGCCCTCCGACCGGCGCGGCCGCACCGACCCTGAGACGGCGAGCCTCGGCCTCCGCCGCGGCTTTGGTCGTCCAGCCGTCGCCAAGGGCCGCGCGCCACGCGCGGTAACCGCCATCGAACGGCACCGCCAGCCCGTCGCCGACGACCCACAACCGATCACACACGGTCTCGAGCAGCCGCCGGTCGTGGGACACGATCAGCAGCGTCGCCGGCGACTCGACCAGGAACCCCTCGATCGCCTCGCGCGCCGCGATATCGAGGTGGTTGGTCGGCTCGTCGAGGAGCAGCAGGTTCGACGCCTGGATGCCGAGGAGTGCCAGTTCCAGGCGCGACCGTTCGCCGCCCGACAGCTGGCGGACCTCCTTGAACACGTCGTCGCCGCGGAACAGGAAGCGGGCGAGATAGCCGCGCGCCTCGCCTGGCGTGACGGGGATCGCCTCGACCAGCGCATCGAGCACCGTCGCGCCGGGGATCGCGCTGCCGCGGAGCTGGGCCAGGTAGCCCAGCTGGGTGTTGTGGCCGAACGAGATGGCCCCGTCGAGGGGCGGCAGCTCCCCGGCGATCGTGCGCAGGAGTGTGGTCTTGCCGGCGCCGTTCGGACCGACGATCCCGATCCGCTCGCCACGCTGGGCGGCGAGAAACGGGGCGCGGGCGACCACCGTCGGCTCGGACGCGGGCAGGCCGTCGACGTCGTGCGCGCCGCGTCCCGGCAGATAGCCGACAACTCCCTCCTCGACGCGGACGACGATCTCGCCCGAGCGGCTCGGGGTATCGCCCGCGAGCGCCTTGCTCGGCAGCGCGAGCTTGCGTCCGGCCCGTGGCGTGGCGCGTTGCTCCGCCTGCAACTTCTCGAGCCGCGCCTCGTGCTCGTGCATCTTCGAGAACTTGCGGTGGCTGCGGTAGCGCTGCACCAGCTCCTTCTCGCGCTCGACCTGTCCGGCGTGGGTCTCGCTTTCCTTGGCGGCCCGCTCGTCGCGCTCCTGCGCGCTGCCGGTGGTAGGCGGAGTAATCGCCGCGGAACGCGGTCAGCCGTCGATCGCGCAGCTCCCAGACGCGCGTCACGGTCGCGTCGAGGAAGGCCCGGTCGTGCGATGCCACGAGGAGCGAGCCCGACCGGCGCTGGAGGTGCACCTCGAGCCACTCGAGCGCGTCGATGTCGAGGTGGTTCGTCGGCTCGTCGAGCAGGAGCAGGTCTGGGTCGGCGATCACGAGACGGGCCAGCGAAGCCCGCGTCTGTTCGCCGCCGGACATCGCCGACGGCGGCTTTGCCCACTCGCCGCGCGAGAAGCCGAGCCCCGACAGCGCCGCATCAACGCGCAGGTCCAGCGTGTACCCACCGAGCGCATCGAAGCGGTGCTGGAGCTCGGCGTAGAGCGTCTCTGTGGCGCGGCCGGCATGCTCGAGCGCTGCGAGCTCAGCGGCCATCACGTCGAGATGCGCGGCGCCCGAGCGGACGGCCGTGCGCAGGTCGGGAGCGGCCATGAACGCGGCGTCGAAGTGCGCTTCCTGCGCGAGGAGCCCCAGCGACAGGCCGCGCTTTCGATGGACCTCGCCCCGGTCCGGCTCGTCACGTCCGGCCGCGATCCTGAGCAGCGTGGTCTTGCCACCGCCGTTCGGGCCGACAAGGCCGACCCGGTCCCCGAGCGCGATCGCGGCGTCGATGCCGTCGAGGATCGTGAAGGTGCCGACCTCGCGCGTGACACCGGCCAGCCGAAGGATCGACATCAGTCGGCCTCCGCCGCCGACCGTGCGGCGGCCCGCCGGGTTGCCGCAGCTCGTCGCGTTCGCTCCGTCCGCGCGATCGTGTCACCTGCCCCCTGCGCGCCCGAATCGAGGTCCGTCCAGCGCCGTCCGCGACGGCCCGTCCCACCGGTCGCGGTCCTGAGGATCGCCCGCGCATCCGCACGATCAGTGGCCGGCAGGCGCTGACACCACGAGCAGAAATGCGTGGACCGCGCACCGATCACGATGCGCTTGACCGGATGCCCACACCGCGGACACGGCTCGCCGGTGCGCTGGTAGACCGCCAGCGTCTCCTGCATCGAGCCGTCGCCGTCCGGCGCCGTGTAGTCGTCGATCGAGGAGCCGCGCCGCTCGACGGCCTCGGCCAGGACGATGCGGATCGCTTCGTACAGATGGCGCTCGTCCGGCGGGCGGAGGGACTTCGCGGAGCGCAGCGGGTGGAGGCGTGCCCGCCACAGTGCCTCGTCCGCGTAGATGTTCCCGACGCCGGCCACGAACGACTGGTCGGTGAGCAGTGGCTTGAGCCGGCCCTTGCGGCGCCGGATCCGTCCCCGGAAGTCCCGGAGCGTGAACGTCGGGTCGAGCGGTTCGGGACCCACCGCGGCAAAGACCGCGCTGCCGCCGACCTCCTCCACAAGCTCGCCGCTGATCGGGTCCCGCCCGTACAGGCCGATCTTCCCGAACTTCCGGATGTCACGGAAGCGCACCTCGCGGCCGTCGGCCAGCTCGAGGACGAGGCGGATGTACGGATCCTCCGGGCGCTCGGCGGGCACGACGAAGAGCTGGCCGGTCATCTTGAGATGGATCGTCAGCGCGGCGTCACCTGACAGGTCGACGACCAGCAGCTTTGCGCGCCGGCCGACCGACAGCACCGTCCGCCCGGCGACCCCATCCGCGAACGCGATCGGATCCTGGGATCTGAGCGTTCGAACCCAGTTGGTCCGGGCGCCGGTGATCGTCGCACCAACCAGGCGCGGCCGCAGGTCACGCGCGACAGTCTCGACCTCGGGAAGCTCCGGCATGACGGCGGACTACGACGCGAGGGGCGCGACCGGCGCCTCGAGCGGCAGCTCGTCTGCTTCGGCCGCGATCGCGTCCTCGCGGGTGAGCGGCGTCATCGATTCCCAGTCGTCGCCCACCTTGACGTCGACGACCAGCGGCACCGAAAGGGGCAGCGCGCCCTCCATCGTCTCGCGGACCAGCGCAGCCAGCGGCTCGACCTCGTCCCGCGGGGTTTCGAAGAGCAGCTCGTCGTGGACCGACAGCAGCAGCCGCGCGTGAAGGCCGGCTGCGCGGACGCGTTCGTCGACGCGGATCATGGCGATCTTCTGGATGTCCGCCGCGGTCCCCTGGATCGGCATGTTGATCGCCATCCGCTCCCCCGCCCCGCGGAGGGCCGGGTTCGAGGCGCGCAGCTCCGGGATCTGACGCTTGCGGCCGAGGAGCGTCTCGACCCAGCCCTGCGCCTTCGCCTGCTCCCTGATCTCCATCATGTAGTAGCTGATCCCGGAGTACGCCGCGAAGTACGAGTTGATGAACTCCTGCGCCTCGGCGCGCGGGATGTTGGCCCGGGAGGCGAGTCCGAAGTCGCTCATCCCGTAGGCCAACCCGAAGTTGACCATCTTGGCCATCGACCGCTCGTCCTTGGTGATGTCGGCGGGGTCCTTGTGGAGCACGCGTGCTGCCGTCTCCCGGTGGATGTCGGCCTGGCGCGCGAAGGCGTCCTTGAGATGCTCGTCGCCCGACACGTGGGCGAGGATCCGGAGCTCGATCTGCGAATAGTCGGCGGCAAGGAGGACCCTGGCGGGATCGCCCGCGACGAACGCGCGCCTGATCCGCCGCCCGAGCTCGGTCCTGATCGGGATGTTCTGCAGGTTCGGATCCGAGGACGACAGCCGGCCCGTCGAGGCGACGGCCTGGTGGAACGTCGTGTGCAGGCGCCCGTCGTCGGCGATCAGCGTCGGCAGCGCCTCGACGTAGGTCGAGCGGAGCTTGGTGTAGACGCGCCACTCGAGGAGCTTGTCGATCATCGGGTGGGCCGGCCGCAGCTCCTCGAGCACCGACGCGTCGGTCGAGAACCCCGTCTTCGTCTTCCTGCCCTTCGGCAGGTTCAGCTCGAAGAACAGGATCTGTTCGAGCTGCTTGGGGCTGCCGAGGTTGAACTCGTGGCCGACGTCGACGTAGATCTCCTGCTCGAGCCGCGCGATCTCGGCACCGAACTCGCGTTCGAGGACCGCCAGCGCCTCGAGGTCGAGCGCGACGCCGACAGCCTCGATCCGGGCGAGGACCGGGATCAGGGGCAGCTCGACCTCGCGGAACAGCCGTTCGAGCTCGACCTCGCCCAGCCGCCGTTCGAGCGGCTCGCGGACCGCGATCGCCGACAGGGCCTCGAGGCCGGCGCGGGCCGTGGCCGGCAACTCCGCCGGCGGGGGAAGGATCTGGTCGAGGTTCTCCGCGACGACGTCGGCGATTGTCTGGCTGCGGAGCGCGGCGTTGAGGATGTAGGCGGCGACCTGTGTGTCGAATGCGACCGGCAACGGCTCCGCGGCTTCGTCCTCGGCGAACGTCGCGACGAGGACGGGCTTCACCTCGTGGCCGACCAGCGGGATGCGACGCCGTTCAACGAGATGACGCAGTGCGTCGGAGGCCTCGGGGCCGTCGGCAGCGACAACGCGTCCCTCGGATCCTGCGACCGCCAGCGCGAGCGGTCGACCACGCCTCGGTCGTGGGTCGTCGGCCAGGAGCGAGACACCGATCGCCGGCTGCGCCGCAATCCATGGCTCGAGGTCGTCGATCGCGTCCACGCCCACGACCTCGATGCGGCCCGGGGTCGAGGATGGCCTGGGCGAGGGCGGTCGGCAGGTCTTCCGCGGGCTCGAACCGGGCGCGCTCCCGGTCGACGGCGGTGGCGCCATCCGAGCTGGGCGCCGGGGCGGCGACCGCGTCGAAGTCGAGGCGCAGCTGCAGCTCGCCGCTCGCGGGGCGGACGGGTGCCCCGGCACGTCCCGGGCCCCAGCCCTCCGGGCGCCCACCGGCGACGCGCGCCGCGGGCACATAACCGCTCTGGGCGACGGATCGCAGCCGCTCCGTCCGCTCCTCCGCGGTCTCGCCGGCCATCGGGGGCAACCGCTCGATCAGCGTCCGGAACTCGTACTCGCGGAACAGGCGCACCACGGTGTCGCGGTCGTAGTCGCCGAGGCGCGCGGCCTCGAGATCGATCGCGACCGGCAGGTCGCGGACGATCGTCGTCAGCTCGCGGCCCATGAGCACCTGGTCGCGGTGCTCGCGCAGCTTGTCGCGGAGCTTCTCGGGGGTGACATCGTCGAGGCGCTCGAAGAGCGCGTCGAGCGTCCCGAACTCGCGGATGAGCTTTGCCGCTGTCTTCTCGCCGACCCCCGGCACGCCGGGAATGTTGTCCGTCGGGTCGCCCTTGAGCGCCTTGTAGTCGATCATCTGGTCCGGCCGCAGCCCGAACCGCTCGTCGATCCGCGCCACGTCGTACATGACCGTGTTCTCGACGCCGGACCGCGTCGTCATCAGGCGGACGCGTGGCGTGACGAGCTGGAGCATGTCGAGGTCGACCGTGACGATCGTCGTCTCCAGGTCGTCCCGGTCGTCGAGCTGGTTCGTGATGGTCCCGATGACGTCGTCGGCCTCGTAGCCGGCCATCTCGTAGACCGGGATCCGGAGGGCCTTCACGACCTCGCGCACCTTCGGAAACTGGTCGCGCAGGTCGTCCGGCATCCTCACGCGGGTCGCCTTGTAGTCCGCGTACTGCTCGTGCCGGAACGTGGGCCCCGGGAGGTCGAAGGAGACGGCGAGGTAGTCGGGCTGGAGATCCTGGATGCCGCGCAGGACGATGCTCGCGAACCCGAAGACGCCATTCACCAGCTCACCCTTGGACGTGGTGAGGGGCGGAAGGGCGAAGTATCCGCGGTAGACCAGCCCGTAGCCGTCGAGCAGCATCAGGCGTTCAGAGGGCACGTCTCAAGTGTACCGGCGGGTCGCGCCGGGATCCGTCAGGTACGGCCCCGGATCCGGCACCCGATCTGCTGCTTGCCGTGCCGTGGGACGGCAGCAGGGACGAACGGGGGTCGCGTTCTGCCATGGGGCGGCAAGGCCGGGACTCGATCGACACATATGTGCCGTGGGACGGCAGGATCGCTACCGATTGACGCGATGCTTCGTCACTGCTGCCGTGGGACGGCAGTCACGTGGCCGGTGGTCAGCCGCCGAAGCGGCGCGAGGTCCAGCGCAGGGCGAACAGCCCGAGCCCGACGATGAGCAGCGTCCCCGAGATCACGACGAGCTGCGATGCGCCGGTCGCTGTCGTCTGCAATCGACGTGAGCGACTCGGCTCGCCGGCGATCGCCACACGACTGTAGTCGGCTTCGTCGCGCTGGTTGAGATCTTCTCCGGCCGGTGCAGGTGCCGCGATCGCACGGTCGCCGCTGCCGAAACCCGCGCCCAATCCCGGGCGCGTGCTCGCGTCCGGCTGCGCCTGGGGGGCACCGCCCTCGGCAGGGGCGGGCGCCGACGACGCGGCAGCGCCAAACGTCTGGATCTCCTGCTGCGGAGCAGATCCGGCCTCGGGCCCGCCCGGCGCGCTCGCGGCGCCACCAAACGACAGGGTTCCGGGCAGAATCGCGAACATCAGCCCGGCAATGCCGAGCGTGGTGAGGCCCATGGCCAGTGGCCGGCTGAAGCCGTCGCGGGCCGTACCGAACGATCCGAAGAGGCGTCGGAACCGGTTCGGGCGCAGCCGCTGGGCGTCCTCCGGCCGGAGCTGGAAGTCCCGGGGTCGCTCCATTGCGGGGAGCTGGCGGGTTGACGTCGCGAGGCTGACGAGCTCGGCGTGGAGCGTCGCGCATTCGGTGCATGCGTCGACCTGGGCCCGGGCGCGCGCGGCCTCCTCGCCGGTCGCATCGCGATCGGCCAGGGCGGCGACGGCCAGCAGGTCATGCCGGGCGTGATCGGAGGAATTGGGCTGTTCGTGCATCTGGGTTTCTGACGGTCGGGTCACCGAAATTGTTCCCTTCCGGATCGGTGATCAGCCACGGAACAGCTCCATCCGGCCTTCCAGCCGGTCGCGGAGCGCCAACCGGCCGCGATGGATGCGCGACTTGACCGTTCCGAGCGAGACACCGGTCATCTCGGCGATCTCGGCGTAGTCGTAGCCCTCGATGTCGTAGAGCACGATCGCCGTTCGCTGGTCGTCCGTGATCGAGGAGAGGGCGGCGCCAAGCGCGCGGGTGCGTTCGGCCAGCACCGCCGAGCGTTCGGGATCAGCATCCTCGCCGGCCGGCGGCTGCCAGCTGTCGTCCTCGAGCTCGGGATACGGCTGCGACGGGCGGCGGCGGCGGGCCCGCTGCGTGTCCATCGCGGCGTTGACGCAAATGCGGTTCAGCCACGCCTTGACGCTGCCGCCACGGAACGTGTGCAGGTTCCGGAACGCCGAGAAGAACCCCTCCTGCACCGCGTCCGCTGCCTGATCGCGATCGGGGACCATGCGGACGACAAGCGCGTAGAGCTGGTCCTGGTAGAGCCTGACCAGGTCGTTGAACGCGTCGAGATCGCCGTCACGGGCGCGCTCGAGAAGGATGAGGTCGCGGCGCTGGACGGGGTCGTCGGGGACCGTCGTCGAGCGAAGGTCCCGCTCCACGGGCAGGGGGTGCCTCCGGACGGCGATTCTGAGGTCGGGCGAGTCTAGCATCGGTCCGAGAGCAGACGTGATCGGGCCGCGAGCGGTTCCCGCGAGCCGCTCGCGGTACGATGGATCGTCCCGTGCCGAAGTGGCGGAACAGGCAGACGCGACGGTCTCAAACACCGTTGAGGGCAACCTCGTCCGGGTTCAAGTCCCGGCTTCGGCACCAGAATTGGCAGTCTATTGGCAGCTTGACGGACCCCGACGGCCACGTACATCGGCAGTGATGCCGATGCTTGAGTGCCCCAGCGTCGAGCTCGAGGCGCAGCCCAAGCTGCTCGACCTGGACCGCGGCGACGCCCTCCCCAACCTACCGATCAGCCGCGTCGTGGTCGACGAGCGCGACCTCTACCGGTCGTACCACTGCTACCCGAAGGGGACCGTGGCGCAGCTCGCGACACCCGTCCAGGTCGCCGAGAAGCAACCCCGGGCGCAGCCTTACGCCGACCGTCTCGATGCGTTCCGCGTGCTGTGGACGAGGTCGCGGAACCGTGCCAAGCCCGAGCTGATCCTTGGTGCGCAGCAGATCAAGGAGCGGCTCGAGCGCAAGGGCACCCAGGTTCGCCTGTCACCGGACCGTCAGTCGATCATCCCGAGCGGCAACAGCATTCACTTCGCAGCCGCATACGCCGCAGCGCCGCGGCTGTGGCCGTACCATGCCGACGGCAAGCCGCCGACGTGCCGCGGTGCACGACCACCCCGAGCCGGTCGAAGGGACCAAGGTCGCCGACGCATTCCCGGACGGGCTGCCGTGGTGTGGGGTGCAGTCATGAGCGAGCCGAAGTTCCCGGGCTACCGTCCTCCCCGGCTCGACGACGTGGTGCCGCCGCGGCTCGAGGACTACATCAAGCCGCAGACGCCGGCGGAACGGGCCAGCCTCGCCAACGCCTACGCGAGGCGCGACATCAACCGCAGGTTCCGCCGCGTCATCCCCCGGCTCGATGCTCGCTTGGACGCAGTCGAGAAGCGCCAGCAGGCGCGGCGGTGGCGACGCTAATGGTCGTCGTCAAGAATTGGGCAGGTTGGAAAGGACGTGCCCGGCTTCGTGGGCGTAGCTCTTCCGCGAATGTTTCTTGTCGAAGTAGGCCGACTCGTCCACGAGGTCCTCAGCCGCCTGCTCGCTGAGAAGCATCTCCGGGTGAGCCTGGTGGGAATGCCGAAGCACGAGTTCGACCAGGGCTTCGTGATTTGGAGCGTGGATGTGCTGGCAACCCGGCACGGTGCAATCGACTGCTTGCATGGCCATGCTCATTACTCCATCACAGCCATGGCGGGAAGCCGCCGCCGTCATCGTTCCTCAAGGTCCCGGCCAAACCTTGCTTGTTGGAGTGCTTCTTGTCGTCGTACGCCGAGTCGTCCACGAGTGCCTCGGCCGCCTGCTCGTCGAAGGGCACTCCGGGGTGCGCCTGGTGCGTATGTCGGAGCACGAGTTCGATCAGGGCTTCGTCGTTTGGAGCGTGCATGTGCAGGCGACCCGGCTCGGCGCATTCGACCGCTCGCATTCGCATGGCCTTCCCCCGTTCCTCGAGCGGCACGTACGGCCCGTCAAGCGCGTCCCGACGGGGGCTCATGTCTCAGGCGAATTGTACTCTCGCCAACAAGGGAACCAAGAGAGGCAGGAAGTCCGCATTCTTTAAGCGGAGCTGCTGCTTACAGCCGCCCTCTCGGCAAGCTGGTGGTTGCTTCTGCCATTTGCCGCAAACCCCCGCAAACCGCCGACCATCGCCGAGCCGAGCCGCAAACCGGGGAGCGGTGCCGGTGAGTGTCGCCTGTACCGCATGTCGCCATCCCCAGGTTGCCACCATCGACCAGCGGCTACAGGACGGCGACACGGCGCCTTCAGTGGCCGCTGACTTCGGCTTGTCATACGACGCGCTGACCCGGCACAACCGGAACCACCGCGCCCGACTGTTGAATATTCAACAGTCCGTTCCGGTGTCGAACGGCCACGATGCGAGCGGTATCAATGTTGATACCGCCACCCTGCGCGATCTACTAGACGAGCTGGTGGACGCGCTCCGGTTGCGTGCCCTTGCCGGTGATCCATCGTCGCCCGCGAGTACCGGCTGGAAGTGTCAGCGCAGCAGGCCCGCCAGGACGCTACGGCCCCGCCGGTGGACCTCGTCGCAACCGCGGAATGGGTCGCGCTGCGGACGGCCATCATGCAGGCGCTGGGGCCGTATCCCGAGGCACGTCAGGCCGTGGCCGACGCGCTGGCCGACGTATGAGCTGGTACGGCGGCGAAAAGCGTGTTCGCCAACGTGGTGGTGAACAGTTTGTTCGCCAACGTCGACCACGCCAACGGGCGCTCAGCGGCCGACCCACGCGCCCCGGCACGTCGGAAGCGGCACGGCCTCTCCCCGGCCGAGCAGGACGCCCTACGGGCCGCACAGGGCGGCCTGTGCGCAATCTGCCAGCGTCCAGGCCTGCGGCTAGTGCTCGACCACTCCCACGCCTGCCATCCGGGAAAAGAGGGATGCCGAAATTGCACGAGAGGATGGCTGTGCAACTTCTGCAATGCGTCCGTTGGCTGGGCAGAACATGGCGACCACCTCGACCGGCTGCTCGTGTACGTCGGCCGTCGCATTGACACCCCTACAGGCGACAGGTGATCCCCGTGAGCGTCGAGGCGAACTACCAACGCGTTGGTACTTTGCCCGCCGCAGATTCCGCGCGCGCGGAACCTGGCCGCCGACCTCCGTACCGCCCTCGACCCGGTCGTGCTGTTCGAGCGCGCATTCCGCGTCGAGGCCCTCGCCTGGCAGCGCGAATATCTCCACGCCACCGGCCCCGTGGTGACGGTCAAGACTCGTCAAGCGGGTGCGAGTACCGCCGCCTCAGCTCTGGCGGTTCATGAGGTGCTCTACAACGCCGACGTCACCGCGGCCATCGTGTCGCCGTCGCTGCGCCAGTCGCAGGAGATCGCCGGCAAGGCCCGGACGGCACTGAGGAACCTTGGCGTAGGGCTGGTGCAGGACTCGGCGACCACGCTCCGATTGCGCAACGGGTCGCGCATCCTGAGCTTGCCTTGGGACCAGCAAGAGTGTCCGCGGCTGGTCGGCGTCACTGCTCATCCTCGACGAAGCCGCCTACCTCGACCCCGAGACGTGGGTGGCCGTCAAGGCGCTGACCGCGACGTCGGGACGGCTGGTCGTCCAGTCCACGGCGGCCATGGCCGAGGGGCCGTTCTACGAGCTGGTCACGGGCGACGCTCCAGGTTGGACGCGCTTCTCGGTGCCGTCGGCGTCGGTGCCGATCATCTCGCCAGCGTTCCTCGAGTCCGAGCGGCGATCCATGAGCGCCGAAGAATTCGGCCGCGAGTACGAGTGCACCTTCAGCACCATCCCGACGGTGCCGCGCCTGTTCCCGCCCGAGCGCATCGCGCTGCTGTTCCCGGACTACCCGGAGGACGCCGCGTGATCGTCTACGCCGTGAGCGTCCGCACCTCCGGCGGCGCAATCGTGGCCGTCGATCACGGCACCAAGCCGCCGACGCCGGTAGCCGTCGAGAGGCTCCCGGGCGACCTGGGCCGGGTAGCAGAGGGCAGTCGCTGCGCCTCCTCCTCCGTCACCAACCCGGCGTGCACTGGTACCGCAAGACGGGCCGTGACCGGCGCGAGCTGACCGACAGGCTCGACGCCACCGCAGCGATGCCGGGGTTCACGCTTCGGCCCTCGACATCGCCCACCGCGACGAGATGCGCCGCGCCCTCGAGTCGCTGCGCCGGTCGGTGGACGAGGACGGCAGCCCCGAGTCGGAGTTCGCCCTGGCGCTCGCCCTCGCCCTCGTCGCGCCACGCCCGGGCGCGGGTGCACGGCTGGTCGGGACCACCGCCGGAGACGGTGCGGTTCGTCAGACGGTGAGCTGACTGCGCGTTGTCTGCAGTCGCGACAGCGCAGTTCTGCTCGGTTGAGGTAATGAGTCGGCCGATATGACGGCCCCGACCGTTAGGCCGGGGCCGCAGGAGCCAATCCCTTCAGCGTCGGTTACCTCTCCTCGTCGGCGAAGTTCCCTTCATCGAGCGTTTCCGCACGGATGCGCGCCAAACGCGCGCGCGCGAATTACCCCAGTTGCATGACCTGCCACGGCCATCTGCCGGTGAGCGCCCTCGACGACATGGCTCCTCACGCGCACGAAGGGGTAACCCAACCCCTACCACGCCCAGCGAGAGCGTGAACGTCCCGTACCGGTCCTAGCTTCGCAGCCGCCCGAAGGGTTCTCCGGTGCCTGCCATACTTGGGTAATGCGCATCCTGGTGGTCGGGGCAAGCGGCTACGTCGGCGGTCGGCTCGTCACGGCTCTCTGGCGTCGAGGCGCCGACCTCCGGCTTGCCGGGCGCGACCAGCGGTTGCTGCAGGACCGCTTTCCCGGCATGGAGGTGGTGCGGGCGGACCTCCTCGAACCCGCCAGCCTGCGCCCGGCACTCGAGGGCGTCGACATCGCCTACTACCTCGCTCACTCCATGGGGGGCGGCGAGGCTGGATTTGCTGAGCGCGACCTTCGTGCGGCCCGCTCGTTTGCCTCGAACGCCGCTCGAGCCGGCGTTGCGAGGATCGTGTACTTGGGCGGACTTGGTAACGACCGGACGAACCTTTCGCATCACCTCGCCAGCCGGCACGAGGTCGGCGCGGAGCTTGCCCGCTATGGCGTCCCGGTGACGGAGTTTCGCGCGGCGATCGTCATCGGCCCAGGAAGCGCTTCGTTCGAGATCCTGCGACACCTGACCGAACGTCTCCCGCTCATGATCACGCCGCGCTGGGTCGCGACGCGTTGTCAGCCGATCGGGATTGGCGACGTCGTCGCGTATCTCGTCGAGTCGCTCGATCACCCGAACATCACCGGCATCGTCGAGATCGGCGGACCCGATGTTCTGTCCTACGGCGACATGATGCTTCGTTACGCCCACCTGCGGGGGCTCCGCCGGCTGATGATCCCCGTCCCGGTCCTGACGCCGAAGCTCAGCTCGTATTGGGTCAACCTGGTTACGACCATCCCGGCCCACATCGCCCGGCCGCTCATCGAGGGCCTGCGGAACGAGGTGGTCGTGCGCGATCCGCAACCGGCAAAGGCCTTTGCGGTAACGCCGGTGTCGTACGACCAGGCTGTCACGCTGGCGATTGGACGTTCCAATGTGAGGAAGGGACGTCCTCGCCCTCCTCCCGGAATGGTGGGCAGTCGGACCCACCAGTTACGACCCGGGAACCGGGCGATGGACCTGGACGGC
This sequence comes from uncultured Chloroflexia bacterium, assembly GCA_963824735.1. Taxonomy (GTDB): domain Bacteria; phylum Chloroflexota; class Limnocylindria; order Limnocylindrales; family CSP1-4; genus DASTYU01. The sequence continues at coordinate 241,025 of CAWGQH010000002.1, forward strand.
GCGTGGTCGGCATCCCGGTCGTGGCAAGCATCCCGAGACGATCACCGGGACCGGCGAGGACGAGCTGGCCGCGATGATCGGACCTCCGCATCCGCTTCGATGAACGACAACGTGACGAGAAGCTCGCCGAGATCGACCGCCGTGGCCGTGCGGCATTCCTCGCAGGAGCCGAGGAGCGGTTCAGGACGGTAGAGGGTCGGCCGCTGACCGTCGACGAGTTGGAGCGGGTCACGAAGTGGTATCCGGAATGACGGCATGGCGAGGCTTCAGCGACAAGCTGCAAACGCCCTTGGACTTGCTTGCCAAGATGGAGCACGACTACCGACGCATCCTCGCCAGCCCAGGCGATGCGTACCCGGTGTTTGACTTCTTCGTGGCCGCCGAGAGCATGGCGGACTGGCGCTACCCGACCGACAAGGCCAAGAGAGACGCCATCCGCCCCCACGACCCGGGCAAGACGGTTTCGCACCTTGCAAGTGGCGCGAAGCACTTCGAGGCCACCGCGACGAGGCACGCGTCGGTGGCCGGGGTGGAGTCGGAACCCGACTACGGGACGGCCGCCCCAGACCGTGGCCGGTGGGGCGAGGCCGTCTGGGGTAGCGCCGGCTCCGCGATGATGGTCGTCACGGTGGCGGACGGGAAACGCGTATCCGCGCCAGAACTTGCCGCCCTCGTCCTGGCCTACTGGGGGACCGAGCTTGGCCCGGGGCGGATGCACGAGGTGCCGGACGACGCTCCCTAGGACACGAGCCGGCTGGCAGTCTATCCGGCAGCTTGACGCACGGACGCGGGCGTATGATCGCAGGCCGATAGAACGCATCCACCGCACAAACCGAACGCTGGCGGACACCCACGGACCCCCGGAGACGCACTCAAACACCGTTGAGGGCAACCTCGTCCGGGTTCAAGTCCCGGCTTCGGCACCACCCCGCACTGGTGTGCCACGCCCTGATGACCGAACGCTCCGATCGTTTCATCGCCTATCCCAACCGAGCGGTCGTCGCCGTGGTCGACGACCCCTCCGAAGCGGAAGCGGCTGCCGCAGATCTCAGGACGGCCGGCTTCGATGACGACACCGTCACCGTGCTCCAGGGCCCCGAGGGTGCGGACCGAATCGATGGGATGGGCCGGGCGCACGGCATCGGCAGCCGGCTTCGACGGCTGCTGGCCTTCACGGTCATGGACCAGCTGCCCGACTTCGTCCTGTACGAGCGTGCCCTGCGGGACGGCCGCAGCGTCCTGATCGTCCGGGCGCCGGGCGACGCCGACAAGCGCCGGGCGCACGACATCCTGCGGAAGCGCGGCGGCCATTTCTCGAACTACTACGGGCGGTTTGCCACCGAGGAGCTCGACCTGTGGCGCGGCCCCGAGCCGGACATCCCGGGCGTGCTCCGACGGTGATGGACGAAGCCTCGCTCCAGCAGCGCTACGCGCCCGAATCCTCGTGCTTTGGATGTGGCCCGGCCAACGCGCGCGGGATGCGCATCGGGAGCCACGAGGGCTCGCACGGCGAGCTCATCGCGGAGTGGCAACCTGAGCCGCACCACGCGGCGTTCACGAACGTGCTCAACGGCGGCGTCATCGGCACGCTCCTCGACTGCCACGCAAACTGGGCAGCCGCCATGTATCTCATGCACGAGCGGGAACTCGCCGGGCCGCCGGGGTGCGTCACCGCCGAGTACTCGATCAAGTTGCGCCGCCCGACGCCCACCGACCAGCCCGTCTACCTGCGGGCGTGGGTGGTCGAGGCTGCCGGCGACCGCGTCACGGTCGACGCGCAGCTCCTGTCCGGCGGGAAGATCACCGCCACGGCCCGCGGCGTGTTCGTCGCCGTGGGTCCCGACCATCCCGCCTACGAACGCTGGTAGCCTGCACTCTCCCGATGTCGCAAGGAGTCCTCATGTTCGGTCGCATCTTCGGTCCCGACAATCCCCCCGCCGCCCAGAAGACGGAGAAGGCCTTCGAAGACGCGACGGCCGGCGAGACGGAAACGGTCCGGCGGATCGTCGGGCGCCTCGAGGCGCTGCCGCCGGAGCGCGCCCGCCTGGTCGCATCGGCCGCCTATATCCTGGCGCGTGCGGCGCATGCCGATCTCGACATCACCGACGCGGAGACGCGGCTGATCGAGCAGCAGCTCCAGGAGCGGGGCATGCTCGACGAACCGACGGCGGTGCTCGTGGCCGAGATGGCGCGGCTCCAGGCGCGGACCGTCGGGGACACCGAGGACTACGTGGTCACCCGCGAGTTCAAGGCAATCACGACGCACGACCAGCGCAAGGCCATGCTCCGCGCGTGCTTTGCGATCGGAGCCGAGAACGGGGTCATCACGGCCGAGGAGGCTTCGGTCATCAACCAGATCGCACGCGAGCTGGACCTCGACGCGGACACCGTCAACGAGGTCCGCGCCGAGTACCACGAGCTGTTGTCGTCGGTGCAGGCCGTCCGTCGGATCGCCGAGGGCGGCTCGGCCTGAGAGCCCTGCCGGGGCCTCGGGCTACGGGGACGGCGAATCGACACGACCGATAAATCGGGCCCTGCCACGCGGATAGGGCGCGAACGTCACCAGCTTATCGGCGGTCGCATCGGCCGGATCATTACCAGGCGCTGAATAGGCCCATACGCCGAGCGCCCGATGAGGTTGTCCCCGTGCCCGGCCCGAATGTATCGCTCGCACCGATCTCGCAGGCGATACGGCGCCGGCGGGCCCGCCTGACGGTTCCTGCCACGAGATGCGCCGTTCGGTTCTTCCTGCATGAGCGCTGCGTGCATGTCTCCCTCAGATATTGGCCAGCTTCGGCGACTTCCGCCACGGGTCTGAGTTCAGGTCACGGCGCGCCAGGTTCGACGGCAGGCCAATCGGATCGGATATCGAACCCAGTTCCGATCGCAGCGCGCATTGACGAAGAATCAGTTGGGATATCGGCGCCAGCCTGACGGCATGGCGGGCCGCGACCCAGAGCCGTCTACGCGAGCTGGAGGTCGATGACCCCTTCGCCGAGCCGGCGGCGGACCTCGGCCAGCAGCTCCGAGTCGTAGGCAACGCCCCGCCGCAGCTCCATGGGGAGTGGCTCGCCGCCGGCCGGTCCCGGCACGTGGATCACGACCCGGGTCGCGCCCGGCCGGTCGCGCAGCACGGCCTTGAAGGCCTCCATCGCACCGACCAGCCGCTCGGGAGCGGCGTGGCGGGCGAACCGAACGTGCAGGACCGCGCCCAACCGCGCGTCGACCGGCGCGCTCGACTCGGCCGCCGACAGGATTCTCTCGCGAGCCTCGTCGGGCACGGCCGGCTCCGTGTCGCGGTCGTCGTCGAGGGGACCCGCGTCCGGCTCGACGTAGGTCGGGACCGGCACCGGCGGCGCGATCGGCGGTAGTGGGGCCGGCGGCGCCTCGGCGTCGGGGCGAATCGGCGAGACCATCGCCGCACCTACCGGCTGCGGCGCGTGCGCCCCGTTGCCGTTGCCGTTCGCGCCCGGGGCCGCCGCGCCCAACCGGCGCCCGCCGACGGCCGCCCCGATCCCCGGCCGCCACCTCGCGTGCGAACGCGTCCGGACCCTGCGCAGCGGCGTCGTCCCAGTCGACGGCCAGGTCCGCGAGCAGCGAGATCTCCTCGCCCTTGTGGTCGATGCGGCCTGCGATCAGCAGGATCCGGCCGTCGATCCACACCGGCCGGGTCTGCTCGTAGAGGCGCGGGAACACCACGATCTCGATGCTCCCCTGCAGGTCCTCCACGGTCACGATCGCCATCTGCGCCCCGGCCTTCGTCACCACCGTGCGCAGGCCGGTCACGATCCCGCCGACGACAACCCGCTGCCCGTCCAGGGACTCGTCGCGCAAGTCGCTGGAATAGGCGTTCACGAAGTGGCCGACCTGCTCGGCGACCTCACCCATCGGATGCTCCGACAGGTACAGCCCCAGCAACTCCTTCTCCCAGCGCAGCCGCTCGCGGACCGGCACCTCTGCCGTCTGCGGGAGCGGGCGCTCGAAGGCGACCGACTCCTCGGCACCCATGTCGAACAGCGAGGTCTGCCCGGTGATCCGGTCCCGCTGCGTCGCCTGGCCGGCGGCGACCGCATCGTCGAGCCCGAGCAGGACCTGGCCTGGATGGCCGAACGCGTTGAGCGCCCCGACGCGCGTCAGCGACTCCAGCACCTTCCGGTTCGCCAGGCGCAGGTCGATCCGCGAGCAGAAGTCCATGAGGGACTTGAACGGACCGCCCTCGTCGCGAGCGGCGATGATCGATTCGATCGCTCCCTGCCCGACGTTCTTGACCGCGAGGAGCCCGAAGCGGATCGCGTCTCCCTCGACGGTGAACTCGAGGTGGCTGGCGTGGACGTCCGGCGGCAGCACCGCGATACCGAGCCGGCGGCACTCGGCGACCGCGGCCGCGACCTTCTCCTCGTTCGACCGGAACGCCGTCAGGACGCTGGTCATGTATTCGACGGTGTAGTTGGCCTTCAGGTACGCCGTCTGGTAGGCGATGAGTCCGTAGCAGGTCGCGTGCGCCTTGTTGAAGCCGTACCGCTCGAAGGGTTCGAATGCCTTGAACACCGCGTCGATGACGCCGGGCTCCACGCCGCGCTCTGCGGCCTGCGTGACGAACCGTTCCTTCTGGGCCCGAAGCACCGACGACTTCTTCTTGCGGATCGCATAGCCGAGCGTGTCGGCCTCGGGGCCGGTGAAGCCGCCCAGCGCGATCGCCGCGGCCATGATGTCCTCCTGGTAGACGAAGATCCCGTAGGTCTTGTCCAGGTACGGCTCGAGCAGCGGGTGGAGGTAGGTGACCCGCTCCTGCCCGTGCTTGCGGCGGATGTAGGCGGGGATGTTGTCCATCGGGCCCGGACGGTAGAGGGCGACCATCGCCGCGAGGTCGTAGACCGAGGTCGGGCGCAACTCGCGGATGTAGCGGCGCATGCCCGCCGACTCCAGCTGGAAGATGCCGGTGGTCTCGCCTGATGCCAGCAGTTCGAAGGTGCGCTGGTCGTCGAGCGGGATGGCGTCGAGGTCGATCGCGTCTCCCCGGTTCGCGCGGACCAGATCCACGGCCTGGCGCAGGATCGTCAGGTTCGAAAGCCCGAGGAAGTCGAACTTCAGCAGCCCCAGCGCCTCGATCGCGTGCATCTCGTACTGCGTCATCAGGGAGTCGGAGTTGGTCGCCTTCTGGAGGGGCATGAGCTCCGTCAGCGGCTCGCGGCTGATGACCACGCCGGCCGCGTGCGTTGACGCGTTGCGAGCCACGCCCTCCAGTTGCTGGGCGAACCCGATGACCCGTTTCACCGCCGGGTCCGCGTCGTACTGCTCGCGGAGCTGGGGCGCGGTCTCGAGCGCCTCGTCGAGCCTGATCCCGAGCTGGTTCGGGACCGCCTTGGCGATGCGGTCGACTTCGCCGTAGCTGTGGCCCAGCACCCGCCCGACGTCGCGGATCGCGGCGCGGGCGAGCATCGTGCCGAACGTGATGATCTGGGCGACGCGGTCCTGGCCGTACTTCGAGGCCACGTAGGCGATGACCTCGTCGCGCCGGTCGTCCTCGAAGTCGACGTCGATGTCGGGCATCGTCACCCGGTCGGGGTTGAGGAAGCGCTCGAACGGCAGGCCGTAGTGAATGGGGTCGACCGGCGTGATCCCGAGGGTGTAGGTCACGATCGAGCCCGGCGCCGAGCCGCGGCACGTCGTCTGGATCCCCTGCTCGCGGGCGTAGCGCACGAAGTCCGCGACGATCAGGAAGTAGCCCGCGTAGCCCATCGAGGTGATCACGCCCAGCTCGTAGTCGAGCCGTTGCTGGAGCTCCGGGGTCACAGTGCCGTAGCGTCGCTCGAGGCCGCGCTGGCACTCCGTCCGGAGCCAGCTCTCGACCGTCTCGCCGTCGGGCACCGGGAAATGAGGGATCCGCAGCTGGCCCAGCGGCAGCGTGAGATCCGTCATCTCGGCGATGCGACGCGAGTTCGCGATCGCCTCCGGATGGTCCGGGAACAGTGCCGCCATCTCAGCCGCGCTCTTCACGTAGAAATCGGCCGACTCGAAGCGCATCCGGTTCGGCGTGTCGAGGTTATTGCCCGTTCCCACGCACAGCAGCACGTCATGCGCCTCGGACTGGTCACGCCGCACGTAGTGCAGGTCGTTCGTCGCGACGAGCGGCAGACCAACCTCCGGGGCGAGCCGCAGGAGTTGCTCGTTGAGCCGGCGCTGCTCCGGCAGGCCGTGGTCCTGGAGCTCGAGGAAGAACGCGTCCGGGCCGAAGATGTCGCCATACTCGCCGGCGAGCTTCCGGGCGAGCTCCCAGTCCTCGACCTCGAGCGCCCGCGGGACCTCGCCGTTGAGGCAGGCCGACAGGCCGATCAGGCCCTCGCTGTACCTGGCGAGGTGCTCCCGGTCGATGCGCGGCTTGTAGTAGTAGCCGTCGATGTGCGCGTCCGTGATGAGCCGGCACAGGTTCAGGTAGCCGGTCCAGTTCTTCGCGAGCAGGACCAGGTGGAAGGGCTGGGCGTCGGCCTTGCCCTCCTTGTCGGCCATCGCGCGCCGGGCGATGTACGTCTCCACGCCGATGATCGGCTTGATGTTCCTGGTGCGGCAGGCCTGGTAGAACGCGACCGCGCCGTACAACGCGCCGTGGTCGGTCAGCGCGAGCGAATCGAAGCCCTGCTGGGCCGCCGAATCGACCAGCTCGGTGATCCGGCCGAGGCCGTCGAGCAGGCTGAATTCGGAGTGGACGTGGAGGTGGGTGAAGTCGTTCGGGGCGATGGTCACGCTGCCGTCCATGGTAGCCAGACCGGGGACTACCATGCGCTAATGCTCGACGTGACCGCGGCCCGCGAGGCCGTCCCGACCCCCGACGGCCGGAACCTCGACGTCTACGTTGCCGGTCCGCCTGATGGCGAGACCCTGCTGTTCCATAGCGGCACGCCTGGGGTCCCGCTTCCGTACGACCCGCTCACGGCCGAGATGGCCAGGCGAGGCATCCGCTATGTCGCCTTCAGCCGCCCGGGCTACGGATCCTCATCACGGCGCGAGGGCCGGTCCGTTGCCGACGTCGTGGATGACGCGACGACGGTGCTCAACCATGTCGGCGCCGACACCGCCCTCACCGTCGGCTGGTCCGGTGGCGGACCCCACGCGCTGGCCTGCGCGGCACTGCTCCCGGATCGGATCCGCGCCGCCGCGACGATCGCCGGCGTGGCGGCCTATCCAGCTGAAGGGATCGACTTCCTCGAGGGCATGGGCGAGGAGAATCTCGAGGAGTTCGCCGCCGCGCTGGAAGGACCAGAGGCGCTGATCCCATTCAAGGAGCGAGCACGCGCCACGTGGAGCGTGGTGACCGCGGATGCCGTCGCGGAATCCTTCGGGGACCTCGTGGACGACGTGGATCGCGGGGTCCTGACGGGTGACTTCGCCGAGTGGATGGCCGCTGACTTCCGCGAGGCGCTGCGCGAGTCCTATTGGGGCTGGTTCGACGACGACATGGCGTTCATCCGGCCGTGGGGCTTCGAGCTGACCTCGATCCGCATCCCGGTCCACATCTGGCAGGGACGCCACGACCGGATGGTGCCCTATCTCCCATGGCCAATGGCTCGCGAGCCACATCCCGACCGCCGTCCCGCACCTCTTCGACGACGAGGGCCATCTCTCGCTCGGCATCACTCGCTTTGGCGACATCCTGGATGCGCTGGTCGCCTCCGGGCGCTGAGGGCGAGCCTGTGGAGGACGATCCCTTCGCGGCGCTCGTCGTGGCCGCCCTCGATTCCCTCCCCGAGGTCTTCCGCGAGCGCCTCGGCAGCGTGGCGATCGTCGTCGAGGACGAAGCCTCGCCGGAGCAGTTGCAGTCGGTCAGGGCGCACGGCCTGTTCGGCCTCTACCAGGGCGTGCCGCGGACGTCGTGGGCAGCGGACCACAGTCCGTATGCCAGCAAGATCACGATCTTCCGGGGACCGCTGCTGCGCGCCTCGCGAACGCCGGACGACCTCGCCCGGCGCGTCACCGAGACCGTCCATCACGAGATCGCCCACCACTTCGGGATCTCGGACGAGCGGCTCCGCGAGCTTCACCGCTCCGGCCGCTGAAACGGCCAGCCCGCGGACCGTCTATGCTCCTCGCGCGCGCCGCGCCGGAACCCGGCAAATGACTTGCCCGGGCGGTTCCACGCCGGTAGGATGCGCGCCAGTGTCGGCCTGCACGAGCGGTCCGATATCGATCCATCGTGAGACAGGAGCCCGCCGTGAGGGACGGGCGAGTCGTGACCACGATGCTGGAGGAGGAAACATGCGCACCCGCTCATTGGGCCTGACGCTGGTCAGCGGCCTGGCCATTCTTCGTTGCCGCTTGTAGCGGCGGCGCACCGACGACGAGCCAGGCGCCCGGATTCCGGGGCGCCGGCGTCCGCGGCGCCGCCAGCGTGCGTGGTATCGGAGCCCGCCGGCGGCGCCGAGCGCTGCAGCGTCGCCGGCCGCCTCGATGCGGCCGCTCAAGGTCGGTGTCGTCACCGACGTCGGGCAGCTCGAGGACAAGTCCTTCAACCAGTCCTCGAACGAGGGCGCGTTGGCCGCCGCCGAGGCGACCGGTGGCGAGCACGACGTCATCGTCACCCAGAACATCTCCGACTACGGCGCAAACATCCAGACGTTCGTCGACCAGGACTTCGACGTCATCGTGACCGTCGGCTTCCTGATCGGCACCGACACCGCGGCTGCGGCCAAGGCCAGAACCCGGACGTCAAGTTCATCGGCGTCGACCAGGGGATCTGCGTCGACGAGCGGGGCGTGTCCGGATCCCACATTCACCTGCGCGGGTGATGCGGCCGCGCTGCTCCCCAACTACCAGGGCATCGTCTTCGCCGAGGCCCAGCCCGGCTACCTCGCCGGCATCGTCGCCGCGAGCCTCACCGAGTCGAACACGATCGGTGCCGTCGGCGGCACCAACCTCCCGGCCGTCGTCAACTACTGGCGCGGCTACGAGAACGGCGCGAAGTCGGTCAAGCCGGACGTCGAGGTCCTGTACCAGGAGACCGACCCGGATCCGGCCAAGGGCTTCAACGACCCGACCAAGGGCCGCGCGATCGCCGAACAGTTCATCGGCCAGGGCGCCGACGTGATCTTCCAGATCGCGGGCCTCACCGGCCAGGGCGCGCTCGAGGCCGTGTGCGAGGCCGACATCCATGGCATCGGCGTCGACGTCGACCAGGCGGTCAGCTTGCCGAACCTCGCCCCGTGCATCGTCACGAGCGCCGAGAAGAAGCTCGTCGACACCGTCACGGCCGTGGTCACGAGTGTCGCGACCGACACGTTCGTGGCCGGCACGGTCGCCTACAACGCGGCGTCCGATCCGGTCGGCGATCGGCCTCGCGCCGTACCACGACAACGAGGCGCTCATCACGCCCGAGATCCAGTCGGCGATCGACGCCGCGCTCGCGGGCTTCGTCGACGGGTCGCTCGACCCGTGCGCGCCCGTCAAGTGCACGGTCAGCGGCAATAGCCCGACCGGCGCAACCAACGCGACACCGCCGAGGGGCGGTCTCCGGACCGCCCCTCGCGGATTCCCGGCACGCTATGATGCGAGCCACCCTGGACCCCGGTTCCCCGTCACCCGCAGCCTGAGGCCGCCGTGACCGAGATCGTGACCGCCCCCGCGCTCGAGATGCGCGGCATCACGAAGCGATACCCGGGCGTCGTCGCAAACGATGGGATCGACCTCGAGGTCCGGCCGGGCGAGATCCACGCGCTCCTCGGCGAGAACGGCGCCGGGAAGTCGACCCTGATGAACATCCTGTACGGGCTGGCGACGCCCGACGAGGGTGAGATCGCGCTCGACGGGAGCCCCGTCACGATCAGCGGGCCGGCCGACGCGATCGCGCGCGGGATCAGCATGGTCCACCAGCATTTCATGCTGGTTCCCGTGCTCTCGGTCGCCGACAACATCCTCCTCGGCGAGGAGACGATGGCCAATCCGATCTTCCTCGATCGGAAGGAGGCCCATCGCCGGATCATCGAGCTCGGCAAGCGGTTCGGGTTCGACATCGACCCCGAGGTCAAGGTCGGCTCGCTGTCGGTCGGCTGGCAGCAGCGGGTCGAGATCCTCAAGGCGCTCTACCGGGACGCGCGGATCCTCGTCCTCGACGAGCCGACCGCCGTGCTGACGCCGCAGGAGACGAAGGAGATCTTCGAAGTCCTCCGACGCCTCGCCTCCGAGGGCCACTCGATCATCTTCATCAGCCACAAGCTGTACGAGGTGCTCGAGATCGCCGACCGGATCACGGTCATCCGGCGGGGAAAGGTGGTGGGCTCGCGGGTGCCGGCGGAGACCGACGAGGACGACCTGGCGGCGCTGATGGTCGGCCGCAACGTCCAGCTCATCGTCGACCGCGGCGAATCGCACCCGACCGATCCCCGGCTCGTCGTCACGGACCTGCATGTCGCGGATGACCGCGGGCACGAGGCCGTCAAGGGGGTCAGCTTCGACGTCCGCGCGGGCGAGATCCTTGGCATCGCCGGCGTCGCCGGCAACGGCCAGGACGAGCTGGTCGAAGCGTTGACCGGACTGCGCAAGCCGACGAGCGGCACCGTCGAACTGGCCGGCCGCACGGTCACCGGGGTGGGGCCGCGCGACCTCCAGCGAGCCGGCATGTCGTTCGTGCCGGGCGACCGCCATCGGTTCGGCCTGGTGCTCAGTTTCCCGATCGAGGACAACCTCGTCCTGACCCAGTACGACGAGCCGCCGTACGCACGCGGCATCCTGCGCAACGACGCTGCTATCCACGCACGCGCCAAGGAGGCCATCGCCGAGTTCGACATCCGGACGCCATCGGCGACGGTGCACGCCGGGACGCTGTCGGGCGGCAACCAGCAGAAGGCCGTCGTCGCCCGCGAGTTCAGCCGCAAGCTCACCGTGCTCGTGCTCGACCAGCCCACCCGCGGCCTCGACGTCGGCAGCATCGAGTTCATCCACAAGCAGGTCGATCGCCAAGCGCGACGAAGGGGCGGCAATCCTGCTCGTCTCGGCGGAGCTCGACGAGGTCATGGAGCTGTCCGACCGGGTCGGCGTGATGTACCGCGGCGAGCTTGTCGCGCTCGTCGACGGGCCGACCGCGGAGCGCGAGGAGATCGGCCTGCTGATGGCGACCGGGCGGCGGGATCAGGCCGCGTTGGCCGAGGCGACCACATCGATGACCGCCGACCTGCAGTTGGCCGCAGGGCGGCGCGGAGTCGCCGCCGAGCGACGACGGAAACAAAGCCTCGTGAAACTCGCGCGCAAGGCCTACGCGCTCTCGATCGTCCCGATCATCTCGATCCTGTTGGCGCTGCTCGTCGGTGCGATCCTCATCATCCTGTCGAGCCCGGCCTCCCAGGGACAGCTCGACCTGCTGCTCCCGATCAAGGCGTACGAAGCCCTGCTCGAGGGCGCAACCGGGATCAATTTCCTCGACGTCGATGGCAACGCCGCCACGCTCGCCATCTCGCTCGTCCCGGACACGCAGGCGCTCACGAACACGATCTGTCGCCGCCGGCCCGCTGGTCCTCACCGGGTTGGCGGTCGGGCGTCGGCTTCAAGGCGGGGCTCTTCAACATCGGCGGCACGGGCAGGTCCTCGTCGGCGGCTTCTTCGCTGCGCTGGCCGGCTCGCCGGTCGCCGAGCCGCCCGTGCCGGTCGCGCTGACGATTGCGATCCGGCCGGCGCGTTCGGTGGCGCATTGTATGGGTTCATTCCGGGCGCATTCAAGGCGTTCACGGGCGCCCACGAGGTCGTCGTCACGATCATGCTGAACTCGCTTGCGGCGTTCGCGATCGTCGGCCTGGTCAACGACATCTTCAAGATCACAGGGCCCGACCTTCGCCCGGACGGCCGACGTCGGCAACGCCGCGATGCCGGTCCTGTTGGACGCGACGGCAGCCTCGGCATCATCATCGCGTTCGCGATGGTCCCGATCGCCTGGTTCCTGATCTACCGGACGACGCTCGGGTTCGAGATCCGGACGGTCGGCGCCAACCCCAGCGCCGCGCGCTACGCCGGCATGAGCCCACGCCGGCTGATCATCCTGACGCTCAGCCTGTGCGGACTGTTCGCAGGGCTGGCCGGAGCGATCGAGATCCTGAGCCTCGGCTACTACCCGGCCGTGTTCGGCACGGCGATCGGGTTCGCCGGCATCACCGTTGCGCTCCTGGGGCGCTCGCACCCGTTCGGCATCGCCCTTGCCGCGCTGCTGCTCGGCGGCATGCGCGCCGGGCGCGCCGGCCATGCAGATCGAAGCCGACATCCCGATCGAGATCATCGACGTCATCCAGGGCCTGATCCTGCTGTTCCTTGCCGCCGAAGTGGTGATCCGGCGCGCGTTCCGGATCCGCGCCGGGACGGGCACGCCGGATGAGCTTCAGGACGAGCTTCAGACGGTGTCACGCAGCTACGGCGAGAGCAGCGCCTGATGGATTTCCTGTACGACATCCCGCTCCTCGGGTTCATCTTCCAGGTCGTCGGGTACCTGATCAACGCGATCCTGAACACGAACCTCGCCCCGCAGACCCTGGCACTGGCCACGCCGATCGCGCTTGGCGCGCTGTGCGGCGTGATGAACGAGCGGAGCGGCGTCGTCAACATCGGCATCGAGGGGATGATGCTGACGGCCGCATTCGTCGGGTTCATGGCCGCCGTCGTCGTCAGCGACGCGATGCCCGACGCCGAGCCGAGCGCGTTCTTCGGGGCCACGCCGGCGCTGCTCGTCGGCGTCCTCGCCGCAATCGGCGCAGGGATGCTCGTCTCCGTGTTGCACGCCTGGTTATCGATCAGCGTGCGCGCCGACCAGATCATCAGCGGCACGGTCATCAACATCATCGCGCTCGGGCTGACCGGCTACCTGAACCGTCTCATCCGGCCGAGCGGCAGCGCCGGGACGTTCGACTCGTTCGACCCGCCCGAGGCCCTCGTCGACCTGCCGATCGTCGGCTGGCTGTTCAACATGTTCCTGTCGCAGGGACCGATCACGATGTCGGTGATCGTCTTCGTGATCATCCTGCAGATCCTGCTCTTCCGGTCGCGCTGGGGCCTCCGCACGCGGGCCGTCGGCGAGCACCCGCGCGCGGCGGACACGGTCGGCGTCAACGTCATCGCGCTGCGCTACCGCAACGTGATCCTCGGCGGGATCTTCGCCGGGCTGGCCGGGGCGTGGCTGACGCTCGAGTTCAACGCCTCGTTCCAGAACGGCATGACGGCGAACCGCGGGTTCATCGCGCTGGCGGCCGTGATCTTCGGCCGCTGGACGCCGATCGGCGCGTTCGGCGGCGCGCTCCTGTTCATGTTCTCGGAGGCGCTCGGCGTGGCGATCCGCTCCGACCCGCCACCTGGCGACCTCGGCGTGTGGCTGTCGGGCATCCAGGCCGCGTACCCGAGCCTGTACAACAACTCCTTCAGCGCGCTGCCCTACATCCTCACGATCATCGTGCTGGCGGGCGTCGTCGGCCGGAGCGTCGCCCCGGCCGCGGTCGGGCAGCCGTACGTCAAGGAAGGCGCGCACTGAGCGATCCGGACGACCGCGCCCGGACGCTCGCGTTCCTCGATCTCGACGAGGGCCGCGGCCCGGTGCCGACGGCGGACGACGCAGCGATCGCGGACGTCCTCCACGCCTCCCGCCGGATCGCGGTCGTCGGCGCCTCGTCCAGGCCGGGCCGGCCGTCGCACGGGGTGTTCCGGACGCTGCTCGATTACGGCTACGACTGCGTGCCGGTGAACCCGAAGGAGTCGTCGGTCCACGGGATCCCGGCGTTCCCAACGCTCGAGGAGGCCGCGGCCGCCACGGGGCCGTTCGACCTCGTCGACGTCTTCCGCCGCCCCGACCAGGTCGTGCCCCATGCGCACGAGGCCGTTGCGATCGGTGCCCGCTGCTTCTGGCTGCAGCTCGGCATCGTGAACTGGGAGGCGGCCACGATCGCCGGTGAGGCCGGGCTCGTCGTGGTGATGGACCGCTGCACGGCGATCGAGCTGCGCCGGTTCGGCGGCCCGACGGGCTAGCCCTGGGAGGCGAACCGCCCGAGCAGCGCGGCGCGGGTCGGCTCGTCGGTGAACGCGACCTCGCACGCGGTGCGCTGGATGCCGCGGACCTGCTCGGCCGTGAGGCCGGCCTCCGCCTCGAGCCGTCGCTCCTCGGCGGAGAGCGTCGTCCCGATGTTGACCGGGTTGTCGTCGCCGACGACGACACGGCAGCCGGCCGCCAGGAATTGATGGAGGGGATGCTCGGCGATCGAGCGCGCGGCGCCGGTGAAGACGTTCGAGGTCAGGCACACCTCGATGGCGATGCCCTCCCGCGCCGCCCACGCAAGCACGGTCGGGTCGTCGACGATGTGCGAGCCGTGGCCGATCCGGCGCACGCCGAGCAGCTCGACCGCGTCGACGGCAGCGCTCGCCGGCCCTGCCTCGGCAGCGTGGGCGGTGAGGCCGAGACCCGCCGCAGCGGCGATCGCGAAGGACTCGCGGTAGGGCTCGAGCGACGGGTAGAGCAGCTCATCACCCGCGACGTCGAACCCCACCACGCCGCGCCCGGCGGCCGCGGCAGCCGCGCGGGCGACCGCCACGTTCGCCTCCTCGTCGTGGTGGCGCAGGGCACAGACGACAAGGCCGACCGGCATCCCGGTCGCGCGGCGGCCCTCGTCGAGGCCGGCACAGGCCGCGTCGATGACCGCAGCAATGTCGAACCCGGGCCTGGCGTGGGTCGCGGGTCCGAAGCGGATCTCCAGGTAGTCGCAGCCGTCCGCCGCGGCGTCCTCGACGGCCTCGCGCGCGACGCGACGCATCGACTCGGCCGCGCACAGCACCGGGTAGGCCGCGGCCACGTGGCCGAGGTAGACCGTCAGGTCGGCCGGCTCGCGCATGCGGAGCGCCGCGTCCCAGCCTCCTGCCGGCGCGGTCACGCTCATCTGGCGCGCCAGGTCCGCAGCCGTGTCCGGGCGGACCCAGCCCTCGAGATGGGTGTGGAGGTTGAGGCCCACGGACCGTCAGAGCGCCAGTTCGACGATTGCCTCGAGGGCGGCCTCGACGCTCGCCCCCCAGCCGACCGCCAGCCGCCGGTGCGCCTCCTCGTCGTACACGCTGGTGCCCGCAACCAGGTTGCTCGAGACCGCGCACACCATGCCGGCACGCAGGCCGCGCTGACGCGCAACCACGAACAGCGCCGACGACTCCATCTCGACGTTGAGGAGCCCGAGTCCGGACATCTGCTCGGTCCACGCCGGAGACTCGGCGTAGAACGCGTCGTCGGTGACGTTGAGGCCGGCGTGGACACCGAGGTCGTGCTTCGGGCCGACGATCCGGGCGGCGCGAACAAGCGCCTGCGTCAGCTCCAGGTCGGGCACGGCCGGGTAGCCCTTCGGGACATATGCATCGCTCGTGCCGTCGTTGCGGAACGAGCCCTCGCTCACGATCAGGTCGCCCGGTTCGATGCCGGGCTGCAGCGCGCCGGTGCTCCCGACCCGGATGAACGACGTCACGCCGACCCGCGCCAGTTCCTCGACGGCGATTGCCGTCGATGGGCAGCCCATCCCGGTCGACGTGACCGTGACCTGGCGGCCGCGGAAGGTGCCGACCATGGTCCGATGCTCGCGCTTGTGGGCGATCTCGCGCGCGTCCTCGAGATGCTCCGCGACGAGCGGCACCCGGAACGGGTCGCCCGGCAGCAGCGCGACGGTGCTCACCTCACCGGGCGCGATGTCGATGTGGAACTGCCGCGCGCCGATCCCGACGCTGCTCTTGTCGACGACGCTCATCGGACGAGGAAGCCCAGGAAGATCAGCACGAACCCGACGACGCCAACCGCGATCCCGATCCGGGCCTGGCGGCGCAGGATCTGCATGGCGACCGAGGCGCCCGTGTCCGCGTTCCCGCGCGTTCCACCGCGCCACGCCTCGTAGCGGGCGACGTTCGCGTCCTGCTCCTTGAGCGCGTTGTAGCGGGCAAGCGGAGCGCGCGCTCGGGTGTAGCCGATCACGATCAGCGCCACGCCGGCGCCCCAGAGCACGAGGTTCAGCAGCCCCACGTCACTCCCCTTCGCTTGCCGTGAGCCGTTCGCGGACGGCGGCCTGCGCGAGCGCCGCGTTGGCCTGCCCACGCGTCGCCTTCATCACCTGCCCGACCAGGAATCCGACGACCTCGACCTTGCCCGCCCGGTAGTCGGCAACCGCGGCCGGGTTCGCGGCGAGCACCTCGTCGACGGCCGCACCGAGTGCTCCGGCGTCCGAGATCTGCCGGAAGCCGCGAGCATCGACGATCGCTTGGGTGCCGTCGCCGCTGGCAATGTGCAGCTCGAGGACTTCCTTCGCGTTCGCCCGCGAGATCGACGCGTCGCCGACGAGCCGGATCAGCACCCCGAGCTCCACGGGGACGACGTCGATCGGACCCGTTGCCTGATTGCGCAGCCGCAGGTAGTCGCCGCTGACCCAGTTCGCGACCTGCTTCGGGTCGAGCCCGGCATCCGCCGCCAGGGTCGCCTCGAACAGGCGCAGCGCGTCCGGATCGGCCACGAGCACCGCAGCGTCATACGCCGATAGACCGAGCACCGCCTGGTAGCGCTCCCGACGTGCAGCCGGCAACTCGGGCAGGCCGCCGCGGAGCTCGTCCAGCCAGGCGGGATCGAGGTGGAGCGGCGGCAGGTCCGGTTCCGGGAAGTAGCGATAGTCGTCGGATGTCTCCTTGACGCGCATCCGGTACGTCTCGCCGCGGTCCTCGTGCCAGCCTCGCGTCTCCTGCACGAGGGTCTCGCCCGCGTCGAGCACGGCCGCCTGCCGCTCGATCTCGTATCCGATCGCTCGCTCGACCGAGCGGAACGAGTTCATGTTCTTGATCTCGACCCGGGTGCCGAAGGGCTCGCTGCCGCGCGGTCGCAGCGACACGTTGGCTTCGACGCGCATCTGCCCGCGCTCCATGTCCGCGTCGGATGCCCCGATCGAACGAAGCAGGAGCTGCAGCTCCTCGGCGTAGCGCCGGGCCTGCTCGGCGGTCCGGACGTCGGGCTCGGTCACGATCTCCATGAGCGGCGCACCGGAGCGGTTGAAGTCGACGAGGCTGACCTTCGCCCCGTCCGGACCGGTCGCATGGACGAGCTTGGCGGTGTCCTCCTCGAGATGGGCGCGGGTGATGCGGACCGTGAACGGGCCGTCGCCCGTTTCGAAGGTCAGCGTGCCGCGCGACGCGAGCGGCAGGTCGTACTGACTGATCTGGTAGCCCTTCGGCAGGTCCGGATAGAAGTAGTTCTTGCGGTCCCAGCGGGTCGCCGCGGGGATCGACGCCCCGATCGCCAGCCCGGCCGTCAGCACGTGCTCGACGGCCTTCCGGTTGATCACGGGCAGCGAGCCTGGCAGCCCGAGGCAGACCGGGCAGACGTGGCTGTTCGGGGGCGACCCGTCGTAGGCGGTCGAACAGGCACAGAACATCTTCGAGGCGGTCCGCAGCTGGCAGTGGATCTCGATCCCGATGACCGCCTCGTAGCGCGCGAGCGCGGCCGTCGTCGTGGCCGGCGTGACGGCGCTCACGCGGCCGCCTCGGCGACCGGCGTCGTCGCCTCGACGGCGGTGGGTGTGCCTTCCATGCGGGCAGTTTGCCAGACCGTGACGGCGCCGGGCTCCTATCCCTCAGCGCAATCGAAGCCGAGCCCAATCTGCCGCGTAACGGCACGAGGGCACCCAACGGCCATGGCGCGTGATTCGACCTAGACCAGGCTCAGCAGGAAGCCGCAGGCGACCCCGGCGACGCCCGCGGCGAGGTACAGCGGGAAGAAGTCGTGGCGGGGCCGGCGCAGGCGAGTCCGGATCCGGACGCGATCCACGGCACGAACCGGGATCACGAAGGGGCCGCGCTCATAGATCCCATGCTGGAAGGTCGACGTGGCGATCTGCTGCATCCGAAGCTCCTGTCCCCAGCTTCGGAGCGATCGCGTGGAGGTCACCGCGTCGGCGGCGTCGGCAGCGTTACAGCCGCGAGACAGTGCCGCTCAGGAGGGGCGGACGCGCTCCACGAAGCTGCCGATCCGGCGGAGCGCCTCTTCGAGCTGCTCGTACGAGGTCGCGTAGCACATCCGAACGTGGCCCGCGCCCGACGGTCCGAACGCCGAGCCGGGCACCACCGCGACGCGTTCCTCCATGAGCAACCGCTCGGTGAACGCCTCGTCGTCAAGGCCGGTCGACGAGATGCGTGGGAAGGCGTAGAACGCGCCGCGCGGTTCGAAGGTATCGAGCCCGATCGCGTTCAGCCCGTCGACGATCAGGCGCCGTCGCCGATCGTACTCGGCGCGCATCCGCTCGACCTCGGGCTCGCCTTCGACGAGCGCCATGAGCGCCGCATCCTGGGCGGTCGTGGGGGCCGACATGATCCCGTACTGGTGCACTTTCACGATGCCCTCGAGGATGCCAGCGGGCGCGGCCACCCAGCCGACACGCCAGCCGGTCATCGCGTAGGCCTTCGAGAAGCCGCCCATCAGGATCGTCCGCTCGCGCATGCCGGGCAGCGCGCTCATCGCCCGGTGGCGGTACGTGCCGTAGGCAAGCCGGTCGTAGATCTCGTCGGCGTACACGAGGAGGTCATGACGAACCGCGATCGCGGCCAGCTCGTCCTGGACCGCCTCCGGGAGGACCGCGCCCGTGGGATTGCACGGGTAGCCGAGGAACAGCGCCTTCGTGCGCGGCGTGATCGCCGCCTCGACGGCGGCCGGATCGAGGGCGAAATCGTCCTCGTAGCGGGTCGCGACGTGGCGCACGACGCCTCCCGCGAACACGACGGCCGGCACGTAGGCGACGTACGACGGCTCGTGGAGGATGACCTCGTCGCCCGGGTCGCAGGTGGCGCGCAACGCGAGGTCGACCGCCTCCGAGGCGCCGACCGTGATCAGCAGCTCGGTCGCGGGGTCGTAGGCGACGCCGTACAGGCGCTCGAGGTGGCGGGACAGTGCCGTGCGCAGCTCGAACGTCCCGAAGTTGCTCGTGTAGTGGGTGCGCCCTTCGCGCAGGCTCTCGACCCCCGCCTCCACGATCGCCCGGGGAGTGTCGAAGTCGGGCTCCCCCACCCCGAGGCTGATGACGTCGTCCATCGTGGCGAGGATGTCGAAGAAGCGGCGGATCCCCGACGGCGGGACGCTTCGCACGCGTTCCGACAGGGCACGCTCGGCGAGGGGCGGACGGTCGGGTGACCCGGCCGCGGTCGCGGCCGGGTCCATCTCGGTGGTCATGCTCGCCACAGCCTACGGCATCGACGACGCCGGAAGTCGCGGACGGGTTTCGCAGTAGTCAGCTCAGCTCACGGCGCGAGCCGCTGCCAGGTCGCCGGATCCTCGATCGAGCCGGGGAGCGTCTCCGCCGCTCCCGACTCCACGTCGATCAGCAGCGTCCCGTTCCCGAACCGGTTGAGCATCACCTTCGTGCCGTCCGGCGAGAACTCGTGCCACGCGCCGCCTGGATGGATCCGGTGAGCGCACGTGGCTCGGCACTACCGTCGGCAGGCACCACGAACAACTGGTAGGTCTCGTTCAATCCGAACCCGCGATAGGCAACGAGCTTGCCGTCCGGGGAGAACGTGCCGGCGCCTTCGCCAAACCGCGCGTCGGTGCGGCCCGACTGCTTCGTCAACACCGGTCGCGAGGTCGAGCACGCGGAAGCGCATTCTCTCGGCAACGCGGATCCCACGATTGATACAGCAGGTGCCTCCCGTCCGGCGATGGCGTCGGTCCCTGATAGTCGTCTTCGTGATGGCCGTTGGTCGGCGTGAGCCGCCCTCGGCTCGCCGCCGTCCGGCGAGATCGCGAACAGGCCGCTGCGCTGGCCGTCGGGCGTCCGGGCAACACCGCGGAAGACGATCTCGTCGCCGTTCGGCGGCAGCCAGCTCGGAAACGTCACCGCCATGCCCGTGTCGAGGACGCGCAGCGCGATCGCTCCCGTCGGTCGGCACGACCTGGAGCGTGGAGCGGCCGCCGATCTTCGACTGTCAGGGCGATGGCGTCGCCGGCCGGCGACCAGTCCCACTGGTCCGGGGCATCGAGCGGGCCGGTCAGGTCGAGCGGGTTCGTCCCGTCCGCATTCGCGACCTGGATGCTGATCAGCTCCGGCTCCGCCTCGGTCGGCGGACGCTCACGACGGAGGAAGGCGAGCTTCGTTCCGTCGCGCGAGATAGATGCCCGTGAAGTCGTCGGTCGCGCCTTCGAGGAGCGTGCGACTGTTCACCCGTGGTCGGATCCCAGCTCAGGAGATCGCCGTCCACGGTGTACATGATCAGGCCGTTGCGGGCCGGCCCGAACGGCGGGGCCGCCCGGCGCTGCGAGCCGACCCAGGCGAGGGTCGCCGCGACCACGACGAGCAGGAGTGCGGTCACGATGACGGCGCGCCACGGGACGCGCGGGACGTAGACAGATCGCTGTGCAAGGACGCCCATTGGGAGCCACCTTTCGAGGAGGGTCCAGCGCGGGCGCTGCCGGAGGCCGGCGGTCCGCGCCAGCACGTCGTCTGTGTAATCGGGCAGGCTCGGAGCGGCGAGCTCGGTGATGAGCTCGGCAAGCCGTGGCTCGACTCGATCGAAGCGCGTCATGCCAACTGCCCTCGCGGAAGCTCGGCCGTTTCCGGTGTCGCCTCGGCATCGAACGTGAGCCGCATCGCGGCAAGCGAGCGGTGCAGCCGTGACTTGGCGGTGCCGACGGGGATCCCGAGCACCGCGGCCACGTCCGGCAGCGGCAGCCCGAGGAAGTAGTGCACGACGACGACCGCACGCCACTCGGGATCGAGCCGTTGCAGCGCCCGGTCGAGCTCGTCGCGGTCGGCGACCGACAGGGAGACGTCGCCGACGAACGGCGGATCGATCGGGTCGAGCTCGACCTCGATGACACGCCGCCGCCGGTGACGGAGGAGATCGAAGCAGGAATGAACAAGGAGACGGTGGAGCCAGGCGTCGAACCGATCCGGGTCGCGCAACCCGGGAAGGCTCTTCCAGGCGCGAACGAGACTCTCCTGGACCGCGTCGCGCGCGAGCTCCGGGTCCCGAAGGATCAGCCTGGCCGCCGCGTCCAGCCGCGCGATCGACCCGCGGACGAGCACGGCGAAGGCGTCATGATCGCCATGCGCCGCGCGGTCCACGAGCTCTCGCTGGTCCACGGAGGTCCACCTGGTTCCGGCGCGGCCATTCGGTCGCACTCAGATGGTATGGCGCCGAAAAGCGCGGAGGAGGTTCCCGACGGCTGAGGTCGGCGCGGATCAGGCCGCGCCGGCCGCCACATCGCTCGAGCGGTGCGGGCGTCGCAGGATCCGACGCCGCGGCGAGCTCCGCGGGCTCGAGGCCGCGCCAATCCGCGCCGGCGGTCAGACCCTCATAGCCGCGCGCGAGCGCGAACAGCTCAGCCTCCGACCATGGGGCGCCGATGAACTGCAGCCCGACCGGCAGGCCCTCGCTGAGCCCGCACGGGATCGAGATCCCGGGCAGGCCCGCCACGTTGACCGGCAGCGTGCAGGCGTCCGACAGGTACATCGACACGGGATCGGCCATCCGCGCCCCGAAGCGGAACGCGACGGTCGGCGAGGTCGGAGCCACGAGCGCGTCGAAGCCCTGCGCCCACAGCGCATCGAAGTCGCCCTTGATCAGCGTCCGCACCTTCTGGGCCTTCAGGTAGTACGCGTCGTAGTAGCCGGCCGACAGGGCGTACGTGCCGAGCATCAGCCGCCGCTTCACCTCGGCGCCGAACAGGCGGCCGCGCGTGGTGAGGTAGTTGTCGAGCACGTCGTCGTTGCCCAGCCGCGGGCCGAAGCGGATGCCGTCGTAGCGGGCGAGGTTCGCCGACGCCTCGGCCGGGGCCACGATGTAGTACGTGGCCAGCCCGTACTCGGTATGCGGGAGCGAGACCTCCTCGACGATCGCACCGGCCGCCTCGAGCGCCGCGACCGCCTCGCGGACGCGCTGTTCGACGCCCGGCTCCATCCCGGCCACGAAGTACTCGCGCGGGAGCCCGAGCCGCTTCCCGCGGAGCGCGGACACGGCCTCGTCGTCGTTCGCCGGCAGGGTCAGCAGCTCGTCGGGCACTGGTGCCGGCGACGATGTCGAGTCGCGCTCGTCGCGGCCTGCGACCGCATGCAGCAGCGCCGCGGCGTCGCGGGCGTCGCGGCCGATCGGACCGATCTGGTCGAGCGAGCTGGCGAACGCGACGATGCCGTAACGGCTCACCCGGCCGTAGGTCGGCTTCATGCCGACCGTGCCGGTCAGCGCGGCCGGCTGACGGATGGAGCCACCGGTGTCGGTGCCGAGCGCCACCGGCACGTGGTAGGCCGCCACGGCCGCGGCCGAACCGCCGCTCGAACCACCCGGGACGCGATCGAGCGCCCAGGGGTTGGCCGTCGGGCCGAACGCGGAATGCTCCGTCGACGAGCCCATGGCGAACTCGTCCATGTTCGTCTTGCCGAGGATGACCGCGCCGGCCTCGCGGATGCGCTCCGTGATGTGCGCGTCGAATGGCGAGCGGTAGCCCTCGAGGATCCGCGAGCCCGCCGTGCACTGGCCGCCGGCCACCGAGACGAGGTCCTTCAAGCCGACCGGGATGCCGAGCAGCGGGTGCGTCCCGTCAAGGGCATCCTCGGCACGGGCGGCAGCAAGTCGGGCGTCCGCCGCGTCCGCCTCCGCCAGCGCCCGCTCGCGATCGATCGTCAGCCACGCGTTGAGCGCCCGGTTGTCGCGCTCCGCGCTCGCGAGGTGGGCCTCGGTCAGCTCGCGCGATGTCAGCTCGCCGGCCCGCAGGAGGGCGGACTGCTCGTGGGCGTGGAGGCGCGTCAGGTCGGCCGGTCCGGGCATGGCTCAGTCGCGCTCGGTGAGGATCGGCGGGACGAGGAAGAAGTCACCCTCGCGTGCGGGTGCGTTGCCGAGGACGGCTTCCGTCGAGAGCGATGGCGCCGCGACGTCCTCGCGCAGGATGTTCTCGAGCTCGATGGTCTGCGCCGTCGGGGGGATGGCGTCGGTGTCGAGCGTCGCGAGGATCGTGTACTGGTCGAGGATGTGGTTGAGCTGCCCCTCGAGCAGCGTCAGCTCGTCGTCGGTGAGCCCGAGACGCGCGAGGTATGCGACGTGCTCGACGTCCGAGCGGGACAGCGTGGCCATGGCTCGATCATAGCCGAGCAGTCGGCCGGAGCCGCCGAGCCTACCAGACGCGCGTGGGCCGATCGGGGGATTGCCCGCAGGCAGCGCGTCGCCGATCCTCGTGGCGAACCCTCATCCTCCCTTGCCGGAGCCCGACACCAGCCCCATGTGGCAATCCCTCACACCTTGATGGTCGCGGTCGCCTGTCGCCAATGCGGCACGGTTGCCGGGAGCACGTCCGCGACGTTCTGCCGGCGCTGCGGGCTGCCGTACGGCGCGCCGCCCCGCCACGACGTCGAGCTGCCGAGCTGCCACGTCTGCTACCAGACGGTCGGCGACGACGGCCGCCTGGCCAGCCTCGATGCGCCGGGCCTGCGCGTCGACCTCCACCGCCACCTGGCCGAACACGATCGGCACCCGGTCGGCGACGACGAATGGCTCGAGAGCCTGCGCCTCGGCGACCGGGTTCGCATCGGACGCTGGTCGGCGCCCTTCGACGTGGTCCGTCGTTACCTCGTGACGGGCGTGGTCGAGGGCGGACGACGGCGGACGTTCGAGCACAACACGATCGTGACGGCGATGACCCAGCTCAGGCGGTTCGGGCACGGCGCCACGATCCTCGGCGACCAGCCCGAATGGCAGGCTGCGCGGGACGCGGTCAGCGAGCTGATGGAGCGCTACCACCTCCGGCGTCGCTGACCCGACGGCGGCGCGGGTCAGCCGGTCGGCGCCACGTCGGCGAACAGCTCGTCGTAGGCGTACTGGTCCCAGTCGCGGACCCAGATCTCGGCGATCTTCCCGTCGTCGATCCGGTACACGACCACGCGATCGATGTCGATCGTGCGGTCGCCCCGCGTGACGCGCCAGTGGACGAGGCTCGCTGCGTGGGTGTCGCTGGCCATGATGTCGTCGATGCCGAGGTTCTCGAACTGCCCACCCGTGTCCTGGAAGATCCGCGTGTAGTACGCCAGCACTGCGTCCTGGCCTTCGTAGCTGCCCGCGTGCGGGCTGCGGCCGGGGATGTGGAGGACGCAGTCCTCCGTGAAGTACGGCAGGATCTCGGCCGCCTGGCCCGCCGTCAGCGTCGCCGAATAGCGGCGCATGAGCTCGATGTTCGGGTGCGTCATCCCTCTGTTCCCTCTCCGGCCAGGAGCCGCCGAAAGCCGTCCCCGTCGAGGATCGGCAGGCCGAGCTCCTGTGCCTTGGCGAGCTTCGAACCGGCACCCTCGCCGGCCACGACGTAGTCCGTCTTGCGCGACACGGACCCGGCGGGCTTCCCGCCCGCGGCCCGGATCGCAGATTCGGCCCCTTCGCGGCTGAACCCTTCGATCGAGCCGGTCACGACGACGCTCTTGCCTGCGAGCGGGCCGACGGCCGCGGCCGCGCGCGGTTCGGGGAGCTCGGCCACCACGCCGGCATCGGCAAGGTCCTCGAGCACACCCTCGCCGGGTCCTTCGGGCGCGAACCAGCTCGCGAGCGCTCCTGAGACCGTCGGACCGATGCCCTCGATCTCCACGAACCGCTCCGGCGCCTCGCTCGCAGTCGTCCGCAGGTGGGCGGCGGCGCGCACGAGCCAATCGTCGCCGGCGGGCACCTCCGCGGTCAGCCAGTGCGCCAGCTCGAGCGCCGTCGTCCACCCAACCTGGGGAATGCCCAGCGATGCGATGATCCGCTCGAGCGGCCGCTCTTTCGCCTTCTGGATGTTGGCGAACAGGTTCTCGGCGCTCTTGCGCCCGTAGCGGTCGAGCGTCTCGATGTCCTCGACCGATAGCCGGAAGAAGTCGCCCCGCTTCGTCACGAGGCCGGTCTGGAGCAGCTGCTCGAGCGATTTCCAGCCGGCCCCTTCGATGTCCATCCCGCCGACGAAGTGGCCGAATTCCTGGCTGACACGAGCCGGGCAGGCGGTGTTCGGGCAATAGTGGCGGACTGCGCCCTCGTCGCGGACGATTGCGGTAGCGCAAACCGGGCACGCTGCCGGCATGTCCCACTCGCGTTCATCGCCGGTGCGCTTGTCGGGGAGCGGTCGGACGACCTCGGGGATCACGTCGCCGGCCTTCTGGAGGATCACGCGATCGCCGATGCGGATGTCCTTTCGACGCACCTCGTCGAGGTTGTGGAGCGTCGCGCGGGCGACGGTCGAACCGGCCACCTTGGTCGGCGTGAGGTGCGCCACCGGCGTCAGCGTCCCGGTCCGCCCCACGTACGGGACGATGTCCTCGACGAAGCTCTCGACCTGCTCCGGCGGGTACTTGTAGGCGATCGCCCAGCGCGGTGCACGGCTGACCATGCCGAGACGTGCCTGCTGGTCGAATCGGTCGACCTTGACCACGACACCGTCGGTCTCGTACGGCAGCTCATGGCGCCCCTCGCGCCACGCCTCGGTGAAGGCGATGACGCCCTCGATGTCCAGTCCAGCCTCGTGGTTCGGGTTCACCGGGAAGCCGAGGACCTCGAGGCGTTGAAGCGCCCCGGACTGGGTGGACACGCCGACTGCAGCCGAATCCACGTCCGCGGCATCCTTGTCGGCCGCCTCTGACTCCTCGATGAGTTGGTACGTCCACGCGGAGAGCAGCCGGTTCGCGGTGACCTGCGGGTCCTTCTGGCGGAGCGAGCCTGCGCCGCTGTTGCGCGGGTTCGCGTACAGCGGCAGCCCGGCCTCCTCGCGCTCGCCGTTGATCCTTGCGAACTCGGCCTTCGGCATGAAGACCTCGCCGCGGACGTCCATCGAGGCGGTGGCCGACAGGCGCGCCGGGACGGCCTTGATCGTGCGCAGGTTGGCCGTTACGTCCTCGCCCGTCGTCCCGTCGCCGCGCGTGGCGCCCTGGACGAAGCGGCCGCGCTCGTAGCGGAGCGTGATCGCGAGGCCGTCGATCTTGAGCTCGGCGACATAGCGCAGCTCGTCGGCGGGCTCGGGGGCGGGCGGCAGGCCGAGGCCACGGCGCACGCGCGTGTCGAACGCACGCAGCTCGTCGTGGCTGAACGCGTTCCCCAGCGACAGCATCGGCCGCCGGTGACGGACCTCGTCGAACGTCGTGCCGGTCGGGGTGCCGCCGACGCGCTGGGTCGGCGAATCCGGGGTGACGAGCTGCGGGAAGGCGTTCTCGAGCGCGACGAGCTCGCGGAACAGCTGGTCGTACTCGGCGTCGCTGATCTCGGGCGCGTCTTCGACGTGGTAGAGGCGGTTCGCGCGCTCGATCTGCTCGACCAGCCCGGCATGGCGGGCGGCGGCGGCTTCGATGTCCAGCGCGGCCGCCTCCTCGACGAGCGACGGGTCGACGGGCAGCTCGGTCGTCATCGACCTGAGGATAGCGGCGGAACCCTACACCGGCTCGACGTGGGCCACGGTGAGTTCGGCCGGCGAGCGCACGCCGAGCAGCGCGAAGGTCCGCAGCGTCTCCTCGTGGAGGATGGCCAGGGCGTGGGCGACGCCCGTTTCGCCGGCACAGGCCAGCGCGTAGAGGAACGGGCGGGCGGCGAACACGGCACGCGCACCCATCGCGAGCGCGATCGCCACGTCCGGGCCGCGGCGGACGCCGCCGTCGAGGTACACCTCGGCCCGTCCGTCGACGGCCTCCACGACCTCGGCGAGCACGTCGATCGGGGCTGCCACGCGATCGAGCTGCCGCCCGCCATGGTTGGAGACCCAGACCGCGGCCGCCCCGTGCTCGACGGCGAGTTGCGCATCCTCGGCGGTCAGGATCCCCTTGAGGACGAGCGGGAGGGACGACCAGCCGCGGATCGTGGCGAGGTCGTCCCAGGTGAGGCCGACGCTGCGCATGTCGAGCACCTCGTCGATGTCGCCGTCCCACACGGCCCGCGTCGGCAGGTTGGCATACGCGTCGCGACCCGGGTCGAAGTCCGTGCGCAGGACCTCGTCGCGATAGCCGAGCACCGGCAGGTCCACCGTGAGCGCGATGGCACCGTAGCCGGCCGCCTCGGCCCGCTGGACCAGGTCGCGGCTGATCGCCCGGTCGCGCTGGACGTAGAGCTGGAACCAGCGAGGGCCGTCGGGCGCGGCCGCTGCCACATCCTCGATCGATCTCGAGGCCACGGTCGACACGACCTGCAGCACGCCGGCCGCCGCGGCAGCTCGGGCGGTCGCGCACTCCCCGTCGGCGTGGGCCATCCCGTGGAGCGCCGCGGGTGCGATCCCGACCGGCATCGCCACTTCGCTCCCGAGGAGCGTCGTCCGCAGATCCACGACCTCCACGTCGACGAGGACGCGCGGGCGCAACCGGTAGCGGGACCAGGACGCCAGCGTGTCCCGCAGCGTGTATTCGTCCCACGAGCCGCCCGCGTAGTACGACCACGCCGAGGGATGCAGCCGATCGCGGGCCAGCGGCTCGAGGTCCGCCAGGCGGACGATGCCGGCGAGTGGCAGCGGCGGATCGGCCGGCGGCGGGTAGCGGGACTCGAGCGTCTCGGTCAACGTGTATCAGCCGGTGATCTCGAGGTTGGCGAGACTGGCCAGCATCGTCTTGCGGCCGATGCCCGCGTCCTTGAAGGCGACCGTGACCTCCTCGTCGCTCCTGGTGAGCTTCGAGGTGACGACGATCCCCTCCCCCCAGGCGGCGTGGCGGACGCGGTCGCCGTCGCGGAACTGGCGTTCGCCGGGGATGATCGGGCGGGTTGGCTGGGCAGGGGCGGCTGCGCTGGAGGCGGCCCCGGCAGAGCCGTCGCCATCGGGCTCGTACGAGCGCTCCAGCGCATCGTCCCAGGCGCGCAGCGTCGCACGTGACAGCTGCCCCGAGCGGGCGCCATCGGCGAACGCCTCGCGCTTGGCGCCAAGGTCACGCGAGGGGCGGAACGGTTCTCCCGGGGGTGGCGCGCCAGGCCTGCCGCTTCCCTGCCGATATGCCGGGCCGGCCCCGCGGACCGGGGTATTGAAGCGTGACGTGC
This sequence comes from uncultured Chloroflexia bacterium, assembly GCA_963824735.1. Taxonomy (GTDB): domain Bacteria; phylum Chloroflexota; class Limnocylindria; order Limnocylindrales; family CSP1-4; genus DASTYU01. Next base: position 268,973 of record CAWGQH010000002.1, read on the forward strand.
GACGCGCCCCGAAGACGAGGTCCAGGTCCAGGTCACGCCCGTCGTCGGTCGCGGCGAGCTGCGGGCCCTCCATGAGCTCGGGCGGGATCTCGAGCAGGAAGCGCGACGGGACGCTGGCCTGGCCCATGCCCCACGTAGCGCGGCGCCAGGCGTGCGACAGGAACAGGCGCCGCTTCGCCCGCGTGATCCCGACGTAGGCGAGGCGCCGCTCCTCCTCGAGCTCCTTTTCGTCATCGAGCGCGCGGCTGTGCGGGAACAGGCCCTCTTCGAGGCCTGCAATAAACACGACCGGAAACTCCAGACCCTTCGCCGCGTGGAGCGTGATCAGGACCGCGGCGTCGGCGTCACCCTCGTAGCTGTCCTGGTCCGCGACGAGCGCGGTCTCCTCGAGCAACCGGTCGAGCGCGTCCTCGGGGCTCAGGTCGTCGTAGCGGGTCGTCACCGAGCGCAGCTCGAGCAGGTTGGCCCACCGTTCTTCGCCCTCCTCGGAGCCGTCGGCGAGCATCTGTCGGTAGCCCGACGCCTCGAGGGCATCGTCGAGGAGCTCGGGGAGGGGCAGCACCCCGACCCGCGTTCGCAGCCGGCGGACGAGCGCCGCGAACTCGGACAGCGCGTTCCGCGTGCGCGGTGCGAGCTCGGCCTCGCCCCGCGCTGCCGCCTCGATCGCGCCCCAGTACGTCGCCCCCTCGCGACCCGCCAGTGAACGGAGGACTTCGATCGTCTTCTCGCCGATGCTCCGCGCGGGCACGTTGATGATCCGCTCGAAGCTCACGCTGTCGGTGTCGGAACGCATGATCCGCAGGTAGGCCAGCGCGTCCTTGACCTCGCGCCGGGCGTAGAACCGGGTCCCGCCGACGAGCTGGTAGCGGATCCCGTAGCGCAGGAACAATTCCTCGATCGCGCGGGACTGCGCGTTCATCCGGTACATCACCGCGATGTCGCGGGCGCGGAAGCGGGTCTCGGACTCGTCGTCGTCCGCCCGCCGAGTCAGGACGCTTCCGCGGCCGCCGACCAGGTTCTCGACCTGGCGGGCGATCCACTCGGCCTCCTCCTCCTCGTTGTACGCCTCGAAGCGCTGGATGCGCAGCCCGCCCGCGTTCTCGGTCCAGAGCTTCTTGTCCTTGCGCGCCACGTTGCGCGACACGACCGAATGGGCCGCGTCGAGGATCAGCTGGGTCGAGCGGTAGTTCTGCTCGAGCTTGACGACCGTCGCCTTCGGCCAGTCGCGCTCGAAGTCGAGGATGTTGCGCAGGTCGGCGCCGCGCCACGAGTAGATCGACTGGTCGTCGTCGCCGACGACGCACAGGTTGCCGTGCGTCGCGGCGAGCGCCCGGATCCACAGGTACTGCGCGCGGTTGGTGTCCTGGTATTCGTCGACGTGGAGGTAGCGCCAGCGCTGCTGGTAGCCCTTGAGGACCTCGGGCGCCTCCTCGAACAGGCGCACGGCCTCCAGCAGCAGGTCATCGAAGTCGAGGGCTTTGGCTTTACGGAGCCGCTCCTGGTAGCGCGTCGCGAGGCGGGCGATCGTGCGGTCGCGGTGGTTGACCGCGTTCTCGGCAAGGAACGCCGGGTCGAGCATCTCGTTCTTCGCACGGCTGATCGCGCCGAGCACGACCGACGGGCGGAACTCGCCGGTCAGCGGCATGTCCTCCTCGCGCAGGATCTGCTTCATCAGCGCCTGCTGGTCGTCGGTGTCGTAGATGACGAACCGGCGATCGATGCCGATCGCCTCGCCGTTCTGGCGAAGGACCCGGGCGCACAGCGAATGGAAGGTGCCCGCCTGGACGTCCCGGCCGGGCTCGCCGACGAGGCTGATGATCCGCTCGCGCAGCTCGGCGGCCGCGCGGTTCGTGAACGTGACGGCGAGGATCTTCCACGGCGCCACATCCTTCACGCCGACGAGGTACGCGATCCGGTGGGCCAGGACGCGCGTCTTGCCTGAGCCGGCGCCGGCCAGGATCAGCAGCGGCCCTTCGATGGTCGTGACCGCCCGCGCCTGCTCGGGGTTGAGGCGGTGAACGATCTCCTCGGCACGGCGCTCGCGGGCCGCCGCCCGCTCGGCCTCCTGGGCGGCCCGGACGGCTGGATCCGCCGGCGCCGCGGGCTGATCCCCGGGCCCGGGTGCATCACGCAGCCACTCGGGCTCCTCGGGGGCTGTCGGCGTGCTCTCGGCGACGTCGTTGAACTGGGTGCCGACGGTCGCCGCGGCGTCGTCGAGCGTGCGCGCGGACTGCCGCCGTCGAGAGGTGGGACTCACCGGTCAATTGTAGGCGGCGGGCCTTCCGTCCAACGTATCCAGGCGGGCTCCCGGGCACGAACGAGCCCGCCGCGGCAGGCGCCGCGGCGGGCTCTGGTGAACCGGGGACGACTAGCTCTGGACCTGGTCGGCCGGCGGCGCCTCGATCGACACGGGCTCGTCCCAGTTCGACAGGGTCACCGCCACCGTGACGTTGCCCTGCGACCCGAGGTCCATCGTGAGGTCGACTCCTGCCGGGCGCAGCGTGTCCTTCTCGATCTTGAACGTCGCGTTGACGCTGGCCTCGCTCATGTCGGCCGGCAGCTCCTCGGTCGGGAGCTCACCCCCGAGCGCCTGGAGCTCGGCGGCGTCCAGGTCGATCGTGACCGTGTAGCACTGCTTGTCGCCGCAGGCGACGTCCTCGCCCTTGGTCGGCTGGGCCTTCGACAGCTGCTCGCGGAGCTCGGCGATGTCCTCTTCGCTCATTTCGGTCGCTTCGTCGACGGCGTTCGCGTCGGATTCGGTCTTCTGGTACTGGGGGCCCGTCAGCGACGTCTTGACGTACGAGGTGTTGCCGACCTGGATCAGCTCGCCGCTGAGGCCCATCAGCGCCGGGGCGGAGAACGTGGCCTTGGCGTTCTTGTTCTCGACGTCGACGTCGAGCTGCGCGGTCGTGTTGTCGAGCGGGAACCCGGATGTTGCACCGGTGCCCGTCAGGTCGACGTTGACCGTGCCGCTCACGGCAACGTCGGCCCGGAAGCTCTTGACATCCTGGAGCGTCTGGACGGACTGGGCAAGGATGTCGACCGGGTCGGTCAGGGCCGGCGCGGCCGGCGCGCCACCGCCACACGCCGCGACGACGGCGATGACGGACGCGGCCAGCGTCAGGCGAAGCGAGCGATGGCGTGACATGAACACTCCTCGGTGGTTGCGCGTAGGTCCCCCGTGCGCCGACCTGACGGTGCCGGGCCGCGGCACAGGGTGGGGGCACGCGCCGCGGCTGTCAAACGCCGCACGCTGCGCGCCGTTCGCCCTATGACGGCTCGAGACGCAGGGTCGTGTCGAGGATGTCCTCGGCGACCATGCTTTGGGCCGATTTCGACTTCCGGTACTTGGTCAGGAATCCGTCGGAGCAGCGACGGATCGAGTCCGGATCCGTGGCGTGGGCCGCCGTAGCGGGAAGGCGGCGATCCCCGGCGACGACGGTGACGGCCGGATTGGCGACGACCTCGCGGTACCAGCGCGCGCGTGCGCCGAGCCATGACCGGACGAACACGTCCTCGCCATCCACGACGACCCAGATGATGGCCGAGTGCACCGGCCCATCCAGTTGTCGCGTCTCGATGCGGACCTCGCGGGTGGCAGCAAGGAGATGGAGGTCGTCAGGCTCGAACGGCATGAGATCAGTGTGCCCGCAACCGGGACCTCGTGTCGGGAGCTACCTCGCGGAGGAGCCTGCCGCGCGCGCTACTTCGGCGTGATTTCGATATCGGCCTCGATTGGAGGCATCGAGCTCGGGTCGAAGTCGGCACGGACTACATGGTGCCCCACTTCGAGCTCCGGTAGCGTCCCGGAGACGCATGTGTCGGTCGGGTCAAGCTCCACGGTCTTGCGCGAGCTCACCCGCTCGGCGCCCTCGCGCATCGTCGTGATCGTGACCGTCGCTCCCGCCGGCAGGGCCGGCGAGAATGTGACGACGAGGTGGACCGGGGTCCCCACCACGTAGCTCTCGGCCGTGCCGGTCAGTTCACATTCCGATCCACCGGTCCCAAAGCCCATCGATACGAGATTCGGTCCACCCGTGCCCGTCGCCTCGTAGATGGCGAGGAAGGCGAGCGGCGACGCCAGGAACAGGAACGCGACGAGGCAGCCGACCCATCGCAGGTTCCGGCCGGCAGGCGGCGGAATCCAGCCCGGCGGACCGGAGCGGGACGGACCCGAGTCGGGTGGAATCCAGCCAGACGTACCTTTGCCGGAATCCGACCCGTAGGGCACGTTCGTCGGCGGTTCCGCCAATTCTGGTCCAGTCACCCTGCGATCCACCGCGTCGATGGCACCGTGTCCTCCGTGCGATTCCGTCGTGTCGCGCTGACCCTTTCCCGAGGATGGAGACGTTGTGATCGAGGTCATGTTGCGCCCGGAATCCTTGGGCATGCCATCCACCCGCGAATCGAAGAGCCCGGGCCTGACGGCCCGGGCTCTTGTCTCTCGTAGAGGGAGGACTAGAAGTCCATGCCCCCGCCGTGGTCGTGGCCGCCACCGGCGACCGCCTTCTCCTTCTCCGGGATGTCCGTGACGACCGTCTCGGTGGTCAGGACCATCGCGGCGATGGAGGCGGCATTCTGGAGCGCCGAGCGGGTGACCTTGGCCGCGTCGACGATCCCCTTCTCGAAGAGATCGCCGTACTCGCCCGTCAGGGCGTCGAAGCCGTGGCCCTTGTCGAGACCCTTGACCTTTTCGACGACAACCTCGCCGGGCGCGCCGGCGTTGTCGGCGATCTGGCGGGCGGGCGCTTCGAGCGCCTTGCGCACGATGTCGACGCCGACCTGGGCGTCACCACCGACCGTGGTCGTGGCCGCCACCGGCGACCGCCTTCTCCTTCTCCGGGATGTCCGTGACGACCGTCTCGGTGGTCAGGACCATCGCGGCGATGGAGGCGGCGTTCTGGAGTGCTGAGCGGGTGACCTTGGCCGCGTCGACGATCCCCTTCTTGAAGAGATCGCCGTACTCGCCTGTCAGGGCGTCGAAGCCGTGGCCCTTGTCGAGGCCCTTGACCTTTTCGACGACAACCTCGCCGGGCGCGCCGGCGTTGTCGGCGATCTGGCGGGCGGGCGCTTCGAGCGCCTTGCGCACGATATCGACGCCGACTTGGGCGTCACCCCCGAGCTTGAGCTTGGAAAGGACCGGGACCGCCTGCAGCAGCGTCGTGCCGCCGCCGGCGACGAGACCCTCCTCGACGGCCGCGCGGGTC
>CAWGQH010000003.1:0-187219 GCA_963824735.1 uncultured Chloroflexia bacterium
CACGGGCCGCGCGTCCTCGACAACCTGAAAGGCATGACGATCTGGCGTTTCGACCCGGCAACGGTTACGCCGTAGAGAGGTTTGACGCTCCGGGGAGGCAGCCGTACGCTGCCGTTCCGTGTCGCTGACCGTCCCGATCTCCCTCGAATCGCTCCTCCGCGACTCGGCGATCGACGCCGAGCTGGGAGCGCTCGCCTCGATGCTGGTCGAGGCCCGGGTGCCGGTCATCGTCGCCGGCGACATCGACGCGTCGATCCGCGCACGTGTGCTCGATGCGTTCCTCGGGGCACTCCCGGACGACGTCCGCCGGGTCGAGCTGGCCGGACCGACCGAGGACTTCGCCTGGCTTCCTGAGGCCGAGGCCCTCGGCTGGCGGAGCGACGGGCCGACGCCGGGGAGGCAGGCCGTCGAGCCGGCCACCGCCGAGACCGCGCTGATCCTCGCCGGTGACCTGACCCAGGAGGCGGCAGGTGTCACCTGGGCGGGCGTCGTTCGCATCGCCGTTCGTGCGGTCTCGCTCGGATACGGCCTCGCGGGGACCATCGCGGCGCCATCGCTCGAGGCCGTCCTGGCCCGACTCCGCGCGGCCCCCATGCGTCTGACCGAGGACGAGCTGTCGCGGCTCGGGCTCGTGGTGATCGTGGAGGCGCAGGCCGATGCTCCGGAGCGGCTGCCCCGCGTCGTCGCCGCCCACTACCTGCGGCCGGTGGCGCGCGACATGCACGGCCACGTCCAGAAGCTCGGTCCGGCCGTCCTCGCGACGTGGGACGGGGGCGCGGGCCGCTTCGAGCACTTTGGCTGGGGTGTCACCCCGGAGCTCGCGATGCGCACCGGCCGCCACGCCGGGGACTTCGAGATCGAGCTCGAGCGCCGGCGCGAGGCGCTGGAACGAGGCGCCACGTGACCACCCAGCGCCCGACGACCCTCGCCGAGCTGCGCGCGTCGGGCTGGCGCAGTCGCACGGTCAAGGAAGAGCTGCGCGCCAACCTGATCGCGCGGCTGGCGACCGGGGAGCCGATCCTGCCCGGCGTCGTGGGCTACGAGGATTCGGTCATCCCGGCGCTCGAGAACGCCATCCTGGCCGGGCAGGACATCGTGTTCCTCGGCGAGCGCGGCCAGGCCAAGACTCGCATGGCCCGCGAGCTCGTCCAGCTCCTCGACCCATGGCTTCCCGTGCTGCGCGGCGGCGAGCTCAATGACGATCCGTTCGCGCCGGTCAGCCCGGCGGGCCGCGCGGCACTCGAGCAGCACGGCGACGCGGCCCCGATCGACTGGCTGCCCCGCGACCGGCGCTATGCCGAGAAGCTGGCGACGCCCGACATCACGATCGCCGACCTCATCGGCGAGATCGACCCGATCAAGGTCGCCGAGGGTCGCTACCTGTCGGACGACCTGACGATCCACTACGGGCTGATCCCGCGGGCGAACCGCGGCATCGTCGCGATCAACGAGCTGCCCGACCTCGCCGAGCGGATCCAGGTCGGCCTGCTCAACATCCTCGAGGAACGCGACGTCCAGATCCGCGGGTTCATCGTCCGGCTGCCACTCGACCTGTTCATGGTCGCCTCGGCCAACCCGGAGGACTACACGAGCCGGGGACGGATCATCACCCCGCTCAAGGACCGCCTCGGCTCGCAGGTGCGGACCCACTACCCGCGTTCGCTTGCGCACGAGATGGCGATCGTGCGCCAGGAGAAGCAGCGCTTCCCGGTCGAGGAGGGCGGCCCGGCGGTGGTCATGCCGCCGTTCATGGAGGAGCTCGTGGCCGAGCTCACGCACCTCGCCCGCCGCTCCCCGGAGATCAGCCAGCGCTCCGGCGTCAGCGTCCGCGTGTCGGTCGCGAATGCCGAGGTCCTCGAAGCGGCCGCGCTCAAGCGGGCGGTCCGCCTCGGCGAGCCGCTCGGCGCCCCGCGCGTCTCGGACCTCGGTGCGGTGATCGCCTCGACCGTCGGCAAGGTCGAGCTCGAATCGATCGGCGATGACTCGCCCGAGGAGCGGATCGTCGAGCGGTTGATCACCAAGGCGCTGTACGCCACGTTCGGCCGGCTCGCCTCGCTCGACGACCTGGATCCGGTCGTCGACGCGTTCGAATCCGGCTTCACGGTCGAGATCGGCGAGCGGACGCCGTCGCGCGAGTACGTCGCCTGGATGCACGAGGTGCCAGGGCTGTCGACGGCGGTCCGTGACCTGGGCACGTTCGACGTCACCGACGGGGCCGAAGAGCCGGCCGTCGTTGCCTCGGCGGTCGAGTTCCTCCTCGAGGGCCTCCACCTGGCCCGGCGCATCAACAAGGACCGGATCCCGGGCGGGACGCTCTACTCGCGCTGACCGCGATGACGAGCTACACCCCCGATCCCGGTCATCTCGGCGCTTCGGGCCGGCGCCAGTCGGCGGCCGCCGAGGGGACGCTCGCCCGGCGCGCTCGCTACTCGCGCTGGGACGGCACGCAGTCGATCGTCGACCTCGAGGCGGACGAGATCCTCGACGCACTCGCCGAGGACGTGATGGCCGAGGGCGACATCGGCGAGGCGCTGCGGCGGCTCATCGAGCGCGGCTGGCGCGGATCCGACCCCACGCGCCAGGACCTCGCGGGGCTCAACGACCTGCTCGAGCGGCTGCAGCGCCGGCGCGACGAGCTGCTCGAGCGCTACCAGCTGGGCGACGTGCTCGGCGACATCCGGGCGGAGCTCGAGGAGATCGTGGCCGAGGAACGGGCCGGGATCGAGCGCCGGCTCGAGACGGCCTCCGGATCGCCCGAAGCGGCCCACGCCGGGTCCGCCGGGGACGAGGCCGTGCAGGAGGACCCGGCGCTGCGCACCATGCTGCGCGACGTCGCCGCCAAGCGGCTCGACCACCTCGACAGCCTGCCACCCGACGTCGGTGCCCGGATCCGCGGCCTGCAGGACTACGACTTCCTCGAGCCCTCGGCACGGGAACGCTTCGACGAGCTGGTCCAGCGGCTGCAGCGCCAGGTGCTCGACCAGTACGTGGCCGGCCTGTCGGAGGCGATCCAGGGCATCACGCCCGAAGACCTCGCCGCGAACCGCGAGATGGTCCGCGACCTCAACGAGCTGCTGCGCGAGCGGATGGCAGGCGGCGACCCGGACGCCTCGGAGTTCCTGGCGAAGCACGGCCAGTTCTTCCCGGGTGCGCGCACCCTCGACGACATCATCGAGCAGCTCGCCGAGCGGATGGCCGCGATGCAGTCGCTGCTGCGCTCAATGACGCCCGAGCAGCGGGCCGAGCTCGAGTCGATGACCGACGCCCTGCTCCGTGACGACCGGCTGCGCTGGGACCTCGCCCAGCTCGCCGCGAACATGGACGCGCTGCTGCCGGACGGCCTCGGGGACCGCTACCGCTTCGAGGGCGACCAGCCACTCGGGTTGGAGGGTGCGCTGGAGCAGCTCGGCCGGCTCCAGGCGCTCGATACGCTGGAGGACCAGCTGGGCGAGGTCGGCTCCCCGGGCGACCTGACGGCGATCGACCGGGGAGATGTCCGCGAGCTGCTCGGTGACGATGCGGTGCGCGACCTCGATGCGCTCGACGACCTCGCGCGCCGGCTTGAGCAGGCCGGCTACCTGACCCGCGACGGCCGCCGCCTGGAGCTGACGCCGCGGGGGACGAGGCGGATCGGCCAGAAGGTGCTCGACGACCTGTTCGCACGGCTTCGGAAGGACGCGTTCGGTGGACACCGCCTCGACCGGCGCGGGCGGGGCGGGGAGCGGGACGAGACGACCAAGCCGTACGAGTTCGGCGACCCGTTCCACCTCGACCTGCAGGGGACCCTGTTCAACGCGCTGGAGCGGGGAGAGCGCTCCGGCGCCGCTGCGGGCGGCCCCGGCATCCACCTCCGCCCCGACGACTTCGAGGTCTTCCGGACCGAACAGATGACGCGCTCGGCGACCGTGCTGCTCGTGGACATGAGCCGCTCGATGCTGCTGCGCGGCTGCTTCATCGCGGCCAAGAAGGTGGCGGTCGCGCTCGACACGCTGATCCGGACGCAGTACCCGCGCGACCACCTCTCGGTCATCGGGTTCGCCTACTACGCCCGCGAGATCCGGCCCGGCGCGCTGGCCGAGCTGACCTGGCACGGCTACGAATACGGCACGAACCTCCAGCACGCGCTGATGCTCGCCCGGCGGATCCTCGCCCGCGAGGCCGGCGCGAACAAGGAGATCGTCGTGATTACCGACGGCGAGCCGACGGCCCACTTCGAGGATGGCCAGGTCGAGTTCAGCTACCCGCCGACGCGCCGCACGATCAGCGAGACCCTGCGCGAGGTGAACCGCTGCACGCGCGAGGGCATCACGATCAACACGTTCATGCTCGAGCGCTCGCGCACGCTGGCGGAGTTCGTCGCCCTGATGACGAAGATGAACCGCGGCCGCGCCTTCTACGCGACGCCGGAGCACCTCGGCGAGTACGTCCTCGTCGACTTCGTGGACCGCCGGACGAAGCGGGTGTCGTAGGGGCGCGTCGCGCCCGTCCGGCCCCAGCGGCCGATCGTCGCATACCTGGGAGGACTATCCCGGCGCAGATGGTCGCCACAGAGAGGGTCGCAATCGACGCTGGTATGCGCCGGGGGACTGCGGGCCGCGACAGGGCGCCGTTTTCCAGGCCTCCGGGCGACGAATGGCGTCGAATTCCCGAGTTCTGGCGTCAGGTAATCCTGGTGGGAATACGGCGCCGGCCGCCCGCTCCGATACCATGTCCGGACTGCACCGACTTCAGGAGACCCGACCGTGCCCCACGTCGCGACTTCCCCTTCCGACCTCCTCGAAGTCCTCAAGGCGGTGGCCCACCTCGACGGCGACCGCCTGGTCATCGACGACGAAGCCGGCTTCCGCGACGCGGGCATCCGCGACCTTGCCTGGACCGCGGCCTTCTGCGACCGACGAGGCGACCACGGCCGCCGCCCAGTGGCTGGTCTGGGAGGCCAGCCAGGAGCTCGGCGCCCGCTCGGCCAGCATCCAGGACCTGTACGCCGCACGCGGCCGCGGCGAGGTGTCCGGATTCACCGTCCCCGCGATCAACCTCCGCGCCCAGACCTTCGACATGGCGCGCACCGTCTTCGAGGCCGCCGAGCAGTCCGACGTCGGCACGGTCATCATCGAGCTGGCACGCAGCGAGCAGACCTACACCTACCAGCGGCCGATCGACTACGCGACGGCGGTCCTCGCCGGGGCGGTCGCCGCGAACTGGCGGGCCCCCGTCTTCATCCAGGGCGACCACTACCAGTTCAACGCCAAGAAGTACGCCGCCGACCCGGAGGCGATGACCCAGGAGATCGAGCGCGCATGCCGGCTCGCGCTCGACGCGGGCTATCGCAACATCGACATCGACTCCTCGACGCTGGTCGACCTGTCGAAGCCGACGACCGACGAACAGCAGCGCGAGAACTTCGTTCAGGGCGGCCGAGCTGACTGCGCTGATCCGCTCGCTCGAGAGCGATGGCGTGACCGTGAGCGTCGGGGGCGAGATCGGCGAGGTCGGCCACAAGAATTCGACCGTGGAGGAGCTCGAGGCGTACCTCGCCGGCTACCGCCGCGAACTCGACGCGCGGCTCGCCCAGCGCGGCCGGCATCTCAAAGGTCAGCGTGCAGACCGGGACCAGCCACGGTGGCGTGCCGCTGCCCGACGGCGGCGTGGCCGAGGTCAAGCTCGACTTCGACGTCCTCCGCCAGCTCGGCGACGTCGCCCGCGCACACGGTCTCGCTGGCGCCGTCCAGCACGGCGCGTCGACGCTGCCGGACGAGCTGTTCCACCGCTTCCCGGCGGTCGAGACCGCCGAGATCCACCTCGCGACGGGGTTCCAGAACGCGCTCTACGAGCACCCGGCGTTCCCGGACGAGCTCCACAAGGCCGTCGAGGCGTGGGTCTTCGAGAACGCGCTCGACGAGCGCAAGGAAGGTCAGACCGACCAGCAGTTCGTCTACACGACCCGCAAGAAGGCGATCGGGCCGTTCAAGCGGGAGCTGTGGGACTTGTCGACGAAGGACGAGATCCTCGCTGCGGCGCACCGCAAGGTGTCGTTCCTGTTCCAGGAGTTGCGCGTCGCCGGCACGCGGGAACTGGTCGATCGGTACATCCACCCAGTCGAGTTCCATCGGCCGCTGCCCGAGGCCCTCCGCGCCGTCGCCCCGGTCCGCTAGGCGTACCCCGGCGTGCCCGCTCGCCGCGGTCGTTTCCTTGGCGCGCTCGCCGCGTTCCTCGCCGTCGCCGCGGTGGTGGTGGTCGCGCTGGTCCTGGTCACGAGGCTCGGGCTCCTGGCGCCCTCCTCGGCCCCGACGCCGCTCGACCTTGCCGGGCTCGCCTCGTATCCGCCGCTCGCCAGCATGCCGCCGGACGGGTCGGTCACGCTGACCGGTGCCGGGGACATCGCGTCCTGTTCGGTCACGGGTGACGAGGCGACCGCGGCACTCCTCGAGGACGTGCCCGGATGGGTGTTCACCGCCGGCGACAACGCCTACGAAAGCGGGACCGCCGAGGAGTTCGAGCAGTGCTACGACCCGTCATGGGGCGCGTATCGGGAACGGACGTTCCCGGCGATCGGCAACCACGATGCGAAGACGCCGGGCCGGCAGGGCTACTTCGACTACTTCGGGTCGCGAGCCGGCGATCCTCGGGCGGGCTGGTACGCGACCACGCTCGGATCGTGGCGGCTGATCGTGCTCAATTCGACGTGCGTCGACGCGGGTGGCTGCGGTCCCGACACGGACCAGGGTCGCTGGCTGGCGGCGGAGCTCGACGCGCACCAGTCCGACTGCACGCTCGCGATCTGGCACCACCCGCGGTTCAGCACCGGGTACCACGGGCCAACCCTGGCGGTCGAGCCGTTCTGGGACGCGCTCTACGCGGCCGGCGCCGACCTCGTGGTCAACGGGCACGACCACGACTACGAGCGGTTCGCCCCGGTCGACCCTGCCGGGAACCCCGACCCGGACCGCGGGATCCGCCAGATCGTCGCCGGCACCGGCGGCGCTGAGCTCCGCCCGTTCGAGGAGGAGGACCCGAACAGCGAGGTGCGCGATGCGTCGACGTCCGGCGTGCTGCGTCTGGATCTCCGCCCTGGTGGCTACGACTGGGAGTTCATCCCGGTGGCCGGGCGGGTCGTTCACGGACCAGGGGAGCGGAACGTGCCACTGAACGCTGATTTCGGCCCCGAATGGTCGGCCTCGCTCCGCCGTGGCGACGAGGCCGAGCTGGACCGCTGGCTCGAATTCGCCCTCGACCTGTGCGACACCGCCGACGCGATCGCGCTCGGGGCGTTCCGCCGCGACCTCGTCATCGAGACGAAGCCCGACCGGACGTTCGTCACGCAGGCCGACCGCGGGATCGAGCAGGAGCTTCGGGCACGGATCGCCGACGCGTTCCCGGATCACGGCATCGTCGGCGAGGAGTTCGGGACCAGCGACCCGGACGCCAGCGTTCGCTGGTACCTGGACCCGATCGACGGCACCCACAACTTCATGCGCGGGGTGCCGCTGTTCGGCACGCTGATCGGCATCGAACGCGACGGCGAGCTGCAGGTCGGGGTGGTGAGCGCGCCCGCGCTGGGCAGCCGCTGGTACGCGCGGCGGGGCGGGGGAGCATGGGCGGTAGACCGGGGGCCGTCAGGCGGCTCGGGGGAGCCGCGCAGGATCGCCGTCTCGAAGGTCGCGTCGGTCCCCGACATGCAGCTGCTGTACGGCTCGGCGCGGGACGTCGCCACGAGCGGGAAGGCGCCGGGCTTCGACGCGCTCATCGCCGACGCGTGGCGCGACCGCGGGCTCGGCGACTTCTGGGGCTATACGCTCGTCGCCGAGGGGGCCGCCGAGGCCATGGTCGAGGCGGACCTCAGCTCGTGGGACATGGCGGCACCGTTCGTCGTGGTCGAGGAGGCCGGGGGCCGCATGACCGACCTGTCCGGCCGGCGCACGATCCACGAACGCAGCGCGCTGGCGACGAACGGCATCCTCCACGAGGAGGTGCTAGAGCCGGCTGCGGGGTAGGTCAGCCGATTAGCGGATGGAGGCGCGATATGCCTGACGATCGCTCATACGTCGAGGCGAACACCCGCCAACGCGAGCGGCTGCGCGCCCTCATCGAACGCCTCGACGACGAGGCGCTTTCGGCTCCGGTGAACGAGTACTGGACGGTCGCCGGCGTGCTCGGCCATCTCGCGTACTGGGACCTCCGCTTCCAGACCCTCGCCGAGAAGATCGATCGCGGCGAGCCCTGGGTCCCGGGTGACCAGGAGCCGGACGGTGACTGGCTCAACGACTCGATGCGGCCGCTGATCCACGCGCTCGCGCCGAGGACGGCCGCGGAGCTGGCGCTACGGACCGCGGAGGAGGCCGACGCCCGCGCCGCCGAGCTTCCCCTCAACCGACTCTGGCCCGGTGATCAAGACAGCCCGATCAGCCCGGCCCGCGGGGAGCATCGGGGCGAGCACCTGGACGAGATCGAGGCCGCCCTCCGCGCCCGAGGCTGACACCAGCTTCAGCTCGATCGAACTCGGCCCTCGAGATTTCGCGCGTCGCCGAGGCGTAATCTGTCGCCGAGCGCGCGGATCCGCGGTCCGGCGAGGAGGGGGAGCGATGGACGTACTCCAGGACCAGCGTCCGCCGACCGATCAACCGGCGCCCCGCGAGCTCAGCGACGTGACGGGATGACGACCGGGCTCCCGCGGGCCTCGCTCCTCGAGAACGCCCGCTTCACGCTGACCTACGCCCTCCCGAGCCTGCTCCGCGGAGCCCTGATCCCGCAGCCGTTCTGGACCGAGCTCGCCACCCGCCTGAACACCGGGCAGTGGGCCGTCGCGACGGTGGAGCGGCTCTCCGGGCGGCATGACGGCCGTTCCCTGCTGCTCCGCGGCGTCCTCGGGGAGACGCTCCTGGTCCTGACGACGGAGGACGTTCGCCGCGTCCTCGACTCGCCCGTCGAGGTGTTCGCGCTGGACGCCCGCGAGAAGCAGCGCGCGCTCGAACCGTTCGCGCCCGACGCGCTCAACGCGTCACCGCCGTCCCTCCGCGTCCAGCGCCGCCCGTTCAACGAGGCGGTGCTCGACTTCGGCCACGAGCCGCATCGGTTCGCTGAGCGGTTCCTCGCGATCGTCGGCCAGGAGATCACGGCAACGCTCGCGACGGCCAGCGTCCTGGACTACGAGCGATCGCTCGCAGGCTTCCGTCGGATCAGCCGCCGCTGCGTGCTCGGCGACGCGGCGGCCGATGACACCGAGTTGAGCGAGGAGCACAGCCGCCTGCGCGAGGACGGCAACTGGCTCGGCCTGAAGGTGTGGAATCGCGGCCGGAATGCAAGGCTCCGGGCGTCGATGGACGAGCGGATCCGGGGCTACGTCGACGCCGCCGAGCCCGGCACGCTTGTCAGTCTCTTCCCGAGCGCGCCGCAGGCGCAGGAGACGCAGCCGAACGGCCAGGTCCCGTTCTGGCTCATGGCGCTCGATGCCGTGCGGACGGTCGTCGCCAATGCGTTGGCGCTGCTTGCCACGTATCCCGCGGCGAGGGCAGAGGCTGTCGAGGAGATTGCCGCCGCCGATGTGGCCCACGGCCGCGGCACGGTCGCCGGACTGGCGGACCTTCGCTTCGTTCGGGCCTGCGTCCAGGAGAGCGTCAGGTTGTGGCCGGCGGCGCCCACGCTCGTCCGGCGGACAACGACCGACACCGATTGGCATGGCACAACCGTGCCCGCCGGAACGCGGGTGCTGATCCCCGCAGCCGTATTCCATCGCTCGCGAAGGTTCCCGTACGCGAACCGGTTGGCGCCGGAGATCTGGCTCGACGGGTCCGGGGACTCCGACTGGTCGCTCAACCTCTTCTCACGAGGCGGCGCACAGTGCGCGGGCCGGAACCTCGCCCTGGTGCTGGCCACGGCGAGCCTCGCCGAGCTGCTGCGACAGGCGGAGTTCGGGCTCCTGAAGCCAAAGCTCAGCCCAGACCGTCCGCTGCCGTACGCGATCAACCCGCTGACCACCCGGTTCGCGGTCAATGCCCGCCCGTCAGGCTGACGGGCTACCCCGCACGACCTGTCTCGGGATCATCAACCATCGGCAGCGGTCCGGCGCGCCAATCCGCCGTGGCAGATGACGCGGGTGCAGAGTCCGATCCGGGTCGTCCCCACGGGTCCAGCGCGGCCGTTTACGACGCGGCACGCGTGGGGTACTGGCGCCCCCGGACGGACTCGGGGACTCGCCGCCCTACAGGGGCGACAGCCTTGCCTGGTATGCGGCCTGATTTGTGCCCCCACCCCGGCAGGGAGAAGGCCCGCTTCCGCGGGCCTTCTCATCACGACTCTGCGTTGCAGACCGGTTAGTTGCCCACAGGTTGGAAGTAGTTCGCGGCCCCGTAATCGGCCACGTTCCGCCCGAGCCGCTGGCCCTCCACGTCCCCGCTGCGGTAGTGGAGGCCGGCCCAGATGCGTGCTTCGATGAGCTCGGCGAGTGGCTGCGAGAACGTGTCGAACGTCCGCACAGCGGGCCCCCCGGGATTCACGAACGTGCTCGTGATCTGGAAGCGGCCCTCCCACCGGGTCGTCGCCGAAGAACATCCGCAGCACGGCGGTGTGTGCGCCGTCGAGGCAGTTGTGTCCCGAGGTCCACTCGGGATACGGCGCGGTGATGAGCGCCGTCCACGTGGCGTCGGGATCCGTGTCGGCACGGAGGTCCTCATCCCCTCGTGGGATCGCGTTCCACGGCCGCCAGAAGTCGAAGTGGTACTTGTCGTTCCAGCAGTTGATAGCGGCGTCCGCCCCGCTCAGGTTCTGCAGCGCCAGCAGCCTCGCGCTGTCGGCGGCGTCGAGGCCGGTCCGCGCGATGAGCTGCCGGGCGACTTCGTTCCAGCTGTGAACGGGTGCGCTCTGCCACCACCTGGCAATGTAGGTCTGCTCGCCTGTGCGGACCGAGCTATCGATCCTGCCGAGGCTCTTGACCTCGTTGAACTCATCCGCCCACTGCTGGCTGTCGAGCGCGGGCGGTGGCACAGATCGGAACTGCGAGGAGCTCTCGATGAGGAAGGGCGTCACGTCGCCTGCCCATGGGGTCGGGTCCAGGATCTGCTGCCCCATCGCGTTCAGCAGCGGCTGCCAGTGACCGGCGGCGGGGTTCGACACCCACGGGGATGGCCCGAACCGCCCGTCGCCCTCTCTCGCGTCGAGCATTGCCTCGGCGGCTGCGTGTCCCACCTTGATGCCCTGCTTCTTGAAGGAGCCGTTGTCGATCGCATCGAGCGAGGCTGCGAGCTCGGTAGAGAGTGTGCTCAGGAGTCCCGCGCGACCGGGAAATGGCGCCCTCTCCGGCGCCGTCGAGACGAGCTCCGAGAGCACGTCGTACGCGGCTGTTGCGACGGCAGCGTCGACCGACGCCTTCGCACCGGCGCGCCCGTTGAGCAGATATGGCCGATGCTGCTTCGGCCCGATCGCGTTGACCGCGTCGTACACGGCGCCCTGCACCATGCCCATGTTGATCTGGATCGCCGGTGGCGCTCCGCCGTTCGGCCCCGGGATAGCGGCGAGCGTCGTCGCCGCGAGCTGGTTCCAGTGGATGACGCCACTTGCGTCTGTTGCAGCCGGTGGTTTCGCCGATACGCCGGAGGATCCGAGCACTCCTACGAGCGCGGCGAGTGTGACGGCGGCAAGCCAGTTGAATCGCCTGCGTGCCATGGGTTTCCCTCCCTGCCTGCCCCCGAGGCTGCCTGGCCGCTTGTTGCCGCTGTACCAAACCACTTCGTGCCGGAAATTGCAAGGACGCACATACGGGCGCTTGCCGTGATGTCCCTGCTGGTGGGCGGCAGGCTGAGGTCGACGGACCCATCTGCCACATGGACCCGGAAGATGCGGAAGTTGTCCCGCTGCCGTCGGCGGCTCGCGCCTCTCCCAGGGCTCGCCACGCACTCGGCTTGGAATTGACAGGCGACACGGCCACCACTCACGCGCCCCATGCGTGGTGGGCGCATGACCCGGGGCTGTGGACGCCGATTCGGGAACAGGTACGCGCCGCACGTGTAGGTGGTACTGATTTGGCCTGATCTGGCTCTGGTCCAGGGCCTGGCCGGCTCCTACCACGCACCGACTGCGTAAATGAAACCGGTCACCATTGCCCGCGAGGGCTGGCTACGCGCCGGCCGCGGTCAGACTCTCGTCGAGGATCGCCAGGGCGAGCTCGACCTCCTCGCGGGTTGTGACTAACGGCGGGATGACCCGGATCACGTTGACGTACGTGCCCGCGGTCAGGACGATCAGGCGCCGTTCGAGGGCTTCCGCCTGGATCCGCTTTGTCAGCTCCGGGTTCGGCACACGGCCGTCGCCCTCGCCCGGCTTGACGAATTCCAACGCGAGCATCAGTCCGAGCCCGCGGACGTCGCCGATCGACGGGTGGCGGGCCGGCCAGCGCGTGGAGCCCGGCGACGAACTGATCGCCGCGTTCTCGCGCATTGGCGACGAGCCCTTCCTCCTCGATCACGTCGAGCGTGGCGAGCGCGGCCGCACACGCCACGACGTTGCCGCCGTAGGTCCCGCCGTGGCTGCCGGGCTGGAGCGCCGCCAGCACCTCGGGCCGCGCGAGCAACCCGGACAGCGGCAGCCCCGACGCGATCGCCTTGGCCATGACGAGGATGTCCGGCTCGACGTCCCAGTGCTGCACCGCGAACAGCTCACCGGTCCGGCCAAACCCGGTCTGGATCTCGTCGGCGATGAGCAGGATCCCGTGCTGGCGGGTGATCTCGCGGAGGCGCGGCAGGAACCCGGGCGGCGGGACGATGTAGCCGCCCTCGCCGATGACCGGCTCGACGATGATCGCCGCGACCTTGCTCGGATAGACGAGCTGGTGGAACAGCAGGTCGAGCCGCTCCTCCCAGTCGCAGGTGCACGCCATTGGCTCGTGCGATCCGCCGGCCGCCCGGTAGCAGTACGGGTAGTCGGCGTGGTAGACGCTGCCGGGGAGCGGCTCGAAGGCGCCGCGGTAGACGTCCTTCGCCGCGGTGAGGGCCATCGCCTGGCCGGTGCGGCCGTGGAACCCGTAGCGGAACGCGATGATCGCCGGCCGGCCCGTCGCCGCACGCGCCAGCTTGACCGCGCCTTCGACGGCCTCGGCCCCGGAGTTGGTCAGGAATGCCTGCCACGGACCGCCCGGCAGGAGGCCCGGCAGCCGCTCGTACAGCCGCAGCCCGGGCTCGTGATAGACGATGTTCTGCTGGCCGTGGAGCAGCTTGGCGGCCTGCGCCTGGATCGCCGCCACGACCCGCGGATGCGCGTGCCCCGTGTTCGTCACGCCGATCCCCGACGTGTAGTCGAGGTAGCGCGCGCCATCGGTCGTGACCAGCCACGAGCCCTCGCCGCGGTCGACGGTCAGGTTGGTGACCCGGCCCCACAGCGCAGGCACCACCGAGCGATCGGGGAGCGGCGTTGTCTCGGTTGCGCGGCTGCTGCTGTCGACCGTCTCGACCATCGATGTCCTCCCGGGTGCAGGCTACTCCGCGCCGGCGGTGACGGGCGCGGTGGGCGCGGGCTGTGGCTCGGGCGGCTTGACCGACCGCGGTGGCCGGTTTGCCCGCGATTGGGCGAGCGTGGTGATGGCAACGAAACCCACGGCGATGACGAAGAACGCCGTGCCGATGACGTTGACCTGGACGGGGACGCCCACGCGCGCCGAGCCCCAGATGAAGATCGGGAACGTCGATGTGCGGCCTGCGGTGAAGCTCGTGATCACGTAGTCGTCGATCGACAGGCTGAACGCCAGCAGGCCCGCGGCCAGGAGGGCCGGCAGGATCAGCGGGAAGGTCACTTTCCAGAACGTCGTCCACTCGTTGGCGCCGAGGTCCATCGCCGCCTCCTCGAGGTTGCGGTCGAAGCCGTACAGGCGTGCGCGCACGGTCACGACGACGAAGCTGATGTTGAACATGATGTGCGCGATCAGGATCGTCAGGAAGTTCGTCGGGAAGAACGGTGGCTGGCCGATGGCCACGAACAGTGTCAGCAGCGAGGCGCCGAGCACGATCTCCGGCGTCGCCAGCGGCAGGAAGATCAGCGTGTTCGTCGATGCCCGAGCCGCGGAAGTTGTAGCGAACCAGCGCGAGCGCGATCAACGTCCCGAGCGATGGTCGCGACGAGGGTCGACAGGAACGCGATCACGACGCTGGTCCGCACGACGTCGAACAGGCCAGGGACCGCGAACGGGTGGAGCCACGCGTCGAGCGTGAAGCCGTGCCACGCGACGTTGCTCTTGCCCGGTGGGTCGTTGAAGCTGAACAGCGCCATCACCACGACCGGCAGCAGCAGGTACAGGATCGCGAACACGGTGTAGGCGTAGAGCACGTAATGGTCGAGGAAGCGACCGGCCCGGGCGAGGAACGGCTCGCGGCGCGGGAGGGCGGCGGTCGCTCGTCTCGGCGGTGCTCATCGGGCGCTCGTCAGCTCCTTGGTCCCGAGGACCCGGGCGTAGATCGCCACGAGGAACAGGATCGCGGCCATCAGGATGAAGCTCAGCGCCGCGGCCGTCGGATAGTCGTTGTTCTCGAGGAACCGGCTCTGGATGACGTTGCCGATCATCCGGTGCTGCGGGTTGCCCGACAACAGCTCGGCGTTGACGAAGTCGCCCATCGCCGGGATGAACGTCAGGAGCGAGCCGGCGAAGACGCCGGGCAGCGACAGCGGCAGCACGATCCGCAGGAACGACTCGGAGATCATGAACGTGCACGACGAAGGCACCCAGGAGTGCGCCGATCACGGCGACGACGACGACCGAATAGCCGAACGCGAAGCCGAGGAACAGCCCGACCAGACCGCCGACCAGCCCACCCACGACCGTGCCGCGCCGGCGCCACGGCCCGGCGTACAGGTCCTTGGCGGCTTCCACGAGCCGGATGTCGATCTTCTCGAGCGAGACGTAGATCGGCAGGGTCATGAACGGCAGGAAGTTATAGGCGATGCCCGCGATCACCGCGGCCGGCGTCGCCAGGACGCGGAACTCGGGCGGCAGGAAGCCCAGGTCCTTGAGCGGCCCGAACAGGATCCCGTCGTCGCCGAGGATGACCTTCCAGCTCTGGGTGCGCAGCAGGAAGCTCGTGAAGAACGGCGCGACGACCAGGAACAGCAGGAGGTTCTTGTAGCGGCCGCCGCGGAACGCGATCGTGTACGCGAGCGGGTAGGCGATCAGGAAACAGATCACGGTCGCCGCGGCGCCATAGACGAGCGAGCGCAGGAACTGCTCCTGGTAGCGCTCGATCGCGTCGGTGTAGGTCGTCCAGTTGGACAGCGAGACCGTGTAGCCCTGTTCGAGGCTGCCCGACCAGAACGAGCTGATGAACATCTGGATGCTCGGGTACACGTAGAACACGAGCAGCCAGAGGATGCCGGGCGCGAGCAACAGGTATGGCGTCAGCCGCCGGATCCGCTGTCTCGCACCCATCTCGCCGATGCCTCCGGAGGCGCTAGTTGCCCGTGACCTCGGAGAACCTGTCGTTGAAGGCCGACTCCTCGTCCTCGGACAGGCCCTTGAAGATGTGCAGATTGGCGAGCACGTCGTCGGGCGGGAAGATCAGCGGGTTCTCGGCGAGCTCTGGATCCTCCGCCGCGAGCGCTTCCTTCGCGCCCTTCACCGGCGTGACGTAGTTCACCCATGCGGCGATCTGCGCCGCAATCTGCGGGTCGTACACGAAGTCGATCATCAGCTCGGCCGTGTACTTGTGGGCGGCGCCCTTCGGGATGAGCATGTTGTCGGTCCAGAGCATGCGCTCCCTGGTCGGGCAGCTGCCAGGCGAGCGTGGCCTTCTCGGCCTGCTTCACGATGATGTCGCCGGACCACGCCATGGCGAGCACGACGTTGCCGCTGACCATCTCCTCGGCGTATTCGTTGCCCATGAACCCCCGGACGATCCCGTCGTCGACCGCCTTCTGGATGTCCGCCATGACTGCATCGAGGTCCGCCTCGCTCGCCTGCGATGGGTCCTTGCCCTGGCGCAGCATCGTGAGGCCGACCGTGTCGCGCATCTCGGTCAGGAACGTCACCTTGCCGGTCCAGCGCGGATCGGTCGTCCAGAGCGCGTCCAGGCTGGTCAGCTCGCCGGTGACCGGTGTGTCAAAACCGAGCCCGGTCATGCCCGACTGCCACGGTGCGTGGTGATCGTCGGTCGCATCCCAGTCGACGCCCTTGTAGACGTCCTGCATGTTGGCGACCTTGTTCGGCATGTTGGCGAGGTTGAGCTGCTCGACCCAGCCGAGCCGGATCAGCCGCGCTGCCATCCAGTCGGTGTGGACGATCAGGTCCCAGCCGGTGTCCTGGCCGCCCTGCAGGGCCGGCTGGATCGTGCCGAAGAACTCGTCGTTGTCGTTGATGACCTCCGAGTAGTTCACGACCGTGCCGTACTTGGCCGTGAAGTCCTCGAGCGTCTTGTGCTTCGTCGTGTCGTTGTCGTCGGTGTCGATGTACAGCGGCCAGTTGGCGAAGTTCAGCTCGGCCGAGGGGCTCTCGGATGCGGCGGGGGCCTGGGATGCGCCCGGCGCGGCCGAAGCTCCCGGGGCGCCCGACGGTGGGGCGGCGCTGGGGGCGGCGGTTCCCTGGCCGCTGGCTCCACAGGCGGCGAGAAAGGCACCGAACCCGGCGAAGGCCGTGCCCTTGAGCACGGTCCGCCGTGACATCCCCCGGTTGAATGTGCGCTCGTCCGTGGTTCATGGGGAAGGTAGTTCCTCCAGCATCTCCGGCCAATCCGTCCCCCGGATCAGACCAGCTCCTCCGGTTTCGGCACCGAGCCATGCCCGGCGACGACGAACGTGTGGTCCGGCGACCACGACAACCGGACCTCTTCCCCCGGCTCGTAGAGCGAACCGTGGACCGTCCGCTCGATGTTCTGCTCGTAGACCACAGGCGGGCGCCGTCGGCGGTCTCGACCATGTACTTGGTGCGACACCCCGAGGTACGAGGCATCGCGGATCGTCCCGCGCAGGCTCGTTGTGGCCGGCCTGGACCTCGGCCGACAGTCGGGCTGCAGCGCGGATCTTCTCGGGTCGCACGCCGATGTCGACGTTGACCTCGCCATTGAGCACCGCGGCCGGCACGAGCACGATCGTGCCGTCCGCCGAGGCGGACCGCCGCGCGGTCGTCTCCGCGCTCGACGACGGATCCCGCGAGCAGGTTGCTGACGCCGAGGAAGCCCGGCGACGAAGCGCGTCGTCGGGCGCTCGTAGAGGCTCTCCGGGTCGCCGAGCTGCTCGTAGCGGCCACTGGTTCATGACGGCGATCCGATCGGACATCGTCATCGCCTCTTCCTGGTCGTGGGTCACGTAGATGAACGTGATCCCGACCTCCTGCTGGATCCGCTTGAGCTCGACCTGCATCTGCTTGCGCAGCTTGAGGTCGAGCGCCCCAGCGGCTCGTCGAGGAGGAGGACCGCCGGCCGGTTGATCAGCGCCCGGGCGAGGGCGACGCGCTGCGCCTGGCCGCCCGAGATCTGGGTCGGCTTGCGCTGCTCGAAGCCCGGAGCTCGACCAGCTCGAGCATCTCCGTGACGCGGCTCTTGACCTCGCTGTCCTTGACGCCCTTGCGGCGCAGCCCGAAGGCGACGTTCTCGTAGATCGTCAGGTGCGGGAAGAGCGCGTAGTTCTGGAAGACCGTGTTGACGTTGCGCTGGTACGGCGGCAGCCACGTCACGTCCTGGCCCTGGAGCTCGATCAGGCCGGACGTGGGCTGCTCGAAGCCGCCGATCATCCGCAGGGTCGTGGTCTTGCCGCAGCCGGAGGGCCCGAGGAGGCTGAAGAACTCGCCGTCCTCGACCTCGAGGTCGATGTGGTCGACGGCGACCACCTCGCCGAACGGCTTGACGACGTCGGACGAGCCGGACGTCGAGTCGGCACGGGCGTGTGGCTCTCCTGCTCACCGAACGCGTGGCGATACCGCGGCTCCAACACCGATGCGGCGCGCGCCGCTGAGGGTCGCTGGCGGTCGCTGGGGTCTGGGTGTCGGGTGCGGGCGACGATAGGAGCGCTCAGCCTCGGGTGTCAAACGTCAGGAGTTCGACGCCGCGGGCCCGTTCGAATGCGGAAATTCGCATGCCATGGCGACGGAACGCGCCGAAGTTCGAATGATCGGCGAGGCGCCCCGAGCCGGTCAGACCGTCCCTCGGGGCGCGTGGGCGCGATGGCGGCCGGCGGCAGTACGATATCGACGCGACGGCCGTCAGAAATCGCCGTCCCATGAAGGAACTGCCTGCCGCATGACAATGCTCACCGAGGGCGCCGTCCTCGACGCCCTGCGAAACGTCCAGGAGCCGGAGCTCGGCCGCGACATCGTGACCCTGCAGATGGTCAAGTCGATCGCGATCGAGGGGAGCCAGGTCGCATTCACCATCGAGCTCACGACGCCCGCCTGCCCGCTGAAGGACGAGATCGAGGCGAACGCCCGCGAGGTCCTCGGCGGCCTCGGGGCCACGCAGGTGGACATCACCTGGGGTGCGATGGTCCGCCGCGCCACCCCGCGCCAGAACGAGCAGCTCGTGCCGGGCGTGAAGAACATCATCGCCGTGGCGTCGGGCAAGGGCGGCGTCGGCAAGAGCACGGTCAGCGTCAACCTGGCCGTGGCGCTCGCCCAGGCGGGCGCGTCGGTCGGCCTGCTCGATGCCGACATCACCGGCCCGAACATCCCGATGATGCTCGGTCTCGCCGGGCAGCCGACCGCCAGCGCGAACAACAAGATCACGCCGCTCGAGCGGCACGGGGTCAAGGCGATCTCGATCCAGTTCTTCGTCCCGGAGGGCCAGCCCATCGTGTGGCGCGGCCCGCTGGTCGGCGGCGCGATCCAGCAGTTCCTGCGCGACGTGGAATGGGGCGAGCTCGACTACCTCGTCATCGACCTGCCGCCCGGCACCTCCGACGCGCAGCTCACGCTCGCCCAGGCGGTCCCGATCAGCGGCGCGGTCCTGGTGACCACGCCGCAGGAGGTGTCGCTCGCGGACGTCGGCAAGGCGCTGGCGATGTTCCAGCGCATGAGCGTGCCCGTCATCGGCCTCGTCGAGAACATGACCGCGTTCGCCTGCCCCCACTGCGGCGAGCTGACCGAGATCTTCGGCCGCGGCGGCGGCGAGCGCTTCGCCGAGGCGCACGGCCTCGAGTACCTGGGCGGGATCCCCCTCGACATCACGGTCCGCCAGGGCGGCGATGTCGGCGTTCCGGCGGTCGCCCAGCGCGAGCCCGGGCCCGCGGCCCAGGCGCTGACCGCCGTCTCGCAGGCGATCGCAGCGCGGATGAGCGTTCGCGCCGTCCAGGCCTCCCAGCAACCCGTCCTCACCGTGTCCTGAGTTCGTTTCGGGGGGCGGACACGCTGGACCGGCTCGCTAGACTGAGTGCGGTCGCGGCTGCGCTCCGCGATCTGGCGCAGCACACGGGAGCCAGCCCAGGTTGCTTTGCGAGTCGTGCGGCGCCGTCGCGGGTCAGGCCGCACGCTTTTGCGATCAGTGCGGCTCACCGCTCGCGGCGAGCGCCACATCCGCCCCCGGGGGCGTGTCGGCGCGCCCCGCGTCCGACGGCGATCGCCGCATCGTCACGGCGCTGTTCGCGGACATCGTCGACTACGTCCGGATGGTCGCCGAGCACGATCCCGAGCTCGTGCAGGCCCGCGTCGCCGAGGCCCTTGCGGCCATGGCCCAGCACGTGGAGCGGCTCGGCGGAACGCGCGAGAAATTCATCGGCGACGCGATCTTTGCGGTGTTCGGCTGGCCGGTGGCGCGGGACGACGATGCGATCCGTGCCGCGCTGTGCGGGCTGTCGATCAGGGCGGCGCTGACCGAGCGCGGCGGCGACGAGTCGCTCGAGGTGCGCATCGGCATCGCGACCGGTGAGGTGGCCGCGTTGTCCGGCGCCGGGCCGCTCGAGGAGAACCGCCTGACGGGTCCGGCGATCGTGACTGCCGCGCGGCTGCAAGCGATCGCGCGCCAGGGCGAGATCCTCGTGGACGAGGCGACCGTGCTCGCCGCGCGCGACCGGATCGGGGTCACCGACCGCGGGGAGGTCGTGCTGCGTGGCCACCCAGGTCCGGTCCACGTGTACGCCGTGGAACGCGCATCCGAGTTCGAGACGTGGGCCGTTCCGCGTCAGGCCGCTGCCCCGCTCGTGGGCCGGTTCGAGGAGCTCCGCCACCTCGTTGCAGCGATCGATGGCTGCCGGTCGACGGGGCGGGGGAGCACGATCCTGCTCGAGGGCGAGGCCGGGATCGGCAAGTCACGGCTCCTCGGCGAGGCCGAGTCGGTCGCACGCGACGCCGGACTCCAGTGGACGTGGACGGAGAACGTGTCGTATGGCGGCGGCGACCCGTACCGGTTCGCTCGCGTGCTGGCACAGGCCCTCGCCGACGAGGCGGGCACGGATTCCGGCTCGTACGCCCGGCGCATGCTCTTCACCGACGACCTCGATCCGGTCCTGGCTCGACGCTTCGGGGGTGCGGTCGCGGCCGTGGCCCGCGAGGCGCAGTTCACCGGCTGGGAGGCCGAGGCGCGGCACATGCCGGACGACCCGGCGGAGGTGGCCACGGTCCTCGGCGAGGTCACCGAGCGCTACATCGGCCGGCTGCTCGAGACGTCCGGCCCGCGCGTGATCGTCATCGACGACCTGCACTGGATCGACCACTCGAGCACTGGCATGGTCGACCTCCTCGTCGCCCGGACTGCCACGTTGCCGCTCGTGATCCTGACGGCGATGCGGGCCGGACCGCCGCCGTCGTGGGCCGATGACGACCATGTCCGTCGCATCCGGCTCGGCGGGCTGCGCGAAGCCGAGTCGGGACAGCTGGCCACGAACGTGGCGCGCGCCGCGCTCGACGCCGACGACGCCCGGGCAATCCACGAGCGGACCGGCGGCAACCCGCTGTTCGTCACCGAGACGGTGCGCGCCTTCCTCGCCGACGGCACCCTGTCGGTCCGCGACGGCCGTCTCACGCTCATCGAGGGCCCGGGCCACGCGATGCCGGTCACGCTGCGGGCCGTCCTCGGCGTCCGCATCGACGCGCTGAGCCCCGACGCCCGCGAGGTGCTCGGGATCGCGTCGGTGATCGGGATGCGCTTCCGGATCGACATGGTTGCAGGACTCCTCCAGCGTCCGCTCGAGCCCGGCGTGCTCAAGGAGCTCGTGGGCAGCGCGCTCATCCGGCCGGCGGAGGGAAATCGCTGGCGGTTCGCGCACGCACTCATCCATGATGCGGCGTACAGCGGGCTGCTCGCCTCGCGACGCCGCGAGCTCCACGGCCGCTACGCCGAGCAACTGGAGATCCTCGAGCCGGCCCCGCCGATTGCGTGGATCGCTCGCCATCGGGCGGCGGCCGGGGATCGCGTGCGTGCGGTGCCGTTGCTGGACGAAGCGGCGGTGACGGCGTTGGCGGTCGGGGCTGCCAGCGAAGCCGCCGCGTTCTGGAAGGAGGCGGCGGATCTGAGCGACGATCCGGTCATGGCCGACGGCTTCCGGCTGCGGGCGGCCGAGGTCTCCGCGGCTGCTGCCAGCCCGGTCGTGGCAGGCTGACGATGGCGACCGTGGGCGATTCGAGCGGCACGGGATCGCCCTACGGCGCCCTCACCGCGATGCCGTTCTTCGCCGGTCTCGAAGTTGCAGCCCTCGAGCGGGTCGCGAGCGGGACGCGGATCCGCCGCTTCCGGCGCGGCGAGGTCGTGTTCCACGTGGGCGACCCCGGCGACGCACTGTTCCTCATCTCGACGGGCTCCGTGAAGATCACGTTGCCGTCCGAGAACGGTGAGGAGGCGATCCTGGCGACGCTCCAGCCGGGCGAGGTGTTCGGTGAGCTGGCGCTGCTCGACGGGGCGCCGCGCTCGGCAACCGCGGTTGCGCTCGAGCCGACCGAGACGATCGTCCTCCAGCGCGATCGCTTCCAGCAGCTCATGGCGACCGAGCCCACGATCCGCGATGCGGTCCTTGCGAACATGGCGATGGAGGTCCGCCGGCTCACGACACACGTCGAGGACCTCCACTTCCTCGACGTGACCGGCCGGCTGGCCAAGTGCCTCGTCCGCCTGGCCGAGGAAGGTCGGCCCGACGGCAACGGCGGCATCCGACTGCGCTCGGGACTCAGTCAGAGCGAGCTCGCGGCGATGGTCGGCTGCACTCGCCAGAGCGCGAACCGCGTGATCGGGCAGTTCACCGACGACGGCCTCATCCGGGTGGATCGCGACTCGATCACCGTCATCAACGTGGCCGGGCTGGAGCGCGCTGCCCGGCGCTAGACCACGTCGGGCGGGTCATCCGCCGGCTCGCGGAGCGCGTTGAGCAGGACCGAGGCCGCGCTCATGGCTGCGCGGCTGCGCCCGATCGATCCGCCGAGGAACGCGAGGCGGCGCTCCGACCGGTTGCCGTCCGGCGTCCGAACGCTGACGGATACCGCGGTGTCCTCGCCGCTCGGCACCGCACGGACCGCAAGACCGATGTCTGCCGCGGCTGCCGTGCGCGCGTCGTCAGCCAGGCGTGCCAGGTCCACCTCCTCGTCGCCGGCGATCGCGGATTCCGTCCGGAGCACGCCGTCCAACCCGCCGAGAAGGGCGGTGAGCGCTCCGCCCATCCCGATCTCGACGATGGCCAGTGTCCAGCCCCGGTGCTCGAGCGCTGCCGAGACCGCACCGGCCCAGGTCGTGTCGCCGGTTGCCCACACGTATCGGCCCAGGTGCTCCTCCACGACCGCAGCCGCCTGCGCCACACGCTCCTCGGCGCCCGGCCCACTCGAGGCAACCCGAACGTCCACGGCTTCGACTCTCGCGTACGTCGCCACCTGGGGATCCGCTGTGCGCAGAAGGTCCTCCCCGAGCAGCTCGGCGACATGCGACTCGCCGATGCCGTGGAGGCGCCAGGTCCGTGCCACGATCTCCCGGCCGAGGCCGCGCGCAGTCAGCCGCGGCAGGGCCTCGTCGTGCCACATCGCACGCATCTCGCGGGGAGGGCCGGGCAGCGTGACGACGACGCGCCCCTCAGGCGCCGAGACAAGCCAGCCGGGTGCCGTGCCGTTCGGATTCGGCAGTGCTTCGGCCGACGGGATCCGCCAGGCCTGCTTGAGGTTGACCTCGGGGAAGGCCATCCCGCGCCGTTCGAAGCGGTCGCGGAGCCATGCCTCCATGTCCGGGTCGATCGTCGGTTCCTCGCCGACGAGGGCGGCGATGGCCTCGCGCGTCAGGTCGTCGGGGGTCGGTCCGAGTCCCCCGGTGGTCACGACGAGGTCCGCACGGCCGAGCGCGGCCTCGAGCGCGCCACGGACCACCTCGAGGTCGTCGGGGAGTGCCTGCAGCCGGAGGACCTGCACGCCCCGCGCGGTCAGGTCGCGGGCCAGCTCGCCCGCGTTCGTGTCGCGTGTATCGCCGACCGTGATCTCGCTGCCGACGCTCAGCAGCTCAGCGGTCAAGAGCCGCCGATCCGGCGCGGAATCGTTCATCTCCACGAGCGTACCGTGCGCCGATTACCCCCGGCAGGGCTGATCGCTGGTTCGGTACCATCGGGTCGTCGACGGCGGCCGGCACCGTCCTGATGCTTGGCGCCCTCGACTGCGATCGGGTCGGAAGGCGAGCGAGGACACCATGACGGACCTCGAACCGAGCGGCTTCTCCCATATCGACCACCTCCTGCAGCTCGTCGGGCGGACGCGCGAGCTCCTCGATGCAATGGTGAGCGAGGGTGGGCTGCCGGCCGGAGGGGCCGACTACCTGGCCGACACGACCCTGCCGCACCTCGAAGGGGTCGAGGCGGGCTTCCACGGCTCGCTGCGCTCCGAGCATGCGGGTCTGCCCGAGCTGCGCTACCTGCTCGAGCAGGTGGGTGCGCTGCGCGTCACCGCGCCGCGGACGGAGGCCGAGGCCGACGCCCGTGATGCCGAGGCGCGGGCAGAGGCCGACGCGCTTGTCGTGCTGGGCCGCTCCGCGAAGCCTCGCCTCGAGCGAGCAGAGCCCTGGAACCTGGCCGCGCTGGCACACGCCCGGCTGGTCCTCGCCTTCCTGCCGCGGCTCCCCGAATGGGACGTCCGGTTCCCCGTCGGGCGGCGCACGTACGCGGACATCGCCGCGCCGCGCGGTCCGGCGGAACTCGCCGACAGGATCGTCGAGATCGAGCGCCAGCTGTGGCGCGCCGCAACGGGCCGGCAGGTCCCGCCGATGGACCCCGGCTTCCGCCGGACGTACGGATTCTTTGATGCGGCTGAACGGTTAGGACGCCGAGCGTTCGGGCTGAACTGACCCTCGCTGCTATCATCCTGCCTTCGCCCACCTGAGTCCGCGCGTCCACACCCTCACCGGGAGCCCAAGCCCTGGACGATCCGCAGAACACGGCCGGCCCGTTCGACGCGAACGCCGACCCGAACGCCGATCCGAGCGCCGACCCGAACCCCGCGAACCCGGCCGCGGCTGATCCCAAGCCTGCCGAAGGGCCGCCGCCGGGTATTCGTGCCCAGATCGGCGCCACGAGGGACGCGTTCCGGCGGCTCGCCGATGCGCACATCGACCTCGCCAAGGCCGAGTTCGCGCAGATCGGCGCAGCCGTTGCGCAGCTTGCCGCGCTCGTGGGCTGCGCGATCATGCTGCTGGTCCTCGTCGTCATCCTGCTGGTGCTCGGTACGGCGATGTTCTTCGGGGAGTGGCTGTTCGGATCGCTCGGCTGGGGGGTCCTCCACGGATCGTTGTTCTTCGTGGCCCTGGCCCTGACCGCCGTGATGGTTGCCCTCGCATTCAGCCCGATCCGGCTGTTCCTCTGGTTCCTGCTCGCGTTCGTGATCGGAATCCTGGCGTCGCTCATCTTCGGGTTCCACGTTCTCAACCAGGCCTATGCCGCGATCGGCGACGCGCTGCTGCCGGGCGTGGATGCAGCGAACCGGCCGCTGGTGACCGGAATGCTCCTGGTTGGATTGATCGCGCTCGTGATCGGCCTCGTGCTGTTCTTCCGCATGGGCGGTGCCGGCACGCTCCGCGCGAGCCCGGGCAAGGGCATCCTGCTGCTCGTGCTCACGGTGCTCGTGAGCTTCCTGTACGGCGCCGTGATCGGCGGGTTCACGTCGATCACCTTCGCCTGGCGGCCCGCGTTCGGGCTCGGCCTGTCCATCGCCTACCTGCTGTGGATCGTGTTCCTGATCGGCGACCTGTTCCGGACGGGAATCGATGACGAGGCACTCAAGGAGCGCTTCTACCCGGCCCGGACCATCGACACCACGAAGGAGACCCTCGAGTGGCTACAGAAGCGGATGCCGCGCGAGAACGAGTCCTAGCGGCTCGAACCGAGCTGGCGACCGAGGTCGAGCGACTCCAGGCGTCCGCGCGCGCCGCGGTCGACATTCCGGCCAAGGTCCGGCGCAGCCCGGCCAAGGCCGCGGCGGTCGTCGGCGGCGTCGGGTTCGTGGCGCTCGGCGGGCCGCGCCGGCTGTTCCGCCGCGCCAAGGCGACGATCGTCGGTCCCGATCAGCCGCTCCCGGAGAGCATGCTCCCCGAGGAGGTCGAGAAGACCCTGAAGAGGCTCGGGACGGACGGGGAACAGGTTCGCGGCACGCTCGAGCGGGACTTCGCGGACTACCTGAAGGTGTCGCAGAAGCGGCGCGGGCCCGCACTGCGCCAGACGATCTATTACGCGGTCACGCCTTCCACTCATTCGGCGCGGCGGACGGCTCGCTGTGGATTGGCTCCTCCAGCCGGATCAGCGCGCGGCCCAGATCGAAGAACTCCGAAGCCGGTTGCGCGCGAGGCGAGACGAGCTCGCCCGACGAGCAGCTTACCGACGAGCCGGCCACCGAACCGCCACCCATAGACGCTTAGGCTGAACAGTCAGGCCACGGCCGCCGCCGGTCCATTCGGACCGCCAGCCAGTCCTTCCCGGAAGAGGCGATCGAACGCCTCGTCGCCGAGCGCCTCGCGGGCTGCCGCAATGGCGGTGGCTTCGAACGGGCTGTCGCGGACGCCCCAGCCGGTCTCCCCGATCGTTGCAGCAGCCGCCCCGAGCCGTCGCGCCGCTATCTCAGCCCGGCCGGACTGCGCCTCGACTGCGGCCAGCCCTTGAAGGGAGTTCGCGATCCGGGCCTTGAACCCGACCGCCGCGAGCGACTCGAACGCCGCCCGAAAGTGCGCCTCGGCGGCGGCCATGTCACCGGCCTGCAGCTCGACCTGTCCCAGGTTGAGGTGGGCGAGGCCGACCTCCTGCGACAGCCCTTCCAGGCGCCGATAGTCAAGGTTTCCCTGGAACCGTTCGCGCGCCTCGGCGAGGCGGCCGGCGTCGAGATAGACCGTGCCGATGTTCATCCGATACATGTTCACGAGCTCGAGGTTGCCGACGGACTCCGCGAGCTCGATCGCCTGGAGCATCTGTCGCTCCGCTTCATCAAGGTCGCCCCGGCTCCGTGCGATGACACCAAGGGTGTTGTGGATCGATAGCCGTTCGATATTGTCGCCCGCCAGCGTGGCGATCCCCATCGCAGCGGTCGCGACGGTTTGAGCGCGGTCCCAGTCACCCATGCTCCAGGCGAGTGACGCAGCGGCGCGTGCCGTTCGGATGCCTTCATGGGTCGGGACAAGACCACGCCGCTCGAGGATCCCGTCGCATATCGAGCGGCCTTCGGCGAGGAAGCCGCGGATCCACCAGAACCGCCACACACCCGAGGCGATGGCCAGCTCGCGGGTGGGATCGCTGTCCCGCGAGGCGTGGCGCAGGGCGTCTCGCAGGTTGTCCAGGTCAACGTCGAGGCGGTCATACGCAGTCGGCGGGACAGGCTTCGAGCTGTCGGGAATGATCTCGTCGATCACGTGGACGATCCACGACGTCAGCGCTGACTCGACCTCCGTTCGTCTCTCGCCGAGCAGCTCATAGGCGTACTCACGGACCGTCTCGAGCAGCCGGTAGCGGCGCTCACCGGCCGCGTCGATTGCCTGGACGAGGTTGTGGTCGACAAGCTCGATCATGGCGTTGTCGTCCGCGCCGGCAACCTCCTCGGCGCCGTCCATCGGGCAGGTGCCCGGGAAGACGGCGAGGGCCGCGAGCACCTCCGCGTGGCGCGGTTCGAGGAGATGGACGCTCCACGCGAGCGTTTCACGCAGCGTCTGCTGACGCGCCGGCAGATCGCGCGGACCACCCGTCAGGACACTCAGACGAGAAGCGAGTCGCGCGTCGAGGGCGCGGACGCCGAGGCCGCGGACGCGCGCCGCGGCAAGCTCGATCGGCAGCGGCAGGCCGTCGAGATGGCGGCAGATCGTCGCGACGGCAGACTCGTTGCCTGGACCGAGCTCGAACGTCGGATCCTGCGCCTGCGCCCGTTCGACGAACAACGCGATGGCATCCCGGTCGGCCAGCGGGGAAACGGGATAGACGTGCTCACCAGAGAGGTGCAGGACGATCCGCGTCGTCAGCACGAGGACGAGGCGCGGAGCATTCGCGAGCAGGTACACCAGGCTTGGGGCCGCCCCACGGAGGTGCTCGACGTTGTCGAGCACGAGCAGGCATTCCCGGTCGGCGAGCGCGTCCACGACGGTCGTCAGGGCTTCCTGCCCGGGTTCGATGCCGAGCGCGCTGGCAATGGTAGGCAGGACGAGGTCGGCGTCGGTGAGAGAGGCAAGCTCGACGAGGACGGCGCCGTTGGCAAACTCCAGCGACAGCTCCCGGGCGAGCTCGAGGGCGAGGCGGCTCTTGCCGCTTCCACCGGCTCCTGTGAGCGACACGAGGCGAACGTCCGGTCGGGCGAGCAGCGTCCGCAGCTCGTCCAGCTCCCGTCGCCTGCCGACCAGGTCATTCGGTGGGACCGGCAGATTGGCGCCGGGATTCGCCGTGACGTCGCCGGGCACGAACGCAAGGCTCGGGTCGCTTCGCTCGACGCGGTCCCGGAGCGAAGCGAGCCCTGACCCGGGATCCTCCCCCAGCTCGCGGCGAAGGGCGTCGCGAACCGTGGCGTAAATGGTCAGCGCTTCGCCGGGGCCACTGGTCCGATAGGCGGCAAGCATTGCGCGCTCGGCAATGGACTCCCTCGTCGGATCGGCCACGAGGAGGCCACGCAGCTCGCCGAGCACCTCGGCGTGCCGCCCGATTGCGAGCTGCGCATCGAAGTGGTCCTCGATCGCCAGGTCGCGCAGGCGCTCGAGCCGCTCGATCTCCTGGAGGGAGAACTCCTCGTAGCGCACGTCCGCGTAAGCGGGACCGCGCCAAAGGCTGATTGCACGCCCGAGTACGGAGGCGGCGAGTGCCGGGTTGCCCGCGCGCATCGCGGCGCGGCCGTCGTCCAGCTGGCGTTCGAAGCGGACGGCATCGACCTCCGACGCGTCGAGCTCGAGGCGATAGCCGGCCGTGCCGGTGACGATTCGGATGCCCGGCGGCAGGACTCTGCGCAGCTGCGACACGTACACCTGGAGCAGCTTCGCGGCCGATGCCGGTGGGGTATCGCCCCACAGGGCATCGATGAGGGCGTCGGCGGTGCAGATCGATCCCCGGTTGATCGCGAGCGCAGCGAGCAGCGCGCGGGGTTTCGCCGCCCCGAGCGCGACGGGACCGTCGCTGCCTGCCACCTCAAGGGGGCCGAGTACGCGCAACAGCACCGATTGGCCTCCCTCGACCCTCTGGGCCCCCCGGCTATACCGAGCCTAAACCGGCGACGTGCACGCTGCGCCACAAATCCGAAGGTCATGAGCACGAAGGGGAGGACGGACGGTGGACGCTACGTACGGTGCCAAAGGAATTCCGTCGCGTGGATGGCTGAGGCGGGCAGCTAGTGTCCTGTTGGCCGTGGCCATCTTCGGCGCTCTCGGCGAATCGGTGGCCGCCGCCGAATCCACGAGTTCGGTGCCGGTGCACATCTCGCCGTGCGAGGGCGTGGTCCCAGAATGCAACCCGCCCGTGCACATCCCAGTGACGACCGATGGAACGCTCCGCGTGGATGTCGCGGCAGCAGCCACGAACTGTGTCCCAATTACGATCCTGCTCAGCGTCGAAGGAACCCTCGAGTTCAGGTCGGACCCGGTGGCCCCCGGCGCTTCGACCGGTCCGATCGACCTTGGGCCGGTCACGCCAGGAAGTCACACGCTGTCGGTTGCCGCGGAGGTGCCGCTGAGCGTCCTGTGCGACACGCGCGGATGGAGCGGCGACGTCTCGATCACGACTGCCGGCGTCGCGTCGCACGATAGCGCGACGGCGGGACCGGGCCAGACGGTCACCGTGTCGACGGCCGTCCCCGGCTCGCCGCGACCCCCGGGCATCACGGCGACCCTGTTCCGCAGCGCGTCGGCGACCGGAACGGCCACGATCGCCGTGGCAACCTTCGACCAGCTCCCGCCGAACCCGATCCTGCCGCCGAACCCGATCCGCGGGGCCGCGTACCTCGACCTGCAGCTGATCGACGGCGATCCGGGTGACGAAATCGCTTCGGAATTTCTGCCGCCGAGCCCGATCCTGCCTCCGAACCCCATCCTTCCGCCCAATCCCATCGTGCCCCCGAACCCGATCCTGCCGCCGAACCCGATCCGGCTCGCGTACTGGACCGGTTCCTCGTGGGACGCGGTCTTCTCGAGCGGCGGCACGCTGCCGACGTACAGCAGCGTGGCCAATTCGTTCTCCGTGACGTTCGATGCCTCGAGCACGCCGGCGGTCGGCGCTCTCGGCGGCACCGTCTTCGCAGCCATCCCGAGCTACTACTTCCGTGGGTTCGGGACGCCGGTCGACGCGGGTGCGCTGAACGTTGCCAAGGCCGGCCGGGCGATCCCGCTGAAATGGCAGCTGTTCGACTTCGTAGCCCTGCCCGTCTTCGACCTCGATCCCGCCGGCGTCCGCGTCAGCTCGATCCCGATTACCTGTGACGGATCGGCGCTGCCGAGCGACGGCATCGAGGAGTATGCGACCGGCGGCTCGGGTCTCCAGGAACTCGGCGACGGCGTCTACCAGCTCAACTGGGCGACGTCGAAGGCCTACGCCGGGACCTGCCGGCGGCTGCGCCTCGACGTCGGCGAGCGGAACCCGGACAGCACGCCGTTCTACCGCACGGCCGACTTCCAGTTCACCCGATAGCGCTCGTCGAACATGTCGTATGCGCTCATCGAGGACGTCCCGGCGAGCTGGGAGCGCTACCCGGAGGTCGCGCCGATGCCATCGACACGGTGCGCCTGGCCGGCGAGCGGGCCGCGATCTCGTTCGCGCGCGTCGTCGAGTCAGTCGCGGCCGAGGCGGATCCGACTTCGATCGATCCCGGCCTGCGCTTGCCGCCCGCGGCAGAGGAGGTGCCCAGCCAATAGAGCGCCGTTCCACGAACCGACCCACGAATCCACCAATTCCTCATGAAGGAGGCCACGATGTCCACTCGCAAGTTCAGTCGCCTGCTGCTGGCTCCGATGCTCGTCGTCGCGTCCCTGGCATCGGCTCCCGGCGCCAGCGCGGCGCCTTTGCAGGCCAGCGGCACCCTCACCTACACATCATCGACTTTCAACAGCGTGCGCACCGCGGGCGGCAACACGATCATCGACCTTAGCGCCACCGTGGCATACACGGGCACCCTGACGGGAACTTCCACACTGCACGGACAGCTGATCTTCCATCCGAACGGCAGGGCGAACTTCCATGACGTCGAGACTTTCACGGGGACAGTCAACGGCGTCCCAGGGACCGTGACCTTCAATCTCAAGGGATCGTCCGACCCCGGGCTTAACGTCAAGGCCAGCGCGACCGTTGTCGACGCCACCGGCGAGCTGGCA
This sequence comes from uncultured Chloroflexia bacterium, assembly GCA_963824735.1. Taxonomy (GTDB): domain Bacteria; phylum Chloroflexota; class Limnocylindria; order Limnocylindrales; family CSP1-4; genus DASTYU01. The sequence goes on from CAWGQH010000003.1 coordinate 30,651, forward strand.
GGGCTGCACGGGGTCCTCTTCGAGTCAGCAGAGGTGCTCGACACTGCGGTCGGGCCAGTCGGGACATACACCGGCAAGCTGAATCTCCACTAGGGCATACGCCCGTCGCGCCAGAAGAGTCCAACCGGCGCCCCTGCGGAAACGCCGCGGCGGGCGCCGGGTACCGAATTCGATGTTGGGCCAGGCGCTCGCGGGAGCATGCACTGGCGCCGTTCCCGTTCGACCGTGCCCGAACGGAGCTGGTGCTCGGGAGGGTGCGACGACGTCGCCGCGAGCGGACGTTAGCCAAGGCCGCGTTCAAATCGGCGCTCGCGACCTTCGAGACCCTTGGCGCGACCCTCTGGGCGAGGCGGACGCGGGCCGAGCTCGACCGGGTCGGGCTTCGCCGCGGCTCGGGCGCGGCGCTGACGGAAGGCGAGCGCCGCGTCGCCGAGCTGGTGGCATCGGGCCGGACCGTTGCCGAAGTTGCGGCGTTGTTGTTCGTCAGCCGCCGGACAGCGGAGGCGAACCTCTCGCGCGCCTACCGGAGGCTCGGCATCTCGTCGCGCGCGGAGCTCGGAGCCGTCATGGCCCCGGTGCCGGCGCAGCAGTCGGATCGGAGCACGGCCTCCGAATAGGTCCCGCCGGACTACAAGCATGTGGAAACGCCGGATGCGACGCGCCGCCGCCCGGCCGTAGCGTCGCAAGTGTCGGATCGGCGCGCAGCGGAGAGCGGCGCGGCTTCCGACCAAGGGGAGCGGCGCCCATGACCCAGTCCGGCCGAACATTCCTCGTCGAGTGCTACATGCCGGCCGGCATCTCGCTCGCCGACGTCGAGGCCGACGGCCGTCGGGCCACTGCGGCGGCCCGACAACTCCGGGATGAGGGGCACGCGATCGAGTACGCGCGTGCGCTCTTCGTTCCCGGCGACGACGCCGACTTCCATGTCTTCGTCGCGGTCGCTTGAGCCGCGGCCGCGTGGCCTGCTCCTCCACGTCGCCGGTCCACCGATGAGGGGTTTCGGATCATCGAGGTCTGGGAGAGCGCGGCCGCGTTCAGCGCATTCGCCGTCGACCTCGGGGCGGCCGTCGGTTCGGTTGATCCGGACATCGCAGCGCGGACAGTCGTTCGCGAGCTGCGCGGGATGCACCTGGTGATAGGCGAATCGTGGGTGGCGTCATGGCGACGGTCAGGATCAGCCCGCTGACCGTCGCCCTGGACCGGTCCGCCAACCGTCGCTCCGGGAAAGCAGGTTCAGGGCGGAGCGGTGGCAGTGGTCGATCCCGCTGACTCCCGCGGCTCCCGGCTCCCGGCTCCCGGCTCTGGCACACTGGGCGCGGGCGAGTGGCGGAATGGCAGACGCGCCGGCCTTAGGAGCCGGTGCCGCGTGAGCGGCGTGTGGGTTCGAGTCCGACCTCGCCTACCACCCCAGGTCACCCATCGCCTTCTCTGGGCAGCGCTCGCCCAGCGAGCACTGCGACGGCGCGGCCGCCAAACCGCTCGCCGTGGCGAGCGGTTCGGAGAACGAATCGCCAGATTGCTCGCTCTTGGCGAGCCGGATCGCGGAGGAGCGGGTCGCCAGCCGCTGTAGCGCTCTCCCCGCGAGCAGCGGGCAACGAGGCGCGGGGCCGCGGCCCGTCGGCCGCCGCACAACGGCTCCCGACCTATACTTCCCGGGCAATGCAGGTCACCACCACCCCAGCCCCCAACAGCTCGCTCGTCCTCGAGATCGAGCTCCCGCCGGAGCGCCTGAACCGCTCAATCGACGACGCGGTTCGGCGGCTCTCGCGCCGCACGCGCGTCCCCGGCTTTCGCCCCGGCAAGGCGCCGCGGCCGATGCTCGAGCGCACGCTCGGCCCGGGCGTCGTCCTCGACGAGGCCGTCGAGCACCTGGTCGACGATGCCTACCGCGAGGCGCTCGTCGAGCAGTCGATCCTGCCGTTGACGAACGCGAACGTCGAGATCGTCCAGGCCGAGGAGGGCAAGCCGGTCATCTTCAAGGCGACGGTCCAGGTCCGCCCGGACGTCGAGCTCGGCGACTACAAGAACTTCAACTTCCAGCCCGAGATCGAGGTCATCGACGACGCCCGGGTCGACCAGGTCATCGACGAGCTGCGCGACCAGCACGCGACGCTGGCGGCGGTCGAGGATCGTGGTGCGCAGGACGGCGACTACGCGGTGATCGCGTTCCAGGGATCGCGCGACGGCGAGCCGTTCGAGGGCGGTTCCTCGGACCGGATGCCGCTGATCATCGGTCAGGAGCGCCTGATCCCGGGCTTCGAGAGCCACCTGATCGGGCTCGATCCGACAGGTTCCACGGAGTTCGACGTCACGTTCCCCGACGACTATCCCGAGGAGTCGCTCCAGGGCCAGCAGGCCCACTTCGCCGTCCAGCTCAAGGAGCTGCGCGAGAAGATCCAGCCGCCGCTCGATGACGACTTCGCGGGTCAGCTGGGCGACTTCGAGGACCTCGCCGCGCTGCGGGTCGACATCCAGCAGCGCCTCGAACGCAATGCCCTCGACCGGGCGCGCCACCAGTTCGCCGACCGGATCATCGAGTACGCGATCGCGAATGCCACCGTCGAGCTCCCCGAGGTGCTGATCGACCAGGAGGTCGAGGTCCTGCACGACGAGTTCCGGACGAGCCTCGCTCGCCAGGGCATCACCGAAGAGGCCTACCTCAAGGTCGTCGAGAAGACCGACGCCGACCTCCATGCCGACTTCCGCCCGAACGCCGAGAAGCGGGTCAAGACGCTCCTCGTGCTGTCGAAGATCGCCGACATCGAGGGCGTCGAAGTCCCCGCCGAGGCCATCGAGGCCGAGATCGCCCAGGGCCGCGAGCGCTACGCGGACGACCGGCGCCTCCTGGACTACTTCGAGTCGGAGCGCGGCCGCAGCTTCATCCGCAGCACGCTGCGCCGGAGCCGCCTGGTCGAACAGCTGGTCGACGACTGGCTGGCCGCGCACCCGGACCACCCGGCGCTGCCCCATGTCGAGGATTCGGAGCCGGCCGCCGCCACGGTCGCCCCCGAATCAGAAGCCACAGCAACGTCCAGCGAGCCGGCCGTCGCCGGCTGACAGCGCGCCACGCATCCGTGCCGCACCAGGGGAGTCCAACGATGCTCGTTCCCATGGTCATCGAGTCCTCCAGCCGGGGGGAACGCGCCTACGACATCTACTCGCGCCTGCTGCGCGAGCGGATCGTCTTCCTCGGAGACGCGATCGAAGACCATCTCGCCAACCTGATCATCGCCCAGCTGCTGTTCCTCGACTCCGAGGACCCGGAGAAGGACATCAGCCTGTACATCAACTCGCCGGGCGGCGTCGTGAACTCGGGCCTCGCGATCTACGACACGATGCAGTACCTGCGCTCCCCGGTCAGCACGATCTGCATCGGCATGGCCGCGTCGATGGCGGCGGTCCTGCTCGCGGCCGGCACGAAGGGCAAGCGCTATGCACTGCCGAACAGCCGGATCATGATCCACCAGGGTTCGGGTGGCTTCCGCGGCAATGCACCGGACGCGATTCTCCAGATGAAGGAATGGGAGTTCCTGGTCCAGCGCAACAACGAGATCCTGGCCCACCACACCGGCCAGCCCATCGAGAAGGTGGTCAAGGACACCGACCGGGACTTCTTCATGGCTCCCGAAGCGGCGAAGGACTATGGCATCATCGACTCGGTCTACTCGGTCCAGTGGGATTCGCTGACGGCGCAGCACCACGACGAGAAGGCCGCTGAGGAAGCCGAAGAGGCGCCCCAGGAGATTAACGAACCACCCGCCGAACCGAAACGCTCGAAGAGCGACTAGGGGATCCAGGGGAGCACAGCGGCACAGTGACCTCGACCACCGGCAGCAAGGGACCCAAGGTCCCGTACCGCTGCTCGTTCTGCGGCAAGTCGCAGGAGCAGGTTCGCAAGCTCATCGCGGGCCAGGGCGTTTACATCTGCGACGAGTGCATCAACCTCTGCCAGGAGATCATCGAGGAGGAGATGCTCGAGACGCCGCGCCCGAAGGCCGCGGCCTCGAAGCTCCCGAACCCGCACCAGATCAAGGACGCGCTCGACCAGTACGTCATCAGCCAGGAGCGGGCCAAGAAGGTCCTCTCGGTTGCCGTCTACAACCACTACAAGCGGGTCAATGCCGGCCACCAGGTCGACGAGGTCGAGCTCCAGAAGTCGAACGTCCTGCTCGTCGGCCCGACCGGCTCCGGCAAGACGCTGCTCGCCCAGACGCTTGCCCGCGTGCTCGACGTCCCGTTCTGCATCGCCGACGCCACGTCGCTGACCGAGGCGGGCTACGTCGGGGAGGACGTCGAGAACATCCTGCTGCGGCTCATCCAGGCGGCCGACTTCGACGTCGCCCGGGCGCAGCGCGGGATCATCTACATCGACGAGATCGACAAGATCGCCCGCAAGGCCGACAACCCGTCGATCACCCGGGACGTGTCCGGTGAGGGCGTCCAGCAGGCGCTGCTGAAGATCCTCGAGGGGACCGTCGCCAATGTCCCGCCGCAGGGCGGCCGCAAGCACCCCCACCAGGACTTCATCCAGATCGACACGACGAACGTGCTGTTCATCTGCGGCGGCGCGTTCGACGGGCTCGAGAAGATCGTCGAGGAGCGGGTGGGGAAGCGCTCGATCGGGTTCGGGTCGGACGCGGTCATGACCCCGGCCGACCGCGGCAAGATCCTCGAGAAGCTGATGCCCGAGGACCTCCTCAAGTTCGGCCTGATCCCCGAGTTCATCGGGCGCCTGCCGGTGATCGTGACGCTGACCGCGCTGACCGCCGAGGACCTCGTCCGCGTGCTGATCGAGCCGAAGAACGCGGTGACCCGCCAGTTCCAGAAGTTCCTGTCACTCGACAAGGTCGAGCTGGTCTTCACGCCGGCCGCCCTGGTGGCCGCGGCCGAGGTCGCGCTCGACCGCAAGACGGGTGCGCGTGCCCTGCGCTCGATCGTCGAGGAGTCGCTCCTCGAGGTGATGTACGACATCCCGGAGCGCACCGACGTGCGCAAATGCATCATCACCGAGGAGACGATCCGCAACGGCCGGCTGCCGCTGCTCCTCACGAAGTCGGACGTCGACAAGGGCGTCGACGAGACGAACTACGAGGAGTTGCTCGCCACTCGCGGCGAGACCGCGTAGCGGCGTTCCGCTGAGGCGCACCACCGGGCCTCAACGCGGCCACCGGGCTGAACGCGGCCACCGGTCCCAACGCGGCCACCGGGCCCAAGCGCGGCCCCGGGTGCGCTCCATGCACATAACCCGGCTTCGAGACACGGTTGGCCGCGCGATGGGCGTCGTGGTGTGCACCCTCCGCACCCAAGGCGTCGTAAGGCAGGTGCCCGGGCCCCGATGAGGGCTCGCTCCCAGCTAACTCGCAGTGAAGACCCGTTTGTGATCATGCACCGCACATGGACGGCTCGAAGGCATGAGCGGCGGGCGGAGATCAACAGTGGCGACAGAGGCCGCGCGGAGAAGTCGTGAACAGCGAGCACAGCTGGGCGGCGAAGTGCGCCAGTCGCGCCAACGCCGCAACTGGACCCAGGACGAGCTCGCGGAACGGGCCGGGATCAGCCGGCATGTGGTCGGGCGGATCGAGCGCGCGACGACGCGGCTGGACGTGGACGCGCTCCAACGCATCGGCGTCGCCCTCGATCGGAGGCTCGAGATCCGGCTCGGGCGCGATGTGCTGGAGCATCCAGCGGACGCCGGCCATCTCGCCATGCAGGAGCTCATCCTCGGGCTCGGTCGGGAGATCGGCTTCACCGGGTCATTCGAACTGCCGACCCGGCCCGCCGAACCATGGCGCTCGATCGACGTCGTCCTGGCCTCGCCGACACGCCGGATCATGATCCTCACTGAGTGCTGGAACACGTTCGGCGATATCGGCGCAGCTGCACGGGCAAGCATGCGCAAGGCGGCCGAGCTCGCAGCGATCGCGGCAGGCCGGTGGGGCCCGGACGCATTGGTGGCCGTGGTTTGGGTGGTCCGCGGTACCGCTCGAAACCGAGCCCTTCTCGCCCGCTATCCCGAGGTCTTCGCCGGCCGCTTTCCGGGCTCATCACGTTCGTGGGTTGATGCCCTTACGCGTGGAGAGACGCCGCCGGCGGAGCCGGGCCTCGTGTGGTGCGACGTCGCCGCCACCCGACTGGTCGAGTGGCGGCGACGCTGACCCGGGAGTGGGTCTAGGCCGGGTCGCCCTGGCCGCGGCAGGTGACCTTCGGGTTCCAGTCCTTGAAGATTCCGCTCGGGTTGGGGCGCCAGATCCAGGCGTGCAGCTCGTAGAACGGCGGCAGGTCGTAGCGGTTGCCGGCCGGGATGAGCGTGAACGTCTTCCCGAACAGCGCCGGCGGCGCGTCGTTGGCGGCGTCCCACGCGTCCTGGAACACGACGTATTCGACGCCGACGAGGCGGTAGCCGCCGTTGACCTTCGGCTCGTACACGAGCGCTTCGGGCGCCAGCGGGTCGATCGTCGGCACGCCGGTCGCCGTATCCAGGACCAGGTCGAGGTTCACGTAGTGCTGGCCCATCGTCCCGTCGGTGACGTGGTCCGTGCACATGTAGAACTCGCCGTACCCCGCCGTCTCGGCGACGGCCAGCGAGTGGAACGTGCTGGTGGCCGCACGGACCCGTGCAAGTTGATCCTGGCCGGCGCTGACCAGCGAGGTCCCGCCGATGGCGGCCAGCGCCACCAGCACCACGAGCGTGATCAAGAAACGACGGCCCGCACTGCGGGCCACCACACGCGGTTGCATCACCCCACCTCCACCGACAGCTCGTAGACCTCCCCGGTCGGATGGCCGGCCCGCTCGTGGATGCGCATGACCGCCTCCTTCGAGGGTCCCGTCGCGAGGCAGAAGACGCGCCCCGCCTCCGGATCGAGCCATGCCCGCTCGAAGTGCACCCCCTCCTCCGCCTCGATCGCGAGATCGCGGCCGTGCGCGTCGTCGAGCTGCTCGGCCGTGACGCCGAAGAAGCCCGTGTGGACGTCCATGAACTTGCCCATCCCGATCCTCCTTGAGATTCCTCCCGGCTCGGATCCCGCCGGCGTGCGTCGAACCTGAGCCCGGCGCTGGGATCGGTCATCGGTCATGTGCCCTACGAGTCCCGATGAGGCTCACCTAAACTTCGCGCCGTGGATGACCCGCCCGCTCGTCTGTCCCGTCCTCGTCGGACGCGACGACCTGCTCGCCCTGGGCGACCGGCGGCTCGACGAGGTCCGGACGGGCGACGGCCGTGTGCTGCTCGTCGCCGGGGAGGCTGGGCTTGGCAAGACGCGGCTGCTCGGCGCGATCGAGCGGAGGGCGAGCGGCGCGGGCTTTCGGACCGTGCGCGCCGGGACCTATCCCGGCGATCTCCAGGTCCCGGCTGCCATCCTCATCGACCTGTCGCGCGCGCTCCAGCGGCAGCCCGATCTGGCGGCGCTGGGCGAACGCCTCGCGAGACGGCTCGGGGAGGGGACCGCAGCCGAAGCCGATCCGGGCCGCGGCCGTCGGCTGCTCGTCCTGGACGTCGCCGACCTGCTCGCGGAGCTTCCAGCCGAGCTCCCGGCCGGCCAGGCGCTCCTGCTCGGGCTCGAGGACCTGCACTGGGCCGACGACCTGACGCTCGAGATCCTCGAGGCGTTCGCTCGCCGGATCGCCCAGCTGCCGATCCTCGTCGTCGCCACCTACCGGAGCGACGAGCTCTACCCGCGCGTCCCCACGCGCCAGTGGCGCGCCCGCTTGCTCGCCGCACGCCGCGCCGAGGAAATCCGCCTGCGCCGGCTGTCGATCGAGGAGACGGCGACGATGACCGCGCTGCTCCAGGGATCGACGCTTCCGCCGGCCAGCGACCTCGTCGACGCAATCTACCTCCGCACCGACGGTATCCCGCTCCACGTGGAAGAGCTGCTCGCGCTGCTTCGGGGACGCACCGAGACGACGGCCGGCGACGTCCGTGACGCCGATGTCCCAGACACCGTCGAGGACGCCATCCAGGCCCGCCTCGGCCAGCGCACGGAACCGGCCGCCAACATGGCGCGGGTGGGGGCCGTCATCGGGCGCTCCTTCGACCTCGACCTGCTGAGCGCGGTCAGCGGCGAGCCGCTCGATCGGCTGTCTGATCCACTCGGTGAGCTGGCGGACCATTTCATCCTGCTGCCGCTGCACGTCCCGGGCCGCTACGGGTTCCGACACGCCCTGATCTGCGATGCGATCTACACGGCGATCCCGGAGCCGGAGCGACGCCGGCTGCACGGCCTCACGGCGGACGCCGCGGTTGGCCGGCCGGATGTCGGCACCGATGCGTTCCTCGCGCTGCACTACGAACGGGCGGGACGGCGCGAGGAGGCATTCCGCGCCGCGCTCGCCGCCGCTGATGCCGCCGCGCGCCTCTCGTCGCACACTGAAGCTCGCGAGCTCTACGCGACGGCCCTGCGCACCGCGCCGCGCGACCTCGACGCAGGGATTCGTGCCCGCATCCTCGAGGCGTTTGGAACCAGCGCCGCGGCCACGGACGACAACACCGCCGCGAGCGAGGCGTTCGACGAGGCGCGCGCCGCCTGGCTTGAGGCGGGCAATCCCCTGGCGGCGTCGGCCGTCGTCGCACCGCTCGTCGCGGTGCGCCACCTGCTGGGCGACCCCCTCGAATCGCGATCCGCTCGGCTCCGTGCCGCGCTGGCCGAGATCCGCGTCCCGCCGTCACTCCACGGTCCACCGATCGACGAGGAATCGGAGCGCGTCCGAGCCCGGCTGCTCGCGGCACTCGCGGCGGCCCACATGCTCGACCGTCGCCTGGAGGAGGGGATCGCCTTGGCCGAGGATGCGCGGGGCATCGCCGCGCGGCTCGGCGATGCCGTGACGGAGCACAACGCCGCCACGACGCTCGGCGCGTGTTACCTGTTCGCCGGCCGCATGGACGAGGGCTGGGACCTGATGCTGAACGCACTGGCCGGCGCCAAGGAAGCCGGGGACGAGGTGGCGGTCGCACGGACGTACCGCATGCTCGGGACCGCCGCCTCGGTGCTCGTCGAATACGAGCGGGGCGAGGCGTGGCTCCGTGAGGGCATCGCCTACGCGGAGCGCGTCGAGCGCTGGAACGACCGGCACTACATGGCCGCCCACCTCGCCCACGTCCTGTGGGCGACGGGTCGCTGGACCGAGGCGGATGCGGTCGCCCGCCGCGCCCTGGCCGACGGTCGCGGCGGCATCACGACCCGCCTGACCGCCCTCCACGTCCTTGGCTACGTCGCCCTCGGGCGAGGCATGCTTGGCGAGGCGGCGGCGTCGCTCAGCGAGGCGTACGAGCTGGCCGCCGGGATGCGCGAGCTGCAACGCATCTCGCCGGCGATCTGGGGTCTCGCCGAGACGGCCCTCGCCAGTGGCGACGCGCGGCAGGCCGCAAGCGCATGTCGCAACCGGCCTGGAAGCCTCCGAGGCCGTCGGCGACGCCGCCTACGTCTACCCGTACCTCGTGACGGGCGTCCGGGCGCACCTCGAGTTGGGCGATCCGCTTGGCGCCCGCCGCTTCCTCGACCGGGCGGCGCTGCTGATCCGTCGCCGGGCGGTGCCCGGGACGCTGCCTGCCCTGGACCACGCCGAAGGGATCCTCGCGCTCGCCGAGGGCTCGACCGGGCAGGCGCGGACCGCGCTGGCCGCCGCCGCCGAGGCATGGGCGGCGCGCCGGCGGGTCTGGGAGGGCACCCAGGCGCTGATCGACCTCGGGCGCGCGCGGCTGCGTTCGCACCAGCGTGCCGAGGCGACGGCCGTGGCGGAGGCCGCCCGGGACGCGGCGGTCGCGCTCCAGGCACCGGCGCTCGAGACAGCGGCTACGGGCCTCCTGGGCCGGGTGCGCCGCGGCGTCCAACCCGACCCGTGGGCACCGCTGACTGCCCGCGAGTTCGAGATCGCCCGGCTCGTGGCCGAGGGGCGCACGAACGCCGAGATCGGCGCGGAGCTCGGCATCGCCCGCAAGACCGTGTCCGCCCACCTCGACCATATCTCGACGAAGCTCGGCGTCCGCCGCAGGGCCGAGATCGCCGCGTGGACCGCCCTGCGGCCGGTGCTACACTCGCCGCCTCACGGCGACGACCGAGAGGAGTAGCGCCGGACGGCCAGAAGCGAGCGCGGGACGGTGCGAGCCGCGCAGGACCGCCGGACGTGAAGGTCGCTCGCGAGCCGTGCGGGAGGCGCCCGATAGCGCGCCACGGAGGACGCCACGGACCGGGCAACCGGCACCGGACGTCGAACCAGCTGGTGGTACCACGACCCCGTTCGTCCGCTGGACGAGCGGGGCTTGTTGTTCCGAGGAGCCGGAGCCCGACCGCATGACCGAACCGACCACGACGACGAGCCCGCCCCGGACGGCCTTGCCCAAGGCCTACGTCCCGAGCGAGGTCGAGGGCCGGATCTACGAGCGCTGGCTTGCCGCGGACGTGTTCCCGCCGGACGGCGCCGGCTCGACCGCCGATCCGAACCTGCCGCCGTTCACGATCATCCAGCCGCCGCCGAACGTGACCGGGTCGCTCCACCTCGGCCACGCCCAGCGAACGTCCGTCGAGGATCTGATGATCCGCCACGCGCGGATGCGCGGGCATCCGACGCTGTTCCTGCCCGGTCTCGATCACGCGTCGATCGCGGCGCAGTTCGTGCTCGACGGGATCCTCGCCCGGGAGGGCGAGAGCCGCGCGTCGCTGGGTCGCGAGCGATATCTCGAGCGGATGCGCGCGTTCTCGGACTCGACGAAGCCGGTCATGCTCGGGCAGCAGCGACGCGTCGGGGCTTCGGCCGATTGGGGCCGCCTCCGCTACACGATGGACGAGGGCTCGGCGAAGGCCGTCCGCGTCGCATTCGAGCGGCTCTACCGCGACGGCCTGGCCTACCGCACCGAGGCGCTGGTCAACTGGTGCCCGGGGTGTCGGACCAGCGTCAGCGACCTCGAGGTCATCCCGACCCCGGAGACGGGCACGCTGTGGTTCGTCCGCTATCACCTGATCGACGAGGCGACCGGGCAGCCGGATCCGAACGCGTGGATCACGGTCGCGACGACGCGGCCGGAAACGATCCTCGGCGACACCGCGGTCGCGGTGCATCCCGACGATGAGCGCTACCGCGACAGCGTCGGGCGCCGCGTGCGGATCCCGTTCGTCGAGCGGGACGTGCCGGTGATCGCGGACGCGATGGTGGAGCGCGCGTTCGGGACCGGGGCGCTCAAGATCACGCCCGCCCACGACCACGACGACTACGCCACCGCCAAGCGGCATGGGCTGCCGATGATCACGGTCCTCAACGACGACGCGACGATCAACGAGGCCGGTGCACCCTTCAGCGGCCTGGATCGGTACGCAGCGCGGGAGCGGATCGTCGAGCAGCTGCGGGCCTCCGGCGACCTGGAGGGCGAAAAGCCCCACGAGATGGTCATCGGTCGTTGCCAGCGCAGCAACGACGTGATCGAGCCGCGCCTGAAGACGCAGTGGTTCATCCGGACCGAGCCGCTCGCCGCGAAGGCGCTGGCCGCGACAAGGGAGGGCAGGACGCGGATCCTGCCCGCGCGCTTCGAGAAGACGTGGGAGCACTGGATGACGAGCATCCGCGACTGGAACGTGTCGCGGCAGCTCTGGTGGGGGCACCGGATCCCGGCCTGGTACTGCCCGGACGGGCACGTCACGGTGTCGTCGGAGCCGGACGGGCCGCAGGCGTGCGAGGGATGCGGGCGGCCCGCGAGCGAGCTCCAGCAGGACCCCGACATCTTCGACACGTGGTTCAGCTCCGGGCTGTGGCCGTTCTCGACCCTCGGCTGGCCGGACGACACGCCGGACTACGAGCGCTTCTACCCGACGTCGGTCATGGAGACGGGCTACGACATCATCTTCTTCTGGGTCGCCCGGATGATGATGCTCGGCATCCACTTCACCGGAGAGGTTCCGTTCCACACGGTCTACCTGTCGGGCCTGATCCGCGATCCCGAAGGCCGGAAGATGTCGAAGACGAAAGGCAACGTCGTCGACCCGCTGGCCGTCATCGACGAGACCGGCGCCGATGCGCTGCGCTTCGCGGTGATCCACGGCACGACCCCGGGGCTGGACCAGAAGTTCGGGCGCACCAAGCTCGAGCACGCGCGCAACTTCGCCAACAAGCTGTGGAACGCGACGCGGTTCGTGGCCGGAGCGCGGCCCGCGTCGATCCCCGAGGATGCGCCGCGGGCCGAGGTCGACGAAAGCCGGCTCGGTCCCACCGAGCGCTGGCTGCGCTCGCGGGTCGCCGCCACGACGGTGGCCGTGGACGAGGCGATGGCCGGCTACGCCTTCGGCGAGGTCACGCGGATCCTGTACGACGCGATCTGGAGCGAGTTCTGCGACTGGGGCCTCGAGCTCGCCAAGGTGCGCCTGGCCGACGAGTCGCTGCCTGCCGAGGAACGCGAGGCGACGTGGTGGACGCTGGTCGACGCGCTCGACGCCTACCTGCGGCTGCTGCATCCGGTCATGCCGTTCGTGACGGAGGCGCTGTGGGCCGCGATCCCGCACCGGGCGTCGGATCCGGAGCTGCTCATCGTGGCCCGCTGGCCGGCAGCAGGCGAACGCGACCTCCGGGTCGAGGCGCGCCTCGACGCGATGTTCGACACGATCACCGCGATCCGCAACGCGCGAGCTACTGCCCGCATCGACGCCACCAGCTGGCTGGAGACCCACGTCGCCGCGGGCGGGGACGGCCGTGACCTGTTCGCGGCGCTCGCCCCGGCGATCGAGCGGCTGGCCCGTGCCCGCCCATTGGTGCTGCACGAACAAGCCGAGGACCTGCCGCGCCCGTCCGGGAGTCTCGAGATCGTGTTGCCGGGCGGCGATGTCCAGGTGACCGTGCTGACGGCTGCCTCCGGCGACGCGGCGATCCTCGAACGCACGCGCCTGGAGAAGGAGCTCGCCGAGGCCGAGGGCTGGCTCGCCGCGGCCCGCGCCCGGCTCGCCAACGCCTCGTTCGTGGACAAGGCACCTCCGGCCGTGGTCGACGGCGCCCGCGCCCGCGAGCGTGAGCTCGCGGAGCAGGTGGAACGCCTCCGCGAGCGGCTCGCTGGCTGATCTCCGGTCGGGACGCCGGCCGTGCGCGCGGTCTAGCATTCCGGCGTGACCCTCGCCGTCCCGGTTGGTCCGCCAACCGTCACGATCAATCGCGACGACCGGGTCGTGGTCTGCCAGCCCGACGGCCGGATCGACGCCGCCGAGGAGCAGGGCTTCTTCGCGCGCGACACCCGGTTCATCTCGGGCTACGACTTTTCGATCAACGGCGTCCGGCCGACGCTCCTCAACTCGTCGGCCGTGGAGTTCTTCTCGTCGCGCTTCGAGTTCACGAATCCGGAGCTGATCGACGAGGACGGCGTGATCCCGCGCCAGACCGTCTCGCTGCGCCTCGACCGCACCGTGTCCGGTGGCGTGCACGAGGACTACGACGTCATCAACTACTCGCGCCGCCCGATCCGGATAACGCTCGAGATCTCGATCACGTCGGACTTCGCAGACTTGTTCGACGTCAAGGCGCGCCGCCTCGTGCGGCGTGGCGAGATCAACACCCAGTGGTCGAGCGCACGCCGCTCGTTGCGGACGACCTATCGCAACCGGACGTTCCGGCGCGACCTCCTGGTGCAGGTCGACAAGGCCGACTCGCGGCCGCAGTTCGCCAACGGCCGGCTCACCTTCGTGGCCACCATCGAGCCCAAGGGCGTCTGGCACACGTGCCTGCGCTGGATCCCGCTGACGCAGTCCGGCCGCCACCCGCCGACGCTTGACTGCAGCGCCCTGACGACCAGGCCCGCGGCCATCGCCCCGCCACTCCCCGGCGTGGGCATCGATGCGCCCAACGAAACCGTGGTGCGCACGTGGCGGCGTTCCGTCCGCGACATGGAGGCGCTCAGGCTCGAGGACCCGCAGTTCGAGCGCGGCGTGTTCATCCCTGCCGCCGGCGTCCCGTGGTTCGTCACGCTGTTCGGTCGCGACGCCCTGGTCGTGTCCATGCAGGGGATCTCCGGCTTCCCCGAGTTCGCCGCCGGCGCACTGCGCCGCCTGTCAAACCTGCAGGCGACAGAGGACGACCCCGAGCGCGACATGGAGCCGGGCAAGATCCCGCACGAGATCCGCCACGGGGAGGTCGCCCAGCTCGGGATCCTGCCGTTCACCCCGTACTACGGGACGCACGATGCGACGAGCCTGTTCGTGATCGTCATCTCGTACCTGTACCAGTGGCTCGGCGACGTCGAGGTGCTGCACCGCTACCTGCGCAACGCCGAGGCAGCGATGGCCTGGATCGATACCTCCGGCGACCGCGACGGGGACGGGTTCCAGGAATACCGGACCCGCTCGAGCCACGGCTACTACAACCAGGGCTGGAAGGACGCCGGCGACGCGATCGTCGGGGCGGACGGGTCCCTTGCGGAGCTGCCGATCGGCACCTGCGAACTGCAGGGCTACGCCTACGACGCGAAGCTGCGCCTCGGCGACATCTACGAGACGCTGGGGCGGCCCGAGGACGCCGAACGACTCCACGCCGAGGCTCGCCGCCTCTACGAGCGATTCAACAACGACTTCTGGTGGGAGAGCGAGGGCACCTACTACCTGGGCCTCGACGGACAGAAGCAGCCCATCGAGTCGGTCGCCTCGAACGCGGGGCATTGCCTCGCCAGCGGCATCGTCCCGTCGGATCGCGCCGGGCGCGTCGTCGAACGGCTGATGGCCCCCGACATGTGGTCGGGGTGGGGGATCCGGACGCTGTCCTCGGACCACGTCGCCTACAACCCGTTCAGCTACCACACCGGGACGGTCTGGCCGCACGACAACGCGATGATCGCCGGCGGCTTCCGGCGCTACGGCTACCCCGATCAGGCCGCGCGTGTGGCCAAGGGGATCTTCGACGCCGCGGAGCGCTTCGTCGCCAACCGGCTCCCGGAGCTGTTCGCCGGCCTGCCTCGTCAGCGCGGCAGCTTCCCGGTGCAGTACCTCGAGGCCAACGTTCCCCAGGCCTGGGCCGCCGCATCCGTCTTCCGGTTCATCGCGATCCTGTGCGGGATCCATGCCTCGGCCGGGCCCGACAAGCACCGGCTGTACGTCGACCCGGCGCTGCCCGACTGGCTGCCGCGGGTCACGATCAGCAACCTCCGAGCCGGCCGGGGTGCGTTGACGCTCGCGTTCGATGACGGACAGGTGGACGTGGTGTCGAACACGAGCGGGTTCGAGGTCGTCCACGGTCGCGCGCCGCGACCCGAGGCGCCGCCGCTGGGGCGCGTGCGGCAGAAGGGCGGCCCGTCGGGACGAGCCGCCCAGCCCTGAACGCGGGACGGTCGGGCGTCAGCCCTTGACCGCGCCGCCGGTGATGCCGCGGACGAAGTACCGCTGCAGGCTGAGGAACACGACGATCGGAATGAACATCGAGATGAACGCCGCCGCCGGGAGGAACTCCCAACCACCGCCGAACGACGTCGTGAGGTTGGCAAGGACCACCGACAGCGGGTGGTTCTCGGGTACCGGGCCGAGGTAGACCAGGGCAACGAGCAGGTCGTTCCAGACCCACAGGAACTGGAAGATGACCAGCGAGGCAAGCGCCGGCACGCTCATCGGCAGGGCCAGCCGGAAGAACGCGGTGCCGGGTGCCGCCCCGTCGATTGCGGCCGACTCGAAGACCTCCTTCGGCAGGCTGCCGAAGTAGTTCCGTAACAGGTAGATCGCGAATGGCAGGCCGTAGCCGGTGTGGGCGAGCCACACCGCCAGCATCGTCCCGTTGATCTTGATCCCGGCCGGGGTGAAGTCGCGGAACAGGGTCAGCACGGGGATCAGCGTGACCTGCAGGGGGACGACGAGCAGGCCGACCACGACCACGAACAGGATGTTCCGGCCGGGGAAGTCCATCCACGCGAATGCGTAGGCCGCGAACGCGGCGACCATCACGACGATCACCGTGGCCGGGATCGTGATGACGAAGCTGTTGATGAACGCCTGGTCGATGCCCGACCGGCCGAGCACGTACTCGTAGTTGTGCGAGCGTGAACTCCCACGGCGGCGTGAACGCCGTCCACCAGCCGGTTGAGTTCGTCGCGGCGGCCGGTCGGAACGATGTGATGAGGAGGGCGATCGCGGGGATCGCCCAGATGATCATCAGGACGACGAGCGTCGCATTGACCACGATCCCGCCGAGCTGCGGGCGGGCACGCCGTCGCGCCTGGACCTGCGCGCCGATGGCGACGGGCGCCTGGACCTGCGTCATCGGACCGCCTCCTGCTGCTGGAAGCGCCGGATATTGACGATCATCACCGGCACGATCGCCAGGAACAGGATGACGGCGATCGCCGCCGATCTGCCCGGCTGCCCGTTGTTGAACAGCTCCTGGTACATCGTGTTGGCGATGACGTCGGTGTTGAAGTTGCCGTTCGTCATGGTGTACACGACGTCGAATGTCTTCAGCGCGTAGATGATGATCGTCGTCGCGATGACGGCGATGGTCGGCAGGAGCAGCGGGAAGATGATCTTCCGGAAGACCTGCACCTCATTCGCCCCGTCGACGCGCGCCGCCTCCAGCAATTCCGTGCTGATGCCCTTGAGGCCGGCCGACAGGATGACCATCGCGAAGCCGGTCAGCAGCCAGACGCCGACGATGATCAGGAAGAGATTGTTCTGTGGCTGCTCGACGAGCCAGGCGCGCGGCTCACCTCCGACCGCGGTCACCGCGGCGTTGAGGGTGCCGATGTCCGGGTTCAGGTCGTACATGAACCGCCAGATCACGCCGGCGGCGACGAAGCTGATCGCCAGGGGCAGGAAGATCACCGTCTTGGCTGCACCTTCGAACCGGACGCGGTCGACGAGGACCGCCACGAGCAGCCCGAGGCCGACCACGAGCAGCGGCAGGAAGATGACCCACAGGACGTTGTTCCGCAGCGCGATGAGCGTGTCCGGCTGGGTGAAGAACCACTGGTAGTTGTCGAGTCCCACGAACGCGTCCCCGCGCCGGTTCTGGAAGCTCCGGAGGATCGTCGAGATCGTCGGATAGACCAGGAACACGCCGAGGAACACGAGCGCGGGCGCCAGCCACAGCCACGGGCGGACGCGACCGGCAGTGGTCCGCCGGAACAAGCCGGCCACGAACTCGACGAGATAGATGTAACCGACGAGCACGATCGGGACTGCGATCACCACGAGGATCGCGGAGATGATCGGGTTTCCCAACAGCGCATCGAACATGGGAGACCTCGTCTAGTCCGGCGCCGGCGGCGTCAGGCCGCCGGCGCCGTGGAGTGCACGTTCGTCAGCCGCCGTAGGCGTCGGCCTGGACGGTGTCGAGCTCTGCGAGGATGGTGTCGAGGTTACCGGGGCTCTGGACGAACTCCACGATCGCCTCGAAGAAGGCCTGGTTCATGGCGTTCGGCATCAGGTCCGAGCCGTCGAACTTGGCGGTACTCGCCGCCTGGAGCAGCTCGGCCGAACGGCGCGAGGTGTCGTCCGGATAGGCCTCGATCGGGACGTTCTTGTTCATCGAGATGAAGCCGCCCCGTTCGACCCAGATCTGCTGGGCTTCGGCCGTCAACAGGTACTGGATGAGCGACTGCGCCTGCGGCGTGTCGTTGAACATCCCGAACAGGTCGCCGGCGGTCGTGATCGCGCCGGTATAGGCGGGGTCGATGTCGGGCATGACGAAGAAGTCGAAGTCGCCGTCCGCCGCCCCGGCCTCGTTCTTGAAGAAGTCGGTGATGAACGACGCCTGGTGGTGGAACAGGCAGCCGGGCGGATCCTCGAACATCGGGTTCGCGGCGCGGCCGAAGTTCGTCGTCACGATGTAGTTCGAGCCACCGTGCGCGCCGGCGACGGCCTCGCCGAACGTCTCGAAGGCGGCCTTGACTTCCGGCGAGGACCACGCCTGCGTGCCGTTGACCCAGGCGTCGTAGACGTCGGGGCCTGCCTGGCGAAGGAGGATGTCCTCGATCCAGTCGGTGCCCGGCCAGCCGGATGCGGCGCCGGACTCGACGCCGATGCACCATGGTTGGGTTTCGCCGGTGATCGCGGACGCCGCAGCCGACTTGAGGTTGTCCCAGGTCGTCGGGGCGTCGCCGGTGAAGACGCCGGTGTTGTAGTAGATCAGGCCCTTGACGGCCGCCTTGGTGAAGATGCCGAGGAGGTTGCCGTCGGCGCCCTTGCCGGCATCCGCGAAGCCGGGCGGGGTGTTCGCCGCGTATTCGTCGAAGTTCACGAAAGTGAGCGGCTTGAGCGCGCCCTGGTCGTACCACTCCTTCATCAGGCCGGGGCCGGGAAGTCCGGCGACGTCCGGCAGGGTGCCGGAGGCGATGCCCGTGGTCAGCTGCGCGGCGAGGTCACGAGACCCCGTGTAGTTGACCGTCGCCCCGCTGCACTCCTCCCATGGCGCGATCATCGCCCTGAACGAGTCCTCCTCGGCGCCGGTCCATGAGCCGACGACGCTGACCTCGCCACCGACGTTCTCGCATGCGAAGGTGCCTCCCGCGGCGGGACTGCCCGCTGGCGCGGACCCCGCCGGAGCGGACCCCGCCGGGCTCTCGCCGGCCGGTGGTGCCACCGAAGCAGCCGGGCTTTCGCCGCCCGGAGCGGCCGACTGGCCCCCGCTGCTGCATGCAGCGACAAGCGCTGCCATGCCGAGCAGCGCGCTGAGCCGGCGCATCCGGCTCCTCTGGCTCGCCATGTGGTTCTCCTTTCCGGACAGCCGCCCGAGCGACCGTCCAGTCCTCCGAAAGGCCGGGCTCAGCTGATCGATCGCCAAGTCCCGTGCGACGCTGGTGGTCCGGTCGAACCGCGAACGACGAACTCCGTGGGGAGCAACGTCCGCTGCGCGACCGCTCGATCGGCTATTCGGTCGAGCAAGGCACGTCCGGCGGCCTGTCCGAGCTCGAAGGCGGGCAGGCGGACGGTGGTGAGTGGGGGATCGAAGTAGGCCGCCAGCGCGATGTCGTCGAAGCCGACGACCGACACGTCGTCCGGCACCCGCTTGCTGGCTTCGCGCAGGGCATTGATCGCGCCCAAAGCGAGCACGTCGCTGGCAACGAACAGGGCAGTGAAGGTGGTCCGCCCGAGCAGGGCGTTCGCGGCGCGTTCGCCGCTCGCCGCGTCGAAGGCACCCTCCTCGACCAGTGTCTCGTCAAAGTCGACGCCGGCTGCCTCGATCGCCTGCCGGTAGCCGCCCAGGCGTTCGTCGGCGGCGGTGTAGGACAGCGGCGCATTGGTGATCAAGGCGATCCGGCGGTGGCCGAGTGACAGGAGATGGCCGACGGCTGCGGCCGCCGCGGCCACGTTGTCGATGTCGATGCTCGGGATGTCGAGGCCGGGCATGCAGCCCTGGAGCACGACCGGGAAGCCGTCGCCGGCCAGGTGCGCGAGAGACGGGTCGTCGGTCCGTGGCCCCGACACGATCAGGCCGTCCGCCTGGTGCGAGCGCAACAGGCGATCGTAGGTACCCTCCGGAGCGAGTGGTTCGACCATGACCCGCGAGCCGGCGGCTCGCGCTGCCGAGGCCAGGCCGCGGAGCGTCTCGGCGAGGGTCGCGTCCCCGGCGACCTGCTCCGCCGACTGGCGCAGGACCAGCCCGAGCACGTTGCTGCGGCCGGCGGCGAGCTGGCGGGCCGGGGTGTGCGGGTGGTAGCCCAGCTCCGAGGCGGCGCGGAAGACGCGCTGGCGGGTCCCGTCCGGGATCTGCACATCGGTGCGGTAGTTCAGCACGAAGGAAACCGTGGTCCGCGAAACCCCGGCTCGGGCAGCGACATCGGCGCTCGTCGGACGCGATCGAGCCATCGCCACAGCGGCCTCCATCCCCGGCGCTTTCTGGCCTTTGCAGCCTGCGTCCCCGCGCTGCCGGTGAGACGAACGCGCGTCAGTAACGCGCTTTACTTCACAGGACTTCGGGGCCGTCCAAGGCAGTTTTCGCGCTGGCGCATTACAGCGCGCTAGCCCTGCGGCGACGAGAGATTTCGCGGGCATATCGATCCAAGGTCACCCGTGCGGGGACCCAACCGTCAGGTGCGATCAGCCCCCGGCCGCCTGCTACCATTTGGCCCGCCGAGCAACACCCCGTCCGACGGAGTCGCGAACCCGTGCCACTCGACTTCCTCAAGCGCCGCGGCAACGAGAAGAATGACGCCGCGCCTGTCGCACCGCCGGCGACCAGCGTCATGCCGGAGGAGATCGTCGCCCAGGAATACCAGCTGAAGCTGTACTTCGCCGGCAAGAGCAGCGAGGGCGTCCGGATGAAGGCCGGCCCCAACGCGATGAATGAGCTGCCGTCGATGCTGGCCGGTCTGGCCAAGAGCGAGATCGACGTCGTCGACCCGCTGCCGATCGAATTCAGCGAGGCGACGCCGACGATCGTCAGGCCATCCGAAGCGATGCAGTGGCTGAACGCCCACCACGCCCTGTCGCCGATCACGCGCCACGCCCTGGTCGTCCTCGAGTCGATCGACGCGATCGACCTCGCATTCGACACGTTCGTGTGCGCGATGCTCGATGGCGAGACCGACACATCGGGCTACCCGGAGTACAACGCCATCGTCGGCGGCGTGGCATCCCATTGGGACGAGGCGACCGGCGACATGATCTGCCGGGCGGTCGTCGGGTGGGGCGGCCGGGGCGTCCGCGGCGACACCGACCGAATCGGCGCGAAGCTGCTCGCGGGCCTGCTCACCAACGTCCTGGCCAGCCAGTACGCGCTCGGCATCACGAGCATCGAGCGCCCGGTGCCGGCTGCCGGCCGTGGCGGGCTCGTCTGCGCGCATTGCGGGTTCGCTTCCGCGCACGAGCGGGCGTTCTACTGCCCGAAGTGCGGGATGCGCCTCCTGCGCGGCTGACGCCCGACCCACGATGCCGACCTACGACTACGCCTGCGCCGCGTGCGGCCACCGGTTCGAGGTCGTCCACGGCGTGCACGGCCACGGGCCCGAGACCTGTCCGAACTGCGCCGATGGCCCGGTGCGCAGGGCGTTCGCTCCGCCGACGGTCGTGTTCAAGGGCTCGGGCTGGGCGAAGGTCGATCGACGCGTGAGCAGCGGGTCGGCCAAGCGCGAGACGAGCGACGAGGGCTCGAAGGCCAAGCCATCCGCCACAGACGCGGCACCGACCGCGTCGACGGGCAGCGAAGGCGGCACGGGCTCCGCGGCGAAGACGACCGACTGATGCCCGCGTCCTCGGACTGGATCACGCTCGGCGAGGCGGCCGAGATCCTGGCCGCAGCGAACATCCACTTCACGCCGGCGACCATCGGCAGCTGGGCCCGAGCCGGGCGGCTGCAGAGCATCAAGCTCGGCGGCCGGCGGTTCGTGCGGCGCGGCGAGGTGCGTGCGCTGGTCGCGGGGCCGCGCAGGGTTCGCGTCGACGACGTCCAACCGGGTCTGTTCGAGGACCTGCGGGGCTGACCCGCGGCCGATCGGTGGACGTCCGGTCGATCGCCGCACGCGTCCTGGCGCTCCCGCAGGTCCGTTTCGTCATGGCTGTCCTCGAAACCTACGGCAAGGCGCCGGGCGGGATCCTCGCCAACGGGCTGGCCTTTGCCGCCTTGTTCTCGGCCCTGCCGACGACGCTGCTCCTCCTCGGGATCGGGGGCCTCGTGGCACAGGACCCGGCGTTCCAGGCCCAGCTCGCCGGCGCATTGGCCGATGCGTTCCCGCCGCTGGCGGACCTGTTCGAGGAGGCACTCTCCGCCGTGTCGCAGGGTGCCGGGATCGCGTCGATCGTCGGCCTGCTCGGCCTGCTGTGGGGCGTCAGCCAGTTCTACGCCACGCTCGACCTGGCGTTTTCGCGGATCTTCTCCGACGCGCCCGAGCGTGACTTCGCGCGCCGCACCCTGCGCGGTTTCGTGTGGGTCCTGCTGCTGGTCGGCGCCGTCCTGGCGGTGATCATCCTCGCCGGACTGTCGTCGTTCCTCGACACCCTGCTGCCCGACCGCCTCGATGCGCTGCGCCCTGTCCGGACGCTCGTGACGTCGCCGTTGACGGTCCTCGTGCTCGGCGTTGGCGCCGTCACCATCGCGTATCGCGTCCTGCCACCGAAGGCGCCCAGCTGGCGGTCGATCCTGCCCCCGGCCATCCTCGTCGGGATCGCGATCACGCTGCTGACGCAGCTCTTCACGGCGCTGGTGCCGTTCCTCGTGGGCGCCGCCGCGATCGCGGGCTCACTCGCGTCCGCGTTCGTGGCCCTTGCCTGGCTGTCGTTCTCGTTCCAGGCGTTGCTGTACGGCGCCTCCTGGGTCAGGGTCGCCGAGCTGCGCGCCGCCGCGGGTGATGCGCCCGGCAGCTGACAGGCGCCCCGGTCAGGGCTGCGTCTGGGCGGTTCCGCAGCGACGGCAGAAGCGGGCCGTCGATGACAGCGAGAGCCCGCAGTTGATGCACGGCTGCGCTGCCGCGGGCATCTGCTGACCGAGCGGCGTCGGCGCGGTGGCCATCGGTGCGACGACGTCGCGGCTCGATGCCGCCCACAGCGCCTCGATGCCACCGCTCGGGACGACCGGGCGGCCGAGGATCGTGTTTGGGCGTGGTGTCGCGCTGCGGGCCGACGGCCACTGGGGCTGCGCGGGCCATTCAGGCTGGCTCGGCCGCTGGGGAGCGGCGCTCGCGGCCGCGGGGAGGCCGTTGTCCGCGGGGGTCTGAACCGGCGGCGCGTCAGGAATCGCGTCGGGATCCGGGGCGACCGGCAGCCAGACCGGCTGCTCGACAACGTCCTGCGGCGGCTGTGCGGCCGCAACGGGCTCCGGCTCCGGCTCGGGCTCGGCGGCCGCGACCTTCGGGTTCGGGTTCGGGTTCGAGCGTGAGGGGCTCCGGCTCGGGCTCGGCGGCCGCAACCGGTTCGGGTTCGGGCTGCGCTTCGGCCGCGATCGGCTCCGGCTCGGCGACGGGCGCCTCCGCCTCGACGGGCCCGTCCGACACGATGTCGAGCGCCGCAAGGCGCGCGCCGAGGTCGATCTCGTCGAAGCCGTCGCTCGCGGGCTCCTCCGCCTCCGCCTCGAGGTCGAGCACCGGCCAGGCGGTCGGTGCCTCGAAGGCCGGCGCCTCGGGAGTGCCGTTCGCGGGGGCGCCGATGGCCTGGGCGGTCATGTCGACCGCCGGGAACGGCGCGGGGATGGCTTCGTGGCCAACGAGCGGCGAGCAGCTCAGGCACTGGCCCTCGGTCTCGTGCCAGCAGTTCGCGCACGTGTACTGGCGGCACGACATGCAGAAGTTGAACGTGCTGTGGAATGCGTCGAGCTGGCGCGACGTGACGTCCCGTTCGGCCTCACTCCGCGCAGCCGCCATCGCCTCGTCCATCGACGAGTCGTCCGACAGGACGAAG
Organism: uncultured Chloroflexia bacterium; assembly: GCA_963824735.1. Lineage (GTDB taxonomy): Bacteria > Chloroflexota > Limnocylindria > Limnocylindrales > CSP1-4 > DASTYU01. Next base: position 53,918 of record CAWGQH010000003.1, read on the forward strand.
TTGCGCAGGCCTTTGCCGAGCGTCTTGAGCCCGCGCAGCGGCTTCGCGCGCGACGCGCTCAATTCGAACGTGTAGCGCGTGCCACACCGTTCGCAGAAGGACTCTGTGAGGATCTCCGGCATCGGACTCCGACGGGTACGAGGAAGCGCGCGGACCGAATGCAGGGTCCGAACCAAGGGCGAGAGTATAGCGCCCGATGGAACGCTCCCCCCGGACCACGGTACTGGGCCGTGACGGGGATGGTCCCGCTCGGCGCCACACGGCCGGGCGTCTCGATCGTCCAACAGGGGCTCACACGTGCCCTCTGCTAGAGTCGCCCCCGATCATGCCCCCTTTGGCCGCCCTCGAGCGGTTCTTCGAACGCCTCTTCGAGCGCCCCACGGCGCGGTTCTTCCGGACCCGGCTCCAGCCGGTCCAGCTCCAGCGACGGATCGAGCGCGCGATGGAGTCGGAGCGCCTCGCCGCGAGCGACCGTACCCTCGTTCCGAATCGCTACACCGTCCACCTGAACCCCGATGACGTGGCCGCGTTCGGCGAGTTCGGTTCGACCCTCGCCGCGGAGCTGGCCGACGGCGCCCTGGTATTCGCCCGTGCCCACCACTACACGCTGGTCGACCGGCCACGCGTCGAGCTCGTCTCCGATCCCGCGATCGATCGCACCGACATCGTCGTGCGGGCACGGTTCGCGAATCCGATCGTGGACCGCGCGGCCGAACCGCACGCGCCGCCTGCGGGGTTGGCGGGCAGCCCGGAGGACCTCGCCAATCACACGATGGTGTTCACGGTCCCACGCCCGGTGGCGCCGCGGGCCCGGTTGCGCCTGATCCAGCCGGGCACGAGCGAACGCGTCATCGCGCTCAGCGGGCAGACCATGACGCTCGGTCGTGCCACCGACAACGGGTTGACGCTCGTCGACGGACGGGTGTCCCGCCACCACGGACGGATCAGCGTGCGGCGGGGCACGCTCGTCTACACGGATCTCGAAAGCACGAACGGATCGCGTGTCAACGGGACGCCGGTCGAGGAGGTCGTGCTCGGTGTGGGCGACCGGATCGAGGTCGGCGACACGCTGCTCGTCGTGGAGGCGGTCGAGACCTTCGAGGGCCCGGGCGCCCACTGATGGATGGCTTCCTGATCGGACTGTGGGTGGTCCGACTGCTGTTCCTTGCCCTGCTGTACCTGTTCCTGTTCCAGATCGTCAGGGCGCTGGTGCGCGACCTCCGCGCGGCGACGCAGAGCGCGACCGCCGAGCTGGGACGGTTGCACGTCCTGGCCTCGCCATCGGGCGATCCGCCGGTCGGCGTGGCGTTCTCGCTCGATGCGATCACCTCGCTCGGGCGGGACGTGAACAACTCGATCGTCATCGACGACCCGTTTGCGTCCACGGACCATGCCGTGCTCACGTTCCGTGGCCGCGCCTGGTACGCCGAGGACCTGGGCAGCACGAACGGCACGTACGTCAACGGGAACAAGGTCGAAGGGGTCGCCCCCCTGGGATTCGGAGACGAGCTGCAGATCGGCCAGGTCCGCATGCGGCTGGAGCGGGCGCGGCGATGAGCGCATCGGCCTCGTCGCGTCCGGTTGCAGGCCTGCCGCGCGTCCTCGGTTCGATCCGGCCCCGTCCGCGCGGGCTCGAGCTCCGGCTGCTCGTGCTCGCCGCGGTCGTCCTCGTCGTCGGCAGCGCCTCCCTGGGTGCGACCGTCCGGGGACGCCCGGGAGATGGCGCTGATCCGTTCGATCTCTCGCTCTGGATGCCGCTGGACCCGGTGGCCCTCGCGATCTACCTCGGCGCGCTGTTCGCGGCGCACCTGGCGTTCGTCGTCACGGGACGGCGCACGGACCAGGTGCTGTTGCCCGCCGTCGGGATGCTCGGTGGGATCAGCCTGCTGCTGATGGAGCGGCTGCCGCAGGACCTCGTCGGCCCCGGGTTCTTCGGCGCCCAGGGGCTTGGCCAGGTCCAGCTCGTCTGGCTGCTCCTGTCGCTGGCCGTCGCCACGACACTCGCGATCGTCGTCCGCTCGGACAGCTGGCTCCGCCAGTACAAGTACACCTGGGCTGCCGCAGGGATCGCGCTCCTCCTGCTGACGTTCGTGGTCGGCTCGGACGTCGGCGGGCAACGGCTCACCCTCGTCATCGGCCCGTTCAGCGGGCAGCCTTCGGAGCTGCTGAAGGTGATCCTCGTCGTGTTCCTCGCCGGGTACCTGTCGGAGAACCGCGCGCTGCTCGTCGAGCAGGACACGCGGATCGGGCCGATCCGCCTCCCGCCCATCCCGTATCTGGTGCCGATGGCCGCGATGTGGGCCATCGCCCTTGGCATCGTCGTGGTCCAGCGCGACCTGGGCGCCGCATTGCTGTTCTTCGGCGTGTTCCTGCTCATGCTCTACGCCGCGACGGCCCGGATCAGCCTCGTCATCGGCGGCCTCGTGGCGTTCTTCGTCGGCAGCGCGGTGCTCGCCACGCTGTTCGAGCACATCGGGACGCGGATCGCCATCTGGCTTGATCCCTTCGCGGATCCGCTCGGTGCCGGCTACCAGGTCGTCCAGTCGCTGCACGCGTTCGCCAGGGGCGGGCTGCTCGGGATGGGCCTCGGCAACGGGCTGCCGCTGATCGGGGGGCGTGTCACGATCCCGGAGGTCCACACCGACTTCCCGCTTGCGGCGCTCGGCGAGGAGCTGGGGCTGATCGGCGTGCTTGGCGTCCTCGGGATCTACCTGGTGATCATCGAGCGTGGTTTGCGGATCGGCGCGGCGGCCGCGGACGACTTCCGGTCGCTGCTCGCCACGGGCCTCGCGCTGGTCGTCGGGATCCAGGCATTCATCATCGCGGCCGGGAACCTCAAGGTCCTGCCGCTCACCGGAGTGACGTTGCCGTTCATCAGCTACGGCGGCTCATCGCTGCTCGCAAACGGCCTCGTCATCGGCCTGCTGCTCGCGCTGTCCGACCGCGGCGTCGAGCCGCCGCCCCCGCCGCGCGAGCGACGCTGGCGCCGGATGCTGCAGCGGGGGGCCGACTGATGCTCGGATCGGTCCGCTCGCGCCGCCCGATGGGCGTCACCATCCTGCATATCGCGATCGCCATCGCGCTTGCGTTCGGTTCGCTGGCAGCCGCGGCCGGCTACTGGGGCGTCGTCGTCGCGCCGGACCTCGTCCGGTCGCCCTACGACGCGGCGGTCATCGCCGCGTCGCGCACGGTGGAGCGCGGCCGGATCCTCGACCGGCGCGGGGCCGTGCTCGCCCGGAACGAGCGGGACGAGAACGGTGAGCTGTATCGGGCGTACGCCAACCGGGCGATCAGCCAGGTCGTCGGCTACTCGTCCCGGCGGTTCGGGTCGGCCGGGCTGGAACGTGCCTACAGCGCCGAGCTTGCCGGCCTCGCGGTGGATCCGCTGGCCGATGCACTGCGGAAGTTCGGCGGTGACCCGTACGACCCGCAGGATCTCCACCTGTCGCTGTCCTACGACCTGCAACGGGCGGCCGTCCGCGCATTGGGCGACCGGAAGGGCGCGGTCGTCATGCTCGACCCGACGACCGGCGAGATCCTCGCGCTCGCCTCGACACCGACGTACGACGCCTCGGCGATCGCCGACCCGAGCACCGCCGTGGAGACGTTCGAGGCGCTCCAGGACGATCCCGACAATCCCTTGCTGCCGCGCGCGACGCTTGGCCGCTACGTGCCGGGTTCCGTGTTCAAGATCGTCACCGCGATCGCCGGCCTGGGCTCCGGCGCGATCACGCCGGAGACCACGTTCCCCGAGCAGGCCGAGGCGGGCGACGACGGCCTGCTCGTCAACGGGTTCCGGATCCGCAACAGCCATTCGCTCCGCCAGGGCCAGGCGCTCACGCTCGGCCAGGCGACCGAGATCTCCTCGAACATCTACTTCGCGCTGGTGGGCCTCGCGACCGGCGGGGACAACCTCGCCGAGTTCGCGGAGCGGCTCGGGTTCGGGGCGCCGCTTCCGTTCGACCTGCCCACGGCCGCCTCCCAGGTGACGAACGGACGGGGGGACGATCCGGGCGGGTTCGTGGACGATGTCGAGCTGGCGAATGCCGCCTACGGCCAGGGCGAGACGTTCGTGACGCCGCTCCAGATGGCGCTGGTCGCTTCGACGGTCGCCAACGACGGGATGCTCATGAAGCCGCGCCTCGTGACGGCCCTCGAGGGCAAGCGTGGCACGCGCGAGATCGGCCCCGAGCAGCTCGGTCGCGTGCTCTCGGCCGACGACGCGCAGGCGGTCCAGCGCGCGATGCGGCGGGCCGTCGAGGGCGACCTCGGCAAGCCGTTCACGAGCGGGGCCAAGGTCCCCGGCATCCCGACCGCCGGCAAGTCCGGGACGGCGGAGCTGGGTGGTTCGGGCGAGCCGCATTCGTGGTTCATCGGGTTCGCGCCGGTGAACCAGCCGCGGGTCGCGATCGCCGTCGTGGTGGAGCGCGCCGGCCGCGGAGGCGCTGTCGCCAGCCCGATCGCGGGCGAGCTGATGCAGGCGTACCTGGAGGAAATCGGCGAGTGAGCGACGGCCGCCCGCCCGGCGAGCCGGCGCGCCCGAAGCGGCCACTGCTCGAACGAGTCGGGATGGCGGCGATCGCGCTGGTGATGGCCACCCTCTTCGGGCTGGTCGGAGCCGCCGCCTGGGTGAGCGGCGAGGTGTTCCTCGCCACGATGGGCGCGATCGGCTGCTTCATGACCCTGTGGGTCGGGGCGATCACCCTGTTGCGAGGCTGACACGGATCGTCGAGCCGGTGTTTACGGAGCGCGGACCGCGGTTGACCTGTCACGAACGGCCCGCTAACGCGGCGGCCCGAGTTTCGAGCCATGCAGGGATCACCGGGAGCCGGGTGATCGGGGCGGCTGGGGGCCGCGCACGACGCCTGGCTCCCTCCCTCGCCGCACGTCGAGCGGGCTCGCTCGCCCGAACCCGGCCGATGCTCGTCCGGCGCCGCTGCCTGCTGCCACGGCATCCGCTGACGCGCGCCTCGAAGGTCCCTTCCGCACGCCCGGACGTTCGCTGAAACTTTGCGTGAACGATTCGGGTGTTTCCGGCGTCTATATAGGTAAGCGGCGCGGCCCAGCGGGGAGCGGCCCGGCGTCGCCGTCATGGAGAACAGACCGCGTGCGGCGCGCTCCACTCTGAGCTTGGGGTAGAGGGGTGGAGCGCCGACCGCACCCTGAGGGAGGGCCGCGGAACCTTTTCTTGCGTCTCGACGTACTATCTGGCATCACCCCAGACGGCTCCGCACATCGCCGTCGCCCGTGACCCGTCGAATCCCGCCGCGCCGCCCCAAGCGACGCGCATCCCGCGTGAGGGGAGCCGCAAGCTCATGACGAAGATCCAGGAGACCGGCGACAAGGTCCTCGCCAATGTCGAGCGCGTGATCGTCGGGAAGCACCACGAGGTGCGCCTGGCGCTGGTCGCGCTGCTGTGTCGAGGGCACCTGCTCATCGAGGACGTGCCGGGGACCGGCAAGACCGTCCTCGCCAAGGCGATCGCGCGCAGCCTCGGCTGCACCTTCCGGCGGATCCAGTTCACGCCGGACCTCCTGCCTTCGGACGTCACCGGCCTGTCGATCTACAACCAGAAGACGCGCGAATTCGAGTTCCGGCCGGGCCCGATCATGAGCCAGGTCGTCCTCGCCGACGAGATCAACCGGGCCACTCCAAAGACGCAGTCCGCGCTGCTCGAGGCGATGGAGGAGCGGCAGGCGACGATCGACGGGACCACCCACCCGATGCCCGACCCGTTCCTCGTCATCGCGACCCAGAATCCCATCGAGTACGAGGGCACGTTCGCGCTCCCCGAGGCGCAGCTCGACCGGTTCATGATCCGCCTCCGGCTCGGCTACCCGCAGCAGATCGAGGAGATCGTGATCCTCGATGAGCAGAAGCGGACGCACCCGCTCGAGGAGCTCGAGGAAGTGCTCGCGACCGACGAACTGCGCGAGCTGCAGGCCAGCGTCCGCGAGGTCTACGTCGACCCGACGGTCGCCGACTACATCGTCCGCCTCGTGAACGGGACGCGGACCCATCCGGACGTCTACCTCGGCGCCTCGCCGCGCGGCTCGATCGCGCTGTATCGCGCCGGCCAGGCGCTCGCCGGGCTGCTCGGCCGCGACTACGTGATCCCCGACGACATCAAGGCGCTTGCCGAGCCCGCGCTGGCCCACCGGCTCATCATCAAGACGAGCTCGTCGATCCACGACGTCCAGGCCGCGCAGGTCATCCGCGAGCTGCTCGAGGCGACCGCGGTCGACGGCGTGCGGCCCACCGGCGTGGGCGGTCCGCGCGAGATCCGCTCGACGAGCGGAGCAGGGTCGGGCGCAGGCGTCGGCCAGCAGTCTCCGGCGCCCTAGCGCGGATCGGTCGTCGTGGTCCGACGCCTCCAGCTCCTCGCCATCGGCGCCGTTCTCGTCGTCGCCGCCTTTTCGACCGGCCTGCCGTTCCTCTTCTACCTGCTGTACCTCGCCATCCTCGTGATCGGCGGGTCGTACGTCGTGGTGCGCCTCGGGCTGACGGATCTCGAAGCGGGCTACGCGGTCAGCCAGCTCCACGGCCATGTCGGCGACCCGCTCCGGGTCACGTACACGCTGCGCAACACGAGCCGGCTGCCGAAGCTGTGGCTCGAGGTCCACAACCCGACGACGCTGCCCGGCGGCCTGCCCGGTCGGGCGCTGTCGCTCGGTGGCCGCCAGGAGCGCTCGTGGCTGATCCGGGCCCCGCTCACCCGGCGCGGCCACTTCCGGATCGATCCGCTGGCGATCCGCACGGGCGACCCCTTCGGGTTCTTCGAGGCGTCGGCCGCGGTCGGCCAGGGCGTGTCCGTGGTCGTGTACCCGCGGCTCGAACCGGTGCCGGCCTGGAAGCTCCCCGCCGCCAACATCGAAGGGAGCCACGCCGCGCCCGAGCGGACCCACCAGACGACTCCGCTGGCGACATCCGTCCGGCCCTATGCGCCGGGCGACAGCATGAACCGGATCCACTGGAAGTTGACCGCCCGCCATGGCGAGATCCAGGTCAAGGAGTTCGACCTCGAGCAGACCGCCGATGCCTGGATCGTGCTCGACCTCCAGCGCGCGATCCAGACCGGACGCGGCGACGAGTCGACGACCGAGGTCGCGATCCGCGCCGCGGCAGCGATCGCGGACAAGGCATTGATCGAGAACCGCGCGGTGGGTATGACGGTGAACGCGCGGCGGCCGGCGTACCTGCCGCCTGACCGCGGCGGCCGCCAGCACCTCAAGATCATGCAGCTCCTCGCTGCGCTCGAACCGGACGGCGAGGCATCGCTCGTCGAGGCGCTCGTCCAGAGCGTTGGCCGGTTGCGCCGGGGCATGACCGCGGTGATCGTCACCGCGTCGGTCGATCCGGCATGGGTCCGCGTCCTCTCGACGCTTCGTGGTCGCGGCGTCGCGGCCGTCGTCGTGCTCCTTGACGCTCCCGCCTTCGACCGCATCGCCCAGCAGACCCGTGCGGCGGTGAGCGGCGAGTCCTGGACGCCTGACCCGGAGCTGGAGGACACCGCGGCGAAGCGCATGCGCGCCCTCCGCCACGCGCTCGCCGAGTACGAGCTGAAGACCTACCTGGTCACACCCGGCCGGCCGCTGGGGGAGATGCTGTCCGGATGACCGAGTTGCGCGAACGCGTGCGCCGCCTGCCGAAGGCTCCGGTCGAGGGCTGGATCAGCCTCGTCGGGATCCTCGTCCTCACCCTCACGCTCGCGTGGTCGATCGACGGCGCCGCCTGGGTCCTTGGCCGCGACCACTTCACGGACTTCCTGGCCCTGACGGTCGGGTGGGGGATCGCGATCGGGTTCATCGGCGCGAAGGTGGGCTGGGGTCGCTGGCCGACCTACCTCCTCGGATCGCTCCTGGCTGCGCTCATCGTGCCGCTGTACGTCGGCGACGTCCTGCAGCCGGAAGCGAGCTGGCTCGCCCAGTACGAGGCGACCGCGAAGTCGGTCGTCGAGGCGTGGCGGGACCTCGCGCTCCGCAACCAGGCGGTCACCCAGGAATACGGCCACTTCCTGCTGACGCTCGGGCTGTTCACGTGGGCGACCGCGATGTACGCGGGCTACACGACGTTCGGCCATCGGCGGCCGCTGAACGCGATCGTGCTCGTCGGGATCGTGCTCGTGGCGAACATGGGCTTCACGTACCAGAACCAGCTGATGCTGCTCGTGCTGTTCAGCCTGGCCGCGCTCTTCCTGCTCATCCGGTTCCACGCCTTCGACGAGGAGTCCGAGTGGCTGCGACGTCGGATCGGCGACCCGTCGGCGGTGTCGCAGCTGTACCTGCGCGGCGGCTCGGTGTTCATCGCCATCGCCGTCATCGGGTCGCTCTTCCTCACCAACACCGCGTCGTCGTCGCCGCTCGCCGGGGCGGTTCGCGGGGTGGGAGACCAGCTCGTCGTGCTGGGCCGCGACTTCCAACGCTTCCTGCCGACGGGCGGCGCGAACCGCCCGCTGGGTGTCGATTTCGCGAGCACCGCCCCGATCACCGGCCAATGGGTCACCCGTGAATCGGAGGCCTTCTCGGTCCAGTTCGAGAAGCCGGAGGACGAAAACCTCTACTGGCGGGCCGCCGTCTATGACACGTTCGAGCAGATCGCGTGGAAGCGGACCGTTGCGGCCGGCTACGACGTCCCAATTGGCGAGGATGTGCTCAGCGCGAGCGGTGACAGGGTCACCGATGAGGGTCGCCGAGCGGTGACGTTCCGGGTCTTCCCGACCGACTACCGCGCCTCGGCGATCGTGTCGCCGCAATCACCGGCCGCGGTCGACACGCCCGTCAGCGTCTCGTACGTCGGCGAGGCCAAGTTCCTCGCCACGGTCGACCGCGCGGGCGGCGATCCGTATACGGTCACCGCGCTGGTCCGGCAGCGCGGCGACGACCAGGACGGGGCGCTCACGATCAACCGTCTACGAGCAGCCGGGACCGCCTACCCGCCCGAGATCCGCGAACAGTATCTCGGGGTGCCCGAGGGCGCCATCCCGCCCGGAGGTGACGCGGAGCAGCTCCTCGACGACATCCTGGCGGAGGTCGACGACCCGGACAACCCGTACGACGTCGCGAGCACGATGGTCGACTACATGCAGTCGTCGGCCAACTTCAAGTACGACGCCGACGTCCGCGACCTCGCCTGCGAGGGCCTGTCGACCGTCGAATGCTTCGCCCAGTTCCGCCGCGGCTACTGCCAGTACTACGCGACGACGATGGCAATCCTGCTCCGCCAGCACGGCATCCCGACGCGCCTGGCTGCCGGGTTCCTGCCGGGCGACCGCGATGCGCGACTCTTCGAGCGCGTGTCGGTGAGCGCGGCGCACGCCTGGGTCGAGGTCTACTTCCCCGGGTACGGCTGGGTGGAGTTCGACCCGACGGGCGGTGGCCTCGCCGCCGCGGAGCCGCTGCCGACCGGCGAACCGGTCGCGAGCAGGCCGCCGTCGAGCATCGAGCCCATCCTGCCGCCCGGCCTCGGCCGGGGCGAGCTCGAAGGGGACGACGTGGCGGGCGACCAACGGAGCGGGAATGGGCTCGGCACCGGCCCGGGCCCGAGCGCCGCGCTCATCGTGGTCGCGATCCTGTTGTTCGTCATCATCGGCTGCGCTCGCGTTCGTCGCCTACCGGCGCGGCCCGCGCGGCGAGGTGACACCGGACCGGGCGTACGCCACGCTGACGCGGCTTGCCGGCCGCCTCGGGTTCGCGCCACGACCCACGCAGACCGTCTACGAGTACGCCGTGCGCCCTCGGCGAGGTGCTGCCGCAGTCGCGGCCCGAGATCCAGACCGTGGCGCAGGCCAAGGTCGAGTTCGCCTACGGGCGCCAGATGCTCGGCGAGGATCGCATGGCCGCCCTGCGCGAGGCGCACCGCCGGCTGCGGGTCGGGCTGCTTCGGTTGATGTTCCGCCGCGGACCGAGGCGCCGCCGCTAGGGCCTTACAGGGCCCCCGTCCGCTCGCGTTGCTCGCTCACCTGCTGTGAGCGCTCGTCCAGGATCGGCGCGAGATGCTCGGTGAGGTTGTGGGCGCGCAGGACCGCCCGGCCCCCGCGGAACTCGATCACGCTGATGCCGCACAGGTCGGACATCCACATCCAGAAGCGGTCGAGCGGCAGGCCGAACAGCGTCAGCAGCGCCACCTTGAACACGCCGTCATGGGCGACGAGCACCGACCACGGGTGCTGCGGCGTCGGCTCGCGGTAGCCGGCGACCTGTGGCCGGTCGAGCGTGCCCGGCACACCGGCGCGGGCAAGCGGGTCGAGGAGCGCCGCCAGGGCCGGCCGGACGCGTGCCTCGACCTCGGGGAGTGACTCGCCGCCGGGTGCCCACGCGGCGAGGGGCTCGCGCCGCCACGTCGCCAGCTGGTCGCGATAGCGCTCCTGGATCTCGGTGTGGTGGAGGCCCTCCCAGGCCCCCTGGCCGATCTCGATAAAGCCGCGATCCGGACGCAGCGGGACCGCAAGCCCGAAGGCGGGCGGCTGCGCCATCGCGGACGCGACCGCCTCGGCGGTCTGCGCCGCGCGCTGCAGTGGCGAGTGGACGATCTCGAGCGGCGCGCCGGTCGGGACCGGAAGGCTCGGCGACTGGTGCGGCGTGGCGAGGCGTGCTCCGGCAAGCTCGGCCTGGCGGCGTCCCGCCGCGGACAGCGGCGTCTCGGCCTGGCCCTGGAAACGGCCCTCCACGATGAACTCCGACTCGCCGTGGCGGAGCAGGACGAGGGTTGCGTCGAGGCCCGCCGGGATCGGCGGGACAGGGCCGGCCGCGTCGCCCGACGCCGGCTCCCCGGAGGCGCTCAGCGCTCGCCCCCGAGGCGGATCGTCCACAGGTCGACGATCGCGGGGTGGTCGCGGATCTCGTCGGCAAGTGCCGGCGGCACGTCGTCGTCGAGCGAGAGGACCATCAGCGCGTCCTCGCGCGGGCGCGTGCGGGCGAGGTACATCGCGCTGATGTTGACGTCGGCCTGACCGAGCAGGACGCCGATCCGGCCGACGGTGCCAGGGCGGTCCATGTGCTTCGTCATGAGCATGATCTCGGCCGGCGCCATGTCGAGCCGGTAGTCGTTGAGCCGGGTCAAGCCGGGGCTCGCCGGCGGCCACGGTGCCCGCAACGGTCGTCGTCTCGCCCTTCGCGTCCCCGGTGACCGTCAGCTGGGCGGCGAACGCGCCGGCGTCCGGCGTCTTCCGCTCGATGACGGTGATCCCACGGGCACGCGCCAGCGCTCCGGCGTTGACGAGGTTGACCCGCTCCGTCGTCTGGGTCTCGAGCAGGCCCCGCAGCATGGCCGCGGTGAGCGGCGACGCGTCGTGCTCCGCGAGGTCACCGGCGATCTCGAGCGTGATCGTGCGGACGGCGGAGCGGCAGAACTGGGCGAAGAACCGCCCGAGGACCTCGGCGAGCGGCAGGTAGGGCGCGATCGCCCGTGCCGTCTCCGGCGTCAGCAGCGGCGCGTTGACCGCGTAGCGGGCGCTCCGCCCATCGAGCACGTCGATGACCTGGCTCGCGACCTCCTCGGACACGAGCACCTGGGCCTCGACGGTCGACGCGCCGAGGTGCGGGGTGAGAAGTGCGTTCGGGGCGTCGAGCAGCGGCGAGCCGGTCGGCGGCTCGTCCTCGAAGACGTCGATCCCGGCGCCGGCCAGCTTGCCCTCGTGGAGCGCCTCGGCCACCGCGGCCTCGTCGATCACGCCGCCACGGGCCACGTTGAGCAGGATCGCCCCTGGCTTCATCCGGGCCAGCGCCTCGCGGCCGATGAGGTTCTTCGTTGCGCGGCTCAGCGGGACGTGGACGGTGATCACGTCGGACCGTTCGAGCAGCTCGGGCATCTCGACGAGCACGACGCCATGGTTCTCCGCCTGTTCGGCGGTGACGTATGGGTCGGCGCCGAGCACATCCATCTCCATCGCCCGTGCCCGTGCCGCGATCGCCTGGCCGATCTTGCCGAGCCCGACGATGCCCAGCGTCCGGCCGCGCAGCTCGAGGCCGGTGAACTGGGCGCGTTTCCATTCGCCGCGGCGGAGTGATGCCTCGGCTGGAACGATGTGGCGAGCGACGCCGTAGAGCAGCGCGAGGGTGTGCTCCGCGGCCGCGATCGTGTTGCCGGTCGGGGCGTTGACGACGGTGATGCCGGCCCGCGTTGCCGCGTCGAGATCGACGTTGTCGACGCCGACCCCGGCCCGCCCGATGACGACGAGGCGGGTCCCGGCGGCGATCAGCTCCGCATCGACCTGGACCTGGCTGCGCACGATCAGGGCGTCGTACCCGGGCAGGGTCGAACACAGCTCCTCGCGGGTCAGGCCGATCCGCTCGTCGACCTCGTGATGAGCCCGCAGCCGCTCGAGACCCTCCTGCGCGACCGATTCGGCGACGAGGACCTTCACGCGCCGGCGCCGACCGTAGCCGGGGCGATGCCCATCGTGTCGAGCGCTGCGCGCTGGGCGGCGCCAACCGCGACGCCCGGTTCCACCGGCCGGCCCTGGGCGATCGAGGCGATCTCGAGGGTGCTGATCGCACCCAGGATCTCGTCGAGCGTCACGGAGCCGAGATGGCCGAGCCGGAAGATCTTCCCGGTGAGCTTGCCCTGGCCGCCGGCCAGGACCAGGCCGCGTTGCTTGAGCTCGGTGTTGAACGCCTTCCAGTCGAGGTCGTCGGGGACGACCGCCGCGGTCACCGTCTTCGAGGCGTGGCGCTGGTCGGCGAGGAGCTCGAAGCCGAGGGCGGCGAGCCCGGCGCGCGATGCGGCGGCGCAGATCTCGTGGCGCGCGAAGACGTTCTCCTTGCCCTCGGCCTGCATGAGCCGCAGGCCCTCGTCGACCTGGAAGACGACCGCGATCGCGGGCGTGAACGGCGTCTGCCCGTTCGCCGCGGCGTCCCGGTGCGCGCGCAGGTCGAGGTAGAAGCGCGGCATCGTCGCCGTCTCCATGGCCGCCCAGCCGCGCGGCGAGGCGGCGATCATCGCCAGGCCCGGTGCGGACATCCACGCCTTCTGCGAGCCGGTCACGACCACGTCGACGCCCCACGCATCCATCTCGAACGGAACGGCGCCGAGACCGGACACGCTGTCGACGAGGATCAGGGCGTCAGGCGCCTCCTCGTGGATGGCGGCGGCCAGTTCGGGGATCGGGTTCATCACGCCGGTCGACGTCTCGTTGTGGGTGAGCAGGACCGCCTTCGTGTCGGGCATGCCGCGCAGTCGCTCGCGGATCTCCGCACCGTCCGCCGCGTAGCCCCACTCCGCGTCGAGCTTCGTGACGTCCGCACCGTAGATGCCGGCGATCTTCGCGAACCGGTCGCCGAACGAGCCGATGCTCACGCCGAGGACGCGGTCGCCGGGCGACAGCGTGTTGACGACCGCCGCCTCGAGCCCGCCGGACCCCGCGGTCGTGATCATCGCCACGTCGGACGTCGTCCCGAAGTAGGGCTTCATGCCCTCGAGGATTCGGGCGAGCATCGCCGCGAACTCGGGACCCCGGTGGTTGATCATCTGCCGCGCACCCGCCTCGCGGACGCTGGGTGGCAGCGCGGTGGGGCCCGGGATGCGCAGGTTCGGCTCGAAGCGGGTCACGGGACTCTCCTGGTGGCGGGATCAGGGCGGGCTCATGCTCGCACGACTTGACGGAACGCGTCTCGCGGGCACGAGGCAGCCGGCCGGCGGCCAGGTACGCAGCGACGTTGGCCAAATACCACGGAGGCGAAAATCAGGCCGGCTTGGCGGCCTCGTCCTCGCGCAGCGACGCGATCGTCTCGTGCAGCACCCGCGCCGACGCACGCAACCCGTCGAACTCCGCGACCGACAGGTCGATCCGCAGCACGCGGTCGACCCCTTCCCGGTGGATCACCGTCGGCAGCGACAGGTACACGTCGTCGATCCCGTTGTAGTCGCGGATCAACGAGCTCACCGATAGCACCGTGCGCTGGTCGCGGACGATCGCCTCGACGATGCGCAGCAGGCCGGCGGCGACCGCGTAGTACGTGGCGCCCTTGCGCTGGATGATCTCGTAGGCGGCGTCGCGGACGGAGACGAAGATCGCCTCCATCGCCTCGCGGTCGTAGCGGATCCCGTTCGCCGAGCAGAACTCGGGCAGGCGCATCCCGGCGATGTTGGCCGAGCTCCAGACGGGCACCTCGCTGTCGCCGTGCTCGCCGACGATGAACGCGTGCACCGAGCGCGGGTCGACGCCGAAGTGGTCCGACAGCGCCGCCCGGAAGCGCGCCGTGTCGAGGATCGTGCCCGACCCGATCACCCGCTCGGGCGGCAGCCCGGACTGCCGCCACGTTTCGTACGTCAGCACGTCGACCGGGTTCGTCGCCACCAGGATGATGCCGTTGGGGTTGGCCTCCGCGACGCGCGGCACGATCTGGCCGAAGATCGCCGCGTTCTTGCGGACCAGGTCGAGGCGCGTCTCGCCCGGCTTCTGCCCGGCGCCCGCCGCGATCACCGTGACGGCCGCCCCGGCGCAGTCGTCGTACGAGCCGGCCCACACGCGGGTCGGCTTGGCGAACGGCACGGCGTGCTGGAGGTCCATCGCCTCGCCCTCGGCCCGTCGCTCGTTCGCGTCGATCAGCACGATCTCCGCGGCGAGGCCCGACAGCAGCAGCGCGTAGGCGAACGACGATCCGACGTTGCCGACCCCGACGATCGCGACGCGGGCCGGGCGCGTGCCCTCCATCGTCCAAGGGTAGCCGACATCCTCATGCGGCCCGGCGTCGTACAGGTCGTTGGAGGCCGACAAGACGCAGATCGGTCATGATCTGCGCTTTCAGCGGTACATCCCTGCTCCACCGACCGTCGGACTGGGGTCCGACCGCGCACCAACACCCAGGTATTCCACGTCCATGACCCAGCCCGTCCCGCCCGCCACCATCGGTCCCGGCAGCAACGTCTCGCCTCCGCGCCGGCGCTGGCGGTGGGTCGCGCTGATCCTCATCGCAGTCATCCTGGCGGGCGCGATCATGACCTTCGGGGCGGTCTACACGAACGCCTTCGGCGCCGGGGACCGGTTCGCGAGCCTTCTCCACCGGATCGACCTCATCGTCGACCCGCCGCCCGACCGGCCGACGGCGCCCACGATCCTCTCGACACCTCGCCCGATCGCGGAGGTCCCGCCCACTCCAGATCCGTCGCCGACGCCGAGCCGGACGCCGCTGGCGCCGGGGGGTGTCGCGCCGAGGCCGAGCATCCAGCCGACACCGATCCCGACCCCGACGCCGCGCAAGAAGCCGGTCACCGAGCGGGTCGTGAAGAAGCCGAAGTCCGCCTTCATCACGCAGCTCACGAAGGACTGGTGCGCGCCGGCCGGCGTCCAGATCACGCTCACGGCGCTGGGCCTCGCCGACAACACCGAGAAGTTCCAGCACCAGCTCGTGAACCGCTCGCGGGAGTGGGAGAGCCGGCGGGACAGCCTGAATGGCGGCTGGGGACCGGGCGCGATCGTCCAGGCCCTCGATGCGTACGGGGCCAAGTACGAGATCCGCGCCTTCAAGCGCCGCCAGGAGGCGTTGCTCGACGCGGCCCGTGCCATGAGCGAGACCGGCGCGCCGGTGATCCTCATCGCGTGGCGCGGTGCGCACACGTGGGTGATGAGCGGGTACAAGGCCACCGCCGACCCGCTGCGGTTCGAGGACGCCAAGATCACCGGTGCCTACATCCTCGACCCGTGGTATCCGCGGGTCTCCTCGATCTGGGGTCCGTCGGATCCTGCCGGCACGTTCCAGGACGAGGCCGAGATGCGCCGCAACTTCCTGCCGTGGAAGCGCCCCGAAGGCCGTTATCCGGATCGCGACGGCCGCTGGATCATCGTCGCCCCGACGGTCAAAGCGTCGGAGATGGGCTGAGGGTCGGCCCGGCCGGCTCGTCGGGTTCGGACACCGGGACAGGAACGTCCGGCATCCGCCGGATTCGCGGCATGAGGACCGCGACCAGCAGCACGAAGCGCACCGCGCTGCCGGCCGAGAATCCGAGCGGGATCGCGACGATGTCGAGCGCGTTCACGGTGGCGAGCGTGACCCCGATCGTGACCGCGAACCCGATCAGCGAGGCGACCACCTGCAGCCGGGTGTGGCGCGTCGCGTAGATCGCCCGGCTGTACAGGTGCCCGAGGCTCTCGAACGGGATCGAGATCGCGAACACGCCCAGGACCAGGGCGGTCCGCTGGACGTCCTCCGCGTCGAACCGGCCGCCGCCCAGCAGCACGTCGATCGCGAGCTCGCCGATGACCAGCAGCCCGATCGCGGAGCAGACCGTCAGGACGCCGATCGTCAGCGTGTTCATCCGCACGATCCGCCCGAACGTCCGCTTGTCGCCGGCCGAGTAGGCCGTGGCCAGCGCCGGGAACGCGGCGAGCGAGAATGCCACGCCGACCAGGCTGACCGGCACGCTCTGGAAGTTCCGAGCCAGGCTGACCGAGGTGATGCTGCCGGCAACGAGGGTCGAGGCGACGTTGGTGAAGAACAGGAACGTCAGCGGCTCGATGGGACTCGACGCGGTCTTCGGGAGCGCCAGCCGGAAGAAGTCGCGCAGCCCGGCGACGTGCAACGCCAGCCGCGCCCGGATCCGGAACGCGGTGCCGCGGATGCCCACCACGCGGATCGCGAGGTGGAGGCACGCCCCGATGACCGCGCCGATCGCCGCGCCGAAGATCCCGAACTCGGGGCTGAGCACCAGCGCGCCGAACGCGAGGCCCGCGTTGTACAGGATCGGCGCGAGGCCGTAGTACAGGAAGCGGCGGTCCGCGACGAGCACCTCGCCGAGCACCAGCGACGCGGCGAAGATGATCGGCGTCAGGGTCATCACCCGGAACAGCTGGATGTACAGCTCCTGCTGCGCGGGACCGAAGCCGCTCGCCACGATCGGGACGGTCAGCGGCGCGAAGATGAACAGCAGCACCGACACGACGCCCATCGCGAGGACCGCGAGGGTCAGGATCGTCTGGCCGAACGTCTGCGCGTCGGGCTCGTTCTCGCGGCGCAGGCCCATGAACATCGGCACGAACGGGGCCGCCACGCCGCTGGCGACGACAATGCCGAGCGACAGCTCCGGGATGACGAACGCGGCGTTGAACGCGTCGAGCTCCTCGCCGGCGCCGAACGTGCGCGTCAGGATCCGGTCGCGGACCAGGCCCATGAGGTAGGAGCCGAACGTCAGGACCGAGAGGAGGATGGCGCCGCGCGGCACGTAGCGGTCGAGCAGGTGTCGGGGGTGCACGTCCCAATGATGACGACCGACGACGGCGGTCCGCGACGTCAGCGCGCCGGGCGTTCGAAGCGAGCGCGCTCCTCCTCGACCGTCGGGCGGACGAAGCAGCCCTCGAGGTGGTCGTTGACGATGCCCATCGCCTGCATCGCGGCGTAGACCGTGGTCGGGCCGACGAACGCCCAGCCGCGGCGGCGCAGGTCCTTGCTCAGAGCGGTCGATTCGGGCGTGGTGTCCATCGCCATCAGCGCGTCGCGGTCGACGCGCTTTGGGCGGGTGGAGGGCTCCGGTTCGAAGCTCCAGAGGTACGCGGCAAGCGAGCCGGTCTCGTCGACGAGGTCGAGGTAGCGCCGGGCGTTGTTGATCGTCGCCGCGATCTTGCCGCGGTGGCGGACGATGCCGGCGTCAGCCAGCAGCCGCTCCACATCGTCGTCGTCGTACCGGGCGACCTTCCGGGGATCGAAGCCATCGAAGGCGCGCCGGAAGTTGTCGCGCTTGCGCAGGATCGTCAGCCACGACAGGCCGGACTGGAAGCCCTCCAGGCAGAGCTTCTCGAACAGCCGCCGGTCGTCGTCGACCGGGTGGCCCCACTCGTCATCGTGGTACGGGCGGTACAGCGGGTCGCCGGTCGCCCACCAGCAGCGAGCCTTGCCGTCGTCGCCGACCGCAATGCCCTCGGGAATGTCGGTCATGTGCGAACGATAGGTTGCCGTGGGCGTCAGGACCTGTCCGGAATCCGTCGCGCGCCCGCAAGCATCCGGCGCCAGGATCTGCGTAGACTTGTGGCCACGAAGCCGGGGTCGTCCAGCCGCGTACGTTCACGAGGAGGATCATGCGCAGACTATCAATCGGCGTCGCCGCGGCGGCGCTGCTCATCGCCGCCTTCGCAGCACCCACGAGCGCCATCACGAACGGTGGACCGGATGGGGACGACCATCCGTACGTCGGCCTGCTCGTCTTCGACACGGAGGACGGACCGGCGTGGCGCTGCAGTGGATCGCTGCTCAGTCCGACGGTCGTGCTGACCGCCGGCCACTGCACCGACGGCGCCGTCGCTGCGCGGATCTGGATGGACGAAGTCGTCGAGGGCAATCCCGAGTACCCGTTCAGCGGCGCTACCTCGTACGACGGCGTGCCGTGGACCAACCCGGATTTCGTCAGCGAAGGGAGCCCCGGCCTGCCCGGGTTCGCCTTCCGCGACGTTGGCATCGTGGTGCTGAGCGAGCCGGTCCCGGGCGCGGTCGTCGACGACTATGCCTCACTCCCCGCGGCCGGGCTCGTCAGCGGGCTCAAGAACAAGAGTTGGCTCGACTACGTCGGCTATGGCGTCCAGACCAATGTCCGGGGCGGTGGCCAGCCGGTCTGGACGGGCCTCCGCAACCGGATGTATGCGCCGGGCCGGCTCGTGTCCGGCAACTTCACCCACAGCAGCGAGTTCATCAAGATCTCGCTGAATCCGGGCGGCGGCAAGGGCGGTACGTGCTTTGGCGACTCGGGCGGACCGATCCTGCTCGCCGGAACCGACACGGTCCTCGGCGTCAACTCGTACGTGACCAACAACAACTGCACGGGCGTCGGGTACGCGAGCCGCGTCGATCTCCCGAGCGTGCTCGGATGGGTGAACAGCTTCCTCGACTGAGCCTGTCACCGTCATCCGATCGAGGGCCGTCCGGGCAACCGGGCGGCCCTTCTCAACTATCCCGAGGCGTCCCGTTTCTCGGTTTCGGCCAGCTTCTTTCGGTTCGCCTCGCGGGTGTCCATGAGGTTCTTGCCGGCGCGCGGCTTGACCTGCGGGGTGGGGAAGCGGTCCTTCGGGGTCCGGCCCGCGGCCTTGGCCGTGGCCCGCGCCTCGGCCCGGCCGGCCATCCGCCCGCCGATCGTCGCCTCGTAGCCCTGGTCGGTGGGCAGGTAGTAGCGGCGCTCGACCAGCTCGTCGGGCAGGTACTGCTGCTCGACGTCGGCGCCTTCGAAGTCGTGGCTGTAGCGATACCCGACGCCGATCCCGTGCTGCTTCATGCGCGCGTAGGGCGCCCCCCGCAGGTGGAGCGGCACCGGCAGCGAGCCACGCTCGTCGACGTCCGACACCGCCGCCCAGTAGGCCGACCCGGAACGGTTCGACTTCGGGGCGGTGGCGATGTACGTCGGCGGCCTGTGCCAGGGCGTACTGGGCTTCGGGCAGCCCGACCCAGTCGAGCGCCTGGGCCGCCGAGACGGCCACCGCGAGCGCCCGCGGATCGGCGTTCCCGACGTCCTCGGACGCCGAGATGATCAGGCGCCGGGCGATGAACTTGGGGTCCTCGCCGGCCGCGATCATCGTCGCCAGCCAGTACAGCGCGGCGTCGGGGTCGTTGCCGCGCAGGCTCTTGATGAACGCGGAGACCGTGTCGTAGTGACCGTCGCCGGCGCGGTCGTAGCCGAGGATCCGCTGCTGTGCGGCCGCCTCCACGTCCTCGAGCCGCGGGGTGACCCGGCCCTTCTTGTCCCGGACGCCCTCCGCCTCGGCGAGGGCAACGGCGCCTTCGAGCACGTTGAGCGCCGCCCGCGCATCGCCGCCGGCGAGCGACACGAGGTGATCGAAGGCCTCGTCGGCCACGGCAACGCCGCCGCCGTCCTCCGGGCCGAGGGCGCCGGCAAGACCCCGTTCCGCGTCGCTGATCGCGCGACGGACGACGGTCGCGACGTCCTCGTCGGTGAGCGGTTCGAGCCGCCAGACCCGCATCCGCGACAGGAGCGCGGCGTTGACCTCGAAGTAGGGATTCTCGGTCGTCGCACCGATCAACGTGACCGTGCCGTCCTCGACGTGCGGCAGCAGGGCATCCTGCTGCGCCTTGTTGAAGCGGTGGATCTCGTCGAGGAACAGGATCGTGCGCTGGCCGTGGAGCGCGAGCCGCTCCTGCGACTCGGCGATCGCGGCCCGGACGTCGGCGACACCGGCCATCACCGCGCTCATCGTCGCGAACTCGGCGCCGATCTCCGCCGCGAGCAGCCGGGCCAGGCTGGTCTTGCCCGTGCCCGGCGGTCCCCACAGCAGCAACGACGAGAGGTGGCCGCGGGCGATGCTCCGCCGCAGCGGTCCGCGCTCGCCGACGAGGTGTTCCTGCCCGACGAACTCCTCGAGGTTCCGCGGGCGCATCCGGGCCGCGAGCGGCTGGCGCTCGGGCGGGGGCTGGAAGAGCGCCTCGGGTCGGGCGCCGGTAACGCGACGTGCTGGCACGCTGCCAGTCTAGGACGACCTACCTTGGCTTCAGCGACATGTACGGCGTGAACAGCTGCGGCTCGGGCCCGGTGAGCTTCGCGCGAAGCTCCGCGCTCGGCTCACCGAGGAGCTCGCCCTCGACGGTCGCCGTCGCGAGGACCGCCGGCGACACTTCGCTCATGTTCGCGCCGTGCTCGATCAGCGCCTCGGAGCTCGCGAACCGCTCGATCACGACGGCCTCCGATTCGTCCTCGTTGAAGTAGATCGCATACTCGAGCGTGTCGCTCTCCTTCGCTCGGACAATGTCCATTGCCTGCGCGGACAGGCGCTTGTACTCCTCGACCTTGCCGGGATGGAACCGAAATCGAGCGATCCCGATCAGCTCACCCATGGTCTGGCCTCCAATCTGGTTCCATGCTGGAGCCAGTGTCCCTCATCTCGGCGTCAGGCCGGCGTTTCGTGTGGCGAACGAAACTCGACGCCGCCGGGCACGCGAGGCCCGTTTGGGCGGCCAGCGTTTCGTGTGGCGAACGAACCCGCCTGTTTCGTTCGTCGGGACGAAACACGGTCCGGATTTCGCCGGCTGCGACCCGAGTTTCGTTCGTGGGGCGAAACGCTTGACTCGTTACGCCTCGACTGCCTCGACTGCCGCGACCTGCTCCTCGTAGCGGCGCTCCAACGGGGCAACGTCTGCGTCGATCAGGCGCCCGGCGCTTCCGGTGTCGAGGAGCTCCTCGAGGTTGGCGAGGCAGACGTGGTAACCGGCGGACGCATTTGCGGCGCCGGCAGGATCGTCGGCGAGCCAGGTCGTGAAGCGCAGGTGCGTGCCGCCTGCCTCGGGCGTGAGCTCCCAGCGGAGGACGTCGGCCTCCCACGTCCACTCGAACACCGAGGGCGGGTCCCAGACGCGGATCTCGCCGTGGAGCGGTGCGGCGTCGAGGCCGTACTTCTCGACGTGGTCGGGCCAGAACGGGAGCTCGATCCTCGCGCCTGCCCGCCGCTCGCCGACGATGTCGCACGGCATCCAGGACCTGAGGTGTTCGGATTCGGTCAGTGCGCGCCAGACCTTGGCGCGGTCATGGGTGAAGTGCCGCTCGAATCGAACGCGCAGCCGGCCGTCGTCGCGCGCGACGACGCCGAGCGGTTGGTGGTGGGACATGTCAGTCCTCCATGGAATTCGAGGTGTGTCTCGAGCGCGTCGAGCCGCGCGTTCCATGTCGAGCGGAACGGGCCCAGCCACGCATCGAGCTGCTGCAGCGGTTCGGGCCGCAGGCGGTAGAGGCGCTCCCGGGCGCTCGGACGGACGTCGACGAAACCTGTCTCGCGCAGCACCTTGAGGTGCTTCGACACGTTGGGTTGGGTGAGGGGCAGCTCGGCGACGAGCGACCCGACCGACCGCTCGCCGTCGAGCAGGAGCCGCAGGATTTCCCTTCGGCCGGGGTCGGCGAGGACCTCGAAGACGCTGATCACACCGTAAATATGCTCCTGAAGGCATATGTCTGTCAAGACATATGGCCGCCGGGAATCAGGTGAGCCGGGTCGAGGATCTCCGTGGCACCGGCCGTCATGAGAACCACGGCCCATGGCGGGAACCGGAGACCGACCAGCAGGAGCGCCGCGCCCGCTGCGATGAGCGCGTCGAGCGGGCCGCTGACCGCGCTCGTCCAGACCGGGGTGATGAGGGCGGCCAGCAGGAGGCCGACGACCGCGGCGTTGACCCCGGTCAGGGCCCGGCGCACGTCGCTCCGTCCGCGAAGGACGTCCCAGAACGGGAGCAGGCCCCAGACCAGCAGGAAGGACGGGAGGAAGATCGCGACGAGGGCGATCAGGGCCCCAGGAACGCCGGTCGGCGGGAGCGTCATCGAGGCGCCGAGGAAGCCCGCGAACGTGAACAAGGGACCGGGGACCGCCTGGGCGGCGCCGTACCCGGCGAGAAAGCGATCCTCGCTGACCCAGCCGTTCACGACCACGGTCTCGTTCAGCAGCGGGAGCACGACGTGGCCACCGCCGAACACCAGCGAGCCGGCCCGGTAGAACGCGCCGAACAGCGCGATCGCCTGGTTGGCGACCGCCTCCCGGAGCAGCGGCAGGCCGACGAGCAGGACCGCGAACGCCACGAGGCACGCCATCGCCCAGCGCGGACCGCTGAGTCGCCTCGGGCCGGCGGGCGCCGGGCGGCCGGAGACATCCGGCAGGAGGACCAGGCCGACCAGCGCACCCACGGCGATGATCGCGACCTGGATGGCCGGCAAGGGGACGGCCAGCGCGACGATCGCCGCGGCCACGACCATGATCGAGCGCGCGACGTCGGGCGCGAGCGTCCGCCACATGACGAGCACTGCCTGGGCGACCACCGCGACCGCCGCCAGCTTGAGCCCGCGCACCCAGCCGGCGTCGGTGAGGTCCGCGGATTCGGTCAGCAGCGCAAACGCGACGAGGATGATCGCCGACGGGAGGGTGAACCCGAGCCAGGCGACGATGCCGCCGAGCCGTCCGGCCCGAAGCGTGCCGATCGCGATCCCGAGCTGGCTGCTGGCCGGACCGGGGAGCGCCTGGCTGAGCGCGAGCAGGTCGGCGAAGCGCGCCTCGTCGAGCCAGCGGCGGCGCTCGACATACTCGCGGCGGAAGTAGGCGATGTGGGCGACCGGCCCGCCGAACGAAGTCAGGCCGAGGCGGAGGGATGCACCGAAGACCTCGGCCAGCGAGGGACGGTCTTCGAACGCCCGATGTCAGATCGTGCCGACCCCCGACACCTGGAGTGCGATCCACAGCCCGATCATGATCGCGAACAGCCCCGCCGCGATCGTGGCGATCCGGCGCACGTCGCGGGCGACGTAGGCGTACTCCTCGGCCTCGCGCACCGACAGCGGGACGGTGCTGCGCGCGACCGGATCGTGATCGACGGCCCGCTGCTGCCGGTCGCGCGCGCGGCGCTGGGCCTGCTCGGCCTGCCGTTCCTCGGAGACGATCTGCGCCTCGAGCTCGGCGGCGCGCGCTTCCTCTTCGGGCGTCAGGGTCGTGGGCTTCGGGGCGACCGGGGCCGGCTCGGACGGCTTGGCGGGGCGGGTAGACCGCTGGATCGGGCGGCGCTGCCCGGGGCGGCTGCTGCCGCGGGTTCGTTTGGCCATGGTTTCGCGAGGGCCCTCGATCGGTGGATGGATGCGGCCGCGGGATGGGCGGTCGCGCCGGCGGCACAGGATAGCACCCGTCGAGGCCCAGGTACGTCCGCGGTGAGGGCCGCCTGCTAGACTCGAACGACCCCTGCGGAGGAGCCTCGCATCGACATCGACGCGGTTGTCGGCCCGTACCTTTCGGTGGCCGTCCTGGCCCTCGCAGTCACCTCGTTCATCCTGCTCCTCCTCGTGTTCTGGCTGTGGCGCCGGACGCGCCGGCTGGGGCGCCGGATCGATGCGCTGACGCGGGGCGCGGAGGGCAAGGACCTCGGCGAGGTCCTCGACCAGCACCTCGACAGGGTCTTCGCCATGTCCGCCGAGGTCGACGAGCTGACCGTGCGGACCGCCGTCGCCGAGGCCAACCTGCGGCGCTCGTTCCAGCGGATCGGGCTCGTCCGGTTCAACCCGTTCGAGGACACCGGCGGCAACCAGAGCTTCGCGCTTGCGCTCCTCGATGCGAACGGCGACGGGATCGTGTTCAGCAGCCTCCACACCCGCACGGGGACGCGGGTCTACGCCAAGGCCGTGAACGGCGGGCGGTCCGAGATCGCCCTCTCAGACGAGGAGACCAGGGCGGTGCGCGACGCGATGGCCGGCGGGGCCACACGAACGTCGGGCGCGGCCTGACAGGCTAGGTGGCACGGCGGCCCCGGATGCTCCGGACATGGCCCCCAATGCCCCGATGACACGACCCCGGGTCCGGCGCGAGCCGCCACCGCTCGACCAGCTCCCGGCCTGGGGCGACCTCGTGCCGGTCATGGACGCGCCGGCCGCGGAGGATCCGGTCGGCCTCGACGCACTGCTCGGTGGCCTGAACCCGGATCAGTTCCGGGCCGTGACGCACGGTGAGGGCCCGCTGCTGATCGTGGCCGGCGCCGGGACAGGCAAGACGCAGGTCATCACCCGTCGCATCGCCTGGCTGATCGCAACCCGCCGTGCCCGTCCGTCGGAGATCCTCGCCCTGACGTTCACCGACAAGGCGGCCGAGGAGATGGCGGTCCGCGTCGACCAGCTCGTCCCGTACGGCTACACGGACACCGCGATCTCCACGTTCCATGCATTCGGCGACGGCCTGATCCGGGAGTTCGCGCTCGAGCTCGGGTTGCCGCCTGACGTGCGGGTGCTGTCACGCGCCGAAGTGGTCATCTTCCTGCGCGAGCACCTCTTCGAGTTCGAGCTCGACCAGTACCGCCCGCTCGGCAACCCGACCCGGTTCCTCGCGGCGCTGGCGGCACTCTTCAGCCGGTGCAAGGACGAGGACATCGCGCCGGGCGCCTACCTGGCGTTCGCGGAGGGCCTCGCGACTGAGGCGGCCGCGGCCGTGGAAGCCGGACGGGAAGACGCCGAGGCGCTGACGGAAGCGGCGCGGCGGCAGCTCGAGCTCGCCCGGGCCTACACGCGCTACCAGGACCTGCTTGCGACCAACGGCTTCATCGACTTCGGCGACCAGGTTGCCCTTGCGCTCCGACTCGTCCGCGAGTCGGCCGAGGCTCGTGAGCGGATCCAGGCTCGCTTCCGGTACATCCTCGTCGACGAGTTCCAGGACACGAACCGGGCGCAGGCGGAGCTCGTCGGGCTGCTCGCCGAGCGGCATCGCAACGTGACGGTGGTCGGCGACGACGACCAGGCGATCTACGCGTTCCGGGGTGCCGCCATCGACAACATTCTCGACTTCCAGGCCCGCTACCGGGGTGCGCGGACCGTCGTCCTGCGGCGCAACTACCGATCGCACGCGCCGGTGCTCGACGCCGCGTACCGCCTCATCCGCTTCAACGACCCGGACCGCCTCGAGGTTCGGACGGGCATCTCGAAGCGGCTCCGCCCCGAACGCGTGACGGCCGACCCCGTGCCGGTTCGGGTCGAGGCCTTCGCGAGCGGGTCCGAGGAGGCGGACTGGGTGGCGGCCGAGATCGGCTCGCCGGATCGCGAACGGGGCACAGCCCCGCGACCACGCGGTCCTGGTGCGTGCGAACTACAACGCCGACCCGATCCTGCGCTCGCTGAACATCGCGGGGATCCCGTGGCGGTTCTCGGGGACCTCCGGGTTGTACGCGCGGCCCGAGGTCCGCCTGTTGATGTCGTTCCTGCGGGCCGTTGCGGACCTGTCGTCGAGCGTCGATGTCTACGCGCTCGCGGCGTCGGAGCTGTACGCGCTCGGTGGCGAGGACCTGACCGCCATCGTCACCACGGCCCGGCGCCGCAACCGATCCGTGTGGGACGTGCTGGAGGAGCTCGATCGCCAACCCGGCATCCTGCGCATTGCCCCCGACAGCCGGGCGAGCGTCACCCGGCTCGTTGCGGACCTGCGCGCCTACAGCGCACTCGCGCACGAGCGGCCGGCTGGCGAGGTGCTCTACGCCTTCCTGCGCGGGACGGGGCTGCTGGCGCGCCTGGCCGCGACCGACAGCGTCGCCGCCGAAGAGGCGCTCCAGAACATCGCCCGCTTCTTCGAGATCGTCCGGGCCCAGTCGGCCCTGCTCTCGGACGACCGCGCCGATGTTCGTGGCCCGCCATCTCCAGACGCTCATCGAGGCGGGCGACGACCCTGCCACCGCGGAGCTCGATCCGGACGCGAGACGCCGTCGCCGTGCTCACCGTCCACAAGGCGAAGGGGCTCGAGTTCCCGGTCGTGTTCCTGCCGGGCCTGGTCGCCGGGCGGTTCCCGCTGCCGGGTCGCGGTGAGCCGCTCGCGCTGCCCGGGGGCCTCGGCCGGGGCGAGCCGCAGACCGCCGAGACATTCCTCGCCGAGGAGCGGCGGCTGTTCTACGTGGCCATGACCCGCGCCCGTGACGAGCTGATCCTGTCGCACGCGGCCGACTACGGCGGGGCACGGGCGCGGCGCGTGTCGCCGTTCGTGCTCGAGGCGCTCGACCTGCCGGCGGCGGCCGGGGCGGCGGGTGCCGGAGCCGCGGAGCCGGCGCCAATGGACCGGCTTGCCGCCTTCGCCGGGGCCGCCGAACCGGCCGAGGCATTGCGCGGCCCGATCGAGGAGCCGCTCTCGCTGAGCTTCTACCAGGTCGACGACTACCTGACCTGTCCGCTCAAGTACAAGTACGCGCACGTGCTCCGGGTGCCGCTGGCGCCGCACCACGCAATCATCTACGGCGCCGCGCTCCACAAGGCCGTCCAGTTCTTCCATCACCGGCACGCCCGCGGGCAGGTCATGAGCGATGCCGAGCTGATCGAGGTCTTCGAGGCCGCCTGGACGAACGACGGGTTCGTCAGCCGTGAGCACGAGGAGGCCCGCCTCGAGGCAGGTCGCGCCGCCCTGCGCCGCTTCCGCGAAGCGCAGCTCGCCCCGGACGCGGTGATCCCGACGTACGTGGAACGCGAGTTCAGCTTCACGCTCGACGGCGATCGTGTCCGCGGCCGCTGGGACAGGGTCGACGTCGAACCGGCCGGGGAGGACGGCACGACCGTGGAGCCGTCCGGGCCGGTGGCGGCACCCCACGCCGACGTCGTCACGCCGACGCTCGGGATGCTGGGCCGGGAGCGGGTCACGATCACCGACTACAAGTCATCGGACGTCCGCGATCCGGCCAAGGCGCGCCAGCGAGCACGGGACTCGCTGCAGCTGGCGATCTACGCGATGGGCTACGAGGCGATGACGGGTCGGTTGCCCGACGCCGTCCAGCTCCACTTCCTCGAATTGGGGCTCATCGGCCGCGTCGACGTCGACCCGAAGCGGCTGGCCAAGGCGCGCAAGCAGATCGCCCAGGCCGCGTCCGGGATCCGCGCCCGCGACTACACGGCACGCCCCGACTACCTCTCCTGCACGTACTGCGCGTTCCGCGACATCTGCCCGGCCAGTGCCGCCACGTGACCGACCCGTGACGGCGGCGCGCCGCCGCTAGACTCGCCCGCGTGGAACAGCGCGACCGCATCGCGAACCTCGCGATCCTCGCGGCGGCCGGCGTAGTCTGGCTGCTCGCGCTGCTCGTGCTGAACACCCGGGACCCGGTGGAGGACCCGAGCGCCCGGTATGTCGGGGCGGCGTTGCTCGGGCTCGCGGTCGGGCTCACGGCGATCCCGCTCGCGTGGCTCATCGTCTTCGCCCGGCATCGGCGGATCGCCTACAAGGGCGACTGGACCCGGGCCGTCCGCCGGGGCGCCTGGGCGGGCCTGTTCGTGACGGTCCTCGTGCTGCTCCGCCTCGAGGGGGTCCTCGCGCTGCCGATCGTGCTGTTCATGCTGGCGCTCATCGTCGTTGCCGAGATGACACTGTCCGCGGAACGCTGACACGGTCCGCAAGCGGCGGCGCTACGCTGCCCCTGCGCGCGCCTCGAGCTACCGGGAGGTTTCGTGACCCTGACTGTCCACCAGCCGGCTCCGCCGTACGTCGAGATGAAGGCGCGGCTCGCCGCTGCCGTCGAAGCGCACCGGGACGAGATCGTCCAGCTGTCCCACCGGATCCACGCGCATCCGGAGGTGGCGTTCGAGGAGCAGCATGCCGCGGCATGGGTGGCCGAGGCGGTCGCCCGCCACGGGTACGCGGTCGAGCATCCGGCCGGTCGCCTGCCGACCGCCGTGCGCGGCGTCCTCCGTGGAGGAGGCGGTGGGGCCGGACCGCGGATCGGGATCCTGGCTGAGTACGACGCCCTGCCCGGCCTCGGCCATGGCTGCGGCCACAACACGATGGCCGCGTCCGGCGTCGGGGCGGCGATCGCGCTCGCCTCGATCGCGGATGAGCTGCCCGGAGAGATCGTGTTCCTTGGCACGCCGGCCGAGGAACGGGGGAGCGGCAAGGCCATCATGATCGACGACGGCCTGTTCGAGGGGATCGACGCCGCCCTGCTGTTCCATCCCTGCGACCGCAGCCACGTCGAGAGCCACCCGCTTGCGTCGGAGGATGTCGAGGTCGTGTTTCATGGCCTGCAGGCCCATGCCGCCTCGGACGCGTGGAAGGGCAAGAACGCGCTCGACGCGATGATCCTGCTCTTCAGTTCGGTCGGCCTGTGGCGCCAGCAGCTCCACCCCGACGCCCGCGTCCACGGGATCATCCAGGAGGGCGGGACCGCGGCAAACATCATCCCCGAACGCACCAAGGCGTGGTTCATGCTGCGCAGTCCCGATCAGGCGGACTACGTCCGGATCAAGCGTCGCTTCCGTGAGCTGGTCGAAGGCGCCGCGCTCGCGACGGAGACGAAGGCTGAGGTGACGTTCACGGGCGGCGCGATGACGATGAAGCAGAACCGGACGCTCGAGGCACGCTGGGTGGCCAACGCGGCGGCCTACGGGATCGAAGACCAGGGGCCGGACCTGAATTCGGGCAGCACCGACATGGGCAACGTCAGCTGGGTCTGCCCGACGATCCATCCCGACCTGTCGATCGCGGACCAGGGCACGCCGGGGCACTCGATCCTGTTCCGCGACGCGGCCGCGACCCCGCGGGCGGATGAGGCGACGCTCCTCGCCGCGACGCTCGTGGCGCAGACGGCCTACGAGCTGTTCGCCGATCCGGCGCTGGTCGAGGCGGCCTGGGCGGAGTTCCGAGGGAGCTGAGGGGTTCGGCGGCCGCGGCGGCCGCGGCTGCCGCGGCGGAACGCACACCGCGGCGGAACGCACACCTTTTCCTGTGATGCGACTTCCCGGCATCAACGATGCGCGGAGACGGCATCACGCGAACCGGCGTGGTTTCCGCCACACGTGACCGATGCCGGGAAGTTGCATCGCGAACGGGAGTGACTTCCGTCAGGCTGTCCCAGGACCACGACCTCGCGGTACCATCCCCTCCGGCGCGCCCCGCTGGACGTCCGATGCGAACCGGCGGCGCCCGAACGAGATGGAAGCCGGCCCGCTGCCGCCCGTCTCCGGAGGACACCGTGGCTGAGCGCCCCACCGAGCCCGCGTCCGAGCAGGGCTTTGCCTCGCACAACGGCTGGGACCGCGAGTACGAGGCGTTCGACGACTTCGACCTGCCGACCTACGTCGGCCTGTCGACCTTCATGAAGCTGCCGTGGGTCACCGACCCGGACGATTTGCGCGCGCGTCGTGCCGACGTGGCCATCGTCGGCGCGCCGTTCGACGACGCGGTGAGCCACCGCTCGGGTGCCCGGTTCGGACCGCGCGCGATCCGCGAGGCCCAGTACACATCCGGTTCGATCAACTCGCTCCAGCTCGGGGTCGAGCCGTTCGAGGTGCTCACCGTCGTCGATGCGGGCGACGCGAACATCGTGCCGGCCTGGATCGAGCGGGCACACGCGTTCATCTATCGCAAGGTCCTCGAGGTCGCCCAGACGGGAGCAATTCCCATCATCCTCGGGGGCGACCATTCGATCACCTGGCCGAGCGCGACCGCAATCGCCGAGGTCCACCGGCCCGGCAGCATCGGGATCGTCCATTTCGATGCCCACGCCGACACCGCGATGGACGACTGGGGCGTGCTGGCCGGACACGGCACGCCGATGCGCCGCCTGGTCGAGTCGGGCGCCGTCCAGGGCCGCAACTTCGTGCAGGTCGGGCTGCGCGGCTACTGGCCCCCGGTCGAAACGTTCGACTGGATGCGCGAGCACGGACTGCGCTACCACCTCATGACCGAGATCGAGGAGCGTGGCGCGGAGGCCGTCGTTGCCGACGCGATTGCCGAAGCGCTCGACGGGCCGGATCACATCTACCTGTCGATCGACATCGACGTGCTCGATCCGGGCCTGGCGCCCGGCACCGGAACGCCCGAGCCGGGGGGCCTCCTGCCGCGCGAGCTGCTGCGGGCCGTCCGCCAGATCGTGGGAGCCGTCGACCTCGTCGCGATGGACATCGTCGAGGTGTCGCCGCCATACGACCATGCCGAGACGACGGCGATGGCCGCCAACCGGCTCGCGCTCGAAGCGATCAGCGCGCTCGCCGTTCGGCGCAAGGCCGGGACCTGGGTCCGCCGCTCGTGAACGCCGGGCCGGCCGATCCCGCGACGGCGGCCGCCCTGGCGCGCCTCTACGACCTCGACCTGGTCGACGACCCGGGCGATGTGGACCTCTACCTGGCGCTGGCCGATCGTGTCCGCGGCGGGCGCGTCCTGGAACTGGCTGTCGGGACCGGCCGCGTCGCCATTCCGCTGGCGGCAGCCGGCCATCGCGTGACCGGCGTCGACAACGACCGCCACATGCTCGATCGCGCCCGGGCCCGGGCCGCCGCGGAGATCGCGGGGAGCGGCGGCTCCCTCGAGCTGGTCGAGGCGGACCTCGACGGGCTGGCGCTCCCCGAGGGCGCGGGCTTCGATTTCGGGTTCCTCGCGCTGAACTCGCTGATGGCGCTGGGAACGAGGACCGCGCAGCAGGCCGCCATCGAGGCCCTTGCCGCCCACCTCGTGCCGACAGGGATCGCCGCAGTGGACGTGTGGCTCCCGGACGCCGACGACCTTGCCCGCTACGACGGAACCCGGATCCTCGAGTGGGCGCGGCCGGATCCATCCACGGGCGCCATCGTGACGAAGACCGGCTCGGCCCAGTACGACGCCGCCACGGGGACGATCGCGCTCACCACGATCTTCGAGGAGGGTCCGCAGGGCGCCCCGGCGGTCCGCTGGGTCCGAAAAGACCGGCTGCGGCTCGTGTCGGCCGATGAGCTCACCGCGTTCGCCGAGGCGGCCGGCCTGCGCGTGGAGACGCTCGCCGGGGGCTACGATCTCGAGGCGCACGGGCCCGGCAGCGAGCGGGCCGTCCTCGTCGCGATTCGAACGTAGCCGTTCGTCCCCCGTCGAGCCACCCGCGACCGGGACATTCGGCGGGACGTGTTTCGAACGGAATTTGGTATCGTCGCCGCGATGGCATCCAGCGACCAGACGCGCCTGTTGATCGTCGAGGACGTGCCGCAGGTTGCCCAGTACATCCGCGGGCTCCTGAACGCGCAGGCCAACATCAAGCTCCTTGAGGTGATCAGCGAAGGCGCAAAGGCGTTGGCGCAGATCCAGCAGCTGCGGCCGGACGTCGTGCTCATCGACGCGCTCCTGCAGGGTCGCGTCAAGGGCCCCCAGCTCGTGGAGCAGATTCGAGATTCGAAGCTGGGCGTGCCCGTCATCGTCCTGACGGTTCCCCAGACGCCGATCAATCCGGATCCCGACGTGGGCATCCACGGCGTGCTGTCGATGCCGTTCTCCGGGTTCGAGCTCATCACGCGCGTGGCGCAGGTTCGCAAGGACTTCGCCGCGAGCGCGGACCAGGGCGGCTCGCGGGTCGTGTCCGTGTTCGCGCCCAAGGGTGGCGTCGGCAAGACGACGCTCGCGTTCAACCTCGCGGTCGCCTTCGGTCAGCTCGAGCAGCGCACGGTCCTGATCGACGGCAGCCTCCAGTTCGGCGACCTGCGATCGCTCCTCAAGGTGCCCGCCGACGCGCCGTCGATCCTCGACCTGCCGACCGATCGCATCGCCGAGTCGGACCTGGTCGACGTCCTGTGGCGTGACCCGTCGGGCATCGACATCCTGCTCGCCCCGCCGCGGATCGAGATGGCCGAGATGGTCACGGTCCGTGACGTCGACAAGGTGCTGTCGCTGCTGCGCCGGATCTACGGCGCGATCGTGATCGACCTCACGAGCCACCTCAACGACGTCAGCCTGTCGTTCCTCGACACGAGCGACGTGATCCTCGAGGTGGTCACCTACGATTCGACGACGATCCACAACACGATCGCAATGGCCGACACGTTCCGGGCGATCGGCTACCCGGCCGCGAAGGTCCGCTACATCGTCAACCGCGCGGACTCGTCGGGTGGCATCGACCCGCTCGACCTCGAACGGGCGCTCGGCCGCGTGCCGGAGCACCGCGTGGTCTCGGACGGGCGGCTTGTCGTGCAGTCGAACAACGAGGGCGTGCCGTTCGTGCTCGCCGAGCCGGGCGCGCAGATCAGCCAGGACATCAACCGCCTGGCGGGCGAGCTGCTCGGTCAGGCGGCGGTCCCGGCAGCCGCGGGTCGAGGCTAGGCCGCGGCGGTGTCCGACCCCCGTCCGATCGGCGTCTTCGACTCCGGCGTCGGCGGGCTCACCGTCCTTCGCGAGATCCTCCGCCGGACCCCCGCCGAATCGACCATCTATCTCGGTGACAACGGGCGCGCGCCGTACGGCATCCGCCCGGACGACGAGGTGCGCCGGTTCTCGATGCAGGGCCTCGACGAGCTCGTCGATCGCGGCGTCAAGGCCATCGTCGTTGCCTGCAACACGTCGACTGCCGTGGCCATCGGCGACTTCCGGCGGCGCTACGACCTGCCGATCCTCGGCGTGATCCGCCCCGGCGCCTCGGCCGCCGCGCTGGCCACCCGCAACCGGCGGGTCGGGGTGATCGCCACGCCGGCGACGGTCCGCTCGCGCGCCTATTTCGAGGCGATCAAGGACGAGAACCCTGCCGTCGAGGTGTACGAGCACGCGACGCCGTCGCTCGTGCCGCTCGTCGAAGCGGGCGAGCTGAGCGGGCCGGTCGCGGAGGAAGCCGTGGCCGACGCCCTCGCGCCGCTGCTCGGCCAGCGCGACGCGGACGGCGAGTTCATCTTCCCGCTGCCGGCCTCGGGCGCGGTCGACACGCTGCTCCTCGGGTGCACCCACTACCCGCTGCTTCGCCCGCTCATCGCGGCCGCGACCGGGGAACGGATCGCGATCGTCGACTCGGCGACGGCCACCGCCTCGTCGCTCGCCGAGCTGCTGAGCATCAACGCCCTCGAAGCGCCCGATGGGCACGGCGACATGAGCCACGTGCAGCTCACGACCGGCGACGCGGACCGCTTCCGCGCGATCGCGGCGCGCATGTTCGGCGACGCCTTCCCCGACGTCGAGACCGTGGAGCTGGGGGTCGTGGCGCGATGAGCGGACCGGGCGGCCGCCGCTCGCGGACCTTGCGCGACGACCGGGTCTGGCAGGCCGGGTTCCTCGTCGGCTCGGCGCTCGGTGCCGCGGCGACGGTCGTCGGCCGGCGGGCGGAGCGGAAGGCCCGCGCCGGCGGCCTGGTGGACTGGGCCGGCGTCGAGCGAACCGCCATCGGGCGGCTGCGGCGCGCCCCCGGCAGCCTGTCGGTCGCGGAGCTCCGTGCCTCGGAGCCGCACTACCGGGAGGCCATGGAGCGGATCGTGCCCGCGCTCAGCGCGGCGCTCGAGACGGAGCTGCCCGGCGTCGTCGAACGGTCGGAGGTCGTCGATCGCGCCGGCTGGGTCCGCGCCAACACGACGTCGTTCGCCGCGCTCATCGGCCGCCTGGAGGGCGAGCTCCTCGACCAGGTCATGCCACCCGGAGGCGGGCTCGCAAAGGCGACGATGGCGCTCGCCAACCGCTGGGTGACCACGCGCCAGCTCGGCATCCTGCTCGGGTTCATGGGCCAGCGCGTGCTCGGCCAGTACGACCTCGCCATGCTGTCCGCGGAGATCGCCCCGGGCCGGCTGCTGTTCGTCGAGGAGAACGTGCGCATGACGGCGCGCGCGCTCGACGTGCCGCTGATCCCGTTCCGGACGTGGATCGCGCTCCACGAGACGACGCACGCGTTCGAATTCGAGGCCCATCCCTGGTTGCGGCCGTACCTGGCCGGCCGCCTCGAGCGACAGCTGGCGCTGTTCGGACGCGATGCGCGCGGGCTCGGCCGGGACGCGATGCGCGGGCTCGGCCGCGCGCTCCGCGGAGAGGGAGACGGCGGGCACTGGATGGAGCAGCTCATGGGCGAGGAGCAGCGCCGCCTGTTCCGCGAGACGCAGGCCGTGATGAGCCTGCTCGAGGGCTTCAGCGACTACGTGATGGATGACGTCGGGAAGGAGCTCGTGCCGGGCGTCGAGCGCATCTCCGCCCGCTTCCACGAGCGGCGGACGCGGCGGACGCCGTTCGAGCGGGCGATGCTCCGGATCACCGGCATGGACCTCAAGATGGAGCAGTACCGCAAGGGCGAGCAGTTCGTCCGGGCAATCGCCGAGCGGGGCGGACCGGCGGCGCTGCGACGCCTGTGGGAGGGCCCCGAGTCGTTGCCGCAGCCCGGGGAGATCGACGCGCCCGAGCGCTGGATGGCGCGCGTGCTGGCGACCGGGACTGCCTCGTGACGACTGCCCCGTTCGCGCGGACCGCAGGTCCCGGATCCGGACCCGGCGGGGCGCCAAGCGCGATCGCCCTCAGCCCGATCCTGTCGGCCCGCTACCGGTCGCGCGACCTCGAGCGCATCCGGGCGGCAGCCCCGGGTGCCCGGATCGTCACGGTCTCGGTCGAGGGCCTCGCCGACGGCCCGGTCGACGACGTCGAGGTGATGCTCCGCGGCTGGCTCAGCTCCGAGGCGTTCGACCGGATCCTCGCCCGCGCCCCGCGTCTGACCTGGGTGCACTCGGCGACCTCGGGAGTGGAGCGGGCGCTGACCAGCTCCGCGCTCGATCGCGGCCTCGTCGTGACCAACGCCCGCGGGGTGTTCAGCCGCCCGATCGCCGAGTACGTCGTGATGATGATCCTCGCGGTGAGCCGGCGGCTCCCGCAGCTCCTCGAGCTGCAGCGCGAGCGGACCTGGCAGCCGCTCGAGGGAGCGGAGCTCCGCGACGTGACGGTCGGGATCGTCGGGCTGGGCTCGATCGGGCGGGCCGTCGGGGCACTCGCCACCGCCTTCGGCTGCCGCGTCGTGGCGGTCCGCAGACGCGGCCCGGAAACCCCGTCTGCCACCGAGGAGGACCACATGGACAGCGGGCATGTCCTCGGCGAGGTGATGCTCGACCGCGTCGGTGGACCCGAGAGCCTGCCCGAGCTCCTGGCAGAGTCCGACTTCATCGTCCTCGCGGCGCCGCTGACGCCGGAGACCGAGAACATGATCAACGAGGAGACGCTGCGGCTCGTCAAGCCCGGGGCGTGGCTCATCAACGTCGCCCGCGGCCGCCTCGTGGACGAACGCGCGCTCCTGCGCGCGCTGCACGACGGCCCGCTCGGCGGCGCGGTGCTCGACACGTTCCGCGACGAGCCGCTGCCACCGATGTCCTCGTTCTACGACCTGCCGAACGTCATCGTCACGCCGCACACCGCCTGGTCGAGCGGCCGCGTCCTGGATCGCAGCATCGAGCTGTTCTGCGACAACCTGGGCCGCTTCGCCCGCAGGGAGACGCTGCTCAACGTGGTCGACCCCGCCGCGGGGTACTGACCGTGCAGATCGCGATCATCGGCCTCGCCGGGTCGGGCAAGACCACGGTCTTCAACACGCTGACGCGGGGTCACGCCGAGACCGGCGGCTACGGCGGGATCACCATGAACGTGGGCGTCGTCAAGGTCCCCGACGAGCGACTCGACCGGCTGGCCGAGATCTTCAAGCCGAAGAAGATCGTCCATGCCGATGTCACCTACGTGGACCTGCCCGCCCCGCCGGCCTCGACCGAGGGCCACGTCGGCACCGAGGAGCTGCCGGCCGAGCACCTCGCGCGGCTCCGGGACTCCGATGCCCTGCTGCACGTGGTCCGCGCGTTCGAGGACGCGTCCCACCCGCATCCCGAAGGGAGCGTCGATCCCCGGCGCGACCTCGAGCGGCTCGATCTCGAGTTCATGCTCGCCGACCTCGCGATGACCGACCGCCGGATCGAACGGCTGTCGACCAGTGGCCGGCACGGGACGCAGGCGGAGCGCGAGTCGAACGAGCGCGAGGAACGGGTCCTGCGCCAGCTGAAGGAGACGCTCGAGGCGGGCACCCCGATCCGCGACGTGGCGCTCGACCCCGACGACGAGAAGCAGATCCGTGGGTTCCGCTTCCTCACCCAGAAACCGGTCCTCGTGCTGCTCAACGTGGGCGAGGGGGACCTGGGCGGCGCCCCGGCGCTGGTCGGTTCGATCGCGGCCGGCTATCCACACCGGCAGGCGCTGATCGACGCGCTCTCGGCCAGGATCGAGATGGAGCTCGGTGAGCTCGAACCGGACGAGGCCGCGGTGTTCATGGAGGAGCTCGGGATCGCCGAGTCGGGGCTGGATCGCGTCATCGCGCTGTCCTACCGACTGCTTGGGCTGGTGTCGTTCCTCACGGCCGGCCCCGACGAGGTGCGGGCGTGGCCGATCCCCGACGGTTCGTCGGCGGTGGACGCGGCCGGGGCGATCCACTCGGATCTCGCGAAGGGCTTCATCCGGGCCGAGACCGTCGCGTACGACGACCTGCTCGAGCTCGGGTCGATGGCCGAGGCCAGGAAGCACGGCCGCCTCCGCTCGGAGGGCAAGACCTACCAGGTCCGCGACGGTGACGTCATCGAGATCCTGTTCAGCAAGTAGGGCTGGCGCGGCGGCCTGTCGCGGCGGCCGCGGGATGAGTGGACGTCGACTTCTCGCGTCCTGGCGGGGTCGATACCGCTACGAGCGGCATATCCCTTGCTTGGAACACGTTTGGTGAACGGCTGTGCTTGCTTGGCGGAGCGAATGCCGCTCCCACCGGCGCGACGGGTCGGATTCGGCCCTAAGCCGGTCCGTCGACGCCACTCGCAAGACCCTGGGGTCGACCAAGCCCGGGAATTACCAGTCGCACCGGCATCGGTCTCCTCAGGCGACGCCGCGCCCCGACGCCGGGCTTGCTGAGGCCGGTTTGCACGTGGCGCACACGACGTGGTCACCTGCCGAAGCGGCGCTGTTAGTTCTGGCGCGAGCCCCTCTCAAGATCGAGGTCGGCGCGGATCGTCACGTAGTCGGCGTCGGCCCTGCCGTTCGCGTCAGTGTCGTCCTCGTCGTCGTCCTCGTCATCGAGCTCGCTGTCGATCTCGGCCAGGAAGTTGTCGTCCTCCTGCTTCGACACGTTGACCGCGGCGCTCAGCCGGTCGTCGGAGACGTACAGGAAGCCGTGCTCGCGCTCGAGGACCGTCGCGATCGCCTCGATCAGGCGTGTCCTGCGTGTGGCTGTCCTGGATCCGGCGGCGGACGGCCTGGACGAGGTCGAAGAACTCGTCGGGCTCCCACTCCGAATCGCTGTACAGGATGACGTCCGAGTAGACCTCGTCGTCGCCTTCGTGCAGTTCGTAGAAGAACATTCGGCGAGTATAGGCGCATGCCTCCGAGCGACCCGACGAGCAATTCCGGCCCGCCTGGCGTGGTCGTGGTCGGCGCGGCGTCGCGCGACCGGGTCGCCGACGACCCGCGCGGCTGGCGGCTCGGCGGGGCCGTGTCGTATGGCGCCCTGGCGATCGCCCGGCTCGGGTTGCGGGTCGCGGCGCTCGTCGGGGCGGATGTCGAGGCCGCAGACGCCGAGGAGCTCGCCACGCTCCGCGAGGCGGGGGTGGACGTGCGCGTCGCGCCACTGGCAAGCGGGCCCGTGTTCGACAACATCGAGGAGCCCGGCGGCCGCCGCCAGATGGCGTACGCGGCGGCGGCGCCGTTGCCGGTCGAGGCGCTCCCGCCGCGAGTGGCGCTCGGCGCCGGCATGGCTGCTCGGGCCGGTGGCCGGCGAGTTGCCGGACGCATGGGCGGACGTTCCGCCGGAGGACGCCCTGGTCGCAGTGGGCTGGCAGGGCCTCCTCCGTGACGTCCGTGCCGGAGAACCGGTCCGCCATCTCGCGCCGGGGCCGTCACCGCTGCTCCGCCGGGCGGACATCGTGGCGGTCAGCGGCACGGACTTCGGGCCGGACACGCGGATCGACGACGTCTGCGCCTGGTTGCGTCCCGGCGCCACGCTCCTGGTGACGAGCGGCGCCCGCGGCGGAATTGCAGCGGAGGTCGGGCCGGAAGGCCCGCGCCGCCTGCACCGGTACCCGTCGCTGCGTCCGGATGCCGTGGTGGACCCCACGGGAGCGGGCGACGTGTTCCTCGCAGCGTTCCTCGCGGCCCGGGCGAGGCCCGACCTGGTCGGCGGGCGGATCGCCCAGCGCTACGACCTGCTGCTGGCGGCCGCCGCGGCGTCGCTCCTCGTCGAAGGGCCCGGGCTGGCGGGCGTGCCCGGCCGTGATGCCATCCGGCAGCGCATGGCCGAGGCGTCCGCACGACGCGTGGGTGGCCCACGGGCCTGACGCCCGGGTACAGTCGCGTCATGGACGAACACATCGACGACGAGACGCGTATCAGGACGCTGATCGCCGAGACCTACGCCGCGATGTCCAGCGGGGAGCCCGGCACCTCGCGGTTCTTCGAGCACCCCGACATCGCGATCGCCGGATCGGGTCAGGGCGAGCTCGTCGCCGGACCTGAAGAGGCCGCACTGATGGCGGAGGGGGTGACCCGCCTCGGCTATCGATGGGCGCCGGACGAGGTGACGGTCTGGGTTCGCGGCGAGTTCGCATGGGCCCAGATCCTCGGGACGGTCCACGTCGACGCGGACGGGCGCAAGGAGGCCGTTCCGTACTGGATGACGGGCGTCTTCGGCAGGGACGAGCACGGCTGGAGCTGGCGCTACTGTGGTGGCTCCGAGCCCCAGGAGAACCCGCGGGTCTGACGCTCAGCTGACCCGGCCGGCGCCGCGTCCCTCGAGGCGCTTCCGCAGGCGGTCGAGCCGACGCAGGAGGTTCGCCTCCAGGATCGGCTCCGGCCGCCCGATCCGCCGCCGTCGTTCGGCCGCGGCCAGCCCCCGGGTTGCCGCCTCGAACGCCCCGACCGGATCGCGGAGGCGGTGCTCGCGGAGCTTGGAGAGCTCGATTGCCGCGACGACCCCGATCCTCCCCGGGGACGCGGCGAGGGCTGCCCACGCCGCGCCGGCGTCCTCGATGCGGCCCAGCCGCCGAAGGACGTGGGCGCGGTCCAGGTACAGCCGCTCCTCGGACCAGGGCGCGGCGAAGGCTGCCGCCCGGTCGTATGCCGGCAGTGGCTCCGGCCGTCTCGGCCTTCCGCCGAAG
The DNA here is from genome assembly GCA_963824735.1 of uncultured Chloroflexia bacterium. Lineage (GTDB taxonomy): Bacteria > Chloroflexota > Limnocylindria > Limnocylindrales > CSP1-4 > DASTYU01. The sequence goes on from CAWGQH010000003.1 coordinate 93,164, forward strand.
TCCGGCCGGTAGGTGGGCTGCCACCATTCGGCCGCCGTCTCGCGCGCCACGACCGGGAACGGGATTGGCGGCGCGGGAAGCGAGGGCTGCGGTCGTTCGTCCTCGGCCGAAACGGCGGCATCGAGGCATTCGAGTGCCTCGTCGAACCGACGCTCGCGAGCGAACGCTCGCGCGAGGCCGGCGAGGTCGCCGCGCGGGGCGGCGCTGCGAGCCTCCGGATCGGCGTAGCCCCGCTCCACGTGCCCGACGAGGTGGGCCAGCGAGCGGACGTCCTGGTCGTTGTGGCGGACGACCTCGACCAGCGGGTCGGCGGGGCCGCCGCGCAGGAAGTCGAGGTATCGACCCGGGATCTGCCACCCGTCCACGTCGCCGATGCGGCGGAGCCCGAGCAGCTCCGCTTCCGCCGTGCGCAGCCGCGCATCCGCCATGCGGTGGCGGAACAGGCGCCGGACGAGGGGCAGCAGGTCGAGGTGACCGGCGTGCGGCGGTGCCTCCCGGCGCGCCATGCGAAAGCGGGTCACGAGCAGCGGCCAGTCGAACCCGCGCCCGTTGTACGTCACCAGCCAGGCATCGGGTGGGATCCGCTCGGCGATCGAGGCCAGCAGGGCCGGCTCCTCGGCATGGTCGGGGAGCAGCAGCTGGACCTGGCGGAACCCGTCGCCCTCCCACCAGCCGAGACCGACGAGGAACGCGACGGTCCCTGCAGCGGTCGCCAGTCCGGTCGTCTCGGTGTCGAGGCAGACGAGCGGTGCGGCGGGCGGCGGCTGGCCGGGGAGGCGGGCGAGCCGCTCGCGGTCGATCGGCAGGACGCGGATCGGCGGCTCGCGTCGCACGACGGCTCCCAGTGGCGTCCGGATGACCTCACCGTCGACTGCGGCGGCCATCCGCTCGGCGAGGTCCGGTGTGGCGGCCCGCTGCCACGGCGTGTCGAGCGGCCGAGCCCGGGTCGCGGCCCGGAAGTTCGCGAGCCGTCGTTCGAGCGTTGCCGCGCGTTCCACCGCGGTCAGGCGGCGACGGCCGGTGCCGTCGCACCGAGCTCGCCCAGCAGGCGCAGCGCCAGCGCCTTCGGGCTCACGTTCGGTTCGAGGCGAGGCCCGGTGCAGGCCGGACAGCCGGCGTCGCACGGGCACGCCGAAACGAGGGCCGCCGCGGCATCGAGCAGCTCGTCGTGGCGCTGCCAGAGCCGCTCGGACAGGCCGATGCCGCCGGGCATCGCCTCGTAGAGGTAGATCGTCGGCTCCTCGGAGTGCGGCGAGCGGACCTGCGCCACGAGCCCGAGGTCGCGCGGGTCGACCATCAGCAGCACCGACGCGACCGTCTGGATGGCCCGACCGGCGCCCAGCAATGCGACGTCCAGGTCGTCGCGCCGCCAACGCGTCGCCAGCCGCTCCGCCGTGAGCCAGTACGCGGTCGTCTGGAGCTCGAGCTCGGGCAGGTCGATCGGGCCCCAGCCGACGTTCTCGTCGGTGCCGAACTTGAGCTTCTTGAACAGCGTCACGAGGCTCGCGACCATCACCTCGCCGTGGATCCGCCGGCCACCCTGCGCCGGCGCCTCGCCGAACACGTCGAGTGGTTTGAGCGTCACCGCCCGGTTCGCGTAGGTGTAGTGGTCGGCGTCGATCTTGTGGACGTAGGCCTTGCGCTCGCCCCACTCGAGCCGGTCGACGTAGTACTGGACCGACTCGTGCATGTAGATCGCCCGCTCGTGCACGAGCACCTGCGCCGAGAACAGGTCGACCTCACCGAGGACCCGCGGCCGGTCGGGGGTCGTGTCGATGATCACGACGTTCTCGGGGGCGGCAGCGCGCATCGAGATCTCGGATGCCGGGAAGTTCTCCGAGCTCCAGTACCAGCGGCCGTCGCCGGCCTGGCGGACGTGGCGTTCCTCGGCGAGGAACGCGAGGAGGTCGTCGACGGGCGCCGGTCCGAACACCTCGCCGGGCTCGAACGGCAGCTCGAACGTCGCGGCTCGCAGGTGCGCCAGCAGGACGTGCAGGTTGTCGGGGTCGAGGCGCGCCTCCTCCGGCCTGGAGCCGAGCAGGAACTCGGGATGGTGGACGACGTACTGGTCGACCGGGGCGCCGGACGCGATCACGACGCCGACGCTCGTTCCCGCCCGCCGACCGGCCCGCCCGAGCTGCTGCCAGGCGCCGGCGATGGAACCCGGGTAGCCCGCCAGGACGGCGACATCGAGACGCCCGATGTCCACGCCAAGCTCCAGCGCGTTGGTGCTGACGACGCCGAGCACCTCGCCCTCCCGCAGGCCCTGCTCGATCGAGCGGCGCTCGGTCGGCAGGTACCCACCGCGGTAGCCCCGCACCCGGCTGCGCGGCCCGTAGCTCTCGCGCAGCGCCTCACGCAGCCGCGACAGGATGATCTCGACCGATGTCCGTGCGCGACCGAACACGATCGTCTGGCGCCCGGCCCGGAGGAACGGGAGGGCCCAGCGCTCGGCAAGTGTCAGGGCCGAGCCGCGCGCCCCGGTCGACGGGTCGAGGAGGGGAGGGTCGACGAGCAGCACGTGGCGTTCGCCGGCCGGTGCTCCGTTGCGGTCGACGAGCCGCATCCCGCGGCCGGTGAGGAGCTCGGCCAGCTCCTGCGGGTTGCCGATCGTCGCGGAGCAGCACACGATCACCGGGTTGCTGCCGTAGTGGGCGCAGATTCGCAGCAGGCGCCGCAGGACGTTGGCGACGTGGCTGCCGAACACCCCGCGGTACGTGTGGAGCTCGTCGACGACGATGACCTTCAGCTGCTCGAACAGCTGGAACCACTTGGTGTGGTGGGGCAGGATCGCCGAGTTGAGCATGTCCGGGTTGGTGACGACGACCCGGCCCGCGGTCCGAATGGCCGACCGGATCGGCGCCGGGGTGTCGCCGTCGTACGTCGCCGCGGAAACCTCGAGCCCGGCCGCCTTCGTCAACGCCGTCAGCTCGGCGACCTGGTCCTGGCCGAGGGCCTTGGTCGGGAACAGGAAGAGCGCCCGGGACGCCGCGTCCTCGGTGATCGCCTGCAGGACGGGCACCATGTAGCACAGCGACTTCCCCGACGCTGTCGGCGTGACGACGACCACGTCCTGCCCGGCGTGGACGGCATCGATCGCCGCCGCCTGGTGCGTGTACAACTCGCTGATGCCGCGTGACGCGAGCCCGGCCCGGATGCGGACATCGACCCAGTCCGGGAACGGCGCGAACTCGGCGTCGCGAGCCGGCAGCACCTCGTGGTGGATGACACCACGGGCGAGGGACGGTTCCTCGAGCAGGCGTTCGAGGACTGCCTCGGTAGTTGCGGGGGCATAGGTGCGCATGCTCGGCTCCCTCGAATTCGAACAGTCGTTCGAAATGCGGGCAGTGTAGCCGAACCGTGCGGCGCCGTTGCGACAGGTTGGCTGTCACGGCCGTGCTCGGGAGCGTCGCGCCAGGCGACGTTGACAACGTCAGCTGCGCGCAGCTACTGTGCCGGGAATGCCGAGCCGCAGCGCGCGACCACGGAAGGACGACCCCGCCCCCGACCTGTCCGAAGCCGGCGGCGATGACGACGATCGCGAGTCCGAAGCACCGCAGGCCGCCGGACCGGACCTGTCCGCGCTGCCGATCGCGGGCATCGGCCGCCGCCAGCTTGTCCTGATCCTCGGGGCCGTCGCGACGGTCTGGATCGTCGTGCTGTTCGCACGCCAGATCGGGGACGCGTCCGCCGCATCCACGCGGTCCGAGGACCTGGCCGCCGCGAACGAGACGCTCCGCGACGACATCGAGGGCTACCGACGCGAGCTCGCGCTCATCCAGCGCCAGGAATACATCCTCATCGAGGCCCGCGGCTACGGCCTGGGCAAGGGACGCGAGATCCCATTCTCGCTCGGACCTGACGCCCCGTCGCTCCCGCCCGACGCCCCGGGCTCGGCCTCGGTCCGGGTCGGGTCAGACGTCGGGCAGGCGACGCCGTTCGAGCGCTGGATGGAGCTGCTCTTCGGGCCTGGCTGACCTGGGCGCCCGGCGTCAGCCGCCGGCCGGCAGCCCGAGGTCACCCGCGAGGTAGCGCTGCATCGTCGGCCCGACGGCCGCCACGATCGTTTCGTGGTCGGCGCTCGCCAGCGGTTCGATCTGCAGGACGTGGCGCGCGATGGCCAGGCCGACCAGCTGCGTGCCCACGAGCTCCGCGCGCAGGTCGGGATGGTCGGAGCCCATCGCCCGGAGGAGCTGGACCGGGCCCTGCCGGGTGAACAGCACGCCGAGCATCCGTCCCGCCTCCGGGTCGGTGACGGCGGAGCGGAGCACGCCGAGGAGGCGCGGCAGGACCTCCGGGTCGTCCCACAGGCGGAGTGCGAACCGGACGAGCCGTTCACCGACGCGCTCGGGGTCGTCGATCGAGAGTGACTCGATCGAGCGCACCGCGTCGATCGGAAAGTCGACCGCTTCGAGAAACAGGCGCTGCTTCGTCCCGAAGTAGTGGTGGACGAGGGCCGGATCCACGCCTGCCTCCGCAGCCACGGCCCGGACGGACGTCCGGTCGAACCCCTGCGCGGCGAACAACCGGCGGGCGGCATCGGCGATCCGTTGCCGCGTGGCGGGCTCCCCGGGCCGGCGTCCGGTCCGTGGCACTAGGCGACCTCGCGGCGGATCGTCAGGCTGGCCACGACCGCGAGCAGGACGGCGACGCCCGCGAGGACGAGCAGGTCCAGGCGGAGCGCGGCGCTCGACAGGTCGGCCCCCTTGATGAGGACCTCGCGGAGGCCGTCGATCGCATAGGTCAGCGGCAGCAGCCTGGCGACGACCTGGAGCACGTCCGGCAGCGACGAGATCGGCCACAGCAGGCCGCACAGCAGCGCCTGCGGCACGATGACGATCGGGATGAACTGGAGGATCTGGAACTCGGTTCGCGCGAAGGTCGACAGGAAGATGCCGAGGTTGACGGCGCCGAGCGCCAGCAGCAGCGAGACCAGGAACGCGAGGACCGGCGAGCCCGCGTTGGCAATGCCGAGTCCGACCGAGAACGCCGGCAGCGGGCCGATCGCGGGGAGGTGCACCGTGCCGAGCGCGAAGGCCATGATCAGGATGACCTGGAGCGTCGCGAAGAACCCGAACCCGGCGCTGTAGCCGGTGACGATCTCGGACCGGCGGACCGGCGTGGCCAGCAGTCGTTCGAGCGTCCCGCCGATCCGCTCCCGCAGGAAGCTGATGCCGGTCAGGATGAACACGAGGAAGTACGAGAAGAACGCGACGAGCGCCGGGGCGAACGCGTCGAGCTGGTCGCCGCCCGGGCGCGCCGTAGATCGTCTCGGGCTCGATCGTCGGGAACGTGGCGCCGGCCAGCGCCGGCAGGAGCGCCGCCTGGAGCCGGGCGATGTGCCCGGCGTCGTCGGCGGGATTGATGCCCGGCGTGATGACGTGCAGGGCGGGTGGCCCGGCCTGGTTCCGGAACAGGTCCTCGGGCAGGACGATCACGACGTCGAGCTCCCCGTTGCGGAGGGCGTCGCGGGCGGCCGCCTCGTCAGCGGGCGGGGAGTCGACGACGATCCCTTCGGCCGGCGAGTGCGCGTTCGATCTCCAGGGCGATCCGCTCGCCGGGCCCGGTGGCCTCGTTCACCACCGCCAGGCGCGTTTCGGGCGTGCCCTGTTCGCGGATGACCCAGCCGAGCAGGCCGAGGATCACGAGGGGAGCGACGAACATCAGGGCAAGGGTCCGCTCGTCGCGCCGGAACTGGCTGGCGATGCGGCGGCTGATCGCGAGCGTCCGGCGGAGGTTCACGGCCGTTCCTCGGTGGCGCCGAGCCGGAGGAACGCGCCCTCGAGGTCCGGTGCGCCCGCCTGGTCGCGGATCGCGGCGGCGCTGCCCCGGGCGAGCAGTTTGCCGCGCAGGATCAGGAGCAGCTCGTCGCACCGCTCCGCTTCGTCCATGACGTGGCTCGCGACGAGCAGCGTCGTCCCGGCGGCCGCGAGCTCGCGGAAGAACCCCCAGAACTGGACGCGGAGCGCCGGGTCGATCCCGACCGTCGGCTCGTCGAGGAAGAGGACCGTCGGGACGATGGACCAGCGCGCACGCCAGCGACAGGCGCCGCCGCATCCCGCCCGACAGCTCGTAGGCGGGCGTGTCCCGGCGATCGGCGAGGTCGACGACCTCGAGCGCCTGGCGGAGGGCTGCCTCGTCGCGGACCCCGAACAGCGCAGCGAAGAAGCGGACGTTCTCCCAGACCGACAGCTCGGCGTAGACCCCGTCGGCCTGTGTCATGTAGCCGATCCGCTCGAGGTTGGCCCGCGACGGCATCGCGACTCCGAGCACGGTGACCGAGCCGGACGTCGGACGGGCGAGGCCCGCCAGGAGGCGGATCAGGGTGGTCTTGCCGGAACCGTTCGGACCGAGCAGGCCGTAGATCCGGCCGGGCGGCAGGTCGAGGTCGATCCCGTCGACCGCGGTCAGGTCCCCGAACCGCTTCGTGACGCCCTTCGTCTCGATGGCGAGCTGGCCGCCGTCATGATTCATCAGGTGATGAATTCTACATCCGATGAATTCCTGGTCAACCGAGGGCGGCCCGTGTGCGCTTGACGACCGTGGGCTACGCTGCTGCACTCACTCGAGGAGAACCGCCGATGCGCGTGACCGTCACACCCGCCCAGGTCCAGGCCGCCTTCGAGGCCGTCAAGGACGACCCCTCGTTCGACGAGAGCCGAGGGCTGTGGGAGCGTGGTCAGCCGCCCGTCGAGATGATCCAGGCAATGTGCCTGCGCCCGGAGATCCTGCGTGCGTTTGCGGGCTTCGGCGGCGCCGTCTACCCCGGCGGTCTGCTGGAGCGACGCGTCAAGGAGCTGGTGATCATCACGGCGTCGGACCACAACGACTGCCAGTTCTGCACGAACTCCCACTGCGACCTGGTCGACATCGGCGACATCGTCAGCGAGCCGCTGGCCGCCATCGCCGAGCCCGCCGCGCTCCCGCCGCGCGAGCGCCTGGCGATCGAATACACGAAGGCCGCGATGGCCGATTCGAACGCCGTGCCGGACGCCCTCATGGCCGAGCTGTCGACACAGTTCAGCGACCCGGAGATCGTCGAGCTGTCGTTCCTCATCGGCTACATCAACATGCTCAACCTGTTCAACAACCTGCTCCACGTCCGCTACCGCGGCGAGTACGGCCTGCTCAGGACGCCGGTCACCGCCGAGGGCTGACCGACGCCGCCGCTACCGGATCAGATCGGCTCCTCCTGGAACGCGATTTCGCGCTGGCGACGGATAGCCGGCACCACCGCGATCAGGAAGGCGATGCCGGCGATGACGAGGAGGGCGAGCGATACCGGGCGCGTCACGAAGACGGTCAGGTCACCGTGCGAAATGATCAACGCCCGCCGGAGGTGCTGTTCGAGCAATGGGCCGAGGACGAAGCCGATCAGGAGCGGCGCCGGCTCGCAGCCCAGCTTGATGAGCGCGTAGCCAAGCAGCCCGAACACCGCGATCGCGAACACATCGAACGCATTGAAGTTGATCGAGAACGTGCCGATGCAGGCGAACGCGATGATGGCCGGGAACAGGACCCGATACGGGCACGGCGAGCAACCGGACCCAGATCCCGATGAGCGGCAGGTTCAGCAGCACAAGCAGCAGGTTGCCGATCCACATCGACACCACGAGGCCCCAGAAGAGCGCCGGCTCGTCGACGATGACGTTCGGCCCGGGCGTGATCCCCTGGATGATGAATGCGCCGACCATCAGCGCCATGACCGGGTGCGCCGGAAGGCCGAGCGTCAGGAGCGGGATGAAGGATGTCTGGGCTGCCGCGTTGTTCGCGGACTCCGGGCCCGCGACGCCTTCGATGGCGCCATGGCCGAAGGACCGCGGGTCCCGGGAGACGCGTTTCTCGAGGGTGTACGACGCGAACGACGCAAGCACGTGCCCGGCGCCCGGAAGGACCCCCAGCGCGGATCCCACGATCGTTCCCCGGAGGACCGGTCGGATGATTCGCCGGCGGTCCTCGCGCGTCAGCCAGAGGCTGCCCACGGTGCGGATCGTCGCGGTCCTGGTTGCCTCGTCCTCCAGGTTCCGCAGGATCTCGGCAACCCCGAACATGCCGACGGCGACCGACACGAAGTTGATGCCGCCATAGAGCTCGCGCATCCCGAACGTGAAGCGCGGCGTGCCCGTGTAGATGTCCTGCCCGACGGTGCCCAACAGGAGCCCGAGGACGATCATCGCCAGCGCCTTGACGGTCGAGCCTCGTGCCAGTGCCACCGAGGTGATCAGGCCCAGGACGACGAGCGCGAAGAACTCCGCCGACCCGAAGGTGAGGGCGATGCTCGCGAGGGCGGGCGCAAACAACACGACAACCAGCACGCCGATCGTGCCCGCCACGAACGAGCCGATCGCCGCCGTGGCGAGGGCCGGGCCGCCTCGGCCCTGAAGGGCCATCTCGTGCCCGTCGATCGCCGTCACGGCCGCCGACGATTCGCCCGGAAGGTTGATGAGGATCGCCGTCGTCGACCCGCCGTACTGGGCACCGTAGTAGATGCCCGCCAGCATGATCAATGCGGTGACCGGCTCGAAGCCGAACGTGAGCGGCAGCAACATGGCAATCGTTGCCGTCGGGCCGATGCCGGGCAGGACGCCGACGAGCGTCCCGAGCAGGACGCCGACGAAGCACCAGAAGATGTTCTCCGGGCTCAGCGCGGTGGCAAACCCGAGGGCGAGGTTCGAGAGCAGGTCCACGGGCCGCCTATCGCCCGAACGAGGAGGGGAACAACGGCAGGCGGAGACTCAGCGCGAAGACGAACACCAGCACCGACACGACGGTCAGCCCGACCGCGATCAGGACGGCGATCGGCACGCTGGTGCGCCGGCTCGCGAGCGCTGCCATGAAGGTGGCGAGGAACGTCGAGGGAGCGAGGCCGAGCGACCGGACGGTGAGGCCGAACACGATCACGGCCCCAACGAGAAGGGCGACCGCCCGCCACGGAACCGAGCCGATCGGTCCCTCCTCGCCGTCCGGCGAGTCCGCGCGCTCCGATGAACGCACCCAGCCCCACGAGGATCAGCCCCAGCACGAGCGGGAACGAGCCCGGACCCATCTGATTGGCGCTGCCAATGCCATACGTCACGGCCACGACGGTGAAGCCCAGCCCGATGACGACGAACACCAGGCCGGCCAGGACGTCCTTCGCCGAATGAGGCATCGTCCGGACGGCGCGGGACGGGTCCGGGGTTGTGGAGGCGGGCGGGGTATGGAGGTCGCCCCGCCCCGGTTGCATGTCGCTTACCCGCCCGTGACGCCCGGCCTCCTCGATGATCGGCCGCCAGAGTTCGATCTGCTCCTGCAGCTTCGCCGTGTGAGCCTCGGGGGTCGCCTGGTCCTCCGGAACGACCGTCGTGCCGAGTGCGGCGAACTGGTCGATGACGTTCTGGTCCTGGAGCGCAGCCTGGAGCGCAGCCGTCAGGGCCTGAACGACTTCGTCCGGCGTGTCCTTGGGCACATACATTCCGTGCCAGACGCTGACCGCGACGTCGGGCAATCCGGCCTCGGTCGTGGTCGGGACGTCAGGCAGCGCCTCGTTCCGCTCCGGGCTGGTGATGGCGTACGGCTTCACCGTGCCGGCTGTGATCTGCTCGGCCGTATTGGTCGTCTGGTCGCACATGAAGTCGACCTGGCTGCCGATGAGGTCTTCCATCGCCGGGCCGGTTCCGTCGTACGGGACCTCGGTCAGCTTGGTATCGGTCGCGTTCATGAACAGCAGCCCGCACAGGTGCGAAGCGGCCCCGATCCCCGCGTTGGCATAGGTGACCGTGGCCTCATTGGCCTTCACGTAGTCGACGAGCTCCTGGAGCGTCGTCGGCTCGAAGTCCGGGCGGCCGACGATCGTCATCGGCACCTCGGTCACCAGCCCGATCGTCTTGAAGTCGACCAGTGGGTCGTAGGGGAGATCGGCATACAGGGACGGAGCGGTGGACATCCCGATGTGGTGCATCAGAACCGTGTAGCCGTCGGGAGCCGCCGTGGCGACCTGTCCGGCGGCCAGGGTCCCGCCTGCGCCTGCCACGTTCTGTACGACGACCTGCTGCCCGAGGCTGGCGCTCATCGGCTCGGCGATCAGGCGCGTCACGGTATCGGTGGGTCCGCCTGCCGCGAACGGCACGACGATCGTGATCGGCCCCTCGGGGTAGGCGATCGCAGGGCTGGCTGCGGCCGCGCTGGCAGCGGCCGGGCTGGCAGCGGCCGGGCTGGCAGCGACGGACGGAGCGCCCGCACTCGGGCTGGCGCCACCATCGGTGGGCGCCGACGGCGAGCCGCCGCCGCCTGCGCACGCGGCGACGAGCGTCGTTGCAGCCGCAAGCACGACCCACATCGAGCGCCTGGTCAGCCGACTCCTCCCGGAGCTCGTACTCGTGGGGTCTGACGACCGAACGTGCCTCATGGGAGGACCTCCCTGTTACAGGACCGGGCCGGGCGGCGAGCCTAGACCGGTGCCGGCGACGAAGGCATTACAGAGAGCGATCGGATTCGAACAGGTCTGTAATGTCTCCGAGGGGAGGCGACGTGCCGTGGCTGGTCCGGACCCATCAGGAGGTCCTGCGCTAGAATTCAGCGTCCCGTGGCGGAGTAGCTCAGTGGTAGAGCAGGGGACTCATAAGCCCTTGGTCGGTGGTTCGAATCCGCCCTCCGCTACCAACCCCTTCGTCAACCCTCCGCCAGCGTCGCGTACCCGTCACCCGGCGCGTCCAACCTCATGAACCGCCTCCTACCGCTCGGGGGCCCGAATGGGCCACCCGGTCGAAACGGGAGCCGACGCTATACTCGACCCATGGTGACGCGCGGCGTCGCCTGTTCCATCCGGAGGCTCCCTCGTTGAACCCCAAGTTCTTCCGGAACGGCATCGTGATGCTGGTGCTGGTCGTCGGCACCGCAGCGCTGCTGTTCACGTGGCTGACGTCGTCCACTACGACGGCAGACACGTCCTATTCCGCATTCCTCCAGAACGTCGAAGCGGGTCAGGTCAAGACTGTCGTCCAGGAGGACAACAAGCTGACCGTGTCACGCGCCAGGCTCGGCGCAACCTACATCGTCTTCGCGCCCGGCGTGCCGGGCCTGCCGAACTCGGACGTCTATGGCGACATGGTGGCCGCCGCGGAGAAGGGCAACGTGACCCTCGACAAGGAGGCGTTCACGGTCAAGCCCGTCGCCGACAACTCGTGGTTCGGGCTGCTCCTGACCGGGCTGCTGCCGCTGCTCATCATCGGCGGCTTCATCTTCTTCATGATGCGCCAGGCCCAGGGGACCAATAACCAGGCCCTGTCGTTCGGGAAGAGCCGCGCCCGGATGTTCCTCGGCAACAAGACCGTCGTCACGTTCGCGGACGTCGCGGGCGTCGACGAGGCCAAGACCGAGCTCCAGGAAGTCGTCGAGTTCCTGAAGTACCCGGAGAAGTTCAACTCGCTCGGCGCGCGCATCCCGCGCGGCGTCCTGCTGGTCGGACCCCCGGGCACCGGCAAGACGCTGATGGCCCGCGCGGTCGCCGGTGAGGCCGGCGTCCCGTTCTTCTCGATCTCGGGCTCCGAGTTCGTCGAGATGTTCGTGGGTGTCGGTGCGAGCCGCGTCCGCGACCTGTTCGACCAGGCGAAGCGCAATTCGCCGTGCATCGTGTTCGTCGACGAGATCGACGCGGTCGGCCGCCAGCGCGGCGCCGGCCTCGGCGGGTCGCACGACGAGCGCGAGCAGACCCTCAACCAGATCCTCGTCGAGATGGATGGCTTCGACACGAACACGAACGTGATCGTCGTCGCGGCCACGAACCGCCCCGACGTGCTCGACCCGGCGCTGCTGCGCCCAGGCCGCTTCGACCGCCAGGTCATCCTCGATCGGCCCGACATGCGCGGCCGGACGGCGATCCTGAAGGTCCACACCAAGGGCAAGCCGCTCGACAAGGGCGTCGAGGTCGAAGGCGTCGCCCGCCAGTCGCCCGGCTTCTCGGGGGCAGACCTCGCGAACCTCGTCAACGAGGCAGCGATCCTTGCCGCCCGCCGGAACAAGAAGGTCATCGGGATGTCCGAGTTCCAGGAGGCGCTCGAGCGGATCGTGGCCGGTCCGGAGCGCAAGTCCCGGATCATCTCGGATGCCGAGAAGGCGATCATCGCCTACCACGAGGGCGGCCACGCGGTCGTCCAGCGGGTGCTGCCGAAGTGCGATCCGGTCGCCAAGGTCACGATCATCAGTCGCGGCATGGCCCTCGGGTACACGATGGCCCTCCCGACCGAGGACCGCTACCTCCAGTCGAAGAGCGAGTTCGAGGACAAGATCGCCGGGCTGCTCGGCGGGACGGCCTCGGAGCGCTTGATCTTCGGCGACACGACGACCGGCGCCTCGAACGACATCGAGAAGGCGACCGACCTCGCCCGCCGGATGGTCACCGAGTTCGGCATGAGCGAGAAGCTCGGCCCGCTGGCATTCGGCAAGCGTGACGAGCTCGTGTTCCTCGGCCGCGAGATCGGCGAGCAGCGCAACTACTCGGACGACGTCGCGAAGCAGATCGACGAGGAAGTCCGGGCGATCATCGACCGGGCCTACGAACGGGCCATCGAGGTCCTGACGACCCACAAGGACAAGCTCGTCGCCCTCGCGGAACGGCTCGTGGCCGAGGAGACGGTGGACTCCGAGGAATTCGAGAAGATGTTCATGGACCTGCCCCCGAAGCAGGACCTGCACGGGACGCCGACCATCGTCGGCCCCGCGCAGCCCCTCCCCGAACCGAACCCGTCGCCGGCCTGATCGGCGTTCACTTCCCCGCACCACCGACACGAGCGGGCCGCCAGCGGCCCGCTCGTTCGATTCCGGGGCGCGACGCGTGCGCCGCGCTGCGGGCCCGCGCACGGTCGCTCTTGCCGTCCCACGGCAGCAGTGACGAATGACGCGGCCCCTGTGCCGACCGACGGCATAAACGAACCTGCGGACGCCGTTTCGTGCCGCGGCACGGCAGAACCGGTGCATCAGGCTGCCGTGCTTCGTCCCTGCTGCCGTCCCGCGGCAGGAACGCGAATGAAGACAATCCCGCCGGCCCGGGGCAAGCGGCCCGCAGCAAGTGCAGCGAGGACTTCTGCACCGTCAAGCGGGAAGAGTGGCCGGAGCATCTCGCGTGCTCCGGCGACAGCAGTCCGGTTGGCCTTCGTATCCGCGAGGACGAGGAGCACCCGCTCGACACCGCTGTCTCGGGACTTCAGGACGACACGTCGAGCAAGAGCCTGGGCGTCCGTGAGGCGCGTCTCGTGCTCGATGGCCACAGTGTCAGCAAGATCCGAGACGGTCTGGTCCCACGCCCGTTGATCACGCGCATCGCCAATGGCTACTTCCGTGCGGACGCGGAGGCCTGGACCAAGCCGAGCGCTGAATGCGCTGATCAGGCGGACATGGCCGGCATCCCGGAGCGGATTTCCACCCGGAAATGCCCGCACCGACAAGTCCAGGCCGACCACCGCGCAGAGTCGCGCCGCGACCATGACGTCCAGCCACGGAGCGAACCCGCGCTCAATGCGGCTCAGCTCTGTTGGTGAAATGCCGGCTGCCCCGGCGACGGTCGCCAGGGACAGGGCGGCAGCGGCGCGGGCCGCGCGCAACTCCGCACCGAGATCAGCGAGCAGCCGCCGGCCGCGGCGGGCACCACGGGACGCGTGAGACTCGGGCATCGGCACATCCTGACCGAGCGCCCTCACCAGCCGATCAACCGCGCCGCTACCATCGGACCATGACCCTGACCGACACGACCTTCGAGGAGTACCTCGACGCGACCCGCGACGAGCGTCTCGAGAGCTACAAGGCGTTCCTGCGGATCCCGAGCATCTCGGCGCTGCCCGAGCATCGCGACGACGTCCGCGCCACGGCAACCTGGCTCGCCGCCGCGCTCGAACGAGCCGGCGCCGAGCACGTGGCCCTCGAGGAGACGACCGGCAACCCGGCTGTCTACGCGGACTGGCTCCATGCCGGTCCGGACGCGCCCACCGTCCTCGTGTACGGCCACTACGACGTGCAGCCGGTCGACCCGCTGGACCTGTGGACCTCGCCGCCGTTCGAGCCCGTTGTCGTCGGTGACCGGATGCTCGCTCGCGGCTCGGCCGACGACAAGGGCCAGATCCATCTCCATGTCATGGCCCTCGCCGCCCTCCTGGCGACGCGCGGCTCACTGCCCGTCAACGTGCGCTACCTGTTCGAGGGCAACGAGGAGGACGACGCGCGGCATCTGCGCGCGTGGCTGACGGCAAACCGCGAGCGGCTGAGCGCCGACGTGGCCGTCATCAGCGACACCAGCTTCTTCGAGGGCAACCTGCCGGCGATCACCATCGGCCTGCGTGGAAACGCCTACGTCCAGATCGACGTGCAGGGCTCGCCGGTCGACCTCCACTCGGGGACGTTCGGCGGGGCGGTCCAGAACCCGGCCAACGCGCTCGCCCAGATCATCGCGGCGCTCAAGGGTCCGGACGGGCGGATCCGCATCCCGGGCTTCTATGACGACGTCATCGGCCTGACCGACCTGGAGCGCGAAGCGTTTGCGGCCCAACCGTTCGACGACGAGGCGTGGCGCGCGCATCTGGGCCTGGGATCGCTCGTCGGCGAAGCCGGGTTCACCACGCTCGAACGGATCGGCGCCCGCCCGACCCTCGACGTCAACGGGATCTGGGGCGGCTTCCAGGGCGAAGGGTCGAAGACGATCATCCCGGCCCACGCTCACGCCAAGGTGAGCTGCCGGCTCGTACCCGACCAGGACCCCGATCGCATCCTCGAGCTGATCCATGCATACGTGGCAGAGATCGCGCCGCCCGGTGTCAACGTGACCGTGCGCGACCTCCACGGTGGACATCCGTTCGGCATGCCGATCGACCATCCCGCGACCCTGGCGGCTGCGCGTGCCCTTTCCGCCACGTTCGGGCGGGAACCGCTGTTCGCGCGCGAGGGCGGCTCGATCCCCGTGGCGGCCGATTTCAACACGATCCTCGGGTTGCCGATCGTGCTCCTTGGATTCACTCCGCCGGACGACAACGCGCACGCCCCGAACGAGTCGATGGACCTCACGAACTACGAGCTGGGCATCCGCTGCGTGGCGCGGCTGTGGGACGAGCTGGCAAGCACGGAGGGACCCGACGGTACCAGCGTCAAGGGGACCCGTTAGAGTGGGTGTCCCCGGTCAACACCGGTGCTACGATGCGCCGACCGCCACATCCGGGGAGGATCTGAACGCGTGAGCACCGAAGCCGCCGACCTGACGCCTGGGACCGCCGAGGCATCGACGGGCTGGCGCCTGGATACCGCCAACGGAAGCATGGTCCCGCGCTCGGCGCTGGACGTGCTCGTTGATCTCAACGACAAGGTAACCACCGGCAACGTCGGCGAGTACCAGCCGGTTCCGCTCGGCTTCACCCCGATGGACAAGACGATCGGCACCGGCCTGCGTGCCGGTGAGCTGCTGCTCATCGGTGGCGCGCAGGGGACCGGCAAGACCACGATGGCCCTGCAGATGGCCCGCAACATCGCTTCGGGCGGCCAGGCGAACGTCCTCTACATCTGCTTCGAGCACGACGAGCTGTACCTGCTCAACCGGCTCATCGCCATGGAGTCGGCGCTGGCGCACCTGCCGCACAAGACGGGCGCGATCAAGATCCAGGACGTCCGCAAGGAGATCCTCGGCAGCTGGATGGCCGAAGGCGCCGCGGGCCCGCAGCTCGCCAACAACCCGCGCCTGCGTCCGTCGCTTGACCGGATCGCCCGCTACGGGCAGAACCTCTTCCTGCTGCGCGGCTCGCAGACCGCGAGCACGATCGACAACATCCGCGAGCTCGTCCGCCAGCACCGGGTGCTGTCGGGGGACCGTCGTCTCGTCGTCTTCGTCGACTATATGCAGAAGGTGCCACAGCACCCCGAGCCCGAGAACGAAGGCGAGAAGGTGACCTTCATCGTCAACGGGCTCAAGGACATCGCGCTCGCCGAAGACGTCCCGATGATCTCGATCGTCGCCGCGGACAAGGAAGGCCTGAAGGCCTCACGGCTGCGCAACTTCCACCTGCGCGGCAGTTCGGCCATCAACTACGAGGCCGACATCATCGTGATCCTCAACGAGAAGTACCACATCGTCGCCAAGGTCAACATCGAATTCAACCCGTACCAGGCGCAGCGTTTCCGCGACTGGGTCGTGGTCTCGGTCGAGAAGAACCGCGGCGGTCAGGACAACGTCGACCTCGAATTCGAGAAGCACTTCGAGTTCTCCTGCTTCGACCCGAACGGCCGAACCGTGCAGGAGAAGTTGATTGAGGAACGCCTCTACAACGATTGACCTTCCACCAGACTGCGCAGCCAAACGCCCCGGCCGGGTTCCCGGCGGGGCGTTCGTCGATTCGTGAGGAGGGACTGCACGGATGAGCGCCGAACAGCCGGTCGTGCGCGAGCACGGCAACGCCTACAACCTCTTCATCCTGCTGCTGACCGTGTTCTCCCTCGTCGTGATGGGCGGCCTGGTGCTCCCACTCGACCCGCAGACGCACCAGCTCCTGTTCTTCTACGACAACGCGGTCTGCGTCGTCTTCCTGCTGGACTTCGCCTACAACATCACCGGCTCGCGGCCGAAGCGTGCGTACTTCATCCACCAGCGAGGCTGGCTCGACCTGCTGGGCTCGATCCCGGCCTTCGGCTTCTTCCAGCTCAGCGCGTTGCTGCGGCTCGCCCGCCTGAGCCGGCTCGCGCGGATCACCCGCCTGCTGCGCGGCAACGCGCGCCGCGAGCTCGTCCGTGACATGGTCGAGAACCGCGGCCAGTACGCGACGTTCATCACGATCCTCGCCGCGGGCACCGTGCTCACCGTGTCGAGCATCCTCGTGCTCCAGGTCGAAGGACGCTCGCCCGACGCCAACATCGTGACCGGCGGCGACGCATTGTGGTGGGGCTTCGTCACGATCACGACCGTCGGGTACGGTGATTTCTACCCCGTCACGGGCCTGGGCCGGATGATCGGCGTGTTGGTCATGTTCGCCGGCGTGGGGATCATCGGCGCGCTGGCCAGCATCCTCGCGAGTCTCCTCGTGCCGCCGCCGAAGACCGAGGAGCCGGCGCCCGCCACGGCCGGGACGCCCGTCGGTGCGGATACGGTCGCGGCCGAGCTCGCTGGACTCCGCGCCGAGGTAGCGGCCCTGCGAGCCGAGATACAGCGGTAACGCACCACGAGCCTCACGTAGGCGGAGACACGACACCGGCCTCGTAGGCTCGTGCGGTCATGACCGACGAGGACAACAAGGAACGCATCGACCGCGAGCTGATCGAGTTGCTCAACGAGCTGCGCGTCGCGCTCCCGGGCGTGCAGGTGCTCTTCGCGTTCCTGCTCGTGCTGCCATTCCAACAGGGCTTCGGCGACATCAGCGATGCCGACCGCGGCGTCTACATCGCGGCATTGATCGCCAGTGCCCTGGCGGCCGCCCTGCTCATCGCGCCGTCGATGTATCACAGGCTCAACTTCCGGCGGGAGGTCAAGGAGCAGATGATCTTCGACTCGAACAAGCTGATGGTGGTCGGCGTGCTGCTGCTGGCCATCGGTGTCGCCTGTTCGATCTTCCTGGTCGTGGACGTCGTCTACGGCGTGCTCGGCCGCGGTCGTTGCGACCGCAGCCATGGCCCTCGTCTACGGATTGGTCTGGCTGGCACTTCCGCTTGCACGACGGGGCGAGCCTGAACCCTGACCCGCTATGGTGCGGGCATGCAGTCGCCGCGTCCGTTTCCGGAGGTCGTCGAGATCGTCGTCGAGATCCCGCGGGGCAGCCGCAACAAGTACGAGTTCGACGAACAGGCTGAGGTGTTCCGGCTCGACCGGGTCCTGTCGTCGGCGGTCTACTACAACTTCGACTACGGGTTCATCGAGGGTACCCGGGCCGACGACGGCGACCATACCGACGCGCTCCTGATCATCGACGAGCCGACGTTCACCGGGTGCCACGTCTGGGCGCGCCCGATCGGCGGACTCGAGATGCGCGACGAGAAGGGCTTCGACTTCAAGGTCCTGTGCGTCGCGCTCGGGGATTCCCACCAGCAGCACATCGAGCGGCTGGAGCAGATGCGTCCGCACCGGCTCGTCGAGATCGAGCACTTCTTCGATACCTACAAGGCGCTCGAGGACAAGACGGTCGAGGTCCTCGGCTGGCGGGATCACGCGCGGGCCTTCGAGATCCTGCAGGCGGATCGCGAGGCGTGGGAGCGCGAGGTCGGGACACGGACCCGGTGACCACGCGCCGCCTGTTCGTGGCGGTGCCTCTTGACCCGGGGTTGACCGAGGCGATCGCCGCGCTCGTGGCGCGAATCCGGGCGGACCGTGCTCGGGACGCGCCGGACGAACGCGACGTCCGCTGGGTGCGCATGGATGGCCTGCACCTCACGCTGCGCTTCCTCGGTCCAACGCCCGAAGGGGACGTCCCGACCGTCGCCGAGGCGGTCCGGCGTGCCGCGGCGACACAGGACCCATTCGAGGTGCGGGTCCACGGCGGCGGGTCGTTCCCCAATCCGCGCCGGCCACGGACGTTGTGGCTGGCCGTGACGCACGGAACCGACGAGCTTTCCTCGCTCGCCCAGGCGGTGAACCGGGAGCTGGTTGCGGCCGGCTGGCCGTCCGACGACCGGCCGTTCCGGGCGCATCTGACCGTCGCCCGCTCCGATGGCGTCCCGGCCGGCGCGGACGTTGCGCGCCGGCTCAGCGCGGCGGCCGAAGGTGTCGACCTCACGTCACCCGCCGACCGGCTCGTCCTGTTCGAGAGCATCACCGGCGGCGGACCGGCCCGCTACGAGCCGCTGGAATCGACCCCGCTGTTGCACCGGCCATCACCCGCGCGCTAGGCTCGCGCTCCCGGTGTGCAGCCTGGCAGAGGAGGTTCCAATGGCGCCGTCCGATCCGCGGCAGACGAAGTTCGTACTCGATGAATCGCGGATCCCGAGGTCCTGGTACAACATCGCCGCGGACCTCCCGGTGCCGCCGTCGCCGTATCTGCATCCCGGCACGCTCGGGCCGATCGGCCCCGACGACCTGGCGCCGCTCTTCCCGATGGCGCTGATCGGCCAGGAGGTGAGTGCCGAGCGTGAGGTCGAGATCCCCGAGCCGGTCCGCGACGCCTACCGGCTCTACCGGCCGAGCCCGCTGTATCGCGCCCACCGGCTCGAGCAGGCCCTCGATACACCGGCCCACATCTACTACAAGTACGAGGGCGTGAGCCCCGCCGGCAGCCACAAGCCGAACACGGCCCTCGCCCAGGCCTTCTACAACAAGGAGCAGGGCGTCCGCCGCCTGGCAACCGAGACGGGAGCCGGGCAGTGGGGGAGCGCCCTCGCGTTCGCGGGCGCCTACTTCGGGCTCGAGGTCAAGGTCTACATGGTCCGCGCAAGCTACGACCAGAAGCCGTACCGGCGGATCCTGATGGAGACGTACGGCGCGGAGGTCGTGCCGAGCCCGTCGACGGAGACGAACTACGGACGCCAGGTCCTCGCCGCGTCGCCCGACAGCCCGGGTTCGCTCGGGATCGCGATCAGCGAGGCGGTCGAGGATGCCGCGGGTCGCGACGACACGAAGTACGCGCTCGGCTCGGTGCTCAACCACGTGCTCCTGCACCAGACCGTCATCGGCCAGGAGGCGCTCGAGCAGATGGGGATGGCCGGCGAGTCGCCCGACATCGTGATCGGCTGCACCGGCGGTGGGTCGAACTTCGCGGGTCTGACGTTCCCGTTCATCGGTCGCAACTTCCGCGAGGGTGCGAACCACCGGATCATCGCGGTCGAACCGGAGGCCGCGCCGTCACTCACCCGCGGCGTGTACGCCTACGACTTCGGCGACACCGCGAAGATGGCGCCAGTCGCGAAGATGTACACGCTCGGCCACGACTTCGTGCCCGAGCCGATCCACGCCGGCGGCCTGCGTTACCACGGGATGTCGCCGCTGGTGAGCCTGCTCAAGGAGCACGGCGCCATCGAGGCGCGCAGCGTCCACCAGCGCTCGACATTCGAGGCCGGCGTCCAGTTCGCCCGGGCGGAGGGGATCCTGCCGGCTCCCGAGCCGACGCACGCCATCCGGGTCGCGATCGACGAGGCGCTCGCTGCGCGGGAGGCCGGCGAGGCGCGGGTGATCCTGTTCAACCTGTGCGGGCACGGCCACTTCGACCTGAGCGCCTACGAGCGCTACCAGACCGGTGAGCTCGAGGACTACGAGTACCCGCGCGAGAAGGTCGAAGCCGCCCTCGCCAGCCTTCCGGCCGTCTGATGCGGCGCCATCGCTGCGTTGTCGCCTGCGCTCCTCGCTCACGCACATTCGAAGCTGCGCTCGCTGCGGTGCTCGGCTCCGCCTTGCGCTGACACCGCCTCAGCCGGCCGGGCCGTCTGACTCGACGCACGTTGATGGGGGGTCTTCATCCTGCCCGGAATCGTGAGCGGGTCGCTTCAGGGGGAGTGAAGCGACCCGCTGGCGCGACCACCTGCCCGAGTAGCCGCCCGGTCGCCTCGCGGCGAACCCGGCGCAGATGATCGCTGGAGCCCGCCCACTGCGCATCATCAAATGAACGTAATCACGCCCCGCTTCTAGGATTGCGACATGCCGAAACTCGCCTGCTGGTCGTGTGGCCGCCAGATCTATGCCGTCGCGCCGATCGATTCGCTGTTCGCCGAGGAACGGCGCTGCCCGCGCTGCGGCGCGTTCCTGAACGTCGACCGGCGCGACAACGAGCGGCGGGTGCACAACCGGCGCCAGAACCCGCCGGACGACCCCGGCCCCCCCGACCCGACGAAGGAGCGACGGGTCGAGGATCGACGCAAGACTCGCCGGCGGGGATCCCAGAACCAGCTCGACGACGACAGCTGGATGGAGTAGGGCGAGCGGCTGGCGCGACGCCGCGCGATCAGTAGAGGCTGTCGTCCGGCTTCGGTGGCTCGACGAGCCGATGGCGCAACGCAAAGGCCACGGCCTCGAGCTTCGAGTGCACCCGCAGCTTGCCCATGATGTTCTGGACGTGCGTCCGCAGCGTGTTCGGGGCGATGAACAGGCGGTCGCAGATCTCGGGCGTCGAGAGCCCCTCGGTCAGCGCCTTGAGGACCTCGAGCTCGCGCGGCGTGAGCGGCTCGATCGGCTGACGCTCGGCAGACCGGTCGCGGGCGGCAGCGACCCGCTGGGCGATGCCCACGATCACCGAGCGGGGCAGGAGGGTTTCACCGGCGTTCGCCGAGCGCACCGCCGACACGACGTCCTCGACAACACGATCCTTGGTCAGGTAGCCGTCGGCGCCGGCCTGGATCGACTCGAGGACCGTCTCGTCGTCGTTGAGGGCGGTGAGCATCACGACCCGGGCGGTGGGCCAGCGGGACTTGATCGCGCGGGTCGCGTCGGCCCCGGTTCCGTCAGGCAGGCGGTAGTCCATCAGGACGACGTCCATCCGCTCGCGCGAGAGCTCCTTGGCGTCCTCGACGGTGGCGGCAACGCCGGCGACCTCGATGTCCGGCTCCCGGTCGAGGATCTGGGCAAGCGACCCGGTCAGGAGCTGGTGGTCGTCGACGAGCAGCACCCGAATGGGCTTGACGTCTGGACTCACGCTACGGTCGACCTCGCTGGGCAGGGGCGCTTCGACGCTCTGGGCCGTGAGACCCCCTCGACCCTGCGCCCGATACTAGCACCGGGTGGCCCGCCCTTCGCGCGTGGCCGTGCTGCGATACTCGGCCCATGCGCGTGGCAATCCTCGGCTTTGGACTCATCGGCGGATCGATCGCGCGCGCCCTCGCCGAGGCGCCCGACCGGGCGGCCTGGTCGGTCGCTGCCTGGAGTCCGACAGGCGAGGGGCCGGGACGCGCGGCGGCAGACGGCGTCATCGACACGGCAGCCGACAGCCCCGCCGAGGCGATCGACGGCGCGCAGCTCGTCGTCCTCGCGGCTCCACCGACGGCCACGATCGAGCTGGTCGACAGGCTCGGTACCGGGCTCCGGCCCGCCCTCGCGCTCCGAACCGTGATCACGGACGTGGCAAGCACGAAGGCCGCCGTCGTGGCTGCCGGCACCGAGCACGGGTTGCGCTTCGTCGGCGGCCATCCGATGGCCGGCCGCGAGACGTCGGGCTACGAGGCTGCCTCGGCGGACCTGTTCGTCGACCGGCCGTGGGTCGTCGTCCCGACCGACCCCGACGACCTCCCGGCGCTCGTGGCCGTCGAGACGCTCGCGGTGGCGTGCCGGGCGCGGCCGATCCGGATGGATGCCGCGGCCCACGATCTGGCCGTTGCCGCGATCAGCCACCTGCCGTTGATCGTCGCGGCGGCGCTCGTCGAGACGGTCGCCGGGCCCGACGCAGGCGGGGCCACGCCGCCGGGCTGGCCGGTGGCACGGTCCCTCGCCGCTTCCGGCTGGCGCGACATGACGCGGTTGGCCCGAGGCGACGTGGCCATGGGCGCGGGGATCGCTGCGACCAACGCGCCGGCAATCGCCACGCGTCTGCGCGAGTTCCGGGACGTGCTCGACGGCTGGCTGGCAGACCTGGAGCGGTCGGGCGGACCGGACGAAGCGGCCCTCGCGACGGCGCCTGGCCGCGGCGCGAGAGCAGCTCGGCGACCGGGCATGACCGAGGAGCGCGTCTTCGTCGTCCCCCGCGCGTCGATCGAGGACGGTGCCGGGTGGTACGGCATCCGGACGGACAATCTCGACGCGTTCGTCGAAGCCCTCGAGCGGGACGGCCGCTACGAGCCGCGGCCGCAGATGGAGGCGGATCCCTCGTTCAAGCAGGTGATCCCGTACCTCGTCCTGCGCGACGGCGAGCGCTACTTCCTGATGCGCCGCACTCGGGCCGGGATGGACGCCCGGCTCCACGACCGCTACTCGATCGGCGTCGGCGGGCACCTCAACCCGGGCGACGGTGGCGTGGTCGGCGGGTTGCGCCGGGAATGGCAGGAGGAGCTCGTCGCCGAGTTCGAGCCGGAGTTCCGGCTCGTGGGGCTGCTCAACGACGACACGACCGAAGTGGGCGCCGTCCACCTCGGTGCGGTGTACGTCGCCGACGCTGCAGGTCGCCCGGTCGAGATCCGTGAGACCGACAAGCTCTCGGGCTCGTTTGCGGAGCCGCACGAGGTCGCCGCGGTCGCCGACACGCTCGAGACGTGGAGCCGGCTGTGTTTCGAGTTCCTCGATCGCGCCGCGGTACGATAGCGATGCCGGAGGTCACGGTGTTCCGTCGCATCGATCGAGTCGGTCGCTTCCTCTTCGCGGTCCCGCTCGTCCTCGGCACGATCCTCATGCTTGCCGGCTCGCCGGCCCGTGCCGCCGACGACGTGCCGCGGGTTGCTGTGCTGCCCACGAGCGGGGTCGTCGACGCGATCATGGCCGGCTACCTCGAGGACGGGATCGCGAAGGCGCACCGTGACGGCGCGGACGCCGTCGTCATCACGCTGCACACCCCGGGCGGGGCCCTCGACCAGACGCGACGCATCGTGATGTCGATCCTGGATGCCCCGTTGCCGGTGATCGTGTGGGTCTCGCCGCCCGGCGCCCACGCCGCGAGCGCGGGCACGTTCCTGACCCTCGCGGGCCACGTCGCGCTGATGGCGCCGGGCACGAACATCGGGGCTGCGTCGCCGGTCACGGGCAGCGGCGAGGATGTCCCGGAGACGATGGAGAAGAAGGTCATCGAGGACACGACCGCGCTGATGCGCTCGATCACCACGGCCCGCGGGCGCAACGCCGAGTGGGCCGAGTCGACCATCACCGATGCGAAGGCGGCCACGGCCGAGGAGGCCCTCGACCTCGGCGCGATCGACGGCATCGCGAGCAACATGGACCAGGCGCTCGAGCTGGCCGATGGCAGCGTCGTGACCGTGGCGGGCGAGGAGGTCACGGTCGACACGGCCGGGGCCGAGACCTACGAGCTCGCGATGAACCCGTTCCAGTCGTTCCTCCATCTCCTGTCCGATCCGAACATCGCCTTCATCCTCATCACGATCGGCTTCTACGGCCTGCTCTACGAGGTGATCAGCCCGAACTACGTGACGGGCATCGTCGGCGCGATCGCGATCGTGCTGGCGTTCATCGGCTTCGGAAGCCTCCCGCTCAACGTCGCCGGCCTCCTGCTCATCGCGCTCGGGGTCGTGATGTTCCTGCTCGAGTTCCACGTGGTCAGCCACGGCCTGCTCACGGTCGCGGGAATCGTGTGCTTCGCGCTGGGCGCCTCCGCGCTCTACACGGAGCCCGGCAGCCCGACCGCGCCCGACATCGCGGTCGACCCGCGGCTGATCTTCGTGCTGACTGGCCTCACGGCCGCGTACATGGCCTTCGTCCTGCTCATCGTCGTCCGCTGGCGGCGGCGGCAGCAGGCGGCCGGGGCCGGCGGCGACGGCACTCGTGCTGGCTGACGGGGCAACCGGCTCGGTCCGCTCGATGCTCGCGCCGACTGGGCGTCGTCTACGCGGCCGGCGAGGAATGGACGGCGCGCGTCCAGCGACGAGCGGCCGCTGACCCCCGGCACGCCTGTCCGCGTCATCGGGCAGGATGGCCTCACCCTCATCGTCGAGCCCATCGAAGCGCCGGGCTGAACCGGCCAAATCTCTGGAGGCGGCTGCATGCCTGAACTCACCGTCCTGGCGACCGCGCTCGGGGTCGGGCTCCTCCTGATCCTGATCCTGTGGCTGTCGATCCGGATCGTGAACCGCGGTGACAAGCTCGTGGTCTATCGGCTCGGCAACACCGACGATTCGCTGGTCAAGGGGCCCGGTCTCGTCCTGCTGATCCCGTTCATCGACCGCCCGCAGCGGGTCAACCTGCGCGAGCAGTACGTGGAGGTCCCGAGCCAGACGGCGATCACCAAGGACAACGTGACGATCCCGATCGACTTCCTGATCTACTGGCGGATCGTGGACCCGCTGAAGAGCGTGGTGAACGTGCAGGACTTCGTGGGCGCCCTCGCCGGCGTCGCGACGACGAACCTGCGCGCAGTCGTCGGCGACTTCCTCCTCGACGACGTGCTCTCGAAGCGCGACCAGATCAACGAGGTGCTGCGCACGAAGCTCGACGAGATCACCGAGAACTGGGGCGGCAAGATCACGCGCGTCGAGATCCGCGAGATCACGCCGCCGCGCGACATCCTCGAGTCGATGAACCGGATGCTCTCCGCCGAGCGGACCCGGCGCGCGGTCATCACCGAATCGGAGGGCGCCCGGCAGTCGGCGATCAACGTCGCCGAGGGCCAGAAGCAGTCCGAGATCCTCAAGGCCGAGGGCGAGCGCCAGGCCGCGATCCTCCGTGCCGAGGGCTTCAGCGAGGCGCTGACCCGCATCTTCAACGCGGCCACGGGCGTCGACCAGAAGACGATGACCCTGCAGTACCTCGAGGCGCTGAAGCAGATCGGGGCGAGCCCGTCGACGAAGTACGTCATCCCGATCGAGTTCACGCGCCTGCTCGAGCCGATCCGGGAGTACATCGCCCCGACGGAAGATGACGGAGTGGGGGGTGGCGGCTCCGCGGCTCCCCGGATCGAGCCGCCGCCACCGACGGCGGGGTGATGCGCCGGGGGATCATCGCGGCGGGCGCGGTCGCAGCCGTCACGCTGCCTGCTGCGGGCTACCGCTACCTCACGCGGCGTGGGGCACGCCGCCTGCTCGACGCGCCGCGGACGCAGGCAGGGGAGGAGGAGCTCGGACCGGCGATCGACGCGATGGGCGGCGAGGTCGTCCGCCTCCGATCGCGCGACGGCTTGCGCCTGTCCGGGCGCTGGCTGCCGTCCGTCCCGCCGAAGGGCCGGCGCACGAAATCGAAGTGGGTGCCCGACCCGCACGAGGCCATCGTGCTGCTCCACGGCTGGTCCGGGTCCGTTGCCCCGGACATCGTCGAGTACGCGCCGTTCCTGCGCAGGATCGCGGGCGTGCTCGCCCTCGACTTCCGCGGCCACGGCGAGTCGGATGACGCGCCGACGACGTTCGGCATGCGCGAGGTCGAGGACGTCGCCGGCGCCCTCGCGTGGCTCGGTGAGCGCGGGATCGAGCGGGTCGCCCTGTTCGGGACGTCGATGGGCGGGATGACCGCGATCGCTGCGGTCGGCGTGCTCGGTGACGGGTCCCTTCCCGGGGCGGACGTGGACCTCGACGCGCCGGCGAACATCGTCCCCGCGCCGCGGCCGCGGATCGTCGGCATCGTGGCGGATTCGGTCGCGCCAGAGCTCGCGGTGTCGATCGGCTCGCGGATCCCGGGGCCGCTCGGGCGTGCGGCCGCCGAGCGCATGCTGGCCGTTGCGGCACGTGACCTCGGCAGTGACCCGCGCGACACCGAGCCGATCAGGATGGTCGGGCTCGTCGAGCCCGTGCCGCTCCTGCTCATCCACGGGGAAGCCGACCGGACGGTGCCCGTTGCGGACGGCCGGCGGCTGGCCGCAGCCGCCGGCCCATCGGCGCACCATTGGACGGTGCCCGGGGCGGACCACAGTGGTTCGCATGCGACCATGCCCCAGGAGTACGAGGCGTTCGTGACGGACGGGGTACGTTCCGCCTTCCTTCGCGCACGCGATGGCAGCCTATAATCGCGGCGCCGCCGGGCAGAAAACGGAGCCGGCAGCGCGCGAAGCGCTACCCTTGAACGCCGGGGAGGACTGATGGCCGCCAAGATCCTCGTGGTCGATGACGACCCCAATGTGCAGCGACTCCTGCAGTACACGCTGAAGCAGGAAGGCTACGAGGTCCTCAGCGCGGTCGACGGTGCCGAGGGGTTCCGGCTGTGGGCCTCGGAGCTGCCCGACCTGATCCTGCTCGACGTGATGCTGCCGAAGCTGGACGGCTACCAGGTCGCCCAGAAGATCCGCGCCGAGGAGGGCGAAGGCAGCCACATCCCGATCATCATGCTCACCGCCGAGCGCGAGGTTGAGCAGAAGGTCCGCGGGCTGCGCGCCGGCGCCGACGACTACCTGATCAAGCCGTTCCACCCGGCGGAGCTGCTGGCGCGGATCAAGAGCCTGCTCGCGCGCTTCGCCCCCAAGGAGCTGATGCTCGCCCGGCCGCCGCTCGGGCGCGTGCTCGCGTTCTACGGCGCCAAGGGCGGCGTGGGCACCACGACGATCGCGATCAACGCGGCGATCGCCCTCCATCGCGAGCTCGGCCGCAAGGTCAGCCTGATCGACGGCAACCTGCAGTTCGGCGACCACCGGGTGTTCCTCGACCTCGGCATGGACCGCAAGTCGATCGTGGACGTGGTGACCGCCCCGTCGATGGACCAGGACCTCATCAAGCAGGTGCTGGCGAAGCACGATTCGGGGATCGATCTGCTCCTCGCACCGCCCACGCCCGAGACGGCGGAGCTCGTCACGGTCGAGCACCTGCCGGTGATCCTCGACCACCTGCGCGACCTGTACGACTACATCCTGGTCGACATCGACAAGCGGCTCGACGACATCAACCTGGGCATCCTCGAATCGGCCGAGGCCATCTTCGTGGTCATGACCGCGGACCTGTCATGCCTCAAGAACGTACGGCTCGTGCTCGAGACGATCGGCCACCTCGGCTTCGCGGACCGCGTCCAGCTGGTGCTCAACCGCTCGAACGCGTTCACCGGTATCAGCGTCAAGAACGCCGAAGGTGCCCTGCGCAAGCCGATCGAGCACCAGATCGTGAACGAGTACCGCGGCGCGATCAGCGCCCTGAACTCGGGCGCGCCGTTCATGTTCACGAAGTCGGACTCGGCGCTCGGCGGGTCGCTGTTGCAGTTCGCGCGAGCGGTCGACAAGCCGGCCGCCGCCGAGGCGGCGAAGGCCGCCCTGCCGCCGCGCGGCCAGCAGGCTCCCGCGCCGCGCTGATCACGCACCCCGCGACGCTGGGATAAGCGGCAGGTAAGCGCCGCCCGGTAGGGTCCGGGCGTGCTCGCGACCGTTTCCTCCGCCACGCTCGTCGGCCTCAGCGGCCGCGTGATCCGCGTCGAGGTCGACGTCGCTCCCGGTTTGCCCGGCTTCACGATCGTCGGCCTTGCCGACGCGGCGCTCCAGGAAGCCCGCGAACGGGTCCGCGGCGCGCTGCGCAACGCCGGCTTCGAGCACCCGCCGCGCCGCATCACCGTCAACCTTGCGCCGGCCGAGCTGCGCAAGGCGGGCGCCTCGCTCGATCTCGCGATCGCCCTGGGGATCCTGCTCGGCTCCGAGCAGGTCCGGCCCGACGGCGTCCGCTGGGCGATGATCGGCGAGCTCTCGCTCGGCGGCGAGGTCCGCCCGGTGCCCGGGATCCTGCCGATGGTCGACGCCCTCGCGCGGCGGGGCTACCGGCGGGTCGTGGTGCCGGCCTCCGCCGCAGCCGAGGCGCGGCTGGTCGAGCGGGTCGAGCTGGCACCGGTCGAGACGATCGGCGACGTGGTGGAGCGAGTGCGCAGCCGGCGATCGCGGCGTGTCGCGGTGAGCCGGCCGCGGATCGAGCTGGGCGCCGAGCGTCTCCTCGACGGCAGCCCGCCCGAGCCGGTCCCGTTGGCATGGCCTGTCCCCGATCTGTCGGAGGTTCGTGGCCAGCTCGAGGCACGACGCGGCCTCGAGATCGCGCTGGCCGGCGGACACGGCATCGTGTTCGTGGGGCCGCCGGGATCGGGCAAGACGCTGCTGGCGCGGACGATCCCCGGGCTGCTGCCGCCGCTCGACGACGCGGCAGCGCTCGAGGTCACGGTGGTCGCGTCGGTGGCCGGGGAGCGGCCGATCACCCGGCTCATCCGGCAGGCGCCGTTCCGTGCGCCCCACCACACGACGTCGTATGCCGCGCTGGTCGGCGGTGGCCCGCGCCTGTCGCCCGGCGAGGTGACGCTCGCGGATCACGGGGTCCTGTTTCTCGACGAGCTGCCCGAGTTTGGGCGGGACGTGCTCGAGGCGCTTCGCCAGCCGCTCGAGGAGGGGCGGGTCGCCATCTCCCGGGTCGGGCGTGCAACGACGTTCCCGGCGCGCTTCCAGCTCGTCGCGGCGATGAACCCGTGTCCCTGCGGGTTCGCGGGTGACGACGCCGCGCGCTGTCGCTGCCCGACCACGGTCGTCGAGCGCTACACGGATCGGGTGTCCGGCCCGCTTCGCGACCGGATCGACCTGTGGGTCACCATGCCACGCGTCCCCGGATCGGCGCTGGTCGGCGGGCAGGAGCCGGAGGCGTCCCAGGCAGTCGCCCGCCGGATCGCGCTGACGCGGGCCCGACAGACGGAGCGCTCGGGCGGGCGGCTCAACGGCCGGCTGTCGGGCCGCACGCTGCGCGCCAGCTGCCGCCTTGACCCTGTAACCGCTCGGCGTGTCGTTCAGCTGTCCGAGCATGAGCGCCTGTCAGGCCGTGGGACCGAGCGGCTGCTTCGCGTCGCACGAACGATTGCCGACCTGGGTGGGGCGCAGGCGGTCGGCATCCCCCAGCTCGAGGAGGCGGCCCGCTTCCGCTCGCCGGCCCTGCGCCTCTCGGAAGCCCTGGCCAGTTGACATGCTGGGCGTGAGCAGCTCCGGTCCCGTTGCGCTGCAGCCTCCCGCACCAGCGGCGCCCTCCAGGGCGCGGCCGCCGTCGCGGGAGCGCGACGCCTGGACGGTCCTCGCAGCCGTTCACGGGCTGGGTCCGGTTGGCCTGGCAGCGCTCCTCATGCGGTACGGGTCGGGGGCCGCGATCCTCACGGAGGCTACCTCGGAGGGCGGGGTCACGCGCCTGGCGGCGACTCCCGGGGAGGAGCGCGTCGACGGTCTCGCCCGGCGCCACCCGATCAATTCGACACTCGCGGAGGCGATCGCCGAAGCGGCCGTCAACGCCGCTGCGACGCTCGAGCGGATTCGCAGTGAAGGGATCGACGTGGTCACCCTCGAGGAACCGCTGTATCCCCATCGCCTCGCGGCGATCGCGCTCCCGCCGCACCTCCTCTTCGTGAAGGGAGACCTGGACGCCCTCGACCCCGCCCGCGCCGTCGCCGTGGTCGGAACGCGACACCCCACCGTCGGCGGGCGGCGGCTGGCGGCGCGGATCGCCGGCGCCCTTGCCCGGGTCGAGGCAACGGTGGTGTCGGGCCTGGCGGTCGGCATCGACGGCGAGGCGCATGAGGCCGCCCTGATGGCCAGTGGCTCGACGATCGCGGTCATCGGGAGCGGGCACGCGCGGCTGTTCCCGCGCGGACATACGCGTCTCGCGGAGCGGATCGTCCGGTCCGGCGGGGCGGTGGTCTCGGAGCTCGCCCCCGACGTCGAGGCCACGCCCGGGACCTTCCCGCGCCGGAACCGCGTCATCGCCGGCATGTCCGATGCGACGGTGGTCGTCGAGGCGCCCGCCCGGAGCGGCGCGCTGATCACCGCCTCCTGGGCCCTCGAGGAGGGCCGCGACGCCTTCCTCGTTCCGGGTGGGATCGGCGAACCGACGTCCGCGGGCTGCCTGTCGTTCCTCCGCGAGAACCAGGGCGCCGCACGGATCGTTGCCGGCGTCCCGCAACTGCTCGACGACCTCGGCCTGATCGACCACGACGCTCCGGCATCGGTAGCAACCAGCGCCGACGCCGAGGCCACGCTCGTGGAGCTGGGCGGGACTGCGGGCCGCATCGGCCGCGAGCTGGTCGCCGGGCGGACCACCGTCGACGAGCTCGTCGCCGTGACCGGACTGCCCGTCGCCACCGTGCTCGGCGCGCTGACGCTGCTCGAGGACCGAGGCCTCGTCCGCGACGCGTACGGCCGCTACCGGCCCCTTGGCGCGTTGGCCGTCGTCGAGGCCGATCGCCGCCGCCCGGTGGCCAAGGGATGACCCTTTCAGACGCGGACGTTTGCCCGGTCGCGGCGGTCGGTGCTAGCCTTTCGGCAAGTCGCGCCGCCCCAAGCGCGCAGCCAGCCCGTGCTCTGGCCAGCCCCCAGACGACCAGGAGCAGCCCCTCTATTGCGGAAGCTTGCCGCCCAGGCGATGGCATTGCCCACGATCGCCCGCGACCACGTCGCTGAGCTCTCTCGGCGCCCCCTCGCCGCTCGTATCGCAATCGGCATCGGCCTCGCCACCGTCGTTGGCGCAGGTGCGATCGCGACCAGCGGCACGGCCCCGATCACGGCGACCCCGCCGTCATCGCCGGTACCCCTGACGCGGGCTGCGTTCACCTCGGTCGTCACGACGGGCCTCGCGCTGAACGAGCCGCTGACGGTCAATTTCAGCACCCCGATGGACGAGGACTCCGTGGCCGCATCGCTGCGCGTCCTGCCGGCCCAGGAAGTCGACCTTGCCTGGGACGCGGGGCATCGGACACTGACGATCCGCCCCGCCGACGCGTGGCGGCCGGACACCCTCCACGCGGTGACCGTGGATCCGGGCGCGCTTGCTCTCACGGGCCGGCCGATGGCGAAGCCCGTCCGCGCCGCCTTCCTGACGCGCGCAGCGACCGATGCCCGGATCGAGGCGACGCGCCCCCGCGGCGAGCGGATCGCGATCGATACCGGCTTCACCATCACGTTCTCGCGCCCCGTGACGGCAGCGTCGGTTGTCGCGGGCCTGCGCGCCGACCCGGTCATGGACGGCACGCTCGTCGCGACGACCTGGAACCACGACGGCACCAGCTTCACGTTCACGCCGCGCCAGCGGCTTCCGGTCGATACCAAATTCAAGCTGTCGCTGTCCGGCGTCCGAACCGTCGACGGCGAGGTCCTCGAGCCGCTCACACTGGACGTCGAGACGGTCGTCGCGCCGAGGGTCGTTCGCTTCCATCCGGCCGCCAAGGCCACGGGCATCGAACGCAAAGCGAAACTCTCGATCCGGTTCAGCCAGCCGATGGACACGTCGACCACCAAAGCAGGCACTCACGGTCCGTGTCAACGGCAAGAAGGTGAAGGGCAAGGTCCGGTTCAGCGACGACGGCAGGGTTCTCATCTTCAAGCCCAGGAAGGCTCTGCCGTACGGCGCCAAGGTCAAGCTCACGGTCGCGACGACCGCGACGAGCATCATCGGGACCCCGCTCGGCAAGAGGAAGATCGCGAGCTTCCGGGTCGAGCGGAAGCCGCCGCCGCCGCCGCCCACGGCCCTGCCGTCGTCCGGTGGTGGCTCGGTCAGCATCAGCAGAGGCGGCTCCGGAGGCGGGGGCAGCTGGGCCGCGGTCGAGCGCTACTACCTGGGCCTCATGAACTGCACCCGCACCGGCGGCTGGGTGACGTCATCCGGCTCGTGCTCGAGCCCGGGTGGCCGCAACGTCGCGCCGCTCAGGCTCGACTCCGGGATCTCGAGCCGCGTGGCTCGACCGTATGCCCGGCTCCTCGCCACGAGCGGGCAGTGCAGCCATTACGAGAACGGCGGCCCGGACGACCGGCTGCGGCGCGCGGGCTATTCGGCATCCAACTGGGGCGAGAACATCGGCTGCCGCGGTGGAAATCCGTACTCGGCGGTCCTCGCCACGCATCTCTTCTACCAGAGCGAGCGGCCGACCAACGGCGGCCACTACCGCAACCTGATGAACCCCGAATTCAGCCGGGTGGGGATCGGCGTGTGGCATTCGGGCGGCAACGGCCGCCTCGTCATCGACTTCTACCGCCCCTGACCCCGGACGATCGGGGCAGGTGACGGCAGGCACCGCCGCCGTCACGATGCCGCGGTGATCAGCGACGTCGTTCTCCACATGAACAACGAGCAACCGCTTCGGGCCGACCTGTTCGAGCTGCCCGAGGGTGACACGGTGCTGCTGCGCTGCACCAACGTGCGCACGATGAACGGGACCAAGCCGATCTTCATCGACGACTTGAACTCGATCATCTTCTTCCCGATGCTCCACCTGCGGTTCATCGAGATCCTGCCGTCGACCGAGGGCAACGGGCACCTGGCGCTCGGCCCGGGCGATCAGCGTGTGCCGGTCGAAGCGGGGATCGCGAAGGACGATCTCGAGGATGACCTCCAGATCGACGAAGACTTCCTCCGCCGGGTCCGCGACGCCTAATAGCGCCGAACCGGCCTTCCGCACCGGCGAACTGCTTTGCGGCGAGGCCGCCGGATGCAGCGCAAGGCGGCGTCGAGCACGGGAGCGAGCGCACTTGAATGTGCGTGAGCGACCGCGCGCAGACGCCAACGCCGCGATGCGCCGGCGGATGCGCCGCCGTCGATGAGTTGACCGTCCGTGCATCGGGCGGTGCTAGACTCCCGGCCGTGCCAAAGAACCTCGTGATCGTGGAGTCGCCGGCGAAGGCGCGCACGATCGAGCGCTACCTTGGGCCGGACTATCGCGTGCTCGCGTCGTACGGCCACGTCCGAGACCTGCCGGAGAACCCCGGCAAGGGCAAGTTCGGCGTGGACGTCGACCACGACTTCGAGCCCGAATACGTCGTGTCCGACGACCGGCGCAAGCAGGTCAGCGAGATCGAGCGGGCGGCCAAGGGTGCCGACGCCGTGTACCTGGCCACCGACCTCGACCGCGAAGGCGAGGCCATCGCATGGCACGTCGCAGAAGCCGCCCACGTGCCGAGCGACAAGACGCGGCGCGTCACCTTCAGCGAGATCACCGAACCGGCGATCCGCGAGGCGTTCGCCAACCCGCGGAGCATCGACCAGAACCTCGTCGATGCGCAGCAGACGCGGCGCATCGTCGACCGTCTGGTCGGCTACACCCTCAGCCCGCTCCTCTCGCGCAAGGTCCGCGGCGGCCTGTCGGCCGGCCGCGTCCAGTCCGTCGCCGTGCGGCTCGTCGTCGAGCGGGAGCGCGAGATCACCGCGTTCGTCGCCCGCGAGTACTGGACGCTCGAGGCGATCCTGTCGACGGTGGCAGGGGAGCGCTTCGCCGCCGAGCTCGTCCGCATCGACGGGGAGCAGCTCGATGTGGGCGATGCCGAAACCGCCGAGCGCCACGCGAACGCGCTCCGGGACGCCCATCCCCGCGTCACGAAGACCGGGACGCGCACCCAGAAGCGCCAGCCGGCGCCCCCGTTCACGACCTCCACGCTCCAGCAGGAGGCGAGCCGCAAGCTCGGCTTCAGCCCGAAGCGGACGATGTCGATCGCGCAGCGCCTGTACGAGGGCGTCGACACGCCGGACGGCCACGTCGGCCTGATCACGTACATGCGAACCGATTCGACCGCGATGGCAGGCGTGGCCATGGGCGAGGCACGCGACGTCATCGCGTCTCGCTACGGCGACCCGTACACGATGCCGAAGGGCCGCGTGCACAAGACCAAGGCCAAGGGCGCCCAGGAGGCGCACGAGTCGATCCGCCCGACGAGCTTCCAGCGCGACCCCGACTCGCTCGAGCCCTCCCTCAAGCCGGAGGAGCTGCGCCTCTACCGGCTCATCTGGCAGCGAGCCCTCGCCTCGCAGATGGCGGCCAAGGAGCTCGAGACGACGACGATCGACCTGGCGGACGGCCCGTACGAGCTGCGCGCCAGCGCGACGCGCACGCTGTTCGACGGGTTCGCCCGCGTCTACACCGAGGGCCGTGACGACGAAACCGAGGACGACGCCGATTCGGCCCGCCTGCCGGCGCTCGGCGAAGGCGACGCGACCTCGGTCGTCGACGTCACCCCGACCCAGCACTTCACCGAGCCGCCGCCGCGCTACACGGAAGCGACGCTGATCAAGGCACTCGAGGAGCACGGGATCGGTCGGCCGTCCACGTACGCGGCCACGATCTCGACGATCCAGGACCGGGGCTACGTCCGTGTCGAGGAGCGCCGGCTGCGGCCGGAGCTCGTGGCCGACATCGTGACGGACCTGCTCGTCAACCACTTCGGCGACTACGTGGATCTCGAGTTCACGGCACGCATGGAGGAGGAGCTCGACGAGATCGCGCGAGGTGAGCGCCCGTGGGTTCCGCTGCTGCGCGCCTTCTACGGGCCGCTCAAGGAACGCGTCGACGAGAAGCGTCGCGAGCTCCGTCGCAGTGACTTCACGACCGAGGAGACCGACGAGGTCTGCTCGCTCGGTCACCCGATGGTCATTCGGCTCGGGCGCAACGGCCGCTTCCTGGCGTGCTCGATGTACCCCGAGCACAAGGAATCGCGGCCGCTTCCGGGCGAGGAGCCGCCCCCGCTCGAGGGTGAAGGCGAGCCATGCCCGAAATGCGGCGAGGGCAAGCTCGTCTCGAGGCGAGGCAAGTTCGGCCCGTTCGTCGGCTGCTCGCGGTACCCCGATTGCGATTACATCAAGCGTGAGGGCCCGCCGCCGCCAGATCCGCTGCCGTTCGAGGTCGTCTGCCCGAAGAACGGCGACGGCACGCTCGTTGCCCGTCGCGCGCGGCGCACCGGAAACGTCTTCTGGGGGTGCTCGAACTACCCGAAGTGCGACTTCACGACGAACAACCAGCCGCTCGGCGGCCTGCACGACACGGACGACGGCCCGATTGCCCGCAAGGGCGATGCCGCAATCTGCCTGAAGTGCGGGTCGACGAGCGATGTCGCCCCGGACGACATCCAGCCGGGCGTCCGCTACGCGGGCGGTCCGCCCGACCCGTCCGCGCTGGCACGCCCGCGCGGCGGCCGGAATGGATCGAACGGCCGGAATGCCCGGGGTGGAGGTCGCGGCGGTTCGTCACGGAACGGGGGCGCGCGCCGACGCCGATTCGCAGACCAGCGGCTCCGAACCAGCCGCCGAAGAGTGAACGGGTCGGCCGGCCAGGCGACCGACCCCGCGCTCCAGCGCTTCCTCCGCGGTCTCGCCGCTCGCGACGCCTCGCCGAACACGCAGCGCTCCTACGCCACGGCCGTCGGTGCCTACCTGCGCTGGCTCGACGACCGCCACGTGGACTGGCGCCGCCCGCCACGTTCCGAGCTGCGCGCCTATCTTGCCGAGTTGAGCGGCGGCCACGCCCGCAGCTCGGTTGCGCAGCGCCTGGCCGCCATTCGCTCGTTCCATCGCTGGGCTGCTCGCGCGGAGCTCGCGCCGGGT
This sequence comes from uncultured Chloroflexia bacterium, assembly GCA_963824735.1. Classification (GTDB taxonomy): domain Bacteria; phylum Chloroflexota; class Limnocylindria; order Limnocylindrales; family CSP1-4; genus DASTYU01. The sequence goes on from CAWGQH010000003.1 coordinate 128,939, forward strand.
GACCCGTGGGCCGCGATCGCCACGCCGCGCCTGCCGCGCCGGCTGCCCCGGGTGCTGGAGATCGAGCAGATCGAACGCCTGCTCGCCGTCATCGACGACGATCTCGCCGCCGGTACGGCGAGCGACGCGCGTGGCGGCCTCGTCGTGGCGCTGGCGCTTCGCGACCGGGCACTCGTCGAGACCGCGTACGCCGCCGGGCTCCGGATCAGCGAGCTGGCCACCGCGCAGATCGGCCTGCTCGACCTGGGCCGCGGCGAGCTGCGGGTCTACGGCAAGGGCCGCAAGGAGCGGATCGGCCTGCTCGGACGGCCGGCTCGTGCCGCGATCGCCGCGTACCTGGAAGACAGCCGCCCGGTGCTGCTCGCGCGACGGAGCGGCGCGGCGGCCGATGCCCCGCCGCCGGCCGAGCTGTTCCTGAACCACCGCGGCGAGCCGCTCGGCGTCCGCGGGTTGCGCTACCGGCTCGACCTGCTGTGTCGCCGCGCCGGCCTGCCCGAGGGCGTGTCGCCGCACACGCTCCGTCACTCGTTCGCGACGCATCTGCTCGACGGGGGCGCCGACCTGCGGATCGTGCAGGAGCTGCTCGGTCACGAGAGCCTGGCCACGACCCAGGTCTACACCCACGTCTCGCCGGCCCGCCTCCGGTCGGCATACCTCGACGCACACCCACGCGCACGCCGCCAGCCACCCGCGTGAGCCGCACCGCCACCCTCGCCCGAGCGGGCCTGATCGTCAGCTCGGCGTTCCTGCTGTCCCGCCTGCTCGGCTACGTCCGCGGCTCGATCATGGCCGCGGTGTTCGGGCTCAGCGCGGAGCTCGACGCGTTCTACGCCGCGTTCCGGCTGCCGGACCTGATGTTCCAGCTCGTCGCCGCGGGCGCCCTCAGCGCGGCCCTCGTGCCGATCATCTCCGCGCTGCTGGCGACGGACGAACAGCGGCGCGCGTGGCGGGTCGTGTCGACAGTGGCGACGCTCGTCCTCGTCGCCCTGCTCGTCCTCGGTGTCGTGTTCTTCGTGGCCGCGCCAGTGGTCGTGCCGCTCATCACCGAGTTCGAGGGCGAGCAGCTCCAGCAGACGATCGAGCTGACCAGGATCATGCTGCTCAGCCCGATCCTGCTCGCCCTCGGTGCGGTGGCCACGAGCGCGCTCAACGCGCGCGGGCGGTTCGCTGCCGCGGCGATCGCGCCGAGCGTCTACAACCTCGGGATCATCTTCGGCGCCGCGGTGCTGTCACCGGCCCTCGGCACGACGGTCGACGGCAGCCTCGTGCCGAACCCGGTCGGGCTCGCGATCGGCGTGGTCATCGGTTCGATCGGGCTGCTCCTCGTCCAGATCCCGCCGCTGCGGCGGCTCGGGTTCCGCTTCGTGCCGCACTTCGGACTCGAGGACCCGCTGGCGCGCAAGGCGCTGCTCCTGATGGCGCCGCGGGCCGTCGGGCTCGGGGCGAGCCAGATCACGTTCGTCGTCATCACCATCCTCGCCACGGGGCTCCAAACCGGCGCGCTGTCGGCGTTCAACCTCGGCATGCTCCTGCTCCAGATCCCGCTCGGGGTCATCGGCGTGCCGCTCGGCATCGTGCTCCTGCCGGCCCTTGCGACCGAGCTCGCGACCGGCACCGTGGCGCGCTTCCTCGGGATGGTCGGCCGGGCGCTGCGCCTGCTCGTGTTCGTGATGCTGCCGATCGCGGCGCTCGGGATGGTCCTGCGCCGGGAGATCGTCGACCTGCTGTTCCAGTACGCGAACTTCGACGAGGCGGCCGTGCAGATGACGGCGGCGGTGCTGTTCGTGCTGCTCATCGGCCTGACGGCCCACTCGATGATCGCCGTCCTGGCCCGCACCTTCTACGCCGAGCAGGACACGCTCACGCCGGTCATCGCCGCCATCAGTGCGGTCGTGGTGAACGTGACCGTGGCCTACCTGGCCGTCGGGCCGTACGGCCTCGACGGGCTCGCGTTCGCGATCGCGGCCGGGGCCTGGCTCGAGGCGTCGATCCTGCTCGTGGCGTTGTGGCGTCGCCACCGCGACATCGAGATGTCACGCCTGGCGCGCACGTTCGCGCGGTCGCTGCCGTCGGCGATCGTCGCGGCGGCACTCGCCCTCGGCACGCTGATGGTCCTCGACGGGCCGCTCCCCGCCGATGCGGGCAAGCTCGCCGTGCTCGGGCGGGCCGTCATCGCCGGGGGGATCGGCGCGCTAGGATACCTCGCGATGAGCCTGGTCCTGCGTGCCCCGGAGCTGCCCGCGCTCGCCGGGGTCGCAACCGATCTCGTGCGGCGCCCGCGCGCCGCATGACGGCCGGGCCGGAGGCACCACCGCCAGATCCGGCTGCCCTGCGCGAGGACCCGACGGCCTGGGACGCGTTCGTCGAGTCGGCAGCGACCGGCGCCTACACCCAGTTGTCGGCCTGGGCCGAGGTCAAGCAGCCGAACGGCTGGCGCGCCGAACGGATCGTCGCCGCAGGCACGGACGGACCCGTCGGCATGCAGCTCCTCGTCCGCGACCTCCGGCCCGCCCCGTGGCGCGTGGGCTACGCCCCGCGCGGCCCGGTGGGCGCGTTCGATCGTGACGCAGTCGCTGCCCTGACCGCCGAGGTCCGCCGAGTCGCACGCGAGCAGCGCATCGTCCACGTCCTGATCGACCCCGAGGTCGAGACCTCGCACCCGCTGGTCGGGGAGCTCGCGGCAGCCGGCTGGACGGAGAGCGCCGGCGTCCAGACCCCGCGCACACGGCTCGTCGACCTGGCACGTCCCGAAGAGGAGCTCTGGTCAGACCTCCGCTCGAAATGGCGGCAGTACGTCAACAAGGCCCGGCGCGACGGGGTGACGGTCGACGACGTCGGGGCCGCGGGTCTCGACGACTTCTACCGCATCTACGTCGGGACCGCCGAGCGGGCGGGCTTCATCCACCGCGCGCGATCGGCCTACGAGGACGTGTTCCGCGCGTTCGACCGCGGCGGGCGGGCGCGCCTGCTGATGGCCCGCCTGGCGGATGGCACGCCTGCTGCGACGCTCATGCTGCTGCAATGCGGGCCACGCGTGATCGAGCCGTACGGCGGGATGACCGAGGCCGGGGCGGACTCCCGCGCGAACTACCTGCTCAAGTGGGAGGCGATCCGCAGCTCCCGGGAGCGCGGCCTCGCGGTGTACGACATGTGGGGCCTGTCGCACGCGGGGATCGAGCAGTTCAAGGCGGGCTTCGGCGGGCGCGAGGTGACGTACGTCGGCGGGCGAGCGCTGGTGGTCGACCGCCTCGGGTCGGCCGCGCTCGGCATTGCCCGCAAGGTCAGCGTGGCCCGGGCGCGTCGCCGCCACGGGCTGGCCGGCGGAGGCGACGCGACGTGACCGAGCGCGCGAGGACCGTCCGGATCGCCACCGTGAGTCCGACCGCTCCGGACGCCTGGGACGAGCGCGCCGTGGAGCCGCTCGGCGGCCATGTTCTGCAGGGCATCGCCTGGGCCGCCCACCGCGCGTCACTCGGCTGGTCGCCGCAGTTCGTCGTCTTCGACGACGACCGGGTGGCACTCGTGCTGACCCACCGCCAGCCGCCGCTCCCCGGGTTCGTCGCATACGCGCCGCGCGGGCCGATCGCCGCGGGTGATCCAGCGGATGCCGTGGCGGCCCGGGCCCTCGCGTTGGCAGGCTGGGCGCGCGACGCCGGTGGAACGATCCTGGCCGTGGATCCCGAGCTCGATGCGGATACCCGGTACGAGTCGGCGCTCGCCGCGGGCGGGTTCGCCGAGACCGAGGAGATCCAGCCCTCGCGACACCGGCTCGTCCTCGGGTTCGAGCCGGGTGACGACGAGGCCGCCGTCCAGGCGCGGTTCGGCAAGAGCACACGCCAGCGCATCCGCGCGGCGGAGGCTGCCGGCACGACGGTCGTGGAGGATGCGGCGGGGGAGCATCTCGAGGCGCTCGGGGAGCTCATGGGCGCGACCGCCGAGCGCAAGCACTTCACGTTCTCGATGGAGCAGGGGTTCGTGCACTGGTGGCGGCGGGTGCTCGGGACGCCGTACGGTCGCTTCTGGGTCGCACTCCATGAGGGACGGCTGGTGGGCGGATTGATCGCGTACCGCCAGGGCGGCCACCTTGCGACCGCCTTCTCGGCCGACCGCGCCGAGCTCCGCAGGGAGCTGCCCGGCACGATGCACCTCCTGCGCTGGCACGTGATCCGGGAGGCGCTGAACGCGGGGTATCCGTCGATCGATCTCGGCGGTGTCGACGTCCGTGGCGCGCGCCACAAGCCCGAGAAGGGTGACGCGACGTACGGACTGTGGGAGCACAAGGCCTCGTTCGGGGCGGAATGGGTCGAGTCGGCGCCGGCCCACGAGGTCGTGCTCCGGCCGTGGACGTACCGGGCAGGACTGGCGGCGGGCCGGGTTCGGCGAGCAATTCGGGGCCGACGATGACCACGATCGAGGAACGCATTCGGGCCGCGGAACCCGGGGGCACGAAGGCGCTCGGTGGGCTCATCGAACGGCTGATCGCGCAGGGCCGGTTGCGCGGCGCGCGGCTCGGGGGCAAGGCGATCGGCACGGCGGCGCTCGCCGCGATCCCGATCCGTGGCGTCACGCACGACTCGCGCCGGGTGGTCCCGGGCGGGCTGTTCGTCGCGATCCCGGGGGCGCACGTCGACGGGCACGACTTCGCGGAGACCGCCGTCCGTGCCGGGGCGTCCGCGCTGCTGCTGGAACGGCCGCTCGACCTCGACGTGGCCCAGCTCGTCGTGGCCGCCACGCAGCCGGCACTGGCGACGGCCGCAACCTGGTGGTACGACGACCCCAGCCGGGAGCTCGGCGTGCTCGGCATCACCGGCACGGACGGCAAGACGACGACCGCCTACCTTGCCGTCGCTGCGCTGGACGCCGTGGGCCTCGCACCCGGTCTCGTGAGCACGATCGCGACGCGGATCGGCGGAGAGCAGGAGGACAACGTCGAGCACGCGACGACCCCGGACGCCCCCGAATTGCAGGCAACGCTCCGCGCGATGGTCGCCGCCGGCAACCGCAGCGCGGTCGTGGAGACGACCTCGCACGGCCTCGCCCTCGAACGGGTGGGTGGGATCGTCTACGACGCGGCGATCCTGACCAACGTGACCCACGAGCACCTCGAGTTCCATGGGACGTGGGAGCGCTATCGCGACGCGAAGCGGTCGCTGTTCGAGCGGCTGGCCGGCCCTTCGAAGTCAGCAGCCGGACGGGCATGGCCAAAGGTCGCCATCGTCAATCTCGACGACGCGTCGGCCGGCCTCTTCGTCGGCACTGCCCAGGAGGCCGGGGCACGGGTGCTCACCTACGGAACGGATCCGGCCGCCGACGTGCGGGCGACCGAGGTGGAAGAGGACGCGACCGGCCTCCGGTTCGGCTTCACGGCACCGTCGGGCGCCGGCCGCCTGCAACTGCACCTTGCGGGTCGATTCAACGTGCACAACGCGCTCGCGGTGCTCGCCCTCGGGGAAGCCTGGGAGCTCGATTCCGACGCGGTCCAGGAGGGCCTGCGGGGCGTCCAGCACGTTCCCGGACGGATGGAGCGGGTCGACGCGGGGCAGCCGTTCGAGGTCGTCGTCGACTACGCCCACAGCCCGGCCTCGCTCGGCGCCGTGCTCGACCTGCTCGCGCCGCGCGCCGCCGCTCGCGGTGGCGGCCTGATCGCGGTGTTCGGCTCGGCGGGCGAACGCGATCGCGAGAAGCGCCCGCAGATGGGCCGCATCGCGGGCGAGCGCTGCAAGCTGGTGGTCGTCTCCGACGAGGACCCGCGCGGCGAGGATCGCGAACGGATCCTCGACGAGATCGCGCAGGGCGCCGAACGCGCCGGCCGGCGGCGCGGTCACGACCTGCTGCTGATCGCGGACAGGCGCGCCGCGATCGAGGCGGCCTTCGAGGCGGCGCGCCCGAACGACGTCGTGCTGCTCGCCGGGAAGGGCCACGAGCGATCGATCATCGGCCCGGACGGACCGCTGCCGTGGGACGAGGCAGGCGTCGCACGCGACGTCCTCACCACGATGGGCCACGTGGCGCCGCGTTGATGGAGGTCCGGCTCGCCGACCCTGGCGATCGCGGCGCATGGGACGCGTTCGTCGCCGCCCGTCCCGAGGCGGACCCGTTGCAGAGCTGGGCGTGGGGCGAGGCGAATGCGACGGCGGGGGAGCGGCCGGTGCGCCTGCTCGTGCACGGAGGGGGCGGCACGGTCCGGGGTCTCGCGCAGCTGCTCGTGCGGGACGCCGGGTTTGGCCGGACCGTGGGATACGCCCCCCATGGGCCGCTCTGGGAACGGGACACGGCGGACGCGGACGCGGTGCTCGACGCGCTCCTCGGCGGCCTCCGGGAGCAGGCCCGGACCGAGCGGGCGATCGTGGCCAAGATCGACCCGCGCGCGTCGGCCGCGCCCGGCCCGGGGGACGTCGCGGCGCGGCTGACCGCACGCGAGCTCCGCCCGGCGCGGCACGACCTCCAGGCCCGGACCACGCGGCTCGTCGACCTGCTCGACGGCGGCGACGAGCTGATGGCGACGTGGGACAAGGACGCCCGCAACCTCGTCCGCCGCTCGGCCAGGGAGGGCGTGACGACCACCACCGATCGCGCCGGCGACCCCGAACCGATCGCTGCCTTCCACGGCCTGCTCGAGGCGACCTCGAGCCGACAGGGCTTCCGCATCCGCTCGGTGACCTTCCTCGAGACCCTTGCGCGCGAGCTGGCGTCCTCGGGCGGCTGGTACCTCACGCTGGCGACCCTCGGCGAACGGCCGATCGCGGGTGCCGTCGCCCTGCGCGCGGGCGACCGGGCCATCTACGCCTACGGCGCATCGCTCCGCGAGGAGGCGCTCAAGCACGCCAACGGGGCCTACGCCGCGCTGGCCGCCACGATGCGCGAGCTCGCCGCGGACGGTGTCCGCACGTTCGACCTGTGGGGCGTCGTCGAGCCGGGCGACCCCGAGGCGGAGGCGGAATGGGCCGGGTTCAGCGGCTTCAAGCGCCAGTTCGGCGGGCAGCCGCTGCGGCATCCCGGCACCTTCGACCTCGTGATCGACCCGCTGTTCTACCGGCTGCGCGACCTGCGCGAGCGGATCCGCGGCTAAGCGAACGCGCCAGACCGTCGGTCACGGCGGGCCACGGGACTTCCTGCCCGTGGACAACACGCACCGCCACGGCGATCCTGCCAGCCATGGACCGGTCCCGCCGCCGCGCCCGTCGAACCAGCACGTTCGTTGCCGGCGCCGCCCTCATCGCGACGCTGCTCGCCTCGTTCGGCGCGGCGACCGCGTCGGCAGCCGATCCCGACTTCCCGTCCGGCCAGGAGGCGTTCCACACCTATGTGGAGATGGCCGCCGAGGTGCAGGCCGCGGCCGACGCCTACCCGGCGATCGTCGAGCGCTTCTCGATCGGCAAGAGCTACAAGGGCCGCGACCTGTGGGCGGTGAAGGTCTCGGACAACGTCGGCACCGACGAGCCCGAGCCGGAGGTGATGCTCGACGGCCTCCACCACGCCGACGAGCACATGAGCCTCGAGATGACGCTGTCGATCCTGCGCTGGCTGACCGAGGGCTACGGCTCGTCGTCGCGGATCACGAACATCGTCGACAGCCGCGAGATCTGGATCGTCTTCGCGATGAACCCGGACGGCGCGACGTACGACATCAAGGACGGCAGCTACCACGACTGGCGCAAGAACCGCCAGCCGACGAGTGGCTCGACTGCGATCGGGACCGACCTCAACCGGAACTACGACTACCGCTGGGGCTGCTGCGGCGGGGCCAGCTCGTCGCCGAGCAGTTCGCGCTACCGGGGGAAGGCCGCGTTCTCCGCGCCCGAGACGCGAGCCTTCCGCGACTTCGTCCGGAGCCGCGTCATCGATGGCCGCCAGCAGATCCGCGCGTCGATGAGCTTCCACACCACGGGCCGGCTCGTGATGTGGCCGTACGGCTACACCCTCAAGAACGTGCCGAGCGACATGACGACGGACGACCAGGCGGCGTTCGCCGCGATCGGCAAGACGATGGCAGCGTCGAACGGCTACAAGGCGATCCAGGCGAGCGACCTGTACATCTCGTCGGGCACGTCCCGGGACTGGCTGTACGGTCGCTATCGCGTGTTCACGTACACGTTCGAGCTGTCACCCGACAGCACGCCCTACCCGAAGGCGAGCGCGATCCCGAGCGAGACGGGCCGCAACAAGAACGCCGTGCTGTACCTGCTCGAGCGTGCCGGCTGCCCGTACAGCGTCATCGGCAAGGAGCAGAGCCGCTGTGGCGCCTTCGACGACGACCTCGAGGTCGCCCGCGGCTGGACGGTCAACCCGCTCGGGACCGACACCGTGACCGGCGGCAGGTGGATCCGGGCGAACCCCGAGGCCACGTCGAGCAGCGGTCCGAAGCAGCTCGGCACCGTGCCGTCGGGGTCGGCGGCGCTCGTCACCGCGTACAAGGCCGGCTCCACGGCGAACACCTACGACGTGGATGGCGGCACGACGACCGTGCAGTCGCCGCCGATCGCCCTGCCGAACGCGACCGGGCAGCGCCTGACGTTCCGCTACTACCTCGCCCATGCGTCGAATGCGAGCAGCGCGGACGAGTTGCGTGTCTCGATCGTCAAGGACGGTGGAGCGAGCACGACCGTGCTCCTCGAGCAGGGGGCCGCGAACGACGACGACGCCGCGTGGGCGAGCGCGTCGATCCCGCTGGACGACTGGGCGGGGAGCACCGTCCGGATCCGCATCCAGGCCACCGACGGCGGCCCGTCGAGCACCGTGGAAGCGGCCGTCGACGACGTCCGGGTGACGCGCAGCTGAACTCGTTCCGGGCCGGCCAGGCGAGGGGCGCTGCTATCCTTGCGCTCGCATGACGACACCGCGCGTCCGAACGGAGGAACCGCCAAAGAAGGCGGCCCCGCGCAAGCGGGGCCCGCGCCGGGCGAGCGCGCCCGTCGCACCGAAAGGGAAGGCGCCGAGCACCGATCTCGCCGCCCTCAAGAAGCAACTCCTCGCGACCGCCGCCGGGCACTACCCGCAGGCTGACCTCGAACCGGTCAATCGTGCGTTCGACCTCGCGGTCGAGGCGCACGCAGGCCAGGGCCGCGCCACCGGCGAGGAATACGTCACGCACCCCATCGCCACGGCCCAGGTCGTCGCCGAGCTCGGCATCGATCCGATCGCGATCCAGGCGGCGCTCCTCCACGATGTCCCCGAGGACACCGAGTTCGCGCTCAGCGACGTCGAGGAGCAATTCGGGCCGGAGGTCGTGCAGCTCGTCGACGGCGTCACCAAGCTGTCGCGCTTCAGCACGCACAGCCACGAGCAACAGCAGGCCGAGAACATCCGCAAGATGCTCCTCGCGATGGCCCAGGACATCCGGGTCGTCCTGATCAAGCTCGCGGACCGGCTCCACAACATGCGCACGCTCTACGCGCTGCCCTCGGAGAAGCAGGTCCGCATCGCTCGCCAGACCATGGAGATCTACGCGCCGCTCGCCGAACGGCTCGGCATCTGGCAGATGAAGTGGGAGCTGGAGGACCTCGCGTTCAAGGTGCTCGAGCCGGAGCGCTTCCGCGAGCTCGCCAAGCTCCTCGATACGCGACGGAAGGGCCGCGAGGGATACATCGAGCGGGCGATCGCCGAGCTCGAGCCAAAACTCAAGGCCGCCGGCATCGAGGCCGACCTGCAGGGCCGCCCGAAGCACATCTACTCGATCTTCAAGAAGATGCAGCGCAAGAGCGCCGAGTTCGGCGAGATCTACGACGTCTACGCGATCCGCATCCTCGTCGACGAGGTCCGGGATTGTTACGCGGCCCTGGGCATCGTTCATGCGTTGTGGCGCCCGATCCCCGGCCAGTTCGACGACTACATCGCGGTCCCCAAGAACAACCTGTACCAGTCGCTGCACACCGCGGTGATCGCCCTCGACGGGAAGCCGCTCGAGATCCAGATCCGGACGCACCAGATGCACCAGGTGTCGGAGGTCGGCATCGCCGCCCACTGGCGCTACAAGGAAGGAACGAAGTCCGACCGCGAGTACGACGCGAAGCTGGCCTGGCTGCGCCAGCTCATGGACTGGCAGCGCGACGTCAGCGACGCCACCGAGTTCGTCGAGGGCATCAAGCTCGACATCTTCCAGGACCAGGTCTTCGTGTTCACCCCGAAGGGCGACATCAAGGACCTGCCGGCGGGTGCCACGCCGCTCGACTTCGCGTACCGCATCCACACCGACGTCGGGCACCGCACGATCGGCGCCAAGATCAACAACCGTCTCGTGCCGCTCGACTACCGGCTCAAGAACGGCGACATCGTCGAGATCGTCACGACCAAGGGCGAGCACGGCCCGTCGCGCGACTGGCTGAACGTCGTCCGCACCTCGCACGCCCGCGAAAAGATCCGCCAGTGGTTCAAGCGCAAGGACCGCGACGAGAACATCGTCCATGGCAAGGAGTCGCTGGAGCGCGAGCTGCGGCGCCTCGCCCGCACGTCGATCGGGGGCGTCGGCGTAGACAAGATCGGCGAGGTTGCCAGGCAGTTCAACTACGAGACCGTCGACGACTTCTACGCGGCGATCGGCTACGGCGCCGTCGGCGCCCAGTCGGTCGTCACGCGGCTCGGCGTGGTCGACGACCACAAGCTGGCCGTGCCGCCCGTCACGCCACCCGCACCGCAGGAGCGGACCGGGGGCGTCAAGGTCAAGGGTGTCGGCGACCTGCTCGTCCGCTTCGCGAAGTGCTGCCACCCGATCCCCGGCGACCCGATCACCGGCTTCATCACGCGCGGCAAGGGCGTCACGGTCCACCTGCGCTCGTGTCCGACCGTGATCAACGAGCGCGAGGTCAGCCGCCTCGTCGAGGTGGAGTGGGAGCGGATGCCGACCCAGACCTACCCGATCGCGATCCGGGTGGAGGCGTACGACCGGACCGGTCTGCTGAACGACATCACGCAGGTCGTGGCCGAGAACAAGGTCAACATCCTGGCCGCCTCGGTGAACGTGTCGCAGGACCACACGGCGATCGTCCAGGCGACGCTGCAGGTCTCGTCGGTCTCGCAGCTGGCCCGGGTGATGGGCCGCATCGAGAACCTCAAGGACGTCATCTCGGTCCAGCGCGACCTCGGCTAGCAGCGCACCAGTCCCGTGACTGCTCCGCCCGCGCGCGACATGGTGTGGATCCCCGGCGGCACGTTCCGCATGGGATCCGCGGACTTCTACCCGGAGGAGCGTCCGGTCCACGACGTCACCGTGGACGGCTTCTGGATGGACGACCACCCGGTGACGGTCGCCGAGTTCCGGCGGTTCGTGAAGGCGACCGGTCACGTCACCTTGGCCGAGCAGCCACCCGACCCGGCCGACTATCCCGATGCGGACCCGGACCTGCTCGTCCCCGGCTCGCTGGTCTTCCATCGAACCCGTGGCCCGGTCGACCTCGACGACTACTCGAACTGGTGGAGCTGGATTCCCGGTGCCCAGTGGCGCCACCCCGAGGGACCGGGCAGCACCTTGGACGGCCGCGAGCGCCATCCGGTCACCCACGTCGCGTACGACGACGCCCGGGCCTACGCCGCATGGGCCGGCAAGGAGCTGCCGACCGAGGCCGAGTGGGAGTTCGCCGCCCGCGGCGGGCTGGACGGCGCGACGTACGCGTGGGGCGACGAGTTCGCGCCGAGGGGCCGCCAGATGGCGAACACCTGGCAGGGCGAGTTCCCGTGGCAGAACCTGCTGCTCGACAAGTACGAGCGGACCTCGCCGGTCAAGTCATTCCCACCGAACGGCTACGGCCTGTACGACGTCACCGGCAACGTCTGGGAGTGGACGACCGACTTCTACACGCCGAAGCACCCCGACGAGGTCATCCATGCCTGCTGCGGCCCGGGCGGCCCGCGGCTCAACCCGCGGGTGACCTCGCCGGACGCGAGCTACAACGTCGGCGCAGCCGGGCGAGCAGTTCCCGCGGATGGTCGTCAAGGGCGGCTCGCACCTGTGCGCCCCGAACTACTGCCACCGCTACCGACCGGCGGCGCGATCGCCGCAGACCATCGAGACGTCGATGGGCCACCTGGGCTTCCGCTGCATCGTCCGGCCCGCAGTCGTTGCGCCCTGACGAGTTCACCCGGAACGGGCGATCTGCGGCGTCTTCCGCGAGACGACAATCCCTCGCGTACGGCAAGACCAGTTGGGGGTTCGAGTCCATGACAGACAACGTGCGCCGAGAGGTGCTCCCGATCCCGGATCCGCAGTGGGTCGGGGTCACCACCTACGACGCCAAGGACCCCGACACGAAGTTTCCCCCGATCAACCCGGTCCGGCCGCCGGCGGGGGCCCCGAACGTCCTCGTCATCCTGCTCGACGACGTCGGCTTCGGCGCGTCGAGCGCATTCGGCGGACCGTGCAACACGCCGACGTTCGAGCGACTCGCGGCAGACGGGCTCAAGTACACGCGATTCCACACGACGGCGCTCTGCTCGCCGACGCGCGCCGCGCTGCTGAGCGGGCGCAATCACCACAGCGTTGGCATGGGCGGCATCACCGAGATCGCGACGTCCGCGCCGGGTTACAGCTCGCTGCGGCCGCGGAACAAGGCGCCACTGGCCGAGATCCTCAAGCTCAACGGCTACTCAACCGCGCACTTCGGCAAATGCCACGAGGTTCCGGTCTGGGAGACGAGCCCGATGGGGCCATTCGATCGCTGGCCGTCGCCCGGCAACGGGTTCGAGCACTTCTACGGCTTCATCGGCGGCGAGACCAATCAATACGCTCCGGCCATCTACCAGGACACCGTGCCGGTCGAACCGGACCGAACCGCCGCCGAGGGCTACCACTTCACCGAGGACATGACCGACCGATCGATCGACGTGGATCCGCCAGCAGAAGGCGCTCATGCCCGACAAGCCATTCTTCGTCTACTGGGCGCCCGGGGCCACGCACGCTCCACACCACGTCGCGCCCGAGTGGTCCGACGAAGTACAAGGGCGCGTTCGACGACGGCTGGGACGCCCTGCGCGAGCAAACCATCGCTCGCCAGAAGGAGCTCGGCGTGATCCCGCCCGATGCCGAGTTGACGGCACGGCCCCGGAGATCCCGGCCTGGGACGACATGCCCGACGATCTCAAGCCGGTGCTCGCCCGCCAGATGGAGGTCTATGCCGGGTTCCTCGAGCACACCGACTTCCATGCCGGTCGGCTGATCGATGCCCTGGCCGAGCTCGGCGTCCTCGAGGACACGCTGATCTACTGCATCATCGGCGACAACGGCGCATCGGCCGAGGGCACGCCCCGCGGGACGTTCAACGAGCTGCTCGTGCTCAACGGCGCGAGCCAGTTCGAGACGACCGAGTTCATGGCATCCAAGATCGACCTGTTCGGCACGCCGGAGGCGTTCAACCACTACGCGGTCGGCTGGGCCCATGCGACGGACACCCCGTACCAGTGGACCAAGCAGGTTGCCTCGCACTGGGGCGGGACGCGCAACGGCACGATCGTGTCGTGGCCGAACGGCATCGAGGCGAAAGGCGAGATCCGCCACCAGTTCCACCACGTCATCGACGTCGCGCCCACGGTCCTCGAAGCCGCCGGACTGCCGGCGCCGACGTTCGTCAACGGGATCCAGCAGGCGCCGCTCGAGGGCGTCTCGATGGCGTACTCGTTCGACGACGCCGCCGCCGCTGACCGGCACACGACGCAGTACTTCGAGATGTTCGTCAACCGCGGCATCTACCACCAGGGCTGGACGGCCGTGACGCGTCATTCGACGCCATGGGTGATGGCGGAGGTGCCGGCCATCGACAGCGACGTCTGGGAGCTCTACGGACCCGACGACTGGACACAGGCGCACGATCTCGCCGCTGAACAGCCGGAGCGCTCGCACACCTCCAGCGGCTGTTCCTGATCGAGGCGGCCAAGTACAACGTCCTGCCGCTCGACGACCGGCGCGTGGAGCGGTTCAACGCCGACCTGGCCGGTCGGCCGCAGCTCATCCGCGGGAATCGTCAGATCCTGTTCGGGGGGATGGGCCGCCTGTCCGAGAATTCGATCATCGTCCTGAAGAACAAGTCGCACGCCATCACGGCGGATGTGTCGGTCCCCGACGGCGGTGCGCGCGGCGTGATCGTGTCGCAGGGCGGCGCGTTCGGCGGCTGGACGCTGTACGCGCACGAGGGCCGGCCGGCCTACTGCTACAACCTTTTCGGACTCCAGCGCTTCAAGGTCTACGGCGCCGATCCGATCCCGGCCGGCGACCACCAGGTCCGCGTGGAGTTCGCCTACGACGGCGGCGGGGTGGCCAAGGGCGGAACGGCGACGTTGTTCGTCGACGGAACGCAGGTCGGCCAGGGCCGGGTTGACGCCACGGTGCCCATGGTCTTCTCGGCCGACGAGACGATGCGACATGGGGAGCGACACGGCGACGCCGGTCACGGACGACATCCGTGAGGGCGAAACCGCATTCAACGGCGCTGATCCGCTGGGTCGAGCTCACCATCGGGGACGACGCTCGAGGACGCGGATCACCTGATCTCGCCCGAGGAGCGCTACCGCCTCGCGATGGCGCGCCAGTAGGGGTTGACGCCTCCGTGGACTTAGCTAAGCTTAGTCCATGACCAGACCGTCAACGTCCACGACGCGAAGACGCACCTGTCGCGGTTGCTCGAGCGAGCCGAGGCCGGCGAAGAGATCGTGATCGCTCGAGCCGGTCGGCCGGTCGCCCGGCTCGTGCCTTACGGCAACGATCGACCGAAGCGGGTGTTCGGGCGTCTCCGCGGCCAGATCGTGATCCACGACGACTTCGACGCCGACGATGAGGAGATCGCCCGCGAATTCGAGGAGTCCGAGATCTTTCCGCCCCAGCGATGAGGCTCCTGCTCGACACGCACGTCGCGATCTGGTGGCTAGCCGGTGATCGCCGGTTGCGCCCGGCAACGCGCGCGACAATCGAATCAGCCGATGAGGCCTACCTCAGCGCCGTCTCCGTGTGGGAGATCGTCATCAAGCAGGCTCGCGGTCGGCTCGACCTTCCCGTCGGGTTCGTCGACGCGCTGCTGCAGGACTTCACCGAACTGCCGCTGAGGTCCGATCATGCGCTCGAAGGCAGGTCGCTGCCTCGATTTCACGGAGATCCGTTCGACCGAATGCTCATCGCCCAGGCGCGCGTCGAGGGCCTGCGGCTCATGACCGCGGATGCGGCGATGGAGGGATACGAGGTACCGGTGGTCCGCCCCTGATGCCGACCTTCAAGGCGCCCGCGGGGAACCCGCGACATCCTGCCCGCCGAGCGGGTCACCTGGGCACGCCTCGAACGGACTGCCGCGGCGCTCGCCGCCCGGTACGGCTACCGCGAGATCGAGACGCCCCTCATCGAACAGACCGAGGTCTTCGAGCGCGGTGTCGGCGAGGTGACGGACGTCGTCGAGAAGGAGCTGTTCCGGATCGCGCCGCGCACCGAAGAGGCCGAGTCCTGGTCGCTCCGCCCGGAGCCCACCGCCGGAATCGTGCGCGCCTACGTCCAGCACGGGATGCAGACCTGGCCCCAGCCGGTGAAGCTCACGCTCGTCGGGCCGATGTTCCGCTACGACCGCCCGCAGGCCGGCCGCTACCGCCAGTTCTGGCAGTTCGACGTCGAGGCGATCGGTGATCCCGGGCCGGCCGTCGACGCGGAGCTGGTCGAGCTTGGCCTGCGCTTCTACCGGGACGTCGGGCTCGATGGCGTGGAGGTCCTGCTCAACTCGATCGGCGACGCGGCGTGCCGGCCTGCCTACATCGCGCGAGCTCACCGACTACTACCGCGCCCGGGCCGACCGGCTCCCGCCGCTCGAGCGCGACCGGCTCGAGCGGAATCCGCTCCGCCTGCTCGACTCGAGGGAACCTGCGATGCAGGAGCTCAACGCGCTGGCGCCGAAGATCACGAACCTGTTGTGCGAAGCATGTGCGGCGCACTTCGCCGAGGTCAGGGCGCATCTCGACGCACTCGGCGTGGGTTACCGGCTCGAGCCCACGCTCGTCCGCGGCCTCGACTACTACACCCGGACGGCGTTCGAGTTCTACCGGCGCGGGGCCGAGGGGCAGCAGCAGGCCCTCGGTGGAGGCGGCCGCTACGACGGGCTCGTCGAGCTCCTCGGTGGCAAGCCGACGCCCGGGATCGGCTTCGGGATCGGGCTGGACCGGGTCGTGCTCGCGCTGGCGGATGCCGCGGCCGCGCCCGAACCCCACCCGGTTGCCGTCGTCGTCGGCGCCGACCCGGACGCCACCGTCGAGCGGCTGCGCATCGCGACCCAGCTTCGCGAGGCGGGCCTCGCTGCTCGCGCGGAACTGGGCCGGCGCAAATTGGGCAAGCAACTCGAGGCCGCCGCCAAGGAGCACGCCCATTTCGCGGTGATCCTCGGCGACGAGCTGGGCGACGGCCAGGTCCAGGTCAAGGATCTCGAGGCCGGCACCCAGCGCCTCGTCGCGCTCGCCGACCTCTCGCGCGAGCTCGCCCGCGCGCACGGCGCGCATCGCCACGGACCCGGCGAGACGGAGGGGCGACCCTCCTCCTAGCGGAGGAGCAGGAGCACGGCGAGGATCGCGACCGCGATGCCCTCCAGCGTCACGACCCAGGTCACCAGGTTCACGCGCCGCTCCATGCCCGCCAGCGCCGCCAGGGTTGCTGCCAGTTCCTCCTCGATCCGGTCGACGTCCTCGGCCCGAACGCTGCGCGCCGGGGCTTTGAGGCCGTTCCGGGTGGGGTCCTCGTCGTCGGCGAGGCCCATCCGCGCGAGCTGGCGGTCGATGCGCGGGTCGGCCGGCTGGCGGACCGCCTCGCGCGCGGCGCGCGACAGCTCGGCCGCCTGCTGCTCCTCGGGGGTGGGCTCGGCCGGCGCCGTGCCCGTGTCATCGGCAAAGGTCATCTGCTCGGGGGTCGTGGGGGTCGTCACGTCCTGGTCTCGCATTCGCGCCACGGTACACCGTCCCGACGACGCAGTCCGGTCGAGAACCGGGCTGGACGAAACGGCGTAGATTCGGTCAGCAATGACCGGTGATCACCGCGCCCGCAACGGGCATGCTTCGCCTGCTCGCCGGGTCGGCGCTGGCGGCTACCGTCGCCCTCGCCGGCGCCGTTCCCGTCGCGGCGCCTACCAGTGCCGCTGACCGCTACCAGGTCCAAGTCGCTCGCCGGGCCGACTTCGTGCCACAGACGAACTTCGTCCAGTGTGTCGGTGCGAGCCTCCAGATGATGATCAACATGATCGAGCCGGGCCGGGACCGATCGGCGACGGAGCAGCTCCGCCTCCAGAAGCTCGCCCGGAAGCTGAGCCCGCCACGTCGCGACGGCTCGATCCGGCAGGGCGCCAGCGTGCGCGGCTGGGTGAAGGTTCTGCATCGGGAGGTCGACCAGCCGTACCGGCTCGTCGGCGCCGACTCGCTCTACCAGGCGGTGAAGCTGGCGTCGCGCGCCATCGAGCGGACCGGTGCGCCGGTCGGTTTGCTCGTGTGGCGCGGCCGGCACGCCTGGGTGATGAGCGGGTTCGAGGCGACGAAGGACCTGAGCGACGGCGGCAAGGTCACCTCGGTCACGATCTATGACCCGCTGTACCCCTTCGGCGACGACTTCTGGGGGCCAAGCCCGAGGCCCGGCGTGCCGATCTCCGTCCGGGCGCTCGGCCGCCAGTTCGTGCAGCGCCGGACCGATAACAACAGCAACAACAACCGGTTCACGACAACGCTGCAGCAGGCCTACCCGACGTTGGCCGGCAAGTACGTGCTCGTGTTGCCGTACGTGCCGCACGCACCGGTCCGCCGCCCCGCCTGACGCCCGGCCGTGACCCGCTAGGATTGCGGGCCATGCCGACCGATCTGTCCACCCCGTACCGCACGCACACCTGCGGCCAGCTCCGCGCCGCCGACGCCGGCACCAGCGCGCGCCTGTCCGGCTGGGTCCACCGCCGCCGCGACCACGGCCAGCTCATCTTCCTGGACCTGCGTGACCGGCACGGGATCACCCAGGTCGTCGTGGACGCCACGGAATCGCCCGAGGCCCACGCAGTCGCCTCGCGGATCCGCTCCGAGTTCGTGGTGAGCGCCTCCGGCGAGGTCGCCCGCCGCCTGCCCGAACACCGAGAACCCGAAGCTCCCCACGGGCGAGATCGAGCTCCGGGCGAATGGCATCGAGATCCTGTCCGAGGCGAAGACCCCGCCGTTCTACATCAACGAACCCGACGCCCCGGTCGACGAGAGCGTGCGCCTCGAGTACCGCTACCTCGATATCCGGCGCGAGCCGATGCAGCGTCGGCTCCTGCTGCGCAGCCGGATGGTCCAGGCGATCCGCGAGGTCCACCACGCGCATGGGTTCGTCGAGGTCGAGACGCCCACGCTGATCAAGAGCACCCCGGAAGGCGCCCGCGACTTCATCGTCCCGTCGCGTCTCCAGCCCGGCAGCGTCTACGCGCTTCCGCAGAGCCCGCAGCAGCTCAAGCAGCTGCTCATGGTCGCCGGGCTCGACCGCTACTTCCAGATCGCGCGCTGCTACCGCGACGAGGATCTGCGCGGCGACCGCCAGCCGGAGTTCACCCAGCTCGACCTCGAGATGAGCTTCGTGGACGAAGCCACGGTCATGGGCTTCGTCGAGCTGGTCGCCATCGAGGTCAGCAGGGCGACGACACCCGAGCGGCCGATCCTGCAGGTGCCGTTCCCCGTGTTCACGTACGACGAGGTCATCGAGCGGTTCGGCTCCGACAAGCCGGATACCCGCTTCGGCATGGAGCTGGTCGACCTCGCGCCTGCCCTCGAGGGTGGCTCGGGCTTCCGCGTGTTCGACGAGGCGCTCGCGTCGGGCGGCCGGGTCAAGGCGATCGTTGCTCCGGGCATGGGTGGCGCCACGCGCCGCGAGATCGATGAGCTGACAGAGCGTGCAAAGCGGTTCGGCGCGAAGGGGCTCGCCCACCTGTCGGTCGAGGCCGGCGGCGAGGTCAAGGGGCCCATCGCCAAGTTCCTCTCGCCCGACGCCGCGACCGGGATCCGCGAGCGGACCGGCGCGAACGAGGGCGACCTCATCCTGGTGGTCGCGGACACGCCCGACATCACCGCCGATGTCCTCGGGAGGCTGCGTGCCGAGCTCGGCGAGCGGCTCGGGCTGAGCGATCCCCAGGTGCTCGCCTACGTCTGGATCAATCGCTTTCCGATGTACACGTGGGACGAGGAGCTCGGGCGGTGGGACGCCACCCACAACCCGTTCAGCGGCGTCCTCCCCGAAGACGAGCCGTTGCTCGTGACGAGCTCAGGCGACCCGGCCCGCCCGTCGCCGGACGACCCGGCCGGCCGCGCGCGAGCGCTCCAGTACGACCTCGCGCTCAACGGCTGGGAGCTTGGCGGCGGGTCGATCCGCATCCACCGCCGGGACCTCCTCGAGCGCTCGTTCCTGCTGCAGGGCCACTCGCTCGAAGCGATGCGCGAGAAGTTCGGGGCGGTCCTCGAGGCCTTTGACTACGGGCCGCCGCCGCACGGCGGGATCGCCCTCGGCATCGACCGCTGGGCCGCGCTGCTGGCCTACCAGACCAACATCCGCGAGGTCATGGCCTTCCCCAAGACCGCGTCGGGCAGCGACCTCATGCTCGAGGCGCCGTCGCCGCCGGACGCGGCGCAGTACGCGGAGCTCGGGCTGCGCTTCGACGGCGCTCCGGGCCGCCGGGACGAAAGCCAGGCGGGGTGAACCGGGCGGACGACCCACCCGAACCGGCTCGCGCGGGCGACCTTCCGGGGCCACTGGGCTGGATCGCGGCCCGGCCGCATCTCGCCGCGCTGGGCGGGGCGATGTGCATCGCGTTCTCCGGGATCTTCTACCGCTGGTCGGAGGTCAGCCCCGAGACCGGCGCCATGTACCGGGCGCTGTTCGGGCTGCCGTTCCTGGCCGTCATCGCCATGGGCGAGCGGCGGCGCCATGGCCCGATGCCCGGACGCAGCCGGCGGCTTGCTGCGATCGCCGGAGTGTTCTTCGCCGGTGACCTGATCTTCTGGCACTACGCGATCGGGGCGGTCGGCGCGGGGCTGGCCACGGTGCTCGCCAACCTCCAGGTGATCGTCGTCGGACTCGTCGCGTGGCTGCTCCTCGGGGAGCGGCCGTCACGCTCCGTGCTGTTCGCGCTGCCGGTCGTGCTGGCCGGGGTCGTGCTGATCTCCGGGGTCATCGGGCAGGGCGCCTACGGGGAGGACCCGGGCTCGGCGTGGTGCTCGGGTTGCTGACCGCCGTGTGCTACGCCGGCTACCTGCTCGTGATCCGGGGTGTCGGCCGCGACCTGCGCCGCCCGGCGGGCCCGGTGACCGTGGCGACGGCGGCGACGGCCGTGTCGGCTGCCGGCGTCGGCATTGCGCTGGGCACGCTCGAGCTCACGCCGGGGCCGTCCAGCCTGTTCTGGCTCGCACTGCTTGGCATCACCGCCCAGTTCGGCGGCTCGCTGCTGATCGCGGTCTCGCTGCCACGGCTGCCGGCGGTCGTGACCTCGATCATCCTGCTCTCGCAGCCGGTCGTGACGGTCGGCCTGGCGATGGTGCTGCTCGGCGAGGCGCCCTCGATTCCACAGCTGGTGGGCGTCGCGCTCGTGATCGGCGGGATCGCGCTGGCGACCGTGCCGCTGCGGCGACTCCGCCGACCTGTCCGAGAAGCCCTCGGATCGGGCTGACTGTCGTTGCTCCGCCTGCTAGGGTCAGGCGTATGGGTCCGTCGGCCCGGGCAGGTGTCGATCCAGAACTGGATCGCGCAATCGCTGCATCGAACCTCGCTGCGCTTCCCGACGCCGCGCTTCTGCAGTTCACTCGGGGAGCGCGCCGCGTGTCGTTCGACGCCGGCGACACCATCCACCTCGAAGGTGACGACGACCCTCACGTCGAACTCGTCGTCAGCGGCCTGGTCCGTGTCTTCGTGAGCGCCGCCGACGGGCGCACCATGACGATCCGCTACTGCCGGCGCGGCGCGCTGATCGGTGTTGCGACCGTCTTCGGTCCGCCACAGCCGCGATCCTTCGCGGTGCAGGCCCTGACCGTCTCGGACCTGCTGCGACTCCGCTCGGACTACGTACGGGACATCGTCGATCGTGATGCGCGGGCCACGCAGGCGATGCTCCGCGAGACGAGCGAACGCGTGATGGCGTTCACCGCCGAGTTGTCGGGAAGCACGTTCGCAACGGTTCGCGAGCGCCTCGCGCGCCACCTGCTCGATCTCGCCTCGGAGCAGCTGCGTGGCGAGGAGCTGATCGCGCGCGTCACGCAGCAGGAACTCGCTGACGCTGTTGGTACGGTGCGCGAGGTGATCGTTCGTGAGCTGCGCGGGCTGCGCGCCGACGGCATCGTGGAGACGCGCCGCGAGGGCATTGCCATCGTCGATCCTGAGGGCCTGGTACCCGCGCTCGATCAACGTCGGACCGAGACGGCCCAGGGGAACACACGTTCCTGACAGGGTCGCGGCGGCGGCCTGAAGCTTCCGCCATGGCGATCGCGACACGGCTGGCGCCAGCCGCATGACCAGCGCTCTGCCGGCGCTCGAGACAGTTTTCAGCGGCGATCTGATCGGGCCTGCCCATCCAGGCTACGAAGCAACTCGACGAGTCTGGAACGGCTCGATTGATCGCCACCCGGCGCTGATCGCGCAGTGCCGGACCGCCGGCGATGTCGCCGCGGCCCTTCGCTGGGCCCGGGGCATCGGCCTTCCTGTCGCCGTCCGCAGCGGCGGCCACAGCTTTCCCGGCCTGTCGGTCTGTGACGACGGAATCGTCATCGACTTACGCCGGCTGAACCATGTGGCAGTCGACCCGCGCACCGGAACGGTCCAGGTTGGTGCTGGAGCCCTGCTCGGCGAGCTGGACGCCGCGACGCAGCGGTACCGCATGGCTGTCCCGTTGGGAGCGGTGAGTCACACCGGAGTCGGCGGCCTGGCGCTGGGTGGCGGCATCGGCTGGCTCATGCGCCATCACGGGCTGACGGTCGACAGGATGCGCTCGGCATCGGTGCTGGCGACCGACGACTGGCTCACGGCGAGTGTTGACGAACAATCGGACCTCTTCTGGGCGATCCGTGGGGGCGGCGGGAACTTCGGCATCGTTACCGACTTCACGTTCGAGCTCCGGCCTGTTGGGCCGCTCGTCTTCGGCGGGTTCGTCTACTGGGCGTTGGAGGACGGGCATCGCCTCGCTCGGCTGTACCGCGACTGGTCGGCCGACGCACCCGATGCGCTGACGACGGCGCTCGTCATCCGGCGAGCTCCGGCTATCGAAATGATTCCGTCCGCGCTCCACGGGCGGCCGGTGATCGGCGTCGGGTTGTGTTGGTCGGGTGAGCTCGCGGCCGGCGAGCGATTCGCGGCGCCGCTGCGTAGGGCCGGGAGTGCCTTGCTCGATCTGTGTGCCCCCAGACCGTACATCGAGATGCAGTCACTCCTCGACCCGGGCTATCCGCACGGCCTCTGGGCGTACCTCCGGACGTGCAACCTGGCGAGCCTCAACGACTCTGCGCTCGATGTACTCCTCGATCAGGGCGAGAGGATCGTCTCGCCTCGATCGTCCATCACGGTCTGGCAGGCCGGCGGCGCCGTGTCCCGGGTGCGACCCGAGGGAACGGCCTACGGCGGTCGGCGAAGCGGGCACATCGTGAACGTCAGCGGCGCGACCGACGGGCCGGACGGGTTCGACGGAGAGCGCGCGTGGGCCAGGACCGTTGACCGCGCCCTCGCACCGTACGGCGAGGGCGCCTATGTCAACTTCCTGATGGACCAGGGTGAGGACGCGGTTCGCGCCGCATACGGGACGGATCGGTTCCGACGCCTTCAGTCCATCAAGCAGCGGTACGATCCGGACAATGTCTTCAGGCTGAACCAGAACATCCCGCCCGCCGCCCCGGGCGGCGGCTAGTCGTCCGCGGGGCCTCCCGGCGCCGCCTGGGGATACGGCGAGAGCCCGCGGCCTTCGCCGGGGACGTCCGAGACGCCTTCCACGTGCTCGCCCCACTCGTGCACGTGGCCACCGGGCGGAACGCTCGGGCCCTCGTACGGCGGCAGGTCGGACTCCGCCGTCGAAGCATCGAACACGACGCCTGGATCGCCGAGGTCGATCGTGCGCGAGGGGGCCGTATCGGTCAGGGCATCCATCGCTGCGACGGGGTCGAGCTCCGGCGACACCGCGCGGAGCTGCTCGAGGTGGGCGAGGGGCAGGAGGACCGGCCAGCCGGCCTCGCCCTGCCACGACGGCCGGAGGACGCTTCCCGTGTCGGTGCCATGCGCCTCGATCAGTGACGTGATGGTCTCGGCCCCGACCCAGATCATCCGCGCGGGCCACAGCAGGGCCGCGGTCGTGTCACGGACCTCGGCCGCGGCGGCCTCGATGCCGTGGATCATCTGGCCGCGCGGGCCCTCGTCGTGCGGGGCGGGCGCGTGCCACGACCCCTCGGTCTCGGCGATCGACCGCGCGACGGCGCCGTCAGGGTCGGGCGACAGCACCACGACGGGCAACGCGCCGCCGGCCCATGCCAGGTCCACGAGCCGTCGCACGCGGGGCTGGCCGAGCGTGTCGGCGAGCGCACCCTCGGTCGTCGCGGACAGGATCACGGCGGCAACGGTCATCGGGTCGATCGTAGCAGCCTCGTGACGGGCGCTTGTGCACGCTGTGTGCGACGATTGGCCAACCCATGACGCTCGATTCCCGCTCCACCGTGCCCGCCACCGCGACCGCGCCGGCGACTCGCGCCGACCTGCGCAACGTCGCCATCGTGGCCCACGTCGACCACGGCAAGACCACGCTGGTCGACGCGATGCTGTGGCAGACCGGCACCTTCCGCTCGAACCAGGCCGTGGTCGAGCGCGTGCTCGATTCGGGCGACCTGGAGCGCGAGAAGGGGATCACGATCCTCGCCAAGCAGACGACCATCGACGTTGGCGGGACGCGCCTCAACATCGTCGACACGCCCGGTCATGCCGACTTCGGCGGGGAGGTCGAGCGCAGCCTGCTCATGGTCGATTCGGTGCTGCTGCTCGTCGACGCCGCCGAAGGCCCGCTGCCGCAGACCCGCTACGTGCTCCAGAAGGCGATGGCCCGCCGGCTGCCGGTCGTCGTCGCGATCAACAAGATCGACCGCTCGGATGCGCGAGCCGCCGAGGTCCTCGACGAGGTCTACGAGCTGTTCATGGACCTCGGCGCCGACGAGCACCAGATCGACTTCCCCGTCGTCTACACCAACGCCAAGGCCGGCACCGCCACCCGTGATCTCGCCGAGCCGGGCACGGACCTCCGACCGCTGCTCGAGCTGCTCGTCGAGGTCACCCCGCCGCCCCGCCACGAGCCCGGCCATCCGCTCCAGCTGCTCGTCACGAACCTGTCCGCCAACGACTACGTCGGGCGGATGGCGATCGGGCGCATCTGGAACGGCTCGTTGCGCGTCGGGCAGCGGATCACCGTCGTCCGCGAGGAGGCCGACGACACCGCGGGCGCAGTCGAGCCCGGCCGCACGGTCACGCTCAACGGGACCGTCACCAGCCTGCAGACCGCCCGCGGCATCGAACGGGTCGACATCGAGGAGGCGGGGCCGGGTGACATCGTCTCGGTCGCCGGTCTGCCCGAGGTGACGATCGGCGACACGCTGACCGACCCCGCCGATCCGCGCCCGCTGCCACGGCTCGACGTGGACGCACCGACACTGCGGATGACCTTCGGGGTGAACACGTCCCCGCTGTCCGGCCGGGAGGGCAAGTACGTCACGAGCCGCCAGATCAAGGCGCGCCTCGAGCGCGAGGTCCTCGGCAACGTCTCGATCGAGGTCCGCCCCGCCGAGTCGAGCGAGGCGTTCGAGGTCCGAGGCCGGGGCGAGCTCCAGCTGGCCGTGCTGATCGAGCAGATGCGCCGCGAAGGGTTCGAGCTGACCGTGTCACGCCCGGAGGTTCTGCTTCACGAGGTTGGCGGCGAGACGCGTGAGCCGTACGAGCGGATCACCGTCGACATCCCGCCCGATTACATCGGCGAGGTCCAGACCGCGCTCGCCGGACGGAAGGGCCGCCTCGAGCAGATGTCGACCGACGCCGACGGCCGCGTCCGGATGGAGTACGTGCTACCGGTCCGCGGCCTGATCGGCTATCGCGGCGAGCTCCTCACCGACACGCGGGGGACGGCGCTGCTCCACCAGATTGGCGAGGGCTACGGACCATGGGCGGGCGAGGTCACGCACCGCACCAACGGCGTCCTCGTCGCCGACCGCGCAGGAACGTCCAACGCCTATGGGCTGTTCAACCTCCAGGAGCGTGCCAACCTGTTCATCGGAGCAGGCGTCGAGGTATACGAGGGGATGATCGTCGGCGAGAACAGCCGGTCCGGCGACATGGACGTCAACGCGACGAAGGAAAAGAAGCTCACGAACATCCGGACGCACTCCCACGACGAGGCGCTGCGGCTGACACCGCCACCGCCCCTCACGCTCGAATCGGCGATCGAGTTCATTGCCGGCGACGAGCTCGTCGAGGTGACGCCCGCGTCGATCCGCCTGCGGAAGCGGCTCCTCTCGCAGCACGATCGGCGGCGAGAGGCTGGCAAGGCGGCCGATTCCCGGCGCGACGACGGGGTCTGACCGACCACCCGATCGTCCTGGGCGCCTGGGGGCGCTCGTCCCAGGGACACGCTCGTCTCACGATTGTACGGTCGTGTGGGGGATCGATCGGGAGAACCACACATGCACCGTCACCGTCCCTCGCGACGCCTGGCCAGCCTCGGGCTCGTGCTTGGCCTGCTCGTGACACTCTTCGCGCCGCATGCCGCGTCGGGCGCCGTCAGCTCGATCCAGCTCGACCTCGCGACGAGCGGCCTCGATGCGCTCACCCAGGTCACGAGCGCCGGTGATGGCAGCGGCCGGCTGTTCCTCGTCGAGCGACGGGGGATCATCCGGGTGTTCAAGGACGGTTCGCTCCAGGCGGGCTCGTTCCTCGACATGCGCACGATGGTCGGGGCCGGCGGCGAGCGGGGATTGCTCGGCCTGGCCTTCCATCCGGAGTTCGCCGAGAACGGGCTGTTGTTCGTGTTCTTCACCCGCGGCGACGGCGACGTCGTGGTCGGCCGCTGGCGGGCAAACTCGGCGCGGACCGAGGTGATGGCCTCGTCCTACGCGCCGCTGCTCAAGGTCGAGCACAGCGCTGCGGCCAACCACAACGGCGGCGGGATGGCGTTCAACCCGCGCAACGGGCTGCTGTACGTCGCGGTCGGCGATGGCGGCGGTTCGGGCGATCCGGAGAACGACGCCCAGAACGTGGTCCGCAACAAGCTGGGCAAGATCCTCCGGATCAACGTGGACGGCACCGGCGACGGCCCGTACGGCACGTACAGCATCCCGTCGAGCAACCCGTTCGTCGGGCGCAGTGGGCGCGACGAGATCTGGTCGTCCGGCTGGCGCAACCCGTGGCGCCTGTCCTTCGACCGGGCGAACGGGAACCTGTTCATCGCCGACGTCGGCCAGGGCTCGTGGGAGGAGGTCAACCGCGAGACGTACGGCACGGCGGGCGGGCGCAACTATGGCTGGCGGACGATGGAGGGACGCCACTGCTACGAAGCCACCACCTGCAACAAGTCGGGCAAGACACTGCCGATCACCGAGTACTCGCACGGCAGCGGCAGGTGCTCGATCACCGGCGGCTTCGTCTACCGCGGCACGACCCACGCCGCGCTCGTCGGTCACTACGTCTTCGCCGACTTCTGCACCGGGCGGATCTGGACGATCCTCAACAACGGTGGGAACGGCGATCACGTGCTCCTGGCCGACACGGGCGAGATGATCACCTCGTTCGGCGAGAGCGACGACGGGGAGCTCTATGCGGTGACGATCGACGGCAAGCTCTTCCGGGTGCTCGCCTCGTAGGGTCGCCCGGAGGCAGGTGGGGTAGCATCGCCGGAATGGCGATCTACCTCGACCACGCCGCGACGACACCGGTTCGCCCGGAGGTCTTCGAGGCGATGAAGCCGTTCCTGACGGGGACGTTCGGCAACCCGAGCTCGGCCCATTCGTTCGGCCGTGCCGCGCGCGCGGCGCTCGACGAGGCGCACGAGCGGGTCGCCGTGCGCCTGAACGCCGAGGCACGCGAGATCGTCTTCACGTCGGGCGGCACCGAGGCGAACAACCTCGCGCTCAAGGGTGCGGCGTGGGCCGGCAAGGGTCGCGGCCACCGGATCGTCACGTCGGCAGTCGAGCACCACGCCGTCGGTCACGCGCTGCGCTACCTCGAGAAGTTCGGGTTCGAGGTCGTCGAGCTGCCCGTCGACCGCTACGCCCGGGTCGATCCCGACGAGCTCGATGCGGCGATCAACGAGCGCACGATCCTCGTCTCGATCATGCTCGCCAACAACGAGGTCGGCACCGTCCAGCCGATCGCGGAGATCGCGGAGAAGGTCCGCGGCCACCGCGGCGTGCTCTTCCACGTCGACGCGGTCCAGGCGGCGCCCTACGTCGAGCTGGATGTTCGTGCACTCGGCGCGGACCTCGTGTCGATCGCCGCGCACAAGTTCGAAGGCCCGAAGGGCATCGGCGTGCTGTATGTGCGCCACGGGACGCACATCCTCGCCCAGCAGCATGGGGGCGAGCAGGAGCGCCACCGCCGCGCCGGCACCGAGAACGTCGCCGGGAGCGTGGCCCTCGCGACGGCCTTCGACCTGACCTGCGCGGAGCGGCCGACCACCGTGATGCGGCTCGCCGAGCAGCGCGAGCGGCTCCAGGACGCGGTCCTCGCCGTGGACGGGACGGAGCTCACGGGCCACCCAACGCAGCGACTGCCCGGCCTCTTGTCGATCATCGCCCGCGACACCGATGGCTCGGCGGTCGCGGTCTCGCTCGACCTGGAAGGGATCGCGTGCTCCGTCGGGTCCGCGTGCACGACCGGTTCGACCGAGGTGTCGCACGTGCTGACCGCGATGGGCTTCCCCGACGAGGAGGCACGCGGGGCGCTGCGGCTGTCGCTGGGGCGGACCACGACCGACGAGGAGGTCGCGACCGTCGCGGACGTCGTGCCCCGCGTCCTCGCGTCGATGCGCGTGGCGACCCCGCTCGTTGCGGCCGACCCGCTCGGCCAGGGGGTGATCGTGTGAGCCGCGTGCTCGTCGCGATGTCGGGCGGCGTCGACTCCTCGGTCGCGGCCGCACTCGTGCACCAGGCTGGTGACGAGGCGGTCGGGGTGTGGATGCGGCTCCACGATGTCGCCGATACCTACTCCGAGTTCAAGAAGAGCTGCTGCTCGCTCGACGCTGCCGACGACGCCCGCCGGGTCGCGGCGCAGCTTGGGATCCCGTTCTACGTCATGAACCTCGAGCGCGAGTTCGACGCCGGCGTGCTCCAGCCCTTCCTCGACGCGTATCTCGACGGGCGGACGCCGAGCCCGTGCGTCGATTGCAACACGTACGTGAAGTTCGGAGCCCTGCTCGGGCGGGCGCGCCACCTGTACGACTGCGACGCGGTGGCGACCGGCCACTACGCCCGCCGCGAGGTGGGACCCGACGGCCGCGCGGTCCTGCGCCGTGCGCGCGATGAGGACAAGGACCAGACCTACTTCCTGTACGGGCTGCGCCAGGACCAGCTCGAGCACGCCCGCTTCCCGCTCGGGGAGCTGACGAAGCCCGAGGTCCGCGAGGTCGCTCGCGGGCTGGGCCTCGCAACGGCCGACAAGCCCGAGAGCCAGGAGATCTGCTTCGTGCCCGGCGGCGACTACCGCGACGCGCTCCGCGAGCGGGCGGGATGGACGCCGCAGCCCGGAGCGCTGCTCGACGTCGACGGACAGCAGGTCGGCGAGCACCGCGGCGCGGCCGCGTACACGGTCGGCCAGCGGCAGGGCCTCGGCGTGGCGCTCGGCGAGCCGCGCTACGTGTCGCGGATCGATCCGGCCACGAACATGATCCAGCTCGGGCGGCGCGAAGACCTCGAGACGACCGCCTTCCTCCTGGAGCGGGTGACCTTCGTGGGCGGCAGCGCGCCGGCCGACGGTGCGAACCGCGCCTTCCGCGCCGACGTCCGGATCCGTCACCGCGCCGCCCCGATGGCGGCCACCGTCCGACCGCAAACACCCGGCGAACCCCAGCGCGGCGGCCGCTGGATCGTGGAGACCGAGCGCCCCGTGTGGGCGGCGGCGCCGGGTCAGGCCGCCGTGCTGTACGACGGGGAGGTCGTCCTCGGTGGTGGGCGGATCAGTCGCGACGGACCGGGCGTGCGCTTGCCCGTGGTGGCGTGAGCCTGGACCCCGCGCCGATCCTCGCCGTCCTCGTCGGTACGTTCCACACCGCGCTGTTCGTCCTCATCCGCGGCTCCGCCGGCGGCCAGCTGCCATTGCTGCTCGGCGCGGCGATCCTCGGCGCCTGGGCCGGCGACGCGCTCGGCGACCGGATGGGGATCGACCTGTTCTCGATCGGCGATTTCCGGCTCCTCGCGGCATCGCTGTTCGCGTGGGTCGGGATCGGGTTCGTGGCGGTCGTCGCGATCCTCGGGCCGACGAGGCGGCGCGCATGAGCGGCAGGGATCAGGGCATCGTCGAAACCCTCCGCGAGGCACTGCGCGGCGAGGAGGGAGCCTCCAGCGGGACCACGTTCATGCGCGGGCTGACGCTCGGGGCGCTGATGGGGGCCGCCGTCGCCGGATCGGCGATCTGGCAGCGACGCGGTCGGAGGCGCCAGGATGCGGCGCGCCGCGGTCCCGGACATCGTCGCGACCGAGACGCCCGTGTCGGACGGCCCGGTTGGCGAGGACGACGCTCCGGAAGGCTAGATCGCCGGGGCGCGGACGAGCCGGGTTCGCCGGCGGAGCTGCAGCGGGCGCGGCCGCGGGAGGCGGCGCCGGCGCAGCGGATTTGCGATCCGCACCAGGGCCTCATCCGCCAGCGCGCCCGGATGGCGCATCAGCCAGCCCCGATCGACGCGGGCAGACGCGGGCTTCTCGGCGTCTCGCATGTTCACGACCGCGCTGCTTCAGGTTCGGCTTCGACGAGCTCGGCCTCCGGCCACGCGCAGGACGGGCAGGTCCATCGTTCGAGGGCGTCTTCCTTGACGGCATCCTCGTTCGACGCCCATGTGCGCCGTACGTCGACGGAGCCGCACTTCGTGCACTTGCGGGCGACTCGGGCCATTGCTGACCCTCCTTTCTTGCGACGGCCTCACCGTAGCCCCGGCTTCGGACACGGGGGCATCGCAGCAAGCTGCGCCGGGGTTGAAGAAACCTTTCGGTCCCTCCCGGCCCGAACGTCGCCCGAAGGGCCGTGCTTGGTATCGTTACGGCCGATGCCGGTTCCCGCCTACGAACCCGACCCCAGGATCAAGGCGTTGCCCGCCGCCGAGATCCGGCGGCGGTTCGTCGACTTCTTCGCCGAGCGCGGCCACACGGTCGTGCCCAGCGCTTCCCTCGTCCCGGCCGGCGACCAGACGCTGCTCTTCGCGAACTCGGGGATGGTGCAGTTCAAGGACGCGCTGACCGGGGCCGAGAAGCGCTCGTACACGCGCGCCGTGGACTACCAGCGCTGCCTGCGCGTCGCCGGCAAGCACAACGACTTCGAGGAGGTCGGGCGCACGCCCCGCCACCACACCTTCTTCGAGATGCTCGGGAACTGGAGCTTCGGCGACTACTTCAAGCGCGAGGCCATCCACTGGGCGTGGGAGCTGCTCACGAAGGACTTCGGCATCCCGCCCGAGCGCCTCGCCGCCACGACGTACACGACCGACGACACCGCGTTCGAGATCTGGCGCGACGAGATCGGCCTGCCACCCGAGCGCCTCGTCCGCTGGGGCGACTTCCCGAACGGCGACGAGAAGAACTGGTGGCGGATGGCCGACGTCGGGCCGTGTGGACCATGCTCCGAGATCCATGTCGACCGGGGCGCGCACCTGTCCGAGGGCCCGCATTGTGTGCCCGACCACTCGGAGACGTGTCCGCGCTGGCTCGAGATCTGGAACCTCGTGTTCATGGAGTTCGATCTCCAGCCGGATCGCTCGCTGGTGGCGCTGCCCGCGCCCGGCGTCGACACCGGCATGGGCCTCGAACGGCTGGCGAGCGTCCTCCAGCAGGTGCCGACCAACTACGACACCGACCTGTTCGCACCGATCCACGCCCGCATGCGGGAGCTGCTCGGGCACGACCCGGAGGCGTTCGAGGCCGAGCGCTTCAGCTACCAGGTGATCGCCGATCACTCGCGGGCGGCGACATTCCTGATCGCGGACGGGATCCTGCCCTCGAACGAGGGGCGCGGCTACGTGCTGCGCAAGCTGGTCCGCCGCGCGGTGCGCCACGGCCGGCTGCTCGGCCGGACCGAGCCGTTCCTCGCCGAGACGGCGGCCGTCGTGATCGACACGATGGGCGAGGCGTACCCGCACCTGATCGAGCGGCGGGACGAGATCATCGCGGCGCTCCACCGCGAGGAGGCGCAGTTCGCGCGGACGCTCGACGCCGGGACGGTCCAGCTCGAAGAGGCGCTTTTGCCGCTCGCGACGAGCGAGCGCGTGATCGGCCATGCTCCCGACGACCTGCCCGCCGACGCGCCGGTGCTCCCGGGCGACGTCGCGTTCCGGCTCCACGACACGTACGGCTTCCCGGTCGACCTGACCGTCGAGCTGGCCGCGGAGTACGGGGTCCGGCTCGATCGCGAGGGCTTCGATCGCGCGCTCGCCGAGCAGCGCGAGCGGAGCCGCTCCGGGAAGAAGGCTGAGCTCGCGAAGCAGGCGGAACTTGGCGCGCTCTACCAGGCCATCCAGGGCCGCGCCGGCGACACCCGCTTCCTCGGCTACGAGACGACGACCGCCGAGGGCCGGGTGGTCGCGATCGTGCGCGACGGGATCGAGTTCGACGAGCTGACCGGGATGGGCGAGGCCGAGGTCGTCCTCGACGCCACGCCGTTCTACGCCGAGGGTGGTGGCCAGGTCGGCGACCAGGGCGTGATCCGCGAACCGCGGTGGCGGCAGCGAGCTGTTCGCCGTGACCGACACGCAGAAGCCGATCGGCGGCCTGCACGTCCACCGCGGCACGCTCCACGGGCGCCTCCGGGTCGGCGAGACGGTCGACGCCGTCGTCGACCCGGTCCGGCGCGCGGCGACGATGCGCAACCACACCGGCACGCACGTCCTGCACCGCGCGCTGCGCAATGTCGTCGGGGATCGTGCCCGCCAGGCTGGGTCGCTCGTGACGCCGGACTCCCTGCGCTTCGACTTCCCGTTCGACCGCGCGCTCACCGCGGACGAGCTGCGCGCGATCGAGGACGAGGTCCGGCGCACCATTCGCGAGGACCGGCCCGTCTCCATCGAGTACATGACGATGGCCCAGGCGGTGGAGGGTGGAGCCGACGCGTTCTTCGACGAGAAATACGGCGAGACCGTGCGCACGATCCGTGTCCAGGACTACAGCTTCGAGCTGTGCGGCGGCACGCACTGCCGGGCGACCGGCCAGATCGGCGGCTTCGTGATCACCGCTGAGCGAAGCATCGGCTCAGGGATGCGCCGGATCGAGGCACTGACCGGCGAGGCTGCCGATGCGTGGTTCCGCGAGCGCATCGCGACGCTGGAGCGTGCCGCGGAGGCTGCGGGTGCCACCACGGCCGAGGCGCTGCCCGACCGGATCGCAGGGCTCCAGGACGAGCTGCGCGAGACGCGGCGCCGGCTGCGCGAGGGTGGGGGAGCGGCGGTTCCCCGTCCCGCCGAGCTGGCGGCCGCCGCCGAGGAGGTCGCGCCGGGCGTCCGCCTGGTCGCGCGCGCCGCCCCCTACGACTCGATCGAGACCCTCAAGGGCGCGGCACGCGACGTCCGCGGCGTGCTCGGGTCCGGGATCATCGCGCTCGGGCTCGACGCCGACGAGCCCCAGGTCTTCGTCACCGTCAGCGACGACCTCGTGGCGCGCGGCATCGCCGCCGGCGACCTCGTCCGTGTCGCCGTGACCCGAATGGACGGGCGGGGCGGCGGCCGGCCGGAGATGGCCCAGGGAAAGGGAGCGCGCCGCGAGGGACTGGCGGCGGCGCTCGAGGCCATTCGTGATGCAGTCCGGACGAACGGCGCGACGGGAGGCTGAGTGGCCTTCTGGCGCCGCATCTGGCAACGCGATGGCGAGCCAAGCCTTGCCGCGTGCACGGCCCTGGACGTCGGGACCGAGTTCGCCAAGGCGCTCGTCTTCGAGATCGACGAGAGCGGGCACGGCACGGTGCGTGGCGTCGGTCGCAAGCGCCAGGGCCTGTCGCACATGCAGTCGGGCACCGTCGCCGACATCGCGGCAGTCGTCGACAACTGCGCGGTAGCGCTCCAGGAGGCCGAGGAGATGGCCGGGTTTCGACCCAGCCAGGTCGTGATCGGCATCGCCGGTGAGCTCGTGAAGGGCTTCACCACGACCCACACCCAGGAACGGAAGCGTCCCGATCAGCCGATCGTCGAGGCAGAGCTCCAGAAGCTGATCGACGGCGTCCAGCGCGAGGCCCTCCGCGAGGCGGAGCGCGCGATCACCTGGGAGACGGGTCTACCGCACGTCGACGTCCGGCTCGTGCACGCCGCCGTCACCGGAGCCGCGATCGACGGCTACGCGCTGACGAACCCGGTCGGCTTCCAGGGGCGCCACGTCAAGATCGGGATCTTCAACGCGTTCGCGCCGCTGGTCCACCTCGGGGCGCTGCAGAGCGTGGCAAGCCAGCTCGACCTCGAACTCCTCGAGATCGTTGCCGAGCCCTACGCAGTTGCTCGCGTGCTCGGCTCGGACCACCTGCGCCAGGCCGGGGCGCTGTTCATCGACGTCGGCGGTGGGACAACCGACGTCGCCCTCGTGCGCTCCGGCGGCATCGAGGGCACGCGGATGTTCGCGCTCGGCGGGCGGGCGTTCACGAAGTCGATCGCGGACCGGCTCGACCTGCCCTTTCCGCGTGCCGAGGCGCTCAAGGTGGACTACGCGCGCGGCGTGGGCGGCGACCAGCGCGACGAGGTGGCGGCGATCGTCGGGGACGACGTGGACGTCTGGGCGGCAGGGGTCGAGCTGGTCCTCGAGGAGCTCTCCGGCGGCGACCTGCTCCCGAGCCGCATCTACCTGTGTGGTGGCGGCTCACGACTGCCGGAGATCCGCGAATCGCTCGCGGGTGAGTCGTTCTGGAAGACGTTGCCGTTCGCCCGCCCGCCCGAGGTCACGGTGATGGCGCCCGACCAGATCGACACGATCACCGACCACACCGAGCTGCTGGTCGACCAGCAGGACGTCACGCCGCTCGGGCTGGCGTACCAGGCGATCGAGCTGCAGACCTCCGAGGACCCCCTGGACGTGGCCCTCCGCCGCGTCCTGCGGGCGATGAAAGTGTGACCGTGCCCGCCGGGCCACCGACCACATCTCGCTCGCCGATGCGGCGCATCGCCGCGTTCGATCCTCCGCGCGCTCGCTCACGCATGCGAATGCGCTCGCTCACGTGCTCGGATCGGCCTTGCGCTGCACTCGCCTCGGCGGCGATCTGTGGCCCGCGGCCGGCGGTCAAGGTCCCATGACCGACGGCATCCTCTACGTCGACGTCGACGACGAGATCACGTCGGCCGCGGCGCGCATCCGGCGCTCCGAGGGGAACCGGGTCGTGCTCGTCCTGCCATACGGCTCCAAGGTGGCGACGTCGCGGATCAACTTCCGGCTCCTGGCGCGGGACGCGCTGATCCACGACAAGCGCCTCTCGATCGTGGCGCCCGACGGGGCCACCCGGGCGCTGGCCGCGTCGGCGGGGCTGCCCGTGTTCGCGAGCGTGGCCGAGTACGAGGGATCACTCGAAGACACAGGTTCGAGAGGGGCAAGTGCAGGTGCAGCGGCGGTTGCCGCAGCCGCGGGCGCCGAGGTCGCCAAGGTCGCGATGACCGACGATGCGAAGACGCCCGACGAACCACCCGAAGCGGCCCAGGAACCTGGCCTCGCGCCGACGGACGCAACCGTGAGGATCGCCGTCCCGACCGCGGCGGCCGCCACGTCCGTCGTCCGGCCCGCGCCGTCCATCCCGGTGATCGGCTCCACCCGATCGATCCCGCGCGCCCCCCTGGTCATCGGGACGGCCTTCGTCGCACTTGCCCTGCTCGTCGCCGGTGTCGGGGCCTACGTCCTGCTGCCGTCCGCATCGGTCGTCGTCACGCCGCGCGAGCAGAGCGTCGGCCCGCAGATCCTCTCGGTCGTTGCCGATACCACCGCGAGCGAACCCGACCCCGAGGCCGGTGTCGTGCCGGCCGACCTCATCTCGGTCGACGTGGCGGCACAGGACACGTTCGAGTCGACCGGCGTACGCGTCGAGCGGACACGTGCCACGGGCCAGGTCACGTTCCAGAGCCTCGACACCTCGCGGACCAACACGATCCCGAAGGGGAGCGTCGTCTCGACGGAGGGCGGTGTCCAGTTCCGCACCCTCCAGTCCGCCCGCCTGCCGCGAGCGGCGGTGGTCCCGCCGTTGAGCATCAACCCGTCGACCGCGTCGGTCGCGGTGGAGGCCGTCCGCAACGGCACGGCCGGCAACGTGCCGGCCAACGCGATCACGGTCGTCCCCCAGGCCGAGGACCCGTCGATCACCCAGGTCCGCAACCCGGACGCCACCAGTGGCGGCTCGCGCACCGAGTTCCCGCAGGTCGAGCAGGAGGACGTCGACAAGGCGATCGAGTCACTGCAGGAGCAGCTCGCCGCATCGCTCCAGGACGAGCTCCGTGATCCGTCGATCGCGCCACCGGACACGACGATCTTCGAGGACACCGCGGTGCTCGGCGAGGCCACCCCCAGCGTCGACACGGCCGAGCTCGTCGGCCAGGAGCTCGAATCGTTCGAGCTCGGGCTGACCTCAACGGGCACGGTGGTGGCGGTCGACCCGTCGCCGGTCGAGTCGATCGCCCAGACGCGGCTCGAGTCGTTCGTTTCGCCGGGCTACCAGCTCGTCGACGGGTCGGTCCGGATCGATCCCGGCGCACCCGTCATCGAGGGCCAGACGGTCCGCTTCCCGGTCACGGTCGAGGCGAGCCAGGTCCAGGTCCCCGACGCGGCGGAGCTGAAACGCCTGATCCTCGGCAAGCCGTTCGACGAGGCGCGTTCGATCCTCGCCCCGTTCGGTGACGTCGACCTCAAGCTCTGGCCGGACTGGGTGACCAGCGTCCCGACCCTCGACGCCCGGGTGGACGTCGAGGTCCAGCCGCCCTTGCCGGTCGAGATCATCGAGCCGAGCGCGGAGCCGGCGACCGAATCCGAGTCGCCCGAACCCTCGGCGGCACCGAGCGAGAGCCCGGCGCCGTGAGGCGCCTGCTTGGGGTCGACCTCGGGGAACGCCGGATCGGGCTGGCCGTCGCCGATGGCGACGGTTCGGCGGCGCGACCACTCGACACGATCCGGCGCCGCCGGAAGCCCGCCGACGACGTGGCAACGCTTGCCGAGTTCGTGGCGGCACAGGACATCGTCGAGCTCGTCGTCGGCCTGCCGCTCGAGGCGTCCGGTCGGCACGGGCCGCAGGCCGAGCTGACAACGGCGTGGGCCGCGGCGATCGCGGAGGGGCTCGGGTTGCCCCTCGCGATGCGCGACGAGCGGCTGACGAGCCACCTCGCCGAGGAGCGTCTCGGGCCGATGAAGCGTGGCCGCTCCGGCGGCCCGCCGACGCGTGCCCAGCGCGAGGCGTATCGCGCCCGGGTGGACCGAGAGGCGGCGGCGATCATCCTCCAGGACGAGATCGAAGCGCGCGCCAATGTACAGTACGCGTCGCCCGCCAAGACCCAGCGAACGGAGACCAGCCCTTGAGCATCCGCTCGGGCGGGCGCCCTCGTGGCGAACGCCCTCCGCCCAGATACGAACCCGACGCGTACGCGACCGAATCGATCCCGCGGTTCAGCGAGCCCTATCCGCGGACTCGCAACGGACGCGGCGGACGGGGTGGGGGGAGCGGCTTCCGAGGGATCCTGAAGTTCCTGCTGTTCGCGCTCGCGCTCGGCGGCTTCGTGCTCGTCGTCGGGCTCACCGCGCTGCGGCCGCTCGTCAACAACGCGGTCGTGTCGTGGGCGGCCGACAATCCGGGCGCCCTGTCGATCCCGTTCGTGCGCGGCATCGTGCGCGAGGATCTCGGGGACGACCTGACGTCCCCGGCGAGCGACGACGAGACCCAGCTGACGTTCGCGGTCGCGCCGGGGGACACCGCGACGACGATCGCGCGACGGCTCGAGAACGAAGGATTCCTGCGTGATTCGCGTTCGTTCGTGTACGAGGCGACGGCGCGGGGGCTGACCAGCCAGCTGCAGTCCGGCGAGTTCATCCTGCGCAAGAGCCTGACGCCGGACGAGCTGGTCACCGCGCTGCTCGATCCGCCGTCGATCCCGTACGTGGACATCGCGCTCCGGTCACAGCTCCGCCTCGAGCAGGTGACCGCGCTGCTCCAGAAGCTGAAGGCCGAAAAGGGACTCGAGATGGACGTCCAGGAGTTCTACGACCTGGCGACCGACCCGCCGTCGACCCTGCTCGAGGACTATCCGTGGCTGCGCACGGCGCTGGCCGGCGCGCCGGGCGGCGTGGACCCGACGCTCGAGGGCTTCCTGTGGCCGGCGACCTACCGGGTGCTGCCCGACACCAGCGCCGAGGAGCTGATCCGGCTGATGCTCGACAAGTTCATCGCGACGGTCGGCGCGGAACGCCTCAAGGTCCCGAAGGACCGCGGGCATGACGTTCTACGAGGCCCTTACCCTGGCATCGATCGTCGAGCGCGAAGCGGTGCTCCCCGAGGAGAAGCCTCAGATCGCGGGCGTCTACCAGAACCGGCTCAACGGCATCAAGGGCGTCAAGAACCGCCTGCTCAACGCCGATCCGACGGTGATCTACGGGGCCGACTCGGTTGCCCTCTCGGAGACCCCGATCGAGGAATGGCCGAACTACTTCTTCTGGAAGGTGCCCGAGACGCCGATGAAGGACATCGCCTTGCCCGGGAACCTGCAGGGCTTCCAGACATACCAGGTCCCGGGTCTCGTGCCGTGGCCGATCGCGACACCGAGTCTCGGTTCGATCGATGCGGCACTCGCCCCGGATACCAAGGACGAGTACATCTACTTCCTGGCGATCCCCGACAGCGGTGGCAAGCACGCCTTCGCCAAGACGAACGCGGAGCACCAGGAGAACCGCGAGAAGTACGGCTACGACTGATGGCCGTCGCACGGGGCGCGCTGCCGGAACCGGCTGACTTCGCCCCGCCCCCGTCAGGGGAGCAGCTGACCGCCTGGGACGAGGCCGACCGGGTTGCCCGGCCCGCACGCCTCGCGCGGCTCCGCGCGCGGTTCGCGGGGGCCGGCGTGGACGCGTATTTCGGCCTTCGTCGCGAGCACATGCGCTATCTCACCGGCTTCGCCCTCGCCGAGGGCGAGGAGAAGTCGGCCGGGAAACTCCGGGCAGTTCCTGGTGACGGCCGACGAGACGGTCGTGCTGGCGGACTCCCGCTACACGCTCCAGGCACAGCGTCAGGCACCGGAATGGCGGATCGCCGAGTCGTACCGGGACCTGCCGTCGCGTTGGCCGGAGCTGCTCGCATCCGTCGGGGCGAAGCGCGTGGCGGTCGAAGCCGACGTCCTCAGCCATGCGGACTGGGAGCGACTCGCCGCGGCCGCCCCGGACGTCGAGCTGGTGCCGGCCGAGGCGTGGCTCGCGACGGATCGGGCGACCAAGGAGCCTGCCGAGCTGGAACGCGTCGCGGCGGCGTGTGCCGTGGCGGATCGGTCGCTCGCCGCGCTCCTGCCGCGCATCCGGCCCGGTGTCACCGAGGCGGCGCTCGCGCTCGACCTCGAATGGCTGATGCGCACCAACGGCGCCGAGGCGCTCGCCTTCGACGTGGCATGCCTGGCCGGGCCCGAGGCGGCCTTGCCGCACGGCTCGCCCGGCGACCGGCCGGTCCTCGAGCGGGCGGTCCTTCTGTTCGACTTCGGGGCACAGGTCGCCGGTTATCGCAGCGACATGACGCGGACCCTGTTCGTCGGTGAGCCCACCGAGCGCGACCTGGCGATCTACGAGCTCGTCGCGACCGCGCAATCCACGGCGATCGGGGCGCTCGAAGCGGGCATCGCGGCGGCGGCCGATGGTGCGGACCTGCCGTCGGGCCGCGAGATCGATGGCGTGGCTCGCGACGTCATCGAGGCCGCCGGCCACGGCGGGCAGTTCGGCCACTCGCTCGGACACGGGATCGGGCTTGCCACGCACGAGGGACCGAGCCTCGGCCGGCGGGCGCCCGACATGCCGCTGCCGCGCCGGACCGTGTTCTCGGTGGAGCCCGGGATCTACCTCGATGGCGAGACGGGCGTCCGCATCGAGGATCTCGTCGCCATCGACGCGGACGCGGGCACGCTCGAACGGCTCACGCGCTTCCCCAACGAGGTCCTGGTCGTCGGCGGCTGAGCCCCGTCTGCTACGATTCCGGCCTTCCAACACGGCCCCGAGCGCCGGTGCGCGCGCCACGACCCGAAGCCTCACCGCCGGCCGACCACCAGGAGTTCCAGCACATGATCAGCACCGGCGAATTGCGCAAGGGCGTCGCCATCGAGCTCGACGGCGAGCTCTGGCAGATCCTCGACTACCACCACATCAAGATGGGCCGCGGCTCGGCGCAGGTGCGGATCACGCTCCGCAACATCAAGCGCGGCCAGACGGTGGAGCGCAGCTTCCAGGCCGGCACGAAATGGCCACGGGCGTCGATGGAGAAGCGCCCCGTGCAGTTCCTGTACCGCGACGGCGACGACTTCCACTTCATGCAGAACGACACGTACGACCAGTTCGTGCTGAGCTCGGCCCAGCTCGACGATGCGGTCTACTACCTGAAGGACGGGATGACGCTTGATCGAACCTCGTACCAGGGCGAGACGATCGGCGTCGAGCTGCCGATCAACGTCGATCTGGTGGTGACCGAGACCGAGCCGGGCTTCGCCGGCGACACGCAGTCAGGCGCGCGCAAGCCGGCCACGACCGAGACCGGCCTCGTCGTGCAGGTCCCGATCTTCGTCGAACAGGGCGACACGATCCGCGTCGACACCCGGACCGGGGAGTACCAGACCCGGGTCTGACACTCAGGAGCGCGAGAGGTCAGCGAATCGAGTCCAGGACGTCGCAGAAGAAGTCGACGTCCCCGACGAAGACCGGATGGGGGCCAGCCACGTCCGGGTCGGAGACATCGCCGAGGAACACGTCGTTGCTCAAGTCCGCGTCACCGAGGGTGTCGACCAGGAAGGTGTACCGGATGCGGCCCGCGTCGAAGACGAGCTTCTTCCCGTCCGGTCCGAATACCACGACAGGCCGCCCAGTCTCGATGGCGGTGAACCGGTAGACCGTTCCCTCGACGTGCTCGATCTTCACGTCCTTGTACAGGCCCTGGTGCTTGATCGTCGCCGTCTGGCCGTTCGCCACGTTGGTGAACGTCTCGACACCCGAGTAGTTGTCGAAGAGGTACGGTGGGGTCGGACCCCCGGGCTTCTTGTCCTTGAGCATGAACACGCCGGAGAACTCCCCGGTGTAGTCGATCGTGATCGGAGCCCCGCACTCGGTGTCGGTGAACGTGTCCGACTCCTCGAACGAGTAATGCTCCCGCTCCAGCGGTGCCGCCGCGACAGGGGCGACAAGGACCAATGCCGCCAGGGCTGTCGTGAGGACGGACGCGACCCGACCCAACCTTCGGAAACGCTTCATCACGGACCCCCTCCCACATCAACCCTGCGCGGCTCGGTGGGCCGGCCTTCGGGCTACGCGAGACTATACTGGGCGGCGTTTTGCTCCCGTTACCTGCGACCGCCCCTCGGGACGTACCATCGAAGACGATGAACGCCGAACCGGCCGCATGAACGAGCGCAGCCGCGCCCCCGAGCCGCCCGACTGGGCGCTGCCCGGCTGGGATCACGTCGACGATCCGGCGCCGATCGTTGCGGCCACCCGTCCCGCGCCGCCCACCCCGGGTGCGTTCGGTGTGCGGATCCTCAAGGTCAGCGAGGTCACGCGCACCATCCGCGGCGCCGTGCGTGCCGAACCGCGGCTCAGCGACCTGTGGGTCGAGGGCGAGATCGGCCGGGTGACGATCTCGACCGCGGGGCACGCGTACTTCGCCCTGAAGGACGAGCGCAGCCAGCTCCAGTGCGTGTGGTTCCGCGACGACCGCCAGCGCTCCGCGTTCGAGCCGCAGGCGGGGTTGCGCGTCGTCGCCCACGGCCGGATCGACCTGTTCGAACCGCAGGGCGCGCTCCAGCTCTACGTCGAGTCGATCCAGCCGTCCGGGTTCGGCGACCTCGCCCTGCGCTTCGAGGCCCTCAAGGCGCGACTTGCCGCGGAGGGCCTCTTCGAGGCGGCCCGCAAGCGACCGCTGCCGACGCGTCCGCGCACGATCGCGGTGATCACGAGCCCGACCGGGGCGGTCTGGCGCGACGTCTGCACGGTGCTCTCCCGACGCTGGCCGCTGACCCGGGTTGTGCTCGTCGCCGCGCAGGTCCAGGGGGACGGGGCGCCGGCCAGCATCGTGACTGCGTTCCGCCGCCTGGAGCGGTGGATCGCCGCGGCCCATGCCGATGGCCGGCCCGGGGACGCGCCCGCGGTGACGATCCTCGCCCGTGGCGGCGGCTCGCTCGAGGACCTGTGGGGGTTCAACGACGAGCGCGTCGTGCGCGCCGTCGTCGCCCACACGGTGCCGGTGGTCTGCGGCGTTGGGCACGAGGTCGACGTCACGCTGGCCGACTTCGCGGCCGACGTCCGGGCGGCGACGCCCTCCGCCGCGGCCGAGATCGTGGTGCCCGATCGAGCCGAGGTCGCGGCCAAGCTCGCCACCACCGGGCGGCGCCTGGCGACCGGCGCCGCGGCCCGCCTTGGGGCCGCATCCCGCGAGGTGGGTGCGGAGCGCCGGGCGCTCGACCGGCTCAGCCCTTCGGCCCAGCTGACGATGGCCCGTGAGCGGTCCGGCCTGCTCCTCGACCGCGCCACGCGGGCACTCGGGGCCCGTCTCGCGCGGGACCGCTCCCGCATCCCGGCCCGTGACCGGCTCGACGCGGCGGCGCGCCGCCGGGCGGGGATCGCGCGCGCCGGACTCGAAACCGCGACGGCCGCACTCGATGTGCTCGCGCCGCAGCGCACGCTGGAGCGCGGCTACGCGATCGTGCGACGCTCGGCCGATGGGACGATCGTCCGCGACCCGCGTGAGGCACCGGTCGGGACCCGTCTCGCGGTCCGTGTCGCCGCCGGTGAGCTGCCCGCCACGGTGGACCCCTCGTGATGATCGAGCTCGTCGTCTTCGTGGTCCTGGCCGTCGCCATCTTCGGCGTCGGGATCGTGCTTGGTATGCTCATCGCCCCGCGCCTCGAGCGCCTGACCGAGCCCGACGAGGATCCCGGTGACGGAGACGATCCAGCCGACGACTGACGACGCGATCGAACGCCTCACGTTCGACGAGGCCCTCGCCGAGCTCCAGCGCACCGTCGCGGAGCTGGAGGCCGGCGGCCAGCCGCTCGAGGCGTCGCTCGCGCTGTACGAGCGCGGCGTCGCCCTCCAGCAGCGCTGCGACCGCCTGCTGCGCGATGCGGAGCTGCGGGTCCAGCAGCTCGTCGCGCGCGCCGGCGGCGTCCTCGAGGCGCAGGACGTGCGCCCGGACGAGGCGCGCGAGGCATCCGACGGGCCGGAGGCCCCCGGAGGCTGACTCAGCCGCGGCAGCCGCCGGGCTGATCCTCGTATGTACAGGCGTGGCAAGCGCCGGCCCCTCGGAGCAGAATGTAGCGCGCCCGCGCGGTGCGGAAACATGCGACTAACGAGGAACACGTTCATACTCGGGTCGCACAGTCGCATACGATCGCGGCCGACCGTCCTACCGGGGCGGAACATCCAGGACGAGCAGGAGCCAGCTACATCGTGTCCATCCTTCGGGACCTCGACGGTCCTGCCGACCTGCGCGGTCTCACCGAGGACCAGCTCGTGCAGCTGGCAGCGGAAGTCCGCGAAACGATCATCGGGACAGTCGCCAACACCGGCGGTCACCTGGGCTCGTCCCTCGGGGTCGTCGAGCTGACCCTGGCGCTCCACCGCCTGCTCGAGTCGCCCCGTGACCGGATCGTGTGGGACACCGGGCACCAGGCGTACCCCCACAAGCTGCTGACCGGGCGCCTCGACCGGTTCGGGACGCTCCGCCAGATCGACGGCGTCGGGGGGTTCCCGCGCCGGAGCGAATCGAGCCATGACGTGTTCGACGGCGGCCACGCCGGCACCGGCCTGTCGATCGCCGAAGGACTGGCCGAGGCACGCGACCTGCGACACGGGCTCGAACGGATCGCGGTCGTCGTCGGGGACGCGGCGCTGATGAGCGGCCTGTCGCTCGAGGCGCTCAACGACATCGGCCAGCGCCAGACCCAGCTCCTGATCGTGCTCAACGACAACGAGATGTCGATCAGCCCGACCGTCGGTGCGTTCTCCAAGTACCTGTCGCAGATCAAGCTGTCCCGGACGTGGCGCGAGAGCAAGAGCGCCTACGACCGGACCGTCGAACGCATCCCGTTCGTCGGACCCACCGTGCTCGAGCTCAGCCGTCGGCTGCGCAAGTCGGTCGTCAACTTTGCCCAGCCCGGTCAGCTGTTCGAGGATCTCGGGATCACCTACATCGGCGTCGTGCCGGGGCACGACCTTCATGCGCTCCTCGGCACGTTGGGGCGTGCGCTGACGCTGCCCGGCCCGACCATCGTCCATGTCCGCACCCAGAAGGGACGTGGCTACCAGCCGGCCGAGACCGACCAGATCGGCTTCCACGGCGCGGCCCTGCCGCCGATGGTCCTCAACCCGGGGGCCGACGCCTACAACGGCGCGCGGTCCGACGGGAAGATGCGCGCCGAAGGCGCGTTCCCCGCCGAGTCGATGGCCGACGACGCCGCCCCACCGGCGGCTGCGCCGCGGGCGAAGCCGAAGGCCCCGAACTACACCGCGGTCTTCGTCGCCGAGCTGATCGAGCTGGCGCGCACGGACCGGCGGATCGTCGGGATCACCGCGGGCATGCCGACCGGCACCGGCCTGTCGAAATTCCAGGCGGAGTTCCCGGAGCGCTTCTTCGACGTCGGGATCGCGGAGCAGCACTCGATCACCTTCGCGACCGGCCTCGCGCTCGGCGGGATGCGGCCGGTCGTCGCGCTCTATTCGACCTTCCTCCAGCGCGCGTTCGATCAAACCGTCCACGATGTCTGCCAGAACGACCAGCCGGTGCTCATCGCGGTCGACCGCGCGGGGCTGGTCGGCGAGGACGGCACGAGCCACCAGGGGATGTTCACCCTGCCCGCCCAGCTCCAGCTGCCGCACCTCGTCGTCGCCTCGCCGAAGGACGAGCAGGAGCTCCGCTCGCTGTTGCGCACCGCATTCGACCAGGAGCACCCCTTCGCGCTGCACTATCCGCGCGACGCGGGGTTCGATCTCACACCCATTGAGCCGCGTGCGCTGCCCATCGGGCAGGGCGAGGTCCTGCGCGAGGGACGCGATCTGCTGTTCGTCGGCTTCGGCCCGATCGTGTCGCGGGCGCTCGAGGCGGCCGATGCGCTCGAGGCCGAGGGCTGGTCGAT
Organism: uncultured Chloroflexia bacterium; assembly: GCA_963824735.1. GTDB lineage: Bacteria > Chloroflexota > Limnocylindria > Limnocylindrales > CSP1-4 > DASTYU01. The sequence goes on from CAWGQH010000003.1 coordinate 173,377, forward strand.
CGGCGTGATCAACGCCCGGTTCGCCAAGCCGCTCGACCGTCAACTGATCCTCGACCAGGCGCGCGGCAAGCGGCTCCTGGTCACCTTCGAAGAGAGCGTCGCGACCGGCGGGTTCGGCAGCGCGGTGCTCGGGCTCCTCGAGGAGGCACGCCTCACCGACCCGGCCTACCGCGACCTGGCGGTCCGCATCGTCGGGATCCCCGGCGACCGGTTCGTCGACCACGGCGCGGTGGCGGACCTGCGACGGTCCCTGCGCCTCGACACGGCGGGGCTCACCGAGCAGGTGCGCGAATCACTGGCGGCACTCCGCGCCGAGCCGGGCCGCTCGGAGGCGGTTGCGGGCTAGATCTCCGGCGGTGCCCGCGCGGCTGCGCGTGGCCATCGATCCTCGGATCGGCTCGAATTGGGCGTTCGCTGCTTGTCTGGCGAACTGTCCAAGCCAAGCGGGTGGGTGCGCTCGATGCACCAACAAGGCCAGCGCATGAACTAGCCATCGCCGGGACGCGCCGGCGCTCCGGGTCGGCGGTGCACTCAGCGCATCAGCAGCCCCGGAACGGTTCGAATGGGACGATCGCCGACGCGTAGACATCGCGCCCAGCGCGGCCATGGCGGCATTTCGCACTGCGCAGCGCCCTCAGGACCGGCCAACCGTCCGCCGTGGGGATGGCAGGACACGGCCCTGTCTACGCCCGTCGAGCCGCGGTGAAGGCCGCTGTGCCACGATAGCCGGGTGAGCCCGGCGACGGCCAAACGGACCCGCGTCCGACTCGACCAGCTCCTCGTCGAGCGCGGCCTGGTCGAGACGCGCACGCGTGCGCAGGCGCTCGTGCTGGCCGGCAAGGTGCGCGTCGGCGAGGGGGACCGGGCGCAGGCGGGACCGCAAGCCCGGCGATCTCGTCGATCCGCAGACGCCGCTGGACCTCGTCGAGCGGGAGCCGTACGTCTCGCGCGGCGGCCACAAGCTTGCCGCCGCCCTCGATGCGTTCGAGATCGACCCGACGGGCCGCATCTGCCTCGACGTGGGCGCGTCGACCGGTGGCTTCACCGACGTCCTGCTGCAGCGCGGCGCGAGCCGCGTCTACGCCCTCGACGTCGGGCGCGCCCAGCTCGCCGAATCGCTGCGCCAGGACTCCGCGCGTCGTCTCGATGGAACGGACGAACGCCCGGACCCTGACCGCGGACTCCCTCCCCGAGCCGGTCAGCCTCATCACGTTCGACGTGTCGTTCATCTCGCTCGGGCTCGTGCTCGGACCCGCGGCGTCGACGCTCGCACCCGGTCCGGCCGACATGGTCGCGCTCGTCAAGCCGCAATTCGAGGCCGGCCGCGACCAGGTGGTCCGTGGCGTGGTCCGCGATCGCGAGGTGCACGCGGCCGTGCTTCGGCGGGTTGCCGCGAAGGCGCGCGACCTCGGGCTCGGCACGCGCAACGTCATCGCCTCGCCGATCCAGGGGCCGGAGGGCAACCGCGAGTTCCTCGCGTACCTCGGGCCCGGGCCGTCGTGCGCGGAGCTGGACGAAGTGATCGAGCGGGCCGTCGACGCGGCCTGGGCCGGGACGCCGGGCGGAACCTGACGATGCGCATCGGCTTCGCCTACAACCCGACGAACGAAGCGGCGCTCGAACTGCGCGAGCGGGCCGCCGGCTGGTGCCACGTCCACGGCGTCGAGCAGTGGGCCGCGGCGGCCGGCGACACCGACGCGCTGCGGACCGACTTGCCGAAGACCGACGTGCTGTTCGTGCTCGGCGGCGACGGCACGTTCCTGCGCGCCGCTCGCGCCGTGGCCGAGGTCGACGTCCCGTTGCTTGGCGTGAACCTCGGCAAGATCGGCTTCCTGTCCAAGGTCGAGGCGGACGGGCTCGAGGCGGTCCTCGCCCGGATCGCCGAGGGCCGCTACCGGCTCGAGGAGCGCATGGTGCTCGAGGGACGCATCCACCCCGGTGGTGGCGACGCGAACGCGGAACGGCTGATCGCGCTCAACGACATCGTGATCGCGCGCGGGGCGCTGGCGCGGGTCTGCCGGCTCGACGTGAGCATCGACGATTCGCACCTGGCCACGTTCATCGCCGACGGGCTCGTCGTCGCGAGTCCGACCGGGTCCACCGGCTACTCGTTCTCGGCCGGCGGCCCGATCGTCGAGCCGCAGAGCCGCAACCTGATCGTGACGCCCATCGCCGGCTATCTGTCCGCCATCCGTTCGGTTGTCGCGGGACCAACCCAGACGGTCCGCTGCCGCATCGTCGACGCGCACGAGGCGCTCGTCTCGATCGACGGTCGCGAGGACATCCCCCTCGCGGTCGGCGACATGGTGGCGGTCCAGGCGATGGACCGGCCGATCCGGCTCGTCGAGCCGCAGGGCACGGTCCCGTTCTGGGACCTCCTCCGCCACAAGGTCGAGCTCCTGCCGTCGTGATCCGTCACGGATGACCGATCCCGCCACCGCCGGCCGCCTGCTCGAGCTGACGGTCACCGATCTCGCGCTGATCGACCGGCTCCGCCTCGAGCTCGGCCCCGGGCTCAACGTGATCACCGGGGAGACCGGCGCCGGCAAGAGCCTGCTCATCGACGCGCTTGGGCTCGCCCTGGGCGCACGCGCCGACACCACGCTGGTCAGGCACGGTGCCGAGCTCGCCCGGGTCGAGGCGCTCTTCGACCGGATCCCCGAGCCGGTCATCGCGGTCCGTGAGGTCGCGGCTACCGGCCGCTCGACGGCGCGGCTCGACGACGAGACCGTGACCGCTGCGCGGCTGGCCGAGGAGGTCGGTCCGCTCGTCGAGATCCACGGCCAGCACGAGCAGCAGCGGCTGCTCGACGAGCGCTGGCAGCGCGACCTGCTCGATGCGTTCGGCGGCCACGAGCAGCTTCGTGACGAGATGGCCACCACGGTCGAGCGCTGGCGGGCGAACCGGTCGGCGCTCGCCGAGCTGTCGATCGAGCCGCGCGAGCTGGCACGCAGGCTCGAGCTGCTCGAGCACGAGGCCACCGAGATCGCCGCCGCGCGGCTCCAACCCGGGGAGGCGGACGAGCTGCGGGCGCGCCTCGAGGCGGCACAGCACGGTGAGGCAATCGCACGCGGCGCGGCCGCGTTGCGTGACGCGCTCGTCGGGGAGGGGAGTGGCGCACGGGACGTCACCGCGGTCGCGGTCCGCGAGATCCGCAACCTGGCACGGGTGGACACCCGCTTCGAACCGCTGGTCGACCGCCTCGCCGGCCTCGAGGCGGAGCTCGAGGACGCCGCCGACGAGGTTCGCCGCCTCGCCGAAACGATCGACCACGACCCCGCCACGCTGGCGGCGCTCGAGGAGCGGCTTGGTCTCATCTACGCGCTCGAGCGGCGCTACGGAGACGACGAGGTAGCTGTCATCGCCCACGGCGAACGCGCGCGGACCGAGGTGGAGCGGCTCGCCGGCCTGGAGGACGAGCGGGCGCGGCGCGAGGGGGTGGACGCCACGCTGCTGGCCGCGGTTGCAGACGTGGCCGGCAGGCTGTCCGATGCCCGGCGCTCCGCCGCGGCGGACCTCGCGTCGACCGTCGGTGGGGTCCTCGTCGAGCTCGGGTTCCCGGGAGGCGTGTTCGAGGTCGGCCTCGGACGACGCCCGGCCGGCGCCGACGAACCGGCGGTAGAGCTCGATGGCGACGCGGTCGCGTTCGACGCGGCCGGTGCCGATCAGGTCGTCTACCGCCTCGCACCAAACCCGGGTGAGCCCGCCCGGCCCCTCGCGAAGATTGCCTCCGGCGGCGAGCTGTCGCGGGTGGCGCTGGCCGTCAAGCAGGTCCTCGCCGAGGCCGACGCGACCCCGACGCTCGTCTTCGACGAGGTCGACACGGGTATCGGCGGGCGCAGTGCCGACCCCGTCGGCCGCAGCCTGTGGGCACTCGCGCGCCGCCACCAGGTCCTGTGCGTCACGCACCTGCCCCAGATCGCCGCCCACGCCGATGTCCAGTTCCGGATCGCCAAGCGCGAGCGCGACGGCCGCACGATCACCGAGGTCGAACGGCTCGATCGCGAGGGGCGCATCGTGGAGCTCGCCCAGATGCTCGGCGGGCAGGCGGGCGGGGCGACGACGCTCGCCTCGGCGCGCGAGCTGCTCGATCGGGCCGAGAGCTGGCGCGAACGCGTCGGCGCGACCGGCTGAGGCGGCCACGAGCACGCCGGTGGTCGCGCTCGCGGACGCCATCGACGACTACCTGGCGTACCTGCGGGTCGAACGCGGGCTTGCCCCGCGCACGATCCGCGCCTACCGGGCCGACCTGACGGACTTTGCCGCGTCCCGTGGCGCGGCGCGCGGCTGGGACCGCTCACCGGAGGTGGCGCTCGACTACCTCGCTGCCCGCACCCGGCGCGGGCAGCCGCACGATCCCGGCCTCGCGCCGAACAGCCTCCGCCGGCGGGCGGCCGCCCTCAAGGGCTTCTACCGCTTCTGTTTCGGGGAGGGCCTGATCGGGACCGACGTCGCTGCGCATCTCGATCTTCCGCGCCAGCCGCGGCTCCTTCCCGAGACGCTGACCGTCGAGGAGGTCACGCGCCTGCTCGACGCGGCCGGTGGCGATGACCCCGACGAGCCCGACCACGAGCGACGGATGGAGGACCGGACGCTGCTCGAGCTGCTGTACGCGGCCGGGCTGCGGATCGGCGAGGCGACCGGGCTCGATCGCGAGGACCTGTCGTTCGACGGGGCGTTCGTGCGCGTCATCGGCAAGGGCGATCGCGAACGACTCGTGCCGCTGGGTGAGGTCGCGCTCGACTGGCTCCGGCGCTGGACCGGTGGCCCGCGCGAGCGGCTGCTCTCGCTCGGCCACGTCGCGCCGTCGCGGGGCGGGCCGCTGTTCCTCGGGCCACGCGGCGGGCGCCTCGCACGGCAGCAGGCGTGGGCATCGGTGAAGCGCGCGGCGGCCCGAGCGGGGCTGGGCTCGCGGGTCAGCCCGCACACGCTGCGCCACTCGTTCGCGACCCATCTGCTCGAGGGCGGGGCCGACCTGCGCATCGTTCAGGAATTGCTCGGACATGCGAGTATCAGCACGACCCAGCTCTACACCCACGTGACGGGTGAGCGCATCCGGGACGTCTATGGCCGGGCCCATCCACGGGCCTGACGAGAGGGAAGAAAACAGGATGAGCTACGCGGACGGGCTGCTGTCCACCGGAGAGCGAATCGAGCTTCGGGAGCGCCAGCACTGGTTCATCCTCGTGTGGGCCGGACGCTGGGCGATCCTCGCGATCATCGGGGCCGTGATCCTGGGGTTCCTGACCAACGGGCTGGACCCGGACGGCATCTCGGGCACGATCCGGTCGCTCGCCAGCCTGATCTTCGTCGTGCTGCTTGTCGGCGGGATCGCCAGCTTCCTCTGGGAGGCGCTCCGCTACCGCCACCAGGAGTTCGTCATCACCAATCGGCGCGTCATGCAGGTCGGCGGGGTCATCAACAAGCACTCGACCGACAGCTCGCTCGAGAAGATCAACGACGCCGCCCTCAGCCAGTCGCTCTTCGGGCGGATGTTCGGGTTCGGCGACCTCGACGTCCTGACCGCGTCGGAGAGCGGGATCGAGCGCTTCCGGATGATCCACGATCCGATCGGGTTCAAGAAGGCAATGCTCGACGCGAAGCACGGATACGAGGTGGACATGTCGCGCGGACCCGTGCCGGTCAGCCCACCGCTGCGCGCGGCGCCCGAAGCGCCGCCAGAGCGAGGCCCGGAACCCGTCACGGACGAGACATCCTCGGTCAGCGTCCCGCCTCCGACCGCGGCGCCGTCGCCACCGCAACCAGCGCCGTCACCCGCGAGCGACCCGCCGGAGGAGAAGATGTCACCCGACGAGGTGACCCGCACGCTGGCGAGCCTTGCCGACCTCCGGGACCGTGGAGCGATCAGCCCCGAGGACTACGAGCAGAAGAAGGCCGACCTGCTCGGGCGCATCTGATGACCGAACCGCGCGGGTCCTGATCCGTGTTGCCCGGCTCCCTGTTCGTCCAGGAAAATCCGATGGAGGCGATCCTGCTGATCGCCTTCTTCCTGCTGATCGCCTTCCCGGTCCACGAGTTCTTCCACGCCTACGCGGCGAATCGGCTCGGCGACGCCACGCCGCGCATGTTCGGGCGGCTGACGCTCAACCCCATCGCCCACTTTCACCCGGTCGGCGGGACGATGCTGGTCATCTCCGTGCTTGTCGCCGGCATCCCGCTGGGGTTCGCCGCCACGCCGATCAACCCGGGCAACCTGCGTGGTCGCTACGGCGAGGCGATCGTCGCGGGCGCGGGTCCACTGTCGAACCTGGTGCTGGCCGCTGCTGCCGCGATCCCGCTGCGCTTCGTCCTCGGCAGCGAGCTGCAGTTCGAGTACCCGATCCTCCTGCAAACCCTCGGGCTCATCGTGTACGGCAACATCATCCTCGGGCTGTTCAATCTCGTGCCCATCCCGCCGCTCGACGGCGGGGCGATCCTGCTCTCCCTCGTGTCACGCGAGACGGCCTGGCAGCTGCGCCCGATCCTCGCGCAGTACGGCCTGCTGATCCTGATCGCGGTGTTCTTCTTCCCCGTGTTCGGCGGCGAGACGCTCGGGGGCCGCGTCCTGTATCCGATAGCCGATGCCATCTTCACCGTCCTGGTGGGGTAGCAAGGTCCGCCAGTTCCGGTCGCACGTGCGGGCCCGCGTGGCCCCCGACGAGCGGACGGCGCTGGCGACCTGGGTGAGCCCGCCCCAACTCGCACTGTTCGATCGCATGCATGTCGCCGACCGGCGGCACGGACTGGACGTGGTAGCGACGCTTCGAGAGCAGGGCGTGGCCGATGACGAGGTCCTGCTCGCGGGGCTGCTCCACGACGCGGGCAAGGGCAGCACCGGGGTGTGGCCGCGCGTCGCGTTCTCGCTCGGCGAGGCATATGGCGCCTGGGTCTGGCGCGCGGCCGGCGTGCTGCCCGGCATGCGCACCGGCATCGAGCGCCTCCGTGCCCACGCCGAGACCTCCGCGCAACTCGCGGAACGGGCCGGGGCTGCGCCACGGACCGTCGAGCTGATCCGGCACCAGGAGGCGCCGGTGGATCCGGAGGCAGGCCGCCTGCTGCAGCTCGCGGACGAGGCCAACTGATGCTCGACGCCGGTTCCGCTCGCGCGCCGTCGGTGGTGTTCGGCGAGGGACGCCGGCCAGAGGCGTCGACGCGGGTCGCGGTCGCGGAGTTCGAGGGGCCGCTCGCCCTGCTGCTGGCGCTCATCGAGGCACGCGAGCTCGACGTGCTGACGGTCCCCCTCGGCGCATTGGCCGACGCGTACCTCGACGCGCTCGCCACGCTGGACGTCGACCGGCTCGGCAACGTGAGCTCGTTCGTCGCGGTCGCGAGCCAGCTGATCCTGATCAAGAGCCGCGCAATGTTGCCGCGCCAGGCGCCGGCGGGACCCGCGGGCCTGGCCGACGAGGCGCCCGACCCCGAGGCCGAGCTGCGTGCCCGCCTGCTCCTGTACCGCGCCTACCGCGACGCAGGTGCGAGCCTGGCGGAGGGTGCGTTGCGCCGGGTCGGCCTCTTCCGGCGCGAACCGGGTGCAGCCCACGCCACCGCGATGGCCGGCGCCCGGCCATCCGACGCGCCCCCGCTGTCGCCGATGCTGCTGGTCGGCGCGCTCGACGGCGTGGCCCGCATCGCGCCGCCGCCCGAGCTGCCGCCGGAGACCGTTGCCCGCACGATCACGCTGACCGAGCGCGCGTCGATCATCCGGGACGCCCTGCGCGACGCGCCGACGGTCGTCCTCCAGGACCTGCTGCAGGGCGTGCGCGATCGAGTCGTCGTCGCGGTCACGTTCCTCGCGTTGCTCGAGCTCATGAAACGGCGCGAGATCGTGGTCGAGCAGGCCGAGCCGTGGGGGCCGATCGTCGCGCGGTCCACGACGGCCGAGGAACGAGCCGTGGCCGGCGTGGCAGCGCAATCCGACGAACCGCTCGACGAGAGCCTGGAGTCCTTCGCGTGACCGACGGCGAGGTGCGCGTGCTCGAGTCGGGCGACAACGGCACGCACCCGGATGCGGCCGCAGCCGCCGCGCCCGAACCGATCGAGCTGACCGAGGCCGCTCTCGAAGCGCTCCTGTTCGTCGCCGAGCGGCCGCTGTCGCGGCGGGAGATCGCCGCTCTCGCCGGCACGGACCGGGAAACGGTGGACGCCCGGCTGGGCGACCTGGAGGTCTCGCTCCGCGCTCGCGGGATTCGGCTCGTGCTGTCCGGGGATCGGGTGGAGCTCGTCACCGCGCCCGAGGCCGGCGCGCTGATCGCGCGGTACGTCGGGGCGGACGCGGTCCGCCTGTCGCCGGCGTCCCTGGAGACGCTCGCGATCGTCGCGTACCGGCAGCCGGTGACGCGCTCGGCGATCGAGCGCATCCGTGGCGTCGACTCCGACTACACCGTCCGGACGCTGCTGCACCGCCGGCTGATCGTCGAGCTCGGCCGGTCCGATGCGCCCGGCCGCCCGTTCCTGTACGGCACCGGCTTCGACTTCCTCGAACGCTTCGGACTGACGAGCCTCGACGAACTGCCGCCGCTCGAGGTTGACGTGGCGGCACGCCTGGCCGAGGAGGGGGGCGAGGTACTCCCTGCGGAGCCGTCGGAGGCGCCGGGCGAGCCCGACCCGCCGGGCGAATCCGACCCGCCGGACACGCCGGACCCGCAGGCCTGATGCCCGCCGAGCGCCTCCAGAAGGTGCTCGCCGCGGCCGGCGTCGCGTCGCGCCGCGCCAGCGAGGACCTCATCGCCCAGGGCCGCGTGACCGTCGACGGCCGGGTGGCGAAGGTCGGCGACCAGGCCGACCCGGCGCGCTCCGTGATCGCGGTGGACGGACGGGTCATCGGAGCGGCGGCGCAAACGGCGTACCTGCTGCTCCACAAACCCGCCGGCGTGACCTCGACCACGAGCGACCGGCATGCCGAGCGGACCGTGCTCGATCTCGTCCCGACGGCGCTCGTCCCCGAGGGCGCCCGCCTGTATCCGGTCGGGCGCCTCGACCAGGATTCCGAGGGACTGCTCGTCCTGACCAACGACGGCGCGTGGGCCGAACGACTGCTTCACCCGCGCTATGGCGTGGAGCGCGAGTACGCGCTCGGGCTGCGGGCGCGCCTCACGCGCGAGCAGCTCGACGCCCTCCGGCAGGGGATCGAGCTCGACGAAGGCGTCGCGGAGCTCCGCGGGCTGCGCCCGCTCGACGACGCCATCGTGCAGCGGATCGTTGGGCTCATGGACCCTCCGCCTCCGCAGCTCGCCTGGTACCGAGCCGTGCTGACGCAGGGCTGGAAGCGGCAGCTTCGGCGGATGTTCGCTGCGGTCGGAGCGCCCGTCGACCGCCTCGTCCGCGTTCGGATCGGGCCGGTGCGGATCGACGGCCTGCGCTCCGGGCGCGTCCGTTCGCTCAAGGCGCCCGAGGTGCGCGGTCTCGCAGGCGGTGGCGGTCGCTCCCGCGGATCGGCGTCCCGTCCGGCAGCGGGCAAGCCGCAGCGAACCTGAGAGCCGGTATCCTGCCCCGGATGCCTGCGACCGCACGCCGAACAGAGGGGCTTGTCGTTGCGCTCGATGGACCAGGTTCGTCGGGCAAGAGCAGCGTGGGCGCCGCCGCGGCCCGCGAGCTCGGCTACCGCTTCTTCGACACGGGGCTGCTGTACCGCGCGATCACCTGGCTGGCGCTCGACCGCGGGGTCGGCAGCCACGACTCGGTTGCGCTGGTCGGCCTCGTCGAGGAGCTCGAGCTCGCGGAGGATGACGCCGGGCACCTCAACCGCGTCCTGAGTGACGGCCGCGACGTGACCGAGGCGGTCCGCGGCCCGGAGGTCGACGCGAACGTGTCCGAGATCAGCGCGATCGCCCCGCTCCGTGCCGCGCTCCTGGAGCGCCAGCGAGCCCTCGCGGCGAACGGCCGGATCGTCATGGCCGGCCGCGACATCGGCACGGTCGTGCTGCCCGATGCGGACCTCAAGCTGTACCTCGACGCCTCGGTCGAGGAGCGCGCGATGCGCCGAGCGCGGGAGCGCAACCTCGATCCGGCTGGGCCCGAGGCGGAGCGCGTGCTCGAGGCGCTTCGCCAGCGCGATCGGCTCGATACGGGACGGGCGGTCGCCCCGCTCCGCGCCGCACCCGACGCCAGGATCCTCACGACCGACGGCAACGAGTTCGAGGACACGGTGGCCATGGTTACCGGCGCGATTCGCGACGCCGAGGCACGGGCCGCCGACGCCGACACGCAGCCCGCCCCCGCTCAATGACCGAACCCGAGCCGATCGGGTTGTCCGCCAGGCTGATCGCCGGAGCGCTCGGGCTGGCCGCCCGCATCGGAACCCAGGCGTTCACGCGCGTGCGGTTCGAAGGTTCGATCGACGCCATCCCGGCCGAGGGCCCGGTGATCCTGGCCGCCAACCACGTGTCGAACCTCGACGGCGTCCTGCTGGGCGGCTGGCTGATCCCGCGCGTCCCGCGGCGGATTCACTGGCTCGGCAAGCGGGAGATGTTCGAGCTGCCGGTCGTCCGCTCCGTGCTGCGCAACTACGGCGTGCATCCGGTCGACCGCAGCGGCGCGGACATCGAGGCGTTCCGGACGGCCCAGGGCATCCTCGAGGCGGGCCAGGCGCTGCTGATCTTCCCGGAAGGGACGCGGAGCCGGGACGGGTCGCTCCAGAAGGCGCGCGACGGGCTGGCGATGCTCGCCCTGCGAACCGGCGCCCCGATCGTTCCGATCGGCGTGGCGGACACGGACAGGGTGTGGCCGCGCGACCGCAAACCGCGACCGTGGCGCGGCGGCCACGTCACGGTCCGCATCGGCACGCCGTTCCGCGTCGGGGACGAGATTCCGGCCGACCTCGACCGCAAGACCGCCAAGTCGCGGGCCACGGACGTGATCATGCGGCGGATCGCCGCGCTGCTCCCCGAACGGCAACGCGGCCCGTACGCCTAGCGCCGACCCGGGTTTTGGCGGTCCCCGTGCGATAATCGAGCCGTGGGAACAGTCGAAACCGTCCGCATCGCGAAGCGGACCGGCTTCTGTTACGGCGTCCGTGAGGCGATCGACAAGGCGAAGGAAGCCTCGGCCGCCGGGAAGACCACGCACACCCTCGGCCAGGTCGTCCACAACGAGGGCGTCGTGCGCGACCTCCAGACGCTCGGCATCGAGACCGTGGAGACGCTCGACGACGTCGACGGCGGCGCAGCGGTCGTGATCCGTGCACACGGCGTTCGACCGGACGTCATGGAGCGTGCGAACGCGAAGGGCCTCGAGGTCATCGACGGCACCTGCACCTGGGTGATCCAGGAGCATCGCGAGCTGACGAAGCTGGTCGAGGAGGGCTACACGATCGTCCTCCTCGGGACGCCGAAGCATGCCGAGGTCGTGGGCATGCTCGGGTTCGCGCCGGAGGCGATCGTCGTCGACGAGGAAGAGGAGTGGGACGCGGCGATCCCGCGCAAGAAGCGGATGGCGCTCATCTCCCAGTCGACGCAGCCACCGTGGAAGTTCGAGAAGCTGGCCGCGTTCATGGTCGGTCGCGCCCACGAGCTCAAGATCGTCAACACCGTCTGCCCGGTCACGATCCGCCGCCAGCAGGACACGATGGAGATCGCGGCCGAGGTCGACCTGATGGTCGTCGTCGGCGGCCGCTCGAGCGCCAACACCAAGGAGCTGACGCGGCTGTGCGAGATCGCCGGCACGCACGCGATCCAGATCGAGAACGTGCGCGAACTGACCGATCCCTCGGTGTTCGACGGCAAGCGCGTCGTCGGCGTCACAGGTGGCACGTCCACCCCGATCGAGGACCTGCGCGACGTCACCGAGCGGATCCTCGAGATGGCCGGCACGCCGGACGTCAGTACCCGCGCCGCCGAGCTTGCCCAGGAAGCACTGGCCGTCGCCGCGACCCCGGCCGGCCGCACGACCTCGCTGCCGACACCAACGCCCGCCGCAGGCGCGGCGTAGGGCGGTGAGCCCCGCGAGCAACCCGCTCCCGATCGTTGCGATCGTGGGCCGGCCGAACGTCGGGAAGAGCACGCTCTTCAACCGGATCGTCGGCGGACGCACCGCGATCGTCGAGGACCGCGCGCGAACCACCCGGGATCGTCTGTACGGCGACGCCGAGTGGAACGGACGACGCTTCGTCGTCGTCGACACCGGCGGGCTCGAGATCGACCCGAACGACCCCATCGAGGCGAAGGTCCAGGAGCAGGCCCGCCTCGCGATCGCCGAGGCGGACACGATCCTCTTCGTGGTCGACGCTGCGACCGGCATGACGCCGGCTGATCAGGAGGCGTCGGAGCTCCTGCGCCGGGCGACGTCACCGGTGATCGTGGCGGTCAACAAGGCCGACAACGAGAAGCGCGAGCTCGAAGGTGCCGAGTTCCACGCCCTCGGCTGGGAGGAGACCTACGCGGTCTCGGCGTCGCACGGGCGCGGAACCGGCGATCTGCTCGACGCGATCGTCTGGGCGCTGCCGCCCGAGAGCGAGCAGGAACGTGCTCGGAAAGCCCGCGAGGTCGAAGCCGATGCGTGGGCCGAGGAGGTCGCGGCCGGCAAGCTCGAGCCGTTCGTGGTCGACGAGCCCGAGGCCGACGAGGACGGGGTCGATGCCGAGCTCGAGGACGCCGGTGCAGCCCGCTGGGACGCCGCGATGGCGGCCGAGGACGACGAGCCGGCCGCGATCGCCTTCGTCGGACGACCGAACGTCGGCAAATCGAGCCTGGTCAACGCGCTGCTGGGGCAGGATCGGGCGATCGTGTCCGACGTCCCGGGCACGACGCGCGATTCGATCGACACGCGGCTCGCCTGGGGCCGCAGCGAGATCGTGCTCATCGACACGGCCGGGATCCGCCGCCGCGGGAAGGTCGCCAGCGGGCCGGCCGCCGAACGCTACTCGACCCTCCGGGCGCTGCGCGCCATCGCCCGTGCCGACGTCGCCGTCCTCGTCGTCGACGCGGTCGACGGACTGACCGCGCAGGACGCCCATGTCGCCGGCTACGTGGTCGAGGAGGGGAAGGGGCTCGTCGTCGCGGTCAACAAGTGGGACCTCCTCGAGGAGAAGACCGACCGGACGTTCGACCAGTACGTTTCATGGATCCGTGAGCAGACACCGTTCCTCGAGTTCGCGCCGATCGTGTCGATCAGCGCGAGGACGGGCCAGCGCGTCAGCAAGGTGCTGGAGCTCGCCGTCGACATCTGGGGCGAGCGCCGCCGCCGCGTGCCGACCGGCGAGCTGAACCGCCTCCTGGCAACGGCGACCGAACGCGTGCTGCCGGCGATGAGCCGCGGCCGGCGCCCGAAGCTGTTCTACGCCACCCAGGCGGCCGTCGCGCCGCCGACGTTCGTGTTCTTCGCGTCGGACGCCTCAGCGGTGCATTTCTCGTATCGGCGCTACCTCGAGAACCAGCTGCGCGAGGCGTTCGGATTCCACGGCACGCCGATCAAGCTGGTCTTCCGCGACCGCGCCAAGGTGCGCGCGCCGCGCCGCCGCAAGACGAGATCCGGGCGAGCCCCGGAGGCCGCGCGGAAACCATCCCGTTCGAAGCCGGCCGCGGGCCGACGCCAGGGTCGCCGCTAGGACGTTCCGGGCTGGACTTCGCGGGCATTCACGTGGCGAATGCGAGGCAGCCAGGACCACGCTCCACAGGCCCGGACGGCCCCGGATCGTGCTCGGGCGAGCGTGCAAACTGTCCTGTCAGGGCCGCAATCGGCGCGAACGCCTTCATCTGCATTCGCCACATGACTATTCGCGATGCGCGGCCACCGGCGGGACGAGTGCCGGGTGCTAGACTGCGTTGCCTGTCGGGGCGTGGCGCAGTCTGGTAGCGCACCAGTCTGGGGGACTGGTGGTCGTGGGTTCGAATCCCGCCGCCCCGACCAA
>CAWGQH010000004.1:0-89259 GCA_963824735.1 uncultured Chloroflexia bacterium
CTGGCTCGCGACATGTCGAAAGGCGCCGCAATCACGTCGGCGAGTTGCTCGGGGCCGAAGCCCAGGGTGTGGGCAGTCAACAGGACGAACCCCTGGGAGGTGACCAGCCCGGCAACCTGTTGGAGCAGGGGAGCGAGGTGGTCCTCGAGCCGCCACCCACGACCCCGCGGGCCGTGGCCGTAGCTCGGCGGGTCGAGCACGATCCCGGCGTAGTGGCGCCCGCGGCGAACCTCGCGCGCGACGAAGGCCGCGGCGTCATCGACGATCCAGCGGACCTGCCGGTCGGCGAGCCCAGACAGCTCCGCATTGCGACGAGCCCACGCGACGGTCGGCCGGGCGGCATCCACGTGGACGACGGAGGCGCCGGCTTCGGCCGCGATCAGCGTCGCGACCCCGGTGTAGCCGAAGAGGTTGAGGACCGTCGGCGCGTCGTCCGCACCGGCTACGACTTCGCGTAGCCACGCCCAGTTCGGTGCCTGCTCCGGGAACAGGCCGACCTGTCCGGTGGCGGTCGGGCGCAGCTCCACGGTCAGGCCTGCGACGTCGACCGGCCAGGGATCCGCCGCATCGGGCCTGGTCCAGCCACGCTCCGACTCGAACGTAAGGGTCGCGCGGCGCCACGCACCTGGATCACGTCGTGCGCCCTCGGCGCCCGGATGCGGCCGGGCCACGATCCGCTCGCCGAACCGTTCGAGGCGCATTCCGTCGCCGACGTCGAGCAGCTCGTAGTCGTCCACGGCCCCATGATCGCCGGTCCGCCTTGCCGCGCTTGCGGTCGCATGCACACCAGGTCTATCTGGGCGCAGAACAGGCCATCACGGGGTGCGTATCGACGCGCGTATACCGGCGAGTTCTACGGGTGGCGATAAGTGCCCTGACTGAGCCCCGAAACAGCTCGGGCGGACCGGATGTGCCGCGAGGTAGTCCTGCTGCGTATGCGGCACACGCCGAATTGGCGGTCCTGCCACGATCTTCCGCGTGAAGGTTCGGATCGCGTGCCTGGGTCTTGCCCTCGTCGCAATAGCGGGATGCGGCGACGTCGTCCCGACGCCGACACCGCCCCCGATCGCCGTTCCCGCCGGCCCCGAGATTGATGCCGCGGCGTGGGCCGTTGCCATGTGCCAGTCGGTCGATCAACTCGAGCAGGCCGTCGGCGACCCGACCTCAGGCCAACGATCAGCGGCTTGGCAGGAGTTTGAGACCTCCCTGACCGGTGGCGACGAGGCGCGGCTCAAGGCGGCCGCCAACGGCGTCCTCGGTCACCTGACAGAGGGATCGCGCCAGGCCGCGACTGCCACCCAATTCCCGGCCGGCTCGGGGGCGGCTTCGGAGCTCCAGGCGCTGCATGACGGACTCGCGGACGGCGTTCGAACCATGCGCGACGGCACGCTCGAGTCCTCGGTCGATCGAGTCAACGAGGGACGGAACCTCGTCGACGCCGCCTACGAGAGCCACTACGAACAGGCGCTCGGCCAGATGCGCCAGGTGCCCCTCGCCGGTGTTCCGCTGCCCTGCGCCTGAGCCGATCCGGTCCGTTGTGACGGCTTCGAGCTTCGGGGTAGAATGCTCGTCGCCGCTGGCCCAGGTCACCCCGGGTTCGGTCGTCGGCGCGGACATGGAACACCCGCGAGCCACCGACGGTCGGAGACGTGGAGGTCAGGACCAGCGACGTTGGGCGGCTAGCTCAGCTGGTTAGAGCACTTGCTTGACATGCAAGAGGTCACTGGTTCGAGTCCAGTGTCGCCCACCACACACACCGATTTACGCACGAAATGACCGCCATAACGGCGGTCATTGCTTTGGCCTGCGTTCTGGCGGCTGGGCGAGACGCTCCGCCAGGACAGCACGCACCTGTTGCGGACCGTCAACGGGACAAGGGTCGTCTCGTTGCCCGGCTCGGCCCGCGGCATCCGCGGATACGCGGCCGACTTGGTTGTGCTTGATGAGGCGAGCTGGATCGCCGACGTGAGTCGCCGCTGCCCGCCCGCCGACCGCAGCCACCAACGGCCGAATGGTCATCCAGAGCACCCCGGCGAGCTCGTGCCGGCATTCTACAAGATGGTCCGCGAGCCGCCCGAGGCGTGGCCCTTCTGACGGTCCGCGCTGTCCATGTGCCGATCATTAGCGCCGAGTCCCTCGAGCGCGAGCGGCGCGAGAAGCAGCCCGACATCTTCCGCCAGGAGTACATGGCCGAGTTCGGCTCCAGCGTCGGTGGCCTGCTCAGCCTGGCGGACATCGAGTCGATGTCGAGGAGGCCGGATGAAGAACCACCATGCCGCGAGCGTGCGCGGCTCGGGCGGGGCCGTCATCACGCTGGCGCGATCGGACGATGGCGGCGCGACGATCACCGCGATCCAGCGCTTCGGGCTGACGATCGAGCCCATCGCTGCCACCTGCGCAAGCTGAAGGATGACGACCCGGAGGCCAGCGTCGTCGTCGATGCCGAAGGCCTCGGCGACGCCGTCTGGCAGCTCCTCGACCGCCCTCGGAAGCGCGGCTGGCGTCTTACGAGAAGCACGGAATCCAACGCCAGGAACTCACCCGCGAGCTGCTCGTGGGCGTCGCGCGCAGGGCGATTCACTTCAAGCGCGGGCTCCGCGAGGAGGACGCCATGCGCAAGGCGTTACGCGGGCTGACGCGCGACGTTCGCGAGGATGGACCGGGCTCCGAGCTGGCCGTCGCGCTCTCCCTCGCCCTGTCCGACGGCCGAGGCCGAGACCCCGCGTTACTGACAAATCACATCCTGAGGCTATCTTGGTCGCCTGAGCGCGTAGACTTCCGCGACCCAGAGGAGGGCACCGGACCGCGCGGGGGACGATCCCAGCAGCGCGACCAGACGTCACGGTCGCCCAGTCGCGCTGGGCCAATGCGAGACCGATCCCTCGTCCCGGGCGCGCTTGCGCCTAGATAGGCAGGGAGGTCAAATCATGGTCCGCAGACACTGCTTGCGCTTGCGCTCGGCGTACTGGCAATCGGGGCATTGGCGCCGGTCGCATCGGCAGCCAAGCCGGAGCATTTCACGGAGACGTTGAAGACAGTTCGTCGAGCCCGCAGGTGCGGTCTCGATTTCGAGTATTTCCAGGGCTTTACGGGGCGGGATATCGTCACCATCTTTGAAGACCGTGTCCAGGTCCACGAGAAGATCACGATCACGCACGCGAACCTCGATACGGGCTACACTTGACCAGGTCCTCAGCTACAACCTCACGTTCTATGAGGACTCGGACAAGGCGGTCGGGATCATCTGGCACCTGCGTGATGCGGACGGCAAGATGCAGGTCGTGCAGGCCGGACAGTTGATCTTCGATGAAAACGGCGTCACGCATACCCCGGGCATCAACCCGACCTTCGAAGAGGTGATCTGCCCTGCGCTCGGCGGCAATCCGGCTTAGTACTCCCCGGCTCCGGTCCCGGACTCTCGATACCGCTCCCAGTGGCGGCCAGCCTGTCCGGACCGACCGGCGGCATGGCGAACACGTAGCTTGACGTCGTCAGTCGCAGCTAAGCGGCGACTGCTAGCCTCACCGCGGCCCCGGCTCCGCGCGTTCGCTCCGTCGTGACAGCGAGACGGACGGGGTCGGAGCCCACTGACTGCCTGATCCCGAGCGGACTCATTGATCGCCCCAGCTCGCGCGCATTCGCAACACCGGAATCCTGCCAAAACCACAAATCCGAGTCGCACGCGGGAAGGCCGCGGGATACATTTCCCAGGTCGAGGGGGGCGACGACGCGCGGTCCTGGAACTGGTCGCCGTGGAACGCGCCGAGCCAATGGCGAGACCGACCTCGGACGTGCCGGCACGTGCCGGCGGGAGCTCCAGGAGGTGGTCCTTGGCTGGTCGTCTTCGCCGCACCGTCGTCGCGCTGACCCTCGTCGCGCTGCTGCTGCCGCTGGCTGCCGCGACGTCGCTTGCGGCCAAACCAATAGAGGTCTTCAAGTTCTCGAGCGGCGGCACCGGCGTTCGCCGACGCAGGCACGTGCAGCGACCCCGTGGATGACATCGTGACCTGCAGTTCCCGCAACATCTCTCTCGTCTCCGGGAAGACCAGAGAACAGGGGTCTGGCGCAATCCATGGGACGGAGGTGTGCTACGGGACCTTCACCGACGTCTTCAACCAGGAGACGGGCGAGACGCTGAGCTTCACCGGAGAGTCCGGCTGCACCATGGACCTGGGCGAGGGAACCGTCATCGAGCGCGATCTCAGTTCGGCGACCATCACGCCGGCCACGATCACCCTCGAAGCCATCGTCTGTGACCCCGAATGCGCCCCGACCGGGGAGACGCGCGAGATCTCAGTCGAAGGCACGTTCACGGCGACCTCGGCTGCGACCCGATCGTCCTTCCGCAGCGTCTTCGACGACGGCGTCTGCAGCTTCCGCGAACGGTCCCGGGGCACGGAACGGAATGCGATGTTCGTGGGCACCGCCGATGGCCAACCGCTGGAGGCAGGCGATCCCGACGGTTTTGCGGTAATTCATCGGGGCACACTCAGCTTCAGCGAGAAGTGCGCGATCGCGGCCTGACGCCGAGACAACGTCATCGGCCCTCGCCCATTCGTGACGAGGGCCGACGACACACGCGTGCCGTGGTCGTGCGGCGTTCCTCGATGGAGCCGAGGAACGGTCCAGGACGGTCGAGGGCCGGCCGCTCACCGCGGACGAGCTGGAGCGGATCACCAAGCGGTATCCCGAGGGCTGATGTCGTCGCGGATTACGATGATGTCCCGGCACGGGCCACAATCTCGTGCCGGGATGTTCGATACCTTCTTAACACCCCCGAAAACGGACCATGCCCCACGCTCAGAAGCACTATGTAGAGCCCGCCATACTTGACATGCAAGAGGTCACTGGTTCGAGTCCAGTGTCGCCCACCACAATTTCGACAGCCCGCCACGATGACCGCCACGCCGGCGGTCATCGTGTATTCGGGGGAGGGTCGGCAGGGCCGTCCACCTGCAGGGCGCGGGCCAGATCGGCATGTTCGCACGGCCGACGCCGTACCACGAGACCTGCCCCTTACGAGGGGTATCGGGGGCGCCGGTCCTTGCGCCAACGTGAGGCGTGACCGGGGGGCACGCCGGATCGAAGCGGTACTGGGAGATCAGTCAACAGCGTGCATTTGACGCGTGCAGCGCCGCGCGATGCGGTTCGATCTTGCCTTGCCGTGGCGCTCATGGCGTTGTCGGCGTGTGCCCCGAGCGCTGAGCCCGTATCGCTCTCCGGCGACCACGATGGTCTCGCGGTCGAAGGCCAGGTCACATCGACCGGCAGTTCGATCGCTGTGGACGTCGTCGTTCGCAATGACCGGGAAGAGCCGATCCACCTGGTTCCTGACCAGTGCGGCCGGGTCGTCGACGTCGAGCTGGAGCGGACGGAGTTCCTGCCCGAGGGCAAGCGCTGGGAGGGGTCGGTCCAGGCGGTCAAGGACCTCGTGTTGCGGGATCAAGAGTTCCACGACCGCCCCGACTCGTTCGCGCCGCGTCGTGTCGGTGACTCCTCGTCGACCGTTCCCGACTGCGTTCGTCCCGAACTCCTGGTGACCCTCGCTCCGGGCGACGAGATCGCCGAGCGCTGGGAGCTGCCGTTCCAGTTCGCCTACGCCCTGCGAACGCTGGGATCGGACGACACGATGGTCACGCTCGAAGCCCTCGAGGCGCGCGATCCGAACGAGCTCGAGTTCCTCGACATCCTCCCGGCCCCGTCTGACGACGCCCACCGCGATGGGCGCGTCGTTCGCGCGGAGCTCCCGCTGGCCGAGGTCCTGCAGCGCGCCGGCAACGAACCCGGAAGAGGGTCCCAGCTACGGCGAGTTGTTCGACCGCCTGA
Source organism: uncultured Chloroflexia bacterium (assembly GCA_963824735.1). Taxonomy (GTDB): domain Bacteria; phylum Chloroflexota; class Limnocylindria; order Limnocylindrales; family CSP1-4; genus DASTYU01. The sequence goes on from CAWGQH010000004.1 coordinate 5,827, forward strand.
TCGCCGACGATGACGCTGCGTGCCTGGATCGAGGATCAGCCGTCGGACATCTGGCGGGAGGCCGACCTCACGCCATCGATCGACGGCGCGCCGCTTCGGCTGCACCTCGTCGAACACCGCGTACGAACGCGCAGCCGTCGTCACCGCCACGCCGGATGGCTCGAGCCCCGTGCTCGATCTGCCCGGAGAGAAGGATCGCGCGCGCGACGTTCCCGCGGACGCCGGGAACGCTGCCGCCGGGCATCGAGGCCCTCCCGGACTCCGACTACGAGGTGACCGAGGACCTCGCACGTCGGGGAGGTCCTCCTGCCGAGCGGGCGCGTGATCGTCGGGGAGTACCTGTTCGAGCTCGAGCCACTCGATTTGACCGTCGAGTCGGGCGCCTATCCCGCGCACGCCACCCTCGCGCGCTACCGCGACCAGGACTTCGACTCCGTTGCCTTCGCGAGCCTCGTGTTCTCGGACGCGCCGACCGTGCGCTGGGAAGAAGGGGGCTTCATCGCCGTTGACGGCGGTTCCACGACGATCACTTCGGTCGAGGGCCGCGATGAGACTGCGCGGCTGTTCGAGGACGACGAAAACGCCTGGATGGATCTGAACCAGCGGATCTTCGACTCATCCGTGGCGCATGACTACCTCGCGACGGAGTTGCACGCTGACGCCCGAGGCGAACCTCGCGTACTTCTCGAGCGGCAACGGCGATGGTGGCTATCCGGTCTACGTCGGCTTCGACGCCGAAGGCAATCCGACGCGTGTCGTGGTGGACTTCTACCTGCTCCACCTCGCGTGGCCCGGGACGTAGGTCGAGATCCGGTCGACAGCTCACGGCAGCAGCCAGCGGACCGGGCTGCCGGGAGGCCCGCCGACCGCCAGGACCGTGCCACGCAACAGGTCCATGCCAACCACGCAGCGCGCAATTCCCAGCTCGTGCCCGGCGATCAGCAGGTCGACCGGCAGGGTGGCATCGCCGACGTGGAGCTCGCGTCCCGGCACGTCGATGCCAAAGGACTCGGTGCCGCCGACGCCGCGGCCGGTGCTCCTGGGGACCCCGCCCTCGCCGAGGCCCGGCACCGCATCCTGCGCCGCATACGTCGCCTTGGCGCCGGTATCGAGCATGGTGACCACCGGCGCGAACGAATCGATCGTTGCCTCGATCAGGACGGTGCCGTCGCCCTCAACGGCCGGCAGCCGGATCGTTCGCCATCGCGGATAGGCGTCGGCCAGCCAGTCGTCGAGGTCATCGACGGCTCCCGGCATGGCGATCCTGCCCTCGGCGAGGTCCAGCACCACGTGTGCGCCCGGGTGGAGGTGCTGCGGGCTGAGGATGCCGCCGATACCCATGCTGCGAAACGGCGGCGGGGTGCCGATGACGACGACCTCGGGGAAGGCGAAGTCGACCTCGCCGATACGGACCGTGACCTCGTGTGCCTGCCACGAGGGCACGGAGCTGCCTGTGCTGTCGGTTCCGGGTTCGCCGGGCTCGGTGGCCACGCCCGCCGCCTCGCACAGGTCGATCGTCAGCAGGTGGTCGCTGGCGCCGGTGTCGAGGATGAGGCGAGTGGCGACGCCGTTGACGACGGCTTCCACGAGTGGCGCGTGCGTCGTCCCGTCAGCGGTCGCAAAGGTGATCGGCTCGGCGAGGCGGATGCTCACGTGATCAGGGTAGGCGCATGGAGTAGCATGCTCGCAGGAACGCATCGATCGGGACGCGCTTCGTTCGACCGGCGTCACCAGAGAACCGGGCCACGGCTGGAAGCCCGGCGACGACCACGAGCGAGGTACCACCCCGTGAGCGGCCGGTGAACCGGCCCGGGTCCGCCCGTTAGCGCGGCACGAGAGCGCGGCGCGCAGGTGCGAGCCGCGAAGGCGGGTGGAACCGCGGGAGCGCCAGAGAGCCTCTCGTCCTGTCGAGGACGAGAGGTTTCGTGATTCTACGGAGGCGAGACGGATGGCCGAGCAGGACGTGGCGGTCGCGGAGGCCGAAGAGGTCGAACAGGAGTTCGTTGCGCCCGAACGCGGGTCGGCCGACGAGCTGCTCGACGCCGGCGCCCACAGCGAGCTCGACGCGATGCGCCATTCCGCGGCGCACGTGATGGCCGAGGCGGTGCTCGACCTGTTCCCGGGCACGAAGCTCGGCATCGGGCCGGCAATCGAGGACGGCTTCTACTACGACTTCGACCTGCCGCGGCCGCTGACGCCCGACGACCTGGCGGCGATCGAGGCGCGCATGGCCGAGTCGGTCACGGCCGACCATCCGTTCGTGCGTCGCGAGCTGCCGCCGGAGGAGGGGAGGGCCTTCTTCGCGGAGCGCGACCAGCCGTACAAGGTCGAGATCCTCGACGACCTCGCGGCCGAAGGCCGAGCGCGACGGCACGCCCATGCCGCCGACGTCGGTCTACGAGCACGGGCCGTTCGTCGACCTGTGCAAGCGGCCCGCACGTCGCGTCCACGGGGAAGATCGGGCCGTTCAAGCTGCTGGCCGTGTCGGGCGCCTATTGGCGCGGCGACCAGGCGCGCCCGTCGCTGCAGCGGATCTACGGCACGGTGTGGGAGACGCAGGAGGAGCTCGACCACTTCCTGTGGCGGCGCGAGGAGGCGAAGAAGCGCGACCACCGCAAGCTCGGCGTCCAGCTCGACCTGTTCTCGTTCCACGACGTGTCGCCGGGCGCCGCCTTCTGGCACCCCAAGGGCTGGACGCTGTACCAGACGCTGCGCAACGCGATGCGCGAGCTCCAGGCCGCGCGCGGCTACCAGGAGGTCTACACGCCACCGCTCGTCCACCAGAAGCTGTGGGAGCAGTCGGGCCACTGGGAGCACTACCGCGAGAACATGTTCCTGTTCGAGGCCGAGGAACAGACGTTCAGCCTCAAGCCGATGAACTGCCCGGAGTCGACGTACATCTACCGGTCGCGCGTGCGCTCCTACCGCGAGCTGCCGCTGCGCCTGTCCGAGTACGGCGTGCTCCACCGGAACGAGCTGTCCGGCGTGCTCTCCGGGCTGACGCGGGTGCGCCACTTCGTACACCGACGACGCCCACATCTTCGTGCGCCCGGAGCAGATCGGCTCGGAGATCCAGGCGACTGATGGGCGAGATCCGCGAGGCGTACTCGTGGTTCGGCCTGGAGCCGAAGCTGACGTTCGGGACGCGGCCGGACAAGGCCCTCGGCGACCCGGCGGTGTGGCGAGGCGACCGAGGCGATCATGCGAGCCGAGCTCGAGCGGTCCGGCATGCAATACCGCGATCAAGCCGAAGGACGGGGCGTTCTACGCGCCGAAGATCGACATCCAGATCGAGGATGCGCTGGGACGCGAGTGGCAGACGGCGACGATCCAGGTCGACCGCGTGATGCTGCCCGAGCGCTTCGACCTGTGGTACATCGACGAGCACGGCCAGCAGCAGCGTCCGGTGGCGATCCACCGCGCGATCTACGGCTCGCTGGAGCGCTTCATCGGCGTGCTGACCGAGCACTTCGCCGGGGCGTTCCCGCTGTGGTGCTCACCGGTCCAGGCGGTCGTGATCCCGATCGCCGACCGGCACGTGGCGGCCGCCGAGGAGCTCGCCGGCGTGCTGCGAGCGCGCGGGCTCCGCGTCGAGGTCGACGGTTCCGACAACCGCATGCAGAACAAGATCCGGCTCGCCCAGGAGCAGAAGGTGCCGGTAATGCTGGTCCTCGGCGATCGCGAGATCGAGGGCCGGGCGGCCACGGTCCGTCGCCGGGGCGCGGGCAAGGACGCCCCGCAGGAGACGCTGGGCTGGGACGAGCTGGCCGAGCGGCTCGCGACCGAAGCCGCCGAACGGCGGGTGGAGTAGGGGAGGCGCGCGTCGCCGTGCCGATGCCCCTGGCGCTTGGCCGCTTCAACACGCGGTTCACGAACCGGATCATCGGACCGATCCTGGTTCGGTTCCCGTGGTACGGGTGGCTGTTCCACGTGGGGCGGCGGACGGGGCGTCCGTACCGGACGCCGATCATGCTGTACGTCCGTGGCGATCAGGGCGTGATCGCGCTGACCTACGGCGATCGCACGCAGTGGCTGAAGAACGTGCTGGCCGCCGGCAGCTGCACGTTCGAGTCGCCGGGTGATGCGCCGGTGCACCTGGCCTCGCCCGAGTTCGTGCACGACCCGTCGCGCCGGCTGGTGCCGTGGATCATGCGCATCCCGCTGGCGGTGCTGCGCGTGTCGGACTTCGTGGTGCTGCGGGTGGTGCCGTAAGTCGTTGCTGTGGTCGCGCAGCGGGCAGTCGCCAGGCGAGCATCGATCGCTGGGGAACGCACCGCCGGGCCGATTGCCGCCCCGCAAATCGTTGTGCTACCCTACCGGCTCGGCCGAAGGCCGGGTTTTTGTATGCCCGGTCGGTCGAACGGAAATCAGTGAAAAGGGGCGAGCCATCAGTCGAGACCTGCGAGTCAATCAGATGATCCGGATCCCACAGGTTCGGGTCGTGGATGAAGAAGGCGCACAGCTGGGCATCATGCCCACTGCACGCGCACTCGAGATGGCGCAGGAACGGGGGCTCGATCTTGTTGAAGTCGCCCCGATGGCACAGCCGCCGGTCGCACGGTTCCTCGACTTCGGGCAGTACAAGTACGAGCTGACGAAGCGCGAAAAGGAAAACAAGCGCCGGCAGCGCTCGGTGACGTTCAAGGAGGTCCGCCTCTCGCCGAAGATCGGCACGGGCGACTTCGAGACGAAGCTCCATCGGGCGATCGAGTTCCTGGAGGAAGGGGACCGGATCAAGGTCACCGTCCGTTTCCGGGGACGCGAGCTCACGCATCCGGAGATCGGGCGCAACCTGATCGCCAGGTTCGTGGAGCGAGTCGGCGAACACGGGGTCGCGGAGCGAGCACCGTTGCTCGAAGGCAAGTCGATGCACATCACGATGGCGTCGACCCACAAGCCGAAGAGCCACGAGGCGCAGGCCGTCCGCGGCGGACATGGAGAACGACAACCGGACGTCGGGTCCAACGGTGCGGAGGCTCCGGCCGCCGCGGTCGCGGAACCCGCCGAGGCCATCGAAGCCGCCGAGCCGGCGGCGACCGAAGAGAAGAGCGAACCGCCGGCCCCACGGCCGGCACCCACGGCAGCCACACCGGCGGCCGCCACAGGAGAGTGAGTCCAGCGTGCCGAAGATGAAGAGCCACAAGGCGGCGCAGAAGCGGATCGGCGTGACCGGCAGCGGCAAGGTCATCCGTGTCAACGCCTGGCGCGGACATCACCTCGAGATCAAGTCGTCGCGCCGGACCCGCCGCTACGCCGGCAAGTCCCTCATCGGTCGCGAGCACGCAGCGCAGGTCCGCCGCCTGCTGCCGTACCTCTAGGAGCACGCTCACCCCATGGCTCGAGTCAAGCGGGGCGTCACGGCCCACAAGCGCCACAAGCGCCTCCTCAACGCAGCGGAGGGCCGCAAGGGCACGCGATCGAAGCTGATCAAGCCCGCCCGCGAAGCGCTCCTCCACGCGCTCGCCTACGCGACCCGTGACCGCAAGCAGCGCAAGCGCCAGATGCGCCAGCTGTGGATCGTCCGGGTCAATGCCGCGGCGCGCCAGAACGGCCTCACGTACGGCCAGTTCATCCACGGCCTCAAGCGCGCCGACATCCAGATCGACCGCAAGATCCTCGCCGACCTCGCCGTTCGCGACGCGGCCACGTTTGGACGCATCGCGGAGCTCGCCAAGGGCGCGTAGGAACGACACAGAACGCGCCCGCCGGCCGAGCCCTCGACGTTCACAATCGTCGAGGGCTTCTGATTCCCCGACACGAAAGGACGACGTGGACCTCAGCCTGAGCGACATCACCCGCGACCTCGAGGCGCTTCGCGACGAGACGCTGGCGCGCGTTGCCGAGGCCGCGGACAGCGCGACGCTCGAAGCGCTCGAGCTCGAGGTGCTGGGCAAGAAGGGCCGCCTGACCGCGACGCTGCGCGGGATCGGTGGGCTGCCGGCCGAGGACCGGCCCCGCGTCGGGGCCGTGGCCAACTCCGTCCGCGTCGCCATCGAGGCGGCCCTCGCCGCGCGTGGTGGCGACCTCAGATCCGGCGAGCTCGACGAGCGCATCCACGCCGAGGCGATCGACGTCACGACGCCCGGCCGCCCGATCCGGCGCGGGTCGCTCCATCCGATCAACGAGACGATCGGGCGGATGGCGGAGATCTTCGGCCGGTTCGGCTTCGTGGTGTACGAGGCACCGGAGATCGAGGACGACCTGCGCAACTTCCAGATGCTCAACATCCCGCTCGACCACCCGGCACGCGACCTGTGGGACACGCTCTACGTCGACGTCGAGGACCACCTCCTGCGGACGCACACGTCGCCGGGCCAGATCCGCGTCATGCACGAGACGAAGCCGCCGATCCGGGCGCTCCTCCCGGGGCGCTGCTTCCGCTACGAGGCGATCGACGCAAGCCACGCCTCCGAGTTCTTCCAGGTCGAGGGCCTCATGGTCGACGAGGGGACGACCATGGCCGACCTCAAGGGCCTGCTCGAGCAGTTCGCCCACGCGATGTACGGGGAGGGAAAGCGGACCCGCTTCCGGCCCGGCTACTACCCGTTCACCGAGCCGTCGGTCGCGTTCGACGTCGAATGCCTCGTGTGCGGTGGCGTCGGTTGTCCGGCATGTTCGCGGACCGGCTGGATGACGATCCTTGGGGCGGGCATGGTCCACCCGGTCGTGCTCCAGTACGGCGGGCTGGACCCGGAGCGCTACCAGGGGTTCGCCTTCGGGATGGGCGTCGAGCGGATCGCCAACCTGCGCCACGGCGTCGGCGACCTGCGCCTGTATCTGGAGAACGACCTCCGCTTCCTGGAACAGTTCCGATGAGGGTGCCGCTCTCCTGGCTCCGCGAGTTCGTCGAGTTCGACTTCACGCCCGAACAGCTCGCGGAACGCCTGACGTTGCTCGGGATGGAGGTCAAGAAGATCGAGCAGTGGGGCGCCGACTGGCGGAACGTCGTCGTCGGCGAGCTGCTCGCGGTCGAGAAGCATCCGCGTGCCGATCGCCTGTCACTGACCCGCGTGACGATCGGCGAGGGCGAGCCGCTCGAGGTCGTCTGCGGGGCGACGAACATCGCCGTCGGCCAGCGCGTCCCGGTGGCGCTGCCCGGGGCCGTCCTGCCGGGCGATCGCCGGATCGAGCGGACCGAGAAGATGGGCGTCGTCTCGAACGGGATGCTGTGCTCGGGCGAGGAGCTCAACCTCACCTCGGACGGCGACGGGATCCTGATCCTGCCCGACACGACCCCGATCGGGACGGCGCTGACCGAGGTGTACGGCGACGTCGTGCTCGACGTCGACGTCAAGCCGAACCGCGGCGACGCGCTGTCGATCGTGGGCCTCGCCCGCGAGGTCGCGGCGGTGACCGGCGCGACGGTGGAGTTGCCGCCGATCGAGCTCGTCGAGTCGGGCCGCCCGACGGCCGAACGCCTGACGGTGGAGGTCGAGGATCCGGCGCTGTGCTCGCGGTTCGTCGGGCGCTGGGTGAGCGGCGTGACCGTCGGCCCGTCGCCGGACCGCGTCCAGATGCGGCTGCTGGCCGCCGGTCAGCGGCCCGTGAGCAACGTCGTCGACGCGAGCAACTACGTGATGGTCGAGCTCGGCAAGCCGATCCACACCTTCGACGCGCATGCCGTGCATGACGGCCGGATCATCGTCCGCCGCGCGCAGTCCCGGGGAGCGGCTCCAGACGCTCGACCACATCGACCGCGAGCTTGATCCGGAGACGCTCCTCATCGCCGACCCGACCGGCCCGATCGGGATCGCCGGCGTCATGGGTGGCGCGACGACGGAGGTGACCGACGCCACGACCGAGGTCATCGTCGAATCGGCCGTGTTCGATCCCGTCAGCGTGCGCAGGACCGCGTTCCATTACGCCCTTCGGTCAGAGGCGAGCCTGCGCTTCGAGAAGGGCCAGGAGGTGCGGCTTGCGCGGATCGGCGCCGACCGGGCGACCCAGCTCGTCGCCGCGTGGGCCGGCGGCGAGGTTGCGCCGGGCAGGGTCGACACGAACCCGGTCGAGCCGGAGCCGGCATCGGTGGCCTTCCGCCCGGCCCGGGTGAACCGGCTCCTCGGCGTGGACATCGCGACCGATGAGCAGCGCCAGCTTCTCGAGCGCGTGGGGATCGCGACGGAGCCCGCTGCGGGCGGCGTTCGCGTTCCGGTCGCCAGCGCGCCACAGCCGCTGGAAGCGGCAGCGGCTGAAGGCGAGGCGCTCCTCGCGGTCGTCCCGACGTGGCGACGCGACCTGCACATCGAAGCGGACGTGGCCGAGGAGGTCGCCCGCGTCCGGGGCTACGAGGTGATCCCGGGGATCCTGCCGCACACGCCGATGCCGCCATACCGGCCTTCGCCGCTGGAGGTTCGCGACGCGATCCGCGAGGCGCTCGCGGGCGCCGGCGTCAGCGAGGTCGTGACCTATGCACTCGTCGCGCCCGACGATCCGGTCCGCTTCGGGCCGCGTGACGACGGGGAGCTTGCCGGCGAGCCGGAGCAGCGCGCGGGCGGCGGCCTGGTCACCGTCACGAACCCGCTCTCGAGCCAGCATTCCGTGCTCCGCCAGAGCCTCCTCGGCAGCCTGCTCGAGGTCGTCGGTACGAACCGCCGCCACGGCCGTGACGACGTCGCGGTGTTCGAGGTCGGGAAGGGCTACGGCAAGGCCGACGGCGGCGGGACGCGCGAGTGGTGGCGGCTCGGAATCGCCCTCGCCGGCTCGGCGGTGATCCCGTCGTGGAACCAGCCGTCGCGGCCCGTCGACCTCGGGGACGCCAAGGGCCTGGTCGAGTTGATCTGCCGGCGCCTCGGCTTCGACGCCCCGTCGTACGAACCGCTGACCGACGATCCGAACCTGCATCCGGGCCGGGCTACCCGCGTGCGGGTCGCCGCGCCTGACGGCAACCTGGTCGCGGGTCGTGCCGGGGCGCTCCATCCGGCGCTCGCCGCGGACCTGGACCTGGACGGCCCGATCGTCGTGGCCGAGCTGGCGATCGTCGGGCTCGCGGGTGGGCTCATCGCGCCGGCCCGGGGTGCAACGCCACCGCGCCACCCGGCCGTCGAGCGCGACCTCGCCGTGGTCGTCGCCGAGGACCGTCCTGCTGGAGAGGTTGCCGCTTCGCTCCGGCGTCATGGGGGCGGCCTCCTCGAGGCGGTGGAGCTGTTCGACGTGTATCGCGGCCGGCCGCTCGAGGCGGCCGAGAAGAGCCTTGCCTGGCGGCTCCGCTTCCAGGCACCGGATCGCACGCTCACCGAGGCCGAGATCGACGGTGCGATCGAGTCAATCCACGCCGGCCTGGCCACCGATGTCGGAGGCCGTATTCGAGGCTGAGCGGGACCTTTGGTCCGGTTGCGGCGGCCGATTGGCCGCTGCTACCCTTGCGCGGCTTCGGCGCCCGTCACGGCCGGGCTCCTGTGAGGTGACTTCGTGGACTTTGGCGCGTTCATCAGCGATTTGACTGGTTTCGACCTCGATCTTCTTCCTGATCCTGTTCGGGTTCTTCGTGCTTGGCTTCGCGCAGGGCACGATCCGCCGCCTGCTCGGACTTGGCGCGTTGATGTTCTCGTTCCTGTTCGCCGCGAACCTCCGTGACCCGCTCGGCGCGTTCCTCGCGCAGAACTGGACGCAGTTCCCCGACGAGTACGCCTACATGATCGGGTTCGGGACGATCTTCCTGGCCGCCTTCATCGCCCTGTCCATCGCGATCCAGTCGTTCTACAAGCCGCAGCCCCTGTTCGAGAAGGCGCGCTTCGTCGACGAGGTGATCGGCGGCCTGCTGGGCATGCTCGAGGCCGTGCTGCTGTTCATCATCATCATCATCATCCTCGACTCGTTCTTCCTCATCCCGGGCATCCCGCCGAGCGGGAACGAGTTGCACTTCCTGCGCGGCTTCTGGGAATGGATGGACGCAGCACAGGTCACGGCCTTCTTCCGCGAATCGATCCTGCCGATCTTCTTCACGCTGTTCGGCCTCTTCGTCCCCGACGACATCGAGCAGCTCGTCACCGGCCCCTAGCCCTGAGCGTCGTCGACCGCGCGCTCCTCGCCGGCCCCACGCTCGAGGCCGCCCGGGTCCTGCTCGGCACGCGACTCGTCCGCGACGACGAGACGGGACGCCGTTCCGGGCGGATCGTCGAGGTCGAGGCATACATCGGCGTCGACGACCGGGCATCGCACGCACGCTTTGGGCCGACCGCCCGCAACCGGCCGATGTTCGGGCCGCCCGGCCACGCCTACGTGTACCTTGTCTACGGGATGTACGACTGCCTCAACATCGTCACCGAACCTGCCGGCAGCCCGGCCGCGGTCCTCGTGCGCGCGGTCGAACCGCTGGATGGCCTTGACCTGATGCGTCAGAGCCGGACGGCGCTGCACGCAGCCCGTCGGAAGGCCCAGCCCGGCGGACCGGCGGTGGCTGTCCGGGCCCTCCCGGATCACCGCCTGGCGAGCGGACCGGGCCTGGTGGCGGCCGCCTTCGGGATCGACGTGGCGTGGACCGGCACGGACCTGTGCGACGCGGGATCGCCGCTGCGGCTGGAAACGCGGCCGGCGGGCGAGCGCGCGCCGGCCATCCGCGCCACGCCGCGAATCGGGATCGCCTACGCGGGTGCGCCGTGGACCGACCACGCGTGGCGCTTCGTGATCACGGGCCATCCCTCGGCGTCCGGGCCGGCCGCCCTGCGCTGAGGCGCGGCCCGATCCGATGGACAGCCGCTCGATCGCGCTCCTCGAGTTTCCGCAGGTCCGCGAGCGCCTCGCCGGGCTGACCCAGTTCGGTCCGTCGCGTCGGCTGGCCGAGGGGCTCGAGCCGTCGAGTGACCGGGTGATCGTCGCGCGCGGCCTCGACGAGACCGACCAGGCTCGGGCGCTGCTCGAGGATCGGCCGGGGGTCGGGATCGGGGCGGCGCACGACATCGGGCCGTGGGTCGAGCGCGCCGCTCGGGGCGGTCGTCTCGATCCGGCCCACTTCCTCGAGATCGCGGAGACGCTCGACGCGACGTCGCGGCTCGCCACGTCGCTTGCCGACGAGCGGCGGCCGCTGCTCCGCGACCTCGGCCGCGAGCTGCATCCGTTGCCCGCGGTCCGCTCGACGCTGGCCCGCAGCTTCGACCCGGTCGGCGAGCTGCTCGACACCGCATCGCCGCGGCTGGGCGGACTCCGAGCGGCGGTGCGCGTGGCGTACGACCGGCTCCGGAGACGGCTCGACGCGCTGGTCGGCGCGGAGCTCGGCTCGGCGCTCCAGGAGCCCATCGTGACGCTGCGCAACGGGCGCTACGTGGTCCCGGTCAAGGCCGAGGCGCGGAGCCGGGTCAAGGGCATCGTCCACGATGCGTCGGGGAGTGGCCAGACGCTGTTCGTGGAGCCGCTCGTCGCGGTCGAGCTGGGCAACGCCTGGCGCGAGGCGCAGGTCGCGGAGCACGAGGAGATCGCCCGGATCCTCGACGAGCTGTCGGCGCTCGTCGCCGCCAACGCCGCGGCGCTGCGCGAGACGCTCGACGCGCTGGCCCGCTTTGACTTCTGGGCGGCGAAGGCCCAGCTGGCCGGCGACATGGGCGCCGTCCGGGCCGAGACCACGGACCGTGCCGAGATCGAGCTCCTGTCCGCCCGCCATCCCGGCCTGACCGGCCGCGTCATCCCGATCGACGTCCGCCTCGGCGGCGACTACACGGCGCTCGTCGTGACCGGTCCGAACACCGGCGGCAAGACCGTCACGCTGCGCACGCTCGGGCTGCTCGCGCTGATGCACCAGGCCGGGCTCCACGTCCCGGCCGCCGCCGGCAGCCGCCTGCCCGTGCTGCGCGACGTGCTCGCCGACATCGGCGACGAACAGTCGATCGCCCAGTCGCTCTCGACGTTCTCCGGGCACCTGCGCTCGATCGTGCGGATCGTGGACGAGGCCGGCCCCGGCACGCTCGTGCTGCTCGACGAGCTTGGCGCCGGCACGGATCCGACCGAGGGCTCGGCACTCGCCCAGGCGCTGCTCGACCACTTCATCGCCGCCGGCGCGCTCGTCGCCGCCACGACCCACTACGCCGAGCTGAAGGCGTATGCCCACACCACGACCGGGGCACGGAACGCGGCAGTCGAGTTCGACCTCGAGACGCTGTCGCCGACGTACCGGCTGACGATCGGGCTGCCGGGCGGCAGCCAGGCCTTCGCGATCGCGGAACGGCTCGGGCTGCCGGACACCATCGTGGCCGACGCCCGGTCGCGCCTGACCGAGTCGCAGCGCACGTTCGAGGCGACCCTCGCCGCGATCCGCGAGACCGAGGGCGCGACGAGCGACGCCCTCGAGCGCGCGCGGGCAGCCGAGGCACGCGCCTCCGACGCCCTGCGGGTGGCCGAGGAGGAACGTCGCCGCGCACGTCGCGAACGCGACGAGGCCGTTCGTGCAGCCCGCTCGGAGGCGGAACGTCTCGTCGACGAGCTCCGTGACGAGGTCCAGACGACGAAGCGCTCGCTCGAGCGCGAAACCGTCACGGCGCCTGCTCTCGACGCGGCGCTCGAGCGCGCCGAGGGGACGCTGGCCCGACTGCCCGAGACCGAAGCGCCGGTGCCGGCGGAACAGCCGGTGGAACCCCATGCGTGGCGGATCGGCGAACGGGCACGGAGCACGTCTGCGGGCTGGGAGGGCCGCATCGCCTCGCTCGAGAAGGGCGGCCGGCGGGTCACGCTCGAAACGGGCGGCATGCGCGTCACGGTGGCCGCGGACGACCTCGTGCCCGCCGTCGAGACGGCATCGCGGGGCGGATCGGACGGGGGCGGGGAGACGCCCTCGAACATCGGGGCGCTCCGGCTCGGGCGGGCGCGTGCGGTCGCCTCATCCCTCGACCTGCGCGGCGCGCGCGTCGAGGAGGCCCTCGAGACGCTCGACCGCTACCTCGACGACGCGGCGCTGGCGGGAATGGGCCGTGTGACGATCATCCACGGCCTGGGAACGGGCGCCCTGCGCGATGCCGTTCGCGCCCACGCCGGCGGTCATCCGCTGGTGAAGTCGATCCGACCCGGCGAGCGCGGCGAGGGTGGCGACGGAGCGACCATCGTCGAGCTCTAGGCAGACGCCTCGTCAGTCGTCGTCGTCGCCGTCGCCGCCGTCGCCGTCCGGTTTCTTGGTCTCCTCCGGATCGGGCGGTTCTTCATCTTCGGGCGGCGGGCAGAGGATTCCGAGGAGTCCCTCGCAGATCGGCGGCGGCCTGACGACCGGTGCCAGGGGGCATATCCGCGACGGGGCGAACCGCGCGCCCCAGGTCCGACCGAACGGTGCGAACCGCCCGTCGTGGAAGTAGCTCGTGCGCGTACCCTCGGGTCCGCCGCGAACGCCGACCCCGATGGCCGCGCGGGCCGCCCAGTTCCGGTTGGCCTTCTGCCAGTTCGGGAAGTTGGACTCGACCTCCGAGAGGTCCATGAAGCCGCGCGTGATCCGCGGACCGACGCAGCCGTCCTGCCAGAGCAGGCCCGTGGCGGCATCGACGTAGAGCGCGGTCCGGAAGTCTTCCTTCTTCTTGGGCACGGTGCCCTCGATGAAGAGCTCCGTCACGGTCTTCGTGGTGAACGGGCCCGGGCGCCGGCCGGTGAAGGCGTCGACCTTCGCCTTCTCGAGACCCGGTGGCGCCTTGAACTTGACGATCGGCAGGTCCTTGCTGACGTCCTGCATGATCGACGACCACAACGGCGCGGCGGCATCCAGCGACAGGATCCGCATCGGCTCGTTGTTGCTGTTGCCCATCCACACCCCGACGACCAGCGCCTGTGCCTTCTTGTCCTTCGGCGGCGCGAGGTAGCCGTATGCGTGGACGTCGCGGTTTTCGCTCGTGGTGCCCGTCTTGTAGGCAGCCGGTCGGCGCGTCTTGCCGTCGTATACCGCCCACTTGCCCCAGTACGGGTTGATCTTCATCTGGGTGTTGCCGGCGAGGATGTCGGTGATGATGTAGGCCGCCTGGCGGCTGATCACGCGCTCGCCCTCGACCCGCGTCTCGGGCTGCGGCCAGACCTGCTTGTCCTTGTCGTCGAGCACCTGGAGCAACGTGGTGCGCGGCATCTTCACGCCGCCGTTGGCGATCGTGCCGTAGCCGGTGATCATGTCGATCGGGTGCGTCTCGAGCGTGCCGATGCCCATCGACAGCACGGGCGATGCCGACGCCTGATACCGGATGCCGAAGTCCTGCTCGCGTTCGAAGATGTGGTCGATGCCGCTGATCAGGGTCTGCTTGATGGCCGGCACGTTGAACGAGAACTGGAGTGCCGAGCGAAGGCGGACCGGGCCGCGCTCGAGCTTGTCGGCCTGGGTCGGCGTGAACTTGCTCCCGAAGTTCGTCACGACGTCCATGAACATCGTCGCGGCGGTCACGGTCTTGTCGTCGATGCCGATCGCGTAGTTGATCGGCTTGATCGACGATCCGGGCTGGCGCCAGCCATCGGCGAGGACGTCGAACTGCGGCTGGAAGCGCTTCCCACCCTTCGCGGTGTAGCTGGCGCTTCCCGCGTAGGCCAGGATCTGGCCGGTCCGGTAATCCATCACCGCCCCGGCCGCGTTGTTGATCCGCTTGCCGCGCAGCGCGAGGATCCAGGAGTGATCGTTGGCCGGGATCTTCTGGCGCTTGAGGAACGCGCGGGTAGCGGCCACGCTCTTGGCGTTCGGGGCGCGGCCGGCGGTGTAGACCCACTTCTCCGTCTTGCGCTGCATCTTCCAGTCGAGCGTCGTGATGACCTTGTAACCGCCGGTGTCGATCAGCTCGCAGTCGTCGGGCGAGTCGGGGCAGAGGTACGCGCCCAGCTCGCGGCGGACCTGCCACACGAAGTGCGCGGCGCGCCAGGTGTCGGCGGCGCGCGGCGTGAGCACGACACGCTCCTTCTTGGCCGCCTGGTATTCCCAGGCGCTGTGACGGGCGCCGGACTTCGGGCTGTTCGCCTTCATCAGTTCGAGGATGTGGTTCCGCCGGACGACGATATCGCTGTCGGCGGGGACGACGAGCTCGAACTCCTCGCAGTCCTCCTCGACCTCCTCGGAGATGCAGACCTGCTCGGCGTTCCTCATGAGGTTGAAGCTCGTCGGCGACTGCGGGATGCCGGCGAGGATCGCGTACTGCGCCAGCGTCAGCTCGCCGATCGGCTTGCCGAAGTAGCCGTAGGCCGCGGCCTGCACGCCGTAGGTGTTGTTGCCGTAGAAGCTGTTGTTCAGATAGGCGGTGATGATCGTCTCTTTGCCGTCCTCACCGGGATAGGCATCGGTGAGCTTGGCGGACTGGATGATCTCGCGCAGCTTGCGCTCGTACGTCTCGCCTTCGAACGCCCACTCGGGGAGCAGGCGGTCGCGCACGAGCTGCTGGGTGATCGTCGAGGCGCCGCGCGGCCGACCGGAGATGGTGTCGAGGCCGGCCGAGAGGATGCCGAGCGGGTCGAAGCCCGGGTTCGTCCAGAACTCCTGGTCCTCGATCGACGTCGTCGCATCGAGCATCTCGTCGGGGATGTCGCCGAACGCGATGACCTCGCGGCGGAGCGAGCCGAGCCGGGCGAGCTCGACCGTGCCTGTCCGGTCGTACACGATCGAGGGCTGCTCGAAGTCGAGCTCGTTGAGGATCCTATCGGGATCGGGCAGGCCGGTGGCGTACTGGTTGTACACGCCCACGGCAAAGACGACGCCAACGAACCCGGCGAGGAACGCCAGGGTGAGGATGACGACGGGGATCGCAATGAGGATCCGGCGGACCGTTTTCGATCCACCAGAAGCCTGGGGGCGCCGGTGGATCGTTCGGCGATGCCGCTGGCGCCGCGCGAGGCTTGTTTGCATCTACGGTCGGGACGATAGCATAAGGTGGTGTGTAATCCGGAGTGGTCCTCCCGGGTTGTCCAGACGACCCAGATGTCCCGCCTGTGACGGCTGAGCCTGTTCCGGCCGGCTCCGGGCCGGCCGCGCTGCTCCCGGAACTCGAGTGGCGCGGCATCCTCCACGCGACCACACCGGGGCTGCCGGACCGCCTCGCGACCGGTCGTCCGATCGCCGGCTACATCGGTTTCGACCCCTCTGCCGCCTCGCTCCATGTCGGCCATCTCGTGCCGATCTTCGGGCTGCTGCGTCTGCAGCGGTTCGGCGGCCGGCCGATCGCGGTGGTCGGTGGCGGGACCGGCATGATCGGTGATCCGTCCGGCCGTTCTTCGGAGCGGAACTTGCTGGACCGCGAGGCGCTCGAGGCGAACGTGGCCTCGATCCGCTCGCAGCTCGAGCGGTTCCTCGACTTCGGCGCGGGCGAGGGCGGCGCGCTGATGGTCAACAACCTCGACTGGCTGGGCGAGTTCACCCTGATCGAGTTCCTGCGCGACGTCGGGAAGCACTTCACGGTCCCCTACATGCTCGCCAAGGACTCGGTCCAGGTGCGGCTGGATCGAGGGCTGTCGTTCACCGAGTTCAGCTACATGCTCCTGCAGGCCGCGGACTTCGAGCACCTGCACCGGACGATGGGCGTCGAGCTGCAGATGGGCGGCGCCGACCAGTGGGGCAACATCACGGCCGGCCTCGAGTTGATCCGCCGGCGCGGTGGGGTCGAGGAGGGGGGTGCCGATCCGGCTCACGGCCTGGCCTACAAGCTCCTGCTCTCGCCGTCGGGCGCGAAGTTCGGGAAGAGCGAGGGTGGCGAGTCGGTCTGGCTGGATCCTGCGCTGACGACGCCGTTCGCGTTCTACCAGTACTGGCTCAACACGGACGACCGGGACGTGGGGACGTACCTGCGCTGGTTCACCGAGTTGCCGCGCGAGGAGATCGAGCGGCTCGATGCTTCGCTGGCATCTGCGCCGGAGCGTCGCGAGGCGCAGCGGGCACTGGCGCGCGACATCACGATGCGGACGCACGGGGCCGAGGCGGCGGCGTCCGCGGAGCAGCAGGCGGCGTCGGTGTTCGAGCGCGGGCTGGTGCAACTGGGACCGGACGAGTTCGCCGCGGCGGCCTCCGATCTTCCGCGCGTGACGCTGGCGGTCGAGTCGTCGTGGACGGCGGCGGGGACGGCGGTCGCGAGCGGCGCTGCGTCATCGAACGGCGAGGCCAGGCGGCTCGTGTCGCAGGGCGGCCTCTACATCAACGACGAGCGGGTCACCGACCCGAACGCCCCATTGCCGGAACCGCTCCACGGTCGGTACTGGGTGATCCGGACCGGCAAGAAGAACACCCGCATCCTCGAGCGCGCCTGAGGGAACCCGGCGCTGTAGTCGCCGCTCTCGTCGCTCTTTGCGTGTGCGCTGCATGCACCGAACTCGGGCAGCGCTCGCGATATCGCCCGGGGGGCCAGCCTCCGGGCCCCGATGGCGGCGCCGCTGTGCATCTGGCGCTCCGACCACGGTTGAAGGGACCTGTCGCGAGACCGTGCGGCCCGCGGTGGCCTAGGAATGTGCATGAGGCGCACCTCCGACTCCGCATGCCGCAGTGTGGAACCCCAAGCCCGCGAGTCCGCGACGACCGGTGATGTGCGCGTCGTAACCTTGCCCGGGACCGGGTAGGAACCGGTCGGGGCACGGGGGTCGGCACATGGGCAGACTCGGGACGCGGACGCAGCTGGCGTGGGGGTTGCTTGGCGCGGCATTCGCAGCGCTGTTCGCAATCTGGATGCTGTTCTTCCCCGAGGCCGTCCCGACCCTCTTTGCCTGGAATGTCCAACCGCGCTTTGCCCAGGTCGTGATCGGGGCCGGCTACGTCTTCCGCACGGCGTTCTTCCTGAACGTCGCATTCGAGAAGGACTGGCTCCGGCTCCGCTGGATCGTCTGGGGCAACCTCGTGTTCACCGGCGTGCTGCTCTTCGCCACCTACTGGCACGCCCCGGAGTTCCTGTGGGACCCGTTCACGTCGCCGGTGGCGCACATCTGGATCGTGCTCTACATCTTCGAGCCGGTGGTCATGATCTATCTGCTGCCGCCGGGCATCCTCCGCGCACAGGCGCCGGCGACCGGCGGACCCATCGTGCAGCCGTTCCGATGGTTCCTGGTGCTGGTCACCGGGCCTGCTCCTGATGTTCGGGCTGCTCCTGCTCCTCAACCCGGAGTTCGCGGCAACGAGATGGCCGTGGGAGCTCAACGGGCTCGACGCCCGGATCGTCGCGGCCTGGGCGCTCGGGTGGGCGGTGTGGTGCGGGACGATGGCTTTCGCCACCGACTGGGACGAGATCAGGACCGCGGCGCGCCTGTTCGTGCTCCTCGGCATCGCGCTGACCGTCGTCGCCGTCGTCTTCCGCGACGAGTTCCTTCCCGGGCGCGGATCCGCGGTTGCGTTCACCGTCGTGATCGCAGGCCTGACGATCCTGATGGCGGGTTTCCACTGGGTCCAGGAGCGGCGCCGGCCAGCCCCTGACCCGACCATTGCGCCGTCGATGCCCTCGCCATGACCGTGGGGACCGGCTGGGCGGAGATCTACATGGGCGGAAGTGCCGAGGCCGAACGCGCGCTGTTCGCCGAGATCATGCCCAGGGTGGAGCGCATCCAGGACGCGGTCGCGGCCAATCAGCGGTCGACCGTCAAGCGGGCGTTCCACAACAAGGGCACGGTCGTCAGCATCCGGTTCGACGTCGCCCCTGCGCTCCCCGAGGTCCTCCGCGTCGGGTTTCTCCGACCCGGCGCAAGCTATCCCGGCTTCGGCAGGTTCTCGCGATCGCAGAGCTTCCACCGCCGCGATGGCGACCGCGATCAGCGCGGGTTCGCCTTTCGCTTGGAGACAGACGACGGCGCGCAGGACGTGCTGCTGTCCAATACCCCGGCGAGCTTCGCCCGCGACCCGGTCCAGTTCCTGACCGTCACGACACTGTTCGCCGAGCACGCTTTGCCCATCGCCGCCGTCCTTGTCCTGCCCGCAGTCGGGCTCCGCGAGGGCATCCGGATCCTGCGTGACCTGCTCGGTGCACCCGACCGGACCGTTGCCTTTACCGCCCAGCGCTACTGGAGCCGGACGGCGTTCCAGGTCGGCGATGCTGCCGCCCGGCTGTTCGCCAGGCCGACAAGCGACGTCCGAAGGGTCGAGACCAAGGACGACCCGGACTTCCTCACGACGGACCTCGCCGAGGAGCTCCGACGCGCTCCCGATCATTTGAGCTGTGCGCCCAGCTGTTCGTCGACGAGGCGCGGACGCCGATCGAGAACTCGAGCAAGGTCTGGGACGAGGGCGTCGCCCCGCCGGTCGTGATCGGGACGATCACGATCCCCAGCCAGGACCTCGCGAGCCCGGATGCACTGGAGCTCGCGACGCGGGTCGAGACGCTCGAGGCATTCAGCCCGATCGTGACATCCAGCCTGAGACCACTTGGTCGGATGAACCGCGCTCGAATCGAGGCATACGCCCGGAGCGCGGATCACCGGGGCGGCCGATCCGGGAATCGGAGTTGGGACCGCTCGTTCGCGGGAGTGACAGTCGAGACGGTCGCCGAGTGCGTGTGCGCTGCATGCACGCAATTCGGGCTGCGCCGGCTATATCGGCCGGGCGACCAGCTCCGAGGCGTCCGATCGTGGCACCGCTGTGCACCTGGCGCTCCAACCATGCCTGAAGCGGCCGATCGCCGGACCAACGGCCTGCGATGGCCTCCGAATGTGCATGGGGCGCACCGCCGACTTCGGATGCCGAAGTCCGGCAGGCTGAGGCGACGACCACGGCGCGGCGCCCGTGGTGCGGGAAATGTGTCGGTTCCGGGTCGCGTCGTTCGCTGCTCCGCCCGCAGAGCGGGAAACGGGGTCGGCGCCGGCTCTCAGGACTTCGGCTTGAAGCTCTTGTAGATGCGCTCGAACAGCGCCTTGTCGGCGTCTTGATCGTCGTCCGGGGATTGCCAGTCGAGACGGTATTCCATTCGACCTTTGGCCACCAGCAGCACCTGGAAGTAGGTCTCGACGCCATCGACGTTGCCCGTCATCTTGATCAGTCGACCCGGCAAACCCGCCACCTTGGCCTTCCTGTTGGACAAAACCTTTGCGTCGTAATGGCTCTTGTAGTAGGCAACCTCCGCCTTCGCCGATCGCTCGAGTGCCGTTACGGAGCCGCCGAAGCCGGGATAGCGGTCTACGAAGACGAACGTGATCCCTCGGTCGTCGAACTGCTCGGAATAGCCGGGCGTCGCGGGGGTGACGACCCAATCGGGCGGGTATTTGATCGAGTAGCGCAGCTTCTTCGACGTGAACGACTGCCACGGTTCTGGCGTTGGTGTCGGTGACGGGGTGGGCGTCGGCGTTGGTGTCGCGGCTGGGGTTGGGGTGGGCGTGGCCACGGGCGCGATGCTCGGCTCGACCGACGGAGTCGAAGGTGCAACAGCGATATCGCCGGCAGGTGCAGGGACAGGCTGGCTGGTCGGGGCAGGTCCCTGGCCGCAGCCGACGAGGACTGCCGCGAGCAGTGCGGAACTGAGCAAGCGCGTCGACACGGGGGTTCTCCCTCCAGCGAGTGCCCGGTAGACGCTCTACCCGCCCCTTCGTTGCAGGCGCACGACGCCTGGTCGCGGACTTACTCGGCGTGACGGCGGCGCAGCTCGTCGAGGACTGCGGACGGGGGCAGGTCGCGCTCGGCGAGCAGCACGAGCAGGTGATACAGGAGATCCGCCGACTCGCCCGCGAGCGCCTGGCGGCGTTCCGGTGTCGACCCGGCCGCGTCGTCCTTTGCCGCCATGAGGACCTCGGTCGCCTCCTCGGTCACCTTGCGGCCGGCCGAGTCCACGCCACCGGACAGCAGCTTCGCCGTGTAGGAGCCCTCAGGCCGGGTGGCAGCGCGATCCGCGATCGTGGCCCACAGCGACTCGAGCCAGCCGAAACCCTGCGTCGTGCTGGCTCGGCGGGCGAGCCCTCGGGATCGAAGCAGCTCCGCGTTCCGCGGTGGCACGTCGGTCCCACCGGATCGACGGTGACCAGCAGTGCGTCCCGATCGCAGTCCTCGGCGATGTCGACGAGGCGGAGCACGTTGCCGCTCGTCTCGCCTTTTCGCCACAGCGAGTTGCGCGACCGCGAGTGGAAGTGGACCTCGCCGGTCGCGACGGTCGCGTTCAGCGCCTCCTCGTCCATCCAGGCAAGCATCAGCACGCGCCCGTCGGCGGCGTCCTGGACGATCGCCGGGACGAGCCCGTCGTCGCCGTACTGCGGATCGACCGTCACGCGGCGACGCCGGTCGTGGCCCGGACCGGCAACCCGGCACCGGCCATCGCGGCCTTGACCGACGCGATCGAATGGATGCTGCGGTGGAAGATCGAAGCGGCAAGCACGGCGTCCGCACCGCCGTCGCGGACCGCGGCGACGAAGTCGGCCGGCCCGGCAGCGCCACCAGACGCGATGACCGGCACCGAAACGCGATCGGTGATCGCGCGGAGCAGCTCGGTGTCGAAGCCGAGGCCGGTCCCGTCACGATCGATCGAGGTGACCAGCAGCTCGCCGGCCCCGAGCTCGACTGCGCGCTGCGCCCACTCGACGGCATCGAGCGGCGTCGCCTCGCGGCCGCCCTTGACGTAGACCCTCCAGCTCGGCCCGGCGCGAAGCGCATCGATCGCGACGACCACCGCCTGCGATCCGAACCGTCGCGCGCATGCGGTGACCAGTTCGGGCTCGGCGACCGCGGCGGTGTTGAGGGAGACCTTGTCGGCACCCGCCCGCAGCACGTCGCGCATCTCGTCGACGGTCCGCACGCCGCCACCGACGGTCAGCGGGATGAACGCCCGGCGCGCCGTCCGCTCGACGACGTCGAGCAGCGTGCCGCGCCGTTCGGGCGCTGCGGTGATGTCGAGGAACACGAGCTCGTCGGCGCCCTCGCGCGCGTAGCGTTCTGCGAGCTCGGGCGGATCGCCCTCGTCGACGAGGTCGACGAAGCGGGTGCCCTTCACGACGCGGCCATCGGCGACGTCAAGGCAGGGGATGACCCGGCGACGGAGCATCAGGACGCCACGCCCGCCGGGGCACGCCCGCCCGCCCGCACCAGCGACACGAAGTTCGCCAGCAGGCGCAGGCCGTCGTCGCCGCTTCGCTCGGGGTGGAACTGGACGCCGAGCAGGTTGCCGCGGGCGACCGCCGAAACGAAGCGCGTGCCGTGCTCGGTCTCGGCCAGGATCACGTCGTCGGCTGTCTCCGCCGGCGCACCGGCATACGAATGGACGAAGTAGAAGTCGGCCCCGTCGGCGATCCCGTCGAAGAGCGGGTGGTCGCGCCGCCGGACGACCTGGTTCCAGCCGATGTGCGGCAGCGTCGGGGCGTCCTCGAGCCTTCGCGTGCGGCCGGGCAGCACGCCGAACGTCTCGGCGCCGTCCTCGTCGCTCCCCTCGAACAGCAGCTGCAGCCCGAGGCACACGCCGAGGAACGGCTTGTCCGCCGCGATCCAGCCGACGATCGGGTCGACGAAGCCGGCGTCGCGGAGGCGGTCCATCGCAGGCGCGGCCGCCCCCACGCCCGGGACGACGATCGCGTCCGCCCCAGCGAGGGCGTCGGGGTCGCGGGCGACGACTCACCTCGGCACCGGAGGCCGTCAGGCCCTGCTCGATGCTCACGAGGTTGCCGGCGCCGTAGTCGACGACCGCGATCCGGGGCCGCGCGTCGTTCATCCGAGCGAGCCCTTCGTCGAGGCGACGCCGTCTCGGCGCGGATCCGGTCTCGCACGCTACCCGCAGCGCCCGGGCGAGGGCCTTGAACGCGGCCTCGGCAAGGTGGTGGTCGTTGCGGCCGGTGCCGCGGAGATGGAGCGTCGCGCCGGCCGTCCGCGCGAACGCCTCGAGCGCGTGCTCGACGAGCTGGAGCGGCAGGCCGCCGACGCGCTCGCCGCGGAACGGCAGGTCGATGACCGCGTATGGCCGACCACCGACGTCGATCACTGCGCTCGCGAGCGATTCGTCCATCGGCACCGATGCCTCGCCGAAGCGGCGAATCCCGGCCCGATCGCCGAGCGCCTCCGCGAACGCCGATCCCAGGACGAGCGCGACGTCTTCGACCGTGTGGTGCTCGTCGACCTCGAGGTCGCCGGTCGCCCGGATCTCGACGTCGAACAGGCCGTGGTGCGCGAGCGACGTGAGGAGGTGGTCGTAGAAGCCCACACCCGTCGAGATCTGCGCGCGGCCCGAGCCGTCGAGATCGAGGGAGACGTCGATCTCGGTCTCGCGCGTGCGGCGGCTGACGCTGACCCGGCGCGTGCCGCGATCGGTGACGTCGAGGGTGCCGAGCGGGGTCGTCATGCCTGGATCTCCGAGCTGAGCTGGCGGGCGGCCTCGATGAGCCGGTCGTTCTCGTGACGGTCGCGGACGGTGAGGCGCAGGTACGACGCGAGGACGTGCCCCATGCCGAACGTGCGTGGCACGAGGCCGCGGGTGAGGAGGCCCTCGGCCGTGGCGGCGGCACGTTCCGGCGAACCGAAGTCGACCAGCAGGAAGTTCGTCACGCTCGGCCCGACCGACCAGCCGGCCGCGGTCAGCCCGTCGGCCAGGCGGCTGCGCTCGGTCTCGACGCGGGCGAGGTTGCCCTCGAGGATCGAGGGATCGAGCAGCGCTTCGGTCACGATCGTCACCGAGACCGTCGACACCGACCCGGGCGGGCGGTACGGGTTCATCCGGGCGATGACCTCTGCATCGGCGATGGCGAACCCGACGCGCAGCCCCGCGAGGGCATAGGCCTTGCTGGCCGTGCGCACGACGATGAGCCGCGGATACGCCTCGCGGAGCGGCAGCAGCGACGTCCCGACGAACTCCGCGTAGGCCTCGTCGAGGACGACGAACGGCGGTTCGGGGGAGTCCGCGGCGAGACCGTCGAGGAGCGCTTCAATCAGTGCCGTCGGGTTCGGCCAGGCCGGTCGGGTTGTTGGGGCTGCACAGCCAGACGACGCTGCTCCCGCGCGCGGCGGCGCGGACGGCGCCGACGTCGAGCGCCCAGTCCTCGGCGGGTGGTCGCCGCGGGACGGTGACGACCTCCGCGCCGCGCTGCTCGGTGAGCACCCGGTACATCGCATAGGTTGGTGCCGGCAGCACGGCCCGGGCCCCCTCGACGAGGAACGCCTTCGCAACGAGGTCGAGGATCTCGTCCGCCCCGGCGCCTACCAGCAGCTCGTCGGTGCCGACGCCGTAGCGGGCGGCTGCCGCCTCGGTGAGCCGGCGGTAGTCCGACGGCGGGTACTCCGACAGCGGGGTGTCGAACTGGCCCGCGGCCAGCAGGCGATCGACGAGGTCCGGCGGGGTGGGGGAGGTGTTGAGGTCGAAGCGGACGATCGAGTCGATCGGCACGCCGTAGCGTTCGGCGACCTGCTCGTTCGTTGCCTCCCAGGCGTAAGCGGTGGGCATGACCGGGGACGTGAAGGTGACCGGCGTCGGGCTCATCGATCCGGCTCCGGGTCGCCTTCGAAGCGCGCGAGGACGGCGTCCCGGTGGGCGAGCAGTCCCTCGGCCTCGGCCAGCGTCGAGATCGTGTCGCGGATGGTCGCGAGCCCTTCGCGGTCGATGCGCTGGACCTGCACGAACTTGCCGTACGCCTCGACCCCCAGCCCGCCCGATGACCGTGCCAGGCCGCCGGTCGGGAGCACGTGGTTGGCACCCGTTGCGTAGTCGCCGGCCAATTCGGGCGCCCACGGCCCGACGAACAGGGAGCCCGCGTTGCGCAGTCGCGCGACGGTCGGTTCGAGCGGTTCGACGTCCACCGACAGGTGCTCGGGTCCGTACGCGTTGACGAAGTCGATCGCGGTATCGAGATCTGGCGCGAGCGCGATGCGACCGTGCGCGGCAAGGGCGGCTTCGAGGATGTCGCGGCGTGACGCGGTCGCAAGCCGTGCCTGGACCTCGGCCTCGACCGCGTCGGCGAAGGCTGCGTCGGTCGTCACGAGGATGGCCGGCGAGTCCGGACCGTGCTCGGCCTGGGTGATGAGGTCGGCCGCGACGCGACCGGGATCCGCGGGTGGCGCGGCGAGGACCATGCCCTCCGACGGGCCGGCGGGCAGGTCGATGCCGACCTCGCCGCAGACCTCGATCTTCGCGGCGGTCACCCAGGCGTTGCCCGGGCCGACGATGCGGTCCACCGGTTCGAGACCCGCCGCCGGCAGGCCATACGCCAGCGCCCCGATCGCCTGCGCGCCACCGGCGACGACGAATGCGTCGACCTCGAGCAGGCCCGCAGCCCCCAGCAGGACCGGGTGGTTGGCGCCCGCGCGGTCGGCCGGGGAGGCGACGACGATCCGCTCCACGCCCGCGACCTGCGCCGGGACGACGGTCATCACCAGTGACGACGGATAGGGCGCCGAGCCGCCGGGGACGTAGCAGCCGACGCTGGCGAGCGGCGCCCAGCGGCGTTCGAGGTCGATCCCGGGTGCGATCCGCGTGCGGGTGCTCCGCGGGCGCTGGGGCTCCGCGAACCGGCGGACGTGGTCGATCGCCTGGTCGAGCGCGCGTCGGACCCGAGGCTCGAGGGCGTCCCGTGCCGCGCGGAGCTCGCTGCGGTCCAGGAGGAGGCGGCCGTCGGGCCGGCCACCGCCGAAGCGCTCGTTGGCTTCTCGAAGCGCGTCGTCGCCGCCTTCGCGGATGCTGGCGAGGGTGGCACGTGCGCTCTCGCGAACTGCTGGGATCGGGCACGGCGCCGCGTCGGATCAGGGCAGCGCGTTCGGCGAGGCTGGCGGCGGTCGGTCGCGCCCAGGATCAGGCGGCGAAGGCGGAGCTCGACCGGCGCGTCGGTGGGGCTCACGGGACGATCTTCTCGATCGGCAGCACGAGGATGCCCGATGCGCCAGCGGCCTTGAGCCGCGGCAGGAGGCCCCACACCTCGTCCGAGGCGACCACCGAGTGGATCGCGATCATCCCCTCGTGCGCGAGCGGGATGACGGACGGCGACTCGAGGCCCGGCAGGAGCGCTTCGAGCTCGGCGAGCTTCGCCGCCGGGGCGTTCATCAGCAGGTATTTCTGGCCGCGCGCGGCGATGACCGCGGTGAGCATCGTGTCGATGGCGGTCAGCGCGGCGGCGCGGTCGCGATGGGCAGCCGGGTTGGCGACGAGCACTGCCTCGGAGCTCAGCACGTCGCCGATCGGGCGGAGGCCGTTCATGACCATCGTTGAGCCGGTCGAGACGAGGTCGACGATCGCCTCGGCCAACCCGAGACGAGGAGCGACTTCGACCGCGCCGGAAATCGGGATGACATCGACCGGGATCGAGCGCGACTCGAAGAACCGACGCGCGGTGTTCGGGTGGGCGGTCGCGACCCGCAGGCCGGCCAGGTCCTCGATGGCCTGGTAGGGCGAGTCGTTCGGGACGGCGGCCGCGAGGCGACACCGCCCGTAGCCGAGGTCGCGGATGCGTGGCAGCTCGGCGCTCGTCTCGGTCAGCAGGTCGATACCGGTGATCCCAAGATCGGCCACGCCGTCTCCGACAAACTCGATGACGTCGTTCGTGCGCACGAAGAGGACGTCGAGGTCGTAGTTCTGCACTCGCGCGACGAGGCTGCGGTCGTGCTCGTCGAACACGAGTCCGGCATCGTGCAGGAGGCGGAGGGTCGGTTCGACCAGCCGTCCCTTGTTCGGGATGGCGAGCCGGAGGCGGTCTCTCATCGTTCGACGGCGGTGGGGTAGGGGCGACCGTCCGGCTGTTCGGCCTTGAGGCGCTCGAGCGCCCGCTGGTACCCGCCCTCCCCGTGATGCAGCCAGGAGGCGATCCGCGTGATCGTCGCGGTGCTGGCTCCGGTCGTTCGGGAGATCTCCGCGTAGTGCATGCCCTGGTCGAGCAGCCGGACCACTGCCCAGCGCTGGGCCATGTCGCGCAGCTCGTTCAGGGTGCAGAGGTCGCGGAAGAAGCGCTCTGCCTCCTCAACCGTGTCGAGGCGCAGAATCGATTCGAAGAGTGCCTCCGCTTCCGGGGTTCTCCAGTCGTCGGCCATCGGTGTCGCTCGCTCGCCTCCGCGTTCTCTGGTGGCATGCTAACGTATTAGCATGCTAAAACGCTAACATGGTAGAACGACAGATGACAAGCCCCTTCGAACTCTTGCCGGCGATCGACTTGCGCGGAGGTCGAGTGGTCCGTCTGCGGCGGGGCGACTTCGATCAGGAGACCGCGTTCAGTGACGACCCGGTGGCAGTGGCGGTCGGGTTTGCGGCAAACGGGGCGGCGTGGCTCCATGTCGTGGACCTGGACGGGGCGCGGTCCGGAACACCGGCCCACACCTCGCTCATTGGAGGCATTGCGGCGGCCGTCGGTGGGGAGGTCCGCGTCGAGGCTGCGGGCGGCCTCAGGACGGCCGACGCCGTGCGAGCCGTTCTCGCGTCAGGAGCCGCGCGTGTGGTTGTGGGCACGGCTGCCCTCCGCGACCCCGCGTTTGCCGGCGCCCTGGTCAAAGAGCACGGGCCCGAACGAGTGGCAGTCGCGATTGATGTCCGTGATGGTCAGGCCGTCGGCAGCGGCTGGGTCGCGTCCGCGCCCGGCCAAGATGCATTGGACGCCATCGCGCTGCTTGCCGACCGGGGAGTCACGACGTTCGAGGTCACCGCGATCGACCGCGATGGCCTGCTGCAGGGCCCGGACCTCGACCTGTTCGGTCGCGCGGTTGCGCTCGGCAGGGGTCGGATCATCGCCTCCGCCGGGATCACGTCGAGGAAGGACGTCGCATTGGTCCGCGCCATCGGCTGCGCGGGAGTCATCATCGGCAGGGCGCTCTACGAGGGCCAGCTCTCGCTGCAGGACGCGCTGTCGGCCGCGGAATCAGGCTGACCCGGAGCGGGGCGCGCACGAGCCGCCGGGGCGGCCATTTTCGGCCAAGCCGCCGGTCCCGGTGGCCGGCGGACGACGGGCGAGTCAGTGGCTGTTGGTCTCGAGCTCTTTTCTGTGTTCCTGGATGATCCGCTCGGCGAGATGCGACGGAACGTCCTCGTAGTGGTCGAGCGTGGCGCTGAACGTGCCGCGCCCGCCGGTGAGTGACCGCAGCTCCGTCGCGTAGCTGAACAGCTCTGCCTGCGGGACGTGGGCCGAGATGACCTGCAGCCCGGCGTCGGTGTCCATCCCCAGCAGGCGGCCGCGCCGGCCGTTGAGGTCGCGGTTGACCTCGCCCATGAACGCCTCCGGGATCCGGATCCGGACGTCCATGATCGGCTCCATGAGGGCCGGGCTGGCGTTGTGGACGGCCTCCTTGAGCGCCATCGACGCGGCGATCTTGAACGACAGCTCGTTCGAGTCGACGTTGTGGAACGAGCCGTCATACAGCGTCGCCTTGAAGTCGGACAGCGGGTAGCCGGCCACGACGCCCTCGGCCGCGGTCTCGCGGATGCCCTTCTCGACGCCCGGGAAGAACTGGCGCGGGACCGAGCCGCCGACGACCTTTTCGGCAAACTCGACGCCACCGCCCGGGTTCGGTTCGAGCTCGATCCACACGTCGCCGAACATGCCGTGGCCACCGGTCTGCTTCTTGTAGCGGCCGTGGGCCTTGGTCGTGCCGCGGATCGTCTCCTTGTAGGGGACCTTCGGCGAGTGGGTCACGATCGCCGAGCCGAACTTGCGCTTCAGGCGCTCGATGATGACCGCGGTCTGCGCCTCGCCGATCGTGCGCAGCAGCTGCTCGCCGACGTCGCTCCGCTCGAGGTGGACCGTCGGCTCCTCTTCGAGCATCCGCTGCAGCGCGGGGCCCATCTTGTCGAGGTCGGCCTTGGTCTGCGGCTCGATGGCGACCACGAGCGTCGGTTCGGGAAACTCGAGCTCGGGCAGCAGGTACTGCTTGTCCTTGGTGGCCAGCGTGTCGCCCGTCTCGGTCTCGGACAGCTTGGCGACCGCGCCGATCTCGCCGGCCTTGAGCTCGCCGATCGCCTCCTGCTCCTTGCCGTGGAGGAGCAGCAACTGGCCGATCCGCTCGTCGGCGTTGCGCGTCGTGTTCCAGACGTGCGCCTGCGAATGGAGCGTGCCGGACAGCACGCGCAGGTACGTGAGCCGCCCGACGAACGGGTCCGCGGTCGTCTTGAACACGCGGACCAGCAGCGGGCCGTTCTCGTCGGCCTCGATGCCCACCGTCTCGCCGCTCTTGTCGCGCACCTCGACCGGTGGCTCGTCGGCCGGGGAGGGGAGGTAGCGGACGATCGCGTCGAGCAGCGCCTGCAGGCCGATCCCCTTGGCCGCGGACCCGACGAGGACCGGCGCCAGGACCGATTCCTTGACGCCCTTGCGGAGGCATGCCTCGAGCTCGGCGTCCTCGACCTCCTCGCCCTCGAGGTACTTGGTCAGCACGTCGTCATCGGCTTCGGCGGCAGCTTCGAGGAGCTGGTCGCGGCGCGTTGCCACCTCTCCGGCGAGCTCGTCGGGGATCGGGATCTCGACCTCCTTCGAACCGTCGAGCTTCCACGCCTTGCGGTGGACGAGGTCGACGTATCCCTCGAAGGTCTCCGCCGCGCCGATCGCCAGGTTGAGCGGCGCGATCTTGGTCCCGAACGTCGCCCGCAGCGCGTCGAGCGCCTCCGTCGGGTTGGCGTTCTCGCGGTCGGACTTGTTGATGAAGAAGCAGGCCGCCGTGTTTGTGGCGCGCGCCGTGGCGACCGACTGCTCGAGGCCGGCCTCCACGCCGCCGGACGCATCCACGACGAAGATGGCGCCGTCGGCGGCCGCAAAGCCTTCGACGACTTCGGCCACGAAGTCGGGATAGCCCGGCGTGTCGAGGAGCGAGATGCGCGTCCCGTCGGATTCGAACGTGCCGACCGCCAGGCTCAGCGAAGCTCGGCGCTTCTGCTCCTCGGGCTCGAAGTCGAGGTGGGCCGACCCGTCGTCGACGCGACCGAGCCGGGCGATCGCCCCGGCCCGGAAGAGCAGCTGCTCGGCCAGCGTCGTCTTGCCGGAACCGGCGTGGCCGGCCAGGACGACGCTTCGGAGGTGGGGGAGGTCGACACTCTTCATCGTCATGGGTTCGTCGGTCCTTCGGACTGCAGCGGAAGCCATTCGGGACGTCGAAGCACGGCTGAGGCTCGGGGTCCGGCCATTCTAGTCCGCTATACTCCGGCCCGCGATGTCAGGTCATTCCAAGTGGTCCACGATCAAGCGCCAGAAGGGCGCGAACGACGCCAAGCGAGGGGCCCTCTTCACCAAGGTCGCGCGCGAGATCAGCGTCGCGGCGCGGCAGGGCGGCGGCGACCCTGACGCCAACTACCGGCTCCGGCTCGCGATCGAGAAGGCGCGCGCGGTCAACATGCCCGCGGACAACATCAAGCGGACGATCGAGAAGGCCACCGGCGGCGGCGATGCCGAGCAGTTCGAGGAGATCGTCTACGAGGGCTACGGCCCGGGCGGTGTCGCGGTGCTGGTCGAGGCGGCGACCGACAACCGCAACCGGACCGCGGCCGATGTCCGCTCGATCTTCACGAAGGCGGGTGGCCAGCTCGCCGGGAGCGGCGCTGTCGCCTGGCAGTTCGAGCCGCGCGGCCTGATCGCGATCGCGCCAGAACGGCCAGGACGCGGACGAGGTGGCGCTCGCCGCGATCGACGCGGGCGCCGAGGACGTCGACACCGACGATCCCGCGGCGATCGAGATCTTCACCTCGCCCGCGGACCTCGAACGGGTCCGCCAGGCGCTCGAGGCGGCCGGCATCGGGATCGACTCGGCCGAGTCGACGATGATCGCGAAGCAGACCGTCGAACTGGATTCGACCAAGGCGCGCCAGGCGCTCCGGCTCGTCGAGCAGCTCGAGGACCTCGACGACGTCCAGCGGGTGACCGCGAACTTCGACATCCCCGAGGACGTCTTCGCCGAGGTCGCCGGGTGATCGTCCTCGGGATCGACCCGGGGACCGCTTCGCTCGGTTACGGGATCGTCGATCGGACCGGCGGGAAGCTGCGCGCCGTCGACCACGGTTGCTTCACCACGAGCCCCGATGTTCCCTTGCCCGATCGGCTGCTTGCGATCCAGGACTATCTGGCCGAACTGCTCGACCTCCACCGGCCGAGCCTGATGGCCGTCGAGCGGCTCTTCTTCTCGCGCAACGTGCAGACGGCGTTCGCGGTGGGGCAGGCGCGTGGCGTCGTGCTGGTGGCCGCCGCACGTGCCGGGGTGCCCGTGCGCGAGGCCACGCCGAGCGAGGTCAAGCTCGCGGTGTCGGGCGACGGGCGGGCCGACAAGGAGCAGGTCGGGCGGATGGTCCAACTCGTGCTCGGAATGGAGCGGGTTCCGACTCCCGACGACGCGGCGGATGCGCTGGCCGTCGCGATCTGGGCCGCCAACGTGGCGCCCGGGGTCGAGGCACGGCGTTCCACCGTCGTCGATCGCGCGGCGGTGGCGCCGATCACGCGAGGTCAGTCGGCCTACGACCGCGCGGTCAGCGAAGCCCTCGCCACGGAGCGTGGGGCGCGGCGGACCGCCTCCTGACCGGGGTCCCATGCTTGCTTCGGTAGAGGGGACCGTCGGCGCGGTCACGCTCGATTCGGTCGTGATCGAGGTTGGCGGGCTCGGCTACCGGGTGTTCGCGGCGCCCGCGGTGCTGTCGTCGGCGCAGCCGGGTTCGCGGCTGAAGCTGCACACGTACCACCTGGTTCGCGAGGATCAGCAGGCGCTGTACGGCTTCCGAACGGCCGAGGAGCTCGGGTTCTTCAACCTGCTGCTGACGGTGAACGGGGTCGGCCCGAAGGTCGCGCTGGCGATCGTCGGTTCGAAGCCGACGCCCGACCTGCAGCTCGCGATCATGGCCCAGGACCAGGCGGTGCTCGTGTCGATCCCGGGGATCGGCAAGAAGCTGGCCGAGCGGATCATCTTCGAGCTCAAGGAGAAGGTGACCGCGGCCGGGGTCGCGGTGTCGGTCGGGGCCGTTGCGGGGGCGAGGCCGGCGAGGGCGAGGTCGTGGCGGCGCTGCAGGCGCTCGGCTACTCGCTGTCGGAGGCCCGCGTCGCGTCGCGGGCGGCAATCGCCGAGGCGGGTGTCGGCTCGTCCCTCGAGGACCGCGTCAAGGCGGCGCTGCGGAGCCTGGTCCGGGAGTAGGACGGTGCCGCGGCCGGCAGCCCGTCAGGGTCGGCCGGCCGCGGCGATCGCTCGGGCGTACGTGGGGCATCACCGACTGGTCGACGCTACGGACCAAGCTCGACGGTTCCCTCGATCGGGGCAATGAGCTCAAGGTCACCGTCCATCGTCTGCTCCTCAAGCTGATCGTCGAGAAACGCCAGGCAGCTGGCCGACATCGACGTGGGTCCTCCCCTCTGGGACCAGATGGTCGCCCGCACGGGCGATCCGCGCTTGAGGACGATCGCGGCCAGGGTGCCCTCTTGCCCCCCACCCGCCCCGTCCGTGATGTAACCGCCGATCATGATCAGGCCGTCCTCGGTCGTCCGAGTGCACTGGAGATCGACGGCGGATCCATCCGACCCGGTCAAGCGCCCCGTCACGCTGGATCCTTCACCAGTCGCCTCGAGTTCGAACGCACGGCCGTCTCCGGTCATCACGAAGTTGCCTCGGGCGACCAGCGCCGCGCCAGGCAATGGCATGGCGTTCGCTCCGCCGGACCCGGATTCTCCAAGCTCGACGAATCCCTCGATCGGCTCAAGATCCCCGCCCGTGCTGCGCTGCAACATCAACTCCTCGTCGAGAAACGCCAGGCAGGCTGGCCGCCCGCGACGTCGGTCCTCCCCTCTGGGCCCAGAGATCTGCCTCCACGGGCGAGCCGCGCTTGAGGACGATCCCGGCCCACGTGCCCACAGGCGAAAGCACGGACCCCAGACCGTTCGTCTCCGTCGTGACGCCGCCGATCATGATCAGGCCGTCCTCGGTCGTCCGAGTGCACTGGAGATCGACGTCGTAGGAAGCGTCGCCCCCTTCTTCCGACACGAACATGCGCCCCGTCACGCTGGAGCCTTCTGCGATCGCCGCGAGTGAGACCCTGCCGCGGGCGGTCACGAACTCGCCTCGGGCGAGCAGCGGTGGCCGCGGAGGCGGTGGCGTCGCGGTGGCTTGCGCACCCGGCGTGCTGGTGCGCGGAACGAGCTGGAGGCCGGCGACCGCGACGACGAGCACGGCCGCGGCGGCGATCGCCAGCTTGGCAAAGGTGTTCATGGTGGGGAACCTCCGCGCCGGCCACCAGGACCGGCGCTGTGGCGTCGTGTCCACCTCGTCGAGGGCGCGCAGGAGTAGCGCTCGGCGTTCTCGTGGGCGTCCTCGTGAAGCCACGACAGGACGATGCGCGTGCGGGGATCGTGTTCGGTGGTCATCGGGAAGCCTCCCGTCGCTGCCAGGCGCTCGTCGGCATCGAGTGCCGCCCGCATGGCGCGCATCGCGTGATGGAGTCGAGAGTAGACCGTGCCGACCGGGATCTCCAGGATCTGGGCCACCCGGTCGACCGGGATGTCGGCGTAGTGGTGCAGGACGAGCACGGTCCGGTGGTCCACCGACAGGCGGTGGATCGCACGTCTCGAGCTGGTCCCGGTAAATGACCGCATCGAGTCCGCCGGACGCCGCCGGCTCGTCAGCCGGCAGGACCCGGATGTTCGGCGACCACTGGCGGGCCCGTCGGCCCTCCGAGTAGCAGGCGCGAACGAGGAGCCGGTACGACCAGGCGTCAAAGCGCGCCGGGTCGCGGAGCTGTGGCAGATCCCGCCAGATCGCGACCAGCGCCTGCTGGCTCGCATCCTCGGCGAGATCGAGGTCCCGCAGAATCCTGCGGGAGACGGCGAGGAAGCGCGTCGCGATCTCGGCGGCGAGCAACCCGAAGGCCGCCCGATCGCCGCGCTGGGCCCGAATCACTAGCTCGGTCTCCACGCCCCTCATCCGCAACGTGGCGACGGTCGCGTCCGACGCCTTCGTAGGGTATGGGTCTGCGATGCGTGGTTGGCCTTCAAAGTTGATGGCCCTTGTGCCGGAATCGGCTGGACGGGGACGAAGCCTGTGGCGACCTACGGGCGCATCCCCGCGAGCGCGTCGGCGTGGCGGCCGCGCGGGTCGATCGAGTCCCGGCCCTGGCGGGCCGCGAGGTTGGCGAGCGACTCGTTGTCGAGGATCTCGAGCATCGCATCGCGCACGTCGAGCATCACGTCCCGCAGCGTGCAGGTCGCCTCGTCAGGGCAGGAGCACGGCTCGTAGTAGCGGAGGCTCACGCAGCCGACCGGGGCGAGGGCGCCGTCGAGGAGGCGAATGATGCGCCCCACCGAGACCGTCGCCGGGTCCGCGCCGAGGGCGTAGCCGCCGTGCGCCCCGAGCGTCGTGCGCACGATGCCCGCGTGGCGGAGCGTCGACATGATCTGCTCGAGGAACTTCGGCGGGAGCCGGTTGCGCTCGGCCAGCGTCGCGAGCGCGATCGGGCCCGAACCGTCGTGGCGGACGAGGTCGGTCAGGGCGCGAAGACCGTACTCGGAGCGGCGGGACAGGCGCATGGCGGCATCCTACTCGTATCTCCTACCAATCGAGAGGTACTTCGGCACGGCCTGCCGTGGGGCGGTAGCAGGGACGAACGACGCGCCCGAGCTGCCGTGGGGCGGCACAGCACGACCTGATCGGGCCGGTTCGTGCCGCACGACGGCAGAAACGTGCCAGACGATGGCCCTAATTCGTCACTGCTGCCGTGGGGCGGCACAAGCGCGGCAACGGCGGCGAGCATGTAGAACAAACGTGCGAAACACGCGCCACGCGTGCTAGACTCCACGGGATGGCCGACGACCTCTCGCGCATCCTCGCGGCGGACCCGGTGGACGAGAACGAGCTCGCGATCGAAGGCTCGCTGCGGCCGCGCACGCTCGACGAATACATCGGCCAGCGCGAGGTCAAGGCCAACCTCTCGGTGCTGATCCAGGCGGCGAAGGGCAGGGGAGAGGCCGCGGATCACATCCTCCTGTACGGCCCGCCCGGCCTCGGCAAGACCACCCTCGCGACGATCATCGCGCGCGACCTCGGGGTGAACGTCCGCTACACGAGCGGGCCCGCCGTGGAGCGGCCCGGCGACCTCGCCGCGGTGCTCACCGCGCTCGAGGAGCGCGACGTCCTGTTCATCGACGAGATGCATCGCCTCAACAAGGCCGTCGAGGAGATCCTCTATCCGGCGATGGAGGACTACGCGCTCGACGTGATGATCGGCAAGGGCCCGTCGGCGCGCAGCCTGCGGCTCAACCTCAAGCCGTTCACGATCGTCGGCGCCACGACGCGCGCGGGGCGAATCAGCTCGCCGTTGCGTGACCGCTTCGGGGCCAGCTACCGGCTCGACTTCTACACCGAACCCGAGCTGACCTCGATCGTCGACCGCTCGGCGTCGATCCTCGGCGTCGGGATCGAGCCGGCGGCGTCCGTGGCGATCGCGCGTCGCGGGCGAGGCACGCCGCGGATCGTCAACCGCCTCCTCAAGCGTGTCCGCGACTACGCCGAGGTCCACGGCGACGGCCACGTCGACGAGGAGACCGCGCGACTGGCGATGACCCGCATGGAGATCGACGACGAGGGCCTCGACTCGACCGACCGCAAGCTCCTCGCCGCGATCATCCAGAAGTTCGCCTCCGGCCCGGTCGGGGTTGCCGCGCTGGCCGCGGTGCTCGCCGAGGAGGTCGAGACGATCGAGGACGTCTACGAGCCCTTCCTGCTGCGCCTCGGGTTCCTCGACCGGACGCCGCAGGGCCGCATCGCGACCGAGGCCGCCCGCCAGCACCTCGCCGGCCTGGGCTACGAGATCCCGCCGCCGCGCCGAGCCGAACCCGAGATGCCGCCCCTGTGGGACGACCTGTCGCCGAGCTGACCATGGAGGGTTCGGCCCCGTTCGGCTGGGCGCTCGTGGTCGTCGGCGTGATCATCGTGGTCGTCGGGCTGGTGTTCGTGACCGGCGGGCGCATCCCGATTCTCGGCCACCTGCCGGGCGACATCGTGATCCAGCGCGACAACGTCACGATCTTCATCCCGCTCGGCTCGATGCTGCTGGTGTCGGTCGTCGTGTCGGTCGTGCTCGGCCTGCTGAACCGCCGCTGATGCCCGGCGCCGCACGCTTCACGGTTGAGGTCCCGCAGCCCGCGGACGGATCCACCCGCGCGCGGACCGGGCGGCTGGAGCTGACGCACGGGGTCGTCGAGACGCCCCAGTTCATGCCGGTCGGCACCAACGCCACGGTCAAGGCGCTCGATCCGGACGAGATCGCCGCGGCCGGCGCCACGATCATTCTCGCCAACACGTACCACCTGTACCTGCGGCCCGGGTCACGAGCGCATCGAGCGGTTCGGCGGCCTGCACCGCTTCATGGCCTGGGACCGGCCGATCCTGACCGACTCGGGCGGGTACCAGGTCGTGTCGCTCGGCGACCTCCGGATCGTCGACGAGGACGGCGTGACGTTCCGCAGCCACATCGACGGCTCGACCCACCGCTTCACGCCGGAGCATGCGATCGCCGTGCAGGAGGCGCTCGGCTCCGACGTCGCGGTGGCCTTCGACCAGCCGGTCGTGCCGTCGTCGCCGCGCGAGGTGGTCGCCGACGCCACGGCCCGCACCCACCGCTGGGCCGAGCGCTCGCTCGCGGCCCACCGGCGCGAAGACCAGGCGTTGTTCGGGATCGTCCAGGGCGGCCTGGACCCGGAGCTTCGGGCGGAGTCGACCCGGTTCATCGCGAGCCTCCCGTTCGATGGCATCTGCCTCGGCGGGCTGGCCGGCGACGAGACCCCGGAGCAGCGCGACGCAACGCTCGACCTCGCCGTCCCGCTGCTGGCCGACGACCCGCGGCCGCGCTACCTGATGGGGCTGGGCTCGCCGGCGGACCTGCTCGAGGCCGTTCACCGGGGCGTGGACCTGTTCGATTCGGTGCTGCCGGCGAGGGTCGCCCGGAATGGGCAGCTGTGGATCCCGGGCGGCCGGCTGAACATCCGCAACCAGCGCCACCTCGACGACCCGGCGCCCGTCCAGGACGACTGTCCGTGCCAGCTCTGCCGGCGCTTCTCGCGCGCCTACCTGGCCCATCTGTTCCGCGCCGACGAGCTGCTGGCGTACCGCCTCGCAACTTGTCACAACCTGACCTTCACCCTAGACTTCATGGCCAGGATCCGAGCTGCGATCCGGGCCGGAACTCTTCCCGCTTCGATGCCGGAATTGCGCTTGCGCGCGGGCCGGTCGAGCGGCAGTGCAGGCGCGGTAAAGTCCGCGTGAAGGGTCAATCGGTAGCCTGTACAACGACGCGGAGGCGAACACATGGGCTCGCGAGACCGTCCGCATCGAGAAGCGAAGAAGAAGCCGAAGGACAAGACCGGCCTGCCCAAGGTGCAACCGATGACGGAGCCTCCGATGCAGGTCGAGGTCATCCGGAAGCCCCGCAAGCCGAAGCCGGTCGAGGACGAAGAGCAGGCCGACGAGGGCTGAGTCTGCGACGGGTCGGTCAGGATCCGTCGGTCGCCCCGTCACGGAGCGATCAGGAGTGACCGAACCATGGCGATGACCGACGAGCGGAGCGCGGAGCGCGCGAACGGCGAGCGAGGCAAGGCGGTCGATGCCGCGATCCTCGCGATCGAGAAGCAGTTCGGGCGCGGCGCGATCATGAAGCTCGGCTCGCACGAGCGGCAGCAGGTCGATTCGATTCCCACCGGCTCGATCGCCCTGGACCTCGCGCTCGGGGTCGGCGGCATCCCGCGCGGCCGCATCACCGAGATCTTCGGCCCCGAGTCGTCGGGCAAGACGACCGTCTGCCAGCACGTCATTGCGGAGGCCCAGCGCAAAGGCGGCGTGGCCGCGTTCATCGATGTCGAGCACGCCCTCGACCCGGGTTACGCCCGTGCGTGCGGCGTCAACGTCGACGAGCTGCTCGTCAGCCAGCCCGACACCGGCGAGCAGGCGCTCGAGATCACCGAGACCCTCATCCGCTCCGGCGGCATCGATGTCGTCGTCGTCGACTCCGTCGCGGCGCTGGTGCCGCGCGCCGAGATCGAGGGCGAGATGGGCGACTCGTTCGTCGGCATCCAGGCCCGGCTCATGAGCCAGGCACTGCGCAAGCTGACCGGAGCGGTGTCGCGTTCGAACACGTCGCTGATCTTCACGAACCAGCTGCGCGAGAAGATCGGGGTGATGTTCGGCAACCCGGAGACGACCCCCGGCGGCCGTGCGCTCAAGTTCTACGCCAGCGTCCGCCTCGACATCCGGCGCGTCGAGACGATCAAGACCGGCACCGAGTCGATCGGCAACCGCGTGCGGGTCAAGGTCGTGAAGAACAAGGTGGCGGCCCCGTTCCGTGTCGCCGAGTTCGACGTGATGTACGGCGAGGGCGTCTCCCGCGAGGGCGGGCTGCTCGACGTCGGCGTTGCGATGGACGTCGTGTCCAAGACCGGTGCGTGGTTCAACTTCGGGGAGACGCGCCTCGGGCAGGGTCGCGAGGCCTCCAAGGAGTTCCTCAAGTCGAACCCGCCGATCGCCGCCGACATCGAGGGGCGCATCCGCGCCCAGATGAACGAGGTGGCCATCCCGGTCGAAGGGATCTCCGAAGCCGAGTAGCCCGCCCGCGCCGTGTCCCTTCCTGGGATCATCGTCCTCACGCACGCCCTGATCGGGTTCCTGTTCATGGCGGGCCTCGTCGGGCGGTGGATCGTGCTTGGCATGGCCGAGCGCGCGACCGAGTTGCGCGACATGCGGCTCCTTTCGGCGGCGGCAGGTCCCTTTGAGCGGATCGTGATCATCTCCGCGAATTTCGTGCTGCTCTTCGGGATCGCGGCCGCCTGGCTGCAGGGCCGGAACGCCCTCGGTCCATTGACGGGCGGCAGCGTCGACTGGCTGTTCGTCGCCCTGGTTCTGTTCCTCTCGAACCTGCCACTCGTCCCTCTCGTCTTCCTCCCGCGAGGCCGCGTCTTCGAGGAGGTGATGCGTGACGCACAGGCGCAGGATCGGGTGACCCCGGAACTCGCGGCCGCATGGAAGGATCCGAGCGTTCGGGCCGCCCACGTGTACGAGCTCGGGTCGAACACGATCGTGCTCATCCTGATGCTCACCAAGCCGTTCTGATGCGCCCGGCCCGCCGCGAGTCCGTGGCGGAGCGGCGCCAGCGGCGGGCAGCGGTCGACGATCCGCAGGTCGTGCTGGAAGCCGCGGCCCGCTTCCTCGAGGCGCGGCAACGGTCGGTGACCGAGGTCCGACGCCGGCTGCGCAGCGCCGGCTACCGACCAGAGCTGGTGGACGGTGCGATCGAACGGCTGCTGGAGCTCGGGATCCTCGATGATGAGGTGTTTGCTCGCTCGTGGGTGGAGTCCCGCGACCGGGCACGGCCGCGCGGGGAGCGAGCGATCCGCGAGGAGCTCCGGCTGAAGGGTATCGATCGCGCCACGATCGACGCCGTCCTGGACGAGCGCCGCGAGGGAGACGAGGGCGAGCCGGATCGGGACGCCGCCGAGCGCCTCATCGAACGCCACCAACGATCCCTGGCACGCGTGGCCGATCCTCGGCAGCGCCGGGCGCGGGCCTATGCGCTGCTGGCCCGCAACGGTTTCGATCCCGACGTGTGCCGCGAGGTCGCGGCACGGGTCGTCGAGTCAGAAAGCCGTTGATGCCCGGCACCGCCCGGGACCACCGCTGACCCCAGCGAACCGCACCGGATCCGAACCGGCTCGAGGCCGCGGCCCACGGACGACCCGGACGATCGTCAGGCTCAGCGCATCGGGCTGCCCTCCCGATACTCGCTCCGGGACTCATCCCGCCCGGGCGTTTGCCCGGATATCAAGCGAACTCCGGGGACAGGAGAAGCGGATCGATGGTGAATCGACTGCGTTCCGGCTGGCTGGCCGGAAGCGGCGCCC
Organism: uncultured Chloroflexia bacterium; assembly: GCA_963824735.1. GTDB lineage: Bacteria > Chloroflexota > Limnocylindria > Limnocylindrales > CSP1-4 > DASTYU01. Next base: position 45,415 of record CAWGQH010000004.1, read on the forward strand.
TGGTGCTCGTGCTCGCGTTCAGCGGCAGCGTCATGGGCGCCCCGCTCGTCACGGACACGACGGCCACGTTCGAGGACATCGACGGCGACGGCGTCGACGACGACTGCCAGGAAGCTGCCCTCGAGAACACCGAAGCGGCGACGGCCGCGTTCGAGGCGGCCGACCTGAACGGCGACGGCACGATCTCGGTGACCGAGGCCGCCCGGAGCGGCTGGACCGGCGGCGCGAACTGCAACCACGGCGGCTACGTGAGCCAGGTTGCCAAGGCCGACGACGAGACGACCGAAGATGAGACCGACGACGCCGAGGCGGCCGACGAAGCAGCCTGCGAAGAGGTCGCAGCCCCTGAGCCCGAGACGCCGCTCGACCCAACGGCTCCCAACAGCCACGGCGCCTGGGTCTCCTGGGTGGCCGGCTCGGAGGCCACCGGCGGCAAGAACTGCAACCACGGCGGTGCGGTGAGCGAGGCGGCCAAGAAGGACCACGAGGCCGCCAAGGCCGAACGAGCAGCCGCGAAGGCTGAGCGCGACGCCAAGAAGGCGGAGCAGAAGGCAGCACGCGACGTCCGCAAGGCTGAGCGCGCCGCCGAGCGTGCCGCGGCCAAGGCTGCGAAGTCCCAGGGTCACGGCAAGCCGAACTAGCCCGCACGATCACCAGCCCGAAGACGAGGACGGCGCCGAACCCCGGCGCCGTCCTCTCTCTATCCAGCCGGGATATTCCTGGCAGGGCTATGCGGAGCTATTCCAGCTGGTTCAGGCACCTCTATCGTCCGCCCGATGCCCCGGGGGCATATCGCGCGCCATAAGGGCCCGTTTGGCAGCTCTTCCGCCGTCGCTTGTCGCGGAACAGACCTGGGAGGCATACGACGGCGCCGGAATCCGGCCCTGGGGGCCCGAATCACATCTGCGCGGCGAGGTACTCCGCGTCACGGTGCGACGCCGGCCAGGTTCGCCGACCCGTTGTCGTGCTGGAACAGCATCCCGAGGAACAGGAGGCCCGGGACATCGCTGACGCCGCGCACGTGGCGTGGCACGCCGAACTCGTCGAGGATCGGCAACTTCAGCCAGCCATAGTCCGGCGTGTAGCCGGTCGTCCACAGCACCGTCGAGATCCCGGCCGCAGCCAGGTCGAGCTCGGTCAGCTCCGGCGGGTCGAACTGCGGCCAGGCCCGGTCGTCCGGCTCCGTTGCGATCGCGGCACGCTCGGCGTACGTGTCCATGAGCGGTCGGATCTTCTCGTCGAAGAACTCGTCGGCGAACTGCAGGTTGGCGGCGAGGTCCGGCTCGAAATGTGCGACGCGGCCGTCCGTGCCGGCAAATCGGCCGGCCAGGCGAATCCCGTCCAGCCCCATCTGGCGCAGGTTCGTGTCGTGGCCGCCGTCGTGGCCCGACACGTGCGCGTTGCACGCGAACTTCGCCGCGGGCGTGGGCAGCTGGCCAACCGTCGGGAAGAACGTGTCGTACTCGGCGCCGCGATCGATGATCTGGCGGATCCACCAGAAACAGTCGTAGCCGCGGTAGCGCCGCGGGATACGCCAGCAGCGCCCGGTCGACAACACGACCTCCCGGCCGGCCCGCTGCAACTCCTCGGCAAGCTGCACGCCGGTCTGGCCCGATCCCACGATCAGCACCCCGCCGGGCGGCAGTTGATCGGGGTTCCGGTAGTCATGCGAATGGAGCTGGAGGATCGACGCAGGAAATCCGTCGGCGGCCTTCGGGATCCGCGGGACGTGGAAGGCGCCGGTGGCGGAGATCACCGAATCCGCGTCGATCGGGCCGCGGGACGTCTCGAGGTGCAACCGCCGACCCGCCGCCCGTCCTGTGAAAGCACGCGGACCTCGGTGCCGGCCACGACGGGCGCCTCGACGACGTCCGCATACGCGCGGATCCGCCCGACCATCTCGTCCCTGGTCATGTAGCCGTCCGGCTCGGGGCCGTCGTACGGGTAGTCCGGGCAGGCTCGCGATGAAGTTCGGCGACACGAGCTGGAACGCGTCCCAGCGGTCCTGCCAGCCGCCGCCCAGCGACTCGCGTCGCTCGAGCACGACGTGTTCCCGGCCGGCCGCGGTGAGCAGGCGGCTCATGATCAGCCCGGCCTGGCCGGCACCGACGACCACGGTATCGATCGATCTCGGAAGTTCCATCGGTACACCTCCCTCCGTCGGCACCGGCCGACATGAGTATGCCAAGACACCGTTCGGTTGCGACACCGTTGCGATCCGGCAACCCCTCGTTTGACCCTCCGGGAGGAGCGGCCGTACGCTACGCCGCAGAACGCTCACGCACCGCGTCATCGGTGCGCAGAACCACCCGACCACGGCGTCGGTCACGCCCACGGCCAGGATTACGCGTCGCCTCCGACGTCCTGCGCCGGTGACCCCGCCGTCACAACCGAATAGAAGCGTCCGGCCGCCACAATCGCGGGCCGGATGGGAGGAGTCAGATGGAGATCCAGGTCGTCGTGGTGGTGGCCCTCGTGGCCGCCGCCGGCGGAGCCGTACTCGGCGTTCTCCTGCGCAGCGTCTGGGCGTCGCAGTCGATGAAGGCCGCAGCGGCCGAAGGCCGCCGCATCGAAGCCGAGGCACGGGCCCGCCAGAAGGAACTGATCCTCGAGGCCAAGGACGAGAAGCTGCGCCTCCAGCGCGAGGCCGAGGACGAGGCACGGGCACGCCGCGGGGAGCTCGCCGCGCTCGAACGGCGGCTGCTCCAGCGGGACGAACAGCTCGACCAGCGCTCCGACATGCTCGAGGAGCGTGCCGGCAAGCTGCTCGAGCGCGAGCGCGAGGTCGATCGTGCGCGCGAGGATCTCGCCCGGGCCACCCAGGAACAGGTCGTCGCCCTCGAGCGCGTCTCGGGTCTGTCAGCGGACGATGCCAAGGGGCTCCTGCTCGAGGCCGTGCGCGAGGAGGCCGAGCACGACGCGGTGAAGCTGGCCCGCGCGATCGAGCGCAAGGCCCGCGACGAGGCGGACGAGAAGGCCCGCGACATCGTCATCACGGCGATGCAGCGCGTGGCCGCCGACCACACCGCCGAGCACACGGTCAGCGTCGTCCACCTTCCGAGCGACGAGATGAAGGGCCGGATCATCGGCCGCGAAGGGCCGCAACATCCGGGCCCTCGAGCAGGCCACCGGCGTCGACCTGATCATCGACGACACCCCCGAAACGGTCGTCCTCAGCGGGTTCGATCCCGTGCGCCGCGAGGTCGCGCGCATGGCCCTGACCAAGCTCATCGCCGACGGGCGCATCCACCCCGGCCGGATCGAGGAGGTCGTGTCCAAGGCCCGCGCCGAGGTCGAGCTCGTCATGCGCCAGGCCGGCGAGACGGCCGCGTACGAGGCCGGCGTGCCGGGCCTCCCCGCCGAGCTGATCAAGCTGCTGGGCCGGCTCAAGTTCCGGACCAGCTACGGGCAGAACGTGCTCAACCACGTCGTCGAGACGAGCCATCTCGCGGCCGTCGTCGCGGCCGAGATCGGCGGCGACGTCCAGATCGCGAAGATGGGCGGCCTGCTCCACGACATCGGCAAGGCGGTCGACCACGAGGTCGAAGGCCCGCATGCCGCGATCGGCGCGCAGATCGCACAGCGCCACAACCTGCCGTTCAAGGTGATCAACGCGATCGCGGCCCACCACCAGGAGGTCGAGTACGCCTGCCTCGAGGCACCGATCGTGCAGATCGCAGACGCGATCAGCGCGTCGCGGCCGGGTGCCCGTGGCGAGACCATGGACACGTACGTCAAGCGGCTCGAGGACCTGCAGGCGATCGCCGAGAGCTTCGAAGGCGTCGAGCGCTCGTTCGCCGTCCAGGCCGGCCGCGAGGTGCGGATCCTCGTCCGGCCCGAGGAGATCGACGATCTCACCGCGACCCGCCTCGCGCGCGACATCGTGCGCAAGATCGAGGAGCAGCTCACGTACCCGGGTCAGATCAAGGTGACGGTGATCCGCGAGACCCGCGCGGTGGAGTACGCCAAGTAGCGAAATGAGCCGGCTCGCCGGGAAGTCGGCCGTCATCACCGGCGCTGCCAAGGGCATCGGCCGGGCGACCGCGGACCTGTTCGCAACCGAGGGCGCCCGGCTCGTCGCGACCGACATCGACGCCGACGGGCTGGACCGACTTCGCGCTGATCTCGATTCGCGTGGAGCCGAGTGCGCGACCGTCGTCGGCGACGTCTCGAATGCCGACGACGCGCAGCGAATGATCGCGGCCGCCGTCGAGCACTACGGGCGCCTCGATGTCCTCGTGGCGAACGCCGGCATCATCCCGCTGCGCACGATCACCGAAGCGACGCCCGAGGACTGGGACGAGGTCATGTCCATCGACGGCCGAGGCATGTTCCTCACCTGCAAGTACGCCATCGAGCAGATGTTGCAGAACGGCGGCGGATCGATCGTCTGCCTCTCGTCCATCTCCGGGATGGCCGGCCAGTCGAGCCAGTCGACGTATGGCCCGGCGAAGTTCGTGGCCTCCGGGCTGACGAAGCATCTCGCGGTCGAGTGGGCCGATCGCGGCATCCGGGTCAACGCGGTTGCGCCCGGCACGATCCGGACCGAACGCGTCCGCCAGCTTCCGGACGAACCCGGCGGCGCCGAGTACATCGAGCAGATCATCCGGATGCACCCGATGGGCCGCCTGGGCGAGCCCGAGGAGGTCGCCCGCGCGATCGCTTTCCTCGCGTCCGACGAGGCGTCGTTCATCACCGGCGCAATCCTGCCCGTCGACGGCGGTTACCTCGCTCGCTGACCATCAGCTACCCACTTGGATGCGTTGACGCCTGCGTTGGGCGCCGCTACATTGCGCGTCCGCAATCCTCACTGCGCCAGTACACCCGCCAGGAGGCTCCCGTCACATGCGGTCCGAGATCCCGCTGTGGGCGACTCGGGGGATCGGCCTCGCCCTGGGCGTCATCCTCGTCTACGCGCTCGTCCTGGTCGGGATTGCGGCCGCCCGGGTCTTCCTGCTCGTCTTCATCGCCGTCCTGCTCGCCTCCGCGCTCGAGCCGATGCTCGGCTGGCTCAGGGAACGACTGCCGATCGTGGGCCGTGCCGGCACGATCCTCGTCGTCTACCTGACGTTCTTCGTGACGGTGGTCGGCCTCGCGTTCATCGTCGTCCCGGCGGCAATCGGCCAGGCCGAACGGATCCTGGCGGACCTGCCGCCGTTCTTCGCCCAGGCTCGGGCATCAGTCGAACACGTCCGGCCGGCCGCCCTCGCAACGTCGCTGACGGCCCTGATCGATTCGGTCTCGGTGGCGTTGCGACCCCCGGATGCGCCCGACGCGGATGTCGTCGTCGAGGTCGGCACGACGGTCGCGGAGCTCGTCGCGACGCTGGCGACGCTGCTGACGATCGTGTTCCTGTGGCTCGTGGAGCGACCGCGCATCCAGCGCTACGTTCTTGCCTTCCTGCCCGCTGTGCAACGGGCCGGTGCGCGGAGCGCGTGGAACGACATCGAGCTCCGGCTCGGCCTGTGGGTCCGAGGGCAGCTCACGCTGATGGCCACGATGGGCGTGATGACGGGCATCGCCTATACGCTCCTCGGCGTCCCGGGCGCGCTCCTGCTGGCGCTGATCGCGGCGGTCACGGAGGCAATCCCGATCGTCGGTCCGTTGCTCGGCGCCATCCCGGCCGTGCTCGTCGCGGCAACCGTGTCGCCGGAACTCGCGCTCATCGTCGCGGGCATCTACGTCGTCCTCCAGTTCGTCGAGGGCAACGTGCTGGTCCCGATCGTCATGCGGAATGCGGTCGGCATCTCGCCGCTGTTGATCCTGGTCAGCATCCTGATCGGCGCCGCGGCCGGCGGGTTCGTCGGCGCGTTCCTGGCGGTGCCCGTCGCCGCGTCGCTCGAGATCGTGCTTCAGCGCCTCCAGGCGCGCGAAGAACCCGTCGCGCAGGACCCCTCGTCCATCGAGACCGAGGAGCACAGCGAAGAAGATGCGGTGCGCGAGGCCACAACGCTCAAAGGAGCGCTCTCCGATTGAGCGGCCGCTCCGGCCGTTAGACTCCGATCCGTGAGCGATCCCCAGGAGGCGTCCCAGGCCAGCCGCACGCGCCTCGGCAACCCCGTCAACGGCAACGCGCCGCGGCCACCGGGCGCCTGCCGCGTCCTGATGATCGGCGACCTGATCGGCAAGCCCGGCCGGGTGTGCATCGAGCAGGTGCTGCCCGGGCTTCGCGAGGAGCGCGGGATCGACTTCGTCACTGCGAACGGAGAGAACGTTGCCGGGGGCATGGGTCTCACGCCGTCCACCGCCGATGCGATCCTTGGCGCGGGCGTCGACGTCATCACGTCCGGCAACCACATCTGGGACAAGCGCGAGATCTACCCGTATCTCGAGTCGAACGACCGAGTGCTGCGGCCGCACAACTACGGTACGCACCAGGTGCCCGGCCGGGGATGGGGCGTCTACCACGCGCTCGACGGCAGCGACCTTGCGGTGATCAACCTGCAGGGCCGTACCTACATGCAGCCGATCGAGAACCCGTTCACCGACGCCGATGCGCTGCTCGAGGAGGCGTCGGAGCCGCTGCCGCCCGTCCGCATCGTCGATTTCCATTGCGAGCTGACATCCGAGAAGAACGCGCTCGGGCTGTACCTCGATGGACGGGTCAGCGTCGTCGCCGGGACGCACACGCACGTGGTGACGGGTGACGAGCGGATCCTTCCCGGCGGCACCGCCTACCTGACCGACCTCGGGATGACCGGGCCGGTGTGGAGCGTGATCGGGTTCGACCCGAAGACCGTGCTGCCGCGGTTCATGAACGCCCTGCCGACGCGGTTCGAGGTGGGGGAGGGGACGGTGATCCTCAACGCGCTGCAGGTCGACATCGACCCGGCGACAGGCCGCGCGCTCCAGCTGGAGCGGGTCCAGCGCCTCGTCGAGCTCTGATGGCGGCGGCCGGTCGTTCTCCGCGCCGCCACGACGCGGGAACGCCGCCCGATCCCGTCATCCCGCCGGGGCCCTCGCCGGTCGACCTCCACACCCATTCGACGCGCTCGGACGGCGTCCTCGAGCCGGCGATCCTCCTCGGGGCAGCGGCGGCTGCCGGTGTCCGGCTGCTGGCACTGACCGACCACGACACGCTGGCGGGTTGCCGGGACGTCCTGGCCGCGGGCGCGGTTCCGGACGGCCTCGAGCTGATCACCGGCATCGAGATCAACGCCGTCGTCGACCGGCAGGACCTGTGGGAGAGCGAGCTCCACATCCTCGGCTTCGGCATGGACCCGGCAAACGACGAGTTCGAAGCGATCCTCGCGAGCCAGCGAGCGCGACGCAAGGAGCGGTTCGCGCGGACCGTCGCCGTTCTGCGGGAGCTCGAGCTGCCGATCGACGAGCCGCTCGCCGAGCTCGACCTGCGCGATGACGACGCGCTCGGCCGGCCGACGATCGCCCGGGCGCTCGTGAGCCGCGGGTCACGCGACGAGTGTCGAGGATGCGTTCCAGCGACTCGTCGGGCGTGGCTGCCCCGCGTACGTGCCCCGTTCCGGGCTCGGCCCGGTCGGCGCGATCGAGGCCATCAGGGCGGCGGGTGGGCTTGCGGCGCTGGCCCATTTCCGCGAGGCGCTCTCGCACCGCGAGGTGCTTCGCGAGCTGATCGATGCCGGTCTGCGCGGGCTCGAGGTCCACTACCGCTCGTTCAATCGGCCGACCACCGAGGTGATGGCCCAGGTGGCGACGGAGGAGGGCCTGCTCCCGACCGGTGGCTCCGACTATCACGGCGACACCGGGACCTACGCCGAATCGCACGCCAGGCTGTGGGTGCCGCCGGAGGTCGGCGCTGCGCTCACCGCTGCGCTGGCTTCGAAGGGAAGCGTCTAGGCATGGCGACGTTCGTGCTCATCCCTGGAGCCGGCGGCCTCGCATGGGAGTGGCACCGGCTCGGCCCCGAGCTCCAAACGCTGGGTCACGCGGCAGTCCCGATCGAGCTGCCCGCAGGCGACGACTCGGCAGGGCTCGCCGAGTACGCCGGGGTGGTTGCGAACGCGATCGGCGACCGAACCGGCGTCGTGCTCGTTGCCCAGTCGTACGGCGGGTTCACAGCGCCGCTCGTCTGCGAACGGGCCCGCGTCGACCTGCTCGTCTTCCTGAACGCGATGATCCCGAAGCCGGGCGAGACGTTCGGCGAGTGGTGGTCGAACACCGGTCAGGGACCCGCACAGCGGGAGTACGCCCAACAGCTCGGCCTCACCCCTGCAGAGCTCGAAGACGACCGGGTTGTCTACTACCACGACCTCCCGGACGAGTTGGTCGAAGCGGCGCTCCGGCTCGACGCCGACCAGTCGAGCACGCCGCTCGGCCAGCCGTGGCCCCTCGAGCGCTTGCCCGACGTTCCGATCCGCGTGATCTCCGGGCGCGACGACCGCATGTTTCCGGCGGCGTTCCAGAGGCGCGTCGCGCAGGAACGGCTCGGGATCACGCCGGACACGATTCCGGGCGGGCACATGGTCGCGCTCAGCAATCCCGTGGGGCTCGCCGAGCAGCTCGACCGCTACGCAGCCACGGAGCTCAGGCGGGCGTAGCGGGGTTCGCCGGCGGCGTGGGCGTCGCGTCGGGGCTGTCCTTGACGAACGTCGGGTTGAGCTCGACGGCGTGGCGCTTCCCCTTGCGGACCAGGTTCAGCACCTCGACGAACACGGAGAACGCCATCGCGAAGTAGATGTACGCCTTGTCGATGTGGAACCCGAGCCCGTCGGCGACCAGCGTGACGCCGATCAGCAGCAGGAAGGCCAGCGCCAGCATCTTGACCGACGGGTGCTCATGGACGAAGCGCGACAGCGGGCCCGACGCGACGAGCATCACCCCGACCGCGATGAGGATTGCCGCGATCATGATCGGGATCTCGTCGACGAGCCCGACGGCGGTCAGGACCGAGTCGAGCGAGAACACGATGTCCAGCGCCACGATCTGGGCGAGCGTGCCGCCGAACGAGGCCGTACCGCCGACCTGGCCGGTGTGTGCCTCCTCGCCTTCGACCGATTCGTAGATCTCGGTGCTGGCTTTCCAGAGCAGGAACAGGCCGCCGACGATCAGGATGATGTCGCGCCACGAGAGCTCGAAGCTCCCGATCGTGATCACCGTGGCCGTCAGGCCGATGATCCACGAGAGCGTCAGGAGCAGCAGGATCCGCATGCCGGCCGCCAGGCCGAGGCCGATCAACCGTGCACGGTCGCGTTGATCGACCGGCAGGCGCTGCACGAGCACGGAGATGAAGATCACGTTGTCGATGCCGAGCACGATCTCGAGCGTCGTCAGCGTGAGCAGGGCGATCCAGGTCTCGGGGTTGCTCAGCACGTCCATAGGTCGTCAAGGGTAGCGGGTTCAGGGACTCATTCGGCGTACCATGGGCGCCCGATGACCCAGGCACGACCGCTCAACCGCGCATTACCGGTTCTGGACATGCTCCCGGCCGAGTCGGTCACGCCGCGCGCCGCCCCGGACGTCGCCGACCGACGGCTCGCGGAGTACCGCCCCGACGAGCGTGCCCTCCCCGCGTTCCACATGTGGACGCTCGGCTGCCAGATGAACCGCAGCGATTCCGAGGAGATGGCCGGGCGGCTGCTCGCCGCAGGCTGTGCCGAGGCGTCGTCGATGGAGGCGGCCGAACTGATCGTCATCAATACCTGTGCGATCCGTGAAGGCGCCGAGCAGAAGGTGATCGGCCGGCAGGGACACCTGGCACGCCTCAAGGAGGCGAAGCCCGGTCTCCGCGTGGTCCTCACCGGGTGCTCGGTGCGCGAGCCGCACCGCGACGGCCTGCACCGCCGCTATCCGGCAGTTGACCTGTTCCTGCGCCCGGACGAGGAGCCCGAGCTCGTGGACCGGCTGGGATTGGCGTCCGCCCAGGCACCGATCGGCGCGGTCGGCGCGACCACGGTCGTCGGACGGACGGTGGTGGGCGTCGCCGACCACCTGGCGGGCACCCGGGCACGGGCCATCGCCGAGGGCTCGGTTGCGCGCGGCTCGGCGATCAGCGCCTGGCTGCCGATCATCTACGGCTGCGACAAGACGTGCACCTACTGCATCGTTCCGTTCAGTCGCGGCCCGGAGCGCAGCCGGCCGTTCGACGAGATCGTCGACGAGGCGCGCGCGCTGGCCGCCGCCGGCTTCCGGGAGGTCACGCTCCTCGGTCAGAACGTCAACAGCTACGGCCACGACCTGGCACCGGAGCCGCGCTTCGCCCACGTCGACGCCGAGCGCTGGGCCGGTCGCAAGCTCGACCTCCACGGCCGGCCCGACCTCGCCGAGCTCATTCGCGCGATCGACGCGCTGCGCAGCGCCGACGGCCGGCCGGCGATCCCGCGGCTGCGCTTCGTCACGTCGCACCCATGGGACCTGTCGGACCGCCTCGTCGCGGCCCTCGCGGACTGCCGGTCCGTGTGCGAGCACCTCCACCTGCCGGTCCAGTCGGGCGACGACACCGTGCTGCGCCGGATGGGCCGCCAGTACACGATCGAGCATTACCTCGAGCGGCTCGCGGCGATCCGCGCCGCCGTGCCCGGGATCACGATCTCGACCGACGTGATCGTCGGGTTCTGCGGCGAGACCCGCGAGCAGTTCGAATCCACGCTCCGCCTCCTCGAAACCGTCCGCTACGACCAGGTCTTCGCGGCCGCGTACTCCGTGCGACCCGGGACGCCTGCGACGAGGCTCGCCGACGACGTGCCGCCGGCCGAGAAGCGGGCACGCCTCAACGAGCTGCTCGCGCTCCAGGAGTCGATCGGGCTCGAACGCAACCGCGCATGGCTCGGCCAGGAGGTCGAGGTGCTGGTCGACACGGTCGTTCCGCCCCGCAGCCACGAGCACGAAGACGGGGACGACGCTGCGCAGGTCTCGCACGACGCCGGAGGCACCGCGCTCTCCGGGCGGACGCGCGGCAACAAGCTCGTCCACCTGCGCGGGGAAACCGACCTCGTCGGGCGCTTCGCCGCCGTGCGCGTCGACCACGCCGGTCCGTATGCCCTCAGAGGCACGCTGCTCGCCGGGTGACGACCGCCTCGCCGCCGCTGCTCGTGATCGCCGGCGCGACGGCGACCGGCAAGACCGGGCTCGCGATCGGGCTCGCTGAGTGGATCGCAGGGCAGGGGAGGCCTGCTGAGATCATCTCGGCCGACTCGCGGCAGGTCTTCCGCGGCCTGGACATCGGCACGGCGAAGGTGTCGACCGCCGAACGCGCGCGCGTCCCGCACCACGGCCTCGACCTCGTCGATCCGGACCAGCCCTTCTCGGTGGCCGACTTCGTCCGTCACGCGCGGACGGCCCTCGCCGGGATCGCGGAGCGTGACGGCGTCGCCATCCTCGCCGGCGGTACCGGGCTGTACCTGCGGGCAGTCGCCCGAGGGCTCGACGCCGACGCCCTCCCGAGCGACCCGGAGGTCCGCGCCCGGCTCGAAGTGAGAGTTGACGGCCAGCGGCCTCGATCCGCTCGTCGACCGGCTGCGCCGGCTCGCCCCGACGCGCGCCGCCCAGATCGACCTGCGCAATCCGCGCCGCGTCGTCCGCGCGCTCGAGATCGCCGAGTTGCAGGGTGACGGAGGCGTCCCGGAGCCGCTCGGCTACGACGGGCCCGTCGCGTGGCTCGGGCTCACGGTCGAGCCCGGGATCCACGAGCACTGGATCGCCGAACGAGCCCGCGCCCAGTTCGATGCGGGTCTCATCGAGGAGGCCAGGGCACTCCGTGAGCGGTTCGATCCGGCGCTGCCGTGCTTCTCGGCGATCGGCTACCGCGAGTCGTGGGCCGTTCTCGACGGCGAGCTGACACGCGACGCCGCGATCGAGCTCGACACGAAGCGCAACCTCGCCTTCGCGAAACGCCAGCGAACCTGGTTCCGCTCGGAGCCCGGGATTCGGTGGATCGATTCGACGACGGAATTGGCGGATGACGCCGCGCGCGCGCTCGTCCGCCAGCTCGTCCCCGCGATTGACGCGCCGTATCCCCGAGCGTAGGGTGCCCAAATGGTCCTGGAGACCGCGCTCGTCACGCTGCTCGCTCCCGTGCTGCCCGCCTTGATCGGCGCGGGAAAGAGCGATCGGTCAGGAAGCGGCAACTGCGGTCGGAGATCAGGCGGCAGAGTTGGCGCGCCGCGTCTGGGAGCGCCTCGAAGGGACGCATTTCCGAACGGCCGACGGCGAAGTCCGCGGCCGGGGACGTGGCAGCGGATCCGAATGATGAGACCGCTCGTGGAACGCTCGAGTTGCAACTCAAGAAGCTCCTCAAGGACGACCCGAACCTTCGGGACGACCTGGCAGCGCTGGTCGCCGAGGGCGAGCGCCGGGAGTGTATCGCGGACCGAGGAGCGGTGGTCTACGGCGACGTCACGGTCAGCGGCGGCGTGTTCGTGGGACGCGACGCGCGGGACATTCGGAACACGCGCTAGCTACCAACCGCCACGCGCTCTCCGACGGGCGCGCTCCTCCCGCCGGTCCGTGTTCCGGTTCATCATCGTCCCGATCGAGTACACGACCATGCCGGCGAACATGACGGCGAAGCCCGCCGCTCCCCATGGGACGAATGCAATCTCGGGCGCCCCGATGTTGAGGTGGCACTCGACCCGCTCCGGTCCGAGGGGGAAGTTCTGGTCGCATTCGGCGCCCTGCGCCATGACGTCCTGGAACGAGCCGAACGCGTTGAGCATCATGTAGCCGACCAGCCCGAAACCAACGAAGGCGATGAGCGTCCCGACGATCAGGAAGAAGCGGGCCAGGCCGCGTGCCGTTCGGAAGCCAGTCGGGTCAAACTCCACCGTGTTGTCGACGTAGTCGCGACCGATCGCCATCGAATGGTCGCCGTGCGACTGGGCGCTGCTCGAGTGGATGTCGCCCGCATCCCGAGCGACCGCGACGCCGCCACCCTGCGCACTGAAGCCGCCCGCGATCTGGACGTCGACCTGCGACGCCGCGGCATAGGGCGAAGGCACGGCCGACGTGGTGTCGAGGCGGAACAACTACCGCCGACCTCGATTCGATCGCCGGGGGAAAGTCGGGTCGACGTGATCCGCGCCTCGTTGACGTACGTTCCGTTCGTCGAGTTGCGATCGACGATCATGAGACCGCCGTCCGCCGACCATGCGAGGCGAGCGTGTTGCCCCGAGAGCCAATGGTCCCCTTGAAGCTGAGGGGTCTCCGGGCTCTCGCGCCCGATCTCGAGGCCAAGATCTCCGACCACGAGCTCCTGGCCGACTGCGTATCCCTCGATCCCGACCAGCTTCGTCATGCCGCCGCCCTCATCGGCTGCGCTCGCGAGCCGCGTCAAGCTCGCATGCGTGTCGTGGCGAAAGTCTAGACGGCGTGTCGAGGCGCACCACCTCGCGGGCCCATGTCAACCGGTCAGCGCCCGGCGCCCCTAGCGCCACACGCTGACGGGTCGGGCCTCCGACAGCGCAACCGGGCTGCTGACGGGGACCATCAGCCGCAGCCGCGGTCCGGGGGTCAAGCGGCCGACGCGACACATCTCCGCCGCCTCGCTCTTCGGATCGACGACGGTCCCAATGTGGGTCGCGTGGCCATGCCATTCATGGCGGATCTCCTCCCAGAGGTGCTGCCCCGCCTGGAGTTGACCGGGTGCGTACCACGGCAACGAGACCTCGGCCGTGCGGATCACGCCGTCCGCCGGCACGAGATGGAGGACCTTGTTCGCGAGGGCGAGCGGCGTCGGGATCCGGTCGATGTGGTCGGTCATCAGCTCGAACCGCTGGACCACCACCACGCCGGCGACGATGCTGCCCGCGGGCGTCACGGCGACCCGGTACTGGCGAACCGGGCCGCCCGGATCCATTGGCGCGAGGAGCTCGCGCAGGCGGTCGCCCGTCAGGCGCGGATACAGGTTTGCATCGGCGTTGAACGCGTTCGACCCCGCGACAATGGCCTCGATGTCGTCGTCTTCGATGCCGCGGATCCGGTAGCCCCGGACGCTCGACGCCTTTCGCGTCGTGGGGACGATCGCGATCTTGAGCGGCCCCATGATCTGCCCCGCCCACTTGCGGGCGGTGGCGAGCGACGCCGCGTTCGTCGCCTCGACGCCCGCGACGATGACGCCGTCGTCACCAAACCGGCGTCGCGCCTCGGCGATGCGCCATTCGGCGAGTTGCCGACCCAACCCCTGGCGCCGTACGTCATCGCGCACCTTGAGGTTCTCGAGATGCGCACACGGGAAGAGCCGATCTTCCACCTGGACGTCGTCGATGTACGCGGTTGCCATTCCGACGAGCCCTTCGACGCCGGGTGCGGTGGCGACCACGCCGTACAGGCTTGGATGCTGGGCAATGAGCGATGCGAAGACGTCGTACCGGTAGCGGGTCGACATCGCCACTGCCGTCGCCGTCGCCTGGGTCGTGAGCAGCGTGTCGAGGGCCGGCCCGTCGGCCGGTTCCATCGGGCGGAGGGTGAAATCCACCGACCGATTGTCTGCTGCCCGTCCACCGCCGACCGAGCCCGTCATCGACCTGCCGCGGTATCCTCCGGCCGGATGACCAACATGATCGAACTGACCCCGCCCGTCGAAAAGGCGTTCCTCGTCGCCGTCGACACCGGGGACGACCAGGGCTGGACCGCCCAGGACTCGCTCGCCGAGCTCGCCAACCTTGCCACGACCGCGGGCGCCGAGGTCGTCGGGGCCGAATGGCAGAACCGCCGCCACGTCGACCCGAACTGGTACATCGGCAAGGGCAAGGCCGAGGAGCTGGCGGGCGCCAAACGCGAGACCGGATTCGGCGTGCTCATCGCCGACGACGAGCTGTCACCGGGCCAGCAGCGCGCACTCGAGGAGCTGCTGAAGGTCAAGGTCATCGATCGCAGCCGGCTGATCCTCGACATCTTCGCCCAGCACGCGCAGACCCACGAGGGCCGCCTCCAGGTTGAGCTCGCCCAGCTCGAGTACCAGCTGCCGCGGCTGACACGCATGTGGACGCACCTGTCGCGCACGGGCGGCGGCATCGGCACGCGGGGTCCCGGCGAGTCCCAGCTCGAGACCGACCGGCGCATCATCCGAACGCGGATCGCCAAGATGAAGGAACGCGTCGAGCACGTCCGCCGGCAACGGGCGACGGCAGCCCGCGGGCGCGACCGGCGGCTGATCCCGACCGTCGGCATCGTCGGTTACACGAACGCCGGCAAGTCGACGCTGCTCAACGCGCTCGTCGGCAGCGAGGTGGCGCGCGCCGAGGACAAGCTGTTTGCCACGCTCGACCCGACCTCGCGCCAGGTCAAGCTCGGCGACGGCCAGACCGCGATCGTGACCGACACCGTCGGGTTCATCCACAAGCTCCCGCACCAGCTGGTCGACGCGTTCCGGGCCACGCTCGAGGAGGTCAACCGGGCCGATGTCCTCGTGGAGGTCGTCGACGCGGCCGATCCCCACCACGCGGAGCACCGCGAGACCGTGCAGACCGTTCTCGACGAGCTCGGCGCCGGCGACAAGCCACGGCTCGTCGCGCTCAACAAGGCGGATCTCGTCGAGCGGGCGGCGAACGACC
Source organism: uncultured Chloroflexia bacterium (assembly GCA_963824735.1). GTDB lineage: Bacteria > Chloroflexota > Limnocylindria > Limnocylindrales > CSP1-4 > DASTYU01. The sequence continues at coordinate 60,879 of CAWGQH010000004.1, forward strand.
CATCCGCGCCGGGCCGGGCGGTTGCGGGCGCGGTGCTCGTGTCGGCGCTGACCGGCTACGGCATCGACGCGTTGCGCGCCGAGATCTCGGCGCTCCTCGCGTCGCTGTGGGTCGAGATCGACACGGCGGTCCCGTACTCGGCCGGCGAGCTGCTTGCCCGCGTCCGCGAGCGCGGCACGGTCGAGCTCGAGTACGGCGAGCGCGACGTGCGCGTCCGCGGCCGCATCGCCCCGACGCTGGCCGGTGAGCTCGAAGCGGTCGCCGCGCGCTGGTCCGAGTCGCTCCGCAACGGAACCGGCGCCACGGCCCACTGACCGCGGCCATCGCTACGGCCGGTGCGCACAGAACAACAAATCCGTCGAATCCCAGCGTCGCTTGTCCCGAATCGCCGGGTTCGCTGTTCCGGGAGCACCATTCGGGCATGTTTCGCGTGCAGGGCCGTCGATCTTGGACGCTCTGTTGCGCCACGAACACCACTCGCGTCAGGAGGGAGGGGTTGATGGATAGGCCCGTTCGGCGAGGCGGTCGCGGGACGCTGCCGGACGGCGCACAGCTGACGTGGTCGCTGGCCGAGGGCGGTCGTGGACGGCGCTGGCGTGCAAGCCGGATCCGCGACGGCCGCCTCGAGGGGACCCTCCTGCTCGAGATCGATGGCGCCGGCCGGCCGGCCCGCCTCGAGCTCGGCACCGCCGACGGGCTGCTGACCCTCCACCCGGACCGCGACGAGCGCGAGCTGCACGGGAACGTCGTCACCCCCAACGGCATTCGCCATCTCCGGTTCGACTGGAGCCCGGCCCACGAGCTGGTCGTCGACGGCTTTCCGGTCGTGCTGATGGCTGCGGTTCGGCGCGGTCGCGATCCGGGAGACCGGCCGGCGGTGATCGTCGACGGCCGGCTCGAGTGTGTTCCAGGCACCATCCGCCTGGACGACCTCGGCGGGGAGTTCGACATCGACGCGAACGGCGCGCCTGCCGGCCTGGATGACGCGGAGGAGTGGCCACTCGAGGCGTGACCGCAAGGCGACCCGAAGCCCATGTGGACAGCCGTTGTGGATGCGTTGTGGATGAGATCGGGCCGCCCGCCACGATTTCGGTGAAGTTCGTGGATAAGCCAGTAGCCACGGTGTCGGGCGCGCCCGTATCGTAGGTCTTGCTCGAAGGGGCCACGAACCGAAAGTGGTTCCGCAGGTGTTTACATCGGCGGGATCAACTACGGATCGGCGGTTCCTTCGGGCGTTTCCTTTTGCGCCGCTTGCGCCGCCCGGCGTGGCAAGATTCGGCAGGTGAGCGGCCCTCAGGCCTCCGGCGCCCTCTGGCTTGCCCGCCCCCGTGCCGATCTGGCGAGCTACGCGGCCGCGTCCGTCCCGATCGCGCTGATCCTGTACGGCGACGTCGTCCGCCAGGCACGGCTCCTCGTCCTCGGCCTGCTGCTGCTCGGGTTCTCGATCGCCCTGCTCCGCGGGTCGGAGCTCCGGTGGGTCTGGGCCGCGCCCATCCCGATTGCCGTGTGGCTGGCGTGGCGCACGATGTCTTCGCCGCTGGCACACCCGGGCGGTCTCGACTGCGCCGACGCGGCCTCGCCACCGGCCGTCTGGCGGCTGGCCCAGGCGCTGCTCGCGCTGGGCACGCTCGCGGTGCTGATGGGCATCCTCAGGGTCCGCCCGGCCGCCATCTGGTGGCGCCGGCCGGCCGTGCCCATTGCCCGTCTCTCGGTTCTCGGGTTCTTCGTCGCCGCGCCGCTTGGCCTGTTGCTCTCCGCGGCGATCGCGCGGCCGTACTTCGGCACGTTCGACCTCAACCTGACCGACCCGATGGCACTCGTTCCCGGGCTGATCTTCTCGCTCTCGAACGCGATCGGGGAGGAGGTCATCTACCGCGGCGCGTTCATGGCCTTCGCCGGACGGGTGATCGGACTCCGCAGCGCGCTCGTGATCCAGGCCGTGGTGTTCGGGCTCGCCCACGCCGGAGCACACTTCATGGGCTCGCCGCTCCTGGTGGTTCTGAGCGTTGGGTTCGGGGGCTACGTCGCCGGGCTGCTCGTGCTCAAGACGCGTTCGCTGATGATGCCGATCGCGGTCCACACGGCGATCGATCTCCCGGTGTACGCCTTCTTCGCGTGCCGCAATCCGCTACCCCTCTGACACCACGGCGTGTCTGATCGCCATGCGCATTCACCTCCGCCGGGGTAACGTGTCGCTTACAGTCCGGAAACACTGCGCTTACGGACGGTCAGGAGCTGCATGTTCGGTTTTGAACTCGCATACATCGATCCGGGCTCGGGAAGCCTGATCATTCAGGGTGCGATCGCCACGATCGTCGCGGGAGCCGTGTTCTTCCGCGGCCAGATCGCCCGGCTGCTGCCGGGTCGTGGCGACCACGACGAGTCGACCACGTCAACGACCACCTCGTCGACCTCGACCTCGACCCCGACATCGACCCCGGCCTCGTCCGCGGATGACGCCGCCCGCGGCGGCTGATCCAGCAGCATCAGCTGCGCGGGACCCAGGCTCGTTCCGCGACCCCAGCGGGTTCGTTTTCTGGCTCGACGGACGCCCGTACCGCCAGATCCAGCAGCGTTTCGCGACCGAATGGGACGGGTTCGCCGGGAGCCCGCTGGAAGCACGGCTGATCGAACGGGGGAGGCTCCTCCCCTACAACGTGGCATCCCTCGATCTCGCCCAGGCGCCGGGCGCCCACGCGGTGATCGCACCCGAGCCGATCGACTTCATCAGCTACCCGTACGAGTGGACGTTCGGGGAGCTGCGCGACGCGGCACTCGTGACGCTCGACGCCCAGCTCGACGCGCTCGCCGAGGGCTGGTCGCTCCGTGACGCCTCGGCGTTCAACGTCCAGTTCCGCGAGGGCCGCCCCGTCCTGATCGACTCGCTGTCGTTCGAACCCCACGAGGACGGCACGCCGTGGGTCGCGTATCGCCAGTTCTGCGAACACTTCCTGGCGCCGCTGGCGCTGATGGCCCGGCGCGACGTGCGTCTGGCGGACCTTCTCCGCGCCGAGATCGACGGCGTCCCGCTCGAGCTCGCCACGCAGCTCCTGCCGTGGCGCTCGCGTCTCAACTTCGGCCTCCTGTCGCACGTCCACCTCCACGCCCGCTCGCAGAAGCGCCACGCGGCAGATGTCGACGACGGCAAGGCGGCCCGTTCCGCGCGGATCCCGCGCAACCGGCTCAGCGCGCTGATCGGGAACCTCCGGTCGACGGTCAAGGGCCTCGACTGGACCCCGGCGGGGACCGAGTGGGCCGACTACGCCGACCACACGAGCTATGGGGACGCGGCGACGGCCGACAAGGCCCGCCTCGTCGCGGAATTCATCGGTCAGGTGCCCGGTCCGCGGGCCTGGGATCTCGGAGCGAACACCGGACGCTACAGCCGGATCGCGGCCGACGCCGGCAAACGGGTGCTCGCCTTCGACATCGATCCGGCCGCCGCCGAGCAGCTCTACCGCGCCCTCAAGCAGGAGGGGCGCAGCGACATCCTGCCGCTGGTGCTCGATCTCGCCAACCCCAGCCCGGGTCTCGGCTGGGCGAGCCGCGAGCGCCGTTCGCTGCTCGAGCGCGCCGACGCGGATGTCGTCCTGGCACTTGCGCTGATCCACCACCTGGCGATCTCGCGCAACGTCCCGCTGCCGATGATCCTCGGCCTGTTCGCCGATCTCGCGCCATGGGCTGTCGTCGAGTTCGTCCCGAAGGAGGACCCGATGGTCCGCCACCTGCTGGCATCGCGGAAGGACGTCTTTCCGGACTACGACCTGGAAGGATTCCGGGCCGCAGCCGCGGACCGGTTCGAGGTCGTTTCGGAGCAGCCCATCCAGGAGAGCCCGCGCGTCCTCTTCCTGCTGCGGCGCCGCTAGCCGATCAGGGCTCCACGCCGAGCCGGGCGGTCACGTCGTCGAACCCGGGTCCGTTGGGCTTCGGAACGAGGATCCGGTTCGGCAGCAGCGGCAGGTCGGCGCCGAAGTACTCGTTGAACAGGAAGCGGAACGTGTTGACCGAGGTCATCTCCTCCGGGATGTCGCCCTCGTCCACGCCCGGCAGCAGCATCGCGTGCAGGATCCCGTACTTGATCTTCAGCTCCTCGTCGGTGATCGACGACCAGTCGAATTCGGGGTCCGGCCCCTGGATCAGCGGGTTGCCCTCGTAGCGCCTCGGGTACGGCCCCTCGTCGCCCATGAGGACGATGATCGGCCGCTCCTCCTCGGGCACGTCGAGCAGGCGGTCGACGACCGCCTCGATCCGGGTGTCGAGGTAGCGCATCTGCGCCTCGTAGCTGTCTGCCGTGGAGCGCTTCGCGTCGACGTCGTCGGGGACCGTGTTGCCGTGCTCGTCGAGGACATAGGGCGGGTGGGGAAGGAGCAGGTGGGCGAACACGAACTTCGGCCCCGGCTCGTTCACGGTCTGGTCGATCGCATCGAGCCCGAAGCGCGCCCAATCGAGCTGGCGCTGGCGCCGGATGTCCATCTCGGTGTAGCCGAGCCGCTCCAGGATCGTGCCGGTGAGCGAGCTGTCGATCACGGCATTGGTGAAGTCGCTGGTGTTCTCGAGCCGCCGATTGACCGTGGCGCGATCCGCCGTCCGCGTTGGCTCGTAGCGCGAGCCGATGTGCACGTAGCGATAGCCGAGGTCGGTCAGGAACCGGCCGACGGCGTGGTCCTTCAGGGTCAGACCCTTGGCAAGCGAGTCGAGGTAGTCGAGGTTGAGGGAGGACGTCAGCGAGAACGACGTCCGCTGGTAATTGGCGTGTGCGTCGGGCGTGACATGAAAGCCCCGATCCGCGAGCCATGGCGTGAGCTGCTCCTCGATCCCGTAGTTGAGGCGCAGCGATTCCTCGGAGCCGTAGCGGTCGAAGACCATGACCCAGATGTCGCGCAGCGGCCGCGAGCCCGCCCCGGGGGTGGGCGCGGCGGGCGCAGGCGAGACCTGCGGCGCGGGCGCCGCTGCCGAGGCGGTGGTGAACTGCTCGACCTCGTGTGGAACGATCGCGATGAGGGCGACCAGGACGAGGCCGAAACCGAGCGCGTTGAACGCCCTGGTGGCCGTCCGCAACGCACGACCGCCGCGCCACGCGAGGACCAGGGCCACGACGCCGAGCAGGACCCAGAGCGCCTGCGTCGGCCGGCCGGCCAGCGGGGTGCCGGCCGTGAGGATGACCACATGCCGGTAGCCGAAGAAGAAGGCGATGAAGGCCGACAGCAGGATCGCCGCGCGGGCCGTATCCCGGAGCACCAGCGCACCCACAAGGAGCAGCGCGGCCGCGATTCCGACGACGACGAGCAGCACCGGCAGGACCTGTCCGAGGTCCACCTCGCTCAGGTTCGAGGCATACAGAAAGAGGACTGCGTAGCCGGCAAGCAGCAGCGGATGGACCGGAAGCGGCCTGCGAGCGAGAAACGCGAGATCGACGTGACGGATGAGTTCGGTACCCGGGTGAAGTGCTGGCCCCGCGGCATGATACCCGCATCGGCGATTGCGGAACGGCCGGTCGGCGCGGTTAGCGTCCCTGCAGGCTCGGCAGCTTGTCGGTGATGTCGATCAGCTTGTAGGGCCGGTTCCAGCCGCCCGACGTGCGCACGATGTCGGGCAGCTCCTCGTAGCCGTCGAGGCCGAAGTAGCGGCCGAACAGCACCGGGAAGGTGTTGATCGCGGTCTGGTCGTGGCGCAGGTGGAGGTCCTCGGTGCCGCCCGGCACGTACCACGCGTTGATGATCCCGAACTTCGTCTCGAGCTCCTCGGGCGTCGCGGTGTTCCAGTCGTAGTTGACCTTGTCCGCGAAGTAGGGATCGCTCCACGGGCCTTCGTCGGCCTGCAGGATGATGATCGGCTGCTGGTCCTCGGGGAGCGCGAGGAGGCCCTCGATGAACGAGCGGATCCGCGTATTCGTGTAGTGCAGCTGGCGGCGGCCGGCGTCCTTGTCCTCGAGCGTCTTGGCCTCCTCCTCGGTCATCGGCCGGCCGTCGCTGTCGAACACGTACGGCGGGTGGGGGAGCAGCATGTGGCCAAGCACGAACTTGGGGCCTCCCTCGCCACGCAGCCGGTCGAGCTCGTCGAGCGCCCACGAGTTGTGCTTGATGTGCTTGGTGTGCTCCGACGGCGGCTGCTCTTCGAGGCCGAGCGCCTTCACCGCGAGCGGCAGCCCGCTCGTCGTGAACAGCACGGACGTGAAGTCGTTCACCCCGTCGGCGTTGTAGTTGCGGTTGGCCGCCTCGTCGAAGCGCGTCGGGTTCCACCACGAGCCCAGGTGCAGGTAGCGGTACCCGAGCGCCTGGAACTGGCGCGGCACGAGCGACGACTGGAGCCGCCGGTAGACCGCGTTGTAGCTGCTCGTGCTGCTCCCGACGAGGCCGGTGAGCTGCATCCAGGTGGGCGAGGTTCATCGTGGTCGACATCGACAGCGACGTCGCCACGTAGTTGGCGTGGCTGTTCTCGAGGACCTCGAAGCCCTTGTCGCGCAGCCACGGCGTCAGGTCGTTGTCGACGTTGAACAGGTTCTTGAGGGCGCGGTCGGAGCCGTAGCGGTCGTAGACGAGCCAGTACACGTCCCGCTTCTGCGCGTCCGTCTCGCTGGGCAGCGTCCGCCCGCCGACGAGGACCGGTGGGGGAGCGGCCATCGCCTCCTCGACCTCGTAGGGCACGATCGACACGAGCGACACGCCGACGAACAGCGCCCCGACTGCGAGCAGCGCGCGGTCGAGCCGCAGCACGCGCTCGAGCGGGAACCGCCAGGCGGCCAGGAACGCGAGCCAGACGACGAGGACCCAGAACCCGACGAGCACATCTGTCGGGAGGCCCGTCAGCTTGAACACGTGGCCGTACACCAGGACGCCGAAGATGGCCGGTGTCACGATCAGCGCCGAGCGCGCACGCACGCCGAACACGAGCGCGAGCCCGAGGGTGACCACCGCGGCGAGGCCGACCACGAACACGAGCGGCTGGGCGACGTCCTCGGGCGGCACCTCGCCGAGGTTCTGCGACCACAGGAAGAGGACCGGGTAGGCCGCGAAGAGCAGCGGATGGACTCCTCCCAGCCAGCCCGGCCCCGCCATGCGTCTGGCGATGCGGCGAAGCGTGTTCAGCTGGGGGCCTCCTGGAACGCTGGAACGGCCGGCCGACCCGTCGGCGGCCAGCCGAGATGATAAGCGCCGGGAGCGGTTCGGGCCCGTGGCGCACGGAGTCGGCCGCCAGTCGCTAGGATTGCGGCCGTGCCACCGGACCTGATCGAGCGACGAATCTCGCTCGTCGCGACGATAGGGGCGGTCGTCGTCTTCCTGCTCTTTGCCTTGCTGGCCCCTGCCGGCTTCCCGAGTTTCGACGAGTGGAAGTACTTCGGGATCGGCTACAACATCTGGGCCGGACGCGGCCTGACCAACGTCTTCGGCGGGGATTTCCTGCTCCACGGTCCGATCTGGTCGGCTGTCGTGACGCTGCCGCATGTCCTGTTCGGCACCGACTCGGCGGCGTGGGGACGAATCCTCAACGGCCTGTCGGGCGCCACGATCGTCGCGCTGTCGGCGTGGTTCGGGTGGCGCATCCGACCCGCGGCCGGCGCGTTCGCCGCGATCGCGATGGTCGGCATGCTGTATCTCCACGACCAGAGCCGCACGGCCCGCCTTGACATCCCGGCAGCCGCCTTCGCGCTCCTCTTCGTGGCCCTCGGGATCGAGGCCCTCCGGCGCAACTCGGTGCGCTGGGCGATCGGCGCCGGGGCAGTGTTCGCGATCGGCTTCCTGATCAAGGAGATCGACCTCCCGTTCCTCCCGATCCCGTTCTTCGTGGCGGTCCTGTGGGGCCTGTCGTGGGTCGTGATCGGGCGGATCAGCGCGTGGACGGTGCTGATCGCGGCGCTCGGCGTGGCGCCGTGGTTCGCGCTGTACGCGTCCGAGACCGGGCGCGCCTACCGCGCCGAAACGCCGGCCTGGACCCTGCTCCCGGTCGTCCTCGGGATCGGCGCGCTCGTCGTCATCGGTCTGACCGCCGGCCGGATCGCCGAGGCCGCACCCGTCTCGCGCGTCGTCCGCTCCGAACGGATCGTGCGCCGCGAGTGGACGATCCGGCTGATCGTCGGCCTCGGCGGCGCGCTGGCCTGGGCCGCCGCCCAGCTCTTCGCCTACAGCAGGACCGCGCGGCTCAAGGGCGGCCCGATCCTGACCGTCCAGCAGCTGGACCTGTACGCCGACACGTGGGTCAAGCCGTACTGGTTCGCGGTCCTGCCCGCCGCGATCGGGCTCGCGCTCTCGCTCGTGGCGCTCGTCGCCTACTGGCGCCGGCCGCAACGCCGGCCGATGGTCGACCTGATCATCGCCGGGATCTGTGGTGCGCCCCTGGCGATCTTCGTGGTCGGGGTAGGGGAGCCACCGCGCAACTACGTGGCCCAGCTCGCGCTCGCCGCGCCGCTTGTCGCGATCGGCTGGATCTGGGCCGTCGAGTGGTTCATCGGCGAGCGCCGGGCGTGGGTCACCGTGCCGCTGGCGACCGCGGCAGGACTCGTCGTCGGCGCGTTCATCGCCTGGCGCCTGCGGATCGACCCGGCGGCGCTCGTTGCCATCGCCGGCGGCCTGACCGGGTTCGTCCTCGGCTGGCTGCCGACGCTCGGTCCGCGCGTGGCGCGCGACGGCTGGTCGTACTCACGGCCCGTGACGGTCGCGACGATTCTCGTCCTGTCGCTCGGCGTCGCCTCGGCCGCACTGGGCCTCCACACCCTGCGGGCGCGACCGACCGCCAGCGGGCCGGCCCGCGCCGCCGCGATCACTGCCGTCGACGACTGGGTCCGCGACAACGTCCCGGCCGGCTCGCGGCTCGCGTTCGGCTCGTTCCTCGGCTACGAGATGGCGCTCACGCTGAGCGACGACTACGCCGTGTCGCACGCGCGCCACGGCAACGTGTCGTCGTCGGCGACGGCACCCGATGGGATCAAGCGGACCGGCGAGCAGCCGATGGACGACTGGCTGTCGATCGACACGGCGCCGCGCAACATCAACGAGTTCCAGGCGTTCCGCGGCGGCTGGCTCGTCCGTGATCTGGTCAAGGAAGGCGCCGACTACTGGATCTACAACGTCGGCACCAACACGAGCGCCCAGACAGTGCTCGCCGCGGCGACGCCCGAGCACGGCTTCGAGCAGGTCGCCCACTTCGAGTTCCCGATCCAGGCCACCGGCAACGAGCTCGAGACGTACATCTTCAAGGTCGATCCGACGAAGGTGGCGTTCGATCCGAACGTGATGTACTTCTCGCCCGAGGCATTCGACCGGCTGCTCGATCTGCTCGAGCGGGACCCCGCTGCCGCCAGGGATGTGGCCGCGCGCCTCGAGCCGCAGGTGGTGATCGTGCCGGCGTCCCCCGAGGACGGGGAGCTGATGGAGCGGCTGCGCCGCCTGGCGCAGGGCTGAGCGCCGAATCGCCTCGCACTGCGAATGTCGGACGACGCGCGCGAGTTGATTTGACGCTGCGGAATCCGGCAGATAACAATACGCGCGACCACGCGACACGCCGCACCGAGGGAAACGTCATCCAGGCAGAGCAATCCGCCCAGGGGGAGCGCCGCTGGCACCGCCAGCCCCATGTTCGACGACTCCTCGGGACTCTGCTGCATCCCTCGAAGTTCGCGCTCGTCGGCATCCTCGGGATCTTCGTCAACCAGGCGGCGCTGTTCGCCCTGGTCGAGTGGTTCGGGATCCACTACCTGGTCTCGGCGGTGCTCGCGTCGCAGGTCTCGACGCTCAACAACTTCCTGCTGACCGAGCTGTGGGTGTTCCGCGACCGCGATACGCCCGGCCACGTCATCTGGCGCTACCTGACCTTCAACCTGCTCAACATGGCCACGCTGCTCGTGCGCGTGCCGGTGCTGTACGTGCTGACCGATCTCGCCGGCGTGTACTACCTGATCTCGAACTTCGTGGCGATCGGCCTGACCTTCGGGATCCGCTATCTCGTGGCCGACAACTGGATCTGGGCCGGCCGCGACCGCCGCGACCAGCGCCCGATCAACGGCTGGTTCCAGTACGACGTCCACGGCGTGGTCCGGCTCATCTCGACCGTCAACCTGCCGGAGCTCGCCGCGTTCAACGTCGACCACAAGGTCGATCCGGACATCGTCGTGCGCCGCCGGTTCATCGGTGGCCGGCCGCGCCTGCGCGTCGCCAACTGGCGCGACGCGGACGGGGTGATCCGCTACCGCGAGCACCTCGGGCCGCTGTCGGCCGCCTTCGACGTGCGCATCGGCAAGCGGATCGAGCTCGACGCGAACTGGCTGCTCACCTGGTCGCACCACGTCCTGTACACGAACATGGTCGAGCCGCTGCTCCGGTTCGTGCTCGTCGACCGCGACCACGTGCTGCTCCATTGCGCCGCGATCGACGCCGACCGGGGCGCCGTCATCCTGTCGGCCCAGACCGACACCGGCAAGACGAGCACCGTCCTGCGCCTGCTCATGGCCCACAGCTGGGGCTTCATCTCGGACGACATGGCGATCCTCACGCCGGGCGGCGAGATGCTCAGCTACCCGAAGCCGATGACGCTCAGCTCGCACACGATGGCCGCGGTCAACGACCAGGCCCTGCCGAGGGCGGACCGCCTGATGCTGGCCATCCGCAGCAAGGTCCACTCGAAGGAAGGTCGCTCGGCGGGCCACGCCCTCGGCCGGCTGCCGGTGCCGATCGTGACGATCAACGCGTGGGTGCAGCTCCTGGTGCCGCCGCCGAAGTACCACGTCCAGTCGCTGATCGACTGCGACCTCAGCGAGCGCGCCCCGATCGACGCGGTGATCCTCATGGAGCGCGGGACGCCGCCGCTGGCCGAGGAGCCGAGCTTCCCGTTCACGATCGAGCAATTGATCGAGAACACCGACGACGCATACACGTTCCCGCCGTTCGCGACGTTCGCGCCGCTCATCGAGATCGGCGGGCGGAGCTACGCGCAGCTGCGCGAGCACGAGCGGGGCCTCCTCGAAGACGCGGTCCGCAACACGCGGCGCTCTCGGGTGCGCGTGGTCGGGCACACCTGGTCCGAGATCGTCCCGATCCTGCTCGACCAGCCGCCGGGCGTTCTGCCGCCGAGCGTGCTCGAGGTCGCGGCGCGGCCGGACGACCATGCTCCCGGCCGGCCCCGTGGCGGTCATGCAGCCCGGGAACGGGACGGCGCCGGCTGCCCAGGCTGCCCAGGCGCAGGAGCCGCCGGCGGTCGGAGTAGGGGGGAGGGGGACGCTAGTCGAGCGCCGTCAGCGTGCTGACCGCCCGAGGCGCGCTTCAGCTCCCGACGCGTGGCTCCCCACGCCGCAGCGCGGCCAGGAATGCCTCCATGAAGCGTTCGGTGTCGGCGTCCATGGCCGCCCGGATCGGTCGCCCGCCCGAGGTACGAGAAAAGTCCCCGGATGACGGGCCGTCGATCGTGATGTCGGCCGTGAAGTCCTCCCAGGTGACCAGCGTCGGATCGACCAGGGCGAGAACGGCCAGCGTGTCCCAGAACGATGCCCCCTCCGTGAGCCACGGCGACTGCGTGTAGATCTGCGAGGCGATGTCTGCGCCGGCGGCCGCGCGGTCCTCGCCGATGATCGTTGCAATATCGGCCGGGACGGGCACGGCGTTCGTCGCGTCGAGTGGCACGAGGGTCACCGGGACGTTGGTCTCGAGCACGGCCTTGACCGCGTCCGGGTCGACACCGACATTCCATTCGACGCCGTGATCGGGCGTAACTTCCTCGACCGCCATGTTGCCGGGCGCGTCGATCGCGCCCGCCATCGCGTGGATGCCCGCGACGTGCTCCAGGGCGTCCGGATGTGTCTCCGCGAGGTCGGCCAGGTTCGTCCACGGGCCCAGCGGAACGAGCGTGATCGGCTCCTCGGAGCCGGCCAGCGTCTCGGCAAGGAGGGCGATCGCATCTGACGGGGGAACGTTGCCGACATCGGCCGGCCCCTCGACCCCGAAGAAGTCGTCGACGCCGGCGCGCCACTCGGCCGGGAACAGGCGCCCGTGCGCCCCGGGCTCCTCGGTTCCGCAACCGATCGGGATCTCGCCTGCGCCGAACTCGCCGAGCAGCCACGTCAGGTTGCGCATCCCGGGTGCGCAGTGGGTCTCGCCGTTGCCGGCGATGGTGATGGCCCGGATGTCGACGGCTGGTTCGCGCAGCAGCGCCATGATCGCGAGCACGTCGTCGGGCGCCAGGTCCGTGTCGATGATGATCGGCAGGGGAGCGCCGGCAGGGAAGGAGGCCTCCGCCACAGCGCGAGAGGCAGTCGGGGATCCCTGGCCGGTCGGGGACGCCGTCGCGCACCCCGCGAGCAGCAGGGCAATGGCACCGACGACGAGCCCGATCCACATCGCGCGAGCCTACAGCGTTAACGTCCGGTTTCGCGCCAACCAGCAGGTTGGCAGTCGACGTGCCGCGGAGACTGCAGACGATCTACTCCAGGCTTGCGCCCGACCCGCGACGTGTGACCCGTGACCCACTGAACCAGGGATCCTCAGTCCCTCGCCGTCAGGCTGAAGAATCGCCGCACCGCCGAGCGGTGCGCGGGCCCGTCGTCACCCGGGCCAGAGTGGACACGCTCGCTGCCATTCCTGCCTGAGGTCCCGAGGGACCTCGGTGGCACCAAGAACAACCGGCTTGGGGCCACCGAGCGCTCCTCGAGCGACGAACTACTCGAGAAGCTCCGTCGTCCAGTTGCGCTGCTGGAGGGTGAGATCGAGGCGGCGTACCCGCTCCGACAACTCATCGCTGGCGTACCGCTCGGCGCGGAGGTCGATCGTCGGCACTTCGCGGAGCTCGTCCTTGGTTCGGCGACTGACAAGGAAGCCTCGACCCCGGCCTCGGCCCAACCCTGTTGCCTCCTCGACAACCTCGACGGCCTTACGGCGCGCCTTGGCTTCGAGCGTCAAGCGCTCGCGCAGCGCGATCGCCTCCATGATGCTCAGCTTGCGGCCGTCGAACGACAGGTGCGTCCGATTGTTCGTGTCGTTGATCCGGACGCTGAGCCGCTCGAAGCGGTCGAGGGCCGTCATGAGCCCGGCGACGAGGTCTGCCGGCTCGTCGCCAGGTGCGTGATCGTCCTCATAGCGCAGCACGGCAGCGGCCAGGCGATCACGAAGCGAGTCGATCTCCATGATTGCGTCCTTGCGAGCTGCAAGCGCCTCGGCGAGGAGCATTGATGTCGCCTTCCCATTCGTTCTGCTCGCACGCACATGGTCGCGGTGCGCGTCGGGCTCGTCAATCGCTCGTTGGTGCCATCATTATTGACATTGATGCTACCGTCTGCACATGCAACGTGTGCAGGTTCAGTTCACCGATGACGAGGCGCTCGCTCTGCGGGAGCGGGCGACTCGCTCAGGCCGCCCGGTCGCGTCCCTCGTCCGGGACGCCGTCGACGCCTGGCTCGCCGCGGATCAGCGGCGCAGTGCTCGTGACCGTGCAAGCGCCGCGATCGGAGGCTTCCATTCGGGTCTGGGCGACCTCGCCGAGCGCCACGACGACTATGTCGAGCAGGGGGGATCGGTGACGGTCTTCGTTGACACGTCGGCGCTGCTGGCGATCCTGGACGAGGATGACCAACACCACCGCGAGGCCGCGGAGACCTTTCGGGCGCTGCTCGCGACCGCCGAGCTCGTCACCCACAACTACGTCGAGGTCGAATGCCTCGCCCTTGCCCGCCGCCGACTTGGTCGCGGAGCGGTCGTCCAGCTGACGGACAACATCTTCCCTGCCTTGACGACGATCTGGGTCGACGAGCCACTTCATCGGGCGGCAGTGGCGGCCCAGCGTGCGGCCGGGTCGTCGCATTCGCTCGTTGACCAGGTCAGCTTCGAGGTCATGCGCCGGGAGGGGATCGTGACGGCCTTCGCGTTCGACACGGACTTCGAGGCGCAAGGCTTCGCCCGCCCAGCCGTGTCGGGTCGGGCGGAGGAAGGGGGACGCCTGCGCGAGGTGCCAGCCCCGTATCAGCCTGGCACCGCCGAGCCCTCGGACCTCGTCAGCGTCGCCGAGATCGCCGCCCGGGCCGCCCGACCGGTCAACACCATCCAGTCGTGGCGTCGCCGCAACCGTGACTTTCCCGAGCCAGTCGTTTCGTTGGCCACTGGTCCGGTCTGGACCTGGCCCGTCGTCGAGCGCTGGATCGAGGCTCGGCGCCACGTCGCGCTCCCTCCGCCAGCTAACCGCACGTCCGCCGCTTGCGGCCGGCTCGTGGCCGCCGCGGTAGATGTCCTACGACTTCCGATAAGGTGAGTTATGTCTGCTAGACGCGATCGATACCTGGCCACCGTCGTAGCACGTGTTCCACGGTCTCCCGTGGGTTGAAGTCCAGTGTCGACGTGCCGACGCGGCAAAAGGAACAACAGCGGTCCTGGTCTCGGCGGACGGGCGGATCACGCGACCGAAGTCGGAGCTCCCCGGCCTCGACTCGATCGTCAAGGTCGACCAGTTCCGGACCTACCTGATGAACCGCAAGTTCTCGGACGCGCAGATGGTGAAATTCGTCTGGTCGAGCACGCTCGAAGCGTTCGGTCGCCAACTCGTCGCGCTCCACTCGCCGGCCCCCGTCGACTGGGCCGCTCGGTTTGGGATCGCCCCGGCCGCGCCAGTTGGGCAGGCGTCTGTGGATCCCGCTCGGCGCCCCTGGCTCGTCAAGCACGACGGCCGTGTGCGAACTGCGGGACCATCCTCTTGAAGGGAACGGAGGCGATCTGGCGGCATCGCGAGCGGCGGATGCTCTGTCTCAACTGCGGAGCCACATGATCACTGCCAGCCCGTGGCGCGTTCGTAACGCTAATTCTCGATGCTGGTCGAAGCGGCCGGCAGCGAAGGGTCAGACGTGGCGGTGCAGATCCGCCTCCGGAGACGTCGAGCGGCGCGTCCTCCTCGCGCGGCGGCTGTTCCCAACCCATCTCGGCGACGGCGGCCTGCGGGAGGGACAGGTAGACGACCTCGTGCTCGACGTTGGCGATGGCCGACGCCGGGATGTAGATGTCGTCGCTCCCGAACCGCGTTCGCGAGGTCAGCACGTAGTTCTGGCCGACGTCCCGGACGTCGCCGACGTGGCGGCCGTCGTTCCCGAGCACCTTCCAGCCTGGCTTGAGGTCTGCCATTCGCATGGGCTTTCGGAGTCTCCTCGTGTGTCGGGCTACGGTAGTCCACCTGCACCCAGCCAACCATTCGATCCGCTCCCCCACCCTGGCCGCCCGGATCGGATGCGCGGCGTGGCATGCTCGTGGCCATGACCCGCTACCTCGTCCTCCTGCGCGGGATCAACGTCGGCGGTCGCAACAAGGTGCCGATGGCGGCCCTGCGCGAACTCCTCGAGTCGCGCGGCCACACCAAGGTCTCCACGTACATCGCCAGCGGCAACGTGATCCTGAGCTCCGACCGCAGCGCAGCCGAGATCAAGCGAGAGCTCGAGGAAGCGCTGCCCAAGACGTTCAAGCTCGACAGCGAGCAGATCGAGGTCCTGGTCCTGACGCGGGCGCAGCTCCGCGCCGTCGTCCGGAAGCGGCCCAAGGGCTTCGGCGACCATCCGGAGACGTACCACAGCGACGCGGTCTTCCTGATGGGGATCGACGCGCCCACGGCGATGAAGGTATTCGACCCGCGACCCGGCGTCGACGACGTGTGGCCGGGAACGGGCGTGATCTACTCGCAGCGGCTCAGCGCGCAGCGGACCAAGAGCCGCCTCGGCAAGATCGTCGGGCACCCCGGCCTACAAGTCGATGACGATCCGCAGCTGGGCCACGACGATGGCCCTGCTCGAACGCATGGAGGCGGCCGAGGCCGACCCGTGACCGCGGGCCGGTTGCCTCCTTCTGGTCGGCCGGCGCTCGCGCACCCCTGCGAGGGGCGCGGACCGACAGACCTACAGAGTTACAGCCAGCCTCTTGCCCGCCAGGCCGCAACCTGCTCGTGGGACGCGCTGGCGGACAGCGCTTCGTCCAGTTCATCGAGCTCCGGGTCGATCGCGAACGCGACGAAATCGTCGGTGACGTCCAGCGTGCCTCGCCAGTCGTGGCGGGTGAGCGTGGCGGCCGCCTCCCGAAGCATCCGCGTTCCCAGCGGCCATTCCCCCCGCGCTCGCACTTCCTGATCGAACTGGCGGCAGGCCTCCATGCGGTCCGGGTCCGGCAGCTCGACGGTGCGACCGCCGCTGAGCATCGGGCGGAACGCGAGGTCAGGCTCGCGGAGCCGCTCCCGATCCGACTCGAAGCCAAGCGTGACCAGTGGCGGGAAGTATTGCGAGACTGCCTGGTAGGACAGTTCGAGGCAGTAGACCGGTCCGGTCGCGCCTAGCGAACCGGCGATGTCGATCACGGCCGGCACGAGTTCGGCGACCGCCGCGGCCCGCAGTTGGTCGAGCGTCAGGCGCCTTCGCCGGCGCCGGTAGACCGTCTGGGTTTGCCCGTTCTCCCAGGCTCGGTCGATGCCGGACAGGGACCCGTCAGCGTCATGCGACAGCCGGTCGACGTAGCGGTGCGGACCGAGACCCGGCGCTTCGCCGTAGACCTCGATCTCGCGCAGCAGGTCACCGTCGTAGCGATACTGCGCGACGCTCAGGAATCGCCCGTTCGGCCCCAGCCATTCCGCCAGGCGATCGGGTGAGCGACCCATCGCCCCCATCTTCGGGGTGTACCCGTTGAGCCGGAACGACTCGAACCTCACGACCTTGGCTCCATCGCGCTCGATCCGCCCGTGCTCGGTCGGGATGTGCGGACCGGGTGAGAACTCGACGATGTCGGTCACGGGGTTGCCGTACGCGACGTACTGCTCGAACGCATGATCCTGGTAGTCGAACACCCGCTGGACGAGGAATCGCCCGTCGGCCCCGAGCCCGCTCTGCGTGTGCTGCGAGCGCGGTTGCGGCGGGTCCTTCAGTAAGCGTCCCCTGCCGGGATACCGCTCGAAATGCACCGGCAGGAGGCTGTGGCGGCGCCCGGTCGACCACTCCCAGCGCGTCACCTCGGGCAGGACGCGAGCCTTCAGCTCGTCGCGGCGACCGAACCAGGTCTTCCAGTGATCGACGGCCCTGCGGAGCTCGTCGCTCATCGGGCCGGCATCGTTGCTCAGGGCCAATCCCTCGAGCACCGATTTCCGAGCTCGATCTGCCGCGCGTGCCTCGTCCAAGAGGCTCCGAAGCTGCCGAATCGACCGCATGCCTTCCCTCGAACGGCGAGTCGAACGGCGAGTCGCCCGCCCGTTCTTGATGCGGAGTGTAAGGATCGAACTGATCATCGAGCTCAGCTCATCGCGTTCCCGCGCCCGAACCAGGCCATCACCGTGGAGCTCGTGGCGCTCGACGGCACGACCGTCGGAGAAGCGATCGCGAGCCCGGACCAGATCCGCGTCCGAACGGCAGGGCTTGCGCCGGGGAACTACGCCCTCCGGGTTTCCCGGGCCGACGATGCCGGGCCGGAACGAGCCCCCGATCGAGCTGCGAGTTCGACCGCCGATCTAGGTGTAGGCGTCAGGCGCGATCGCCACGAGCATCGTCCGCCCTGTCCTCCACGACCGCGAGCGCGTCGATCTCGACGAGGTAGCCGGGGCGGAACAAGGCGACCACCTGGACCGCGGTGCTCGCCGGTGGCTGCGCACGATCAACGTGGCGATCGCGGATCTCGCGAACCACGGGCAGGATCGACATGTCGGTCAGGAAGACGCCGAACTTGACGATGTCCGCGAACGTGGCTCCAGCGGCTGCGAGGGCCAGCCGCAGGTTCTCGAAGACGCGCTCGGTTTGGGCCACCGGATCGCCCGGGCCGACCAGCTCGCCGTGCTCGTCCATCGCGACCTGACCGGCGATCGCCACCAGCCTTCCGGTCGCGCTGACAGCGTGGCTGTACCCGTTGCCGGGCGTCATCCCGGGTGGGGCAAGGTGATGCTCGATGTGCGACATGGGACCGATGGTATGACGCGATCAGGGACCCGGCATCACGTTCGGGTTCACGTGGAAGACGTTGTCCGGGTCCCAGGATCGCTTGAGGGCCGCCTTCCAATTGGGGCTCGGCGCGATCGAGACGGGTACGAGACGCTCGGCTCGTAGGATTCGAGCCAGCCGGGGGTGAAGCCCCGGAGTCACCTTTAGGCTGGGGGCCCGACAGATGGCGCGAAGCACGCGACGCGGCGCACGAAGTGCCGCTTTCTCCCGAATTGACATCGACAAGGTTCGCCAGCTGCGGTCGTTCAAGATCGACTACAGCCGGGTCCGCAACCTCGAGCTTGTGGATCGGGACGGTCTGGTTATTCAGGACTTCGAGGCGTACCGGAAAATCGCACCGCGAAAGCGGTACAGGCTCGTCGAACAGCGCCCAGCGACTCTAGCCCGCGACCTCCGCTATTTGATCGGCGACAAGTTCGAGCTCTACCTGGCGAACCGGGTCCTCGTCGTGGTCAACCATGACCTGTATCCGGGCGTGAAGCCCGCCATCGACCAGTACGTTGTCGACCTTGCCTACGAAGGCTACCGAGCTCAGGTGGTGACGGTCGACGGCGGGACACCGGCTGATCTCCGCGAAACGATCCGGAGCAAGCACCCGGTCGGCGCGGTTTTGATCGGCAACCTCCCCACGGCCTGGTTCGAGATGACCGACGACTTCTATGGTTCGGCCGAATTCCCGTGCGACCTGTACTTCATGGATCTCAACGGGACCTGGAACGACCCTGATGGCGACGGCATGTTCACCGAGCACCCGACGAACGTCCAGCCCGAGATCTGGGTCGGCCGGCTGTGGACGCCAACCGCGGATGGCAACGACGCGGCCCTGATCAACGACTACTTCGCCCGAAACCACGCCTATCGGAAGGGATTGTTTGGCTACTCGAACAAGGCTCTGGCCTTCGTGGAGGACGACTGGACCGGGTTTGACGATTGCGCCTTCGACCTGATGCTCGACCCGGCCAACATCGAGACGATCAAGGACCCGACCCAGACCACCGGCGCGCGCTACAAGGCCGAGGTGCAGCAGCATCGGGCGTGGGCGCAGATCAACGCCCATAGCTCGCCCGGCGGCCACTCGATCAGCGCACCGAGTGGCGGCGAGTGGATCCCGAGCGCCTATCTCCGTGATACGAACCCACCCAATGCCTACTTCTACAACCTGTTCGCGTGCAGCAATGCCCTCTACACCCAGGCCGACTACATGGCCGGCTGGTACATCTTCGACAAGGCCGGCGGCTCGGTCTGCAACGGCCTGGCGGCCGTTGGCAGCACGAAGACGGGGTCGATGTTGCTCTTCGAGAACTTCTACGGCCCGATGGGCTCCGGCTCGACCATCGGCGAGGCGTACGTCGAATGGTGGAAGGCCCTCGGCCCCGATCACGATCTCGGCGAGCGCCAGTGGTATTACGGGATGACGCTTCTCGGCGACCCGACGCTCAACTGGTGGACGGGCGTTGTACCCCAACCGCGGACGCCGATAACGGAAGACGTGTTCGACCACTATCCGCGCCTCACGCATTTCACGTGGGACAAGATCGGGCTGCCGGGCGTGACCTATAACATCGAGATCGACGCGTTCGGTGCGCTCGCCGCTGGCAAGTGGGCGGCCGAGGTCGGCGGCACGTGGTTCGTGTCCGGAGCCCTGACCGACAACAACTTCGAGCACAACTTCGTCGGGGCGCAGCGCGGCCGGTGGCGCGTGCGCGCGAAGGTCGCCGGTCGGACCGCTCCATGGAGCGACTGGCAGACCTTCAAGTACACGGTCTGATCGTGGCGGACGAAGCCGCCGAGACTGTCACCGGGTCGCTGATCCTGGCGCCAAACCCGTGCACGACGGAGCCGTGCTTACCGGGTCTTGCCTACGCGATCGACGCCGATGGCCGTCACCTGTTCGTTACGACGGACGGCGCCTTGCGCATGCAAGGCCACCGCTGGGCGGAGGTCGACCTGGAGCCCGGCAGCCGGGTCGCGGCTCACGGGATCGTCCGGGCACGGCAGGACATCGCGGGGCGGCCCTACCTCGCGATCGAGGTGAGTTCGCTTTCACCCGCCGAGGGTTGACCCGACGTTCGTCGGTCGGGAGCTCGTCCGGGTTTCGAGAAGAAACCTTGGTAGGCGAGGTCAGCTCGGTGGCTACAGATCAGTCCTCCGGCGCGTCGGGATCCGGTGGAGCGCGGTCCTCGGCGGCCGTTGCTGCGCGATGCGCCTCGAGGTCGCGCTTGGCCAGCCGGTCGACGAACGGGATGAGGAACGGAACCATGCACAGGCCGGCGACGAGGAGCGGTACGAAGATGAACAGCAGGTCAGCCGGCCCTCCCCGAACTGGCAGAACCGACGACAGAATTGCGGTCGTGACGGCATAACCGATCGCGGCCGCCGGGAGCGACAGGATCGCTAGGACTGTCGCTCTGCTCCACATGCCGATGGTACGCGCAGCCGGGCGGCATCCGGTGGCGATCGCCACGGTTCGCACTCCGGCGCTAAAGTGCGAACGTGGCTCGGCCGCTCGACACCTCCGCGGATGCATCCCGTCGCCAGATGGCTGCCTTCCGGGCGATGACGCCTGCGCAGCGACTTCGGATCGCCGACGAGATGAGCACGGAGATGCGGACCCTCGTGGAGGCAGGCATCCGCAGCCGCCGTCCAGGAGCCTCCCGGGACGAGGTCGAGCATGCGCTCGACGAGCTACTCCTGGGACCTGCATTGGCCGCGGCCGCTCGTCGGGCCCGCCTGGCCGGCGTACGGTGACGTTTGCCGACCTGCTGGCGGAGGTGATCGCGCAGCTGGATCGCACCGGCATCGCGTTCATGGTCACCGGATCGCTCGCCAGCTCGTTCCACGGCGAGCCGCGCGCCACCCGCGATCTCGATGTCGTGATCGATCCGACGCCCGCGGCATTGACCGGGCTCGTGCGCGAGCTGATGGAGGCGGGGTTCTACGTCGACGAGGCGGCGGCACATGCAGCGCTCGCCGATCGAACGCAGTTCAACGCGATCGGCCCCGAAGCGACGAAGGTCGACTTCATCATCCGCAGGGAGCGGCCCTTCTTCCCTCGCCGAATTCGAGCGCCGCGAGCGTGCTGACCTCCTCGGGACGCCCGGCTACGTTCCGACGGCAGAGGACCTCGTGATCGCCAAGCTCGAGTGGGCCGAAGCGACCGACTCGGAGCGCCAGCGGCGCGACGTCCTCGGCGTGGTCACCGTCGCCGAGGCTCTCGATCGTGAGTACATCGATCGCTGGGCAGCAGCGCTCGGGCTGCAGGACGCGTGGCGGGCGATCCTGGACGAGGCCTCGGCAAGGTCCTAGGCGTCCGGATCATCCAGGAACGACAGCGTCACCGCCGAGAAGAGTGGCGAGATCCCGAGGTTGTAGTGGGTCAGGCCGGGCAGGATCGCCAGGGCGTGCCCACCCTTCGGCCTCCCCTCCCCCATCCAGCCACCGTCGCGCAGGCCGCCATCGAGCAGCTTGAAGAACTCGACGTAGTGGCTGGGCGGCGCCATGTCGGCGTCCGCGGCGACGATCATCGTGGGCACCGTGACGCCTCGAACCTCCTCGCTGAAGTCGAACGGCTTCTTCATGCTCGCGCCGATCTTGTCGAGCAGCCGCGGGAAGTCCTCCGGGCGCGGCGCCACGGCAACGTAGCCGTCGTACATCGGGGTGCCCTTGAGGGCGTCGGCGGCCGCGGCGCCCACCTGCTCCTGCTGCGCGTACATCGCTGGGTCGAGGGCGTCGTATTTGATGTGCGCAGACGCGACGACGACCTTGCCGACGAGCTCCGGGTGCTTGATCGCCGTCATCAGCGCCACGCCACCACCCAGCGAGTAGCCGACGAGGTCCGGCTTGTCGAGCCCGAGGTGGCGGATCAGGGCGGCGATGTCGTCGGCCATGAGCCGGACGTCGAGTGGTCGATCGATGTCGGCCGTGCGGCCATGCCCCTGCAGGTCGGGCGTGATGACCTGGTGATGGGCGGCGAGCTCCGTCCGGACCGGTCCGAACATGTCGCCTGTGCCGAGGCCGCCATGGATCAGGATCAGCGGTCGCCCGCTACCGTGGGTCTCGTAGTACAGGTGGAGCCCGTTGACGTCGGCATACGCGCCGGCGGTCGACGTTGTGTCAGTGGTCGTCACGGCGGTCCTCCTCGCATGTCGTGGATTCGGGTCAGCGAGGCGTCAATCGCACCATCGGGATCGTTCGCCCTGCCTGTTCCGCATGCTCGGCCAGTTGCGGCTGGACCTCGAGGTGGTGCTGCCAGAGCCGATCGCGCTCATCCCCTTCGGCGATCGTGGCGGACGCTTCGAACTGCCGACCGTCCACCTCGATCGACGGCGTCGGGTTGGCCTCGAGATTGTGGAACCACGCTGGGTCTCGGGTGGCGCCGCTGGCCGTACCGGCGATGACGTAGTCGGAGCCGTCCTTCGAGAAGAAGAGGAGCGCGCGCCGTCGCTTCCCCGTCTTCGCCCCTGTCGTGGTGAGCGCAAGCAGCCTCGCCCCAGCCATCGGTCCGGACGAGATGACGCCGCCGTGCTCGCGCATGTCGTTGATGACCTGCTCTTCGAACGCTTCCTTGTCGAAGCTCATCTGGATGCTCCTTTCGATGCCGAGCAACGATGGCACCGAGAGCAGAACTGCCCGCCGCTCCAGGCGGGAGGCCGACTCGCCAGCTGCTTCTGGAGCGCCGCGATCATCGCCAACGCTTGCGCGTGGTCCTTCGCGTTTGGTTCGTCATGGTCGGCCGCGATGCCGCAGTAGACCTCATGGATCGCCTCGCTCATCGTCTCCTCGTCGGCCAGGGCGACACCACGGTCGAGCATCCATCCAGGGAGCTCGCTGTCCGATGGGAGGTGCATCGCCTCCAACAGGGTCTCGAGCGTCGACATGACTCACCTTCCTCGCGGATCTAGCGGACGACGAGGTCGCTGATCGACGTCGCCGTGGGCGGCTACGGCCCGCGTCGCTCGAAAATGTAGTCGAGGTCCTTGCGCCAGGTCTTGCCGGCGTCCTCGGAGGCATCGGCGCGCATGTCGATCCGGTCGGGCTGGACCCGCATGACGATGCGCTGATGGAAGTCCGGGTCCTCGCGCAGGAGTGTCCACTCGCCGTCGGCGAACGTCATGTCGAACACGCGGTAGACCCCGCGGTCGTCGTGGGAGAAGACCACGAACGCGTCGCGCGCGTCGTTGCGGCCGAAGACGAATTCCTGCGTCGAGTCGTCCTCCCAATGCGAGCGCATCACGAGGAACGCGTCAGCCAGCCACTCGAAGGTCGCCGAACCCTTGATCTCGGTGTCCAGGCTGTCGAGGAACCAGGCGTGGGTCATCGTGACGTCCCACTCCCCCACCAGGCCCTCGAGGCGGCGCATGGCGTCATTCATCCCAACCTCCTCAGCTCCCTGCGCGGCGTGGCATCCTCCTGCACACGATGACCCGCTACCTGGTCCTCCTGCGCGGCATCAACGTCGGCGGCCGGAACAAGGTTCCGATGGCAGGCCTGCGCGAACTCCTCGAGTCGCACGGCCACACGAAGGTCTCCACCTACATTGCCAGCGGCAACGTGATCCTGAGCTCCGATCGATCGGCGGCCACGATCAAGCGCGAGCTCGAGGATGCGCTCCCCAAGGTGTTCAAGCTCGACAGCGAGCTCATCGCGGTCCTGGTCCTGACGCGGGCCCAGCTCCGCGCGGTCGTCCGGGATCGGCCGAAGGGCTTCGGCGACAAGCCGGACACGTACAACAGCGACGCGGTCTTCCTCATGGGGATCGAGGCGCCGACGGCGATGGAAGTCTTCGACCCGCGGCCCGGTGTCGACGAGGTATGGCCAGGCAAGGGCGTGATCTACTCGCAGCGGCTCTCGGCGCAGCGGACGAAGAGCCGCCTCGGCAAGATCGTGGGCACCCCGGCCTACAAGTCGATGACGATCCGCAGCTGGGCGACGACGATGGCGCTGCTCGAGCGGATGGAAGCGCCCGAGACAGACGCCTGAGCCCGGGCTACTGGACTGGTGGGGCTCATCGCTTCTTCCCCCCGAAACCGGGGATGGCCGTGGCCTGTTTCATCCACGACGCGAGTTGGCGTTCGTCGAGGTCGTCCACTGATTCGAGGTCTACGCCGCGCGAGTGCTTGCCCATCCCGATCGGCGCAACTGGCGGTACGGGCGTGAGTGCGGTGCCGCGCCCGAACGTGAGCTTGACGTGGCCGGCGAAGCCGCCGCACGAGAAGCACCAGCCGTCGCCGACGCCATACCACGCCATGCCCCACTTGACGGAGCGCTGCAGGCCCGGCAGCGTCTCGGCCGCCAGGGCATCGACGCGTTCGGCGATGGAGCGTTGCGGCTGCGGCAAGCTGCTGATGTAGGCGAAGACCGGCTTGTCGCCGAGCGCGGCCTTCGCGGGGCTTGCCCTGCCAGTCATGGCGGCCGGCAGCGTCGTGAGGACGTTGCCTTGCGCGGCCGTTCGCTTGGTGGGTTTGTCAGGCGACGTCATGTCCGATTCACCACGAGATTCGAAGGGGTTTGCAAGTCGTCCGCGTCGGGGCATCGTAAGCCCGCCACCCGAGCCCCAACGATCTCCTTCGGGCTACCTACCCAGGACGATGTCCAGTCCGGCGAGGACGAGATCGAGCTTCGCGGTCGTCAGCTTGCCGACGCGATCCATCAGGATGGTTCGGTCCAGGGTCACGATCTGCGACACGTTCGCGACCGAGTCACGCGGGAGACCCGTCATCCGTGCGGTGAGGCGTACATTCCCGGGCGCCTCCGACCAGCGGAGATTGCTTGTGAGCGGCACGACCACGACGGTGGCCAGACTGCTCGCGTTGAACGCGTCACCCTGGACGACAACGACTGGGCGCCGGAACCCGGGGCCGGAGCCTGCGGGGTCGGGAAGCTCGGCCCACCAGATCTCCCCTTGGGCGATCACCACTCGCTGGCTTCGAGAACGCGGCGGCTTGATTCGGTGACGAAGGACTCCACCGACGGGTCCATCTCGGCGACGACTCGGTCGAGCGCATCGGTCACTTCGTCTGGCGAGTGGCGGGCCACGTATTCACGAAGCGCCGCGCTGTAGACCTCGCTTCGGGACCGGCCGGAGCGGCGTGCAAGGCGCTCGGCTCGCTCGAACACATCATTGGGTACCGACACGGCTGTCTTCATACCATGAGTATAACCACAGGACGACGTTGGCGGTCGCTTCCTAGCCGGACTTGGCCGCGCTCGCGATCGTGGCCCGAAGGTCCTTCATCAGGAGGACCAGGTGCAATGGGTCCGTGGGCGACGCCTCGAATGCCGTGCTGATGCGACGGTAGAAGGCTGCGGCATCGGAGGTCTCGGCGTGGATCAGCACGGCTCGCACGCCGATCCTGGCGGCGACCAACGCCGCCTGGAGCAGTGCATCTCGGACGAGCTCCTGGCCGAGTCCCCTGCCCTGGTCACGGATATCGACGCCGAGACGCGTCAGGATGACGACGGGGACCGGGTAGCGGCCAATTCCTTTGGTCAGCCTCGGCGGCAGCCGGTCGTGACTGACCGAGCCGGCTGACAACGCGTAATAGCCGGCAACGTCGTTCGTGCCCCGGCGGCAGATCACATAGACCTTGGCCGTGTCAGATCGATGTGCCTGGAGCGCGTGGCGGCGCAGCCACTGGGTTTGTGCTTCGGATCCGCAGTCGAACGCCTCGACGTCGTGGTCGGCCGAGATCGGCTCAACCCGACGGTATTCGGTCACTCGTCCCCGAGGACGCTCGGTTGGGCGAGGAAGGCAGCGAGGTCCGGATGCGCCCGGGCAGGACGCTTGACGAGGTTGACGAATGCATCCCACCGCTCATCAGGCAACACGAAGCTGGTTCGATCGGCCAGCACGTCGCGGGCGGCTTCGGTGGCGTGTGACAGGACGAACGCGCTGGTGCTCATCGAGCTCACTGCCGCCGCCTCGTCAAGCAGGCGCCGATCGGCCTCATCGAGCCGCAGCTCGAGCCGATCGTTTCTGCGCTTCGACTCGATCGCCATGGTGACTCTCCGGTTGGGTGCCGTACAATGTCCGTACACTGCGCGACGATCTTGCGGATGTCAAGCGCCGTCATCGGGGCCATGCGGACGGACGAGCGGCGGTAGGACCACCGGGTCAGGGCCGTTCCACACGCCGGCGGTGACACTCCACCTGACACCCCGACACCGACCGTCACCGCCCCCAGCACACCGGAGCTCCCACCCGTGGCCATCGCCCCCTGGTTCGCGCCGCCCGTCCTCGCCGAATACGTCCACAACGCCGGCGTGCGGCTGCGACGTCAGTTTCGCGGCCACACCCGCCACGAGGGCGACGCGCCGGCAATCATCGAGGCCTGCATCGAACGCTGCTGGAACGGCCGGACGTTCACCGCGAGCCCCGGCCATTTCGACATGTTCTGGACGCGCGACCTGTCGTTCTCGGTGCCGGCCCTCATCCGTCGCGGCTACGGCGACCGCGTCCACGCCTCGCTGGCCTACGCGCTCGAGACCTGGACCCGGCGGCGCAGCCACATCACGACGACGATCCACTACTTCGACCGCCCGGGCGACGTCTACGAGTACGGCGTCGACTCGCTGCCGCTCCTGCTCGCTGCGCTGCGCGCCGCCGACGCCATCGACCTCGTCGACCGTCACGCGGACTGGCTGCGCGCCGAGATCGACCATTACGTCGGGCGCGTCGTCGACCCGTCGAGCGGCCTCGTCCGCTCGGACCGGACGTTCTCGGCACACCGCGACACGGTCGAGAACCGCTCGAACGCGTACGGCAACACGATGGTCGCGCTGCTCGCCAAGACGATCGCCGGGACCGGCTGGTTCGACTCCCCGCTCGAGCACCACTTCGAGGGCGACTACGGCCGCCTGCTCGTCGACCACTTCTGGGCCGGCGACCACTTCCGCGACGCGCTCGGCGACGAGACCGTGTCGGGCGAGGCCAACGTCTGGCCGTTCTACGCGGGCGTCATCACCGACCCCGACCTGATGCGGCCCGCCCTCGCCTACCTCGACGCCGAGGGGTTCTGCGACCCGCTGCCGCTCCGCTATGAGACGACCCGCCGGCCGGAACGGGAGGTCTGGCTGACGCGCCACGTCCTCCCCGACTACCAGGGCAGCACGGTCTGGACCTCGCTCGGCGCGATGTATCTGCAGGTCCTGCGCGCGATCGATCCCCTGCTCGCGACGTACCAGACGAGCCGCTACGTCGAGCTCATCGAGCGCGACGGCACCTTCTGGGAGGTCCTCGACCGCCACGGCCGCAACTACGTCAGCCCGCGCTGGATCATGATCGGCGAGGAGGCGATGCTCTGGTCGGCGATCTTCCTCGACGTCCTGCGCAGCGGCGCCGATACGCCGGCTCTGTTGTCGCCGGCGACGAAGGCGACAGAGGTCCTCGCCGCCGCCTAGGCCCGCGTGTTCAGGCGTCGACCGGGAGCCGAACGCGCGACCGGTCAGTCCTCCGGCGCGTCGGATCCGGAGGAGCGTGATCCGCGGCGGCCGTTGCGGCGCGATGCGCCTCGAGGTCGCGCTTGGCCATCCGGTCGACGAACGGGATGAGGAACGGAACCATGCACAGGCCGGCGACAAGGAGCGGCACGAAGATGAGCAGCAGGTCAGCCGGCCCTCCCCGAACAGGCAGGACCGACGTGAGAATCGCCGTCGCAACGGCATAACCGATCGCGGCCGCCGGAAGCGACAGGATCGCCAGGAGTGTCGGTCTGCTCACACGTCGATGGTACGCGCGGCTGAAGCACTTGCCAGACCGGATAGGGTGATCCGGGACGCAGGCTAAACGGAGGGGACCGTCATGCGAATGCCGCTGGCCCGGTCACGATCGATCGCCCTCGCGTGCACCGTGCTCGTCGCCGCGTCGTGCGGCGGGACGGTTGGATCGGTTGCACCGTCGGTAGCGGGCGGTGCGCCGGCTCCGGGCGGCGCACCGGCGTCGGCCGCTGCCGGACCGGCGATGCCCTGGCCCGCGCCGCCGAATCCGCTCGAGCTCACGGTCGAAGCCGGCCTCGAGCCCGCGCCGAAGGAGTACCTGGTCAACCACGTCCACTCCCACCTCGACGTGTTCATCGACGGCGAGGAGATCACGGTTCCGGCGGGGATCGGGATCAACATCGACGACCCCGATGTCAAGAAGTTCGACAACCCGCTCGGCTATGGCGGCATCGAGATGTGCGACCGGCCGTGCATCTCACCGCTCCATACCCACGACGAGACGGGGGTCCTCCATACCGAGTCGGTGGACCCTGAGCCCCACACGCTCGGCCAGTTCTTCGTCGAGTGGGGCGTCGAGCTCAGCGAGACCTGCGTCGGGGAACACTGCGACCCAACGCCGATCGCCGTGTACGTCGACGGTGAGCCCTACGAGGGAGATCCCCGGGCGATCGAGCTCACCGACCAGAAGGTCATCGTGATCGCCATCGGCACTCCGCCCGAGGAGATCCCGTCAACGTACGACTTCTCGAA
>CAWGQH010000005.1:0-117547 GCA_963824735.1 uncultured Chloroflexia bacterium
GGGCTCGCCCACGCCAAGACGTGTCCGCTCGCGGACGGGGTGGGGATGCATCGAATATAGGCTCCACGGCGAGCGTCGTCAATCAGCCGGCCGATACCATTCCCGCTCCATGAGTCCGTCGACGCCCGCTCGACTCGAGGTTCGACCGTTCGAGCCTCCGACCTCGACGCCGCGGCCGAGCTGCTAGCGGACCGGCATCGCCGCACCGGCGCGGCCGAGCCGGGCTGGATCCGGCATACGAGTCGCCCGAAGCGCGCGACCCGAGATTTCGGCGGCGCTCGGCGATCGAGGGAGGCGGAGCGTGGGCCGCGGTGCGTGCCGGCGAGCTGGTCGGGTACATCGTCGGTGTCCCGAAGGCCGACGCGACCTGGGGGCCGAACATCTGGATCGATCGGCCGGGCACGCCGCGATCGAGCCGGAGGTGATCCGCGAGCTGCTACGCGATGGCGGCCGGCGCCTGGGTCGCGACCGGACGGACGAACCACCACGTGCTCGTGCCCGCGACGGACGCGGCGCTCGTCGACGCCTGGTTCCGGCTCGACTTCGGCCAGCAGCACCTGCACGCCGTCCGCGAGCCGCCGCGGCACGGGTTCGCGGTCATCCCGCGGAGCCGAGCTCATCATCCGCGCTCGCCGACGCGGCGAGGACATCCCGGTGCTGGCCGAGCTGGAGACGTCCTCCCGCGCCACTGCGCGGGGCTCGCCCGTGTTCTCGCGACTGCCGCTGCGGTCCGTCGAGGACGCGCGGCGGAGCTCGAGTCCGACTGGGCGACCCGAAGTGGACGATCTCGTCGCCGAGCACGAGGGCCGGGTCATCGGGCGTCGGTCGGCTGCGACCTGGCGATCTCGTCGAGCGACCCGCGCTCATGCGCCCGCGCCACACGGGATTTCTCGGCTGCGCGGCGGTGTTCCCCGATGCCCGCGGACTCGGCGC
Source organism: uncultured Chloroflexia bacterium (assembly GCA_963824735.1). Taxonomy (GTDB): domain Bacteria; phylum Chloroflexota; class Limnocylindria; order Limnocylindrales; family CSP1-4; genus DASTYU01. The sequence continues at coordinate 934 of CAWGQH010000005.1, forward strand.
GGGCAGGGCGCTCGGCGAGGCCGTCCTCGCCTGGTCGCGGGACGCCGGCTACGGCTCGGGCGCGACCGACTGGCGCTCGACGAACCTGGAGGCCGACCGCACCTGGCGCGGCGCTGGGCTTCCGCCCGACCTTCCGGCGCCTGCACCGCGCCATCACCTGACGGCGCCCGCGGGCCTGCGCCCCGGCTCAGCCGACCTTGGCGGGCTCCCCGCGCTTGGCGCTCTCGTCGGCGGCGGCGCGGGCGGCCTCCCAGTCGCGCTTGAACTGGACGATGCCCTTGTCGGTCAGCGGGTGGTGGACCATCTGCTGGAAGACCTTGAACGGCAGCGTCGCGATGTGCGAGCCGTTGAGCGCGGCCTCGGTCACGTGGCGCGGATGCCGCACCGACGCCGTCAGCACCTCCGAGTCGAGCTCGAAGAACCGGATGATCTCGGCGAGCTCGCGGATGACCTGCATGCCGTCCTCGTTGATGTCGTCGACCCGGCCGACGAACGGCGAGAGCAGCGACGCGCCGGCCTTCGCGGCGAGCAGGCCCTGGTTGGCGGTGAAGATCAGGGTGCAGTTCGTCTTGATGCCCTCGGCGCGGAAGCCGTTCATCGCCGCGAGGCCGTTCTCGGACATCGGCACCTTGACGACGATGTTGTCGGCGAGCTTCGCGAAGTGGCGGCCTTCCTTGAGCATGCCCTCGACGTCGTCGGCGACGACCTCGGCGGAGACCGGCCCGGGCGTGATCCCGCAGATCAGCTGGAGGACCTCGTCGTAGGTCATGCCCTTGGTCTTGCCGAAGAGCGTCGGGTTCGTGGTCACGCCGTCGAGGACGCCCCACGCGTGGACGGTGCGGATCTCTTCGATGTCGGCGGTGTCGAGGAAGAGCTTCATGGGCGGGCTCCAGGTGCGCGAGCAGGGACGCAGTTCGATCGTCAGGGCGCCCCGATTCTGCGTCGCGGGCCGCGGAACGACCGGCCGGCGGGTCTCAGGCCGGCCGACGGACCGTCGTCGCAGTCTCGTCCGCTCGGGCTACGCGCGCAGGCGGTCGGGCGCGGCTCCGCGGTCGGCCTTCGCTCGGCGGGCTCGGCATGCGACCGGCGGCCGGCGCGGCGTCGCGCCTCGCGCGCCGGCGCTGTCCTCGAGCGCCGGCGCCAACGAACCCGTCGAACAGCGGATGCGGCCGCTCGGGCCGGCTCTTGAACTCGGGGTGGAACTCGGCGGCGACGAACCACGGGTGGTCCTGCGAGCTCGACGATCTCGACGAGGCGGCCGTCGGGCGACTGGCCGGACAGGACCATGCCGGCGCTCCTCGAGCGTCGCGCGGTAGTGGTTGTTCACCTCGAAGCGGTGGCGGTGGCGCTCGTAGATGACCTCCTGGCCGTAGGCCCCGGCGGCCTTCGAGCCGGGCGTGAGCTTCGCCGGGTACAGCCCGAGCCGCATCGTGCCGCCCTTGTCCTCGAGCTCGCGCTGGTCGGGCATGAAGTCGATCACCGGGTGGTGGTGAACATGTCGAACTCGGTCGAGTTGGCGTCCTTCGAGCCGACGACCTCGCGCGCGAACTCGATGACCGCGCACTGCAGGCCCAGGCACAGGCCGAGGTAGGGCACCTTGTGGTCGCGGGCGAAGTGCGCGGCGAGGACCTTGCCCTCGATGCCGCGATGGCCGAAGCCGCCCGGGACGAGGATGCCGGCCGCGCCGTCGAGCGGGCCGTGCAGGTTCTCCTTCGTCAGCGCCTCCGAGTCGACCCAGCGGATCCGTCACGTCGACGTCGTGCGCCCAGCCGGCGTGCTTGAGCGCCTCGGTCACCGAGAGGTACGCGTCGGGCAGCTCGATGTACTTGCCGACGAGCGCGATCTCGAGCTCCGGCTTGGGGCCTTGATCCGCTCGACGAGCGCGCGCCAGCGACGCGAGGTCCGGTTCTGCCTCCGGGTCGCCCAGCCCGAGCTCGCGGACGATCAGCCGCCCGAGGCCGCTCGCCTCGAACTGGAGCGGGACCTCGTAGATCGTCGCCGCGGTCTCGGCCGGGATGACCGCCTCGGAGGCGACGTCGGTGAACAGCGCGATCTTCTCGCGGATCTCGTCGCTGACCGGGTGGTCGGAGCGCAGGACGATCACGTCGGGCTGGATGCCGATGCCGCGCAGCTCCTTGACCGAGTGCTGGGTGGGCTTCGTCTTGAGCTCGCCCGTCGCGGCCAGCTCGGGGAGCAGCGTGACGTGCACGTACAGGACGTTCGCCCGACCGACGTCCTTGCGCATCTGGCGGATGGCCTCGAGGAACGGCAGGCTCTCGATGTCGCCGACGGTCCCGCCGACCTCGACGATCACGACGTCGGGGTCGCCGTCGCGGGCGACGCGCCCGATCCGCTCCTTGATCTCGTTCGTGATGTGCGGGATCACCTGGACGGTGCCGCCGAGGTAGTCGCCGCGGCGCTCCTTGGCGATGACCGCCTGGTAGATGCGGCCGGTCGTGACGTTGCTGAGCTGGGTCAGGTTCTCGTCGATGAACCGCTCGTAGTGCCCGAGGTCGAGGTCGGTCTCGGCGCCGTCGTCGGTGACGAAGACCTCGCCGTGCTGGTACGGCGACATGGTCCCCGGGTCGACGTTGATGTAGGGGTCGAGCTTCAGGATGGAGACCGTCAGGCCGCGCGCCTTGAGGATGCGCCCGATGCTGGCGGCGGTGATGCCTTTGCCGAGCGAGGAGGTCACGCCTCCGGTCACAAAGACATACTTCGCCATGGGTCTGGTTCCTCCGGGGTTTTTCTGATGCTACAGAATTCCGGCCCCGGACGCGAATCCGATGTCAGCGCCGGACGCGGCGTGTGGACCAGGCAGACACAACGGTCAATCCGTGCCTGAACAGTCCCTCGTGGCTCAGCGATCGGACGAGCAGAATGCGTCCGTGCGTGGCCTGTCTGACCACAACCGAGGCCCGCGTGCAGAGCTCGCGCCACTCCACTCGGCTCAATATCGTGGTCTGCGAGGCAACAACCGCTGCGCACGGGGCTGATCGCCGCCTCGTGCCTCAGGAGGTACGCATGGACTTCGTCGACGTCGTCATGAAACGACGGGCCGTGCGCCGGTTCGAGGAGGGCGGCGTCGAGAGCGACGTGATCGAGCGCATCGCCCGCCTCGCGCAGCGCACCCCGTCCGCAGGCTTCAGCCAGGGCCAGCGCCTGATCGTCGTGACCGAGCCTGAACGGCGACGCGAGGTGGCGCGGCTGTGCGGCGAGGAGGAGTACCGGGACTTCGGGATGGGGCCGTGGATCTCCGAGTGCGCCGCGCAGTTCATCCCATGCGTCTCCGAGGCTGCCTACCACCGCCGCTACCGGGAGCCCGACAAGCTCCAGGACGACGGCACCGAGATCGATTGGCCGATCCCCTACTGGTGGGTCGACGTCGGCGCGACGATGCAGAACGTCATGCTCGCGGCGGTCAACGAGGGTCTCGGCTGCGGGTTCGTCGGCACCGACGCAGAGCGGCTGGGCGCAGCTCAGAGCGTTGCTGGGCATCCCGGACGAGTTCATCCCGATCGGCGTCATGCCGGTCGGGCGCCCGCTGCCCGACGTCCGCTCACCGTCGCTCAAGCGAGGCTGGCTGCCGCTCGAGGAGTTCGCCCGCTTTGAGCGCTGGGGCTGAGGCCAGGCATGAAAGCGCGCGGGCGGTGCCGAGGCATCGCCCGCGCCTGGTGCGACAGACGCCCGAACGGCCGCTCACCCCAGCAGGTCGTTCACGATCTCGCAGAAGTCGCCATCGAAGAAGAACCCCGGATGCGACCCGTTCTCGGCGAGCAGCGCCCAGCTGCCTTCGATGAACTCGTCGTTCGACAGGTCGTCGTCGCCCTTCGTGTCGACCTGGAACGTGGTCAGCAAGCGACCGCGATCGAAGAAGACCTTGTTGCCGTCCATGTCGGTGAGCGAGTACGGCCGGCCCGTCTCCTGCGCCACGAACGTATAGATCGTGCCCTCGACGTTGGTGATCTTGAGGTCGCGGTACATCCCCTGGCCTTCTTCGACGAACCATTTCCCGTTGTCCGGGTTGGTGTGGACGACGCGATACTCGTAGTTGTCGAAGAGGTATGGCGTGGGGTCGCCATGCTTGCCGGGCCGGAGTCGGAAGGAGCCGCTCCCCTCCGCGGTCGCCTCGACCGTGAGCCCGCAGTCGTCATAGGTGAAGAAGTCGACCCAGCTGTAGTGGGCCTCGTTCGACGACCGGGTGATCGCGATCGTTCCGTGGCCGCCCTTGTCGGAGAAGTCCGGATCCTCGGTGACCGCCGACGACAGGCCGGCCTCCATGATCAGGAACGTCTGTCCCTTGCGAGCACGCCATGACGCGTCGTTGCCGAACGCCGTGCAGTCGATCAGCGTCAAGTCGGACCCGGTCTTCAGGTAGACGAACGAGATCGCGAGGAAGTCGTCGTCCGTGCCCTGCATGGTCGGTGCGCTGAGATTGAGCTGGCCGGTCTTCGGCGCGGTGAAGCTGAACCACACCGACGCGTGGTAGGGCCCGGGCCAGGCACCGTGCGAGCCATCGCAGTCGGTTGGGTCAGACGCCGAGATCGTGGCCTCGGCCGAGTTGAACTCAACGGGAGCGTCGAGCTGAGCGGGGTCGCTCCGCTCACGAGGTCGTTGTCAGGTGCGGCCGCGACCACGGTCTGGGTCAACGCAAGGATCAGCGCGAACGACATCGCGAGCGAGCAGCCTCGACGCACGAAGCGCCTGGCGCGCGGACCGGGAAACGCTGGTGTCATGCCGATTCCCTCCTGTTCGGCAACGGTCGGAACGTGGCCGTCGCTCTCACCACTACTGACGCTGGGCAACGGCTCCGGCGTTGGAACTTCCCTCCTGCGACCCGAACTGCCCAGCGCGCCTCTATAGATAAGGGCTCCCAAGAGCGCCAAATGGTTCCCTCCTCTCTGCTGCGCCCTCCGTCTGGTATGGCGTTGGGGCGCTCCGAATCGTTTCGATCCACGCGGCGGGGCCGGCGGGCAACCCAGGTCTTCGGCCGGGCGGCCCGCCAGAGGCAATCGCGCCGGTCAGCGGTCGGCGGCACCCCAATCGATGCTCCGCGGGCGGAACTGTGACCAGGCGGTGATCCGGTGCATCGCCGTTCCATCTGGGCGGATCCGATACAACGCATTGAGGCTTCCATCCTCGAGACGGAAGACGATCCACCGCCCGTCTGGCGCGTAGCTGCCGACGTAGGCCCGGAAGCGTGGATCGGTGAAGTGCGTGATGTAGGTGAAGTCGGTCCCATCCGGGTTGACCGTCGCGATGTTCACTGGCTGCTTTTCGTCGGGATTGGCGTAATCGCTCAACACCAGTTGGGAGCCGTCGGGTGCCCAGTCGTGCTTGAACGCAACGTCGATGTCCGGCGAGACCTGGACAGCAGCGCCACCACTGAGGTCCTGGACGAACAGCGCACCGCCGTCGCCCTTGAATGAGATTCGCGATCCGTCGGGCGAGATGTTTGGGTCGATCGGACTACCTGTCTCGAGCTGAACCCAGTCCGTTCCGTCGACCCGGACGCTCCAGACCGTCTCCTCATCGCGCGCCGGGTCAAATCGGCCCAGGACGATGTGCTCGCCGTCTGGAAACCAGGCCCCGTCTCCGTGACAGACGGTAACTCCGGGTGTCAGGTCGAAGGGGTCTGTCGCGAGGCGAGTCAGGTTGCTGCCGTCAGGCGCGCGAATGCGATGACGCAGGGCGACTCCGTTGCCTCGAACTCGTCCACTCCGAACAGCAGGCGGCTTCCATCGGGTGACCATTCGGATCCGGCAGCGTTACCGACGATGTCGGTGATCTGGCGGAGCCTTGGACCACTGGACCGCATCGTGAAGATCTGGCTCCCGGTTTCGGTCTGAGCGTGAAAGGCAATGACGCCGTTCTTGCCTGGTGATGTCGCTTCGGCAGTCATGGCCAGGGGCAGCAGCAACGCCGTGGCGATTGCGAAGGGCGCGATTCGCTTGAGCATGCGTTTCTCCTTGGATTGATGTGTGTCGGACGTGGGGCGGCGCGTGAGACGCGTTGCCGCGGACGTAGATCTGAAGACTTGTTGGCCCTAGTTGAAGTCGAAGCTCTCGACGATCGGCATGGCCTCGGCCACGAACTCCTCGAACCGCGCTGGATCGACGGCCCGGATCTGGAGGGCGACGAGGCGGTCGTTGCCGAGGTCGAGGAAGATGAGCCGCACCCGGGCGGGCGCCATGATCCCTACCACGTAGGCCTCATTGCCGATCAGTCCGCCTTCTCCGACATCCTCACCGAGCAGTGGGACGACGGGGCGCGGGAAGCCGCACGTCTCGGTGTGGTCGGGCGCAATGCCGATATCGATCATCCAGCCTTCGTGGCCGTCCACCGTGATCGGCTCTGGGTCTCCGGCATCCAGATTGGGATGGTCGGCAAACCACGCAGCGAGGGCCTCCGGGGTCCGTTCGACTCCCGTCGCGAGCGTCCCCTCGCAAGGAGGATCTGGCGACAACGCTGCCGGGCGGATCCATGCCTCGATTCCGTCCGAGTCACCGTCCGGCGGTCCGTCGGGCGTCTCGAGCGCGTAGTCGGTCGAAGGCACGAGTCGAATGTCGCTGATGTGGTCACTCGCGATCGACCAACCCTCCGGAACCGTGTAGCTGAGCTGTCCGAACTCGGATGTGGCCGGCACGGCCGGATCGAGCAGCGGCCCGAAGTCCACGGTCGGGTAGCTGCCTGCGTCGAGATCGCCGAAGCAGGTGTTGGCGGCCTTGCACGAGACGCGATACCACTCCCCGGTGAACGCGGTGGCGCGCGCATCACAAGCGTCGCTGATTGCTTCGACTGAGAGTCGCGAACCTTCGGGCGCGAGCGTCGTGGCGTACTGGCCGATGTCGCCGGCTGCGCAGGTGTCCGGCCCCTGGGTGGACGTCGCGGGTGAGGTGACCTCGAGCGTATCGCCGATCATCCGGGCATCCGAGACGAACTGACGACCGGCGTAGCCCGTGCCGGTCAACGCCGCGGAATTGGTGTTCAGGACGAGCCGCGTGTCGAAACTGGTGCCGAGCCCCGGCACGTCCCGGGGAGCGCCGAGCCACGGCAGAACGAGGGCGCTCGGGAGGGATGCATCGGCGCTCGTGCTGGGCTGAGGTTGTGGCGTTGGCGCGGTCGTCGAATTGCCGCTTCCGATCAGGATGGCGCCGCCGACGCCGGCAATCGCGATCGCCGCGACAGTGGCAGCGATGAGCAAGCGAGTCATGAGAGGGGACCTCCGAAGCGCCGGGGCGAACACCCGCGCTTGCGGCTCCGTCGCGATGGCCTGGAGGACGGCGGTGACGGCACGGTCCGGTGCCTCGCTCGGCATGAGGTCGAGCCAGGCTTCGACGATTCGATCGACGTTCCGGTCGGTTGTCATGCCATCCGTCCTTGGCGATGGACCGGCGCCGCGTCGGCCTCGACGGCCGCGCGCAGCGCCTTGGTCGCGTAATGGAGTCGTGAGCGAGCGGTGCCGGCCGGGACGCCGAGCGTTTCGGCGACCTCGACCAGCGACAGCCCGGCGTGGTGATGCAGGACGAAGGTCGCGCGTTGCTCGACGGTCAGGCGTCGGAACGCCCGGTCGAGCGCGTCGCGATCGATGACGGAAATCGTGGTCGTCGGGTGCCGCCGGCCCGTCGACCGGCAGGACCCGGACGTTCGCCGCCCACGCCCGCTGACGCTTGGCCTCGGCGTAGCAGGCATGGACGAGCAGGCGCCGGACCCAGGCCTCGAAGCGATCCGGGTCGCGAAGGGTCGGGAGCTGGCGCCAGGCGGTGAGGAGGGCGCTCTGCAGGGCGTCCTCCGCGAGCTCCGTGTCGCGCAGGATCCGCGTCGCGATCGCGTACAGCCGGTCACTGGTGTGCACGACCAGCACCCCGAATGCCTCGCGGTCACCGCGCATCGCCCGCTCGACGACGTCTCGCACCGCCGCTCCCTCGAAGGTTCCGCGCCAGGAAGCGGCGCGGTCCCTACCAATGAGTGTGCGCCCGGGCCGAAACGTTCAGCGGCCGCGCGGAAATCAGCCCACGACCTCGCTGGGTTGCCTCGGGTGGCGGCGGCCACGCGTCCGGCGGCGGATCCACGAGGCCCGGGCCCCACGCCTCGGGCCCGCAGAAGAAGGGTCGCGGCGCGGGGACCCGGGAGCGTCGTGGCGTCGTGCCGCCAGCCGTCCAGCGTCCGCTCGAGCCAGGCGTCGATCTCCGCGAACTCGGTCCAGCGGCGGAACGGCCAACCGGCCTCGACGCAGATCTTCACCAGCGAACGCTTGGCCCACACCACGTCGGCGTAGCCCGCCGCGTAGCGGTCGCTCTCGCCGTCGCCGATGAACACGACGGCGCGACCGGCCGCCTGGTGCGCTCGCACGCGTTCCCGCTTGCACGTCCCGCACACGAGGCAGGTCGGGTGGCCGTTCGGGAACTCGATCGTCGCCCGGCGACCACTGAACACCGTGTTGGCGGTGACGACCGGCAGGTCGGACAGCCCGAGGGAGGCGAGCGCCGGCCGAATGAAGAACCCGAACCCGTCGGAGACGACCTCGACCGGGATGCCGGCCGACCGGGCGCGCTCGACCAGCGAGACGAACCCGGGGTCGTGCGGCTGGCTCGACGCGGTCGCGAACAGGTCGGCCGGATCCGCATCGATCAGGCCGATCTCCCAGGCCATCAGCCGCCGCGAACCCATGCCGCCCGCGTCGTACTTCGCGGCCTCGGCCTCCCAGTCACCCGGGACGTGCTCCGCCATGATCTGGTCCGAGACGTCGTTGAGCGCGATCGTCCCGTCGTAGTCGACGAGGATCGCGAGCGGCGGCGCGCCGGGCTCGAGCGGCGCGACCGGCGGCGCGGGCCCGATCGGTTCGAACGAGCCTTCGCTTCGGGCTCATGACACGCCGACGCCCGCCGAAGGCATCGGCGGGCGTTCGGAGATCGGGTCGGCGGGAGCTTTCGCCCCGCCGGAGTGGCTCGGGTCGATCAGACGCCTTCCCGGTCCAGCTCGAGGATCTCTTCGTCGGCCTCCTCGGTGACCTTCAGCCAGACGAACAGGCCGGCAAGGATGATGAGCGGGATGAGGATGACCGCGGCCAGGGTGATCCCCAGCGCAACGGCGACCGTCTTGAAGGCATTCATGAGCGAACCTCCTGCGTGCTTGGGTTGGTGCCGGTGCCTGTGCCGGCGTCGGGCTTGGGCTGGTCAGGCTGCCGCAGCGTGGGGCCGCGAGCCACCATCTCGGTGATGTCGTCACGGGTGAACTCGGCCAGCTCATGGTGGTGGCCGGCCTGGCTCGACTTGAGGAGCCGGACGACGAACGCCCCCTCCTGCTCGAAGAAGAAGACATCCTTCGGCTGCTGCTCGTCCATGTACCGGCCGAGGACCCGGAAGGCGTTCTCGTAGTGGCCCGCGACGTGGGGCGTGGGGGGCTCCTGCTTGCCTCGCCGTGCGGCGGCCTCGTCCATGAACCGGGCAATGTCCTCGTCGAGGAACGTCAGCGTCTCCTTGACCTGCGTGCCCATGCCCTCGTTCCAGCCACCGGACCCGCCGCTGGTCATCACAAGGCCCTGCACGATGAAGCCGTCGGGCGCCTCGACGAGGAGCACGTCGCGCATCCCGCGCTGATCGAGGAACGCGCCAATCGAGCGGAAGACCTCCTCGAAGTCCTGCCGAGGGCTGCCCTCGTAGATCCGCATCGCGTCTCCTTCAGGAACCGGTCACGTCGGCTGACCGCGGCTGTCCGCGTCCCTCACCCGGCCGGACGTCGGCGTGCGGCGAGTGTACCGAGCGCCACCCCGGCCATCAAGGCAGGTGTGCTGCGATCTGGCCGGCCACGCGGGCGTCGTTCACGATCAGCGCGGTGTTCGCGCGCACCGACGCACCCTCGGTCAGCGCTGCCACCCGGGCGAGCAGCCACGGTGTCAGGGCCGGCCCGCGGACGGCGCTCGCCTCCGCCTCGGCGATTGCCCGTTCGACCGCGTCGCGCGCGACGTCCTCGGGGAGTGCCGCATCCTCGGGGACCGGCGTGCACAGGAGGATCGCGCTTCCGAGACCCAGCCCGAGGTGGATGGCGGCCGCGTCGCGCAGCCGCCGGCACGTCGTCGACGCTGACAGGGGCGTCGATCCCGCTCGAACGCGCGTAGAAGCCCGGCAGCTCGGGCTGCCCGATGGCCACGACCGGGACGCCGCGCGTCTCGAGGTACTCGAGCGTGAGCGGCACGTCGAGGATCGCCTTCGGTCCGGCGCACACGACCGCGAGCGGCGTCCGGGCCAGCTCCTCGAGGTCGGACGAGACGTCGAGCGTGGGCGGGCCGGCCGAGCCGGGGATGCCGAGCGCCCCGCGATGCACGCCGCCGATCCCGCCCGTCGCGAACACGCGGATCCCGGCCGCATGGGCGGCGATCATCGTTGCCGAGACCGTCGTCGCGGCCCAGCCACCGGCGGCGAGCGCAACCGCGAGGCTGGGCCGGGCGGCCTTCCTGACCGATCCCGCGGGCGCAGTGGCCAGCGCCTCAAGGTCATCCGCCTGGAGTCCGACGAGCAGTCGCCCGTCGCGGATGGCAACGGTCGCCGGAACCGCTCCAGCTTCGCGAACTGCGGCCTCTGACGCCGTGGCCACCTCGAGGTTCTGCGGGTAGGGCAGGCCGTGGCTGATCAGCGTCGACTCGAGCGCCACCGTCGGCCGCCCGCCACGGAGCGCCTCAGCGACCTCCGGGGCAACGACGAGCCGCTCACCGATGGTGGATGCCATGGGCGCAGCGTAGCGCCCGCGGTGCCGCCTCTACGCGAGCCCGAGCTCCGTGCGAGGGCTCGACAGCTGGCGCGCTGCGGCACGGTGACCGACGACCGCTGCCCGGCGCATGGTGGCGGGCAGCGCCCGGCCCGCCGCGATCGCGCCGAACCAGCCGACGAGGAACCCGGCATCGAACGCGTCGCCGGCCCCGGTCGTGTCGGCGGCGGTCAGCGGTTGCGTCGCCACCTCGAAGCGGAGTCGCTCCGACCCGTCGCGGGCCATCACCGTTGCCCCCTTTGCCCCTCGCTTCACGACCGCGCGCGGCGCGAACTCGAGCAGACCCTCGACGCCGTACCGGCCGAGCAGTGCCTCCGCCTCGGCCGCGGTCGCGAACAACAGGTCCGGCGCCGCTTCGCCGACGAGCTGCCGCGCGACCCGCCGGCCACGACCCAGGAGCGGACCAATCGACGCCAGGTCGAGGCTGACGAACGAGCCCGCCGCCCGCCCGAGCTCGATCGCGCGACGGCCGGCCTCGCCGAGCGGCTGGCCGAGCAGCGAGTAGACCGGAACGTGGAGGGCGTCGATCCCGGTGAACCAGGCCGGGTCGAGGTCATCGGGATGGAGCCGGTCGGCGGCGGCACGGTCGGCCACGAACGAGCGCTCGCCGCCGGGCGCGACCACGACGCCGATCCGCCCGGTGCGGACGCCCGCGACGCGGATGGCGCGCACGCGGACCTTGTCCGCACGCAGCGCTTCGACGAGCGCGCGTCCCGCGGCGTCCCGCCCGACCGAGGTCACGAGCGTGGCCTTCGCTCCGAGCCGGCCCAGCCAGCGGGCGGTGGTCGCCGCGGAGCCGCCCTGCACGAAGGACACGGAGCCCGGCACGTCCGTGCCGCCCTCGAGCGCGCGCTCGGACCGCAGGACGACGTCGAGCATCAGGTCGCCGACCACGACGATGCGCGGGGCTGCGGGCGGGCGGCGGGCTCGGGGACGCGGCCGCAGGGCAGGCACGCCCCGAGCATAGCCCGCCCGGCTGCAGCCGTTTCGTCACGTTTCGGGCACACCGGGAAGGGCGACACGGATGCGGCGGCAGTACGATGCAGCCGTCCCCGCACGATCGGATCCGTCCTGCCCCGGAGTCCATCCAATGACCATCGCCACCGACCTCGACCGCCTCGCCATCGACACGATCCGGACCCTGTCGATCGACGGCGTCCAGAAGGCGAACTCCGGTCACCCCGGTGCCCCCATGGGCGCCGCACCGATGGCATACGTCGTGTGGACGCGGTTCCTGCGGCATGCCCCGACGCATCCCGACTGGCCGAACCGCGACCGGTTCGTCCTGTCCGCCGGGCACGCCAGCATGTTGCTGTACTCGCTCCTCCACCTGACCGGCTACGAGGTCACGCTGGAGGACCTGCAGGCGTTCCGCCAGTGGGGCTCGCGCACGCCGGGCCATCCCGAATACGGCCTGACGTCCGGCGTCGAGGCCACGACCGGGCCGCTTGGCCAGGGCTTCGCCAACGGAGTCGGCATGGCGATCGCGGAACGCCGTCTCGCGGCCGAGTTCAACCGCCCCGACCATGCGCTGATCGACCACCGCGTCTACGGGATCGTCTCCGACGGTGACCTGCAGGAGGGCATCGCGTCGGAAGCGGCGTCGCTCGCCGGCCACCTCCGGCTCGGCAAGCTCATCTACCTCTACGACGACAACGGCATCCAGCTCGACGGGCCGACGTCGATGGCGTGGTCGGAGGACGTCCCCGGGCGCTTCGACGCCTACGGCTGGCACACCCAGCGGGTCGAGGACGGCAACGACCTCGCCGCGATCGCCGCTGCCATCGAGACGGCGCAGGACCGATGAGCGCCCGAGCCTCATCGCGGTCCGCACCCACATCGGGTACGGCAGCCCGAACCGCCAGGACACGCAGAAGGCCCATGGCAGCCCGCTGGGCGAGGACGAGGTCCGCCTCACCAAGGATGCCTACGGCTGGGATCCCGACAAGCACTTCTACGTCCCCGACGACGTCCGCGAAGTCTTCGACCGGGTCGCCGCCGAGGGCAACACGCTGGTCAACGACTGGGAGCACCGCGTCGCGAGCTACCGCGAGGACCACCCCGATCTTGCCCGCGAGCTCGACCGGCGCATCGCCGGGGACCTGCCCGACGGCTGGGACGGCGGACTGCCCTCCTACGACACCGGCACCGAGATCGCCACGCGGAACGCCTCCCAGGAGTCGATCCAGGCGCTGGCCGGCCCGCTGCCGGAGCTGTTCGGCGGCGCGGCGGACCTGTCGGAGTCGAACCTCACGATCGTCAAGGGTGGCGGCGACTTCGGTCCCGACGAGGCCGGTCGCAACCTGTGGTTCGGGGTCCGCGAGCACGGCATGGGCGGGGTGCTCAACGGCATCGCCTATCACGGCGGGTTCATCCCGTACGGCGGCACGTTCCTGACGTTCAGCGACTACATGCGCGGGTCGGTCCGCCTCGCGGCGCTGTCCGACCTGCACGTCCTCTACGTCTGGACGCACGACTCGATCGGGCTGGGCGAGGACGGCCCGACCCACCAGGCCGTCGAGCACTACGCGGCGCTCCGCGCGATCCCGAACCTGTGGTTCGTCCGGCCGGGCGATGCCAATGAGACGGTCGCGGCCTGGGCACTGGCCGTCGCCCGACGAGGCGGACCGGTCGGCCTGTCGCTGACGCGCCAGAAGCTGCCGACGCTCGCCGGCACGGCCGACAAGGCCCGCGAAGGCGTCGCGCGGGGTGGCTACGTGCTGCGCGATTCGAGCGGTGGCGACCCGGAGCTGATCCTCATCGGCACGGGCTCCGAGCTGCAGCTGGCCGTTGGCGCGGCCGAGGCCCTCGAGGCCGAGGGCATCCGCGCGCGGGTGGTGTCGCTGCCGTGCTGGGAGGTGTTCGAGGCCCAGGACCAGGCGTACCGCGACGAGGTCCTGCCGCCGTCCGTCCGGCGCCGTGTCAGCGTCGAGGCCGGCGTCTCCCTCGGCTGGGAGCGCTGGGTCGGCGACGAGGGGGCGATCGTCGGGCTCGACCACTTCGGTGCCTCCGCCCCGGCCGGAACCGTCTTCAAGGAGTTCGGGTTCACGGTCGAGCGCGTCACCGACGTGGCCCGCGGCGTGGTTCGCGAGGGCCTGCGCGGACGGATCCCGACGCTGCATCCGGGCCACCTCGGGCTTGGCGGCAGCCATCCTTCGCTGAGCACGGGCGATCCGGGCGTCGACCGCAGCGGCGGCAACGACCCCGGCCACTCCTGAGAGGCGGCCGTACCATGGACGGCATAGTGGCTCGGAGGCACCGATGACCGATTCCGCCGCGACGACCGCTCCCCTTCCCCGATATGCCCTCGGCGAGGGCACGACCGCGTTCGAAGCTGCCGTCGAGCAGGCTCGGTCGGAGGACTGGGCGACGCGCCTGTTCGACCGCGACACCACGCTGTGGTCGACCGACCCGCGGGTCCAGGAGGCCATTGCCCAGCGGCTCGGCTGGCTCGACGCCCCCGAAGAATTCGCCAACCGGACCGCCAGCCTCGAAGGCTTCGGCGACTCGATCGCCGAGTCGGGCTTCGCGACGGTCGTCCTCGCCGGGATGGGCGGCAGCAGCCTCGCGCCGGACGTGTTCCGGCGAACGTTCGGCTCGACCGAGGGCTACCCCGAGCTGCGCATCCTCGATTCGACGGATCCTTCGTTCGTCGCCGCCACGTTCGACGACCTGGATCCGCTGAGCACGCTCGTGATCGTCGCGTCCAAGTCCGGCACGACGACCGAGCCGAACGCGTTCCTGGCGGATGCGTGGGTCCGTGCCGAGGAGGCCGTTCGCCATGATGCCGGCCGTCCCGGGACGCACGGGGGTGAGCTGTTCGTGGCGATCACCGACCCGGGCAAATCGCTCCACGAGATCCACCACTCGGACACGATGCGCGAGGTCTTCCTCAACCCGCCTGACATCGGCGGCCGCTACTCGGCGCTGACGTACTTCGGGCTCGTCCCCGCGTCGCTCATCGGGCTCGACCTCGACGCACTCCTTGGCTCGGCGATCTCGATGGTCGGGGCGTGCCGCGAGCCGGATGCTGCCGTCAACCCGGGCGTGTCGCTCGGACTGGCGATCGGGACACTGGCCAGGAACGGCCGTGACAAGCTGACGTTCCTCGTCGACGACGAGATCGAAAGCCTTGGCGCGTGGCTCGAGCAGCTGATCGCCGAGAGCACCGGCAAGCGCGGCATGGGGATCGTGCCGATCGACAGCGAACCGCCCGGTGCCGTCGAGGCGTACGGCCCGGACCGCGCGTTCGTCCGCATCGCGCTCGACGGCGGCACCGCCGGCGGCCGCGACGAGCTGGCCGCCGCGCTCGAGGCCGCCGGTCACCCCGTCATCCGGATCGACATGAGCGATCCGATCGACCTCGGTGGCGAGTTCGTCCGCTGGGAGGTCGCCACTGCGATCGCCGGTGCGGTGCTCGGCATCGACCCGTTCGACCAGCCGAACGTGGAAGAGGCCAAGGAGCTGACGCGGCAGCGTGCTGAGCGCGTCCGACACCGCCGGTCGCGGCCGCCAGGACACCGCCCTCAACTGGTCGGGTGCGCGCGACGTCGAGATCGAGGAGGGCCAGGGCGTGCCGATCCTCGCCGACGGTGACGGGCTGACGCTCATCGGTGACGCGGCGATGCGCCTGACGGCCGATGACGGCACGGTCCCCGGCGAGCTGGCCCGCCACCTGGCCCGGCGCCGGCCGAACGCGTACCTGGCGGTCCAGGCGTTCATCGCCCCCACACCGGGGCGTGACGAGGCGCTCGCCCGGATCCGGCGCCTGCTGCGCGACCGCACGACACGCGCCACGACCGCCGGCTACGGGCCACGGTTCCTGCACTCCACTGGCCAGTTGCACAAGGGCGGGACACCCAACGGCTGGTTCCTCCAGCTGACCAGCGAGCACCCGGTCGACCGCCCCATCCCCGACTGGCCGTACACGTTCGGCCAGCTGATCGACGCCCAGGCCGCCGGCGACTTCGGGGCGATCGAGTCGCACGACCTGCCGATCCTGCGCGTCCACCTCGGCGCCGACATCGACGCCGGTCTCGCAGCACTCGAGCGCGCGCTCGAGGAGGCCCTGTCCACTCCAGCCCAGGAGAACTGAGCATGCGCATCGGGTTCATCGGACTCGGGCGGATGGGGGCCAACATGGTTCGCCGTCTCGTCCGCGACGGGCACGAGATCGCCGTCTACAACCGGACGCCGGAGAAGACAAGGGAGATCGCCGACGAAGGCGCGATCCCGACCTTCTCGATCGAGGAACTGGTCGACACGCTCGAGAAGCCCCGCACAGTCTGGATCATGGTCCCGGCCGGCGACGCGACCGAGGCCCAGATCGCCGAGCTGATGGAGCACCTCGAGCCGGGCGACACGATCGTCGACGGAGGCAACACCAACTTCCACGACGATCAGCGCCGCCATCCCGAGCTCAAGGCCAAGGGCATCAACTACGTCGATGCCGGCGTGTCGGGCGGCATCTGGGGGCTGCAGGTCGGCTACTGCCTGATGGTCGGCGGCGAGAAGGAGGCGGTCGAACCGCTCGTCCCGATCTTCACCACGCTCGCCCCGCCGAACGGCTACCTCCACGTCGGCGGCCCCGGCGCCGGGCACTACGTGAAGATGGTCCACAACGGCATCGAATACGGCCTGATGCAGGCGTACGCCGAGGGCTTCGAGATCATGCACGCGAGCGACTACGACCTCGATCTCGGGGGCATCTCGGAGTTGTGGATGCAGGGCTCGGTCGTGCGCTCGTGGCTGCTCGAATTGGCCGGCCGCGCATTCCGCGCCAACGGCAGGGACCTCGAACACCTCAAGGGCTGGGTGGCCGACTCCGGCGAGGGCCGCTGGACCGTCCAGGAGTCGATCGACCGGGACGTGCCGGCGCCGGTCATCACGCTGTCGCTGCAGATGCGCTTCCGCTCGCGCCAGGACGACTCGTACGGCGCCAAGGTCCTCGCCGCCCTGCGAAACGAGTTCGGCGGCCACGCAGTAAAGACGGGGTAGACGTTCGTGGCCGACACGGTGACCCGGCGGCGGCGCACGACCGAGCTGCCGGACAAGCCCGTCCATCCGGCGCCCCGCCCGAAGGACGCGCCGAAGACGATGCGCGAGGTGCGACTCGCGCATGCCGGGCGGCGCAAGGCCGTCCCTCGCCAGCTCGAGAACGTCCTGCGCGAGGGACTTCGCCTGGAACGCGTGCCCGATCCGTCGGTCCTCGTGCTGTTCGGGGCGACCGGCGACCTCGCCCACCGCAAGGTCGTGCCGGCCCTCTACCAGCTGTGGCGGACGAACCTGCTGCCGCACGAGTTCATGGTCCTGGCGGTCGGCCGGCGCCCGTACGACAGCGACACCTTCCGTGCCGAGATCCGCGGCGGGCTCGAGAAGTACTGCCGCGTGCTGCCGCTCGACGAGTCGGCCTGGCGCTCGTTCTCGGAGCGGATCGAATACGAGCAGCTGAACTTCGACGAGCCGGCCGGGTTCGATCGCCTGGCGGCGCACCTTGATCAAGCTCGATGAGGAGCGCGGCACCCGCGGAAACCGCCTGTTCTACCTCGCGACCCAGCCGTCACAGTTCTCGGAGATCGTCGCCCAGCTCGGGCGCGTCGGCCTCGACCACGAGAAGCACGACGGCGGCTGGCGGCGGGTCGTCATCGAGAAGCCGTTCGGACACGACCTGGCGTCGGCCCAGAAGCTCAACCGCGAGGTCGGCAAGGTCTTCCGCGAGTCGCAGGTCTACCGCATCGACCACTACCTCGGCAAGGAGACCGTCCGCAACCTGATGGTCTTCCGCTTCGGGAACAGCCTCTTCGAGCCGATCTGGAACCGCCGCTACGTGGACCACATCCAGATCACCGTGGCCGAGTCGATGGGCATCGAGAACCGGGGTGCGTTCTACGAGGAGACCGGCGCGGCGCGCGACGTGCTGCAGAACCACCTGCTCCAGCTGGTCAGTCTCGTCGGGATGGAGCCGCCGGCCACGTTCCAGGCGGACGCGCTGCGCGACGAGAAGGTCAAGGTGCTGCGCGCAATCGCGTCCCATCCCGACGAGGTGGTGCGCGGCCAGTACGGGCCGGGCTGGCTGGCCGGCACCAAGGTGCCCGGCTATCGCGAGGAGGGCGACGTCGACCCGCAGTCGGAGACCGAGACGTTCGTCGCTGCCAAGTTCGTGATCGACGACTGGCGCTGGTCCGGCGTGCCGGTCTACGTCCGGACGGGCAAGCGCTTGCCAAAGCGCGCGACCGAGATCGCCATCCAGTTCCGCGAGGTGCCGCACCGGCTGTTCGCGTCGACCGGCAGCGAGCCCGACCCGAACCTGCTCGCGATCCGCATCCAGCCCGACGAGGGGATCATGCTGCGGTTCGGGGCGAAGATCCCCGGGCTCGGGCTCGACGTGCGCTCGGTCACGATGGACTTCAGCTACGGCTCGGCATTCAGCGTCGACTCGCCGGACGCCTACGAGACGCTCATCCTCGACGCGCTGCAGGGTGATGCCTCGCTGTTCACCCGTGCCGACGAGGTCGAGCACGCGTGGGCGATCGTGGACCCGATCATCGAGTCGTGGGCCGACGCGGATCCGCCGACGTTCCCGAACTACGAGGCGGGCACGTGGGGCCCACCGGAAGCAGACGAGCTTCTCGCTCGTGACGGCCGACAATGGCGCCGGATCTGATCGCCGAGCCCACCGAGCTCGGCGAGCCGGCGGGCCGGGCGGCCCGCCCGAGCTCCGTTGGACCTCGAAGGCCGACTCGATCGTCGGCATCGAACAGGAGCTCGCCAGGATCTGGTCGCAGGTCGACCTGGGCGTGACCGGCCAGGGGGACGACGGCGTCCGGCACGTCGCCGCCCGCACGAGCGTGATGAACCTGGTCGTCATCACGCGCAGGCCGGAGATCTCGGAGCGCTGCGCCGCGATCATCCAGGCGCTGACCGGCCGCCACCCGTCCCGGACCTTGCTGGTGACCTCGGCAGATCCGGACGGCCCGTCCTGGCTCAACGGGCGCGTCGAGGCACACTGCGTGCTGCCGCGCGAGGACGCACCGGAGATCTGCGCCGAGATGATCCACCTCACGGCAGGCGGTGAGGCCGGCCGTCATCTCGCAGGGCTCGTGACGCCGCTCGTCATCCACGATCTCCCGGTCACCGTCTGGTGGCCGAACGAGCCGCTCTTCCGGTCGCCTCCGGTGCGCGACCTGTTGGCCACCGCGGATCGGCTCGTCGTCGACGGCTCGAGCTGGACTGGCGATGGCCTCGACCGGCTGCGGGCCCTTGCCGACCTGGCCACGACGAGCCGCCTCGCCATCAGCGACTTCGCGCTCGACCGTCAGTCCCGCTGGCGGGAGGCGATCGCCTCGATCTTCGACGATCCGGACTTCCTCCCATACCTGCGCTCGCTGCGCCGAATCGCCGTTGCCTACGCGACGCATGACGACACGGGTGCGCCGGGCTCGACCAACATCGTGAAACCCGTGTACCACGTTGCCTGGCTGGCATCGCGGCTGGGCCTGCGGATCGTGACCCCGTTGCACCCGGTCGGCGAAACCGCCGGCGCGGCCAGGCGCGGCCGGAAAACGGGCTCCTCGGGCGCGAAGGCCCAGATCGGGCGCGGCCTCGCGGCGACGCTCGCCGACGGCCGTCACGAGATCGACGTCGTTGTCCGACCGGTCACCTCGTCGCATCCGTCGGGGACAACCCTGCGGGTCGAGTTGCTCGCGGACCGGCGCGGATCCGAGCTCCGCGCCGATGTCACGGCCGAGCAGGAAACCGTCCGGGTCCGGGTGTGGGAGGACGGCGTCGAGGCGCTCGACCGCCACTTCACCGCACCCCGCCGCACGGACGTCGACCTCCTTGCGCAGGCGATCGAAGCGAGCGGTCGCGACCGGGTCGCGACAGAGGCGATCGTGGCTGCAGCGGCACTGGTCGGACCGGCCGAAACCGCTTCGTGAGCGAACCAGCGCTCATCGTCGTGCCCGACGCGGCGGCCGCCGGGCCGGCTGCAGCCGAGCTCATGACCGATCTCTTCAGCCGTGCCGATGCGGCCCGCGGCCGGGTCGATTTCGCGACGACCGGCGGCTCGACGCCGGCCGCGGCCTACCGCGCGCTGGCCGCGCCACCGCTCCGCGACCGCATGCCGTGGGAGCACCTCCAGGTCTGGTGGGGCGACGACCGCTTCGTGCCGCGCGAGCACGAGCTCTCGAACGTCAAGCCGCTCGACGACGTCCTGTTGCGGGACGGTGCGGCACCGCTCCCGGCCACGAACCTCCACCCCTTCCCGGTGGCGCGGACGCTGGCCACTGGCGAGGACGAAGCGTGGTGCGCGGCCGAGCTGGCCACGGAGCTTCGCGCGGCTCCGCTTGCAATCGACAACGGGTGGCCGGTGTTCGATCTCGTCATGGTCGGGGTCGGGCAGGACGGCCACATCCTGTCGGTCTTCCCTGGATCGCTCGCGTTCGACGCCTCGACGTGGGCGATCGCGGTCCCCGCGCCGCGCCATGTTGAGCCGCAGGTCCCGCGCGTGACGCTCAACCCCGGGATCGTCACGGTGGCGCGCGAGGTGCTGGTCGTCGTTATGGGCGCCGCCAAGGCGGACGTGGTCCGCGACGTCCTCGCCGGGGAAGTCGACGTGGTGCGGCTGCCGGCACAGCTCACACGTCGCGATCGGGCGACCTGGATCCTCGACGAGGCTGCGGCGTCCCGGCTGCCGCGTTGATGTCGACCACGTCGACATTTCCAGGTGGATGTCCCCCATTCCGGGCCGGTCAGTCGATGGCATCGACATCGGCGATGGATCCGTGACGCAGTGTCGAGATCACGTTGCCGCTCGATCTGTCGCTGATCCGCCGCGAAAGGTCGACCACGTCGATGCATGAGCCACCGTCGCGGATCGTCACCTCGCCGATGGCACACCGATCGCGGTGTTGCCCCGAGGGCCCGCCCGCGCTGTTGATCCACGGTGCGAGCGCCGACCACACCACGTTCCGGGTGGTCGGCCCGCTGCTCGCCCGGCGGTTCGGGATCCACGCGATCGACCGGCGTGGTCGCGGGACATCGGGCGACGCCGATCCCTATGCGGTCGAGCGCGAGTTCGAGGACGTGGCCGCGGTCGCCGAGGCGGTTGCCATGGACGCCGGCGAACCAGTGGCGGTCATCGGGCACTCGTTCGGCGGCCGCGTCGCGTTGGGCGGGGCGCTGCGAACCGCCGCCATCCGCGCCGTCGTGTGCTACGAGGGCGCACCACCGGCAGCCGAAGCTGGATACCAGCCGGACGGCGCGGAGGAACGGGTCCGCGAGCGACTGGACGCGGGCGACCCGGACGGGGCACTGGTGACGTTTCTCGCAGAGATCGTCGGCATGTCCGCGGACGACCTCGCCCGCTACCGCGCGGACGCGGTCTGGCCACGCCGGGCGGCGGCGGCCCACACGATCGTCCGCGAGCTCGATGCGGAGGCGTCGCCCGCGGCCTCACTCGACGCGCTCGGCGCGGTCAGCCAGCCGGTGTTGCAGATCCTGGGCGGCGCGAGCGTTCCCGCCTTCCGGCTCGCAACCGAAGCGCTGGATGGACGGCTCGCCGACGGCCGCGTCGTCGTCATCGATGGGGCGAAGCACGCAGCGCACCACACGCATGCCGCCGAATTCGTGGCCGCCGTCGAGGCATTCATCGAGCGGACCTGATCGGGCACACTCGGCGCCATGGACATGGCAAATCGAGGACTGATCCGGGCAGACGCGACGCCGCGGCGATACCATCGTCGGTGATGACGACCGCGACCGAAAGCGACACGCGTCCCTATTCCCCCGGCCTCGAGGGGGTCGTCGGTGCCGAAAGCGCCATCGGCCTCGTCGACGGCGCGAACGGGACGGCTGCTGTACCGCGGCTACCCGATCACGCAGCTCGTCGATCGTGGCTCGTACGCCGAGGTGGCCGACCTGCTGTGGACCGGCGAGTGGCATGCAGGTGCGACGCTCCCGCCCGAGCCGGTCCCCGAGCCCGTGCTCGCCGCGCTCCGGGAGCTGCCGCGGACCGCCGCCCCGATGGATGCCCTGCGTACTGCCGTGTCGGTGTGGGGCGCCACCCAGCAACTGGCCTGGCCGCCGACCCCCGAACAGGCACGCGCGCTCACGGCCTTCTCGCCGAGCGCCCTGGCGGCGTTCGGCCGCCTGCGGCGCGGCCTCGAACCCGTCGAGCCCGATCGCTCGCTGGGCCTTGCCGCGGCGTTCCTCCAGCAGCTCAACGACGAGACGCCCGACCCCGCCGCAGCGCGGGCGCTGGACGCGTACTTCATCGTGGGCGCGGAGCACGGACTCAACGCTTCGACGTTCACCGCCCGAGTGATCACCGCGACCCGCTCGGACATCGCGTCGGCGGTGACCGGGGCCATCGGCGCGCTGAAGGGCCCGCTCCATGGCGGCGCCCCATCCGAGGTCGTCGACCAGCTCCACCAGATCGGGGATCCCGCCAACGCCGAGCGCTGGGTCCGCGACGCGATCGCGCGCGGCGAGCGGATCATGGGCTTCGGGCACCGCGTCTACCGCGCCTACGATCCGCGGGCGGCCGCGCTCCGCGAGGTCGCCGAGGGCATGGGTTCGATGGCGGACTGGCTCGACACCGCGGTCAAGGTCGAGGACGTGGTCCTGCGCGTGCTGGCGGAGCTCAAGCCGGGCCGCGTCATCAAGACCAACGTGGAGTACTACGCGGCGGCCGTGCTCCAGGGTGTCGGCCTGGCACCCGAGCTGTTCCCGGCGACCTTCGCCCTGGCCCGCCATGCGGGCTGGACCGCGCACGTGATCGAGCAGGCCTCCGCCAACAAGCTGATCCGACCCGACATGCGCTACACGGGTCCGGCCGAGCGCGACCTGCCCGCCTGAGTTCGCAACGGTCCCGCCGCGCGGACGTCATACCGCTGACGCCCAGGCGAGATGCTTGACTGGGCGGTCTGTTGCAGAATGGTGGGGTCACCTGCCCGATCCACGCGCCCGACCCCCGACCTCGTGGGAACCATGTCGAATCTGACCAGCAGCCCTGCCCTCTGGCGAGCGCGCGCCCGTTGGGGTCCACGTTTGCCGTCCGCCGACACTCGTTACGAGTTGCTTGGCCTGTTCGCCGCGTTCGTCATGTGGTCGGCGATCGTGGTGCTTGCCGAGCCGTACGGCCGCCAGTGGGGAACCGGTCAGGACGCCTACTGCTATTACCAGGCCACGCTCGCCGATCCGTATGCCCGCTCCGATTGGACGAGCCCGATCGCCTACGTCTACTCGCCGGCGTTCATCCAGCTCGTGGCACCCCTGACCCGCCTGCCGTGGCAGGCGTTCATCGCCGTCTGGACGCTCATCCTGCTGGTGGGCGTCCGCTTCCTGACCGGGCCCAAGCTCTTCGCGCTCGGGGTGATCTTCGCGGCCATGGAGCTCGCCGGCGGCAACATCGAGATCCTCATCGCGGTGGCGATGGTGGTCGGCTTCCGCTGGCCGGCGGCGTGGGGGTTCGTGCTCCTGACCAAGGTGACCCCCGGAGTCGGGCTGCTGTGGTTCGCGGTCCGTCGCGAATGGAACGAGCTCGCGACCGCGCTCGTGGCGACCGGGATGATCGTGGCCGCGTCCGCGGTGTTCATGCCCAGCGCCTGGTCGGAATGGTTCACGGTGCTGAGCACGGTCTCCGGGCGCGACGGCACGTGGGCCGCGGTCCCGATCCCGCTCATGGGGCGCCTGCCGGTCGCAGTGGCGATCGTGGTGTGGGGCGCGACGACGAATCGACGCTGGACGGTGCCGGTCGCCGGCATGGTCGCGCTGCCCGCCCTGTGGTACGGGGCGTTCAGCATGCTGCTGGCGACGATCGCACTCCACCGGCCCGAATGGAGCGACACGGGCGGTTCCGGAATGGGCTCGCGCGAACCGGCCCGGGCACGCCCGATGGGGTCCGCCGCGCCGGCCTGATCCCCGCACCCGGCGCTCGGCCGCGCGGTGATGTTTTCGCCAGGTACGACCACTCGTCGTGGTGGGCGAGGGCGCGAGCCCGGCGGCGCCACTCGCGTGCGTCGCCGGTTGGCACTTCTGGACACATACGAGCCTGGTTCGTGCCTGACGGCGAAACGTCGCACAGCACGATCCGGGGTCGTATCTGACATGGAACCGGGGACGCGTGGGCGGGGCGTCCGGAAACGCGCGGCGCACACGAAAGCGCCCGAAGGAACTGGTGGGGAACCATCCGGGTCACCAATCGGCGGCTGCGATTGCTCGCAGTCCCCGCTTGTTGCCGGGCGCCGCCGGTTGCAGCCTTGCGGCTACCGCGGACCGACTCCCTGGCCGCCCCGTGGATCACTCCCCGGTGCGGTTCCGGCGGTTCTCACCTGCCCCTTCGGGCGAGACGAAATGTAGCCGCCGGCGCCCATCGGCCACAACGGCCTTATCCACGAAGTTGCGATGGCGGGGCGAAATGTTATCCCCGAAGTTGGTGGACATCGTGGATAGCCTGTGGAGAAAACTGCAACCAGCACCCGTACCGTAAGTCAGACAAGGGAGGTGTCTGTTTGTTGGGTCGCTTGTTCCTCCGCATCGTCGACGCTCAGGCCGTCTGGTCGCGACCCCTCGGCGACTTCAACCATCGCTGGCTGGCAGCCCTGTTCCGCCCGCTTGGACCGATCAAGGACCTGCTCCACGGGCGTGGGCTCGGCCACCCGCTCCACGCCGCGGTCACCGACATCCCGATCGGTGCGCTGCTGCTCACGGTCCTGCTCGACCTTGCGAACCAGCGGGCGGCGGCCGACATCGCGCTGGTCGTGACGATCGCCTTCATGCTGCTGGCTGCGCTGTCGGGTGCCGCGGACTACGTCGACACCGACGGGACGGCCCGCGCCCGGGCCACCGTCCATTCGACCCTGATGGTGCTGGCACTCGTGGTGCTGCTGGTCTCGCTCCTCATGCGCAGCGGCGACCCCACCAACCGCACGCTGCCGGTGGTGCTCGGGATCGTCGGCTTCCTCGTCGTCACCGGCGCGGCCTGGATCGGTGGCGACGTCGTCTACCAGCTCGGGAACATGGTCAGCCGGCATGCCTGGCGCGGACGGGGCACGAAATGGATTTCGCTCGACTTCGGCGACGCCGACCCGACGACGCTCGCCGAGGCGACGCCGGTCAAGGCGCGGGCGGGCCAGAACGAGCTTGCGGTCGTCCGGATCGGACCGGCGCTCTACGCGATGAACGCGGTGTGCTCCCATGCCGGCGGGCCGCTGGCCGAGGGGAAGGTCGTCGACGGCTGTCTCGAGTGCCCGTGGCACGGCAGCCGGTTCGCGCTGACGAACGGCTACGCCCGCAGGGGGCCCGCCGTGTACGACCAGCCGTCGTACGAGGTCCGCGTCGAGGAAGGGAAGTACGAGGTGCGCCGCCGACCGGCGTGACACCATCGCGGGCGTGACGACCATCACCGTCCCCGACCCGTCGCTGGTGCTGCTCGTCGGTGCCGCCGGTGCCGGAAAGACGACCTTCGCGGCACGCCACTTCGCGCCGGACGAGGTCCTCTCCTCGGACGCCTACCGCGCCCTGGTGTCGGGCGACGAGGCCAACCAGAAGGTCTCGCGGGTCGCCTTCTCGATCCTCCACCGCGATCTCGAGCGGCGCCTGCTGGCGGGGCAGCTCACGGTCGTGGACGCCACCAACGTCGATTCGCGCAACCGTCGCGAGCTGATCCGGCGGGCGCACGCGGCCGGCCTGCGCGGTCGTGGCGTTCGTCCTCGACCTGTCCCCGGCGATCGTGCTTGCGCGCAACGCGACCCGGTCGCGCCAGGTGGACGAGACCGTCGTTCGGTGGCAGCTCGAGCGCGTCGGGACGACGGCCGGAGAGGGCGTCCTGGCCGGCGAGGGCTGCGCGATCGTCTGGATCGGGCGGACACCCGAAGCGATCGACGGGGTGCTGATCCGTCGCGTCCCGTCCGTGGACGTGGACGCGGACGTGGACGCGGCGGTGCCGCCCCCGCTCAGCCCGACCCGGCCGCCCCGGCCGCAATGAGCGCGACGGCCAGCGCGGCAAGCGCGATGCCGACGGCGTGGGACCGGCCGATGCGCTCACGCAGCACGAGCGCCGCGAGGACCGTCGTCGTTACCGGATAGAGCGAGGACAGGGTCGCGGCGATGGCGAGGTCGCCGGCCTGGCGAGCGGCGATGAAGAAGGCGTTCCCGGCCATGTCGAGGACGCCGATCAACAGCACGCCGGGCACGATCGACTGCGGCAGCCGCCAGGACGCCCCGGCGACGACGATGAACCCGAGGATGATGAGCGCCTGCGTCGCGCGCAGGATCGCCAGCGGCCCGAACACCAGGCCCGGCGTCACCTGCGCAATCAGGACGTTGAAGATGCCGAGCCCGAGGCCGGCGACCAACGCGAACCGCAGGCCGCTGCTGCCGGACGTCTCGCCGCCGACGCGCGTCACGAGGACGACGGCGGCCAGCGCCAGCCCGATCCCGACGAGGACTTCGGCGCCGGGGAGGCCCTCGAGCACGATGCCGACCGAAACCGGAATGACGGCTGCAAGGACGCCGGTCACCGGCGCCACGACGCTCATCCGCCCGGCCGCGAGTCCCGCGTACAGCGCGCTGATGCCGATCACCCCGGCCACGCCCGTCGCCACCGACCAGCCGATGTCGACGACGCCGGGGAACGCCTCGCCGCGCACGATGAAGAGGACCGCCGCGACGACCATGCCGGTCGTCTGGGTGAGCAGGACGATCCCCGGAACCGGGCCGCGGCGACCGGCAAGGCCACCGCCGAAGTCGCCCGCGCCCCACGAGAGCGCGGACAGGAGACCGAAGAGGACGACCGGCGTGCCGACCGCCGCGAGGACGTCGTTCAGGCCGGGGCACCCTCGGTTCGGGAGGCCGCCGGTGCGCTGCCGTCGTCGAGCGGGTGATCGTCGACGGCGGTCGGTCCGGGCAGTTCGACGATGGCGTCCGCGGCCTCGTCGTACCGGCTCGACGTCGTCAGGTAGATGACCTGGAAGTCATCCGCGACGCGGCGCAGGAGCTCCAGGGCACGGCGCGCCCGCTCGTCGTCGAGCGTGACGAACGGGTCGTCGAACACAAGCGGCGGCCGGCGATCGCCGGTGACGAGCCGGACGAGGCCCAGCCGCGCGGCAAGGTACACGACGTCGAGCGTGCCCTGGCTGAGGGCCGAGACGGGGACCCAGTCGTCGCGCTCGGGGGCGAACACCTCGATGTCGAGCGTCTTGTCGTCGACCCGCACGCGGCGGTAGCGCCCTTCCGTCACCGCGGCGACGTCGCGGACCATCCGCTGCTCGAGGTAGCGGGTCGCCGATTTCATGGTCGCCTGCTCGGCGCGCCCGATCGCATCGAGCGTCGCGACGTAGACGCGCTCCCGGCGCTGGAGGGCGGCCAGGTCGTCCCCGCAGCTCGCGACTCGTTCGGCGGACGCGGCTACCTGCTCGGCATCCACGGCGTTGGCCTCGACGCGGGCTCGCGCGTTGGCCTCATCGTCGCGGGCGCGTTCCAGCGCCTGCTCCTGGTCGCGCACCTCGACTTCGAGCCGCTCGCGCGCACGCGGCTCCTTCGCGATGGGCCCGAGCGCTTCGAGCGCGTGGGTCTTCTGTTCGATGTCCAGGGCGGCGGCATCGCGCGCCTTCGACAGCGATCCGACCGGCTCGGAGCCGACAAGGCCCTTGAGCTGCGCCTCGAGCTGGCCGATCTGCTGGACGTGCGCCTCTTCCTCGGCAAGCAGGTCCTCGGCCGCTAGCACGTCCTCCAGTCCGAGCGTCTCGAGTTCCTTGGCCACGTCCGCTTCGGCTTCGCGCAGCTCCTGTTCCATGTCGGAGCGGCCGCGCAGGCGTCGATCGATATCGATGTCGCGGAGCTGCTGTTGCAGCCGGTCGCTCCGGCGCAGCCACAAGGCGACGGCCGCGAGGATCGCACCGATGACGGCCATACCGAAGCCGACGAGCTGCAGCTCGGACGGGATCTCGAACGACAGGAAGGTCCGGGCGATGAACGTGCCGCCGGCGACCAGCACGCCCACCAGGACCAGGATGACCGCGACGCGCGACAGCGGCCGCCACGTCGGCTCGGGCGGGATCTCGAAGGTGACCTCGACCTCGCCGGCCAGCGCGGCCTTCAGTTCGCGGATCCGCCCGTCGACCTCTCGGAGCCGTTCGACGACCTTGCGCAGGACCGGCAGCGGGTTGGCCGATGGATGACTGTCGGCAAGGGCGGTCAGGGTGGCGACGACCTGGGCTGCCTCGCGGTAGCGCTCGAAGCGCTCCTGGGCGGCCGTCTGTTCGGCGGTGAGCCGTTCGGCCTGGCGTGCCTTGTCGAGCAGCGAGCGTCGCTCCGCGAGGGCCGTGTCCGACTCGACGCGCCGCTCGCGGGCGCCCGCCAGCGTGTCCCGGTCGCGCTCGAGCTGTGCAAGCGCCATCTCCCCCTGCTCGAGCGATGCGATCGCCCGAGCAAGCGCGGCCTCGGCGACCTTGAGCCGGCCGGGGTTCTTGTCGCCCTTCGTCGCCAGCTCGAAGATGCCGCGCTCCAGCTTGCGTTTCGCCCGGCTCGTGCCCCGGTCGGCACCGCTGATCGAGGCCTGGAGGCGGTCGTGCAGGGCCGACTCGTCGCGTTCGATATCGGCGAGCTCGTGGTGACGGACGGACGCGGTCGAGCGGAAGAACGCCTCGGTCGGGATGCCGGTCAGCTCGGCAATGACCTGGTCGCTGAGCGTCGGGTCGGTGATCGACTGCCCGTCGTAGCGCAGGTCGACGGTGCCCCTGGTGCCACCGAACACCTTCTCCAGCGTGCCCGTCTTGGTGACGTCGTCCTCGTCCTGTTCGAACTCGAGGTTGATGATCGTCCGCGCATCGGCGGGCGCGTCCCACGGCCGAAGGACGTTCAGATCGTTTGCGCCACTCGTCGCACGGCGCGTGATCGCCAGCTCGATCGCCCGCTGGATGGTCGTCTTGCCGGCCTCGTTCGGGCCGCGCACAACGGTCAGACCCGGGGCGAAGTCGATGTCCAGGTCGCGGTAGCGCCGGAAGTCCTTGATCTGGAGGCGGCGGATCCTCACAGCGTCACCTCGTGGCCGGCGAGGAGCAGCCGCCCCAGCCGCAGCACGTCGCGCGCCTCGGCGGCCTCGTCGGTCCTGCCGGCGGCCTCGAGCGATGCGATGGATGCCTCGACGTCACGGATGAACGCACCCGCGATCGTGTCGGGCGACGGCAGGGCACCTTCGGTGAGCGCCGGCATGGAGGCATCGCGGACGCGGATCCGCAGGAACGACGGCGCGAGCGCGGTCTCGATCTCGTCGAGGTGGAGGTCCAGCTCGTCCGGCCGGACGCCATCGATCCGCACATCGAGGACGAGGTCGGGGTCGCCACGCTTCGCCACGCCTTCGATGAAGGCCGGCTGGCTGGCGATCGCCGCGGCGTCGATACGCGCCTTGTCGAACTTGGTCCTGCCGACCTGCTTTTCGGAGATCGTGACGGTCTTTGCGCCCGCCTTCGTGTCGAGCTCGACGAGCAGCGCCTTGCCGGCACGGTCCTGGTCGATGGCTACCGCCTCGGGAGCGCCGGCGTAGGCGTAGGTCACGCCGCCCGCCCGTGCCTGCTGCGAGGAATGCCAGTGCCCAAGCGCGAGGTAGTCGAGGCCGCTCGCCGCGATCTCCTGGGTCGTGATCACGACGTCGTCGCTGTCGGTCTTGCCGGGGATCGCGACCGCGCCGTGGACCATCCCCACCCGGTACGTCGCCTCGGGAACGACCGAGGTGTCGAGGCCTTGGAGCGGGCTTTTCGGTGCCTTCTTCGTGGCGAATACCGGCCCGAAGACAACCACGTCGCACGCCGCCAGGTGGACCCATGGGCGAGCCGGGGTGAGGACCGTGACGAAGTCGTCGTCCGGGTCGCTCCCGGCAAGCGCCTCGAGGTCGTAGGCGCGGTAGATCGACGAGCGGTCGTAGACGTCGTGCGTGCCGGGGATGATGACCGTGCGGACCTTTGCGGCCGCCAGCCGCGCGAGCTCGGCCGCCACGCGCTCAGCGGAGCGACGCGGCTGCGTGTTCGAGTCGAACAGGTCGCCGGCGATCAGGAACAGGTCGACCCGTTCCTCGAGCGCGAGATCAATGGTGGTCTTGAACGCCGCGAACTGGCGCTCGCGCTGGGCCGCCGCATGATCGCCCATGTCGGCGTGGCGGGCTCCGAGATGGACGTCGGCTGTATGGACGATGCGGAGCACCGGCGGTGCTTGTGCCTCCCTGGCGTCGGACCGGACGGCGGCGCGGGTGGCGAGCCATCTCCCTCGGGACGCCCCTTGCGGCCCGCCGGAACTGGCGCGAGCGAGGCGCCCCCATGACTCCCCGCTCGCCACCCCGAAGTCTCGGGCCGCATTGTGACAGGTACGGTGTCACGGCCGCCACACGTCCACGCCGGTGACTGCAAGGTCTTGTATTCACTGTCGGTGTATGGTCGTGACCAGACATACCGGTGCGCCCCGACAGGGACTCCACGAAACGGCACCTGGGTCGAGCGGCCCCGGCTTCTGCGCCAGCCCTCGCACGTCCCGACTGCAGTTTTGGTCGTCCCCAAGGTGGCAACCGGACCGCCATCCGGCTCTGGGGAGGAGCAGTTTCGTGACCTATGTCGACCGACAGCTCGCCTGTGTCGATTGCGGAGTGGAGTTCATTCATTCGGCCGCAGACCAGGAGTTCTATGCCCAGCGCGGGTTCGTCAGCGAACCGAAGCGCTGCACCAGCTGCCGCGCCAGCCGTCGCCAGGCCCGCGAGTCGGGCTACGACGTCTCCGACATCGGCGGCCCACGCGGCTACGAACGGAGCATCGATCGCCCGGCCCGCGAGTACTTCGCGGTCGTGTGCTCGTCGTGCGGGAACCAGGCCCAGGTCCCGTTCAAGCCGCGCATGGATCGTCCGGTCTACTGCTCGGACTGCTTCCGGCAGGTGAAGCCGGACTGACCCCCGCGGACTCCACGCCGCTCAGCTCCCTCAGCGCCCCGGACCCCCAGAGCCGGGGCGTTGATGATTCCCCGGGGCAGCGTCGAGACTTCGCGGGTAGGGCTCGAATACGAATCCGCCTGGTAGTAGCGGCGCAAACCGCGCAAGTTCGGCTCGGTTACCAATGCCCGTGGTGGTAGCGCCGATGAGACGCCTTCCGAGGCCGTTCGGCTGCCGATCGCACGCTCAGCGACACGACGGGCCAGGTCGATTCGGGCCAATGTTCGGCGCTAGGACCACCCCGGTTGGTAAGCGAGCAATCTGAACCGGCGGCGGGCCGGCGCCTCGGGCCGGCGCCTCGGACCGGCGCCTCGGACCGGCGCATTCCTGTCAGGTCTATCTGAGCGCTTCGGGCGCCGGCACGATGGCCGAAACGCTGCCCATATCGCATTCGGCAGAACTGGCCGGAATGTCCGATGCCATAAGCGGCCTGGAATCGGCCGGCATCGGGCCGCTGTGACGCGAGATAGACCCTGGGGCGAATGCCGCGGGCGGCTACGCGGGAACGATCACCTAGATCCGGAACGAGTCTCCCGCTCGGTAGCGCTCCCGATGGCGCCCGCGCCAGACCGTCACGCGCGACCGCCCGCGGACGAGCCACGAGCCGTCGTTGCCGACAATCCCCGTCTCCTCGTCGATCCCCAGCACGACCGAGCCGCGCGGCGACTGCAGCGCGATCAGCGCCGACAGCGGCTCCGGCCACGCGTCGTAATGCGGCACGACCGACGCGCCCGGCACGAAGCCGAGCCCGGGTCGCCAGCGCAGCAGCCACGGCAGGAGCCGAACTCGGAACGAGAAGCTGTGCCCGGCCAGCGCCATGGCCCCGGCCGAGCAACCCGCGAGCACGGCCCCGCGGGCGTTGGCGTCGAGGAGCGCCCGTCCGACCTGCGACCCGGCGAGTGCGTCCAGCGCGTGCGCGGGCTTGCCCCCGGACAGGTAGACCAGGTCCGCCTCCCCGATGGCCTGGCAGGCGGCGGGGTCCGCGGCATCGCCCCGATGACGGACGAGCACCGGCTCCACCTCCGCGCCGAGGCTCGCGAAAT
This sequence comes from uncultured Chloroflexia bacterium, assembly GCA_963824735.1. GTDB lineage: Bacteria > Chloroflexota > Limnocylindria > Limnocylindrales > CSP1-4 > DASTYU01. Next base: position 32,710 of record CAWGQH010000005.1, read on the forward strand.
GCGCCACGCCCATCGCGGCCCAGCGCTGGAAGACGTCAACGCCGTCGGGGTACGAGGCCGTCGGCAGGATCACGACACGCGGCCGGTCGCGACCGGTTGCCTCGAGCAGGGCCCGGTCGAAGTCGAGCATCGCGGGAAGGAACTCGCCGGCGCCGACCAGCGCCACGGGGCCGCGCATCGCGCAGAAGTCTAGCGAGGTGCCGCCGGCATGACGCGAGCCACCGCTTGCCCGCCGACCCAGCGCGCTGCAACACTGCCCCGACCCGGCCCGACGCGCCGACCCCCGCGGACCACCGCGGACCGCACCTGACCGCCCGGGCCCCACGGAGATCGCGTGACCCTCAGACAACGCTGGACGCTCCTCGCGACCATCATCGGGTCGGGCATCGTCTTCCTCGACGGAACGATCGTGAACGTGGCGCTGCCCAGGATCGGCAGCGACCTGCCCGCCTCGATCCTCGGTGTGCTCGAGGGCCAGACCTACATCGTCAGCGGTTACCTGGCGGTCCTCGCGGCCTTGCTCATCCTGGCGGGCGCGCTGTCCGACCACTACGGCCGCCGCCGGGTGTTCGGGATCGGCCTGACCTTGTTCGGCGTGACGTCGGTCGTGTGCGGACTGGCGCCGACGCTCGAGCTGCTGACCATCGCCCGACTGTTCCAGGGAGCTGCCGGCGCGCTGCTCGTGCCCGGCTCGCTGGCGATCATCACGAACGCGTTCGAGGGCCAGCAGCGCGCCCGCGCCTTCGGGATCTGGGCGGCGGCCACGTCCGCCCTCGTGGTCCTCGGTCCGATCACGGGAGGCGTCCTCGTCGACTCGGTCGGCTGGCGCGCGTCGTTCCTCGTCAACGTGCCGCTCATCCTGGTCGCGCTGTTCGCCCTGCGCCACGTCGAGGAATCGCGCGACACGTCCGGCGACGGGCGGTTCGACTGGCTTGGCTCGCTCGTCGCCACGCTCGCGGTCGGCGGACTCGCCTTCGGCGTGATCCGCGGGGAGCAGAAGGCGTGGGCCGACTCCATCGCGTGGGTCTCGCTGGCGATCGGCGCGATCTCGCTGGTGGCCTTCCCGATCCTCATGGCGAAGCGGCCCCACCCGCTCGTCCCGCTCGAGCTGTTCCGCGACCGCACGTTCGCGGCGATCAACCTGGCCACGTTCTTCATCTACGGGGCGCTCTACATCACGCAGTCCTACCAGGGCCTGCTCTTGCAGGGCGTGCTCGGCTACACGGCCACCGCGGCGGGAGCGATCGGGCTGCCGGCGGGCATCATGCTCACCTTGCTCTCGACCCGGATCGGCACGCTCGCAGGGCGGATCGGGTCCCGCGGGTTCCTCGTCGCGGGACCGCTGATCATGGCCGCCGGGCTGCTGTGGTTCGTCCGACTGCCAAGCGACTCGGCGGCGTGGCCGGCGGCCCTCAGTCAGCCGGCCACGCTCATTCCGCCGACGGACGTGCTCATCGACGTGCTCCCGGCCATGCTCCTGTTCGGCCTCGGGATCGCGCTGATCGTCGCGCCGCTGACCAGCACGCTCATGAACTCCGTGCCGACCACCCGGTCCGGGCTTGGATCCGCCATCAACAACTCGATCTCGCGGGTCGGGGCACCGCTCATCGGAGCGCTGATCTTCATCGCGATCAGCGCCACGTTCTATTCGGTGCTCGGCACGCTGACCGGACTCGACACGAGCACCTCGGACATCCGCCAGGCGTTCCCGCCACTCAACCCGCCCCGTGGCGACGCCAGCGAGGCGCAGCTCGCGGCGGTCCGCCAGGCATCGGTCGAGGCGTTCCACCAGGCCATGCTCGTGTCGGCCGCCCTGCTCGGCGTCGGCGGCGCGGTGTCGTTCTTCGGGCTGCGCGGCTCGAAGGCCGCTGGCGAGGGAAGCTGATCCGGATGCCGCGCGACTGGGATGCCCGCACCTACGACCGCGTCGCCGACCCGATGACACGCTGGGGCGAGGCGGTCCTCGATCGCCTTCCACTGACCGGCGACGAACGGGTGCTCGATGCCGGCTGCGGCAGTGGCCGCGTGACGGAGCTCCTGGCCGGACGGCTGCCGCGCGGCCGGGTGGTCGCCCTCGACGGGTCGCCGGCCATGGTCGAGGCAGCGCGGCAGCGCCTTGCCCGCTTCGGCGACCGGATCGAGTACGTGGTCGCCGACCTGGGTCGAGCCGCTCCCGATCGAACCGGTCGACGCGATCCTGTCGACCGCCACGTTCCACTGGGTGCCCGACCACGACGCGCTGTTCAGGAACCTCGCCGCCATCCTGCGCCCGGGAGGGTGGCTCGTCGCGCAATGCGGCGGGGTCGGCAACATCGCCTCGATCCAGCGCGTGCTTGCCTCGATCGGGGACGGCTGGACGGGCGACGTGTACTTCGCGACGCCGCTCGACACCGTGCATCGCCTCGAAGCGGCGGGCTTCGTCGACCCGGAGGTCTGGCTGACCGACGAACCGACGCGGTTCGAACCCGGCGAACCGCTCGAGGCATACCTGCGGACCGTCGTGCTCGGCAGCCACCTGGCGCGGCTCCCCCAATCCGAGCACGACACGTTCGTCCGCGCCGTCGCGGACGGTCTGCGCGAGCCCGTGATCGACTACGTCCGCCTCAACATCGTTGCCCGTCGGTCAGCCCGGCAGACATGACGAGGCCGGGCGGTGAGCTCCGCCCGGCCCGTGTGATGACGTGAGGGCGTCCCTAGGTCGTGTCGCCGCTCGAGCTGCTCGAGGTCGGCGGAGGCTCCGAGGGCGGGGTTTCGGTGGAAGCGGCCGGTGGCCTGGGCGCGGCTCTCGGTGGAAGCGGCCGGTGGCCTGGGCGGGGCTTCCGCAGGCGCAGCCGGCGCGGCCGACGCGGGCGGCGGAGCTGCGGCGGGCGGCGGACCTGCTGCGGGCGGAGCCGATGAGGTCGAGCTGGCCGACATGTTCGGCAACGCCGGTTTCTCCACCTGGTACTCCTGCCATGCGCCCCACACCATCAGCAGCGCGCCGATGACGTAGAGGGCGAGCGCAAGCAACCCGCTGATGCCGAGGATGCCGAGGTAGGCGAACCAGTCGAGCAGATTCAGCACGGCGCCGAGCGCCACGATCGCGGCAACGGCGAGGACGATGAGCGAGACAGCGATCGGCCACTTGATGTCCGGGTTCGCGTACTTGAGATAGAGGACGACGAGCACCGCGACGGCGCCGAGAAGACCGAGCGAGCCGATGCCCAATCCACGGGCGGTGAGCCCAACGATCCAACCCAAGATGATGAGGAGGGCGCCGATCCCGGTCAGCCGCTCGCGTGGGTTGAGCTTGTTCCAGATCTCCTGGACCTGTGCCATCGAACCCCTTCCTTCCTCGGCCCGCCGTTACCGACGGGCGCATCCCGTGGCGTAGGGTACTCACCTGCGCAACCGGTGACTAGGGTTCGCGGGCGGTTCGGTTCAGGTTCGGGTTCAGGTTCGAACGCGAAATGGCGCACCGTGGCCGGGGACGATCACGTCGGCTGCCTCGATCAGCCGCTGCCGGCTGCCCGTGAGCACGGCCTGATCCCGACAGAACGGATCGATCGCCGGCGTCCGGTCGCCGTGCCACCAGCAATGCGTCATCGCGTAGACGCCGTCGTCGGCCTCGACGATGAGCGACGCGTCCTGCTCCGTATGGCCGGGTGTCAACCAGAGCTGTGCGTGCGGCGACAGTCGATGCCCATCACCGTCGTGGTCGAGCCAGAGGTCGCCGATGTAGCGCGCCCAGAAGTCGACCACTTCGGCGTTTGGGAACAGCGCCACGTTCATCGTGTGGTCCGGGTGATGGTGGCTCAGGAAGACGTGGGTCACTGCTTCCGGCGCGACCCCGAGCCCGGCCAGCGGATCAAGGATCAGCGAGCGTGCGGCGACCATCCCCGGATCGACCACGATCGTCGCGTCCGCGTCCCGCACGAGGACGACCGTGCTGCCGACACGCTCGCCGGTGTAGCCGTTGTGGAGGACGTTGACGGTTGCCATCGCGGCGATGGTAGCGGCGCGGCGAAACCGCGGAGCCGCGTCGCGCGGGACGGGATCGGGAGCGCCGCACGGCGCCGTCTGGCAGACTGCCGCGATGCCTGACGATCCCACCACTCCTGCCGATCTCGTCCTGCTCGGGGGCGCGCTGCGCACGATGGTTCCGGCGAGCCCCCGCGCCGAAGCGCTCGCGGTTCGCGACGGACGGATCGTCGCCGTCGGGGGCGACGAGGGCATCCGCGACCACATCGGACCGCGGACGCGCGTGGTGGAACTTGGCGGGCGGACCGTCACACCCGGGTTCCAGGACGCCCACGTCCACCCGATCGGCGCAGGGCTCGACGCGATCCGCTGCAACCTGCACGGCCTACCGGGCCGCGACGCGTACCTCGCCGCAATCGCCGACTACGCCGCGAGCCACCCCGACGTCCCGTGGATCACAGGGGGCGGCTGGGCGATGCCCGACTTCCCGGGAGGCACGCCGCGCGCCGAGGACCTCGATCGTGTCGTCCCGGATCGGCCGGTCTTCCTGCCGAACAAGGATGGCCACGGCGCCTGGGTGAACACGCGCGCCCTCGAGCTCGCCGGCATCACCTCGGCAACCCCCGACCCGGCCGACGGCCGGATCGAGCGCGACCCGGACGGCTCGCCCACGGGCACCCTCCACGAGGGCGCCGCGGAGCTGGTCGAACGCCTCATTCCTTCAGACACCGCCGAGGACATGCTCGAGGCACTTGATTTCGCCCAGGGCGAGCTCCACCGGCTCGGGATCACGGCCTGGCAGGACGCCTGGGTATTGCCCGACATGATCGACGCCTACCGCCGGTTCGCGGAGCAGGGTGGGCTGACCGCGCGGGTGGTCGGCGCGCACTGGTGGGATCGCGGACGCGGGCTGGAACAGATCGACGGCCTGGCTGGACCTCCGGGAGCGCGCGTCCTTCGGCCGGTTCCGGGCAACGAGCGTCAAGCTCATCCTCGACGGCGTTGCCGAGAACTTCACCGCCGCCTTGCTCGGTCCGTACCTCGACGGGGCGGGCGCGCCCACCGCCAACAGCGGCATCGACTTCATCGACCCCAAGGTCCTGGCCGATGCCGTGACCCGCATCGATGCCCTCGGCTTTCAGCCGCACTTCCACGCGATCGGCGACCGGGCGGTGCGCAACGCGCTCGATGCGGTCGCGGCGGCGCGTGCAGCCAACGGCCCCTCGGACACGCGACCCGCACGTCGCCCACATCCAGGTCATCCACCCCGACGACATCCCGCGCTTCGCGCCGCTCGGCGTGGTGGCCAACGCGCAGCCCTACTGGGCGATGCGCGAAGACCAGATGGAGCGTCTCACCATCCCGTTCCTTGGACCCGAGCGCTCGTCCTGGCAGTACCCGTTCGGATCCCTGCTGCGCGCCGGCGCGCGGCTGGCGATGGGCTCCGACTGGAGCGTTTCGACCGCGAACCCGTTGCTCCAGATCGAAGTCGCGGTCAACCGGGTCGCCGATTACGACCGGGAGGATCCGCCGTTCCTGCCCGAAGAGCGCATCACGCTCGACGAGGCGCTGGCAGCCTTCACGATCGGCAGCGCATACGTCAGCCACCTCGACGCGGAGACCGGAACGCTCGAGCCCGGCAAGCTGGCGGACCTGGCTGTCCTGGACCGTGACGTGTACGACCGTGCCAGCGGGCCGATCGGCGACGCGCGGGTCATCGGCACGTTCGTGGAGGGCGTCGCGGTCCACGACGAACTGCCGGGCTAGCGGGCATAGCCGAAGCGGAAACGGCACATGGACGGTCGTCCATACGGATTCGGCGTCGCATGTCGGTATGGCGTGAACGTGCGCCGCGCGATGCTCCTGGTGCGCCACACGAAAAGAGGCGGCGCGGAAAGGAGAACCGACGTGAGCCACTTCGCACACTTCCTCATGGCCCAGGAGCTTCTCGAGCTCAGCGCCCGGCAAGCCCGCTCCGAGGCCGTCTCCTCGAAGCCGGGTATCGGCGAGAAGGTGACCGCGGCTCTCCGCGGCCTCCGCTTCCGAGCCACGCTCGGCGCCGCCGAGCCGCCCGCTCTGCCCGCCCTCCTCGACTATCCAAGCCGGAGCTGATCCCTTCCAGCTCCGCTCCTCGATCCCATACACGCAGACCTCCGCTCCTCCTCCAGCGGAGGTCTTCGTGTGTCCGGAGCAATTTCGCTAGGCGCCCGGCAGGTCCGCCGGCTCGTCGACGTCGCGCAGCGTGCGCGCATCGGGGTCGAGCGGGCGCCACTCCTCCTCCGCAAGCACGCGCACGGGCAGTCGGTTGGTGAGTGCCCCGAGCCGTCGTTCCCCTTGCGCGAGCAGGCGCCGCGCGGCATCGGTCCCGGCACCGGTGCGCACCGCGAACGGCAGCTGTTGCCGGCGCCCGCGATGCTCGAGGAGCGCCGCGTCGGCCGACGACGCGACGAGCGCGCGGATGAGCAGCGCCAGGACGGCGCGTTCGAGACTCGGCATGTCGCCGCCGGCGACGACCACGAGGGGTTCGCGCGCGGCGATGAGGCCGGTCATGCAGCCGGCGAGTGGGCCCTCGAACGGCGCCTCGTCGTGGACGAGTCGAACGCCGTCGGGGACCGCGAGGTCGACGTCCGGCGGCGCCACCACGATCACATCGGTTGCGACGGCGGCCACGGCTTCGGTGGCATGGTGGAGCAACGGCCGCCCGTCGACCGGCTCGACCAGCTTGTCGCGGCCGAAACGCTTCGACCTGCCCCCCGCGAGGACGATCGCGCTGACAGCAGGAAGCGCGGCCGCGGTCACGCTCCGCCTCGAACGCCCGCCGGTGCCCGCGGACCCGGCACGTGGCCGGCAGGCGTGCGCAGGAGGATGCCGCGTCGATCGAGGTCCTCGAGGATCGCGAGCACGTAGCGGCGGCTGGTCCCGGTCGCGTCGCGGAATGCTGCGGGGGTGAGGGGCTCGCGGCCCGCCAGCGCGAGCGCCTTCGCCGCCAGGTCGCGGTACGTCGGCATGGCGTAGGCCAGGTCCTCGTCGAGGACGACGATCCGACCGCCACGCTCGAGCTCGCGGATCGCCGCGGGCGGGCAACCGGCGGCGGCGGCGGCTTCACGCAGCGAGGGCGGCGCGAGGACCGCGAGGCCCTCCACGAGGCGGTCCATCGCCGCGGCGACCTCTGGTTCGGCGGCGGCCGGCTGGTGGTCGGGCGCGCGGACCCGGTCGCCATCCCGCACCAGGCGTCCTTCCGACGCCAGGTGGTCCACGAGGACGGCTGCACGCGCCGCAGCATCAGCCGCATTCACCGTCGCCTGGCGTCGGAGCGCCCGGGCTGCTGCTGACCGGACGGCCGCCAGGGTCGGGCCGGCGTCCCCCGGCTGCGCGGCGTGGTGCGCTCGTACGGCGTCGAGGGCAGCGGCGGACGCCGCGTCGCGGACGTCGGGCGCCACGTCCCGCTCGCTCGCGATGATTCCATGGAGCTCGACACGTGCGGCCTGGACGGCCGCGCGATCGCCGGCCTGCACGGCCGCGGCCAGGGCCGCCACTCGTTCGGGGGTCTGCCGCCGCCGGGAGACGCCCCGAGCGGGCAGCGGATCGAGGATGACGCCGCCAACCACCGCAGGTCCGGACGTTGCCGCCCGCCGAAGCACGAACCGGTCACCCGTCGCCGCAGCCAGCGTAGGCATCGAGCCGCAGCACGGCGGCAACGGCACCCCCCGGGAGGTCGAGGGCGTCACGGCCGCTTCGACCAACGGCCGCCTCCGCCGCGGCCGTTCCGAGGTGGACCCGGAAGCGTGCCCGATCCGGGACCGGGGCGGCGAGCATGACGAGCCACCGGTCCGAGGGGTGCACGTCCGGGTCGCTCGTGAGGACGACGCCACGGTGCAGGCCGGCTGCGGCTTCACCCGCGAGGTTGAGCGCGGTGCGGCCGCCGCCGGCGACCTCCTCCACCGGCGCGCCGTGGACCTGGACCTCGCGAACGCGCACGTCGGCGTCGCCCGGCACGACCCGCAGGTTCGCCCCACGCGGCAGCGGCCCGCCGCGGAGCGTGCCCGTGACGACCGTTCCCCGGCCCTTGATCCGGAACGCGCGGTCGACGGCGAGGCGCACCGGCCGAGCGGATTGCGCCACCCAGGCTGGATCGGCCAGCACGCGGTCGCGGAGTTCCACGAGCCCGGCCCGCAGCCTCTTCGATCCCGTCCCCTGTGCTCCCCGACACGACCACGATCGGCGCCCCAGCCAATGCCGTGGAGGCGAGTCGTGCGACCGACCGCCTCGCACACCTCGCCCGTCCGCTCCCCGGGCACGAGATCTGCCTTGGTGATGGCCACGAGCGCGTGCCTGACGGCCAGTGCGTCGAGCAGGTCGATGTGCTCGTGGGTCTGGGCGCGGAGACCGTCATCGGCGGCCACCACGAGCAACGCTGCATCGATCTCGCCGGCACCAACGAGCATGTTGCCGACGAGCCGGTCGTGGCCGGGGACGTCGACGAAGTCGAGCTCGGTCCCGTCGGGCAACACGAGGTGCGCATACCCGACGTCGATCGTCATCCCGCGGCGGCGCTCCTCCGGAAGGCGGTCTGCGTCGATGCCCGTGAGCGCGCGGAGAAGCGTCGTCTTGCCGTGGTCGATGTGGCCGGCCGTGCCGACGACCACGGTCACCGGGCGCGAGCTGCTTCGATGGCCGCGGCGATTGCGCCGGCGAGAAGATCCGGCGGATGCAGCGGATCGTCGAGGACCGTGCGCAGATCGAGCACGACCCGGCGGTCCTCAACTCGCGCGATCACACAGGGCGAGCCATGTCGCAGCGCTGCGACGACGCGGTCCGCTGAACGAACCGCGAGCGCGACACCCCACGAAGGCAGCGTTTCGCCCGGCAGCGACCCGCCGCCGACGGTGGCGCGCAATTCGACGACCGAGGCAGCGGCAGCGTCTGGCAATGCGGCGGCGAGCGCCGTGGCTCGCTCACGCAGGGTGCCCGGCGCCACGGCGATCATCCGCCAGACCGGGATCGCGGTTTCCGCGCGGCCTGCCGAATACAGCGCGAGCGTCGCGGCAACCCCAGCCAGGGTGGCCTTGTCGGGCCGCATCGCCCGCGCGAGGGGGTCCTTGCGCATCTTCGCAACGAGGTTCGCGCGACCGACGACCAGCCCGGCCTGCGGGCCGCCGACCAGCTTGTCGCCGCTGAACGTGACGACGTCCGAACCGGCGGCAAGTCGCTCGGTCGGCATCGGCTCATGTGCAAGTCCGAAGCGGGCGGTGTCGAGCAGCGCGCCGCTCCCGAGGTCGTCGACCACGACCGCTCCGTGGCGGTGCGCCAGCTCCGCCACCTCCCGCGCATCGGGCGCCTCGACGAAACCCGCTCTGCGCGAAGTTCGACGGATGAACGCGCAGCACCATCCGGGCGCGACCCTCGGCCAGCGGCGCCTCGAAGTCCGCCGCGCGGGTCCGGTTCGTCGTGCCCACCTCGATCAGCCGCGCGCCGGCCCGCCGGACGATCTCCGGGATGCGCACGCCACCGCCGATCTCGACCAGCTCGCCCCGGCTGACCGCCACCCCGCCGCGGCCCGCAAGGCCGACGGCGAGCGCCACGGCCGCCGCGTTGTTGTTCGTGACGAGGGCGTCCTCGGCACCGGTCAGCTCCACCAGCAGGTCCTCGGCGGCGCGGAAGCGGTGGCCCCGACGGCCCGTCTCACGGTCGAGCTCGAGCAGCAGGTAGTTGCTCGCCGCATCCACGGCGATCGCCGCGGCGTCCAGGGGCCACGGTGCCCGCCCGAGGTTGGTGTGGACGATCACTCCGGTCGCGTTGATCACCGGCACGAGCGCCTCGACCAGGGATCGCTCGCGAGCGATCAGGACGTTCTCGACCTCGTCGCCGAGCGCTTCCACATCCCGTGGCCAATTGACCCTCGCGCAATCGCATGCGCTCGTCGTCGACGACCTCCCGGGCGACGTCGCGCAGCACGACCGGGTCGACCACGGCCCCGTCAAGCTGCGCGCGCACGGCCGCCAGCACCCGTTCGACGCTCGGTGGCCGGGGACTGCCCGATTTGGCCGCGTGCTTGGCCATCGATCCTCCTGGCGGGAGCGCATGGGAGTCGAACCCACCGCGCGACGCCGAGCGCCGCGCCACTGGTTTTGAAGACCAGGGGAGCCACCGGGCCCCAACCGCCCCCTCGTCGATGGTAGCGGTTCAGCTCAGCGAGCCGACCGGGACGACTTACCCGATCGGGCGTCCTGGATCGTGACAACGATCACAAGGTCATCGGACTCGTCGTAGTGGTAGACGATCAGCATCCAGGGCCACGGCCCAAGGATCGACCGAAACCCCTGCCAGCGGCCCGGGAGCGCAGGACCGAGGAGCGGGAACGTCGCCAAGGGTTGGATCGACCGTCGAACCCGGTCGCGGGTCGACGCGGGGAGGCCGTGCGACGCGATCAGCCGGTCGAGATCCTATTTCGCAGGTTCCGCGACGACGACGGTCGCCACGGCCGATCAGAGCTCGTCGAGCGGCAGGAACCGACCGGCGCGCGCAGCGGCAAGTCCCTCCTGGGCTCGTTCCAATGCGCCCGGAATGGAGTCGAGGATCTCGGTGATCGTGCTCGCGTCCGGGTCCGCCTGATCCAGCGCGGACGACAGCAGAGATCGCGCGATCGTCCCGGGCTGAACGTAGACACGCTCGGCGACCGCGTGAAGCTTTGCCGCGTGTTCGTCATCGAGCTGGACGTTGAAGCGATTCGATCGCTCTTCGGACACCGTCGTCACCTGGGTACACTGATCTGCACGAAAAGTGTATCGAAGACGCTAGCGGCAATGGTCCGACCGGGTCAAGCCTCAGCCGCCTTTCGTCCTCGTAGCGGCATATCATCCAACCGCATGACCACGCTCGAAACGCTGCCACCGATCCGCCTGACCGAGCTGACCGACTGCGGTGGCTGCGCCGCCAAGCTCGGGGCCGACCTGTTGAGCGACGCGCTCAGCGGGCTGGGAGCGGAAGGGGCGCCCGACGGAGCTCATCGCCGGCCTGGCACCACCCGACGACGCGGCCGCCTATCGAGTCAGCCCGGAGCTCGCCATCATCGGCACGCTCGACTTCTTTCCACCGCTCGTCGACGACGCCCGGACGTACGGCGAGATCGCCGCGGCCAACGCCCTCTCGGACGTGTTCGCGATGGGCGGCCGGGTGCTCTTCGCGCTGTCGATCGCGGCATTCCCCGAGGACCTGCCGCGGGACACCCTGGCCGCGATCTTCGACGGGGCATCGGCGAAGGTGCGCGAAGCGGGCGGCACGCTCGCGGGCGGTCACACGATCCGGGACCCCGAGCCCAAGTACGGCCTGGCGGTCATCGGCGCGGCGCACCCCGACCGCCTCTTGCGCAAGGGCGGTGCCCGACCCGGTGACCGGCTGCTGCTGACCAAGCGGCTGGGGACGGGCGTGCTCGTGTCGGGCTCGCGCCAGGGGCGGACCGCGCCCGAGGACCTCGCCGCGGCGGTCGACCAGATGCGGACGTTGAACCGGGCGGCTTCGGAAGTGCTCGTCGAAGCGGGCGTCAACGCGGCGACCGACGTGACCGGCTTCGGCCTGCTCGGCCACGGCCTCGAGATGGCCCGCGCGTCCGGCGCCCGGTTCACGTTCGAGGCCGGCTCCCTGCCGGTCCTCGCCGGCGCGCTCGAGCTGGCGGCCGCCGGCGTCGAGACCGGCGGGGCAGCCCACAACCGGCGCTTCGTCGCCGACGCGCTGACCGTCGCGGATGGAGTGGCACCCGAGCTCGTGACGCTCGCCCACGATCCGCAGACCTCCGGCGGGCTGCTGGCGGCCGTACCACCCGACCGCGTCGACGCGATCGAGGCCGCGCTCGACGAACGCAGGCGTCGAGCACTGGTGGATCGGCTCGGTCGATACGGACTCGACCGCCACAGGGACCGTCGCACTGACCTAGCGATTTCGGCCCGAACGGCCCATCCCGTCGGCGCCGGCGCCCGCCACGCTCGCGCCATGCGTCAGCGAATCGCCCTCGCCGCGATCAAGGGCATCCACACTGTCGCGTTCGCGGTGATCGCCACGTCGATCCTTGTCGTGCTCCTCGACGGGCTGCGGGGCCGCCCGACCCGGCGCACGGCAGCTGCCCTCGGAATCGCGCTGACCGAATGCGCCGTCTTTGCCGCGAATGGGTTCGTCTGTCCTTTGACACCGCTCGCCGAACGCCACGGTGCGCGACGCGGCTCGGTCAGCGACATCTTTCTGCCCGACGTGGTCGCCGAGAACCTGACCTGGTCCGCATCGACCGTCCTCGTGATCGGGATCGCCCTCAACGCCCGAGCGATCAGACGAGGTCGCTGACCGCAGGTCAAGGCCCCTACACTCTGTGCCGTGCCTGCCCGCCTCGTCGCCCTGATCCCGGGCTACAACGAGGGTCCGCGGATCGGGCCGGTCGTCGAGGCGACGCTACGCCATCTCCCGGTCCTGGTCGTCGACGACGGCTCGGCGGACGACACCGCCGATCAGGCGCGCGCCGCTGGTGCGACGGTCATCGAACAGCGCCCGAACCAGGGCAAGGGCGCGGCACTCCGCCTGGGCTTCGAACGTGCCATCGCCGAGGGCTACAACGCCGTCCTCACGCTCGATGCCGACGGCCAGCACGACCCGGCGGAAATCCCGAAGTTCGTGGCCGCGTACGAGGCGGATCCGCGTCCGGACCTCGTCATCGGCCGGCGCAACTTCCGCACGATGCCACCGACGCGCCGCCTCGCCAACGAGCTCGGCGGCCGCGCATTCTCATGGGCCGTCGGCCAGCCGATCCCCGACAACCAGTCCGGCTACCGGCTGATCGGACGGCGGGTCATGGAGGCGACGCTCGGCAGCGACGAGGGCGGGTTCGAGTTCGAGGTCGAGATGATCACGACGTGCATCCGCCTCGGCGGCACGATCGCGTGGGTCCCGATCCGGACGATCTACGGCGCGCCGTCGCACATCCGGCCGCTCGACCACCTGCGCCACTTCATCCGGATCGTCCGGAAGGCACGTCGCGACGTGCGGACGCCCGCGGGGCTGACCGGCGCCGCCGATCCCCTCCTGGTCGAAGCCGAGTCGCAGCGCCATCGCGACTGCCGCCCCGCGACCGCCGACGCCGAGCTTGCCGAGGATGTTGGACACGTGGACCGAAGCCGTCTTGTCGCTGATGAACAGGGCCTCTCCGATCTCACGATTGGTCAGGCCACCCGTCAGCAGCCCGAGCACCTCCCGCTCGCGGGCCGTCAGGCCCACGCCGAGATCGTCGCCGCCATCGGTCTCCCCGCCGAGATCGATGCGCGCCCGGCCCGCGAGGCCCGCGACGGCCGCGAGCAACGGTTCGGCACCGAGCCGCGCTGCGGTGTCGGCCGCCGAGCGCAACGCTGCGGCGGCCTCCTCGCGCGCGGCACCGGTGGCCAGGACCGTCTCGGCAAGGTGGAGACGACAGGTTGCCGCCTCGTAGACATACCCCAGGTCGTCGTACGCCTCGATCGCCGCCGTCCATGCTGCGATGTCGGACTGTCCGGCGAGCCGGAGGCGATCCGCGGCCCCATGGCGGACATAGGCCCGGAGCGTCGGTGGCCAACGCCCGGCGTCCGAGCCAAGGGCCAAAGCGGCCTCGTCCAGGATCCGAACGAGACGGAGGCCGCGCGCCTGCGCGGTCGCTACGCCGTCCGCGTCCCGTCGTCGCGTCGCGCGATCGGCCTCGTCGGCCTCCGCGGCCAGCGCCGCGCACAGCAGCCACCAGAGCGGGGCATCGTGGGCCGGATCCGCCGAGATGCTGAGCGCCTCGTCGATGGCGCTCCGGACCCGATCGATGTTGCCGCCGACGCGACCGAGGACGATGGCGGCGCGCATCACCCAGACGCGGTCGATGACGGCGTCCCCGGGACCGACGGCCTCGGACGCCGCTGCGAAGAGCTCAGCTGCTCCTTCCACGTCGCCGCGCATGGCGCAGATCTCGGCCAGCGATTCGAGATACCAGGGTGCGGAGCGACCCCCGTCCGCCTGCGCAAGCTCGGTCTCGCACAGGGCCACGGCCTCGTCCCAACGACCGAGATCGATGTAGCCGTCGACGATGTCGGTGACGAGGAACGGCCGGAAGCGGCGGAGCGAGCCGATCCGCGCCTGGCGGTCGAGCTCGTCGCGGATCAGTGCGTCAGCTTCTACATGCCGGCCACCCAGACACAGCGCGTAACTCAGCTGGCTGACCGCGATCCCGGACCGGGGGTCGCCGGCAGCCAGGAACAGCGCATGTGCCTCGCGGAGGTCGGCGATGCCCTCGTCGAGCAACCCGTACGCCGCCCGGCCGGCGCCGATGCCCAGCAGCGCGCCGGCTTCGATGCCGACCTCGCCGGAGCGGCGCGCGGCCTCGATCGTCGCGTCGGCCGTGCGGACGATCTCGGGATAGCGGCCCATCCCCCACAGCAAGACGCCCCGCGTGGTCAGAAGCCGCGCGGTCCCGATCCCGGGGAAGTCGGAGCCAATCCACCCGAGCGCATGGTCGACGACCGTCAGGGCGCCGGCCTGGTCGCCGAGCTCCGAGAGGTACCAGGCGAGCCGGTCCGTTCGCCGCGCCCATGCTTCGCCGGGCGATGCGGTGTTGCCATCCGGTCCGCGCTCGATCGCCAGGCGAGCAAGCTCCACGGCGCGGCGGACACTGCCGGCGCTCGACGCAGAGGCCGCCGCACTGTCGTAGAGAGATGGCAGGTCGGTCCCCGTCTCCGACTCGGGATCGGCAACGCGGCTCCAGAGCCGGATGGCTCGCTCGAAATGCTCGAGTGCCTCGTCGTGAGCGAACACAGCCGCAGCCGCACGGCCTGCCCGAACCGACGCCCCGATTGCACGTCGATCGTCGTGGGCGCCGTGCCAGTGGTAGGCGAGCTCGGCGGTCAACCTTGCGTCCCCGTCCCAGTCGGCCGGGCCGCGGGTCGTAAGCGCCTCTGCGACGAGCGCATGGAGCGCGCTGCGCTCGGTCGGGAGCAGGTCCTCGTAGGCGACCTCCCGGACCAGCGCGTGGCGGAAATCGTACGCCGGGCCTCCATCGGTCTCGACCGGAACGAGCATGTGCTGATCCACGGCGTCGCGGAGGTCGTCGACGAGATCGGGCTCTGCGCGGTCGGCAACCGACGCGAGCAGGTCATGCTCCGCGCGCCGACCGATGACCGCCGCAATGCGCAGCACTCGCTGCGTCTCCTGGGCCAGGCCGGACAGCCTCGCGAGCAGGATCTCCTGGAGCGTCGGCGAGACGACGCCACGACGATCCCGAGAGGAACTCGTGAGCAGTTCCTCGACGAAGAACGGATTGCCATCCGACCGGCCCAGCACGTCCTCGACGAAACGCGCGCCGGGCACGGTTCCGAGGATCCCGGCGATCTGGGCCTGGACCTCGTCACGGTCGAGGCGTGAAAGGTCGATGCGCTCGACGGACGGCAGCCTTTCGAGAAGCGCGAGCAGCGGCAGCAGCGGATGCCGCCGCGTCAACTCGTCCGACCGGTACGTCCCGATCAGGACCAACCGCTCGTCGCGTAGCCGTCCCGCGAGGAACGTGAGCAGGGCGCGCGACGACGGATCGGCCCAGTGCAGATCCTCGAGCACGAGCACGATCGGTCGTGTCCAGCGCAAGGCGGCCCAGCACGTCGAGCACGGCTTCGAAGAGGCGCGGGCGCGAATCGACCCCGTCGTCGGGAGAGTGAACAGGGGAGGCCGGCGCGTCGCCGAGGCCGGGCACCAGGCGGGCGAGGTGGACGGCGCCGTCACCCGCTGCCTCGATGATCTGCTCGCGACCAACCTCGGCCAGCAGCGACCGAAACGCCTCGGTGAAGGGGCCGTAGGGCAGGTCGCTGTCGCCAAGTCCGATCGCGCCGCCGACGATGACGCCGAAGCCTTCGGCTCGAGCCATCGAGCTGGCCTCGGTCACGAGGCGCGTCTTCCCGACGCCGGCCTCTCCGGAGACGAGGACCGTCGAGGGCACGCCGCCCGATGCGCGGTCGCGCGCGGCGCGGAGCCGGTCGAGTTCGGCGAGGCGACCGGCCAGGGTCGGACTCACGACGCGGGTCGACATCGCGGGCATCATCGACCCTGCCGCGACGGCGAGCAACGGATCAGCGGCCCCGCCGCCCGATCGGTGACCGCCGGCCCATCTCAGTGGCGCGCGAAGCGGGCCACAAGGCGGCGGAGCCGAAAGGCTTCGTCCGTCCTGATACCGGTGGTCGGCCACGGCGGCCACGTCGTCGTCCGGGAGCGGCGGCACATCAGGCCGCCGGTGGAGGGCGCGCCATTCGTCGTCGGCGCGCCGACGGGCTTCGTCGCCAGAAAGGGCTCCCAGCGCCAGCAATCTTCCAAGTCCGTTCATCGGTCGTTCCCCGCTCGGTCAGCAGATCTCATGCTTCCACGATCGGACTAAGGGGCCGGGGATGCGCATCGGGAGAACGCTCATTTCTCGGCGCGAGCGCTACACTCGTGCGGTCAGCTCCGCAGGAGGCCACCGCAGTGGCAAAGGCCTACGTTCGACTGACCCAGCCCCTCGTCCGCGACACGAAGGGCGGCGAGCTTCGACCCGCGACGTGGGACGAGGCGCTCGACCGGACCGTCGCCGGGTTCAGGACCGCGAACGCGGCCCACGGCCCGTCGACATTCGGCATCTTCAGCTGCAGCAAGGCGACCAACGAGGTCAACTTCGCGGCGCAGAAGTTCAGCCGGGCGGTCCTGGGCAGCAACAACATCGACAGCTGCAACCGCACCTGACACGCCCCGAGCGTCGCCGGTCTGGCGACGGTGTTCGGTGCCGGTGGCGGCACAAGTTCATACCGTGAGATCGAAGAGACGGACCTGATCGTCCTGTGGGGCAGCAACGCCCGCGAGACGCACCCGATCTTCTTCCACCACCTCCTGCGCGGCGTGCGCAACGGCGCGCGCCTGTTCGCGGTCGATCCGCGGCGGACATCCTCGGCCGAATGGGCCGACACGTGGCTGGGTCTCGATGTCGGCAGCGACATCGCGCTGGCCAACGCCGTCGGCCGCGAGATCATCGCGGCGGGCCTCCAGCACCGCGAGTTCATCGAGCGGGCGACGTCGGACTTCGAGGCCTATCGCGCCGGCGTCGAGCCCTACACGCTCGAATACGCCCAGCGCGAGACCGGCGTGCCGGCCGATGCGATCCGCGAGCTGGCCCACGCCTTCGCGAAGGCCGACCGGGCGATGATCTGCTGGACGCTCGGCATCACCGAGCACCACAACGCGGTCGACAACGTCCTCGCGCTCATCAACCTGGCGCTGCTGACCGGGCACGTTGGGAAGTACGGCAGCGGTCTCAACCCCCTGCGTGGCCAGAACAACGTGCAGGGCGGCGGCGACATGGGCGCGATCCCCGATCGGCTACCCGGCTTCCAGCACGTCGAGAACGACCGGCTTCGGGCGAAGTTCGAACAGGCGTGGGGGGTGACGATCCCGGACAAGCGCGGCCGCCACCTGACGGCGATGTGCGACGCGATGGCGTGCGGCGACCAGCGCCTGCTGTACGTGATCGGCGAGAACCCGGCCCAGTCGGAGGCCGACCAGGGCCGCATGCGCGGCATGCTCGAAGGCCTCGAGTTCCTCGTCGTCCAGGACCTGTTCCTGACGAAGACGGCGGAGCTGGCGGACGTCGTCCTGCCGGCGGCGGCCTCGTGGGCCGAGAGCGAAGGGACGGTCACGAACTCGGAACGGCGCGTCCAGCGCGTGCGCAAGGCGAAGGAGCCGCCCGGCGACGCGCGCGACGACCTGTGGATCATCGCCGAGCTCGCGCGCCGAATGGGCAGCGACTGGGGCTGGTCCGGCGCCGAGGACGCCTGGAACGAGCTGCGGACCCTGTCGCCGATGCACGCCGGAATGACGTACGCGCGGCTCGACGAGCTCGATGGCATCCAGTGGCCGTGCTACGACGAGGACCACCCGGGCGAGCTGTTCCTCCACTCGCGGCTGTGGGAGGACCCGGTCCCGGGGATGCGCGCGCCGTTCGTGGCGGTCGAGCACGACCCGCCGGTCGACCGCCTCGACGACGACTTCCCGATCCGGCTCACGACCGGCCGCCGGCTCGACTCGTACAACACGGGCGTCCAGACCGCGGGCTACACATCGCCGCTGCGGCGCGGCGAGTCGCTCGACATCTCCCCGGAGGATGCCGCCGCGTACGGGCTCGTCGACGGCGAGCGCGTCTGCGTCACCTCGCGGCGCGGGCAGGTCGAGGCGCCGATCCGGATCGACGAGTCGCTGCGGCCAGGGCTGACGTTCATGACGCTCCATTTCCAGGACGACGTCGCGACGAACCTGCTGACCATCGACGCATGGGACCCGAAGTCGGGCACGGCCGAGTTCAAGGCCACGGCGATCCGCATCGAGAAGCTCCCGGCGGCCGAACCCGTCGCCTGAGCCGCACCTCTCGCCGCCGCCGTGATGTCCCGTGGCCGGCCACGTTCATGGCCTCGGGCTCAGCCGGTAAGACCGGCCGTGCTCGGTGCATGGACGCTGCGAACGGAGCGCTCCGCGGATCCCCTGCAACCAGCCTCCGCTCGGGCGGATAGGACGCTGGATTCCTCGCCCATGGTCACGCCGGGCCGGAACGTTCCGGTTCGGGGCCGATATCGTCGTCCCCTGTGCTCCCAGCGTCCATGGACCAAGAACCGCCGTGGCGATCCAGGTGGTGGGCCGGCGGCGTCTCGGCGAGCGGCGTCAGCCGGCGCGAGCGGGGTCAGCCGGACGAGGGCGGCGTGGGCGGCGGGATGGGCGTGTACGGCATCGAGGTGGACGGCGGGTCTGCCTCTCCGGAGTCGCCCTGGTCACGCCGGAGCACCAGCTCCAGGCCGATGATCAGCACGGCCGCGAGCAGTGCCACCTCCAGCCCGACGGCGATCCACAGCACGACCAGCGCGACCAGGGCGAGCCCGATCCGCTCCCTCGACCGCTCCGAGCTGAACGACGCCCTCGAGACCGAAGGCCGGCCAAACGCGTAGACAACGATGGCGATGATCCCGAGGACAAGCAGGATGAGAGCGCCCAGCCGCGGAAGTCGGAAAGCGTGGCATCGAGGATCGACGCGAACGGCGCCGCGCAGTCCCTTGCTCGCGATCGAGGCGGTCATGCGCGTCGCTCGCCGCCCTCGTGAACAGCCGAGCGAGCAAGAAGGTGACGATCGTGCCGAGGGCGAGATAGATCACCATGCGGCGCCGGTTCCCCGACAGCCAGATCGCGAGCGCGACGAGCGCCACGGCGAGCGCCATCAGGACGATGACGACGAGGTCGAAGACGCGGACGGCCGTCTGGGCGGTCTCCAGCCGTTCGACCGGCATGAGCGGGATCGTGCCGAAGTCCTCGGGGAAGCGTCACGCCGAGCCGGGTCTCGAGGATCCCCCGGACGACGCCGGGCGGCTCCGCCGTTGCGGGATCGGGAAGCTGCGACGTCAGGGGCGATGATCCCTGCGGTCTGCAACTCCTGGAGCGCGACGAGCAGCGCCGGGTAGACCTCGAGCACCACCTGGCCGTCGACGACGGTCACCGCCTCCGCCCGGTCGCGGAGCAGGTTCATCACCCGCTCGTGGGCGAACGCCAGCGTCCTCGTCAGGGCCTGCTGCATGCGCGGCTCGGCGAGCAGCGTCTCGAGGCGGCGCGTCAGCCCGTCCTGCAGCGCGAGGGTGACGGGTCCTGCGATCGCAGTCACCCGCTCGGGCAGCACATTCGCCAGGCGCGACTGGACGTCGAGCGTGGTGACGACCTGCGTGCTGATGCGTGCCGCCAGCGGGTCGATGACCTCGGGGTCGTCGAGCACGTCGCTGGCAAGCGCCGTGAACCGATCCGAGTTCAACGCGACCTGGTGCGCCCAGACAGCCACCGTCGCGACGACGATCGTGATGCACGCGAGGACCAGGCTGATCCCCGCCAGGACGCTGCGCCTCCGCGACACGCGCCTTCCGCCGGCGTCCATCTGGCCCTCCCCATTTCGCTCCATGTAACGCGGACCACAGTAGCAGCCGCCTGTCGGGCGAAGCGCAGGACGGGCGCCACGCGCATCCACGCCCCTCGTACCATCACGCCATGCGCAACCCGCTGCCGATCGCGATCCTGGCCGCCGCGCAGTTCGTGATGGTGCTCGACAGCAGCGTCATGAACGTGTCGATCTCGCAGATCGTGGCCGACCTCGACACCACGATCCAGGGCGTCCAGCTGGCCATCACCGCGTACACGCTCGTCATGGCCGCGTTCATGCTCGTCGGCGCGAAGCTGGGCGACATCTGGGGACGCGATCGGGCCTTCGCGGTCGGCCTGGTGGTCTACGCCACGGGCTCGTTCATCACGGCCATCAGCCCGAACCTCGCCGTCCTGCTCTTCGGCTGGTCGCTGATCGAGGGCCTCGGGGCGGTGCTCGTGGTCCCCGCGATCGCGGCGCTCGTCGCGCAGAACTACGAGGGCAAGGAGCGGGCGCTGGCCTACGGGATCGTCGGTGGCGTCGCGGCAGCCGCGATCGCGGCCGGTCCGGTGATCGGCGGCTGGGTGACGACCACGTTCACGTGGCGCCTGGTGTTCGTCGGCGAGGTCTTCATCGTTGCCGTCATCCTGCTCACCCGGAAGCGCATGAAGTCCGCGCCCGCCGAACCGAACCCGCCGAGCCTCGACATCGTCGGCGCCGCCCTCTCGGCGAGCGGCCTGGCGATCATCGTGCTGGCCATCCTCCAGAGCAGCACGTGGGGCTTCATCCTGCCGCGCGTGGTCCCGGTCATCGCCGGTCGCGAGATCACGCCGCTCGGGTTCTCCGTGGTGCCGTTCCTGATCCTCGCCGGGCTCGGCCTCCTGTTCGTCTTCGAGGCCTGGGAGCAGCGCCTCGCCCGGCTCGGTCGCGACCGACTGCTCGACTCCGCGCTGCTCGGGATCGTCCACCTTCGCGCCGGGCTGGCGACCCTCGGCGCCCAGCAGCTGGTCCTGCTCGGGACGTTCTTCGTGCTCCCCGTCTACCTCCAGGTCGTCCTCGGGCTCAATGCCCTGGAGACCGGCCTGCGCCTGCTGCCGATGTCGGTGACGATGCTGATCGCGGCGCTGACCGGCCCGAAGATCGCCGCCCGGCGGTCGCCGAAGGCCGTGTGCCGGCTCGGCCTGGTGGCGATCTCGGTCGCGGCGGTCGTCCTGCTGGCGACCCTCGACATCGAGCTCAACGACGTCGGGTTCCTGGTCGGACTCGCGGTGTTCGGCGTCGGGGCCGGGTTGCTCGCATCGCAGCTCGGGAACGTGATCATCTCGGCGGCCCCACCCGCGCAGACGAACGAGGCCGGCGGCCTCCGGTCTGCTCGCATCGCAGCTCGGGAACGTGATCATCTCGGCCGCACCGCCGGAGCAGACGAACGAGGCCGGCGGTCTTCAGGGCACGGCCCAGAACCTCGGCGCATCGCTCGGGACGGCGCTCATCGGCGCGATCCTGCTGATCGGGCTGACAAACGGGTTCGTGGAGCGGATCACGGCGAACGAGGAGCTCCCCGCCGAGCTTCGGACGACCGTTGCCACGGCGGCGAGCGAGCAGGGGCTCGAAGTCATCCCGGTCACGGAGGTCGAGCAGTTCCTGACGGACGCCGGCCTCCCGCCCGACCAGGCCGAGGCCATCGCGACGGACTACGGCGCCGCGCAGCTCGACGGCCTCCGGCTGGCCCTCGGCGGGGTCGCGCTGCTGGCGCTGCTCGGCCTGTTCTTCACCCGGAACCTGCCCGACCGGTCGACCCAGGAGGAGGCTGGTCGCCGAAGAACCCGTTCCGGTGGCGGCACCGGCCGGCTGACTCGGCGCCCGCCGGGCGCCTACACTCGGGGCGATGGATCTGCACGTCATCGGGCCCCTCGCGTCCCCGGCCGAGCGGGCCGCGGTCGACGCGGTCCTCGGGCCACCGGCGACTCGCTGGGTCGGCGGTGAGCGAACGCCCGGTTCCGAGGGCCACGTGTCCCACGGCGGCCACGCCGCCCGCTCGCGACGCGATCTGCTGCTCCCGGTACTGCACGCGGTCCAGGACCGCATCGGCTGGATCAGCCAGCCGGCCCTGAACTACGTCTGCAAGCGGCTGACGATCCCGCCGGCCGAGGCCTACGGCGTGGCCACGTTCTACGCGCTGTTCGCGACGAAGCCGCGGCCACCGGTCGTGGCCCACCTGTGCGACGACATCGCCTGCCGGCTGGCCGGCGCCGAGACGGTGATCGGCGACGTGGAGCGGGCGCTCGGTCCGGAGGGGCAGCCCTCCGCCGATGGAGAGCGAACCTGGCTCCGATCGCCCTGCCTCGGCCTGTGCGACCGCGCGCCCGCGGCACTGGTCACCGTCGCCGGTGCCGCAGCCGGTGACGATGGCAGCGGCCCCGGTCGACGCCGCCGGGATCGTGGCCCGGATGGCGCCTGGTTACAACGGCCGCGGCCGGCACGCCCGAAGACGCCGTGCCGCAAGCCGGCCAAGCGGACCTCCGACTCCTGGCACGGGTGGGCGTCGTCGATCCGACGTCCCTTGACGACTACCGCGCCCACGGCGGCTTCCGCGCCCTCGAGCGCGCTCGCGCGATCGGGCCGGAGCAGGTGATCGACGAGGTCACGAGGTCCGGGCTCCTCGGCCGCGGCGGCGCGGCGTTCCCCACCGGGCGCAAGTGGGCGGCCGTGGCCGCCCAGCAGGCCCAGCCCCACTACCTGGTCTGCAACGCGGACGAGTCGGAGCCCGGCACGTTCAAGGACCGGGTGCTCATGGAGGGCGACCCGTTCGCGGTCATCGAAGCGATGGCGATCGAGGCGTTCGCCGTCGGGGCGGGCAAGGCCTACCTCTACATTCGCGGCGAGTACCCGCTGGCCGAAGCACGGATCGCGAACGCGATCACGGCGGCGACCGAAGCCGGCCTGCTCGACGGGCTCGACATCGAGCTGCGACGTGGGGCAGGCGCCTACATCTGCGGCGAGGAGACGGCGCTGTTCGAGTCGATCGAAGGAAAGCGCGGCGAGCCGCGCAACAAGCCGCCGTACCCGGTGGAAGTCGGCCTGTTCGACAAACCGACGGCCGTCAACAACGTCGAGACGATCGTCAACGTGCTGCTGATCGTGGGCGAGGACGGCGGTGCGGAGGCGTTCAAGGCGATCGGCACCGAGGGCTCGACCGGCCCGAAGCTGTTCTGCCTGTCGGGCAACGTCGAACGACCCGGGCACGTACGAGGTCCCGTTCGGGACGACGCTCGGCGAGCTGCTCGCGCTCGGCGGCGGCGTCCCCGGCGGTCGGGAGATCAAGGCGATCCTGCTCGGCGGGGCCGCCGGCGTGTTCGTGGGGCCCGATGCGCTCGACCTGCCGCTGACCTTCGAGGCCACGCGCGCCGCCGGGGCGACCCTCGGCTCGGGCGTCGTGATGGTGTTCGACGAGCGCGCCGACCTCGTCGGCACGCTGACCCGGATCGCCCAGTTCTTCCGCGACGAGTCGTGCGGGCAGTGCGTCCCGTGCCGGGTCGGGACGGTCCGCCAGGAGGAGCTGCTCGCCCGCCTCGCGGCAGGTTCGGGCGTGCGCTCGCGCGAGGACGAGCTCGTGCTGCTGCGCGAGGTCGGGCAGGCGATGCGCGACGCCTCGATCTGCGGGCTCGGCCAGACCGCGTCCTCGGCGATCGAATCGGCGTTCCGACAACCCGGGCTGGTGGCCCTGTGAGCGACGACCTGCAGCGCACGGCCGCGCCGCGCTTCCCTGTCGCAGCGGTGACGCAGGTTTCGCCGATCGTGCTCGAGCCGCCGGCCCGACCAAGCCGGATCCCGCAGCCGCCGCCGGTCGAGGCCCCGCCGCAGGTCGAGCTGACGATCGACGGCGTCACCGTCACGGTCCCGCAGGGCTCGACGATCCTCGACGCCTGCCGGGCGCTCGCGGTCGACACGCCGACGCTGTGCTACGCCGACAACCTCACGCCGGTCAACGTCTGCCGGGTCTGCGTCGTCGAGGTCACCGGGTCGCGCGTCCTCGTGCCGTCCTGTTCGCGCAAGGCCGAGCCCGGGATGGAGGTCTTCACCGACTCCGAGCGCGTGCGCACGTCGCGCAAGGTCGTGCTCGAGCTGCTCGGCTCGTCGGTCGACCTGTCGCTGGCCGGCCCGGCCGTGCCCGACGGCTCGCTCGCGGACTGGTCGCAACGCTACGGCGCGGACCCGAGCCGCTTCGGGCCGCCGGCCGAGCCCGCGGCCGCCGGCGAGCGCGACACCCACGACCCGGGCCATCACCACGCGCCCCACGGTGACGCGGAGACGGCCACGGTCGCGCAGCCGGTCAAGGTCGACAACGACCTGTACGTGCGGGACTACGCGAAGTGCGTGCTCTGCTACAAGTGCGTCGAGGCGTGCGGCGAGGACGCCCAGAACACGTTCGCGATCGCCGTCGCGGGGCGCGGCTTCGACGCCCGCATCTCGACCGAGTACGCGACGCCGCTGCCGACGTCGGCGTGCGTCTACTGCGGCAACTGCATCGGCGCCTGTCCGACCGGCGCGCTGATGTTCAAGTCGGAGCACGACATGCGCGCCGAAGGGACGTGGGACGAGTCGGCGCAGACCGTGACCAACACGATCTGCCCGTACTGCGGCGTCGGCTGCTCGCTGGACCTCCACGTCCAGGACGACGAGATCGTCAAGGTGACCTCACCGCTCGACTCGAGCGTCACCGAGGGCCACCTCTGCATCAAGGGCCGCTTCGGCTTCGAGTTCGTCAACGAGCGCCCCGGCCGTCCGAACCAGAGCTGAGCGGGTCGGCCGACGGAGATCCGGACCGGCCGACCCTTTGGCGTCCTGTTCAGGGCCGGCGGTCACCTCGCGGCTGCCATGCCGGAACCGACTGCAGCCCGAACGAGGCTGACCAGGTGGATCGTGCCGTCGCCCAGATCCACGTAGCGGTTGGCCCGGTCGTCGAACCGGAGGAACGCGATGAAGCGCCCGTCCGGCGACCACGAGTCCCGAAGTCGTCCGTCGGGCCGCCGACGACGACGTGCTGATCGCTCCCGTCCGCATTCATGACCAGGATGTCGCCCGGGTCGCCGGCGGCGTACGAGAACTTCGATCCGTCAGGGCTCCAGTCCGGGGTCTGGTCCTTGAAGACCGGATCGAACGTGAGCTGGGTCTGCCCGTTGCCGTTGGCGTCCATGACGAACACCTGGCCGGTGTCGTCGATGCGGGAGCTCGTGAAGACGATCTTTGTGCCGTCCGGCGACCAGGCCGGGTTGCCGTCGAACCCAGGATCCGTCGTGAGCTGGGTGAGATCCGTTCCGTCCGCGTCGATCCGCCAGATGTCGTCGTTCGTGCCGCCCGGCAGGCGCCCGGCGAAGACCAGCTGCGTGCCGTCCGGCGAGAAGTCGGGGAACGTCATCCGACCGCCCAGGTTCGTCAGCTGGCGCTTGTCCTCGCCGTTGGCCTTCATCGTCCAGATCTCGATGATCCCGCCCCGTGCGCGAATGCCGTGACACCACGCGATCTGCTTGCCATCACTCGACCACGCGGGGCACGCGTCGAAGTCCACGTGATCGGTCAGCCGCAGGCGCGCCTGTCCGTTCGGCAGCGTCGAATAGAGGTCGACGTTCCCCTCGACGTCGGCGCCGAAGACGATCCTTCCATTGACGCGAGCCCGGATAGGTGGCCGCGACCGGTTGAACCAGCGCGCCCGCGAGGGCCGCTGCGGCTACCAATCCCGCCAAGGTTCTCGTTCGTGCTCGATTGCGCATTGCCGATCGTACTCCTTCGTGTCGACTCCATCGGGAACAGACATCTGGGCATGGCGAACCAAGGGGCACCTCCGTCGGGGAATTTCGATTTGAGCGGGTCGTCGAGCTCAGGGCCTGACGGCGTCCACCTGCAACAGCAGATCGCTGGCCGCCGTCGACACCCAGAGCGAGTCGTCTATCCAGTAGGAGTCCATGAACGTCGAACCCGGGAGCGGGATCTGGAATGCGAGCTCATTGGTGTCCGGATCGACGGCCGAGATTCCATTCGGGTTCGACGCCCAGACGTAGCCCCCGCCAAACGACAGGCCGAGCGAAGGGCTCGTCCCGAACCCCTCGATCGTCGCAATCACCTCGCCTGTTTCTGGATCGACTCGGACAAGCTCGAGCTGCCGGTTACGGACCCACAGCGAATCGAACCCCAGCTCGAGCTCCACCGGGCCGAACCCGACGTCGACCGTGTCGGTCACCTCGGCGGCAACGGGATCGATCCGCACCAGGGCGTTGCCGGCATCGCAGGCAACCCAGATGGCATCGGCGGCGAGCACGATCTGCTTGGGCTCCTCGCGGGACGTCGATCGATGCGAGGACTTCGCCGGTCGCCATGTCGACGCGGACGACGTTGCCGTTCTCGTCGAACCCCCAGACCGTGTCGCCATCCTTGGCAACCGTGAACCCCGGGATGCCTTCGAACCGTTCCAGCTCGCGTCCCGTACTGCGGGTCGACGCGCACGAGTACCTGCTCCGCGCCCTTCTGGACCCAGAGGTCGGCACCCTTCGAGGAACATCCAGTGAGCCGCCGTCGACCATGAGCCGGATTGCAGGCCAGTGGAGGGATCGATCCCCCTGACGCCAACGTCGTCGGCCTGGACCCAGACTCGGGACGGCGTCGCGAGGACCTGCCACGTGTCGGCCCCGAGGTCGATCTGGCGCACGACCTGCGGATACGGGTTCGGCGTGCTGGTTGGCGCAGATGACGGAGTCGGAGCCGGGACGAACACGAGAGCCGGCCGGCCGCCGAGTCCGATAACGGCCGCCAAGCCGCCGGCGATGAGCAGCGCGGCTGCCACGGCCAGCAGGCGGAGCGGTGGACGTGTGATCGGCCCGCGACGGAGGATCGGGCGACGCTCCTGGCGCGTCGTCGCGAGGGTCGCGAGGATCCTGCTCGGAGACGCGCTCGGCGGACACGCGGCGCCTCCCGCGCATCGAGCCAGCGCCAACCCGAACGTCGAGATCCTGATCGCGTAGTTCATGCGATCACCCGTGCCGTTGGCAACTCGTCGTCGAGCTCGAGCGATTCGCGCATCGCGCGCATCGCGTAGTGGAGGCGCGAACGGATGGTTCCGGTGGGAATGCCAAGCGTGCGGCCGACCTCGACAAGCGGCAGGCCGACGTGATGGTGGAGCACGATCACGGCCCGGTGATCGACTGACAGGCGTCGAAATGCCCGATCGAGCCGATCACGGTCGTCGACCTGCTGCTCCCGCTCGATGGAATCGACCGCAAGGTCGAGCGGCACGGACGAATGGACCTCCCACGGACGGCGACGCACCTCGTCACGGCACGCGTTGACGACGAGCCGGTAGAGCCACGCCTCGAACCTCGCGGGCTCGCGGAGCGCACGGAGCTTGCGCCACGCGTTGATCACCGCGATGTGGGTTGCTTCCTCGGCGAGGTCCGTGTCGCCGAGGATCTGGAACGCCACCGGGAGCAGGCGCTCGACAGCCGGCGGAACGAGGGCCGCGAAGGCCTCCCGGTCGCCGTCCTGTGCTCGTCGCACCAGCTCGGTGTCCATGCCACCCTCGCGGGCCAGCCGCATCTCGGCTGTTCGACATCATGACGCGGCCACGGCGACGAAACGTTCAATTCGCCCGCCAGGCGGCCGGATCTACCCCCAGCCGACGAGGTCGCGCAGGTCGATCCGGTCGTCGTGGGTGTAGACGTTGAAGCCGTCGCCGCGGAGGAAGCCGACGAGCGTGACGCCGAGCCGTTCCGCGGCCGAGATCGCGAGGTCCGACGGCGCCGACACGGCACAGAGGATCGGGATGCCGGCGACGGCCGCCTTCTGGACGATCTCGAAGCTCACCCGACCGGACACCATCAGGATCGTGTCGTGGAGCGGGAGCCGGCCCGCGAGCACCTGCGACCCGATCGCCTTGTCGAGCGCGTTGTGCCGCCCGACGTCCTCGCGCAGCACGAGCAGCTCGCCGGTCGTTGAGAACAGCCCCGACGCGTGCAGGCCGCCGGTCTCGTCGAACGCCCGCTGAGCGGCACGCAGCGCGTCCGGTAGCGCCAGGATCGTCGAGCGGGCGACGACCGGTGCGCCGGCCGGGATCGGCTCGGCGCGGAGGGCCACCTCGTCGAGCGAGGCCTTGCCGCAGATCCCGCAGGACGCCGTGGCGATGAAATGGCGCTCGGCAACGCGCGAGGCATCGAAGGCGCTCGACAGGCGAACCACCGCGGTGTCGTCCGGCTGGTTCATCGTCGTTGGATCGCCGGTCTCGACCCGGAGCACCTCCGGGCCCTCGATGAGGCCCTCGGTGCGCAGGAACCCGACCGCCAGTTCGTCCTCGTAGCCGGGAGTCCGCATCGTCACGGCCACAGCCACCGGCTCCTGCTTCGGCCCGGCAGCGCGGATCTCGAGCGGCTCCTCACCGACCACGCGATCCGCTCGAACCTCGAGCCCATCGCCGCGGACGGCGATGATCCGCGTCGTCGTCACGTGGCGTGTAGGTGGCGGGACCTCGTCGATTCGATCTGTCATCGCGTTCGAGTCTAGTACCCGGCGTACCGGTCGCGGACCGGACCGATGGCGAGTCGATTTCGCCTTGACCAGTCGGGCATACTGCCGCCGCGGGACGTGCCCGCGAGGGATAGGAGGGGTCGTGAGCGACTGGGTCTGCGGCCGCTGCAAGTCGGTCAATCGAGAGCGCGCGGCCGCGTGCTACAGCTGCGGCGGGATCCGCGGCGCCATCCAGCTGGAGCCGAGTGGTGCGGTCGCCACACCAGCGTCGGCGATGGGTACGAGGGCAGTGCCGGCTTCGCCCGAGGCAGCCGGGGCACCGGTCGCCGCGGCTCCGTTGGCCACGGCCACGCTCGCGAGCGGGATCCCCGTCGCCGAGGTGACGGCACCGGCACGGTCGCGCCGGCCGAGCCGGCGACGATGGGCGATATCGCCGGCGGCGTCATCGGCGGAGCCATCGGGGCGGTCCTGGCGACCGCGCTGTGGTACGGCGTCGTGGCGATCACCAACTGGCAGGTCGGGATCATCGCGGTCGCGGTCGGCTTCATCGTCGGCCAGGGCGTCGTGTTCGGAGCTGGCCGCCACCCATCGATCGCGCTCGTGCCGATCAGCGTGGTATTCACGCTGGTATCGCTGGTCGTCAGCGAATACCTGATCGCGCGGCATTTCCTCGGGATCGCGGCCGCCGAGATCTCGGCCGAGTTCGGGGTAACGATCGCCGAGGTGGAGGCCGAGTTCGCGTCGCCGATCGAGCTGCTCCGGTTCTCGCTCGAGACCGAGCCGATCACGCTGCTGTTCTGGGCGATCGCGGGCTGGGAGGCCTTCATCATCCCGATGCGGGCAGCGACGCGCTCGCGGTCCTGACCGGGGCCCGCCGGAAGCACTCCCGTTCCGCGGCACTCCGCCGATGCTTCCACCGAAGCGAAACGATCGCCGAAACCAGAGGGCGCCGACGAGTTCGGCCATCCGGTGGATGAGCCGAACTTGAGCCGCTGACCAGCCGATTTCGCGGGCGGCACGCCGGAATCCGGCCGTCGGTGCCTGCGATAGTTCCGCATGAGTGGAAGCATCTGCAAGGTGCCCTGAAACAGACGCCTGTTCGGGCGGCGTGCGCGCATGGCGTTGACCGGCGCGCACTCCAGCTTCGTCGCGCAGGCGCGGACGGCCACGCTCGGGACGATCGCCGAGGACGGTCGCCCGCGCCTCGTCCCGATCTGCTTCGTCCTCGACGGCGACGTGCTGTTCACGCCGATCGACGAGAAGCCGAAGCGGGGCACGGACCCGCGCCGGCTCGCGCGCATCCGCGACATCGAGCGGCGAGCTGACGTGACGGTGCTCATCGATCGCTGGGACGAGGACTGGACCAACCTGGCCTGGCTCCGGATCGACGGTCGCGCAAGCCTTGCCGAGGATCCTGCCGAACGCGCCTCGGCCATCGCCGCGCTCCGCGCGAAATACCCGCAGTACGCGGGCCACGACCTTGAACACCGCCCGCTGATCCGGATCGCGATCGAGCGGGTGCGGAGCTGGGGCGACCTCAGCGATCCAGGAAGATCGAATCCCCCATCGGGCGAAGGCAGTGCGTCGAGCTCATCGCCTGGTGGTAGCCACCCGCGTTGAGCAGGGCCACGATGTCGCCCTCGGCGACCGGCGCCATCGGGTAATCCTCGGCGAACACGTCGCTCGCCTCGTTGATGTGCCCGGCAACGGTGACGACCTCGGTCCGCGGCGCATCGACGGCCGCCACGGGCAGGATCTCCTGCAGGTAGCCGTAGATGAAGTACGCGCAGTTGAGGTTCCAGCCGAGGTCGAGCCCGACGAACGTGACGCCGCCACGCTCCTCGACCGTGACGACCTCGCCGAGCAGGATCGCGGCGTCCTTCGACAGGTAGTCGCCGGGCTCCGCCGCGGCGATGACGCCCAGCGGCCCGAGGTGGCGCGCAAGCAGCGCGGCATAGGCGTCGAGGTCCACGGCCGGCTCGTCGTCGCGAGCCGGCACGCCGATCCCGCCGCCGACGTTCACCTCACCGATCGGGCAGCCCGCGGCCATCAGCCACTCGGTCGCCTCCACGGCGCGGACCAGCGCGGCCTCGAAAGCCCCAAGGCCGTCGCCGAGCCAGCCGGAACCGGCGTGGAAGTGGACGGTGTCGATGAGAAGGTCGTGCTCGCGGGCGACCGCCAGAGCCTCCTCGAGCCGGTCCAGCCCAATGCCGAACTTCGTCGGCCGGCCGCTGTACTCGAGGTGCGCCCGATAGCCGGCACCGGCTCCCGGGTCGATGCGCAGGCCGATGGTGCGCCCCGGAGCGCGCCGGCCGTAGCGACGGACCTGGCTGATGGCGTCGAGGTTGACGTGGATGTCGTGGGCGAGGAGCACGTCGAGGTCCCGCTCCGAGACGTTCGTCCCGGTGTAGCTGATCTC
Organism: uncultured Chloroflexia bacterium; assembly: GCA_963824735.1. Classification (GTDB taxonomy): domain Bacteria; phylum Chloroflexota; class Limnocylindria; order Limnocylindrales; family CSP1-4; genus DASTYU01. The sequence goes on from CAWGQH010000005.1 coordinate 63,537, forward strand.
GTCGGCGCGCCAGCCGCATTCGAGGGCCCGAAGGACCTCGCCCGGCGAGCACGCATCGATCCCCACCGCGTCCGGCGAACCGGGCGTGCCGAGACCCCGGAACACCTCGAGGACCTCGGGGAGTGGGTTGGCCTTCAGCGCGAACCGGAGGCGGAACGGGATGCCGGCACGGGCAGCTGCGTCCTGCAGTCGGCGCGCATTCTCGGCGTACCGGCGGCGGTCGTACACGAACAGCGGCGTGCCGTGCCGGCGCGCCAGCGCCTCGGCGTCCTCGCCACAGATCGTCAGGCGCCCGTCACGGGACTCGAGGCCGGGCCGCCGCCACCACTCGGGCGCGGCCTGCGTCACGCGGTGTGCGGGTGGGCGTGGCCTCGGGGCGTCCAGCGGTCGGGACCCTCTTCGACGGGGACCCCGATGGACTCGAGCATGCGGCGGGAGGCGAGGGCGACCTCGACGATCGCGGCCTCGAACGCCTCGCTGTTGCGGGCGGATGGTTCGCGGTACCCGCTGAGCTTGCGGACGAACTGGCGAGCGGCTGCGTCGATCTCTCCGGTCGTCGCGGTCGCCTCGGGACGGCGGAGAGTCTTGATGCTTCGGCACATGGCGCCAGCCTACACCGGGCGCGGTACGGTAGCCCGCGATGTCGACCGAGCGGCCACGGCGGCGCCTCCTTCGCCCTGCGACGATCCTCCTGGCGGTCCTTGCCGGCCTGGCGATCGGGTTCGGCGCCGACGTCGCGCGCAGCGGCGGGTTCGGATCGTGGCTGGCGCGCCACGGCCTGCCGCCGCCGTACCTGCCGCAGGGCGAGCGCTACGACATCGGGGAGCGGTCGCTGTACCTCGACTGCCGGGGGAGCGGCAGCCCGACGGTCGTGCTCGAGGCCGGCTCGGGCTCCGACAGCGCGACCTGGAGCGCGGTCCACGACGCGATCGCCGCGACGACCCGGACGTGCGCCTACGATCGGGCGGGCCGCGGCCGCAGTGACGACCGCGAAACGCACACGCTCGCGGATGCGGTCACGGACTTGCGCGCGCTGCTCGAAGCGGCGGGCGAAGCCGGGCCCATTCGTCATCGCCGGCCACTCGCTCGGCGGGTCGTACGCCCGGGTGTTCGCCGCGACCTACCCGGACGACATGGCCGGGGCGGTGCTCGTGGACTCGTTCGAGCCCGACGTCCAGGACGACCGCATCCACCCGCTCCTCGGCGAGCTCCAGCCCGAGTACGAGGGACAGCTCGACGGTCTGCGGGCGCACGTGTCCCGCGTCGACGGGCTCGACTGGGAGGCCAGCGAGGAGCAGCTCCGGGCGGCGTCCTTCGAGGGCATCCCGCTCGAGGTGCTGGTGGCGGCCCGCTACGAGCCGCGCCTGGATGCCGCCACGAACGAGGTGATCGCAGACACGTGGCGCGAGGGCATGGAATCGCTGTCGCCGGGCCGGACGACCTACACGATCGTCTACGGCGCCGGCCACAACATCCACATCGACCGACCCGACACGGTGATCGACGCCGTGGGTCGCCTCGTCGACGCCGCTCGCGGCGACTGACCGCCGGGCTATCCTCCCAATCCATGGACCTCCCGCGGACGATCATCGAGCCGTTCCGCATCCACGCCGTCGAGCCCATCCGCATCACGACGCGCGACGAGCGCGCGGCGGCGCTCGAGGCGGCGGGCTGGAACCTGTTCGCGATCCACGCCGAGGACGTGCTCATCGACCTGCTGACCGACTCGGGAACCGGGGCGATGAGCCGCGACCAGTGGGCGGCGGTCCAGCACGGCGACGAGTCGTACGCCGGCTCGCCGTCGTGGTACGCGTTCCTCGAGGCGGTCCAGGAGCTGTTCCCGTTCCCGCACGTCATCCCGACCCACCAGGGTCGGGCGGCCGAGAAGATCCTGTTCAGCGTCCTGGGCGGGCCGGACAAGGTCATCCCCAACAACACCCACTTCGACACCACGCGCGCCAACGTGGAGTTCACGGGCGCCGAGGCGGTCGACCTCGTCATCCCCGAGGGCGGCGACCCACAGGCGATCCATCCGTTCAAGGGGAACATGGACATCGATCGGCTCGAGTCCCTGCTCGACGCCAACGGCGACCGCGTCCCGGTCGTCTTCGTCACCGTCACGAACAACTCGGGCGGCGGCCAGCCGGTCTCGCTCGAGAACCTGCGCGCGGTCCGTGCCGTGTGCGACCGCCATGGCGTCCCGCTGTTCCTCGATGCCTGCCGGTTCGCCGAGAACGCGTGGTTCATCAAGACCCGCGAGCCGGGCCAGGCGGACCGCTCGGTCATCGACATCGTCCACGACATGGCGGCCCTCGCCGACGGCATGACGATGAGTGCCAAGAAGGACGGGCTCGCCAACATCGGCGGCTGGCTCGCGATGCGCGATTCGGCGCTCGCGGAGCAGTGCCGCAACATGCTCATCCTGACCGAGGGCTTCCCGACGTACGGCGGTCTCGCCGGCCGCGACCTCGAGGCGATCGCCCAGGGCCTGCGCGAGGTCGTCGACGACGACTACCTGCGCTACCGCATTCGATCGACTGCCTACCTCGGCGAGGCACTCGATTCGGCCGGCGTTCCGGTCGTCAAGCCATACGGCGGCCATGCCGTGTACCTCGACGCCCGGGCGCTCCTGCCGCACGTGCCCCCGCTCGAGTACCCCGGCCAGGCGCTCGCCATCGCGCTCTACCTCGAGGGTGGGATCCGCGGCTGCGAGATCGGCACGGTGATGTTCGGGCGGCACCCGGACGGCACCGAGACGCCGGCCGCGATGGACCTCGTGCGGCTGGCCATCCCGCGCCGCACCTACACGCAGAGCCACATCGACTACGTCATCGAGGTGGTGACCGCGGTCGCCGCACAGGCAGCGGAACTGCGCGGCTACCGGATCGCCGACGAGCCACCGGCCCTGCGCCACTTCACGGCGCGGTTCGAGCCCATCAGCTAGGGGAGCAGGATGTTCAGCTTCGGTCGCAACCGGGCCGACGACCCCGGCGCCGAGTTCTGGAAGTGGTGGCCGGGCGCCCGCGATGGGATCGCGAAGGCAATCGTCAGCGGGGCATTCAACGACCGGATCGTCAACGACATCACCAAGCATGTCCGGCGGGTGCACCCGCAGATGGCGTGGGAGCTGCAGCCCGGGTCGCAGGCGGCCCACGCGTTCTGCCTGTCTCCCGAGGGCAACCCGGAGCTGCGCCAGGTGGCGCTGCGCTGGCTCGAACGGGCGCCGACGCCGGATGCGACGTGGGAATACCACCCCTCGAAGCAGCCGGCGAAGTCGTTGATGACGCTGATGGTCGCCGGTGGGCAGTTCGATCTCGAGGAGATGCGCGCGAGCACGGCCTGGGACGAGACGCGACGCCTCGTCGACGTCCGGCTATGGCACCCCCGCTTTCCCGATGTGCCCGAGCCCGTCCGGTTGCAGGCGGCCTTCCTGTTCCTCGACCACCTGCTTGGCGAGGACGGCGTCGAGCGCTGGATCGGCGCGATCGAGCTGTTCGAAGGGCCGACCAGTGGGCGTACGCCGGCTGAGCTCAAGGCCGAGGTCGAGCGCCACGCAGCCGAGCCGAAGGGCGAGGCGACCTGGGTCAACGGCGAGGTCACGCGGCCCGACGGCACCGTGCGAACTGCTCATCGCCGATGCCGCGCTGAAGCGGATCGACCATCCCTTCCACGACTGGTGGGTGTGGGTCCAGATGCTGTGGGGCGCCGATCGCTTTCCGACGGACGAGGAAGCAGAACAGTTGAACGCAGGAGGAGGACAACTTCCTCGAGCGCATGGGTGAGCGCGCGATCCTCGCCGCCCGCGTCACCGTGCCGGGCAGCCGAACGTGGCACTTCGTGGCGCCCGACTTCGAGAAGATGCGCCCCGCGATCGACGGCTGGGCGGAGTGGCTGCCGGACTCGCTGTCGCCCGGGCTCCCCCAACGCCGGCTCAAGATCGACGGCGGCCAGGACATGACCTGGCAGTTCCAGCGGGACCTGGGTATTCGGTGATCGAGGCCCTGTTCTGGGGCGGCCTGGGCGCGTCCGCGCTGCTCGTGGGCGCGGTGATGGCGTTCCTCGCCAACGTTCCGAAGCACGTCCAGGGGCTCATCCTCGCCTTCGGGGCAGGGACACTCATCGGCGCGGTCGCCTACGAGCTGTTCGAGGAAGCCGTCGAGCTCTCGGTGAGCGGCATCGACGTGGCGATCGGGTTCGGGCTCGGGGCGACGGTCTTCTATCTCGGCAGCCTCGGCATCGACCGCCTGTCGCCCGAGCCAGCCCGAGGCGCCCGACGGCATGGCTTCGAAGCGCGACCCGCGCACGAGCGGCCTCGCGCTCGTGCTCGGCGCGGTGCTCGACGGGATCCCCGAGTCGGTCGTCCTGGGCCTGTCGCTGCTCGGCCGGTCAGGGGGTCAGCGTCGCCGTCCTTGTGGCGGTCTTCATCTCGAACATCCCCGAGGGCCTGTCCGCGAGCGAGGACCTCGCCGATGCGGGCCTCAAGCGGATGCGCATCCTCGGCCTGTGGGTCCTCGTCGTCGCGGTGAGCGCGCTTGCCGCCGCGTTCGGCTTCGGCGTGCTCGGCAAGATGGGACCGCACGTGGTCGTGCTCCTTGACTCGTTCGCCGCCGGCGCGATCCTCGCGATGCTCGCCGAGTCGATGATCCCGGAGGCCTACGAGCAGGGCGGCCGCGCGGTCGGGCCTCGCGACGACCCTGGGGTTCGCGATCGCGGCAGCGCTGTCGTTCCAGACGTGAGCATCGGCTGGCGCGACGTCGTCGAGCGGTTCGCGATGGCGGCCCATCCCGAGGGTGGCTGGTACGTGGAGACGTGGCGGGCCGACCCGCCGCCTGGCGGCGCAGGGCGGCCGATCGCGAGCGCGATCCTGTTCCTGCTGCCGGCCGGCGAGGAATCCCGCTGGCATCGGGTCGACGCCGACGAGCTGTGGCAGTACTCGGCGGGCGATCCGCTGGAGCTGCGCATCGCGCCGTCGGACGGCGGGCCGGTGAGCACGACATCGGCTCGGCCCGGACGTCACGGCCGGCGACGTGGTCCAGGTCGTGGTGCCGGCGGGCGCGTGGCAGGCGGCGCGCCCGCTGGGCGCGTGGACCCTCGTGGGCTGCGTCGTGGCGCCGGCCTTCTCGTTCGATGGGTTCGAGCTCGCTCCCGAGGGTTGGGAGCCGGACTGACGATTTAACCCCGATCCTCCGGCACGGCACTCATAGTGGATGAAGCGTCCCGCCCAGGGGCGCGAAGAGGGAGCCGGATGGATGGACCTGGCGCTCGTCGAAGCAGCGCGGTCCGGGGACGAGGAGGCGTTCGCCTCCATCGCCCGCGGCTCGGCTGACCGGCTGTTCGCCGTCGCGCATCGGATCCTGCGTGACGTCGGACGCGCCGAGGACGCCGTCCAGCAAACGCTCGTCACGGCGTGGCGGGACCTTCCCGCGCTCCGCGACATCGAGCGTTTCGAGGCCTGGATTCATCGAATCCTGGTCCACACCTGCTATGCCGAGGCGAAGCGCGCCTCGAAGTGGTCAGCCAACGTCGTGGCCCTGCCCATGGACGGGCCCGCGACGCCGGACACCACCGTCAGCATCGAAACGCGCGACGCGCTGGATCGAGGGTTCCGCCGGCTGCCGACGGAGCAACGCGCGGCTTTCGTGCTGCATCACTACCTCGGCTGGTCGGTCGGGGAGATCGCCGAGAACCTCGGCGTCCCGACCGAAACGATCAGGTCGAGGCTCCGCTACGCGACTTCCACCCTCCGGGCGGCGCTCGACGCCGATGACCGGACGACCAGCATCACGTCCCGGGAGCGGATGGCATGAACGAGAACGAATTCGATCGAACCGCCCGAGCCTGGCTCGATGACGGCCCGACCCGAATGTCCGACCGAGCCCTGCTGTCCGCCCTCGAGGAGATCCACACGACTCGACAGCGCCGTGCCTGGTGGCCGGCGCGGAGGGCAACACCTGTGAACATCTTCGTGCGAGCGGCCATTGCCGCGGTCCTCGTGGTCGGCGTCGGCCTCGTGGCCATCAACGTCCTTCCGCGCCAGCCGGACGGATCGAGCGTCGGCGGCCAACCCAGCGCAAGCCCGTCGCCGAGCGCTTCAGGCGTCGCCTTCGCAGCCCCGGCCCCGTCAGCGGCGGCCATTCCCGAGCTGACGCAGACCTATGTCTCGTCGCTCAACGGCTTCTCGATCGGCTACCCCGACGGCTTCGAGATCGAGCCGGCGACGGTGCTCTGCGGTGCCTCTCGTCGAACAGGAAAACAAGGAGTTCGATTTCATTCACAGCGGGACGTACTCCTTCCGGGGCGCATCCACGGCGGCCCCGGATGGGGTTGTGATCGATGAGTGGATCGACCGGGCCGTTGGGTATCAGCCCGGCGGCTGCGGTGTACCTCGCAGCGAGCAACCCGAGATCACCATCGATGGGCAACCGGGGCGCGTCTGGGAGGGGTGTCCCGGCGAGATCGAGGCGACGGTCGTCGTCGGCGGGCGCGTGTATCTCTTCACCCTGTTCGGCGACGGTGTCTCCAGGGCGCTCTTCGACGCCTACGCGTCCACGATCGATCTGCGCCCGGAGGAAGCAGCGAGCCCGGCGCCGTCGTGATCGAATCGGGTCAGCAGGGAGCCGGCTGCGCGCCGGCTCTCGCCCGCCCATTCCGCGGGATCAGACTTCTTTCCGCGATGACACTTCCCGGCATCATTGATGCCGGGAAGTTGCATCACAGAAGAGAGAGCGTTTCCGCGCGTGCTCAGGCCGCCCGGAGCTCAGACCGCGCCTTCGCGCATCCCCCAGGGCGAGCCGTACTCGGTGAGCAGGTCGAGGAAGGGCACCGCGTCGAACGCCTCCGGCCCGAGGACGCCGGTCCCGGTCCATGTGCCTGAGGCGAGCAGTTCGAGCGCCACGACCGGGTTGATCGCCGTCTGCCAGACGACGGCCTGGGAGCCGTCGAGGGCCATGGTCGTCTCGTTGTCGACCACGTGGTACAGGTAGACCTCGCGGGCACGGCCGTCCTTCGTGCCCGTGACCCACACGCCGGCACAGGTCTTGCCGCGCATCCGGTCGCCGAGCGTGGCGGGATCCGGGAGCGCGGCGGCCACCACGTCCCGTGGCGCCACCTCGACCCCGCCGACCCGCAGCTTGTCGGTCCGGTCGAGACCCAGCATGTGCAGCGTCTTCAGCACCCCGATGAACTCGTCGCCGAGGCCGTATTTGAAGGTCACCCGCCGCGCGTTCACCCAGCGCGGGATCAGCAGGACCTCTTCGTGCTCGACGTTGACGCATTCGACCGGCCCGATCCCCTCCGGGAAGTCGAACGTCTCGGGCTCGGAGAACGGCGGCGTGGTGTACCAGCCCCGCTCGCGCTCCCAGACGACCGGCGGGTTGAGGCACTCCTCGATCGTCGTCCAGATCGAGAATGACGGCGCGAAGTCGTAGCCGTCGACCACGAGGTTGGCGCCGTCGCGCACGCCGATCTCGTCGATCTCGTCGAACAGGTGGTCGGCGGCGTAGCGGGCGAAGACGTCCGACAGGCCGGGTTCGACGCCGATCCCGACAAGTGCCAGGCGGCCGGCCGTTTCCCAGTCGGTCGCCCTGCCGAACTGCTCGTCACCGAGCTTGACGCCGGTCCGCTCGTACGGTGCGTCCGGATCCGGCCGCGACAGCGACATCGCCATGTCGAGGTAGTTCGCCCCGGCCGCGAACGCGCCCTCGAAGATCGGCATGACGAAGCGCGGGTCGACCGCGTTCAGGACGTGGGTGCTGCCGTGCTCGCGGGCCAGCGCCGCGACGGCCGCCGGATCCGAGGCGTCCACCCGGGCAGCCACGAAGCGGGGGTCGCCATCGAGCCGCGGCGATGGCACGCTCCGCGCGGGCGGGGTCGTAGTCGGCCACGACGACCTGCTCATAGAACGAGCGGCGCGCCGCGATCGGGACGACGGCGCTGCCGACGCCTCCGGCGCCGACGACGAGGATTCGCATCGCGCTCAGCGCGCGCTCAGCCGGGTGGTCGGCGCCACTCGATCGGTCCCGTGAAGCAGTGGTTGAGCGCCTTGCACGCCCCGTACGAGAGATCGAACTGGCGATCGTCGACGTACGGACCTCGATCGATGACGGGAACCGTCACGACCTTGCCGTTGTGCCGGAACTGGACCTTCGTCCCGCACGGCAGCGTGCGGTGGGCGACGCCCATGATCGTCTTCGTGTAGGTCTGGCCGCAGGCGGTGCCGTTGCCGAAGAAGCCGCCTCCGTACCAGCTGATCTCGGGGTCGCGCTTCCACGTGTTCTTCACGAGCGCGCCGCCCTTGGCCTTGGGCTGGGCAGCCGTAACCCTGCCCTCGGGGGCTTCGGTTCGCTTGTCCGGCTCGATGAGCTTCGAGCGTTCGTCCAGGGCTCCTGCGGAGCGGCTCCCCGGATCGAGGGGCTGAATCGTCGTTGCCGGTCCCTGGACTGCTGCCGCGACCTCGACTTGCGCGAAGAGGTCGGGATCGGTCTCGAGCGGGAGGCTTGGGCCTCGTGACCCGACCGGTCCGGGGACGGCGACCGCGGCGATCGCGGCGGTGAGCGCCACGACCGCGACGACCCTTGGGTGTCGCACGTCGAGAGGGACTATACGGTAGATCACTGCCCGACGCACGGGGGTGGCCCCCGGGTCGCACTCCGGATCGCTCGGCGCGAACCGGTTCGTGCCAGACTCGGGCCGTGCCCACGCTCCGAATCGCGGTCGAAGGACCACTCGATCTGGCCCGGACGCTGGCCCCGCTGCGGCGCGGCTACGGCGACCCGACGATGCGTCTCGCGGAACGCCGCTGCTGGCGCGCGACGCGCACCGCGGACGGTCCCGCCACGGTCGCGCTCGAGGTCCAGGGCGACACGGTGCTCGCCGAGGCGTGGGGACCCGGCGCCGACCGTGCCCTCGCCGCCGTTCCGTGGCTGATCGGACTCCACGACGACCGCACCGGCTTCCGGCCGCTGCATCCCGTGATCGCCGAGCTCGACCGCCGCTTCCGGGGCGTGCGCATCGGCCGGAGTGGTGCCGTCCTCGAGTCGCTGGTTCCGGGGATCCTCGAGCAGAAGGTGACCGGCGAGGAGGCACGGCGAGCCTTCCGTGGCCTGGTCCGGGCCTTCGGCGAACCGGCGCCGGGCCCGGAGGCGTTCAACCTGCGGCTGCCGCCGGCGCCCGAACGGCTGGCCGCGCTCCCCTACTACGGGTACCACGCCTTCGGCATCGAACGCCGGCGGGCCGAGGTCATCCGACGGGTCGCGGCCCGGGCCACCTGGTTCGAGGCGACCGTCGACCTGCCCCTCGACGAGGCATACGCCCGGTTGACGGCGCTGCCCGGCCTCGGACCGTGGACCGCCGCCGAGGTCGCCGTCCGTGCCCTGGGCGACGCCGACGCCGTGAGCGTCGGCGACTACCACCTGCCGAACCTGGTCGGCTCGGTGCTCGCGGGGGAACGCGGGGGCGATGACGCCCGGATGCTCGAGCTGCTCGAGCCGTATCGCCCGCACCGCGCTCGAGTCATCCGCCTGATCGAGTCGGCCGGCGCCGCGTTGTGGGGCGCCCGACGCGGCCCGCGCATGGCCCTGCGCCGGATCGAGTCGATATGAGCCGGCCGTCGCGGCGCGACCGGACCACACGGGGCGCCGAGCGCTCGGCTGCCGGCGACGCGGCGAGCTGGTCGGGACCGCCGACCGAACCGGGTCCGACGGCTCGAGCGCCTGCGCTCCCTGTTCGCCTCCGGCGAGCCGATCCTCGCCGACGGGGCGATGGGCACGATGCTGTTCGCCGCCGGGCTCTCGTCGGGCGACCCACCGGAGACCTGGAACCTCGCCCACCCGGACGTCATTCGTGGGGTGCACCGCGGCTACCTCGACGCCGGGTCGCGGATCCTCCTGACGAACACGTTCGGCGCCAACCGCCTCCGGCTCGCCCTGCATCGGCTCGAGGACCGCGTCGAGCAGCTCAACCGGACCGCCGCGATCCTGCTCCGCGCCGAGGTGACCGCCGCGGGCGTGGAGGCGCTGGTGGCCGGTGACATCGGGCCGAGCGGGGAGATCATGGCGCCCCTCGGGACCCTCGAACGCGAGGCCGCGATCGACGTGTTCGCCGAGCAGGCCGGAGCCCTCGCGGCGGGTGGCGTGGACCTGTTCTGGATCGAGACGATGTCCGACCTGGGCGAGATGGCGGCAGCGATCGCCGGCGCGCGGCGTGCCTCTCCCGCGACGCCGGTCGTGGCGACGATGACGTTCGACACCCGCGGCCACACGATGATGGGCGTCTCGCCGGAGGACGCGGCTCGCGCCCTCAGCGCGCTCGGGGTCGATGCGATCGGCGGAAACTGCGGGAACGGCCCGGACGAGATCCAGCCGGTCATCGAGCGGATGCGTGCGGTCGCCCCCGATCTGCCGCTCGTCGCAAAGCCGAACATCGGGATCCCGGTATTCGTCGGGGCGCGCGCCGAGTACCGCACGCCCCCGGAGACGATGGCGACCGAGGCCACCGCCCTGCGAATGCGCGGTGCGACGGTGATCGGCGCGTGCTGTGGCAGCACGCCGGCCCATCTCGAGGCGATGGCCGGGGCGCTCGGGGTCAGCGCCAAAACCTGACGAAGCCGCGAAGCCGGCCGATCCATGCGGACCGGCCGGCCGGGCGGCGCTGGCGGCGGGGGTCGACCGTCAGCGCGGGCGGATGTTCTGGTTGCGGCGGAACAGGTTCGACGGGTCGTAGCGGCGCTTGACGTCGACCAGGCGCTCGTAGGTGCCGGCCGGGTAGGCGTCGCGGACGCGGGCATCGCCCTCGTCCTCGAGGAAGTTCGAGTAGACGCCGCTCGCCTTCGGGGCGATGGCGGCGAAGTAGCGATTGACCCAGGCGTCCGCCTCGGACCGGTCTTCGCCATGAGCCGCGTGCATCGCCAGCATCACGGTCGCGCCGCGGTGGGCGAACGCGGTGGCCTCGGCCGGCACGTCGGCCATCGCGCCGCCGAGGACGCGGATCTGGGTGAAGTCCATGCCCTGGCCGGGGGCCGCGGCCATCTCGCGCAGGATCGTGTCGACTGCCTCGTCGTCGAGCGTGTCGAGGAACGCCGAGCGCATGCTCCCCGCGCCGGGCTTCGAACCCTCGGCGGTGAACTGGTAGATGCCGGGGTACGGCATCGGCGCGGCGAGCTCGCCGAGCGGGGTCGCGAGCCGGCGGAACGGCTCGAGCGCCGCCTGGCCGGCCTCGGGATCGCCATCGAAGACGAACATCACGATGACCGCCGGCTTGAAATGATGCTCCGGGGCCAGGAACGGCAGGGGCGGTGCCGCGTTGAGGACGAACGTGATCGTCGACAGCTCGCGTGGAGCCGCGGCTGCGACCGGGACGAGGCCGCGCAGCACGTCGGCCGTCGGCGGCAGCAGGACCGCTCCGCCGAGGATCATGCCGACCGGGTAGAGCCGGTACTGGAAGCGGGTGACGACGCCGAAGTTTCCGCCGCCGCCGCGAACCGCCCAGAACAGGTCCGGGTGCTCGGTCTCGCTGGCGATCAGCTGCCGTCCGTCGGCGGTCACGATCTCGACTGCGACGAGCGCATCGATGGTGAGGCCGTGCTTGCGGACGAGCCAGCCGACGCCGCCACCGAGCGTCAGCCCGGCGATGCCGACGGAGCCCGTGTCGCCGAACGGCGTGGCCAGGCCGTGGGCTGCGGCCGCCTCGGTGAACTCGATCGCGGTGAGGCCGGGCTGTGCCCAGGCGATCCGCGCGTCGGGATCGATGTGCAGACCGCGCATGTCGGCGAGGTCGAGGACGATGCCACCGTCGACAGTGCCGTGGCCGGCAAGGCTGTGGCCGCCGCCACGGACCGCGAGCTCGAGCTCGTTGTCGCGAGCGAAGCAGATCGTGTTCGAGACGTCGCGCGCATCGGCGGCGCGGACGATCGCGAGGGGCCGGACATCGACCGCCGCCTGGTGTACCTGGCGGGCGGCCTCGTACTCGTCGTCGCCCGGCAGGATCAGTCGACCGTTGAGGCTGCCGCCGAGCGCTTCGAGATCGAGCGGCTCGGCAAGGAGGGGGCGGCGCAGGATCGTGGCTTCCAAGGGTTGTGCTCCTCGTGGGGACTCGAGGCTGGGGGGTTGTCTGCGATCGAACCTACGTCGCAGCCGCTGCCTCGACAGTCGGCGTCAGGCCGGTCCGCGAAGCCGATGTCCGTCGGGGGCGGCATGGACATCCGTCCAGCAACCGTTCTCAGGACGCCCTCAGAAACCGGCGAGACGATCGGGGAACTCGCGGTCGAACGACCGCCACTGACCGCACAGCGCAGCACGGAGGTCCACGCCTTGACCACCTTCGAAACGGTCCCGGCAGCCGGGTCACCGCGCCCGCCCCGCCCACCGCGAGCACCCCGCTGGCGGGTAGCGACGCTGGCCGGCGCGACGCTCGTCCTCGTCGGCGGAGCCGCCATTGCGATGGCTGCCTCGCCGGAGCCTTCGACGGCACCGAACCCCGAAACCACGGCACAGCCGGACGGCACGACCGACGGCGGGCGGCTGTTCCGGCCACTGCTGCGCGGGCTCGGCCTTGGCGACGGGTTCGCCGGCGTCGCCGGGCGCCACGGCGGGTTCGCTGCCGGCAACATCACGATCAGCGCGATCAACGGCTCGTCGGTCTCGCTCGAGACCGTCGACGGCTGGACACGCACGATCACCGTCACCGACGAGACGACGATCCTCAAGGAGGGCGAGGAGATCGCCCTGTCCGATCTCCAGGTCGGCGACAAGATCCGCTTCCGGCAGACCGTCGACGACGCCGGGAACTACACGGTCACGGCGATCGCCGTCGTGCTGCCGTCGGTCATCGGCCAGGCCACGGCCGTCGACGGCGACAGCATCACGCTGTCCCAGCCCGACGGGTCCAGCGTCACGGTCCACGTCGACAGCTCGACCGAGTTCACGGTCGGCGGCGAGACGGACAAGTCGGTGGCCGACGTCGAGGTCGGCATGATCGTCGCGCGCGAGCGGTGAGGAGCGGGGCGACGGGTCACTCGACGCATCGCGGGTCCGTGCCGGCACGATCTGGGACGGTCTGGGTCGGGGAATGGGGCGCGGCCACGGACCGGGGAAGTGGCGCCTCCCCGACGACGCGGCCCCGTCCGCGGCACCCGAGAACTCCTCGAGCAACGCGAGCTGATCGCGCCAATCACCGAACACTCCAGGCGTCGGGTCCTCCTCCCCTCGACGTCATGCATTCCTGGGGGAGTGCACCAACGCCCGGGCCCGCAAGGGTCCGGGCGTTTCGGTGTCCGCGGCGCGCCGCGGCCGGGCCGTGGCAGCCCAGGTAGTGGCCAGATATTCGCCCCCGTACTGAAAGTCCGAACCTGGGCGCTCCGAACCCCCGAGTTATCGGCCAGATAGCACGGACGGTGTGGTTTTGGCCACCAAGTGGTGCCCTGGAGCCGCGAATCCGGGCTCAGGTTCTGACCTTCAATCACCGTGGCTGATGTTTGGCCACTACCGGCCTCACGACGCCGGCGCGACGAGCCGCGGCCGCTAGCCTGCCGACCCGGCCCCGACCAGCGGCAGCACGGCCCGGAAGCGCGCCCCGCCCGACGGCCCGTTCGAGACCATGATCCGGCCGCCGTGCTGCTCGACGATCGTGCGGGCGATGGCCAGGCCGAGGCCCGTGCCGCCCGACGGCGCGCCCTGCGCCCGCCAGAAGCGGTCGAACACGTGGGGCATGTCGGCGTCGCGGATGCCCGGGCCGTCATCCTCGACGTCGAGCGTGGCCGCGGAGCCGTCGGCCCGCACGACGACCCGCACCTCGCCGCCGCGGGGCGTGTGGCGCAGCGCGTTGTCGACGAGGATCGTCACGACCTGCCGCACACGGGCAGCGTCCGCACGCACGACGGCCGGGGCCGGGTCCACGCTGAGGCGCACGCCGCGGTCGCCGGCCGCTTTCGTCAGCGACGACGCGGCCTCGGCCACGACATCGCCGAGATCGGTCGGCATGGGCGTGAGCGTGAGCGCCCCCGAATCGGACCGGGCGAGCAGCAACAGGTCGTCGACGAGGCCGGTGAGGTGCGTCACCTCGGCGTCGATGTCGTCCAGCGCCTCCGTCTGCTCGCGCAAGGGCACCTCGGGCTGACGGCGCAGGTGCTCGACCGAGCTGCGCACGACCGTGAGCGGCGTCCGCAGCTCGTGGCTCGCGTCGGCGGCGAACTCGCGCTGGCGGCGCAGGGCCCCGCGCTGGGAGGCGAGTGAATCGCGGATCGGCACGAGCGCGCGCTCCGCGTAGACCGCCCCGAACGCGAGCGCCACGAGCACGACGATCGCGCCGCCCACGAGGAGCACACGGATCATCGCGTCGAGGGTCTGCTGCTCGGTGATGCGGTCCTGGGCGATCTGCAGGAAAGCCGGCTCGCCGGTCCGCGTCTCGAGCCTGTCGGTGAGGACGCGCACGGGCACCGTCCCGTTGGCGGTCTCCGCGGTCCCCGTCCTGATGTCCTCACCGGTGACTGCGGCCGCGTCGATCGAGGCGAGCAGCGGCAACCCGTCGGGGGTCGCAGGTCCGGTCGGCAGAATCGGCTGTCCCTGCTCGTCGACGAGCAGGGCGATGGTTCCGGACGCGCGGCCGCCGAAGATCTGCCCCAACGACGGGCCGGGCCTCCCCGACTGGAGGGCGTGCTCGATCTCGCTGTGGCGGGCCTCGAGCTGCGCCGTCCCGGCGGCCTCGAGCTGGCGAGCCACGATGGCGTACATCGCGATGCCGAGCACGAGCAGCACGATGAGCGTCGACAGCCCGCTCCAGGCGATCAGCCGGAAGCGGACGCGCCGGATCAGGCGGGCGTCGGCGGCCAGGCTCGGATCAGCGGCCGCGTCGCCAGCTACGGGAGCGGAACGGTCAGGCACCGCGCAGACGGTACCCGACGCCGCGGACCGTCTCGATCCACGAACCCGCCGGGCCCAGCTTGGTCCGGAGGTAGTGGACGTAGGCGTCGACGGCGTTCGGCGTGACCGCGACGCTGAACGGCCACGCCTGGTCGAGCAGCTGGTCGCGGCTGAGGGTTTGGCCGGCATGGCGGAGCAGGCATTCGAGCAACGAGAACTCGCGCGGGCTGAGATCGACCGTCCGGCCCTCAACCGTTACCGTGCGCGCCGCCTCGTCGAGCACGATGGGCCCCGCCACGAGACGCGGGCTCGAGCGTCGACGCCCGTTGCCCGAACGCCGGCCGAGGGCGCGGAGGCGGGCCGCCAGCTCTTCGTAGGCAAACGGCTTCACGAGGTAGTCATCGGCCCCGGCATCGAGGCCGGCGACGCGATCGCCGACCGTGTCGCGGGCGGTGAGCATGATGATCGCGAGGTCCTCGTCGGCGGTGCGCAGCCGGCGGGCGACCTCGAGGCCATTGATGTCCGGCAGCCCGATGTCGAGGATGACCGCATCGATCCCGTCGGTCGCGTCGGCCAGTTCGAGCGCCGTCCCGCCGTCCTGCGCCAGCTCCACCACGTGGCGGTCGGCCTCGAGCAGCCGGCGCAGCGCCCGGCGGAGTCGTTCGTCGTCCTCGACGACCAGCAGATGCATCGTCAGGCGTCCTGGGCCTGCGTGAACTGGAGCTGGAATTCCATCGTGCCGTTCTCGTCGATCGACAGCACGCGCATCGACTCCGGCGCCGTCATGCCGTAGTCACCGAAGGCGACCGGCAGCGATCCGACGACGGTCACGACCCCGTTGGACAGCTGCGCCTCGAGCGGGATCTCGACCCGCTGGGTGACGCCGTGCAGCGTCAGGTCGCCGATGGCAGTCGCCGCGATCGCCTCGCCCTCGGCAGGCGCGGCGTCGAGCTCGATCGGTTCCGCGAGGACGAATGTCGCCGTGGGGAAGCTGTCGGTCTCGAGCCCCTGCCGGCCGAGCTGGCCGTCGCGCATCCCGCTGTCGCTCTGGAGCGTGGTGAGGTCGGCCTCGAAGGTCGCCTCGCTGATGGTGGACCCGGCCAGCGTGAGCGTGCCGGTCACGTCGGGCGTGCGCCCGACCGCCGTCGAGGTGCCGATCCCGACCAGCTCCTCGGTCACGCGGTAGCCGACGAACGAGCCGGAGAAGTCGCTGAACGAGCCGATCGACGGGTCGATGGTCCACGTGCCGTCGAGGCCGGTCAGCCACGGCGGCCGAGGCTGCAGGAGCGGCGGACTCGGCGGCACTGGACTCGGCAGCAGCGGGCTCCTCGCTGGCTGGTGCCTCGGTCGTGTCAGTGGTCGGAGCGGCAGTCGGGACGACGGCGAGGGCCACCTCGGCAGGTGCCGCCGGCCGCATGAAGAGATACCAGGCCCCGGCCGCCGCGGCGGCGAGGACCGCCACGGCCACGACGATCAGGAACAGTCGCAGCCAGGAGGGTCGAGAGGTGGAGGCAGGATGCGAGGAAGACACGGATCGGACTCCGAATGGCGGCTTCGAACGCCATCATTGCAGCAAGTCCGTCTGAGAGGCGCCTGAGAAGTTCCTTCGAGCCGGCTTACTGGGTCGGTGAGGCCCCGGACTCGGCTGCGTCCTGCTGCTTGCAGTGGCCGGGCGGCCAGCAGCCACCGAACTTCTGCCCCTTCTTCGCGGCCTTCTCTGCCCAGCGCGCGGCCTTCTCCTCCGACCAGCCCGGGTGCCGCTCCCCGACCCGCTTCCAGCCGCCGGCCCACGGCGGCTTGCCGGGCTCCCGGACCACCGTGCCGTTCACCGTCATGACGTCGACCTCGGTCGAGCCTTCGGCGGCCTCACCGGTGATCGTCACGCTCTGGCCGACGAACGGCTTGAGCGGGTGATTGTCGCCGTGGTACCAGGGTGGTCCGGCGTCGAGCTGGTAGGTCGTCCCGCCGCTCGTGAGCTCGTAGCTCGGATCGCCATCATCGTCGGTCCCCGCGGTCACGGTGCCCTCCAGGGTCACGGGCTGCTCAGGAACCTTGTCCTTCTTCTCCTTCGGGCCCTTGTCGGGCTTTCCCTGCTCGGGCTCGGCGGCCCGCTCCGCGGGCGCAGCAGACTCGTCCGGCGCGACGGACTCCTCGGGTTCGGTCGACTCCTCGGGTTCAGCGGACTCCACGAGCTCGGCCGACGGCGCGACCGCGGCGGAACCCTCGGGCTCCGCCGAGGGCGGCGTGCCGGGCGAGGCGCTCGGGTCGGCGGCCAGCGTCGGCAGCGCGACGACGGCGAGCATGACGATCAGCGTCGCGACCGCGGCCAGCGGCCGTGCCCGACGGCCGATCTGCGTACGCATTCCAGGCCCCTCAGCGTTGGACATCCGGCGCAGCGTACGCCTGCCACGACCAGTTTGGAAGGCTTCTGGTGCATCGTCGCACCACGAGTCTCGTACGATCTCCGGCATGGCACGAGCGACGAGCGCCGGCATCCTGCTCTACCGGCGCGGCGCTGACGGCGAACGGCTCGAGGTCCTGCTCGCCCATCCGGGCGGACCATGGTTCGCGGCCAAGGACGCCGGTCACTGGTCGATCCCCAAGGGCGAGGCCCACGAGGACGAGAGCCTGCTCGACGTCGCGCACCGTGAGTTCGCCGAAGAGACCGGGCACGACGTCCCGAGTGCGCCACCGATCGAGCTCGGCTCGATCGTCCAGAAGGGCGGCAAGCGGGTGCACGCGTGGGCGGTCGAGGGCGACCTGGACCCCGCGCTCGCACATTCGAACCTGTTCGAGACCGAATGGCCGCCGCGGTCCGGGCGCCGGGCGCAGTTCCCCGAGATCGACCGCGTGGCGTGGTTCGGCCCCGACGAGGCGCGACGGATGATCAAACCGACCCAGATTCCGCTGCTCGAGCGGCTCGAGGAGGCCCTCGACGGGCAGGTCGGTGCAGCAGCGGCCACCGGATCTGTGCTAGACCTCGGCGATGGCTGAGACGCAGCAGTCCTTCGAACGCCCGGCACCGTCGGCCCCGGCCTCGGCCTACCCACGCGAGTGGATCGCCGAACACCTGGCGGAGGAACGGCGCAACAGCGCGCTGCTCGGTGAAGCGCGCGAGGTCGTGTTCGGAGCCCAGGACGGCATCGTCTCGACGCTCGCGGTCGTGGCGACCGTTGCCGGGGCAACCGGCGAGCCGTTCGCGATCGTCGTGGCCGGCATCGCGGCGGCCCTGGCGGGCGTCTTCTCGATGGCCGCCGGCGAGTACATCGGCTCGAAGAGCCAGCGCGAGATCTTCGACGCCCAGGTCGAGGGCGAGCGGACCGAGGTCGAGGAGCGGCCGGGCGAATCCGAGGCCGAGGTGGCGTACATGCTCGCCGAGGAGGGGCTCGGCGAGGAGGACGCGGCTCGGGTCGCGGCGATCATGGCCCGGCACCCTGAGGTGCTCCTGCGCACGATGGTGAGCCGCGAGCTCGGCATCCAGGTCGACGAGAGCCACGGCGGTCCCGTGCAGGGCGCGCTGCTCATGGGTGCGGCGTTCGGCCTGGGCGCGGCAGTGCCGATCATCCCGTTCCTCGTGCTCCCGGTCGAGACCGCGCTGCCGGCCGCCATCGTCCTCGCCGGGATCGTGCTGTTCGGCATCGGCGTGGTGAAGAGCCGCCTGACGAAGCGTTCGCCGATCGCCGCCGGGGCGGAGGTCCTCGCGCTGGGGGCGCTGGCCGGGATCGTCGGCTACCTGTTCGGGACGATCCTGCCGCAGCTGCTCGGCGTGGCCGGCATCGCGGCCTGACGACGACCGCCGCGCCGATGGACCGGCGGCGTGACATCGCGATCCTGCTCACGATGCGGGGCCTGCGGCTGGGCGCCTACGGCGGCCTGGCCGTGGTCATCGCGC
Source organism: uncultured Chloroflexia bacterium (assembly GCA_963824735.1). Classification (GTDB taxonomy): domain Bacteria; phylum Chloroflexota; class Limnocylindria; order Limnocylindrales; family CSP1-4; genus DASTYU01. The sequence continues at coordinate 82,281 of CAWGQH010000005.1, forward strand.
TGTACCTGGTCGAGATCGGGCTGACCCCGGGTGAGGTGGGGCTGCTGCTGGCCCTCACGCTGGCCGGCGACACGCTCGGTCTCGCTGCTGTTGACGACGCACGCCGACCGGATCGGGCGCGGGAGGACGCTCGTCATCGGTGCCGCGCTGATGACGCTGGGTGGCCTCGTGTTCGCCGTGACCGGGCAGTTCGCCGTGCTGCTGGCTGCCTCGATCGTCGCGGTGCTCAGCCCCACGGGCAACGAGGTCGGCCCGTTCCTCGCCGTCGAGCAGGCGGCGCTCAGCCAGGTGGTGTCCGGGAAGCAGCGCACGAACGCATTCGCCTGGTACCAGCTTGTCGGGGCGATGGCGGCGGCCGTCGGTGCCCTCGCGGCGGGCGTCGTCGTCCAGGTGCTGCTTGACGGGGGAGCCGGGGCGGCAGAGGCATACCGGTCGGTGATCGTGGCGTATGCCCTGATCGGCGTCGCGATCGGCCTGCTCGCAATGCTGCTCACGCGTGCCGTGGAGCCGGACGCTCCCCCGGCCGACGCTTCCGTGCGGCGGCGGCTCGGGCTCCACCGGTCGCGACGCGTCGTCGCCGAGCTCTCGGCATTGTTCGCGCTCGACGCGTTCGGCGGCGGGTTCGTCGTCCAGAGCGTCGTGGCGCTGTGGTTCGGGTTGCGCTGGGAGGTGGAGCCGGCGGTGCTCGGGGCGATCTTCTTCGGGGCGAACGCGCTCGCCGGGCTGTCGGGCCTGGTCGCCGCGCGGCTTGCGGCCCGATTCGGCCTGATCGAGACGATGGTCGGGACGCACCTCCCCTCGAACGTGATGCTGATCCTGGTGCCGTTCATGCCGACGCTCGAGCTGGCGATCGCGCTGTTCGTTGCCCGGTTTGCGATCAGCCAGATGGACGTCCCGACCCGCCAGTCCTACACGATGGCCGTCGTCGAGCCGGACGAGCGCTCCGCGGCGGCCGGCATCTCGGGGATCGCGCGCACGGGCGGGGCGGCAGCGGGCGCAGCGCTGGCGGTGCCGCTCGTCGCGGCGTCGGTGCTCGGTGGCGGGCTGCCGTTCGTCATCGGGGGATCGCTCAAGATCGCCTACGACCTGACCCTGTGGCGGCGGTTCCGGTCGCGTCGCCCGCGCGACTGACACGAGGCGCCTTGTCATCCAGTCACGCGGTGAATGGACATGAACCTGGGCACGGTAAGCAGCAGCGAAGCGCCGGTTGACTGACAGACAAGGGCGCCTTGGCATCCTGCGCGGGTGGGCAGGAACCAGCGGGAACGCAAGCAGCGACGCGAACGCCGCAAGGACCGCGGGCGCTGGACGGCGCAGGTCTTCGAGGGCCCACCGACCGGGCCGAACGTCGTCAGCGCGAGCCTCGAGGAGGTCCTCGCCGCGCTCGAGACGATGCCCCAGGAGCTCACCTGGGAGTCGATCGCCCCGGAGGTGGTCCCGCTCTTCCAGCGCGTGCGGCCATACCACGAGTCGATGCCCGAGCAGCTCCGGGTCGTCGTGCCGCCGGGGCTCAGCGTCGGGTTCGGCGTGGACATCGGGCCTGCGTTCATCACCGATCAGCCCGGAGATGGCCGCCGACTGGGGCGTGCCACCGGACGAGATCCTCGGCCGGGCCGTCGCCAACCTCGAGCAGCGCATGGCCGCCGTCCGGCCGCACGACGTCCACGACGGCACGGTCGGCGACGTGCCCGTCCGCATCCTGCAATCGCCGACCGGCTCGGCCTCGACCTACGTGCTGGCGCCGGGCGCCCTCGGGCGAATCCTCGGTCCGCACCGCCAGCTGGTGCTGGCGCCGATGCGCAACCTGCTCATCTCGCTGCCGGTCACGGCCGACCGCGAGTTCGCCGCGTGGCTGTTCGACGAGTTCGCCTCACAGGACCCGAACTGCCTGGCGCCCGCCGCCTTCGTGGTCGGCGACGGGACGCTGGCACTCGAGCCGCTCGGCGCGTCGTACGGGGCAGCCTAAGACACACGAACTGCGATTTTCGGGACGGGCGGCTCTATCTCGTCGCGCGCCCACGCTCCTAGCGTGAGCGAGACGCGCCCCGCGTAGCGGGCCGCGAACGTTGAGATCGGGCGCATGATCAATCCCGCGCGGGTCATCGACGATCGCTTGCTGCCGTCCTCGACCGAGCCGCACGAGAACCGGGCCAATTCCGTCCTGCGGCCGGTCGTGTTCGGCGCAAACGACGGCCTAGTGTCGAATTCACCTTGGTCATGGGCGTCGCCGCCGCCTCCGCCAATGCCGGCGTCGTCCTGCTGGCTGGTATCGCCGGCCTCCTGGCGGGCGCTTTCAGCATGGGTGTCGGCGAGTACATCTCGGTGCAGAGCCAGCGTGAGCTGCTCGACTACCAGATCGCGTTTCAGCGCAAGCAGCTCCGCGAGGTCCCGGACCAGGAACGAGCGATCCTGGCCCGGATCTACATGGAGCGCGGGTTTAGCGAGGAGGAGGCTGCCCGCTTCGTGGACGCCGTTTTCGATGAACCGGACCATGCCCTCCGTCTCCTCATCCACGAAGAGGTGGGGCTCGACGTCCGGTCGATCGGCTCACCCCTCAGCGCGGCTCTCGGGTCGTTCGTCGCGTTCACGGTCGGCGCTGCGATCCCGGTCCTGCCTTTCCTCATGGTCGACGGTGGGCAGGCGCTCGCGGTCACCCTCGTCGCGAGCCTGGCCGCGCTGGCGCTGCTCGGCGGCGCCATCGCCAGCTTTACCCGGCGCTCCCTCCCGTTCGGCGCGGTCCGCCAGGTCCTGCTCGGGAGCTTCGCGGCGCTGGTCACCTACGCCGTGGGGCAGGTCATCGGGGTCGGACTGGTCTGACCCCGCACTGGCCGGGCCGAACGTCTGTGTGCCGTCCGACCCCCCACCCGCTCGCTCAGCGACCCAGGTCGCGCCGCCGGATGCCCCACACGCCGAGAGCGATGCCGCCGACCGCGAGGACGAGGCAGGCGACGACGCCGCCCGGATCCCAGATCCCGATCATCGGCTGGCCGAGGTGCGAGCTGAGCGCGAGCTGCGGATCGGGTCCGGGACGGCCAGCGCGGGACCGAGGAAGTCGAACAGCCAGGTGAGGATCGTCACGAGCGCGACGACCGGCCCCGCGAGGCGGGAGCGGAACAGGCCGGCAACGGCGATGCCGATGCCGGCCAGTGCTGCCGCGTACAGGGCGAGCGAGAGCGTGCCGACGATCGGCGTCAGCACGTCGCCGCCGCGTCGCCCCGCCGAGGCCGATGCCGAGCATCGTGAGCCCGACGAACGCGGCGATGCCCAGCAGCACGCCGATCGCGCCCGGACCCCCCAGCGCGCCGTGACAGGGGCGTCGCGAGCACGATCTCGGTCCGCCCCGACGACTCGTCCGAGGCCCAGGCCCCCACCAGCGTCGCCGCCGCGAGCCCGGACAGGATCAGGCCGAACTCGATGAACACCAGCTGGAGGAAGGCCGCCGGGACTGTTCAGGTCGATGTCGGGGAACACCTGGTTGATGAGCTGGGTGAACGCCGGCGATTCGCCGATCTGCTCGACGAACGACTTGCCGACGGGCCCATCACGAGCCCGAAGAAGCCCAGGCCGATGCCCCACGCGAGGGCCGTTGCAAGAGCTCGGCGAAGGTGCGTCCGGTCGGACCGCGCAGGCCCTTCAGCGCACGCGGGAGGCTCGGCGTCGGGATCGGCTGGTCTGGCCGATGTCACGGCGGACGAATGCCTCGATGCCGATGGCCAGGAGCACGACGGTCACGACCGCCACGAGCAGCAGCGATGCCCAGTCGTACGCTCCGGCGAGCGGGAGATGGTTGGTCGTCCAGCCGAACCAGGTGAGGTTCGCGAACGGTGCCAGCTCGGGGATCGCCGTCTGGTAGCCGTTGAGCAGGAAGCCGCCGAACATCACGGCACCGGCGATGCCCGCGGCCGACCCGCGGCCGACGAAGGGCGCCAGAGCGAACGCAAGCGACCCGGCGACCAGCGCGGTGAGCCACAGCCAGCGGCAAACCCGAACGCGGCCTGGATCGGGATCTCGTCGCCGGGCAGCGTCCCGAAGGTGCCGGCGGCGGCCGTGGCGACGAACACGAACACCATCGCCAGCGTGAGCATCACGACGTGGCCGGCGACCTTCTCGATCGCGATCCGCCGGCGGGTCACGGGCGAGGCGGCGAGGATCTCCATGCTGCCCCGCCGGGTTTCGACGGCGAGCGTGGCGGACAGGGCGAGGATCGACCACAGCGCGGTGACCAGGGGGAAGAACCCGCCGTACTTGTACTGGATGTAGCCACCGAGTGCTTCGACATTGACCGCCCGGCCGGCGAGGCCCTGCAGGATCGGCGGAACGGCGGTCACCAGGTTGCCGATCTCCTGGCGCGACTCGGGGGTCGAGAACTCGGACGCGATCGCCTGCGCGACGATCACCAGCAGGACGCCGATGAACAGCGCGACCGCGATCGCCGCCCGGCGCGAGTCGCGGATGGTCTTGCCGAAGACGCTGCCGAAGCCGAAGATCCGGCTGCGCAGGTTCGGTGCGACGAGGGGTGCCGCGGACTGCGGCTGGACGGTTGCGGTCATCGGGTCATGCCACCTCGGCCGGCGTGCTCGACCGGCCGTACTCGGCGAGGAACGTCTCCTCGAGGGACGGCTCACGCGACACGAAGTCGATCACCTCGTGACGCGCGGCGGCGTGCACGACCGGGGTGATCGGTCCCGACACGCGCATGGTGATGGTGTGATCGGTGGCGACCACCTCGGACACACCGGGGATCGCCTCGAACTCGCCCACCGGCGGGGCGGCGGCAAAGCGCAGCTCCACCTGGTGATGGGCCATGTCGCGCAGCGCCTCGACGCGGTCGACCCGCGTCAGCTGCCCGTCGCGGATGATCGCCACCCGGTCGCAGGTCTTCTCGACCTCGCTCAGGATGTGGCTCGACATGAAGATCGTGCGGCCCTCGGCCTTGGCCTCGCGGATGACGTCGTAGAACGTCTGCTGGACGAGCGGGTCGAGGCCGGACGTCGGCTCGTCGAGCAGCAGCAGATCGGGCCGATGCTGGAGCGCGACGACGAGCCCGATCTTCTGCTTGTTGCCCTTCGAGTATTCCTTGAACTTGCGGGTCGGATCGACCTCGAGGCGGCCGATCAGCTCGGCCTGGTAGACCGGGTCGACCCCGCCCCGCAGGTTCGCGAAGTACTCGATCGTCTGGCCGCCGGTGAGCTTGTCGTAGAGGACGAACTCACCCGGCAGGTAGCCGAGGCGGCGGTGGATCGCGACCGGGTCGACGGTGGTGTCGATGCCGAAGATCGACGCCTTGCCGCTCGTCGGGCGGATGTGGTTGAGGAGCGTCCGGATCATCGTCGTCTTGCCGGCCCCGTTGGGGCCGAGGAAGCCGAACGCCTCCCCTTCGCGGACCTCGAGATCGACCTCGACGATGCCCCGGTGCTGACCGTAGAACTTGGTCAGCTTCTCGGCCTGGATGATGGCGGTCATTGCTCGACGCTCCTTCGCGCGTGCCTGGAAGTCAGTTGAACCATTCGTGGAGGAGACGGTCGTCGGGCCACCAGCGGAGCGAACCGCTGGGAGCGCCGAGGATCCGTTCCATCGCCTCGGGGTAGGCGTTGAGCGCCCCCTCGACGACCTCGAACGGGATCTCGCCCGCGTGGTTGCCGAGGAAGAGCGTGCTCGCATGCTCGTTCGCGCCGAGCAGGAGCGCGACGATGACGCGCGCCGAGTGCTCCGGGGAGGTGACCGTGAAGGTCCCCTCGGTAACGCCCTGGCGGATGATCGCGCTGAGAATCGGCATCATCGCGCCGACCACGCCGCGCCGGAACTTCTCGCGAACGATCGCGTTGTCGTCGGACAGCCACGTCTCGAGCACGGCCAGCAGCAGCTCGCGGCGCTGGGTCTTCCAGCTGGCGATGCCCTGGAACATGCCGTTGTACTTCTCGAGGGCCGTGCGATCCGGGTCGGCGAGCAGCGGTTCGAGCTCGGCCGTGGCCATCGTCACCATGCGCGCGATGACCGCCTCGAGCAGCGCCGCCTTCGAATCGAAGTAGTGGTAGAAGGCGCCCTTCGACGTCCCGACTTCGTCCAGGACGTCCTGGACGCTCATCTGCTCGTAGCCCTTCGCCTGGATCAGGCCCTGCGCGGCGTCCAGGAACGTGTCGCGACGGACGGCGTGGACCTCGGGGTTGAGCGTGCGTGCCATCTGGCTCCGATTAATAGACCGACTGTCGGTCTAATAATACGCCGGCCGTCAAGAATGGTCCGGCGACGGATGCCGGCACCCGGTGCCAGAATGCCGCGATGAAGATCGGTGCCATCGTTCCCCAGGGCTGGACCGGCGAGTACGACGGTTGGGACACGCGCGACGCGTGGCGGCGGACCGTCGAGGTCGCCCGGCAGGCCGATCGCCTCGGATTCGAGTCGATCTGGCTGTACGACCACTTCCACACGGTCCCCCGCCCGACCGACGAGATCACGTTCGAGTCGTTCACGACGCTCTCGGCGCTGGCGGGCTTGACCGAGCGGGTCCGGCTCGGCCACATCGTCATCTGCACCTCGTTCCGCAACCCGGCCCTGACGGCCAAGATGATCTCGACGATGGATGCAATCAGCGGCGGCCGGATGGAGCTGGGCATCGGCGCCGGCTGGAAGCGCGACGAGTGGCTCGCCTACGACTACGGCTTCCCCGAGACGAAGGAACGGCTGGCGATCCTCGCCGACCACCTCGAAGTGATCGACGCGATGCTGCGGGGCGACAAGCACGCCCACGCAACCTACGCCGGGACGCACGCGAGCGTTCGGAACGCGATCAACGTCCCCAAGCCGCTCCAGCAGCCACGCGTGCCGATCATGGTCGGCGGCAACGGGCCCAACGTCACCTGGCGCCTGGCGGCCCGGCATGCCGACGAGCTCAACGTCGACGGGATGTCGCCGAGTGAGGTTGCCGAGGCGCTCCCCGTGATCCGGGCACGGTGCGAGGAGATCGACCGGGATCCGGCGACGCTGGCGGTGTCCGTCCACATCTGGAAGGCCGACGCAGCGACGAGCGGTGCGCGCCGGGTGGACCTCCTCGCGGGCTATCGGGAATTGGGCGTCTCGCGCGTGATGGCGCTCGTCGAGGCATCGACGACGAGTGACGATGCCCTGGAATCGCTGCGGGCGGACGCCGAGCAAGCCGGCCTCGACCTCGCGCCGCGCGCATGAGCCGTGCGGGCGCGGTGGCCGTGCTGGCCGTCGTTGTCGTCGCCGGCTGTGCCTCCACCGTCCAGCCGACACCGTCGGCGTCAGCCAGCGCGCCGGCCGCTGAATCGCCCGCCGGCGAGTCGCCGGGCGCGTCGGCGGCGGCCGGACCGCTGGAGATCCGGGGAGGCGCCCTGGCGCCGGGCACCTACACCCACAGCGGGTTCGAACCACGGGTCACGTTCGAGGTCGGCGAGGGCTGGCAGGGCGTGCAGAACGCGAGCGGGTTCTTCGACGTCCAACAGGACCCCGACACCCCGGATGTGATCGCGGTGCAGTTCGGGAACGTCGACGGGGTCGTCGGGGCGGACGGATCGACGGTCGAGATCGGCAGCGCCGCCGAGGCGGTGCCGATCATCCGCGAGAACCCGGGCATCACGGTGCTCGGCGAGAGCCCGTCACTGATGTCCGGCCTCGAAGGGTTCACCGTGGAGGTCGAGAACGCCGCCGACGGCGACGCCCCCGTGCTGCGCGTGCCGGCCGGGCCGCTGGCGATCTCCCCCGAGCGGCGCCTCTGGGCGTCGTTCTTCGACACGCCGGAGGGCGTCCTCGCGGTCCTCGTCGGCGGCTCGGTCGCACGCTGGGACGAGACGCTGGCAATCGCCGAGCCGGTCCTCGAATCCGTCCGGATCGGCGACGAGGCGCCCTGACCCCGATGCGAGCCTTCGTCATCAGCGGCCCCGAGCCAGGGTGAGGTGCGCGACGTCGAGCCACCGCGCGCGGAGCCGGGGCTGGTCGTCGTGGAGGTGGATCGCGTCGGCCTGTGCGGGACCGACGAGGAGCTCTTCAGCGGCGGGATGTCGTACCTCGAGACGGCCGAGGCGGCGTACCCCGTCCGCCCGGGCCACGAGTGGGCGGGCCGGGTGGTGGAGGTCGGTGAGGGCGTCGACGCGTCGTGGATCGACGCACGGGTCACCGGCGACACGATGCTGGGCGACGGGACGTGCCACCTCTGCCGCAGCGGGCGCCAGCACCTGTGCCCGGACCGCTACGAGATCGGGCTGCGACGCGGCTGGCCGGGCGCCCTCGCCGAGCGGCTGCCCGTCCCCGAGCGCGCGCTCCTCCGCCTCCCCGACGCGGTGGACCCGCAGCTCGGGGCGCTCGTCGAACCCAGCGGAAACGCCGTTCGCGCCCTGCGAGCCGCCGAGGTGCGACCGGGTGAGCGACTCCTGGTGTTCGGTCCCGGCACGATCGGATTGCTCGTCGCCCTGTTCGCCCGGGCCGACGGCGTTGACGTCCACCTGGTCGGCCGGAGCGAGCGGTCGCAAGCGTTCGCCAGGTCGCTCGGGTTCGAGCACGTGTGGACCGACGACACGATCCCCGACCTTCGCTACGACGCGGCCGTGGATGCCTCCAGCGCGCCGCAGCTCCCGGCTCGCGCGATCGAGCTCGTGGACCCCGGCCGGCGCGTCTCCCTGATCGGCATCGCGGGCGAGCCCAGCCCGGCCGACACCCGGGCGATCATCTTTCGCGAGCTGACCGTGGTCGGTGTCCTCAGCGCGTCAGGCGGCCTGGAAGAGGCGATCGAACGCCTCGCGTCAGGGACGCTGGACCCGCGCCCGCTCGTTGCCGCAACCGTCGGTCTCGACGAGGTCGCCGCGGTGCTCGGCGGACGGCGCGACCCGGCCTGGGGACCCGGCCCGAAGGTCCACGTGGACCCGCGGCGCTAGCGGATCCGCCGCCTCACTCGAGCGCAGCCTCCACGTCGTAGCCTGCCGCGAGCGCGATGCGCGGCGCGGCGGACACGACCCGCGCAGACCCGACGATCCCCGCTACGGCCAGCAGCGTCGCCAGGAGGTCCTCCTGCCTCGCGCCGAGCCGCTGGGCCTCCTCCACGGCCGAGCGGAAGGATGCCGGCGGCGCGTCGATGGCGATCAGCGCCGCAAGGTGGACGAGTGCCTCGGTCCGCGGGTCGAGGCGTCCCACGCCGCGACGCGGCATGTCGTCGCCCAGCCCCGCGAGCAGGCCGGCATCGCCGATCGTCAGGCGCCGGAAGACCTCCTCGGCCGTCGTTCCCATCGTTCGCTCCCTTCCAAGCTCGAGCGGCCGGCTGTTGAGATCGTTTGGCGTCGGGCTACGCATCCGAACCCCCCTTTGCGGCGGAGCGGGGCGGCCTCGCTCAGGTCGCCTTCGGCCCGCCGCCTTCGCCAGCTCCTTGGCGAAGTACTCCAACGCAGTCCGGGTCTTGGTCTGCTGGACGCCAGTCAGCACCACGCCGCGTCCCTTCAGGTAGGTGCGCGTTTCGGCCGCGACGTTGAACGCCTCGGTCGGTGCGCATTTCGTCGACAGCTCGAGGATCCGCGAGCCGTCCGGGTAGAGCCACAGCTCGACGACCATTGGCCGGACGGCGGTCGGGCCGCCCCCTTCCAACTGGGCGTCGAACCTGCCCTTCAGGCAGAACGTGGGCCCGAGCGGGATCAGCGCGTCGAGGTCGATGCCCTCCGGCGCGTGCTGCTGGAAGAACGCGCGCTGCGGCTTCGAGAAGAGCTTGCGGATCGGTCGCCCGCCCCGAACGGCATCCCAGACCTGGGCGCCATCGGTCCGGCCCTTGAACGAGCCCGAGCAGACATAGCCGCCCGGCAGGATGTCGACCTCCACGTTGAAGCTCGCGTCGGCGCGCAGCTCGGGCGACAGGTCGGCCGGATTCACCGGGCGCAGCTTGATCACGGTGTCGCCCTTGCCACCCTGGATCCGCCGGGCGCGCACGACGAGGCCTGCCCGGTTCAGTGCCAGGTCGGGCGTGTCGAAGAAGTAGACCTGGCGGGGCTGCGTCTCGACGGGGTCGAGCGGCAAGCCCTGGACCGTGTCGCGGTGGGATGCCGGGGGGACCGTGAGCTTGAGCTCCGTGCTGTCCGCGCCCCGCAGGAGACCCATGAGCGACGTCAGCTCCTCGTCGGTCATGCGGCGGGGCTCACGCCCCGCTCGCGGCGCGCGCGGCTTGGCGGCCGAGACGGTGGTCATGATGCTGCCCTCGCTTCCCTGTGGTCCTCTGCGCCGAACCGCTCGTCGAGGACGCCGTGGCGCAGCCCGCGATCGCTGACGACCAACGAGTCCGCGCCGAGCTTGTCCATCACGGTTCGCACGATGCAGGCGCCGGCCAGGATCACTTCGGCCCGCTTGGGCTGGAGGCCGACGATGGCCCGGCGCTCCTCCGTGCCCGTGGACCGGTATTGCTCGATCTGGCGGTCGATCTCGGCTCGCTCCAGCACCGCGCCCTGGACACGGTCCGGGTCGTACGGGTCGAGCGCCAGCTTCACCGCGGTGAGGTTCGTGATCGCGCCACCCATGCCCACGAGCGAGTCGACTGCGGGGCGGCCGTCGACCCGCTCCAGGTCCCCGGCGATCGCGGCGCAGGCCTCGGCAAGGACCTCGGGAGTGACCGCATCGTGCAGTCCGAAGCGCTCCGTGTAGCGCACCGCGCCGACGTTCACGCTGAAGCGCTCGTCGACCGAGCCGTCGTGGCCGAATGTCAGCTGGGTGCTGCCGCCACCCGTGTCGAGCACAGCGAGCGTCCCGTGCGGGCTGTCAAGCCCGGAGCGGACGGCCTGGAACGCGAGCCGGCTCTCTTCCTCGCCAGGGATGACGTCGACCGTGACCCCGGTCCGCCCGGCGATCGTCGCGAGGACCGCGTCCCGGTTGCTCGCCATCCGCAGGCCGGCCGTGCCGACGGCGGCAATCGCCAGGACGTCGAGGGACCTGGCCTCCTCGACCATCTCCTCGAGCGCCGCCACGGTCCGCTCGACGGCGGCGGGACTGATGGCCCCGGTCGCCTCGATCCCCTCTCCCAGCCGCGTCAGCTCGGCGCGGTCGACGAGGGTGCTCCAGCCGTCGCCTGTTCGCTCCGCCACGTGGAACTTGATGGAGTTGGTCCCGCAGTCGAGCACGGCGTAGCGCTCAGCGGTGCCCGCCAGGATGCGGGCAAGACCCGCCGGATAGGCGGTATTGAGGTAGTCGGCGAGGCCAAGCGTGCGAACCTCATCCGCCACGGCCGCCGCGTCTTCGCCTTCGACTGCGAATGTCCTGGCGTTCCTCTGGTCGGCCACGACGTCCGTGATCTCCGCCGAGCAGCCGTTCGGGGCATACCGGACGCGCCGTTTGTGCACGGACACGGCCCGGATGCCTCGGGATGGCCCGGTGAACGTGCTCAGGAACTCGTCGAGCGACCAGGCATCCCGATCGAGCTCGGGGAGCGGCACGTGGAGCGCATCGAACACGCGCTCCACGTTCGCCCGATCGATCGGGAACGACGCCTTGAGGACCGGCGTCCACTGCTGGAGCCCGAACCCGTCGGTCGCCAGCAGCTGCTTGATGTCCATGAGCTCGGCACGGACCTTGACGGTCTCGCCGGCGCCCGACAGGAGGTAGACCTCGTCGCTCTCCTGCGTGTCGACGGGCGCCAGATGACGCCAGCCGTCCTCGGCAACGCGGGCGCCCGGACCGAACGTGCGCCACTCCCAGCGGCCCGCGCTCCCTGTCACGTGCGCCCCTTTCGCGGCGCCCCCGCCCGTCGCAGGGGCGCCGATCCCGCTCGCTCGGTGGTGTCAGGCCTGGTCGTCGTAGCCGTCGATGAACTGGCTCTTGATGTCCTTCGAATTCAGGTAAAGGATGATCAGCGCCGGCATGATCGCGGACGCGAAGCCCACGCCGGTTCCCGGGGCCTCGAGGAACCACAGGAACGCCTCGAACAGCGCGAAGCCCGCGACGATCATGGCGAACAGCCAGGCCCAGCGCTGCATTGCCCACAGGCCGAATGCCGCGATGATCCAGGCGACGCCCGCGGCCAGGGCCAGCCAGCCCCACAGACCCGACTGCTCGTACGCGGGCAGGTCGCCGAGCACGCCGAACCAGTCGAAGCCGATGATCCGCAGCCCGAGGTAGATCCAGTAGAAGCCGGCGATAGCCGCGAAGAAGCCGATGACCGAAACCAGGATGGGCGGGTTACGCATGCACTCTCCATCTCCGTGACACTCTGCGTGACACTTTGTGGGGAGAGGGTGGCACGGCCGCTCCGCGCCGCATCCTCCGGTTTGGATGAGAGTGGTGCCGGCGCCCTCGACCGGGGTGAGTGGCGGAGCTACCGTGATACCTACGGAACCGGGGGTTGACGGGCCCGCTGGCCGCCTCGACACTGGGCTCCTGACCGGGATCGTCCCCCTCGTATGTGGACGGGGGAAGGAGGGACGATGCGCGATCGTTCGACATCGGTGCGGGGGCGACCGGCTCGATTGCGCTCCCAGCTTCCGATTCCGGTAGCCGACGCGGGGTGAGTCCCATCGATCGACCCGAGCGATCCTTCGCGACTGGGCCCGAACGCGGGCGCCGGCCGACATCCGCCCGGGTCGAGCACCTGCCGCCGGCCTGGCCGCTGCTCGAGGCCAAGCTCGAGTCCCCCGGCGAACGCGCGGGAGCCGTCGATCGGGAACGCGTCGTTTCGACCCTGCTCGCGCCACCCGGCTCGCCGATCGTGTCGTTGGTCGCTCCTCCCGGCTACGGCAAGACAACGGTTCTCGCCCAATGGGCCGCGCGCGAGCCTCGCCCGGTCGCCTGGCTGACGCTCGATGCGCTGGACAACGACCCGGTCATCCTCGTCCGCTACCTCGTCGCCGCCCTCGGGCGCATCGGACCCGTGGATCCGTCGATCGCCACCGGCCACGCCGCGTCGCGGGATCGCATCCTCGGCGCGGCGATCCCGCGCCTCGTGTCCGAGGTGTATCGCTGGCGCGGACCGGCACTGCTGATCCTCGACGACGCGCATCGCCTCGAGGACCGGACATGCCTCGACGCGCTCACCGCGCTGCTCGACCACCTGCCACCCAACCTCAGCGTCGCGCTGGCCGGCCGGACCGAGCCGGGGGTGCCGTTCGGGCGCTATCGCGCGGACGGGCAGCTCCTCGAGATCGGCCCGGGTTCGCTCGCGCTCGATATCGAAGAGACAGCGGCGCTCGCCCGAACGTCCGGGTGCGAGCTCGACGCGGATGGCGTGCTGGAGCTGCATCGGCGAACGGAGGGCTGGCCGGTCGGGACCTACCTGGCATCGATCGCCTGCCGGCGGGCCGGGAGTCCGCGCGGCGTGTCGATCGCCGTCTCCGGCGGTGACCGCTACATCGCGTCCTACCTGGCATCCGAGCTGACCCAGAGCCTCGGCGAGGACGACCTGCGGTTCCTCACCCGGACCGCGATCGTGGAGGTGGTGACACCCGCTGTTGCCGAAGTCGTCGCCGAGATGGCCGATGCCGGCGCCCGTCTGGAAAGCCTCGTTGGGCGCCACCTGCTCATCCAGGAGATCGGCCGGCGTCCGCTCGCCTACCGCTACAACAACCTGCTGCGGGAGTTCCTCCTTGCCGAGCTCGAGCGGCGCGAGCCGGGCCGGGCAGTGGCGCTTCACCGCGCGGCTGCAGCCTGGTACCGCGATTCCGGCAACCTGGACCTCGCGATCGAGCACGCGCTCGCCGGTGGCGCGCTCGACGAAGCGGCGACGATCGTCGCGACGTCCGGGCCTCCGCTCTACGATCGGGGGCACTTCGCGACCGTCGAGCGCCGTCTGGGTCGCCTCAATCCGGCCGATTTCGAGCGACACCCATCCGTCGCCGTCCTCGCCGGGTGGGTCCACCTGCAGTCGGGCAGGCCCGCGGATGCGCTCCGGATGGCCGCCATCGCCGACGCCGCGGTCGACCCGGGTGTCCTCTCCCACGGGTCGGGATCGTTCGAGTCGCAGCGGGCGCTCCTCCGCGCCGTCATGTGTCCCGACGGACCGCGGCGCATGCTCGCCGACGCCTCGCTCGCGGTCGACGAGGCCCGTCCCGACAGCCAGTGGCACGCCAACGCCCTCTGGCTGCAGAGCGCCGCCCACCTCCTGCTCGGCAACCTCGAGACGGCGGACGACATCCTCGCCGAGGCCGTCGCCGACGGTGAATACGGCGCGACGCTGACGGTCGGCGCCTGGGCGCTCCAGGCGGGGATCCGGATCCGGCATGGCGACTGGGATGCCGCCGGGGCCGCGGCCGACGAGGCCCGCCGTCGCCTCGAGGCCCTGCAGTCGGGCGACCTGCTGTCCGCGCTGGCTGTCTTCGCCGTTGCCGCCCGCGTGGCGATCCGTCGCGGAGACTTCGACCTCGCCCGGGACTGCCTTGTCCGCGCCCAGCTGGTGCGGCCGCTGGCCAGCCATGCGGCGCCGTGGATCTCGGTCGATGCGCTGCTCGAGATCGCTCGCGCATACCTGGCGATCTCGGACCCGGCCGGCGCCCAGATCGCGCTGCGCGAGGCGGAGCAGATCGTGCGGCGGCGTCCGGCGCTCGGGATCCTCACCGCGGAGCTGATCGAGATCCGGGCACAGCTCGCGGGCTCGACCTCGACGCTGGTCGGCTCGTCCGCCCTGACGAACGCGGAGCTGCGGATCCTGCCGCTGCTGCCGACCTACCTGTCGTTCCAGGACATCGCCGACCGCCTGGGCGTGTCACGCAACACGGTCAAGACGCACGCGATGTCGATCTACGGCAAGGTCTGGGCGTCGTCCAGGGGTGAGGCGGTCGAGCGCGCGGTCGCGCTGGGCCTGCTCGAGCCGTATCCGGGCCTCGAGCCAGTCGAGACGCCCGTCGACGCGCAAGACACCGACACCGACGCCGACGCCGACGGCTCAGCCATCGCGTCCTGACGGATCACCCACACGAAGAAGCCGGCCCCGCCTGAACGGGGCCGGCCTTTCGATTCGCGGGGCTGGATCAGGCCGAAGCCACGATCTTCGCCTTCAGGTTCTCGTACTCCTGGTCGTTGACGACGCCGGCCGCCTTGAGATCGGCCAGCTTCTGCAGCTCATCGGTGGTTGACACCTTCGACGCAGCCTGCGCCATCGCCAGCCCACGCACGTCGGTCGCAGTGACCTTCGGGCGGGTGATGATGTAGCTGATGCAGCCGATGAACGGCAGGATCAGCATGAAGAGGATCCACACGGCCTTGATGCCGCCGCCCAGGTCGTCGCGCCGGAATACGTCCAGAAAGCACGAGACGAAGATCCACAGCGCCATCAGCCAGAAGAAGAAGAACGTGATGGCGATGATCCAGTCACCCAAAGAATTCACTCACTACCTCCTGCGACCTCGGGGCTTGCCCGGGTCCCTATAGCCGGCCGGTGGCCGGTCAGCCTCCGGCGAGCACCTTCGCCTTGGCGGCCGCGAACTCCTCGTCACTCAGAACGCCCGATTCGTGGAGCTGGCCGAGCTGCTTCAACTGTTCCATGTCAATGGTGCCGCTCGGTGCCGGCGCAGCCGCGGGCGGGGGTGCCGCCTGCGCATCTGCAACTCCCTGCTCGTACGCAGATTGGTCGGCTGCCTGCTGCTGAGCCGCCTGGTTGGCGTACTTCTGCTCCTGGTGGTGACGGACCGCGCCTGCGGTGCCGGCCACCACTGCCGTGGTCGCTGCTGCCCGCATGAGTGGCCTGCCGCGTCGTCGCATCATCGTGTGTTCTCCTTTTCAACTCTGGTCCGGATCACGCCAGTGCGGCGGCGGCTTCGGCCGCCGCGAGCTCTTCGGTGAGCTCCTCGAGGACCTCGGGCGGGATCGTTGCGCGGGCAACGAGGAAGCCGCCCTTGTCCTGGATGGCGTCCTTGATGTCGACGGCCCAGTGGTGCTCGAAGAGCAGCGCGAGCGCCGACGTCTCGGGCGGCAAGGTCTCCGCGAGCGTCTGGACATCCTCTGCCGTGAACAGGGCCATCCGGTTCCTGAGCAGCGGCGCGAACGACTCGAAGGCAGGGTCGTCCTTGGCGTCGATCTCGAGGACCGCCGTGTTGCCCGACCCGTCGACGTCGATCATCACGATGTCGACGATCCGGATGATGCCCGAGTCGACGACCTTGCCGATCTCGCGGGCGATGCTGCCGTCGAAGTTCCCCTTCCGGAACCCGATGACGGTGTACTCCAACGGTCCGAGTGTCATGCTCGTCCTCCAGTCTTCCGCGCCGGCACGTACCTCGGGCCCGCGCAACTTGTTGCTGCCAGCGCGTTCGCGCCGGCGTTGTCGGCTCACCCTGCGCTCGCGACGGCAGGCGCCGCGCTGGCCTGTGCCAGCGGCGGCGTGTCGGTCGTCCGGATGTGCAGGAGCTTCTTGATCTCCGCCACCGCGATGACCGCCAACGACAGGACCAGGCAGATGACCCACTGCTCGGTCGAGAGGTTCACGGTGTCGAGGATGCGGTTGAGGAGGCCGAGCTCCGAGGCCGCAACGTGGCGACGATCGCCAGCGCCCCGGTCTTCAGCAGGGTCGGGTTGGCCAGGGTCTCGGCGCTCACGATGGACTTCTCTTCGTGTGCGGTCTCGAATGCGAACCAGATGTTGGCCAGCGAGAACACCGTGAGACCCATCGTGCGCGCCACGGCCTCGCCGTAGACCGGCGTCGCCCACGAGATGACGCCCAGGGTGACGACGGCCATCGTGAAGCCCGCGATCACGAGCCAGATGAGCATCCGGCGCCCGAGGATCGGCACGCTCGGGGGCCGCGGGTGCGTCGAGCATCAGGTCGTCGCGCGCCTTGCCGTAGCCGAGCCCGACGGCGAGGAAGACCGTCACCGTGAAGTTGACCCACAGGGTCTGGAGCGGCAGGAACGGGATGCCCTCCGCGATGAACAGCAGGCTGGCGCCGAGGAACGTCACGATGAACCCGAACAGCTGGCCCATCTGGTAGCGGATGTAGCGGACGAGGTTGTCGTACAGCGCCCGGCCGAGCTCAACGGCCCGGACGATCGTCGCGAAGTTGTCGTCGGTGAGGATCATCACCGCGGCCTCCTTCGAGACCTCGGTGCCGGTGATGCCCATCGCCACGCCGATGTCGGCCTTCTTGAGGGCGGGCGCGTCGTTCACGCCGTCGCCGGTCATCGCGACGATGTGCCCCTTGCGCTTGAGGATGTCCACGAGGTGGACCTTGTCCTCCGGGGCCACGCGGGCGATGACGCCGATCGTGTCGATCTCGCGGTCGACGGTCGCATCGTCCATCGCCGCGAATTCCTTGCCGGTGATCGCGCGGCCGGTGATGCCCAGCTGGCGGGCGATCGCCTCGGCCGTCACGGCGTGATCGCCCGTGATCATGCGCACCTGGATCCCCGCCGCGTGAGCCTTCTCGATCGCGAGCTTCGCCTCGGGACGCGGCGGGTCGACGATCCCGACGAGGGCGAGGAGCGTGAGGTCGCTGACGAGCGGCAGCAGGTCCACCGACGCGTCGAACTTCTTCGGGTCGAAGTCGCGCTCGGCCGTGGCCATGACCCGCAGGCCCTGGGCGCCGAGTCGCTCGTTCTCCTCCATGTAGCGGTCGCGGACCTTGTCGACCGGCACGGTCTTCCCGTCCGGCGAGACCGCGTTCGAGGCACGCGCCAGGAGCTGGTCGGGCGCCCCCTTGACGTAGGCACGAATGACGGTGCGCCCACCGTCGTCCACCATTTCATGGAATGTCGCCATGAACTTGTAGGCCGCGTCGAACGGGACTTCGGCGATCCGCGGGTACTTCTGGCGCGTCAGCTCCGGGTCCACGCCGCCCTTCGCCGCAAGGACGACCAGCGCTCCCTCGGTCGGATCGCCGACCAGGGCGCCGTCCCTGGCGACGGCATCGGCGCACAGCGCCATCGGCAGCAGGTACCGATCCAGCGGCACCTCGCCGGTGCCTGCCTCGCCGGAGATGTGGCCCTCGGTCGAGTACCCCTCGCCGCTGATCGTGAAGCGGTGGCCGACGATCGCCATCTGCACGGCGGTCATCTGGTTCAGCGTGAGCGTGCCGGTCTTGTCGGAGTTGATCGCGGACGTGGAACCGAGCGTCTCGACCGAACGGAGTCGCTTCACGATGGCGCCGGCCTTGGCCAGCGTCGACGTGCCGGCGGCGAGGACGGTGGTCACGACGGCGGGCAGGCCGGTCGGGATCGCGGACACCGCAAATGCCACGGCGGTCAGGAACACGATGTCGAACGACTGGTCCCGGTAAAGGCCGAGCCCGACGGAGATCGCCAGCGCGACCCCGGCGATCACGAGGATCTGGTTCGTCAGGCTGTTGAGCTGTTTCGTGAGCGGCGTCTCCTCGGCGACCTGCCCCGAGAGCATGTCGGAGATGTGGCCGACCTCGGTCGCCATGCCGGTGGACGTGACGACGAAGGACGCCGCACCACGGGTCACCTGGGTGTTCATGAACGCCATGTCGACCCGGTCGCCAAGCGCCGCGCCCTCCGCGACGGCCTCGACCTGTTTGGGCACCGGCGCGCTCTCGCCGGTCAGGGCGGATTCGTCGATCTCGAGCGTCGCCGCCCGGATGACCCGGCCGTCCGCGGGCACGAGGTCGCCCGCCTCGACGTTCACGATGTCGCCGGGGACGAGGTCCGCCATCGGGACCTGCACGACCTCGCCGCCGCGTCGGACCTTGGCCTGCACGACCATCATCTTCTGGAGCGCGGCGACGCTCGCCTCGGCCTTGCCCTCCTGGTTCACGCCCATGAGAGCGTTGAAGACGGTCAGGAGGATGAGCACGATCCCGGTCGGGATCTGGCCGGGCAGGAAGAGGCACACGACGCCGGCGCCCAGCAGCACGAGCTGCATCGGGTCGCGGTACTGGCGGAGGAACGCCCGCCAGCGAGGCTCCCTGGGTGCCTCCGCGAACTTGTTGGCTCCGTAGGTCCCGCGCCGACGGTCCACCTCGGCGGTCGAGAGCCCAGCCGCGGCATCGACCGTCAGTGCCTCGAGCACCGCCTCGGGCGCCAGCGCATGCCATGCCCGCTGGGGCTGCGCGGGTGCCGTCGAAGCCTGCTCGGTCATGGGTCACGCACCTTCCTGGCCCGGTTCTCGCCGGGGCTGCGCATCGGGAGCGCCGTCCGCAAGGCCCCAATCGGACCGGCGCCCGCCCATCACACTGCCGCTCGGCGGGAGTGTCGTCATCCACATCGGACGATCAACCCTTCAGCAGGCGCCGCTTCGCGGCCGCGAACTCCTCCTCTGTGAGCACGCCATCGGCACGGAGCCTGCCCAGGTCATCGAGCTGGGTGGCCAGCGATGGGGTCGACTCGGGGGTTGCCGACGGCGGGATCGTCGCGGCGGGCTGGAGCACCTGCTGTCCGGATGGGGCCATGCCCAGGACCGCCCAGAACCGCTCCACGCTGTTCCGGTAGGCGGCCTCCGCCAGCCCACCCCTGCGGTACGAGGTGGTGGCCGAGCGCATGCTCCTGAGCGCCGTCTGATGTTGTGGCGCCGAGCTGGATCCCGTGGCGGCAGATCGGGCAGGAGAGGTACTCGGTACCGCCATACGACGCCATCGGGATGAAGTACAGGCTCACCTGCTTCCTGGTCCGGATGTGATGCAGGAAGACCTGGTTGCGGCAGTTCGGGCAGGTCGTCGGCGCGATCTCGCCGAGGTCCTTGGCCTCGCCGGCGCCCCAGCCGAAGATTACGACCACGGTCCCGCTCCCCTCGTCACGACTGGGGTTCCTCGGCGGTGGCGGCCGATTCCTGCGTTCCGCGCCCGACATGGCGTTCCGGCCTGCCGGTCGGCTCACCCTCGCGCGCGAGCAGCTCGGCCATCCAGCGGGTCCGCTCGCTGTGGCGGAGGACCAGCACGATCAGGACCGAGATCGGCATCGACAGGAGGGCACCGATCGGCCCCATCAGCCAGACCCAGAAGAAGAACATCACGAACACGAGCCACGTCGCCAGCGACAACGCCCGGCCTGTGAGGGTTGGCTCGAGGACGTTCTCGGCGACCAGGTTCAGGACGGTTCCACCGATGACGATGACGGCGGCCGCGCCCGGGCCCGATTCGGCGAAGGCAAGGATCGTCGGGGGAATGAGCGCGAGGATGAGGCCCAGGTAGGGCACGAAGCTGAGGAAGAATGCCCCGACCGCCCACAAGGGCGCGTGGTCGACGCCCACGACGACCATGAGGAGGAACAGCGAGATCGCGGTGAGGGCGTTGACCCGAATGCGGACGACGAAGTACGTGACCGCCGCGCTGGCGATGACCGGGGCCTGGCGGAACACCGGGTTCGCGCTGCCGAGTCCCCCGGATACGAGGCGCCTCAGCCGCGGCGCGTCGAGCAGCAGCAGCGCCGCGACGACCAGGGCGAACAGCACCGTCCCGCCGACCTGCGTGACGACGTCGATCGCCACGCGCAGCACGTCTGCCAGCAGCCCCGGCGGAATGACGTCGCGGATGGCGAGCGCGCCGTCGGGAGCCGCGAGGCGCGCCTCGAGCGCGTCCGTGTAGCCGGCCAGGTCCTCGGCAAGCGTCCGCGCGGACGTGATCGCCAGCAGCACGATCCCGCCGATCACCAGCACGAGCATCCCGATCGTGACGGTGAGCGCAACCGGCGGCGAGTAGCCGCGCTCGGCGAGCCGTGAGAACAATGGTGCCGCGAGCGCCGCCAGGAACATCCCCAGCCCGAGTGGCGCCAGCACCGGCGACAACCAGCCGATGAGGACGACGAGCACGCCGACGAGCACGGCGGTGACGACCATCGCGAGCAGGTTCGTGGAGCCGCGCATCCACGACGGCACGACGGCCGTGACGCGGTTCGGGGGTGGTTGCACGGGATCCATCACGTGGTCGCCTGAGCCGGTTGGTGGACGGGCGCGTCGTCGACGGCGTACGAGCGCAACTCGGCCGTGCCAGGGAGCATCGGGCGGCCGCGCCGCGCCAGCTTCAGGAGGATCCAGGCAAGCGGGATCGGCAGGAACCACTGGTAGAGGCGGAACAGGAAGACGCCTGCGGTGATCAGCGATTCGTAACCTGGTCCGGCGATCGCGGTCATGCCGGCGATATACAGCAGCTCCGGGATGCCCGCGCCACCCGGTGACATCGGGATGATCGTGATCACGTTGACGAGGGCATAGACCGCGAAGATCTCGGCTGCCGTGAGGACCTCGTCGGAGACACCCACGATCCGCAGGGCCACGATCAGCACGACACACCACGTCACCTGCGTGATGATGGCCGCGAGCAGGCCCGCGAGCCCACGCCGCCGGATGACCCCACCCAGTTGATCGCGAAATCGGTGGATCGCGCCGTCGATGTCGGGGCGCTCGGCGCGGTTCAGGCGGCGGAACACCCACGCCGCGGCACGCTGCCCGGTGCGGCCCAGCCAGTCCGCGGCATGGTCGGAGCGCAGGATCGCGATCATGACCGTGACGGCGACCACGAGCACGATGGTGCTGATGGCCGTGATGAGGACAACGAACCCGCCGCCGGCGGGCCGCGCGCCGACGACTCCCAGGGCAACCACTGCGAGGACCGGTGTCGCCAGGCGTGCCAGCTGGTTGGTGACACCGTACAGGGCGATGCCCGAGGTCGCCGGCTGGACCCTGATCCCCCAACCGCGGACGACCACCCACAGGATGCCCATGTTCCACGGTCCCAGCGGAATGCTCGCGCCGATACCGGTGAGGATCAGGTACGAGGCCGTGCCCCGGGCAACGGACAGGCCCTCGATGAGGACGGCGAACGGCACGCCGGCGATGACCCACGCAACGGCATGCAAGCGCGGTCATCTGGACCACCTGCAGGAAGGTCAGCGCACGGAAGGCGGCGAGCACCTCTTCGTAATCGACGAACCTCGGCAGGATCAGGCCGAAGACGACGACCAGGATGCCGACCACGATGGCCGAGCGGAGGATCGCGGTACGTCGGCTCGGGACGGCCTGGGCCGGTCCGGACGTGGCGGCAGCGTCGACGCCGTCGCCATCGTCCGCGCCCTCTGTCATCGAGCTGGTCGTGGCCGAGTCCATCCCGCCTCACCCGTGTTCGTGCACCCGCTCCGGGCTGCGATCACAGTAGCGGGTTGTGAGGTCTCCGGCGGGCTCCGAGGGTGCCCGAAGTGGATCGTCAGGCGGCGGCCTGGTACGTGAGCGTGCCGTCATCCAGAAGCGTGATGGTCAGCTGGTTCTCCGCGATCGTGAAGCTGCCCGCCTGACCGAGGGCCTGCGTGTACTCGTCGCCGAGTGACTCCGCGCCGCACTCGGCCAGCGTTGCCGGCCCGAGCTCGATCGTCAGGATCCCCTCACCCTGGATCGTGTACTTCCCGCCAACCTGGTTGCAGTCCGCCTGTGCGTTGAACGTCCCGTCATCGTTGAACGTGATCGTGTAGCTCTCGGAGGGTCCTCCCGGGACGATTGCCGAGAACTGGGGCCGACTGCGTCTGGATGGAGATCAGCTGCCACGTCGTGCCGGTGATGTCGCCACCTTCCTCGGACGCGCACCCCCCGAACAGCGCGGCTGATGCGACAAGGATCGTCAGGATCGCGATACGCATGTGGGCACTCCAATCCAGGTTTGCAGAGTAGGCGGCACGCTGATCAGTGATTCAGCCCGATCCGGCTGTCGCCGCGCGCAGCCGCTCCTCGAGTCGATCGCGCTCCGTCGGAGGCTGGCGTTCGATGAAGTCGATGGTCAACGCCGCGCTCCAACCGAAGCCGTCCGTCCCGTAACCCGTCCCGTCGAACGGGTTGAAGTACTCACGGAACCCGGCACCCGCCACGAGGCGGAGGCTGCTGCTGACGATCTGCTCGACCAGCGAGTGGTAGCCGTGCTGGCGAAGGCCGGCCGCCAGCAGCCAGTTCGTGTTGATCCAGACCGGGCCGCGCCAGTAGCGCCGCGCGTCGAACCCCTCGCCGAGGAGGTCGTAGCTGGGCACCACGAAGCTGATCTTCGCCTCGGGGTGGAAGCTCGCGGAGTGCAGGTCCGCGACGATCGCCTCGACCTGTTCCCGCGGGAGCTCCGGGTCGAGCAGCGGAGCGAGCGACACGACGGTGTCCTCGGCGCTCCGCTCGCGGCGAATGACATCGAGCGCACTGAAGCGCCGCTGCTCCGGATCCCAGAGCTCGGTCAGCATCGCCTTCTGGAGGCGCGCCGCTGCCTCGCGATGCGGGGTGGGATCCTCCCCGACGATGGCGGCGATCTCGGCCAGCGCGTGGGTCGACCACAGGAGGATCGAAGCGAACAGCGGACTGGCCATGACGAAGGGCACGGTCTCCGCGATCCGCGCGTCGTCATATCCGGAGTTCCGATAGCTGGCGGCGAGGTAGACGAACCGATCGTAGGCAGCGTTCGTCGGCCGATCCTTCGGGTCGCCGTGGGCGAGGTCATGGCGGACGTACGGCGGAACGGCCCCCGCAGGGATCTCCATCTCGCTGAGGTCGCGGTCCCAGACCGGTGAGTTGTCCAGGCCGGATTCCCAGGGGTGCACGACGACCGGCAGGCCGATGCCGGCCGGGTCGCGCGGACCGGTCATGTAGGCATGCTCGGCAGCGAGCCGCGGATAGATCCAGCGCAGGAACGCCCGGGACGCCTCGGCGTCGTGCGCGTGTCGATGCATCTCGAGCGCCGCGCGGGCGTGGATCGCGGGCTGGGTGATCCCGGACGTCTCGACGTCCCGGGGCGCGTCCGCGCTCCGTGTCGACGTCTGCCAGAAGGCCGGGCCCGGGAAGTAGGCGTCCTCGCCGACCGATGGATTGAAGACGATGCTCGGGACCTTGCCGTTCGCCCACTGGGCGGCGAAGAGCGAGCGCAGCTCCTGCTCGGCCCGGGCCTGGTCGTACCACGAGCGGCCGATGGCGATGAACGCCGAATCCCAGTTCCACTGGTGCGGGTACAGCGTGCGCGACGGGAGCGTCGACGCCCCGAGCCAGCTCGCGTCGAGCACGGCGCGCGCCTCGGTCTCGAGTCGTGCCAGAAGACTGTCCGTTGCCGGACTCGCGTTCGACGTCACCGAAAGACCCCCACATCGACCGTACGTTGGACGGCGGTCATCATAGCCCGCGCCGTTGGAGCATCCGTCCAGCCCGCAGCTCGGGAATGATCTCGGTGGCGACGCGCCGGAGGACGCCGATGTCGGAGGGCTCGGGCCGGACCGTCGAGAAGTCCGTGAAGCCGAGCCGGTGGTGGTGGCGGACGAAGTCGAGATAGGCCTCGGTCGAGCGCAGCGCTTCGCTCGTCGCCCAGGTCGACCGACGGATGTCGGCCGGGTCCCGACCGATCGCCCGGCAGGCGTCGTCAAGGGCGGCGATGCGATCGGCGAGCCCGGTCTCGACGCCCTCCGTCGCGGCTCCGGGGATCACCCCGAACGTGTCCCACTGGTCGGCGTAGCGAGCCGCGATCCGCAACATCCTCGGTCGATGGGCCGCGATGAGGATCGGGATCCGCGGCCGTTGGACCGGGCGCGGCACGAGGTGCGCATCGTTGACCTGGTAGTACTGGCCCCGGAACGTCGTCCGCTCCTGCTGCATCAGCAGGCTGATGACCTCGACGGCCTCCTCGAACCGGTCGACCCGCTCCGGGGCCGGCGGCAGGTCGATGCCGTAGCGACGGTGCTCGTCCTCGTGCCAACCGGTCCCGATCCCGAGGATGAGTCGCCCGCCGCTGATGTGGTCAACGGTGACCGCCTCCTTGAGCAGGATCGCGGGATGACGGAACGTGTTGCTCGACACGAGCACGCCCAGGCGGATGCGCTTCGTCTTCGCGGCGATCGCCGCGAGCAGCGTCCACGCTTCGAGACAGCCGTCCTCGGGGCCGCCGTCCGTGTCGACCAGGTGGTCCACGAGCCACGCATGGTCGAATCCCAGCTCCTCCGCCTCCAGGAAATCGTCGAGCACACGATCCCAGTCCATGCGCGCCTGGCTGAGGAAGAGTCCGAAGCGCAGGTTGGTCTGCCCGGTCATAGCCGTTGCTCCCGACTGAGATACCGCTGGATCAGCACGACGATGATCAGGAACAGCCCGCTCACCACCTGCTGGTAGTAGGAACTGAGCGTTCCGACCTGGTTGATCACGTTGTTGATGACGTTGAGCAGGAGCACCCCTGCGAGCGTGCCCGTCATGGACCCCGAGCCCCCGGTCAGCAGGGTCCCGCCGATGACGACGGCCGCGATCGCCTGCAGCTCGAGCCCGACCCCGATCGTCGACTGGCCCGACGACGAGCGAGCCGCCACCAGCAGGCCCGCAAGACCCGCCAGCAGACCGCTCGTGAGGTACATCGCGATCTTGACCCGGGCGATCGGCAGGCCCATGAGTCGCGCCGCGTCCTCGCTGCCGCCGATCGCGGTCACGGCCATGCCGTAGCGCGATCCGCGTGAGGACCACCCAGCCGACGATGAACGCGACCGCGGCGATGATGATCGGGACCCGGATCCCGACGATCGAGCCCTGGCCCAGCCAGATGACGGCGAGCTGGCTGTCGATGTGAAAGATCGTGTTGCCCTCGTCGGACACGGCGAACGCGAGGCCTCGCGCGAACAGCAGGGCGGCAAGCGTCACGATGAACGCGGCCATCCGGGCCCGGGCGATGAGCAGCCCGTTGAACAGCCCAATGACCCCGCAGACGATCAGCGGCAACGCGACGGCCACGAGGCTCCCGGACTGTGAACCGTATGCGGCGAGGACCGCGGACAGTGCCAGCAGTGAGCCGACCGAGAGATCGATGCCACCGCCGATGATGACGAACGTCATGCCGACCGCGATCAGGCCGAGGAACGAGCTGGCCTCGAGGATGTTCAGGAAGTTGTCCACGCTGGCGAACCGGGTCCCGAACACGAGCGACGCGATCGCGGTGACCGCCCCGAGGATCAGGAACGCGCCGCTCCGTTGGAGCATGGCGGCGATGCGCTCGCGCCGGGTCGCGATGCGCGTCGCGTCATCGACGGTCCCTGCTGGCGCTCCCGGTCGCGGTCGTCACAGCCCGCTCCGCTGGCGCTGGATGAAGACCGCGCCGAGGATGATGGCCGCCTGGACCATCCGCGTCCCCGAATCGGGCAGGTTGTGCGTGATCAGCGTTGCCGAGATCAGCTGCATCAGCATCGCGCCGGCCAACGTGCCGAGGATCCGCACCTTGCCTCCTGACAACGGTGTTCCGCCAACGACCACGGCGGTGATCGCGCTCAGCTCGATCAGGTTGCCGACGAAGGACGGGTCGGACGCGCTGAGACGAGCGGTCTGGATGATCCCCGCCAGTGCGGCCAGGGCAGCGCTCAGGACGTACACCGAGAGCAGGGTTCGGCGGACGGGAACCCCGGCGAGGCCGCTCGCCTCGGGATTGCCGCCGATGGCCACGACGTACCGCCCGAATGTGGTCCGCGCGACGAGCACCCCGATCAGCAGGGCGACACCCAGCGCGATCAGGACCACGTAGGGCACGCCCATGACGCGGCCCGATCCGATGGAGCCCAGGAGCGGGTCGAAGACCTCGGTCAACCGGCCCTGGGCGATCACGAGCGCGAGACCGCGACCGCCGACGAGCAGCGCGAGGGTCGCGACGATCGGCTGGATCCCGAATCGCGAGATCAGCACGCCGTTCACCACGCCGACGGATGCGCCGCCGAGCAGTGCGATCGTGATCGCCACGGCCGGTCCGTAGCCCAGGTACAGCGCCAGCAGCGCGGAGGCGATCGCCATGACCGAGCCGACGGAGAGGTCGATGCCTCGCGTGCCGATGACCAGCGCCATCCCGAGCGCGATGATCGCGACGGGGACGACCTGCACGAACTGCAGGCGGATGTTGTCCACCTCGGCGAAGCGCGGCGTGAACACCAGGTTGAAGGCGACCAGGAGCAGGAGTCCCGCGTAGACGCCTCGCTCGGCGATCCAGTCGAGGACCTCCTCGCGGCTGACCGACGGCCGGTCCGCGGTCAGCTCAGCGGACGACATCGTCGTTGCCATCAGGCCGTGCGGACGAGCCAGCATGCTCGGGATCCGCTGGAGGCCCGGCGGCCACCGTTTCGATCGACAGCCCCTCCTCCGGGGCCGACTCCTGCTCTTCCGCCCGCTGCGCTGCTGCCGCGATCAGCCCGAGCACGCCGTCCTGGGTGACCTCTGCGCCGGACAGCGTGCCGACGACTGCTCCATCTCGCAGGACGATGATCCTGTCAGAGCCCTCGATGACCTCCTCCAGCTCGGAGGAGATCAGCACGACCGCCAGCCCCGCCTCTGCGAGGTCGCTGATCAATCCCTGGATCTCGGCCTTCGCACCGATGTCGATGCCGCGGGTCGGATCGTCGAGCAGCAGCACTCGTGGCTCGAGACACAGGACCCGGGCCAGCAGCACCTTCTGCTGATTGCCGCCGGACAGCTCGCTCACGCGCTGCTCGGGGCTCGAGGCCTTGATCCGCAGGCGGCGCATCAGGGCCTCGACGAGGGTGTCCTGCTGGCGCCGCGAGACGAACCCCGCGCGGGAGATCGTGGGCAGGGCCGCGAGCACGATGTTCTCGCGCACCGACAAGGTCGGGATGATGCCGTCGGCCTTGCGGTCCTCCGGGATCAGGGCAATGCCGGCCGAGATCGCGGCCCGGGGTGATTCCCGCTTTACCGGTTCCCCCGCCACCTCCACCGTGCCGCTGTCCAGTGGGTGCGCACCGTAGATGGACTTTGCGGTCTCGGTCCGGCCGGATCCGAGCAGGCCGGCCAGTCCCACCACCTCACCGGCACGCACGTCGACCGTCACGTCATCGAGCACGTGACGGCGTGTCAGGCCGGTCGCTCGCAGCAGCGGGAGCGTCTCCTGCGACGTGTCGTGGGTTCCGAAGCGCGTCCTGGCTCGAGCAACCTCGGACAGCTCACGGCCGAGCATCCTGGAGACGAGCTCGAGTCGCGTGATCTCCGCGATGGGTCCGGTGTGCACCCGCCGCCCGTCACGAAGCACGGTCACCACGTCGCACAGCCGGAAGACCTCGTCGAGCCGGTGCGAGACATAGACGACCGCCACGCCGTCCCGGCGCAGGAGATGGACGACCTCCATCAGGCGCTCGACTTCGCGTGGCTCGAGCGAGGATGTGGGCTCGTCCATGATGACGACCCGGTGATCGGCGTCGATCGCGCGCGCAATGGCGACCATCTGCTGCACGCCCAGCCCCAGCTCCCTGAGCGGACGCCTGACGTCGACATGGATGCCGTACCGCGCGAGGCTCGCGCTGGCTTCACGATGCATCCGCCCGAAGTCGATGAGCCCGAGGCGCGTGGTCGGCTCGCGGCCGAGGAACAGGTTTCGCGCCACGCTCATCAGCGGGACCAGGTTCACCTCCTGGTAGATCGTGCTGATCCCGGCTGCCTGCGCGTCCAGCGGCCTCGCGAAGGTCACCGGTTGGCCGCGGTACACGATCAAGCCCTGGTCCGGCTGATGCACGCCGGTGAGGACCTTGATGAGGGTGGACTTTCCCGCCCCGTTCTCGCCGACCAGGGCGTGAACCTGCCCTGCGCGCAGCTCGACCGACACATCCGCGAGTGCCAGGACGCCGGCGAACCGCTTCGAGACGCTCTGAACCTCGAGGACGGCGGGCGCGGCGATCGTCATGCGACCCTCACCAGCCGATAGTGGCAGGAATCAGTACCGACCCGCATGACCAAGGAGGAGGCCTGGTCACGCGGGCCGGTTATCGCTAACGGGGCTCAATACGCGTTGGGCAGCTCGCTCTCGGCGTTGTCCTTCGTGTACTCCTTGTCCGAGATGATGGTCTTCACCGGGACGCCGGATCCACCGTAGAAGTCGGTCAGCGCCTTGAAGGCCAGCGGCCCGAAGCGCGGGTTCGACTCGATGACGCCGCTGATCCAGCCATCGACGATTCCCTGAACGGCACCCTTCGTGCCGTCGATCGTCAGGATCTTCACGTCACCGGGCTGCTTGCCCGCATCCTTCAAGGCGGCGACCGCGCCGAGCGCCATCTCGTCGTTGTGGGCGTAGATGCAGTTGATCTCGGGGTTCGCCTGGATGAGCTGGGCGGTGACCGTCTGGCCCTTCGCCCGCTCGTAGTCGGCCGCCTGCTTCGCGATGACCTTCATCTTGGAGGCCTTCGCGGCCATCTGGTCCTCGAAGCCCTGCTGACGGTCGTTCGTGACGTTGACCCCGGCGGCTCCGAGAAGCACGGCCAGGTTGCACGAGTCACCGGTCGCCGCACTGAGCGCATCGAACGCGCGCTTTCCCTGCTCGACGAAGTCGGAGCCCACCCAGCCGATGTAATCCGTGCAGGCTTCCTTTGTGGTGAGGAAGCGGTCGATGGTCATGATCGGCACGTTCTTCTCTTGGGCGTACTCGAGGGCGGGGTCGAGGCCCTCCGAGTTGAGCGGCGAGATGATCAGCGCCTGGGCGCCCTGGTCGATCATCCCCTTGATGTCCGAGATCTCCTTGTTCAAGTCGGACTCGGCGTTGGTCGTGATCAGCTTGATCCCGAGCTTCTCGGCCTCGTCCTTGATCGACTGGGTCTCGGCGATCCGGAACGGGTTGGCTTCCTTCTCCGACTGGGCGAACCCGATGGTCGCGGTCTTCAGATCGAGCTTCGGCACGCCGCTGCCGTTGTACTTGTCGAAGGTGCACGCCTCACCGGCCGCAGCCGTCTGGACGACCTGCTGGCCACCACTCGCCGCCGGCGCCGGGGCACCTGGACTCGTGCACGCAGCAGCGACAACAAGGATCGCCATCAGGCCTGCCACCTTCGGCAGATTGGCGACGGGAATGCGCATGAGCCTTCCTCCTCCACCGATGCCCCGGATGGGCGTTCCTGACCGTGGTCGTCGCTCGATGCGCCAATCCACGCATGTTTTACCGCATCAAGCCCGATTACCGTAGCATCAATGTCAATCGGCCAGCAAGACCTGTTACGAAGTGGTCGCCGGCACGCCCGAAATGGCGCTTGTCACCGAGAGTCCTTCATATTAGGCTGACTGACAGATGGACACCAACCACAGGGTCGTGGCTCGAAAGAGCATCCACGTTGACGGCACGACGGGCGAAGGGCACGCCGCCGTGATCTTCCGCGCGCTTGCAAACGACACCCGTGTCTCGATCCTTCGCTATCTGGGCGATCGTGTCGTGGCCATGAATCAGATCGCCAAGGACATGGGCTTGCCGTCGTCGACGGCGACGATGCACGTGACCGTCCTGGAGCGAGCGGGTCTGCTCCATACGGAGTTGCGTCCGGCGAGTCGGGGCCTGCAGAAGGTCTGCGCGAGAACCTATGACGAGCTCGTGTTCGACCTGCCGCGGGGCCTGCAGAGCACGCATGACGCGGTCGATCTCCAGATGCCCGTCGGTGGCTATTCCGACTTCGTGGTGGAACCGACCTGCGGCCTGGTCAGCGCGACCGGCCTGATCGGGTTCATGGATGATCCATCGGCGTTCTACGAGCCCGATCGACTCACGGCGCAACTGCTCTGGTTCCGGGCCGGGTACGTCGAATACCGGTTCCCGAATCGCGTGCCACCCGGTGCCCGAGTCGAGTCGCTGCAGTTGACCGCGGAGGTCTGTAGCGAAGCCCCGCTGCACGACCTTGATTGGCCGAGCGACATCACGGTCTGGATCAACGGAACGCCGCTCGGCGACTGGACGTGCCCGTCCGACTTCGGCGGCCAGCGCGGTCGGCTGACACCGTCGTGGTGGGAGGAGAAGGACTCGCAGTTCGGCGTGCTCAAGCGCTGGCTCGTGACGGCCATGGGAACAACGATCGACGGGATCAGCCTGTCGAGCGTCGACCTCGAATCACTTGGGCTTGCTCACGGCGACCCGATCGTCGTGCGCATCGGCGTTCGGCCCGACGCCGAGAACGTCGGAGGGCTGAACCTGTTCGGACGAGGGTTCGGCAACTACCCCCAGGACCTGGGACTTCGCCTCGAGTACCGGTCGGGCCGAGCCGAAACCTGACCTGTCGGCAACGTCCACACGCGGAGGGGACGCGAGAAGGGCGCCGTAGATCGACAGAGGCTTCGGTGTCGAGGCAAGGGTGTACCGTGGCTGACCGATGACGACAAGAGCGACGGCACCTACGGCGCCGCCACCAACGATCGCCACGTCGGTTCTCAGTCCGGAATGAATAGAGCGGCGAAGTGGTGGGCGGGTCTTTCCATCGTCGTCGTTCTCGCCGCGGCTTGCGCAGCAGCCGATCCGCAGCCGAGTGCGACGCCCGACGCCACTGCGTCCGCGATGGCGACCGAGGTGGCTGGCCAGGCCGGTGGCTCCGGGACGGCCACTGCGGATCCGCGTAAGCCGGACCTCGCCGGCGTGTTCGATGTCGGCGGATACTCGCTGTACCTGGAATGCCGTGGAACGGACGGTCCGGTCGTCCTGTTCGAGGCGGGCTCCGGCAGCGACAGCACGAGTTGGAACCGCAGCGTGAAGGACTTCATCGGCCTCGTCGACAACTCCTTCCGGCGCTGCCTGTACGACCGGGCGAACCTCGGCAAGAGCGAACGGGTCGCGGGTCCTCGAACGAGCGTCACAGCGGCGCGCGACCTCCATGCGCTCCTCGCCGCTGCAGGCCTCGCGCCACCCTATGTGCTGGT
Organism: uncultured Chloroflexia bacterium; assembly: GCA_963824735.1. Lineage (GTDB taxonomy): Bacteria > Chloroflexota > Limnocylindria > Limnocylindrales > CSP1-4 > DASTYU01. The sequence goes on from CAWGQH010000005.1 coordinate 113,760, forward strand.
GGGGCGCTCGTTCGGTGGCTACAACGTCCGTCTGTTCGCGGCCACCTACCCATCGGAGGTTCAGGGTCTTGTCCTCGTCGAAACGTTGACGCCGGAATTCCAGGACGGGATGTTGGCCCTTCTGACGCCGGAACAGCGGGCAGGGGAAGTCGAGTCCTTCGGGGCCATCGAGCCACCGATGGACGAACTCGCGGGCGGACCGCTCGTGGCAGCGGCGGGATTACCGGACATCCCCCTGCTTGTCGTAGCGGGGACGAAATGGCACAGCGGCAACGAGCCATGGCCGGCCGATTGGCCCGGACCCGCGCTCGATGCGCTATGGGACGAGTCTCAAGCGGACCTGGCCTCGTCAGTCCCGGGCGGCAGGCTCGTCGTCTTCGAGGGTGGCGACCACGGCCTTCATTTCTCGGAACCGGAACGACTCGCCAGAGAGATCAATGATTTCCTCGCCGCCCTCTGACAGAAGTCAAGAAACCCGATCGGGATCGCGAGTCCCCGGATTATTGCGGCGCACGGCTCGTCCGGTCGCGTCGACCCAGGCGCACGTCCATCACGAACAGCGTATCTAAGCGGGCCGGGTCCCACGGGCAGTGACGGCGGTTTGGTCGGGGCGAGAGAACTTGACCCCTCGGAACCTACCTCGTCGGCCGGCGTGCGTGCAGACAGGTCCTCCACACTGGGCGCGTGCAACGCCGCCGCCGCGTCCTCAGCGCGCTCCAGTTTTTTCCCCGCGGCGGCTCGTCGCATGTCGCCCGCGCACTCGCGCAGGAGCTCCCGGCATACGGCTGGGACGTCACCGTCGTCTCGGGCTCGCGGACCGACCTCGCGGCATTCGGCGACGCCGCGCACTTCTACGCCGGCCTCGACGTCCATTCGGTGTCCTTCGATGCGGCGCTCGCCTCGCCCGACCCGCTCGATCCGCTGCCGGGGGCCGCGCCGCTGCATCCGTCCTACGAGGACCGTCCTGGCGCTCCGGACCGCGTGTTCGCCGCGCTCGACGACGACGCGCTCGAGCGTCAGATCACGGCATGGGCGCGCGCTCTGACCGCCGCCGGCGCGGCCAAAGCCGACGCGCTGCATCTACACCACCTCACCCCGATCCACGAGGCGGCAGCGCGCGTCGCGCCGGACGTCCCGATCATCGGCCACCTGCACGGCACCGAGCTACTGATGCTCGAGCAGATCGAGGCGGGACCACCCCCGGGCTGGATCCACGCTGAGGCGTGGGCGGGGCGGATGCGCGCCTGGGCGCGCAGGTGCGAACGCCTCCTCGTGCTTTCGCCGTCGGAGATCCCGCGCGCCGGCGGGCTGCTCGGCCTCGACCCTGGCCGGCTGGTCGTGCTGCCCAACGGGTTCGACCCGCGCGTCTTCGTCCGCCGCGATGTCGATCGCGCCTCGCTGTGGCGAGATGCGCTCGTCGAGGCGCCGCGCGGCTGGCGGGCGAACCAGCGCGCCGGCAGTGTGCGCTACCGCGCCGAGGACCTCGCGCCGATCATCGACGGCGTCGTGGTCCTCACCGTCAGCCGCTTCACCGCGGTCAAGCGGCTTCCGCTGCTCATCGAGGCGTTCGCGCTAGCGCGAGACCGCGCGCGGGCTCCCGCCGGCCTTGTGATCGTCGGTGGCCATCCAGGCGAGTGGGAGAGGGAGCACCCCGCCGACACGATCGCCCGCCTCGGCGTGCGCGGCGTCTTCCTGGCTGGCTGGTACGACCACGTCGAGGTGCCGGCGTTTCTGTCGGTCGCCGACGTATTCGCGCTGGCGTCTGTGCGCGAGCAGTTCGGCCTCGTGCTCGTCGAGGCGATGGCGTGCGAAGTGCCGCCGGTCGCCGTCGACCGCTTCGGCCCCGGCGAGATCGTCGCCGACGGCGAGACCGGCTGGCTCGTAGAGCCCGACGACGTCAGGGGCCTCGCCGCAGCGCTGCGCGAAGCGATCGACGACCCCGCCGAACGGGCGCGCCGCGGCGCCGCCGGCCACGCCGTCGCGGTCGAGCGATATGGCTGGCCCGCGCTCGCCCGGCGCTTCGCCGACGTGCTCGACGGGGCCATCGGTGACAGGTGAGAAGCCCGCCATCAGCTTTCGGGTGACGCACCTTTCCGCATCGAAGCTACCGGTCGGGGCCGCAAAGCCCGAGATCTTCGCCTGCGTCGACATCGAGTGCTTCCAGCCGCACGCGATGCACCAGCCGAATGCGAACGCGTCGCAACTCGGGCTGGCGGCGTTCGGCGGTGGGTCGGAATGGTCGGGGCGAGAGGATTGGCGCCGGCACTATCCGACTGTCGGTGATGATCGTCGGCGACAGCGTTCAAGCCGAGGTTCAACGCTCGTCGGAGATCGCGTAGGCAGCCCTCCGCCACATCGGACGACAACACGCGGCGTAGACCGACTTCACCTACGAGGGCGACCGGGTCGTCCGCGAGACCGCGGTGACTGACGTGCCCGAGGTCGCGCGGCTGGTGATCGTTCCCGGCCGCCGCCCAACAGGTCAGCCCGAGCGCGCCGCCATGACCAGCGGTCTGGCCAGATTGAAGATGTCGGAATCAGAATTGGTCAGCACAACAACGATCAAGGGGTCCTCGGTCAGGCACCCGGCCCACGAGTTGTAGCCGAAGTTCTGACCCATGTGCCCCACGCCCTGCGCGTACCCGTCCGCGGGATTGAACAGCCCGAGCCCGTAATCGACGTCGACGTTGTCGTAGAACATCGACATCTCGGTCAGCGAGGCTTCCGAAACGATCTCGCCGGCGCAGAACGCCCGCCACCAGCGTGCGAGCGAGATCGAATCGGACGCCATGCCGCCCGCAGCTCCGTCGATCGTATCCGAGAGCGATGGAAGGTAGCCGCCGCCCTGCTCGAGCGCGTCGCGCGACTCGCCGCGCGGCATGGCCATCGGGTCGGTCGGTGCCTCATCGGGCTGCCAGATGAGCCGCTCCGTCCCGTCGACGCGGAGGACCCCATCGCGCAGGACGTCGACCAGCGGTCGTTGGCGAACGTGTTCGATGACCAGCCCGAGCAGGTTGTAGTTGGTGTCCGCGTAATCGAAGGCGACGCCGACGGGACGGCGAGCCGGGTCGACGAGCGCGAGGACCTCGTCGAGCTCCCAGACACGAAGCCTGTCCACGGCGAACTGCTCCTCCATGTCGCCGTACCAATCCGGGATCCCGGAGCGATGGCTCAGGAGCTGGCGGATGGTCGCTCCGTTGGTGTCGAAGGCGAAGTCGGCAGGGAGGTAATCGGTGGCAGGAGCGTCGAGCGAGATCTCGCCCGCCTCCACGAGCTGCATCACCTGTGCGGCGATGATCGGCTTCGTGCCGCTGGCGATGCCGAACTGGCTGTCGACCTGCAAGTCTGGACGCCGTCCGCCTTGCCCGCGGCCCCGCTCCACGTGCCATCGGGGGTCATCACCGTGGCGGCCATCCCGCCGCCGCCGGCCATGTCGGCCAGGACTGCCTGGAACTTCGCGGCCGCATCTTCGCTGACGGGGTCTTCACTGAGCGCTTCGAAGGCCCCGGTCGGGAAACCAACGAGAATTACGGGGCTACCGACGGCTGGGTGGAGGCCGCCGTGGTCGTGGCGCCCGGCGTCGCCGCCGACCCAAAGGACCCCGGTCAGGAGCAGCAGCGAGTCCCACCAGGCAGAGTCGCCCGACGCCAGGCAGCACACTCATGGCGCCGCGTCCACGCGGTTCCAGACGAGGCCGGACGAGTCCTGCAACCCGTCGCGCCCGAAGTCGTAGTGGAACGCCATGTCCTTTAGCTGGTCCTCGAGCGGAGGGACGCGGGGGCTGAGCG
>CAWGQH010000006.1:0-123842 GCA_963824735.1 uncultured Chloroflexia bacterium
CGAGATCGCCCTGCTCGGCGCCGCCTTCAGCTATGCCTGCGGGGCGGTGTATTCGCGGCGCAACGTGCGCGGCGCTGGCGCCGATGATCCCGGCCGTCTTCCAGGTCACGTTCGCGGCGATCATCACCGGCGTCGTCGCCGTGCTGTTCGAGCACCCGTGGACGGCGACGCCGGACGCGGAGGCGATCTTCTCGATCCTGTGGCTCGGCATCCTCGGCTCGGGGCTCGCCTACCTGCTCGTCTTCCGGCTGTTCGCCAACTGGGGCGCGACCCGGACGACCCTCGTGGCCTACCTGATCCCGGTCGTCGGCATCGTCCTCGGCTACGTCGTCCTCCAGGAGCCGGTCGACGCGCGGATCATCATCGGGACGGCGCTCGTCATCGCCGGCGTCGGGCTGGTCAACAGCCGGTTCGGCCGGCGGCGGCTGTTCGGGCGGGTCCCGCCGGTCGAAGCGGCCTGACCGCCGACCGACCCCTCAGCTGCCGACCAGCGAGCAGCAGCGCCCCGCCGACGATCAGCACCGACGCCCCGACCCGGCGCGACCGACCTCGGCCCGGTCGCCCGCCTCGCCGAGCCGGACGGAGCCCCACGCCGCGGCGAAGACCGTCGCCGACTCGCGCAGCGGCGCCACGCCCGACAGCGGCGCCACGCTGAGCGCGACCAGGATGCACAGGTAGGCGCCGAGCGTCAGCCAGCCGCCGACCGCGCGCCCGGCGCGACCGGCGTCCGGCCCGTAGCGCAGCAGGTCGCCGCCGGCCACGAGCCGACCCACGCGACGAGCACGACCGAGCACGTCACCCACAGGATCGCCGCGTAGGTCAGCGGCGTCGATCAGGCGCGTCCCGAGCCGGTCGATCGCGGTGTAGGTCGCGATCGTCACGCCGGTCGCCAGGGCGAACAGGATCGCGCTGTCAGCGGCCGCCGCGCGGGCCTCGGCGCCGCCGCCGGGCGAGCGCGATCGCCCGCCACGGCCGCTGGAGCAACAGGAACCCGGCCAGCAGCGCGACGACGCCGATCGAGCCGGCCACGCCCAGCCGCTCGCCGAGGACGACCACCCCGATGGCCACGGCCAGCAGCGGCGCGGTGCCGCGCGCGATCGGGTAGACGACCGACAGGTCGCCGCGCCGGTAGGCCGCCGAGAGCAGGATGAAGTAGGCCGGCCTCGACGACGCCCGACGCGAGCCCGAGGACGATCCCTCGACGCGGGCAGCGCCGGCCGCCCGCCGGCCAGCCACGCGGCGACGCCCGAGCGGCACGATCGCGACGCGTCGCCGGCGAGCATCCCGATCGTCGCCGCCCGGAGCGGGTCGCCGGCCGTCTTGAGCCGGACGTTCCAGGCGACGATGCAGGACCGCCGACGACGGCGACGAGGGCGATGACGCAGGGGTCCACCCCCGGACGTTACCTGCCGATGTCCCGCCGCTGCAGGCCCCACGTGCCGACCGCCAGGCCGCCGATCGCCATCAGCGCGGCGACCACGACCCCGACCGGGTCGAAGATGCCCGGCCATCGGCTGCCCGAGGTGCTGGTAGAGCGACAGGTCGAGCACCGCACTCGGGCAGCTTGAGCGCCGCGCCCGAGCGTGTCGAGCAGGAACGTCGCGATGACGAGGACGCCGGTGACCACCGCCGCGAGCGACGATCGCACGAGCCCGCCGACGGCCAGGCCGACACCGGCGAAGCCCGCGGCGGCAAGCCCCAGGATCGCCGATCCCGACGACCGGAGTCGACGACGTCGCCGCCCTGCGTGGCGACGGCGATCGCCGATGATCGCGGCGACGACCAGCGGTGACGACGCCGATCGCGCCCAGCACGCCGAGCCCGCTGCGGATCGCCCACGAGGCGCGCGACAGGGGCGTCGACAGGACGACGTCGAGCCGGCGCCGGCCCTCGTCACTCGCCCAGCCCGCCAGGAACGTCGCGCCGGCGAGTCCGATGATGAACGAGCCGAAGCCGAAGAACGCCAGCTGGAGGACGCGCCGACGGCTGAGTGAGGTCGAGGTCCGGGTAGATCGCCTTGATGAGCGCCGCGATCTGTGGCAGGTTCGTGATCATGTCGCTGAACGCCTCGGCGGACGCGACGATGAGCACGCCGTACAGCCCGATCCCGAGACCCCAGGCGATGGCGATCCCGGTCCGGTCGGCCAGCTGTCGCGTGAACGGGCCGCCGATGCCGGCCGGCAGGGATGGCAGTCGCAGCCAGCCGACATTGGCCATGCCGCCCGAGGTCGCGTCGGACGAAGGCGACGACGCCGAGCCGCGAGCAGGACGAGCGTCGATGAGCGGCCAGCAGCCGCGACGGACGGCCAGTCGCTGACGCCGGCCATCGGCCGGTGGCCGGCGGTCCAGGCGAAGAACGACAGCGGCTTGAGCGCGTCGATGACCGGCGACAGGGTCGCGTAGCTGTAGATGAGGTAGCTCGCCGAACAGGACGATCAGCCCGAACGCCATCGCCCGCGTGCGACCGACGAACGGCGCCGTCGCGAAGGCGACGCGCACCGACGCGACAGCATCATCAGCCCCGTACAGGACCACCTGCCCGAGGGCGGCCGAGACCGGGATCTCGTCACCCGGCAGCGACCCGAACGCCGCGCCGACGACCCAGATCGTGGCGGCCAGCATGAGCATCGCGAGGGCGACCGCGGTGACGTGCCCGGCGAGCTTCTCGAGCGCGATCGACCGCCGGCTGTGCGGCGTCGAGGCGAGCGAGGTCGAGGCTGCCCTTGGCGGCCTCGCCGGCGAGCGTCCCGGACAGGGCGATGACCGGCCACAGCCCGAGCAGCGACCGGCAGGAAGTTGCCGACGCGCCAGGACAGGAAGCCGCCCAGCGTCTCGAGGTTGATCGGCTCGCCGAGCAGGCCCGCGGAAGACGCGGCGGCAGCGACGTCATCCGGCGACGAACTGGCGCGCGCAGCTCGGGGGTCGAGAACTCGGGCGCGAACCGTACGGCGCGCCGGTCGCGATCATGAACAGGCCGCCGACGCCGCCGACGACCAGCGCCGCACGCCGGCTGTCGCGGACGGTCTTGCCGTAGATCGTGCCCAGGCCCGACGACCCGCGACCACGGACCGGGCCGGGTGAGCGACCCGGCGCGTCGGCGGTCATCGCCGGCGACGCGGTCGACCGGCTGGTCGCCGTACTGGGCGAGGAAGACGTCCTCGAGGTTCGGCTCGCGGCTGACGACGTCGACGAGGCCGTGCGGCGCGGCGGCGGCGATGACCGCGCCGATCGGGCCGTTGACCCGCATCGCGACGACGTGGTCCGTCGGCGCTGACGTCGCTGACGCCCGGCGAGCGCCTCGAAGACCGCCGGCGCGACCGGCGCGCCGAACGTCAGCTCGACGTGGTGGAAGGCCAGGCGCGCGGATGGCCTCGATGCGGTCGACCTGGACGAGCCGGCCCTCGCGGATGATCGCCACGCGGTCGCAGGTCCGATCGACCTCGTCGATGATGTGCGAGCGACAGGAAGACGGTCCGGCCCTCGGCCCGCGCCTCGCGGACGAGCTCGAAGAACGTCTGCTGGACGAGCGGGTCGAGGCCGGCCGTCGGCTCGTCGAGGATGAGCAGGTCGGGCCGGTGCTGGAGCGCGACGACGAGCCCGACCTTCTGCTTGTTGCCCTTCGAGTACTCCTTGAACCGGCGGCTCGGGTCGAGGTCGAGGCGCTCGACGAGCGTCGGCCGACGTAGGCCCGGTCGACGCCGCCGCGCAGGTTCGCGAAGTAGGCGATCGTCTGGGCGCCGGTCAGCCGGTCGTACAGGTCGAACTCGCCGGGCAGGTAGCCGACGCGTCGGTGGATGGCGACCGGGTCCGCGGTCGTCTCGATGCCGAACACCTCGGCCCGGCCGGACGGTCGGGCGGATGAGGTCGAGCAGGACGCGCATCGTCGTCGTCTTGCCCGCGCCGTTGGGCCCGAGGAAGCCGAAGATCTCGCCCTGCCCGACCTCGAGGTCGAGCTCGGTGATGCCGCGGTGGGCGCCGTAGGACTTGGTCAGCCGCTCGGTCTGGATGACCGGGGCCAACGGGTTCCTCCTGCCCGACGGGCCGGGCTGGTCGTGGGCCGCTCGACGGCCCCGGCGCGAGTCTACGTGGCCGGGTTCGTGACGCGCTGGTCCGCCTCGGCTCGCTCCTTGAGCGTTCGCAGGTGGTCTTCGACGCGGTTCGCGAGCGATTCGCGGCCCAGCCGGACGAGGATGCCCGCCCAGCGATCGTGCGGATCGAAGGTCGCGGCGTGGACGACCCGGGTGCCGCCGGCGAGCGGTTCGAGCCGCCAGCGCAACTCGCTGCTGAACCCGGACGCCCGTGACCCGCAACGCGAAGCTCGACTGGGGTCGCGCCTCGAGGCTCTCGACGCGGGCCGTGTCGCGGAGGAGGCCCGAGCGCGTGTCTCGGCACGGCGGGTCGAGGCGGCCGCGGGCCAGGCCGGCGCGGGCGGGTCGAGCCGGAGCTGCGGGAAGAGCGCCTGGGCATTCGCCGGATCGTGCAGGGTCGCCCACACGACGCGAGGCGATGCGTTCACGAAGACGCGCCGCTCGACTGCGCCCGCGATCGAGCCTTCCCGAATGGGACGAGGTCTGTCGGTTCGTACCCACCGCCACGCTACACCCCGATCGGGTGCCAGACCGTCTTCATCTCGAGGAAGGCGGCGATCCATTCAGGCCGCTCGGCGGCACGGTCGTCCAGCCAGTCGAAGCGAGCCTCGGACACCGTGGTCGGACGGCGCAGCACCCGCTTGACGTCGTCGGCGGCCAGGAGCTCGATGTCGGTCCGCAGCGCGTCGGGCACGCCCCAGGTGTCGAGCGCGTCGACGTCGGCGTGACCCGCGAGGACCGGGATGAGCTCGCGCTTCAGGCCGGTCAGCACGTTGACGACGCCGCCGGGCACGTCGGACGTGGCGAGCACCTCGGTCAGCGTCACCGCAGGCAGCGGCCGGGTTTCGGACGTCGAGGACCACCACCGAATTGCCGGCGACGAGCGGCGGGGCGAGCCGCGAGACGAGGCCGAGGAGCGACGACGTCTCGGGCGCCACGATGCCGACCACGCCGGTCGGCTCCGGGATCGTGAAGTTGAAGTACGGGGCGGCCACCGGGTTCGACGAGCCGAGCACCTGGCCGATCTTGTCGGCCCAGCCCGCGTACCAGACCCAGCGGTCGATCGCCGCGTCGACGGCCCGGGCCGCGGCCGGCTCGCGCAGGCCCTCGGCGGCCGCGACCTCGTCGATGAACTGGTCCCGCCGGCCTTCCATCAGCTCGGCGACGCGGTACAGGACCTGGCCGCGGTTCATGGCGGTCTTGCCGGCCCAGCCGGGGAACGCCTTGCGTGCGGCGCGCACCGCGTCGCGCAGATCCTTGCGCGAGGCCCGGGCCGCGTTCGCGAGGGGCGTGCCGTCCGCCGCCGAGACCACGTACGAGCGGCCCGATTCGGACCGCGGGAATGCCCCGCCGACGAACAGCTTGTAGGTCTTGCGCACGGCGATCCGGGGCGGGGTCGCGGCGGTCGCCGCTGTCTGCGCACGCCGTGCGATGGCGCGCGAGGTCCCGTTTCGCCCGTTCGAGGATGCGGACGAGCGGCGCGTGGCCATCAGCGGTCCTCCAGGCGGACGTACGCGTGGAGTCCGTGCATGCCGCCCTCGCGCCCGAAGCCGGATTGCTTGTAGCCGCCGAACGGCGAGGTCGGATCGAAGCGGTTGAACGTGTTCGCCCAGACGACGCCGGCCCGCATCTTCGACACCATCGACAGGATCCGGCTGCCCTTCTCCGTCCAGATGCCGGCCGACAGCCCGTAGACGGTGTTGTTGGCCTTCTCGACGGCCTCGTCGGGCGTCCGGAACGTCAGCGTCGAGAGGACCGGCCCGAAGATCTCCTCGCGGGCGATGCGATGGCTCTGCGCGACGTTCGTGAACAGCGTCGGCCGGAAGTAGTAGCCGCGCTCCGGCAGATCGCACGGCGGCTGGTACAGGTCGGCGCCCTCGTCGACGCCGGCCTGCACGAGCTCGGTGATCTTCTCGAGCTGGCTCTTCGAGTTGATGGCGCCGACGTCGGTGTTCTTGTCGAGCGGGTCGCCGACGCGGATCGTCGCGAGGCGGTCCTTGAGCTTGTCGATGAGCGCGTCGGCGATCGACTCCTGGACGAGCAGCCGCGACCCGGCGCAGCAGACCTCGCCCTGGTTGAAGTAGATGCCGTTGACGATGCCCTCGACGGCCTGGTCGAGCGGCGCGTCGTCGAACACGATGTTGGCGGCCTTGCCGCCGAGCTCGAGCGTGAGCGCCTTGTCGGTGCCGGCCACGCCGCGCTGGATCTTCTTGCCGATCTCGGTCGAGCCGGTGAACGCGACCTTGTCGACGCCGGGGTGCATCGCCAGCACCGTCCCGATCTCGCCCGGCCCCGGCGTGATGTTGACGACGCCCGGCGGCAGGTCGGCCTGGCGGCAGACGTCGGCGAACAACAGCGCGCTGAGCGGGGTCGTCGACGCGGGCTTGAGGACGACCGTGTTGCCGGCGGCCAGCGCCGGGGCGATCTTCCAGGCGAGCATCAGCAGCGGGAAGTTCCACGGGATGATCTGGGCGGCGACGCCGAGCGGCTTCGCGATGCGCCCGGGGAACGCGTACTCGAGCTTGTCCGCCCAGCCCGCGTAGTACCAGAAGTGCGCCGCCGCCAGCGGCACGTCGACGTCGCGGCTCTCCTTGATCGGCTTGCCCGAGTCCATCGACTCGAGGACGGCGAACTCCCGGCTGCGCTCCTGGAGGATGCGCGCGATCCGGAACAGGTACTTGGCGCGTTCCTTGCCGGGCAGGCTGCCCCACGCCCGGCGCTGGGCACGGCGCGCGGTGCGGACCGCCTTGTCGATGTCGGCCGGTGTCGCGCGCGCGATCTGGGCGAGCGGCTGCTCGGTCGACGGGTCGATCGAAGTGAACGTGGCGCCATCCGCGGACGGGACCTCGCGCCCACCGATGAACAGCCCGTAGCGCTCCTTGAGCGTGACGATGTCACGCGCCTCCGGCGCCGGTGCGTACTCCCACGGGATCGCCTGGCCGTCGCCGAGGCCCCAGCTGTTCGGGGCGCGCTCGCCGGTGGTTGCGACGCGCGTGTCGGACTCGGTGGCCATCGCATGCATTATGGCACTCGTCATGGCTGAGCCCCGTTCCCTGCCCCGCCTCGTCTCGGCCGTTCCACTGCTTGTCGTGCTCGTGGGAGCGTGCGGGTTCCTGGCCCCCACAGCTGCACCAGCGACCACCTCCTCCGGCGCCTGGGAGCGCCGCACCGACGCACCCCTGGAGCTGACCGAAGTCGCCGCGGCTGCGCACGATGACCGGATCTGGGTCGCCGGTGGACTCACTGCCGACGGTGACGCCTCGAGCGCCGTGCTTATCTACGACCCGGCTGAGGATGCGTGGACGGAGGGACCCGACCTCCCGGAGCCGGTGCATCACTCGACGCTCGTCAGCGACGGCGAGACCCTTCGCCTCATCGGAGGCTGGACGGACAGCAATTTCGAGCGATTCACCGATGCGGTGTGGCGGCTCGACGAGGCAAACGGATCATGGGTCGAAGACGTTGCCCTTCCCGAGGCGCGGACGGCCGGCGCCGCGGCCTGGGACGGTTCGCGGATCGTGTACGGGGGCGGGTTCGATCCGGATAGCGTCAGCGCAGCGGTGCTCGCGTTCCAGGGTGATGGCTGGACCCAGGTGGCCCGCCTGGCGAACCCGCGCGAGCATCTCGCAGCCACGTCCGACGGCTCTGGCGCGACCTTCCTCCTTGGCGGGCGCCTCTCCGGGCTCGACGGCAACCTCGCCTTGGCCGATCTCGTCGAGGGGGGCTCGTCCACAACCATTGGGGAGCTGCCGACTCCACGCGGCGGCGTCGCGGCGTTCTGGTGGCCGGCCCTCGGCGCGTGCCTCGTTGGCGGAGAATCACCGGGCGGCACGAACGCACAGGTCGAATGCATCGACGAGGACGGCGACATAACCGTTCTGCCCGGTCTCGCGCACCCTCGCCACGGGCTGGGTGCGGCAGTCGTCGACGGCGTGGCCTATGTCGCGCTCGGCGGCGATCAGCCGGGCCTGTTCGTGAGCCCTACGTTGGAGGCGTTCGAGCTGCCGTAGCGATCACCCTTCGGGCGGACGCATCGATCCAGCGGCCCTCCGCTGATGCTTCCAACGAAGCGGAAACATCGCCGGAACCCGTGAACGGGATTACCGCCGGACGCCGCGTTCGAGGCCGGGTCCGCGCCGTCGAGCCAGTTCCGCGAAATCGGCGGTTCTCGCGATCGTTCCGCTTGAATGGAAGCAGTTGGGGGTGGGCTCGGAGGAACTGCCTCACCCGCCGGCAGAGGCGCAGCGATACGCGATCACCGGGTGCCACGCCTCGCAGTAGCGGACGTGGAGATGGTCATCGTGGCCCGCCAGCCGCTTCGTCAGGCCCTCGCCGATCAGCACGGGATCGTTGAAGTAGATGACCTTGACGTGGCCGGGGCCGCCGCGCGGATCTCCCGGATCAGCGCCCGCGTCGCTGCCCGGTCGTACGCCGCCTGGCGAAAGTTCGTCGGGTACGAGCACTGGTTCTCGGCGTCGCGCATCGGACGAAGGTCGACATCGAGGCCCTGCTCGTGGGTCTCGTGGCCGGGATGTCGCCGCCATGCTCGAGCCCGATGTCCCCCACCGCCACCCGGCCGTGGCCCGCGTCGTAGATCTGTTTCGCGGCCGTTCGCACCTGGCCGATCGCCGCCCCGGTTCCCCAGTTCGCCGGCCCGTTGCCGACGCTGTAGTCGCACAACCCGCTCGTGCTGCCCCAGACGGGCGGTTCGAAATGCCACAGCAAGCGCCGCCAGGTGAACGCGTCCATCGCCCCGGACGACGTGGATGTCATGTGACGCTGGAATGCGGTGACCGCGTCGCGCGTCCCCGTTCCGTAGGTGCCGCTGACGGTCAGCCCGGCCTTTCGCTTGTCGTTGAGCAGTTGCTGCAGGGCGCGGACGGCGTCGCCGCTGCTGCCCATCGAGAGGTTCGGCGTGAGACTTCGCCAGGTCGGGTCGTTCACGATCCCCGTCGCGGGCAGTCCTCGAGCCTTCTGATGCGCTACAACGGCAGCCTGCGTCGAGCTGCCGAACCGGCCGGTGACAGACAGGTCGCGGCCGGCGGCACGGAGCAGATACTGCAGCGCGCGGACGTCCGATCCACGATTGCCGAAGCTCTGGATCGGGTAGTAGGTCGACAGGGCCGCGACCTGCCCGCTCACCGCCAGCAGGAGCACGAGCGCTGCAACGGGCGGCACCAGGCGGCGGACGGGGCGGCGAGCGAATGCATGCATCCGGCGGGCTAGAGTACGGCAGCACCGGGCCGAGACCAAGCCCGGCCGATCGTCCCGCAACCATGGAGACTGCCCGATGGATCGCCGCGACGGTGCCGAAGAGCACCTCGACGGTCCGCTCGACGACCAGCCGGCCCTCGTCGGCAACCTGCGCGACCTGCGCCGGCTCAACCGGCTGTCGGGGGGCGTCGCGCTGAGCCGCTGGGGCGTCAACCGGCTGCTCGACGGGACCGCCGAGCCGTCGACGCTGATCGATGTCGGCACGGGGGGCGCCGACATCCCGGTCGCGCTGCTGGCCGATTCCGTGTGGCGGGGACGGGTCCTCGAGGTGACGGCCGTCGACAGCCGGGCCGAGGTGCTCAGCGCGGCGCGCCTTGCCCGCCCGAAGCTGGATCGTGTCCAGCGCCTGCGACTGGCCCTCGTCGACCCGGAGCGCCTGCCGTACCAGAACGAGACGTTCGACATCGGGCATGCCTCGCTGGTCGTGCACCACCTCGACGAGGACGCTGCTGTCCGTTTTCTCGCGGAGCTCGGCCGTGTCAGCCGGCGGGGTGTGGTCATCAACGACCTGCATCGAGGCCGCCTCGGATTGCTCGGGGCGTGGCTGGCCGGCCGGTTCCTCACCCGGAACCACTACACGCGCCATGATTCGCTGCTGTCCGTCCGGCGGTCGTACACGCTCCCCGAAGTCGAGGAGCTGCTGCGCCGGGCCGGGCTTGAACCGGTGGATCGGCGCACCTCCGCGTTCGGGCAGCGTTACGCGGTGATCGCGGTCCCGGCAGCCGCCGCGGTCGCCGCAGCCTCGGTCCCGTGACCGGGCCGGATGTCGCGATCGTCGGCGGCGGGCCGGCGGGGGCAATCGTCGCGTCGCTGCTGGCGCGCGCAGGCTTCGACGTCACCGTGTTCGAGCGAAGCCCGGCGTACCGCTGGAGGGCCTCCGGCGTGTTCGCGTCGCCCGCCACGATCGCCGCGCTCCGCCGGGTCGGCCTGGGTGAGGCGACCCTCGCCCGGGTTGCCCGACCCATCCCCGCGATGCGCGTGGAGACACCCAGCGGGATCGCCTTCCGCCTGCCGTACGGCGACGGCGCGCCGGTCGGGTTCGACCGGTCGGCGCTCGATCCGGCGCTCCTCGACGAGGCGCGCGCGGCCGGCGCGTCGGTGTGCGCGGGCGCCCGGGTCGAGGCGGTGGACCTCGACGGGCCGCAGCCGGTGCTCGATGTCCGCACAGTCGATGGCCTGGTGCGGCACGCGGCCCGGCTCGTCGTCGGGGCGGACGGCGGCAACTCGATCGTCGCCCGGGCAGCGGGCGTGGCCCGACCCGCCCGGCTTGCCCCGCGCGTGGGCCTCACCTACCACCTCGAGGACCGTCCCGGCGATCCCCGCGCCGACGCCCGGATGCGCGTGTTCCGCGACGGATACGTAGGCATCGCGCCCGTTCCCGGCGGACGGGTGAACGTCGGGATCGTCCTCGGCCGGAGCTGGGGCCCGCGGCTTGCCGCCGACGGAGCCGAAGCGGTCGCCGCGGAGGTCGTTTCGGGGATCCCGGTTCTCGACGGTGCCGCAGGCTCGCCGCCCGATCCCGCGGCATGGCGGACGGGAGCGCGTCTCGACCGCGTCGCCGGCGCCAGCCCGCTCGGCCACCGCGTCAAGCGGCGCGCCGGCACCACCTGGCTCGTGGTCGGCGACGCGGCCGGGTTCCTCGATCCGTTCACCGGGGAGGGACTGCATCGCGCCGTGGTCTCGGCCGAGCTGGGCGCACGTGCCGTCGAGGCGGCCCTCCGCGGCGATCCGCGGGCCCTCCCCGCCTACGACCGAGCCATGCGCCGCCGGTTCGCTGCCAAGGACGTGGTGTCGTGGCTCGTGCAGGTGTTCCTCGAGCGGCCCGCTCTGTTCGAGTACGCCGCCCGCCGCATCGCGGACCGAACCGCCGTCCGTGAGACGATGGGCCTTGTCATGGGTGACCTCGTGCCCGCATCCCGTGCCCTCGACCCGCGCTATCTCGGCGCGCTTCTTCGCCCGTGACCGATCCGGCGGTCAGCGAGCCCACGCCGCGCACAGGGAGCGGACGCACGCGCCTCGGGAGCTATGCGATCTGCATCGACCGCGAGGATCGGATCCTGCTGTGCCGCCTGGCCTCGAACGAGCCCGAACCCGGAGCGTGGACGCTGCCCGGTGGCGGCGTCGACTTCGGGGAGCATCCCGACGACGCGGTGGTCCGCGAACTGCGCGAGGAAAGCGGGCTCACGGGCCGGATCGCGGAGATCGAAGGCGTGTTCTCGCACCTCTATCCCGGTTCGCCATACGCGAGCGGTGCCGACCTGCACTTCCTCGGCGTCCTGTACCGCGTCGAGGTGACCGGCGGGCGACTGACCGACGAGGTCGACGGGTCCACGGACCGCTGTGGCTGGTTCCGGCGGGACGAGGTCGCCCTGCTGAAGCTGGTGTCGGTCGCGCGGCACGCGATCGGCCTCGTGTGGCCCGGCGCGCTCCCGTGAAGAGCGCCATCTCGATCGACGTCGCGGCCCCGCCCGAGGTCGTGTTCGCCCTCGCCCGCGACGTGGAGCGCTGGCCGCGACTGCTCCCGCACTACGAGGACGTCCGGATCCTCGAACGGCGACCCGACGGCAGCGTGGTCGCCCGCATGATCGCTCGACGTCCGGTGTTCGGGCTGCTCGGCCTCGGCCTCCCGGTGGCGTGGCGATCGCGGACATGGAGCGAGCGCGACACGTGCCGGATCCGGTTCGTCCACCAGGGCGGCGCGACGAACGGGATGGATGTCACGTGGCGAATCGAGGCAGCGGAAGGCGGCTGCCGGGTCACGATCGAGCACGAATTCCGGCCGCGCTTCGCGCCGTGGGCACTGTTCATTGATCGGTTCTTCACCCGGCCGATCGCCGGGCGGACGCTCGCCACCTTCAAGGCGATCGCGGAGGCGGTGACGGGCGCGGACTCCGAGAGCCCGCCGGCGTCGAAGAGGTCAACATGAACTCGCGCCCTCGAGTGTTCGTGACGGGGATCGGCGTGATCACGCCGATCGGGACAGGCGTCGATGCCTTCCGGGCCGGGCTGCGGGCAGCCCGCTCCCCGGTCCGGCGGGTCGACCGCTTCGATCCCTCTGCGTTCCGGTCGCAGGTCGCTGCCCAGGTCGACGACTTCGATCCCCTCGCGTGGCTCGAACCGAAGGTCGCCCGGCAGCTCGACCGGTTCAGCCAGTTCGGCCTCGTCGCCGGGCGGCTCGCGCTCGACGACGCGCGTCTCGTCCCCGGCGCCCCCAACGCCCCGAGTCCCGAGCGGATCGGGATCTACCTCGGCAGCGCACTCGGTGGCATCGCCTACGCGGAGACGCAGCACGAGCGGTACATGGACAAGGGCATCCGCCAGGTGGCGCCGAACCTCGCGCTGGCGGTGTTCGGCGGCGCGGCCCCGGCCAACCTCGGGATCGCGCTCGACGTGCGCGGCCCGATCCTGTCGACGGCCAACTCGTGCGCCTCGGGGAGCGTGGCGCTTGGCGAGGCGCTCGGGGACCTGCGTGACGGCCGGGTCGATGCGGCGATCGCCGGGGGCTGCGAGGTGCCGCTGAGCGCCCTCGCGTTCGGTGCCTTCGACATCATCCGGGCGCTGTCGTCGACCCACAACGACGCTCCGGCGAGTGCCGCGCGGCCCTTCGACCGCGACCGCGACGGCTTCGTCATGGGCGAGGGCGTCGCGTGGCTCGTGCTGGAAACCGAGGAGTTCGTGCGTGCGCGCGGCGCCGAACCGTACGCGGAACTGCTTGGCTATGGGGCGACCTCCGACGCCTACCACATGGTCCAGCCGCGGCCCGACGGGCGCGAGGCGGGCCGTGCGGCCCGGATCGCCCTCGAGGATGCCGGCGTGGACGGCACCGAGATCGACTACGTGAACGCCCACGCCTCGTCGACCCCGATCGGTGACATCGCCGAGGCCCGGGCGATCGCGCTGGCCCTCGGCGAACGGGCGACGAGCGTCCCGGTGAGTGGCACGAAGGCCTACTACGGCCACCCGCTCGGGGCATCCGGGCGCGATCGAGGCAGCCATCGCCGCGCTCGCGATCCGCGACGGCTGGGCGCCGCCGACGGTGAACCTCGACGAACCCGACCCCGATGTCGCAGCGATCCTGCCGATGCTGCTCCGCGAGGGGTGCTCCGGGACGTACGGCCGCGTGCTGTCGACGTCGTTCGGGTTCGGCGGCCTGAATGCCGCCGTCGTGCTCGGCGCGCCGGACGGCTGAGTCCCGGCACTGCTCAGCGCGGGCGGGCTCCCGGACCGACCATCGCCTCGACGACACCGCCCTCGACCGGCGCAGCGGCGACATCGGCAGGGCGCGCCTCAGCGGGCCGCGCCTCGCCACGCCTGCCGAGCGGCGCAGGCGCCGCCACGAATCCGACCTGGCCGCGCACCCACAGCCAGGCGCCGAGCCCGGCCACGACCGCGCCGATCCCTCCGACCGCGACCGCCAGGGCGACGCCTGCCGCCGACGCGAGCCAGCCGAACAGGAGGCCGCCGACCGGCGTGGAGCCCGCGAACACGGTCGTGTAGACGCTCATCGCGCGACCGCGGAGGGCGTCCGGGACGTTGAGCTGGATCATCGTGTTGGCGGTGGCAGCCATCGTGATGCCCCCGAACCCGACGATCACCATCAGCAGGACCGACACCGAGAAGAGGTTCGAGACCGCCAGCAGGATCTCGGCGAGCCCGAGCGCGATGGCGCCACCGACCATGCGGCCCACGCGAGGCAGGCCGCCCGACACCGCCAGCCATGCCGCCGCGATCAATGAGCCGACGCCCGACGCGGCCATCAGGAAGCCGTAGCCGGATGCATCGGCGCCAAGGACGTCGCGCGCGAGCGCCGGGATGACGACCGAGAAGTTCATGCCGAACGTGCTGACCAGGCCGATGATGAGGATCGCCAGGAGCACGGGCGGCGTGTGCCGCACGTAGGCGATCCCTTCGCGGAGCTGCTCGACGACCTGTGGGGCGGAGCGTGGTCGTGGCGGCAGGTCCGGGGTCCGAAGGGCGGTCGAGTCCATGGCCGCGAGCGCGACGAGCACCGCCGCGAAGCTCGCCGCGTTGATGGCAAACGCCGTGCCGGAGCCGAACGCCCCGATCGTCAGGCCGGCAACGGCGGGGCCGACGACGCGCGCAGCGTTGAACATCGCCGAGTTGAGGGCGACCGCGTTGCCGATGTCGCCACGCCCGACGATCTCGAATACGAAGCTCTGGCGGACGGGCATGTCGATCGCATTGGCGGTGCCGAGGAGCAGCGCCAGGACGATGATCATCCAGACCTCGACGACACCGGTCAGCGTGAGCACGGCGAGGATCGCGGCGAGGACCATCATCACGGCCTGCACGACGAAGATCGTCTGGCGCTTCGGCAGCGCATCCGCGAGCACGCCGCCGAACAGCCCGAAGACCATCACGGGGACGAACTGGGCGGCGGCGACCACGCCGAGCCAGAACGCATCGTTGGTGAGCTCGAGGACGAGCCAGGCCTGGGCAACCTGCTGCATCCAGGTCCCGATCAGCGAGATGAGCTGGCCGCCGAAGAACAGCTGGTAGTTGCGGTGGCGGAAGGCGCGCAGGCCCCGGACGGAGTGAACGGTCATCGCCCGCGCCCGGTCCTGGTCGCCTTGGTCGCCCTGGGCGAACCTTCGACGCCGGCCAGGTGGTCCGCCAGGTGGCGCCGGCGCGCTTCGGCTTCGTCGATCATCCCGGCGATCCGGTCCGCCTTGTGGCGGAGCGTCTCGATCTGACCGTCGACGCGGGCAAGCGCGTCGACCAGGATCTCGCGGCGCTCGGAAGGATCCTCGGTGGCTCGAAATCGCTCGCGGTTGCGCTCGCGGGCAGCCTCGTCCTCGAGCAGCTGGCCGATCTGGGCCAGCGAGAACCCGGCGTCGTCGCGCAGCCCGCGGATGAACCTGAGCCGCGCGATGTCGGACTCGTCGTACAGGCGGTAGGCGCCCTCGGAACGGGCGGCCGGCTCGAGGAGTCCGAGTTCCTCGTAATAGCGGATGGAACGGGTCGTCAGGCCGACCTCGGCGGCGACCTCCTGGATGCGCAGGAGACGGGGGTCGTCCAACGCCCGAGGTTGGGTCGTCGTCACCCCCAGAGTATATCAAAGATTGACGTTTACGTAAAGGTTCGGGTCGCTGTCAAGGCCGGTCGAAACGGATCAGCGCGACGTCCCGGGTCGGGCGGTAGCCGACGGCCTGATAGATGCGGTTGGAGGTCGGATTGGCCAGGTCCGTGAAGAGGAAGCACCAGCGCCGCCCGCGGTCCAGCTCCGCCTGGCTCACGGCCGCCACGAGCGCGCTGGCGTAGCCGCGGCGGCGAAGCTCCGGAGGCGTGTAGACCGCGCCGATCCGGATCCCGTTCGGTGTCGCGCCCGTCGCCTGGCACATCGACACGGGTTCGGGGTCTTCCCAGATGTACCCGATGCGGCTCGAGGAGTTGATCAGCTCGTCGACCATCGCGTCGATATCGCGCCGGCCGGCCTCGCTGCCCATCGCCTCACGATCGAAGCCGTCCATCCATTTCGTCATCACCGCCCGGTCTTCGGGTGCGGCCCGGCGAAGGCGGCCGGGCACATCCCGCGGAGGGGTGACCGTGTCGAGGGCGTAACTGCGCTGGCGCATTGCCTCGACATATCGCCCGCCCGTCCGTTCGCACCACGCGCGGGCGAACGCCTCGACGTGCTCTGCCGGGCCGTTGACGCCGCCCAGGTCCTCCGCGGCCAGCGAGTCCGCGATCGCGGGGAGCGCCTGCTCGTCGTCCACCTCGGACAGGATCACGTTCCACGGCGGGGTCCAGATCGCGGTGGCCATCACTCGCCCGTCCCGCAGCGCGGCGACGAGCGCTCCGTCATCCGGGAAGCCGCCGTGTGCCTCCGCATCGCCGACGATGCCGAGCGTCAGTTGATGCTCCGGCTCGCGCGCCTCGAGGAACGGCCCGCAGACATCGAGGAACGCCTCGACCGAGTCGAAGCGGCGAGTTTCGATCGACACCGCGTCAGTCGAGCGTGAAGTCGTCGGGGTCCTGGTAACGCCCGCTCCGCTGGAACTCGATCTGCATGAGCACGTCGTTGAGCAGGCTCGAAGCGCCGAAGCGGAACCAGTCCGGGCTCATCCAGCGCGGCCCGAGCGTCTCGTAGAGCACGACGAGGTACTGGATCGCCTCCTTGGCCACCCGGATCCCGCCGGCCGGCTTCATCCCGACCTGCCGGCCGGTCGCCCGCTCGAAGTCGCGGATCGCCTCGAGCATGACGAGCGTCACCGGCAGCGTCGCCGCGGGCTGCACCTTGCCGGTGGAGGTCTTGATGAAGTCCGCGCCGGCGGCCATCGCGAGCACGCTGGCCCGTCGCACGTTGTCGTACGTCTCGAGCTCACCGGTTTCGAGGATCACCTTGAGATGGGCCTCGCCGCAGGCCTCCTTGACGTCGACGATCTCGTCGAACACGGTCCGGTAATCACCGGTGAGGAACGCGCCGCGGTCGATGACCATGTCGACCTCGTCGGCGCCGGCTTCCACGGCCTGTCGCGTCTCGGCGAGCTTGATGTCGAGGAACGTCTGGCCGGACGGGAAACCCGTGGCGACGCTCGCGACCTTGACGGACGAGCCCTTGAGCGCTTCCTTGGCCTCGGTGACGAGCGCCGGATAGACGCACAGCGCCGCCACCGACGGGATCGTCGGATCGCCGGGCTTCGGCCGGATCGCCTTGGCCGAGAGCGCGCGGATCTTGCCGGGCGTGTCCTTCCCCTCGAGGGTGGTCAGGTCCATCATCCGGATCGCGAGGTCGAGCGCCCACAGCTTCGAGGCCTTCTTGATCGAGCGCCGCTTGAGTGCGTCGACGCGCTGGTCGACACCGACCTGGTCGACCGGGGTGACCCGGCCAAGGAGGCTGCCGAGCGGGCCGGGGCGCGAATCCCACGAGCGGATCAGCTCGTTTGCGCGCTCCCGGGCGACGCTGTCCGGGCGGTGGCTGGTGACCATGGGACGGTGAGGATACACCTCGTTTTGGCTCATGCCCGACGCCGCGTAGGACTATGCTCCGGACCGAGCGTGCCACCGGGTTCGTACGGGGGCGAGGGGTTGCCATGCGATCGCGCGTCACACGCGGTTTCCCGTTCCTGGCTGGGCTCCTGGTGCTCGCCTGCGCGACGACCTCGTCCCCGACCGAGCAGGCGGCCTCACCTCGAGCGGAGTCGTCGCCGGTAGCCTCGGGCGTCCCGACCGCGCGCGCGACGGTCATGCCAGACCCACTCGTGCGCCCTGTGATCGATGGGGCGTTCGACGTCGGCGAAGGTCGGAAGCTGTACCTGCAGTGCTGGGGGGAAGGCTCCCCGACGATCGTCATCGACGCGGGCGGCGGCGAGATCCAGGAGTATCGCGAGTACGCGGCGACATTCACATCACGTCTGGCTGAGCAGCGTCGCGTGTGCGCATACGACCGGGCCGGTCACGGCCAGAGCGACCCGGCCCCCGGCAAGCCGCGCCAGCTCGAGGACGTCACGGGTGACCTCCATGCGCTGCTGGACGCCGCGGGCATCGAAGGGCCGCTCGTGCTCGTCGGCAACTCGTTCGGCGGTTTCATCATGTCGTTCTATGCGAACCGCTACGCCGAGGACGTGGCGGGCGTCGTCCTCCTCGACGTGCCCGCGCCGAGCGCGACGATGACAGAGGATGACGAGCCCGAGCTCGCCTGGGACCATCCGGGCAACGTCGAGCACAACGACGTGGTGGCCGGCTTCGAGAACCGCCTGGCGGAGGAGCAGTTCCCATTCGACGCACCGCTGCTCGTCGTGACGGCGAGCGACGGTCAATCGGGCGTCGAGGACCAGTCGTTCTGGCTGGACTGGAGCCCGTCGAGCCGCCAGATCGAGCTCACTGGCGGGCACGAGCTCCATGTCGACCAGGCCGTCGCGGCGGCCGACGCCGTCCTCGCGATGGGCGAGTAAACGCCGGTCAGCGGCCGGCTATATCGGACTTGGTGGGAGTCAGAACCGACGACGACCCGGCGTCACGACGGCGCCGACGACGGCGGCCTTGGCGACCGGCGAGGGACCTGGCGAGACTGCGGCGCCGACGACGGCGGCCTTGGCGACCGGCGAGCGACCTGGCGAGACCGCGGCGCCGACGACGGCGGCCTTGGCGACTGGGGCTCCGACGACGCCTGCGCGTCCGACGCGAGTTGGCCTGAGCGGCATGTCAATCTCCTGCTGCGACGAGTGCCTCGTCGGCTTGAATTGCGGCGATGATGGCCTGGACGGGAATCCGGCCATTCGCGATCAGCTGGCCGCCGGCGCGCCGCACCGCCGAGGCAAACGGCGCCGCCCACAGGTTCTCGTAGACCAGGACTCCCGCGATGCTGCCCGGCTCCATCGCCGCGGCGAGGTTGTCGACGTCTTCCTCGGCCAGGGTCTCCGCCAGCTCCGCCTCGAGGCGGCCCAGCTCACCGAGGTCGTCGAGATCGCCCAATTCCTGGGCCATCACCGTGCCGTCCTCGCCCTTCGCCAGGATCAGGATGTCCATCACCCTGATGATCCCTGCGTCGTGGAGCCTCAGGAGCTCGTCGGCTCCTTCGCCCGTGAAGTTCTGCGCTCCCGCGGGGAACTCGACGATCAGGTAGTCGACGGGCCCCAGCTCGTCAAGCGTTCTGTCTGTCATGGTGCCTCCAATCGCCGGGCTCGGCGCGATCCGGCGAAGCAACGGTCTCACCGTCGAGACCTTCCGACATCATTCGGGATGGGTGAAGCGCCCGATTGCTCGAGTCGCCGGCGGAGTCGCGACGCGCCTAACGGCCGCCGTGGATCGTCGGGATCGGAGGCAGGCCGCGCTTGCCCTCGACGAGGTAGTGGCGGAACCAGCCGAGCACGACGTCGAGGTTCTCGGCCCGCCGGAACGGGGTCCCTGACCGGGTCAGCTCATGGGTCTCATCCGGGACGCGCATGAGCCTGACCGGCCGGCGAAGCGACCGCAGCGCCGTGAACAGCGCCTCGGCCTGTCCGATCGTCGTCCGGATGTCACGCTCGCTGTGCTGGATGAGGAGCGGCGTGCGGATCTCGGCGGCGTACGTCAGCGGCGACATCTCACGGAACAGCTCGGGATCCTCGAACGGCGTCGCGCCGAAGTCGAGGCGGGCCCATTCGACCGTGCTGATGTCGCCGGTCAGCATGAGCATTGCCATGTCGGACACGCTGCGGCAGGTCATGGCCGCGCGGAACCGCTGGTCGTGCCCCACGATCCAGTTCGTCAGGTAGCCCCCGTACGAGCCGCCGGTCACGCCAAGCCGGTCCGGATCGGCCAGGCCGTCGGCGACGAGCGCGTCGACGCCGGCCAGCACGTCACGCGTCGGGCCCGGCCCCCAGTCGCGGTGGTTCGCGACGTTGAACGCCTCGCCATAGCCCTGCGATCCGCGCGGGTTGCATGCGAACACCGACATCCCATTCGCGGCGAGGATCTGGAACTCCCAGAACGGCGACCAGCCGTAGAGGGTGTGCGGCCCGCCGTGGATCTCGACGACGAGCGGGCGCCGGCCGGGACCGCTCGGGATGAGCCAGCCCTGGATCTCGCGACCCTCGACGGTGACCCGACGCTCGACCGCCTCGCGTAGCTCGACCTCCTCGAGGAGCTCCGCGTTGAAGGCCGACAGGCGGCGCGGTGTCGCGCCGGGCCGCTCGAGCAGCCACAGGTCGGGCGTTTCGGTTGGCGAGGAGCGCAGGTAGAGGTGGGCACGCTTGCCGTGGTCCCAGCCCGAGATGTAGTGGCGGCCCTCGGTGAGGCGCTCGACGCGGCCGTCGGCGACGGCGATCCGCCACAGCTCGTACGAGCCGTCGACCGGCGCGCTGAACGTGAGCCAGCGGCCGTCCGCCGAGGCCGCGAGGCGCGCCGTCTCGCCAGTGGTGACGTCGCTGTTCATCCCGGAGCCGGGCATGAGGTCGTGCCTTGCCGACAGGTTGCGCCCACCGTCGGGTTGCGCGTCGCTCCCGTCCGCGGCGAAGAGCCACACGTCGTTGCGGCTGGCCGTCCCCGCCGGGAGCCGGTGACCGAGCGCCGCGATCGTCGATCCGTCGGGCAGCCACGTCGGATGATCGAAGAGCGAGCGCGGACCGCGGGTGACAGCCGTGACCGCGCCGGTCACGGCGTCGGCGACGAAGATGTCGCTCCGCACGAGCAGGTCGTGATCGGGGCGCCGGTCGGCGACGAACGCGATCCGCCGGCCGTCCGGCGACCAGGCCGGGGACGATACCGGCGTGCGACCGGAGGTCAGCCTGCGCGCGGAGCCCGTCGCGACGTCGACGATCCAGAGGTGCTTGACCTTGTCGTACGTGAACCCTTCGCCGTTGAGCATGTAGTCGAGCCGGTCGATGAAGCGCACGTCGGATTCGGGCGGCGCATGCGTGTCGCGGCGAACCGCCCGCCGGCGCCGACGCGCGTCTTCCGGGTACGTCGCCGCGTGCGATGACGACGTGACGACCAGCGAGCCGCCGTCCGGAGACCACTCGAATGCCGCCACGCCGCGTGGCAGGTCGGTCAGGCGGCGCGCCTCGCCACCATCGAGTGGGAGCAGGTGGACCTGGGTGCCGTCCTCGCGATCGGATGCCTCTGTCGGACGGTCCGGCTCCTCTTCGACGATCGGCCGTCGATCCGACAGGAACGCGAGGGTCAGGCCGTCCGGCGAGAAGCGCGGATGGTGGTCCTTCCTGATGCCGAGTGTCAGGCGGCGCGGCTCGCCCCCGGTCGTCGGGACGAGCCACAGGGCCGTCCGGTACCCGTCGTGCAGCGGAGCGGCGGTCGTGAGCGCCACGACCGCGACGCGGCCATCGGGCGACAGGCGTGGCTCCGTCGGGATAGCGCAGCCGGTAGACGTCGGACGGGAGGGGTGGCCTGGGCACGGGCGCCTCCGGATCGGGGCGAGCGGGGCCCCAGTGTAGCCGCGGGCCCCGGAACATGACCGGCTACCATCGACCGACGATGACCGACCAGCTCTCGCTCCGGCTCGAGCCCGAGCAACCGGTCCTGCCGGGCTTGCCCGACCTCCGGCCGATGCTCCCGCGACCCCTCGCCGAGCCGTTCGATTCGGACGAGCACCTGTTCCAGCCGTGGTGGGGCGGCCGGCGCGCGCTCGTGTACGTCGGTCCGGCCGAGCTGGCCGGCGGCGGGATTGTCCGCGTCGTGGACGAGGACGGCGCCGACCTCACCCGGCACCTGCGCGAACTGGCCGGTCTGGCCGTCCGCGTCGATGCTCGCTCGGCGGTGCTGGACGGCGAGCTCGTGGTCGTCGATGCGTCGGGGCGCGCGGATGCCGCCGCGATGGCGGCACGGCTCGAGGGGCGTGCGGGACGGGCCGTCGCGTTCCTGGCGCTCGATCTGCTCCACATCGACGGGCGATCGCTGCTCGGCCAGCCGCTCGCCAAGCGGCACGAGGCGCTGCGGCGAGTCCTGCGCCCGGGCGACGAGGTCGTCGCGGTGCCGGCCATTGCGACCGAGGGCCGTGCGCTGTGGGATGCGGTCGTCGCCCAGGGCGTGGCGGGGGTGCTCGCCCGTCAGCGCGTCAGTCCATACCTGCCTGGCGTTCGAAGCCGACTGTGGCGGTTCATCGCAGCACGACCCGGCGCCGTGACCGAGACCGAGGCGCCCGTCGAGGACGAAGCGTCGCGGCCTGCGGCCGCACCGGTGCTCGCGCTCATCGAGCGCCTGCCGCTGGACCTGGAGGACTAGCGGCGCGTCGCCGCGGCCACGAACGCGCGCAGGCCCGGGCGTTGCCCATACAGCAGCACGCCCGCGGAATAGATGCGGATCGCCGCCACGGCCACGGCCGCGATCGCGAGCACGAGCAGGCCCAGCGACAGGGCGACCTGCCAGGGCGGGACCTGGCCGACCATCAGTCGCGCGAGCATCGCGAACGGACTGAACGGCGGCAGGATCGACATCAGCCGCGCAATCGAACCCGCGCCACCGGTCAACAGGATCGGCAACGCTCCGAGGTACCCGACCATCGCCAGCAGGCTCAGCGGCAGCGACAGCGTCTGGAGATCGTCCGGGCGGCTGACGAACGAGCCGACCGCCGCGTACACGAAGGCGTACAGCGCGAAACCGAGCAGGAAGAACGTGCCGTAGGCCAGGAGGAGACCGGCGGTGAGGCCCGTGATCGGCGTTCCGGAGGCCGCCCCCGGCCCGAGCACCGCCGAGGCGATCCGGTCCTGGAAGGCGAGCACGAGCAGCGCCGGCAGCGCGATCGCGACGTACTGGGTGAGCCCCGCGCCGCCGATCCCGAGCACCTTCCCGATCACGAGCTGGCGCGGCGAGGCTGCGCTGATCATCAGCTCCATGACGCGGCTGCTCTTCTCGGCGGCCACGCCGGTGGCGACCCACATCCCGTAGATCAGGATCGACAGGAACATGAGGACGATGAAGACCGTCCCGACGAAGCCGCGGCTGGCGATCTCCTGCTGACTCACCGGGCGGCCGTTGCTCGTCGGCGCGGTGGCCGACTCGAGGTCGAACTGCGGCGCCTGGAACGGGTCGAGCTGGGCGTCGTCTGGGAGGTTCGCGGTCCAGTCGAGCACCGCGAGGCCGATGGCGGCGAAGCCGACCAGCTGGGCGCGCGTCGCGTCGGCGATGCCCGGCGTCCGGAACGTGACGTGCAGCCGGCCGTCCTCCTGCCGATCCACCCGGATGACGCCGGCATAGGCGCCGTCCGACAGGCCCGCTTCCGCCGCCGCCGGATTGCCGACGACCGCGAACCGGAACGGCTTCTGCCACGTCGCCGCGTCCACGCCCTGTGGCGGGTTGTTGAGCATGGCGTCGACGACGCCGACCGCGCGCTCGGCGAGGGCCGAGTCCGCCGACAGGATCGCGAGCTGGGTCACGGTGCGCGAGTCGAGGTAGCGGACTCCGATCGGCGTGAGCGCCACGCCGAGCGCGAGCATCATCAGGATCAGTGTCGACGCGAGGTACAGGCGGCTGCGCACCCGGTCGCGATACTCGCGCCGGGCGACGATCGCGGCATTGGGCAGGAGCGGGTCGAGGCGGGCCATCAGGGCGCCAGGGTCCGTTCGCCGTCATCGGGAGCGCGCCCGACGTGCTCGATGAACAGCGTCTCGAGCGACGGCTCGTCGAGCTCGAAGTGGGTCACCGTCGTGCCGCCATCCACGGCGGCGGCAAGGACCGCGTCGGGTTCGATGCCGTCGGTGAGCTCGAGCTCGGTCCGGTCAACGCCGGAGCGACGAACGAGGACCCCGGGCAGCCGCTCGAGCCAGGAATGGTCGCCCGAGCCATTGAGCCCGATGCGCACGATCCGCCGGCCGCTGGCCCGCTTCAGGTCGCGGATCGTCCCACCAGCCACGACCCGCCCCCGGTCGACGATCGCGACCGACTCGCACATCGCCTCGGCGAGCTCCATCTGGTGGGTCGAGAAGACCACGGTGCGGCCCTGGTCGCGCAGTTCGAGGAACGCCTCGCGCAGGAGCGCGAGGTTGACGGGATCGAGGCCCGTGAACGGCTCGTCCATGAGCAGGACCTCGGGCTCGTGGAGGATCGCGGCGATGAACTGGACCTTCTGCTGGTTGCCCTTCGAGAGTTCCTCGGCGCGCCGGTTCGCGTATTCGGGGATTCGGAAGCGAACCAGCCAGCGCATGGCTTCGCTCCGGGCACGATCGCGCGACGCGCCATAGAGCTCGGCGAAATAGACGAGCTGGTCGAGGACCGGCAGTCGCGCGTACAGCCCGCGTTCCTCGGGGAGGTAGCCCCACGTCCGGCGGGACAGCTGGGTGCTGGGCGTGCCGTCCCAGCGCACCTCGCCGGAGTCTGCCTCGAGGATGCCGAGGCAGATCCGCATGGTGGTGGTCTTGCCGGCCCCGTTGGCGCCCAGGAAGCCGAAGATCGCCCCGCGCGGGACGCTGAACTCGATCCCGTCGAGTGCGGTGACATGCCCGAAGCGCTTGGTGACGCGATCGATCTCGAGGCTCACCGGGTCAGGATAGTCCGCGGCGCTGCTCTGGCCGCTCGTCGGCCCGCCCGAGACGGGCGGCCGCTCAGGCGATCCAGGTGCGCCCGCGCACCGTGCGCAGGACTTCGGCCAGTACCGCCGGCGCGAGCGCGACGACCGCGATGATGGCCCAGTCGTCGGGCTCGAGCGGCGTCGCGTGGAACGCCTCGGCGAACGGCGGCACGTACGGGATCGCCACCTGGATCGCGAGCACGACCAGGGCAGTCAGCAGCAGGAAGGTGTTCCGCCCGAGTCGGTGGAGCGGGACCGTCAGGCTTCGGTTCGCGTAGGCCCGCACGACCTGGGCACAGACCAGGGTCGTGTAGGCCAGCCAGCGCGCGTGCTCCGGCGTCCCCGGGTGGGTGACCATGATCACCAGCGCGGCAACCGCGCTGAACCCTCCGGCGCCGACGATCCGGGCAAGGATCTCGTTGCTGAGGAGCGGGATCCGCCGGTCGCGCGGCGGGCGGACCATGATCCCCGGCTCCTCTGGCTCGCGCTCGAACGCGACCGACGTCGACAGGTCGATGAACAGCTCAAGCCACAGGATCTGGAGCGGCAGCAGCGGCTGGCCGAACCCGTAGAGCGTCGCGATGAGGATGAACCCGAGCAGCGCGACGTGGGTCGAGATGAGAAAGATCAGGCCCTTCTGGACGTTGTCGACGATCCGCCGGCCCTCGCGCAGGCCGTACATCAGCGTCGCGAACGAATCGTCTCCGAGGACGAGGTCCGCCGCCTCGCGCGCCACGGCGGTGCCGGAGCCCATCGCCACCGCGACGTCGGCGCGGTTGAGGGCCGGCGCGTCGTTGACGCCGTCGCCGGTGACCGCGACCGTCCGGCCGTGCTCCCGCGCGACCCGGACCAGCCGCTCCTTTCCCTCGGGTGTCGACCGGGCGACCACCTGCAGCTTGTCCAGCTCCGCGGCGAGCTCGGCGTCCGCCCAGGACTCGAGGGTCCGCCCGACGACGACGTTCGGACGCTCCAGGCCGGCCTGATGAGCGATCGCCGCCGCGGTCGCCGGATGGTCGCCGGTCACGACGATCGTCTGGATACCGGCCGTACGAGCCGTCGCCAATGCCTCAGCGGATGCCGTCGCGGAGCGGGTCGGCGAACCCGATGAGCGCTCGCATCTCGGTCGGGCCGTCGTCCTCGCGACGGGCGAGGCCGACAGTCCGCTCCCCGCTCGCCGCGGAACCCTCGATCAGGACCTCCCACGCCGTCCTCGTCATGCGCGAACCCTGGGCTTCGGCGAGGACGGCCTCCGGCGCGCCGATGAGGAGCGTCTCGACCCGTCCGTCACGGTGGGCCCGGGTGCGGGCGAACGGACGGGCATCGGACACCGGCTCGGCATCGAGGAGCTCGGCGGGATCGAGGCGCGCCGCCGGCCCGTCCTCCGCCACCGCCCGCATCAGCGAGCGGGTGAACGAGCTGGGCGGCGAGCCGCCACCAATCGCCCAGGCGTCCTCCTCCGCGCGGAGCGCATCGCGCAGGATCGCCGCCCGGGCGTCGGCGTCCTCGACCGGGCCGGCCGGGGTCCGGATCGATGCCACGTCGAGCCGGTTGCGGGTCAGCGTCCCGGTCTTGTCGGTGATGATCAGGTCGATCGCGCCGAGTGACTCCTCCGCGTTGAGCCGGCGCACGAGCACGCCCCGCTTGAGGAGACGGTAGGCGCCGAGCCCGAGGACGACCGCGAGCAGGATCGGCGGCTCCTCGGGGATCGCAGCGATCGCGGCGGAGATGCCGGCGAGGATCGTCTCGCCGGCGTCCTGGCCCCGAATGAACCCGAGCGACATGACGATCGCGATCAGCCCGATCGCGACCCACAGGAGGATTCGAACGAGCCGGTCGAGCTCGGCCTGGAGCGGCGATCGCCGCCGACCGCGATCGGTCAGCCCACCCGAGATCCGGCCGAGCTCGGTGGCAGGGCCGATCGCGACCACGATCCCCTCCCCTCGCCCGCCGACGACGCTCGTTCCGCCGTAGGCGATCGACCGCCGGTCGGCCAGGTCGCTGTCGCCTGCATCAGGCTCCGTGCGACCCTGCTCCGGGATCGATTCCCCGGTCAGGACGCTGCGGTCGAGCTGCAGGCGGTCGACGCGGAACAGGCGCAGGTCGGCCGGGACGACATCGCCGCCTGACAGCAGGACCACGTCGCCGGGGACGAGGCTCGCGGCAGTGACCTGCAGGACGGTCCCGTTCCGCCGGACGCGGGCCATCGGTGCGCTGGCATCGCGAAGCGCCTCCAGTGCCCGCTCGCCGCGGTACTCGGTGACGACGTCCGCGCCGACGATCGGGATCAGGCCGACGAGCACGAGCAGGCCATCGCGCGCCTCGCCGAGCAGCACCGCCCCGGCGCCCGCCGCGAGGAGCAGGAGCACGAACGGCTCCGTGGCCGCCTCGACGACGAGCCGCCACACGCTCGTCCGCTTCGGCGGCTCCAGCTCGTTTGGCCCGATCCGCGCCGCGCGCCGCGCCGCTTCGGTGGATTCGAGTCCGGTCGGCGGGTCGACGCCCAGCCGACCGGCAACCGCCGCGGCGGGCAGGGCGTGCGCCTCCGGCAGCGAGTACGTCAGCGAGGTCGAGGGCATGTCCTCATGATCGGGGATCAGCGGCGATTCGCCACGGGCCGTCCGGCCCGACTCAGGCTCGAGTCGTGCGCGTCGTATTCCCCGGGGGACTATTCCTTCGCAGGAACGGTCCCGTGACGCGCGGGCCGGGCAGGTTACGGGCCGTCGGGCCGTCGGGCCCGATCCGGGCCGGAACGGCGCACCGTGCGACAATGCGGAGCGTGACCACCCCGATCTCGTCCGGTGCGCCGAGCGCGACCCCGACCGGGATCCATGCCGATCGCGCGGCCGGCTCCCTGACGATCGACTGGGCCGACGGCCACCGCACCGCCTACGACGCGCGCTCGCTGCGCTGGCTGTGTCCGTGTGCGTTCTGCCGTGGCGAGGCGGGCCTGCCCGGCTGGCTCGACTCGGCGCCGACCCTGACCGACGAGCAGATGCGGCTCGTCGACGTCCAGCTGGTCGGCAGCTACGCCATCTGCCCGACCTGGGCTGACGGCCATCACACCGGGTACTACTCGTTCGCGATGCTGCGCGCCCGCTGCCCGTGTCCTGTCTGCACGGCGGCCGCCGGTTCGGCTGTACCCAGCGGACCTGAGCCAACCGCCCACCACCACGGAGATTCGACATGATCGTCGTCACGACCCCGTTCCTTGCCGGCAACCGCGTCGTCGAGTCGAAGGGCATGGTCTTCGGGCTCGTGGTCCGCAGCCGTGGCCTCGGCGGCAACGTGATGGCCCAGCTGCGATCGCTCGGGGGTGGCGAGATCCACGAGTACACCGAGCTGCTCGAGGACACCCGCCGGCAGGCCCTCGACCGGCTCGTGCAGAACGCCACGCTGATGGGCGCGAACGCCGTCCTCTCGATGCGCTTTGACAGCTCCGAGCTGTCCGGCACGATGAGCGAGATCGTCGCGTACGGCACGGCCGCCGTCGTCGAGCCGGACCCGGGTGCGACCCAGCTCTCGGAGTGAGGCGGCGATGACGATCCTGCGACTGCTGATCCTCGCGCTCGGCGGCCTGCTCATCCTCGGCGGCTTCGCCGCGATCGCGTTTGGAGGATGGGCGGGGCTCGCGGGGTTGTGGTCGGTTGTTTCCGGACTCGTGATCGTGGCGGCGATCCTCCTCGAGCGACGGCGGTACCGCTCAGTGGCCGCCGAAGTCGGTCCGGAGCCGCCGGGTCCCGGCGGCGGGGAGCCGCTCGACGAGCCACTCGAGCCGCGCTTCAGCCCAACAGCCGAGCGCTTCGTGGACCCCACCACCGGCGTGTCCATGCAGGTGTGGGTGGACGCGGCGTCCGGTGAACGACGGTACCGGGCGGAGCGATGATCGTGATGGGCGGACCGTTCAACGACGCGTGCTATCCTCGCCCGCTCACGGTCGGCCCATCTGCCCGCGTGTCGCAACCCGCCTGAGGAGCTGAGCCGAACCGTATGGCTGCCGTCCAACCCGGAACCGTCTCGCGACCGCAGGTTCGGCGCGCACGACGGCCGGCGCGTGCGGAGGCCCCGCTCCCGTACATCAATCGCGAGCTGTCGTGGCTGGAATTCAACGGGCGGGTGCTGCACGAGGCACGCGACCAGCGCAACCCGCTGCTGGAGCGGGTCAAGTTCCTCACGATCTTCGCGAGCAACCTTGACGAGTTCTTCCAGGTCCGCGTCGCCGGGCTGCGCCAGCAGGTCCAGGCGGGAAAGGCCGCGCTGTCGCCTGACGGCCGGACCGCCGAGGACCAGCTCGCCGCGATCCGCGTGCGCGTGCTGGAGCTGACGGCGGACCACTCGCGCATCTCGCTCGACGTTCGCGCGGCGCTCGCCCAGGAAGGGATCGAGATCGTGGACTACGCCGCGATCCCGCAGCACCACCAGGCGCTGCGCGAGCGGTTCCTCGAGGAGATCTTCCCGGTCCTCACGCCGCTCGCGGTCGACCCGGGCCATCCGTTCCCGTACATCTCGACGCTGAGCCTGTCGATCGCCGTGGGATTGCGCGATCCGGAGAGCGGCGAGCACCGCTTCGCGCGGGTCAAGGTCCCCCAGATCCTGCCCCGCCTGATCGTGGTCGAGCCGTCGCGGTTCGTGCTGATCGACCAGGTCATCGAGGCCAACCTCGATGCCCTGTTCCTGGGCATGGAGATCATCGATCACCACCTCTTCCGGGTGACGCGGAACGCCGACCTCGCGATCGAGGAGGACGAAGCCGACGACCTGCTCATGGCGATCGAGGAGGAGTTGCGGCGGCGGCGGTTCGGCGAAGCCGTCCGGCTCGAGGTCGAGCGGTCGATGCCACCGATGACACGGCGCATCCTGCTCGACGGCCTCGGGCTGCGCGAGAACGACGCCTACGAGATCAGCGGGATGCTCGACCTGACCGGGTTGGGCCAGCTCATGGACCTCGACCGGCCGAACCTCAAGGTGGCGCCATGGGCGCCGGTCACGCCGCCGCGCCTCGTCCCGCCCGACGAGGACGAGCCGGCGGACGCATTCGCGGCGATCCGTGCCGGCGACATCCTCGTCCACCACCCCTACGAATCGTTTGTTTCGTCCGTGGAGCGGTTCATCGCGCAGGCTGCCGACGATCCCGACGTCCTCACGATCAAGCAGACCCTCTACCGGACGTCGGGCGACTCGCCGATCGTCCAGGCGCTCATCCGGGCCGCCGAGCGCGGCAAGCAGGTCGTCGTCCTCGTCGAGATCAAGGCTCGCTTCGACGAGGAGGCGAACATCGTCTGGGCGCGCAAGCTGGAGCGGGCCGGCGCGCACGTCGTGTACGGGCTGGTTGGGCTCAAAACCCACAGCAAGACCTCGCTCGTGGTCCGCCGCGAAGGATCCGGGCTGCGCCGCTACGTGCACATCGGGACCGGCAACTACAACCCGAAGACCGCCCGCCTGTACGTCGACCTCGGCCTGCTCACCGCTCGGCCCGAGATCGGCGCGGACGTCACCGACCTGTTCAACGTGCTCACCGGCCTGTCGCGCCAGCATTCGTTCCGCCGGCTGCTCGTCGCTCCGCACAGCCTCCGTTCGCGCTTCCTCGAGCTCGTCGCCCGCGAGGTCGAGCACGCACGTGTGGGGCACGAGGCGCGCATCATCCTCAAGCTCAACGCGATCGTGGACGTGGCCTGCATCGAGGCGCTCTACGAGGCGGCCCGGGCCGGGGTCAGGATCGAGCTGATCGTGCGCGGCGCGTGTTCGCTCCAGCCCGGCGTGCCGGGCCTGTCCGAGAGCGTCCGCGTCCGATCGATCGTCGGCGAGTTCCTCGAGCACTCCCGGATCTGGGGCTTCGCCAACGGCGGCGATCCGGAGTGGTACATCGGCTCGGCCGACCTCATGGACCGCAACCTCGACCGGCGGGTCGAGGCGGTCGTGCCGGTCGAGGACCTCGAGGCACGCAACCGGCTCGCGGGGATCGTCGAGGTCCTGCTCGCCGACGACCGCCGGTCGTGGCAGCTCCTGCCCGACGGGACGTGGAAGCGGACGGAGGAGCTCGATGGCCGCGAGGGGACGGTCGATACCTTCGAGGTCCTCAAGGAACGTGCCCTCGCGATGGACGACGAGGCGCACCTCCCCAGGCGACCGCACGCGGGGGCCGGTTCGCTGGATCCGCGCGCATGACGACGGCCCGCGCGCCTCGACCGATCGAGGTGGAGCTCAAGTACCGGGTCCAGGACGGGCCGGCGGCCGAGCGCTACCTCGAGGCCGACACGCTGGCCACGTTCGTTTCCGCATCGCCAGTGCGACCGCGGAAGGTCGAGGATCGCTACGTCGACACGGCCGGCGGCGATCTCGCGAAGGCCGGGTTCGCGGCGCGCCTGCGCCGCACGAGCAAGGGGACGAACGTCGGCCTGAAGTCGCTCAACGGCGGACCGGATGCCACCGGCGACGGCTCGGGCGCCCACCGCCGCGAGGAGCTCGAAGGCCCCGCCCACGAATCGGCGGGACCGCACGACTGGCCCGTATCCGACGCCCGCTCGCTCGTGCTGGAACTGGCCGGCGATGCGCCGCTGCTCGAGCTGGTCACCCTGCGCCAGCACCGGCGGCGTCGCGAGCTGCGCGACGGGGACACTCGAGTGGAGCTGACCCTCGACGCCGTGGATGTCGTCGTTCGAGGCGAGGTCGTGGACCGGTTCGACGAGCTCGAGATCGAGTTGCTCAAGGGCGATGAGGCGCGGCTGACCGCGCTCGACGGCGTGCTCCGAGCCGACCCAGGCCTGCGACCGTCGACGCTGTCGAAGCTCGAGTGGGCGCTCGCCGCGGTGAGTCGGAAGGGCGCATCGGACGGGATCCCGCCGGACGTCGAGCCCGTGCCGTCGACTTCGGATCAACTCCAGGAAGAGCAGGCCGAGACGCCAGCCGACGCAACGGGCCTGCCGACCGTCAAGACGCCCGGCGTCACCGCCGACGACCACGTCGCCGAGGCAGCACGCAAGGTCCTGCGCTTCCACCTCGCCCGGATGCTCGCCCGCGAGGCGGGCACGCGCGAGGGCAAGAACGCCGAAGAGCTGCACGCGATGCGTGTTGCGACCCGCCGGCAGCGTGCGGCGTGGCGCGTCTTCGGCGATGCGTTCCGTCGCGGACGCACGAAACGCTACCGTTCGGGCCTGCGCGAGATCGCGTCCCGCCTCGGGGCCGTGCGCGATCTCGATGTCCTGCTCGACGCGGCGGACCTCTACCGCGCGGACCTGCCCAAGGTCGAGCAGCGCAGCCTCGAGCCACTGCTCGGCAGCTGGCGCCAGCATCGCGACGACGCGCGCGTGCTGCTCATGCGCGAGCTCGACTCGGATGGCTACCGCCGCTGGGTGGATGACTACCGGGACTTCGTGCGGACGGAAGGCGCGGCAGTCATCCCGGTGGGCCCGGTGGAGCCCCATCGCGTCCGTGACACGGCACCATCCCGCATCTGGGGTGCCTACGAGCACGTGCGCGGCTATGAGCCCGTGCTCCGTTGGGCCGACGTCGAGACGCTCCACGAGTTGCGCATCGCCGGCAAGTGGCTGCGCTACACGCTCGAGTTCGTGCGCGAGCCCTTGGGGCCTGACGCGACGCCCCTGATCACGCGGGTGGTCGCGCTCCAGGACCATCTCGGCTTGATGAACGACGCCAACGTGGCTGCCCACATGGCGCGAACCTTCCTCGTGGAGCACTCCGGCGAGCTGAGCTCCCAGGAGAGCGCGGCGATCGGCCGCTACCTCGTGGACCGCGAACGCGACGTCGCGCGGCTGCGGCGGTCGATCGGGCGACCGTGGAGAGGCGTTGCGGGGGTCGGCTTCCGACGCGCGCTGGGACGGGTCGTGGCCGGACTCTAAGAGCCCGTTCAGCCGCGCCAGCCGTGGGCGAGCTCGGCCAGGCGGTCACGCCAGGCGGCGGCTGCATGGTGCGTCGCAAGGATCGCGCCCTCCCGGAGGCTCGCGTTCGACACGCGCATGCGGTCCAAACCGTATCGCTCGAGCAGCGCGGCGACGATCGCCCCGCCCGCGGGCAGGAGGCGCGCGCGAACGGGGTTGATCAGATGGCGCTCGGCGGCCAGCTCGGCCGGCTCCGCGGCGAGGATCCCCTGGATGTCGGCCAGCCGGCGGCGCGTCAGCGTCCGATCCCGCAATGCCGCCGGGACGACCTTGATCAGGTTCGAGGCCGTGCCGCCGACACCGACGAGATCCCGGGGCCGGGCATCGATCGCGCCGGCCAGGATGTCGTGCGCCTCTGCCAGCATGGCCGCGACCTCGTCCGGGGCAGGCGGGTCGTGCGTGACGTGCCGGCCCGTCAGCCGGGCCGATCCAAGCTGGAGCCCCCACGCACTCGCGGGTCGGTCCGGTCCGACCAATGCGAACTCCGAGCTGCCGCCGCCGATGTCGACGACGAGCGTGTCGCGCTCGACAGGCTGACCCTCGGTGACCCCGAGCAGCGTCAGGTATGCCTCTTCTTCATGCGAGAGGACGTGGAGCGGGGCGCCGGTCGCCACCCCGGCCTCGTGGACGATGGAGGCGGCGTCGGCTGCCCTCCGCAGCGGTTCGGTGCCGAGGAGCGAGATGTCGGCAACCCCGAGGCGACGTGCCGTCTGCACGTACCGGACCAGCGTGGCGACGAGCTCGCCGCGGCCGGCCGCACCGAGCGGCTGTCCGTCGTGGACGGCATCACCGAGGCCAAGGAACACCGACTCGTCGACAAGCGGCTCCAGCCGGTGGCCGTCCACCGCGGCGACGAGCAGGTGGACCGAGTTCGAGCCGAGATCGACTGCCGCCCCGAGGGCGGCCCGCCGACCGGACCGGGTGGCGGGACCGTTGGCTTCAGGACGGTCCAGTGCCGTCGCCCGATCCGTCGGCTGGTGCTGCCTTCCGCGTGCGCGCAGGTCGCGTGGCGGGCGAGGAGGCGGTCTTCCGCCGCGTCGACGTCGATGTCGTGGACGCCCGTGTCGTCGAGGCCACGGCGACCTTTGGCTTCGCAGCTGCCGGCTTCGCAGCGGCCGACTTCGCGGCTGCCGGCTTCGCAGCAGCCGACTTCGCAGCGGCCGGCTTCGCCCGCGCCCTCGATCGCGCAGGGGACGCAGCACGGGTTTGGGCGGGCCGGAGTTCCTTGATCCGGGCCGTGAGCTGGGCAACCTCGGCTCGTGCTTCGGACGCCTGCCGCTTCCGCTTCGCCTCGACGTCGCGGGCCTTCTGGAGGCGCTTCTCGAGCCGCGCCAATGCCTTTTCCGCGTCCTTTGCCGCGGTCTTGGGGTCCGCCGTACCGGCTGACTGACCCTTGCCGGACTTCGCCACGAACTCTCCTTCTCTGACCCAATCACGCCCGCACGGCGCGGGTGCCCTTGTAGAGCATGGTCGGCGCGCCGTATCCACCAACCGGCGCCAGACGTCAAGTCTGCCATCGTCCGCAAGCAGCTCGCACGCGCACCAAGCCTTGGCCGATCGTCGATGCACGACCCAGCGACGCAGCCGCTTGGCTCCGCAGCGCCCCGGCCAACGCCACGCCCTTCGATGCCGTCAACCACGTGTTCAAGCGGTGGTCCGCCCACCGGGAGGCCGCATGACCGCGCATCGTCTCTCCGAGGAGATGGCGGCCATCTTCGATGGAGACGAAGAGACGCCGGCAACGACCCCGGTAGCCCGCTGCAGGTGTGACGGCCAGGTCGGACTCGAGACGGGATGATCCTGTCGGTCGACGAGATGTGGTTCACGCCCACCGAGGGCCTTGTCCGCCGACGGGTGAGGGGGCGAAAATGACGCGCCCCGTCCTTCGCCCTGGCATGAACAAGCATGGCCGTGCTCTGGGCGGTCGGTTAAGGCGTTACGCGTCGATCGCGTGCCACCGGCGTCGACCACCCACCTGTGGATGGGCTTCAAAGTGCTCGGCAGCACCGCGAACGAATCCCAGTTTGGCGGAACGATCGCTCACTAAGTGGCAACAAGCGCCCCGACCGGAGGAGGTGGCAGATCGGCCCCGACATGATCGTCGGGGCCGATCAGGACGTCAGTGGGTCCGGTTCGGTTGGGGAGGAAGTGGTGTCCTGTTCGGGTTGCAGAACAGGCCGGGGTTGGCCTCGTGCGGATCGGCGAGACCCAGTTTGTTGTCCTGCCCGAACGACTGGGACTTGCCGCCTGGGCCGTTCGGGCCAGAGCCGTCCAACGGGGCAGTGGGATCGTCATTCAGTCCCGAGAACGAGCACCACGACCGCCCCTGATTGTGGTTCTCGTTCTTGCCGCTTCCTGTCACCTCCCCAGCCAGAGCGACACTGGCAGACAGGGCGAGGACCACAGCGGCTGCAGAGACACCGAGTCCGAATCTTGCAATGCGTCGGCGCGCCATCGGCAAACCCTCCAACGGACGAGGTCGGTCTCGCCATTGGCATTCGGCACGAGTCGGGCGACCGCTCGATGGGACGCCGTGCCTTGGGAACCCCCCGGTGGCTCCCGCCACCCCTCCGCTCGCGTGCATCATGGCGAACGCATACGGGTAGTGCCACGTATGTCCTGCGAAGTGGTGACAAGGCGCACCGTATACGCGCGCTGCTCCTGATCGAGATCGGGCCGGATCAAGCGGCGACCGCCAATCTCACCACGGCCCCGGCTCCGGTCGGGGCCGTACCCTTGGTCGCCATGACCGACCCGGCATTTCGCGAACGCGCTGCCCTCGACGTTTTGGCCCTCCTGCCGGAACGCTGGAGCGTCGGCCCGACCTCGTACGACCCAGGTTACGAAGCGGTACACAGGGACCTGTAGCCCGACGGTGCGAGCACCCTACTCGACGCCGACCGCTCCTCGACCGTGATTACGCGCAACGCCCATCCGTCCTCGGCGTCAACTCACCATGATGAGTCGCATCCGCATCTGGTCGCCATTCGTCGTCGCATTCATCGATGTAGTGGTCACGATGACCTTCGAGGTAGGGATCGGCGATGCGCCTCCATCGGGCTGATCTCGTCCCATTCACAGTCGGAGCGGTTGCCGGCGCCGGTTTCACGGTGCTGGTCATCTCTAGTGGCAACCGACCGTTTCACATCGTGCTGGCGATAACGATGGTGGTGGGGGCGTTCCTCGCGGGGGGCATCGCGTCCGTATGGATGGGGTCAGGAGCGGCTGCCACGTACCTCGAGTTCTGGGAGGTCCCAACCTGGAGACCTGTGCGCTGGCTCGTACAGGTGCTTGGGGCGATCGGCTTCGCCACCATCTGGGCCCTCGGCCTGTTCCTTGTCGTCTATTCGTTGTCGTGAGGTACCAGCGGCCGCCCCGGCTCCGTACCGCCCGATGACGCGGTGCCACCCAACGAGGACGAGGACGACTGACCCCCTCACGGCGGCCCTGGCTTTTCGTTCCTCCAGAGAGACGTTAACAGTCCGCCGTTACGCCGTTTCGTGCGTGATCGTGCCGCTAGGTTGACGTCCGGTATAACCCTTCGTTAACGACGGCCCAACATCCGGTTATCGTCTCCGCCCGACCCTGCGCGCATGGTGGACCACATCTCAGCGGGCCGATCGAACTCGGCCGGCTGGCTCGCGCTTGCGATCGACGGGCCTGCCCTCGACCTGCCGGGCCTCGTCGCCGGCACGCCGGTTCGTGTCGTCCCCGATGTTCCGTCGTTCGTCACCCTGCTCGAGCAGGCGCGGCCACGCATCTGTCTGCTCGGGACACCGCCGGGCGGCCCGGCCGAGGCTGTGCTCGTGGCGCGCGAGCGGCGGCGGCGGCACGGGATGCGGGTCGTCCAGGTTTCGGCGCCGGAGGCCGTGGACGTCCGACTCGAGGCCCTTCGGCTCGGCTTCGATGAGGCGGTGCCGAGCACGATCGAAGCCGGCGAGCTGGCCGCCCGCCTCGCGCTACTCGACGAGCGGGCGCGCACCCGTCCCGGCCGGACCCTCCCGGTTGCACCTGGCTGCGAGCTCGACCTCTTCGCGCACGAGCTGCGTCGAGACGGCCAGCTCATTCATCTGCGGCCCAAGGAGTTCGATCTGCTCGCCGTGCTGGCCAGCCACCCGGGACGTGCGTGGACCCGCCGCCAGCTGCTCGACCGAGCGTGGGGCCACGGTCATGACGGCGATCCGCGGACCATCGACGTCCATGTCCGCTGGCTGCGCTCGAAGATCGAGACGGAACCCGAACTGCCGGCGCACCTGGTGACCGTTCGTGGGGTCGGCTACCGCCTCGATCCACCGGGGCGTTAACCGTCGCTTTATCCATCATCCGGCGCGAGATGTAAGCGAGGCTCAGCCATCGATGGCTTCAGGAAGCTTGCGATCTCTCGCGCCAGCTCGTCAGGCACCTCTTCGGCCATGTGGTGGGCTGAGTCGACCGGGCGGCCACGCAGATCGACCGCCCAGCGTCGCCAGACGTCGAGCGGGTCGCCGTACAGCAGCTCCAGGTCGTCCCTGGAGGCCCAGAGCACCAACGTCGGACACGACACCATTCGGCCGTTGCGCATGTCCGCCTCGTCGGCGGCTCGGTC
Source organism: uncultured Chloroflexia bacterium (assembly GCA_963824735.1). Classification (GTDB taxonomy): domain Bacteria; phylum Chloroflexota; class Limnocylindria; order Limnocylindrales; family CSP1-4; genus DASTYU01. Next base: position 36,799 of record CAWGQH010000006.1, read on the forward strand.
GATGCCGAGCCCTGCCCGGTAGTCCTCGAGCATCGCGTGGACCGTGGCCGGTTCGTGGATCGCTCGGCGGAAGTCCTCGAAGTTCTCGACGCCCATCGCGTCCGGGTCCGCCTGATACCAGGCCTCGGGATCGGCGAGGATGGCGCGCTCTGGCTTGTCCGGCTGGGCGAAGAAGAACCAGTGCCACCAACGCTCCGCGAAGGTCGCAGTGGCCCGAGCCAGTGCCTCACCAATCGGCACCGCATCGAGGATCACCAGATGCGTCGTGCGGGCCGGGTGGTCAAGCGCGGTGCGAAGGGCGACATAGGCGCCCCGGTCATGGCCGACCAGCGCGAACGATCCGTGCCCGAGGACGTCCATCAGCTCGGCGATGTCGGACGCCATCGCGGTCTTCGATGCCTGCTGATGGTCTGGCTGGTCAGGGGTGGTCGTCGACTCGCCATAGCCACGCAGATCCGGGCAGACGACGGTGAAGGCGCGCGCCAGGAGCGGTGCGACTCGATGCCACGTCGTGTGTGTCCGAGGATGCCCGTGCAGCAGGACGACCGCCGGGCCGGAACCGCCATGCCGGACCCGCAGGACGACATCGCCCACCGGAATACGATCGAGCTTGAAGCCGTCGAACACGGACGAACTCTATCGGGCCAACATCCCCACGAGGGAACGCGGGTTCTCGCCGGATGGTCGCCTAGCAGGCCGAGCGTTGGTCCCAGCCAGCACGGGAGAACGTCGGGAGGAACCGGTGTCCGTTTACCTTTCCGAAATGGAGAGCGCCGCACCGTTTCCCTAGATCAGCGCCAGATCGGAGGTTTCACATGGCTGCAGCGCTCGATCCCGAACATCCAGTGGCCCGACGGCTGCGCCCGGGCGAGCGCATCCAGGCCTACATCCCGGTCGCGGCGACAGAGATCGTGGTCACCGATCAACGCCTCGCCATTTCTGACGAGGAGCGCCTCGCGCTCGACATCGAGATCGCCGCACTCCGCCGGATCCAGTTCGACATTGAGCGGGACCGCCCGGCAACCTTGGTGATCGTTCCTGACCGTGCCCTCGACGAACCGCAGGTCCTGGCTATTCCGCCGGACCAACTCCCAGCGATTGCCGAGGCGTTGGCGTACATCGGGCAGCGACTTCATCTCGAAGGATCACGCGGCTGAGGCTCCGGCCGTCTGCGCTCTGCGCGATGGAGGCGACCAGGTCACGCCGAGGAGCGGTCTGCGGTTGCTCTCGTTCGCGACACGGTGGACGTTTCCCGGGTGCCCCCTCGAGGCGGGTGATGTCCGGGGGCTTGTCAGCGGCTACCGATTCCCACGCTCCGAAACGCCATCAATAGCCTGGCCCGCCTCGCGAAGCCGATCCATCTCGGTGCGGGTACCGTCGTCTTCTTCCGCGTCAGGTTCGCCAGGCACACCCGGCGCGGAGTCGTGCGCCGCAATCCGCTCATCCCCGGGCTTGATGCCGCCGGGGATCGACTCCGCCTCGCGCTCGGGTTCTTGACCGATGAAAGCGCCCGGATCCTGCTCGGCGCTCATGCCGCCGCTCCAGCGATTTGGACGGCGTATGCCGCCAGCTCCTTGGTGAGCGCAGTCGACGTCTCCTTCTGGCCGGCCTGAAAGCTCTTCGCCGCGTCGCGCAGCGCGGTGTCCTTCTGGTCGCGGGCGATGGCCAGCATCCCGCCGGCCGAGTCCCATTGCTTGCGCTTGAGGTTGAGCAGGACAGCGTGGGCCTCGTAGAAGTCGGAGTCGTTGCCCTCGCTGGTGGCCTTCTCGAGGGTCGAATCCATCAACTCCTTGAGTCCACCGGCGACATCCTCGATCTCGCCGGTCGCCCCGTGCTGCTTCCCCAACTGCTTGAGCTGTTGCAGGTACTTCTCGTCGGTCAGCGAGGGACGACTTGATGGCCCGTTTCGCGGCAGCCGACGGATGGGCCGTCGAGAGCGATGACTCGGCATCCACGATGCACTGCTGGATCGCGATCGCTTCGTCGAACTCGTGCTTGATGAACTCTTCGCCGACCTTGGCCTCGCCCATGATTTTCTCCTTCAGCTATGCGCTGTAGCGGTACTGACCGGGGATCGTCCGCTTCGACCGACCGGTCATTTCGAATTCGCCGACGTTGGCTTCCCTTCCTGATCCCGCTTGCTGGCCTCGTCCTCCCGCTCACGACTCCGTTCGGCGCGCTGCTTCTCGCGGTCCTCACGGTCCCGTTCCGCCTGCGCCTTCTTGGCCTCTGCTTCCTCCTCGCGTCGGCGTTCGGTCTCATCGACCTTGGAGCGGAGATCCTCGACGACAGGGGCGCTGATGCCCGGTCCCGACGCAACCTCGAGCGCGGCCTCGCCGGGCTTCTCGGCTCGCATCTCATCCCGTTGGAAGGCGACCTCGCCCTTGTAGACCGATCCAAGTAGGCTGTCGAGCGCTCCCGCCTCATGGGCACGCTGGACCGCCGCGTGCGTGATCAGATCGCCGAGGTCGAGGATCACGCGGTCCTCAAGGTCCAGGACGACCTTGGTGACCGGGCGGCCAACGGCGTCCTCGATCTGGTCCAGACGGCGCTTCGTCTGCTCGTGGTCGACGCGCTGGCCGGCCGCGTCGGTCATCTCGCCGATCTTGTGCGTGAACTTGTCCCACAGGCTCGCCGCGCTGTCCCCGGCCGCGCCGAGCGTATCCTTCGCACCGGCCGCGGCCAAGCCAGCCTCGCCCAAGCCGACAGCGGCGGTCAGATCCGCCAACTTGTCGGCCGCGCGAGCACGTTCGATGTCGTCGTTGGTGACGCGCCGGCCCGCAGGGACCACGACCGCGCCATTGTCGTCTTCAACGTCCCGGCCAGTGCGCTTGCCGACGAGAGCATCTTCAGGCTTCGCATCCTCGGTGGCGGTCTTGGCTCCGTCCGCGGCGTCGCCGACTTTGCTCTTGGCCTTGTCGCCGACATCGGCGAGCGCACCGCTGATGCCACCTCGCTGCTGCTCGAGCAGGTCGGCCGTCTCGGGATGGACGTAGGCCACATCGGGCCCCACCCGGACTAGCTCCTCGGCGGGAACGTAGCGCGTCCCCTGAGCTGCATCCGCGAGCACGCCGCCAGACAGCTCGAAGCCGAGAATCCGCCCCGTCGGCTCATCGAAGTAGACATCGTTGAGCTTGCCCTGGTCGTCGCCTGTCTCGGTGAATACGCGCGTACCGAGCAACGACTGGTGGCGCGCGACGATGGACCCGATCTCGGGCGCTTCGTTCGCAGTTATCACGCTCTCGCTTCGGGCGACGACCACCGCGTCCCGCCCGAACGCCATGACTTCTGTGAATGGGATGACGAGCGAGCTCGCGAGAAACCCGCCTTCATCGGCGAGCAGTCCGACCACGGCGTCGTTGTCCGCGCCGAGGATGACGTCCTTCACCTCGTGCAGACGAGCACCGTCGGCCAGGCTGAGAATCGGCTTGCCAATAACGCTCTTGCCCTTACGCATGACGTCCCCCTAAAGGATGGTGGTGACGACGAAGTAGGCGAGGATCGCCACGATCACCAAGACGACGGCGATCACCAGCCAACCTCGACGATCCGAACTGCCCTGGAGCCTCATGGCGTCCTCCCGCCGCAAGGCAGGCCGAAGCCGCTCACGACGCCTATGCCTCCGTCGAGGCGCATGGTCGACGCGTGCTATCCGAGCATCCGAGTCTGGGCACCGGAGTTGACGGCAGCGTCCGCGATGACTCGGACGCTGAGGCTCGGGTGGATGCAGCGGCACCCATCGAATCCGACGTCGTCTCGCAGGTGCCTTGCACGGCTCGCCCGCTCAGAGGTGCTGGTCTTCTTCTTCCTCGACGTTGGAGTAGGCCTCGGACAGCGCGCGGCCATTCGCCATCTGCGGCCTTGGCGATCTCGCCGATCAACTCCCAGTTCTGGTGGTCCTTCGTCTCCGCCTCGACCACGCTCTCAGCCGCTACGAGCTGGGCAGCCGCAGGTCCTGCCTCACCCCGCGCCATCACCATGGCGTGGACGAGGGCGAGCCCTTGAAGCGCACGACGGCGCGTCCGGGTGTTTCGGTGGCCGGATCGAGACTGATCCTGGCGAAGGTCTCGAGCAGGATCGTCTCGTGCATCCGAGTCTCCTCGAGGTACTTCATCCACTCCGTTATTAGGTTGTCGTTGACCGCGCAGGCCAAGGCCGCCTCATAGACGCTCTGGCCGCCGATCTCGGTCTCGAGCGCCTGGTAGAAGGTCGGTGACGTTGTCCTGGTTCATGGCTGTCGCTGACCTCGGTACAGGAAGTCGAGGTTCGACTCTTGGTGTCGAACCTCGACTGGCTTCGTGGGCGGTGGATCAGGCTTGTCTAGGGGCCGGGGCGCTGGCCCCGATCATGTCCAGCGACCTCGGGCTTCGCGGAGCATGGGTAGAGGGACGACACGGCGTTGCTTCATTTTCCCAATCCCCATTCCCAACAGCAATGCGGACGGTAAATGACTCGCCATCGGGCGACCGGAGCCCACCGGCGCCCCTGCCTGTGGTCGGGGCCGGAGGGAAAGCCAGGCCCGCTCCGGCGCCGACATCGAGCGCTAGCGCCACGGCGCGCTCCGAATGGCCCACGCGCCGATGGTCAGCATGACCGCGCCCCAGGCGAGAAATGCCATGTCGTAGAGGACCTCGTCCGGGCCTGGCCGGACGTGGTGCAGATTCAGGAGCTGATGGTCGATGAGGCCCTCGACGACGTTGAACGTACCCCACCCGACGAGGGCGCCCCCGATCAGGGTCCGCAGCCCGCCCTCTGCGTGCCGGGCGCCGTTCGATGAGATCAGGACGAAGACCCCGGCGACCGTCAGGATCCAGGTCCCGGCATGGAAGAGGCCGTCCCCCAACGTGTTGAGCTCCAGGCTCGCGAGGGTGTCGGGCGGCGCCGGGGTGCTCACCATGTGATGCCACTGCAGGATCTGGTGCAGCACGATGCCATCAAAGAACCCTCCCAGGCCGAGCCCGAGCAGGACGGCGGCAGTGAGGAGCCGGTTGCGATCGGGCTCGCGGCGCGCAGAAGTCAAGAGTGGGTGTCCATGACGCACGCTAGGAGCGGTAAGGGACGGTGACGATTTCCCCGGCAACGACGATCGGGATGGCGAGCGCGTCCTCCGGCTTGGCGGCCTTGATGGGCATCGATTGGATCTGATCGGACGCCATGAACGTCGCCGATGCGGGCTCGGTCGTCGCTGGGCCGCCCATGGCGACGCAAATTGCGTCGTCGGACCGTCCGCCTGCGGCGAGCCGGCGCCTCGGGCAGCGGGACACGCGACTGGTCGGTGGTCGGCGGCGTTGCAGAGCCATGAGAAGGATCTTGTAGGGGACGTGATCTCCCGGGGCCACGGTCCGCCCGTCCTCAATGTTGCTCCGTCGTTACACCTGGAATCAGGTAACCGCGGTGTTCCCCTTCGCCGGGGACGGGCCGACGGTCCTTTCAGCCCTAAGGGCGTCGGCTCCTTCGGGTCTCTGGCGCGGACACCCCCTTATGGGCAGACGGGCGCGCCGTACCCGACCTGGACCGAGCGGGTGTTTCGGCGAGCCCGCTGCGGGCATAGGTCTTTCGCCTACGTGGGTTGACTGGTCATTAGCCGCCTGCCGTCTCGAGCAGCGCGATGATCCGAGCATCGCGAGAAAGCCCACGCGGAGCACGTCGAACAAATAGACCCATGTGGCGCCGACGGGCCGACTTCTCGTGCTCCTTGCGGAGGCCCGCGTCGGCACGGGTCCCGGAGGACCCACGCGCATCGGGGATCTCCACGACCGACGACCCTTGATCAATGAGCGCCGACGTGGTCGTCTGCAGAGACGGCAGGCGGCGGCAACCATGACCAAGGAGGGGTCAGCGAGTCCTCGGCCTGGTGCTAGTCAAAGAAGCCCCAGAGGCGGCGCGCGATTCGATTGCGGCTGGCGTGCAGCCGGGCTAATTGGTTGACACGTCGGCGTATTGCCACAGGCTCAAGCACGCATCTACGCTCGATGGCGGGTAGACACACAATCGCGTCATGGGCACGACCGACGACGAGCTCGACGCAACGTCTCGCAGGCTCCTGAATGAGATTGACGAGCTCAAGAAGCTCGAGCTCAAGAAACGTCACACGGCCCGGAGCAGCCCCGAATTCCACGACCTCGCGTCGAAAGTCGACGATGCCGCCCGCCATGTTTTTGATAGCACAGGCTCACAGCTGATCGAGGGAACCCAGGACAGCCCCATCGAGGCGGAGCGGGAGGAGCAGCATCACGGCGACTGGACGGAGGGAAGCCGGAACTAAGGCTTCGCCTCGGCCCTGCGATCGGTCGGCGCCTGGGCACCATCACATCGTCATGCTTCACCCGAGGGGTCGATGGCCCGGCGCTACACCTCGTGAAGCCTCTCGACCTCGAAGCAAGCGCTGGAATCTCGGCGACATCGTGTATCGCTACCCATTGACGGGTTGGGGCCTGCCCCCTCGTTGAAGCACGTCCAAGTCGGCCGTCAAAGGGGTCGAGGCCCGCGGCACGACCAGGGGGTCAGGACACACTGCGGACCCCGCTGAGGGCCCCTCGGAAAACCTGAGGGGGGCCCTGAACGAAAGCGGCGGACGAATCCCTGTTGAGACTCGATCCCAAGCGGTCGTCCTGGATAACCCTACCGCGCCGAAGGCGCTATGCAAGCAACAACGGTGAGACCACCCCCACCGTAGCAAGGATTGGCCCCCTCGCCGCTACGTCGTCTCGGGCGTGGGTGGACCGCAACGTTGACGTCCCTGTTAACCGTCGCTTAACGGAGTAGCAAAGGACCGTTGATGCCCGACTCCGACGATCCGGGTGTTGAACAAGGGGGAGTGCAGATCCTCGGATCCCGCCTGCGCCGAGCGCGGGCACCTGTGGAGGAACAACCTACGTGAGCATCAACTCGCGCACGCGCCTCGCGGCGCTCGGACTCGTGGCGATCTTCGCCATCGGAGCGTGCAGCGGCGGCGGAACGACCGCCGCGCCCGCGGGGTCCCAGCCGGCCGCCGAGTCCATGGCACCCGAGTCCGCGGCACCCGAGTCCGCGGCACCGGGAGCGTCCGAAGCGACCACCGCTGGTGGTCCGCCGGAGTGCCTCTCGTTTGCCGACATCTACGCGCTCGTCGGCCCCGAGTCGGAAGACGTCCAGACCTGGGATCAGGCGGCCGCGCTCGCCACTGAGCTCGGCTCCAACACGCAGTTCCCCGCCGGTCTGCCGATCGCGATCACCGCGCCCGGCGAAGAGTCGGGCACGTTCGACAGCTTCGTCGACGTCGTCCTCGGCGACAACCTCGAAGAGCGGGAGCAGGGCGACGCGACCACCCGCCTCAGCAACTACCAGTCCAGCTCGGACGACAACGCGATCATCGACGGCGTCGCCAATTCCGCCGGCTCGTTCGGCTGGGTCGGCTTCGCGTTCTACGAGGAGAACCTCGATCGCGTGCGCGCATTCACCGATCTCCGCGGACCCGAATGGCACCTGCGTGGAGCCGACGGCCGAGACGATCGCCTCGAACGAGTACCCGATCTCGCGCGACCTGTTCATCTACGTCAACAAGGCCAAGCTCGCGGAGAACCCGGCGGTCGCCGCCTACGTCGACTACTACCTTGCCGACGGCACGATCGACGGTGTCCTCGAGACGGTGCCCTACGTACCCCTGGCGCCCGAGGTCCTCGCCGAGACCCAGGCTGCGTGGACGGCATTCAAGGGTTCGACCGCAGGCGACCCGAACGGCACGGTTGCCGTGAGTGGATCGTCGACGGTCCAGCCGATCTCGCAGAAGGTGGCCGAGCAGTTCAAGGCGGAGAACTCGGGCTTCGACTTCACGGTCGAAGGTCCGGGTACCGGCGACGGCTTCGCCCAGTTCTGCGCCGGTGAGCTCGACATCGCCGATGCGTCCCGCCCGATCAGCGAAGAAGAGATCGCTCTCTGCGCGGACGGCGGCGTCGAATACCAGGAGTTGAAGGTCGCCATCGACGGCATCGCGGTGATGACCCAGAAGTAGCAGTTTCTCCTCCCAGCGAACGGGTCGGGCCAGCTCGGAGGCTCGACCCGTTCGCCTATCCTGTACGTCCACTTCGGGAGGCTCGATCGACCGATGACGCAAGCGACTGACGCGGCAGACCTGCGGACGGCGTTGCGCGGCAGCGCGGCCCGCCGCCGTCGCGAACGGACCGTGCGCTTGATCCTCCTGAGCGCCGGACTCGCGTCGGTCGCCATCAGCGCGTTCATCGTGGTGACCCTCATCGTGGACGCGCTGCGGTTCCTGGCCGCAGTCGACCTCAGCGCCCTGAATTCGGCCGGCTGGGCTCCCCGCCGCGGGCTGTTCGACCTCCCGACGCTCCTCATCGGGACGTTCCTCGTGTCGGCCATCGCGATGCTCGTGGCCGCCCCGATCGGACTCTTCAGCGCGATCTTCCTCGCCGAGTACGCCTCGCCCCGCACCCGGAGCTTCGTCAAGCCGATCCTCGAGATCCTCGCCGGCATCCCGAGCATCGTGCTCGGCTTCTTCGCGATCGCGGTCATCAGCCCGGAGGTCGTCCAGCGGATCAACCCGCAGGCGTCAGGGTTCAACATCCTCGCGGCGAGCATCGCCGTCGGCATCCTGTCGATCCCACTCGTCGCGTCGGTCTCCGAGGACGCCATGCGGGCCGTGCCGCGGTCGCTCCGTGAAGCCTCCTACGGACTTGGGGCTCGGCGGCTGACGACGAGCATGCGCGTCGTCTTCCCCGCCGCGATCTCGGGGATCGTCGCAGCCCTGATCCTGGCGACGAGCCGGGCGATCGGCGAGACGATGGTCGTGGCGCTCGCAGCCGGAGCGAGCGGCAGCGGCGCTCGCTCATTCGACATCTTCAACGTCGGTCAGACGCTCACCGCCGCGATGGCCTCGCTCGCGATCGGGAGCGACCGGGTACGCGGCGACGACCTGGCGTTCCCGAGCCTGTTCTTCGTCGGCGCGGTGCTGTTCGTGATCACGCTTCTGCTCAATATCATCGGCGACGCATTCGTCCGTCGGACGCGGCAGCAGTACTAGGGATGCCTCGATGAGCCTGATCGCACCTGCCGCAACCGGGGCCGCCGTCCGGCGCGGCCTCGCGTCGACCCGACCCGACGTGCGGGGCATGATCTTCCAGCTGATCCTGCTCGCCAGCCTCCTGTTCTCGCTGGCCGTGCTCGCCATCCTCCTGCTCAACGTGCTGACGCGAGCGTGGCCGGTCTTCCAGACCCGCGGGCTCGACTTCCTGACCTCGCCGCTGTCATCCGACCCGGCACAGGCCGGGATCTCCCAGGGCCTGCTCGGGACCATCGTGCTGGCGGTCCTCGTGCCGATCATCGCGTTCCCGTTCGGCATCGCGACCGCCGTCTACCTCGAGGAGTACGCGCCGAACAACCGGCTGACGCGGTTCATCCAGATCAACATCCGGAACCTCGCCGGTGTCCCCTCGATCGTGTACGGCCTGCTCGGTCTCGCGATCTTCGTCGCCTTCTTCGAGTCCATCGGGCTGGGCGGCACACGCGACGGACGCCACCTCCTCGCCGCCGCCGTGACGCTGGCCGTCCTGGTCCTGCCGATCGTGATCATCACGTCCGCCGAGGCGCTGCGCGCCGTTCCCGGGACGATCCGCGAGGCGGGCTACGGCGTCGGAGCGTCACGCTGGGAGGTGACCCGCAAGCTGGTGGTCCCGGCGGCCGTCCCGGGCATCCTGACCGGCACGGTGCTCGCGCTCGCCCGGGCGCTCGGCGAGACCGCACCGCTGCTCCTCGTCGGGGGGATCGTCGGCGGGTTCTCGACGCCCGAGGGCCAGTCGGCCGTCGACACGCTCCTGGGCAACTACACCGCCTTGCCGCTGACCGTGTTCCAGTGGGCGAAGCAGCCGCAGGCCGAGTTCCGCGAGCTGGCGGCAGCCGCCATCGTCGTGCTGCTCGCCGTCACCCTGTTCGCCAATGCCGTCGCCATCCTGCTGCGGAACCGCTTCGAACGGAACTGGTGATGCCCGACGAGAGCAGCGCCGACGCGTACCCCGCTGATGATCCACAGGGAGACAACATGACCCAGACCGCACCAGCGCCACCGACCGAGGCTCCGCCGGTTCGTGTCGCGGTGGCCCAGGACACCGAGGCGCTCCCTGCACGGGACGCCGATGCAGCCGAGCCGGTCATCAGCTTCAAGAACCTGCACTTCTACTACGGGTCGTTCCGCGCGGTGAAGGACATCTCGATCGAAGTCCGCGAGCATGAGATCACCGCACTGATCGGCCCATCCGGCTGCGGCAAGTCGACGCTCCTGCGCACGATCAACCGGATGAACGACCTGATCCCCGGGCATCCGAGTCGAGGGCCAGATCCTGTACCACGGCGAGAACCTGTACGGCAAGGACGTCGACCCCGTCGAGGTCCGGCGACGGATCGGCATGGTCTTCCAGAAGGCGAACCCGTTCCCCAAGTCGATCTACGACAACATCGCCTTCGGGCCGCGGATCATCGGCTACAAGGGCAACATGGACGAGCTCGTCGAGTCCAGCCTGCGGCGCGCCGCCATCTGGGACGAGGTCAAGGACAAGCTCAAGCAGTCCGGACTCGCCCTGTCGGGCGGCCAGCAGCAGCGGCTGTGCATCGCCCGCGCGATCGCCACGGAACCCGACGTGATCCTGATGGACGAGCCGTGCTCCGCCCTCGACCCGCGCAGCACGCTCCAGATCGAGGAGCTCATGGCGGAGCTCAAGAAGAACTACACGATCGTCATCGTGACCCACAACATGCAGCAGGCGGCGCGGGCATCCGACCGGACCGTCTTCATGACGATGGCCGAGGATCGCGCCGGGTTCGTCGTCGAGCAGGCCGACACGTTGGAAATCTTCACGAACCCGCAGAACCAGCTGACCGAGGACTACGTCTCCGGTCGGTTCGGCTGACGCCGGAGGAGCCGAACGACATGACCGACCCGGAGCGCGCCACGGCCGAAGCGCTGAACGATCAACTCGACGAGCTGCTGGCGGCGGCTGAAGGCCCGCCGACCTCGAGCGAGACCCACCCACCACGCGAGCCGCTCGACCGCGAGCAACGCGAGATCAAGCTCAATGTTTTGCGCATGGGAGCGCTGGTCGAGGACGCGATCCGCGCCGCGATCGCCGCGCTGCGCAACCACGACGCCGAGGCGGCGCTCGCGGTGATCGTCGGCGACGGCCGGATCAACGAGGCGCAACGCGCGGTGTCCACCCAGATCTCGCGGACGATCGCCACCCAGCAGCCGGTCGCCCGCGACCTGCGCTTCCTGCTCTCGCTCGATCACGTGACGTACGAGCTGGAGCGGATGGGCGACCACGCCGCGTCGGTGGCCAAGCAGGCTCGCAAGCTCGCACCGGAGCCGCCGCTCAAGGAGTACGTGGACCTGCCACGCATGGGCGAGCTGGCGGCCGAGCTGGTCCACGGCATCCTCCGCGCGCTGGTCGACATCGACCAGTACCAGGCGAGGACGGTCGCGGCCGGCGACGACGAGATCGATGCGCTGTACCACAAGACGTTCGCCGAGCTGATCGAGCTCATGCGAGCCGATCCGGACAACGTGGAGCGAGGGATGCGCATCCTCCTCGCGGCCCATTACCTCGAGCGGATCGGCGACCGGGTCACCAACATCGCCGAGGACGTCGTCTTCCTCGCGAGCGGCGAGGTGGAGGACCTGAACCCGTGACAGGCGACGACGAGCGCATCCGGGTGCTGGTGGTCTGCACGGGCAACTCGGCGCGAAGCCTGATGGCCGAAGCGCTCCTCCGATCGAAGGGCGGCGAGGCGTTCGAGGTCCACAGCGCCGGCACGCACCCGAAAGGGGTCAACCCGCTCACGCTGCGCGTGCTCGGGGACGCGGGCCTGGACGCCTCGTGGGCGCGCTCCAAGTCGGTCGAGGAGTATCTCGGCCAGACCTTCGACTACGTGATCACCGTGTGCGACGAGGCTCGCCAGGAATGCCCGGTGTTCCCCGGCGTCCACGAATCGCTGCACTGGGGCTACGAGGACCCGGCCGAAGCGGAGGGCACCGAGGAGGAGCGCCTCGCGGTCTTCCGACGGGTGTTCATCCAGATCAGCGAGCGGATCGGGGCGTTCATCCCGCTCGCACGCAAGCACCGCTCCGAGGTTGACGCGACCACGATCGCCTGAAGCGACCCGACCGTTCGGTATGCTGACCCCGTGACCGACGTCGTCGAGCTGTACCTCGTCCGGCACGCGGATGCCGGCGATCCGGAGAAGTGGGACGGCCCCGACGCGGCCCGGCCGCTCTCGCCGAAGGGCGAGAAGCAGTCCGAGCGGCTCGGGCGGTTCATCGCCGGGATCGGCTTCCGGCCAGACGCGATCCTCAGCTCGCCGAAGCTGCGCGCCTCGCAGACCGCCGACATCGTCGCGGGCCGGCTCGGCGTGCCGGTGACGCTCGACGAGCGGCTCGCGAGCGGGGTTGACGTCTCGGATGTGGAGGCGATCCTGCGCGACGCCGGCGATCCACGGCGGGCCGTGCTCGTGGGCCACGACCCGGACTTCTCGTCGCTCCTCCAGTCGCTGTGCGGTGTACGCAACGTGGAGATGAAGAAGGGTGCACTGGCGCGGATCGACGTCGACCGCCCGGCGGGGCCCGGCCGCGGCGACCTGCGCTGGCTCGTGCCACCCGATCTCCTGAAGTCCGGCTGATCCTCAGTCGGCCGTTGCGCGGGAACGGCAGGGCGATCGGGTCCGCGGCCAGGCGGCTGCGCCCCTCGGCATCGAAGCGGTCCAGGCCGAGGTCCGTGACGTCGATCAGCGACGTCGTCCCGTCAAGGGCGAGGTCGACCGCGACGCGCGAGACCGCCGGCCCCCACATCATCCCGTGCCCTCCCGCCGAGGCGATCGTGACGCCGTCGATGCGGTCGCCGTCCGGGGTGACCGCCGGGCCGAGGATCGGGAGATGGTCGGGCGTGTAGTCGATCGTGGCGCTCCACACGCGGCGGACGCCGAGGTCGCGCGTCAGCGGCACGAAGCTCGCCAGCCGCTCACGCCAGCGTTCGAAGGCGGCCCAGTCGATGGAGCGTGCCTCGCCGGGCTGCTCGTCGGGGTCGCTCCAGCCGAACAGGAGCCCGCCCTCCTCGAGCCGCCAGTACAGCCCGGCGCCGATGTCGAACACCATCGGCATGCGCTCGACGGAGAACGACTCGTGGGCCTCGAGCACCGCGACCGAATGGCGTGCCGCGCCGGCCGGGATCCGCAGTCCGGCCAGCCGGCCGACCTCGCGCAGCGACGGGCCACCGGTCAGCAGCGACACGCTCGGTCGCGATCGGGCCGGCGTCGGTCTCGACCCCGACCACCCGGGATCCGTCGAGGCGAAGCCCCCGGAACGCCGTCCGCTCGCGCAGCTCCACGCCCGCTGCCTGCATCGCGAGCGAGTACGCCCGGACGTTCCGCGGCGGGTCGATCGCGCCGTCGGTGGCCAGGAAGCTGCCCCCGCGATGGCCGGTCGGCGCGAGCGTCGGGACGGCCTCGACGGCCTCCTCGCGCGAGAGCCAGCGGACGTCGAGCCCCTCGCCCCGCTGCATCGCGACGCGCTCGCGCCCGGCCCGTTCGTCGTCGTCGGTCACCGCGAGGATCAGGTAGCCGAGCTCGCGGAAGCCCGAATCCGTCCCGTAGGCCGCCTGCTGGCCGCGGTAGAACTCGACGGTCCAGCGGCCGAGGGCGACCGTGGCCGGCGTGCCGCCCTGCGCCCGGACGATGCCCGCCGCGCGGGACGAGGCACCCATCCCGACGAGGCCGCGCTCGAGGACGACGACGCGCCCGAGGCCCGCGGCCTTCGCGAACACCGACGCCCAGCCGCCGATCGTCCCGCCGCCGACGATGACCAGGTCTGCCGAATCGGTCACCCGGACGACCTCCCTACCCGATCTCGACCCGCGCCGCGACGCCCACGTGGTCGCTCGGGTAGAGACCCGGATCGTCCACGGCCGGGCGGTCGAACGCCAGCCGGGCGCTCATCACGCGGATCGGGCCGCGAACCCAGATGTAGTCGAGACAGCCGGGATCGCCATCGTCGTCGATCGCCGGACCCTGCAGACCGCTCGGCCACGTGACCGCCGGCTCCGCGCCGTTCGCCTCCGCGTAGGCGGAGCGGAAGCCGGCGCCGGTCATCCGGGCGTACGCCGGCTCGGCCGGATCGGCGTTGAAGTCGCCCACGACGATCGTGGCGCCATCCGTCACCCGCCCCGTCGAGCCAGTCGAGCAGCGCGGCCGCCTGCTCATCGCGCACGGCCGCATCGGGAACAAGGTGATGGAGGTGCGTGACCGCGAACGTGACGCCGGCGCCGTGCGGCAACGTCATGTGCACCCGATGGGCGGACCGGTCCCGCCCGAGATCGACGCGCTCCGGCTCGGAGGCAGCCAGGGGCTCGCGGACGAGGATGCTGTTGCCGTACTCCGGCCGACCCGCCCAGCCACGAACCGCCCGGTAGTGAGCGGCCCCGGCCGCGCCGAGCAGCCGGTCCTGCTGGAGCGGATACACGCATTCCTGGAGACCGAGCAGGTCGGGCTGCAGCGCCGCCATGTCGGCGAGGAGGAGCGGCAGGCGCTCGTCCCAGCGGTCGGCCAGGTTGCGCAGGTTCAGGGTCGCGACGTGCAGCTGGTCCACCGGTCAGGGCTCCTCCGGGACAAGGGGCAGGGCGAAGGAGAAGGTCGAGCCGTCCCCCTCGGTCGACTCGACCCAGATCCGGCCGCCGTGCTGCTCGACGACGTGCCGGGCGATCGACAGGCCGAGGCCGGTTCCCCCGGGGGCCTCCCCGCGCACCCGTGCCCGGTCGACCTTGTAGAAGCGTTCGAAGATCCGCGCTTGTGCGGCCCGCGGGATGCCGATCCCATGATCCTGCACGGATGCAACCAGCTCCCGGTCCGCGGGACGAACGCCGATCACGACCTCGCTGCCGCTCGGGCTGAACTTGACCGCGTTGTGGAGGAGATTGACGAACACCTGCCCAAGGCGTGCCTCGTCGCCCCGCGTGTGCGGCAGCCCGGGCGGGACGTCGACTCGCAGCGTCACGCCCTGTCGCTCCGCGAAGAGGCGCAACCGTTCGGCCGAGGCCGTCGCCAGCCGACCGAGATCGAGATCGTCGACGAGCGTGAGCCCGGTGCCGCTCTCGATGCGCGAGAGGTCCATGATCTCGCTGACCATCTGGACCAGGTGGCCGGTCTCGACCTCGATCTTGGCGATCCGGTCGCGCATCTTCGGGGGAATGGCCTTCCCGGCGGCGTCCGCGTCACGGCTGAGCGTCTCGGCCAGCAGCCCGACGGTCGTCAGCGGCGTTCGCAGCTCGTGCGACAGGTTGTCGATGAACTCGGCCCGGATCTGCTGAAGCCGGCGCAGCTCGCTGACGTCCGCCAGCACGAGCCACACGCCGCCCGCAGTCGAGCGCCGGGCGCGGACGAGCAGGGCCGGGCCGTCGGCGCCTCGCAGGCGGACCTCGCCGGCGGCGTTGCCCTGGTCGAGGGCCGTCCGCGCGAGCGCCTCGATCTGCGGGTCGAGGAACACCTCCAGGAGGTCCAGGCCCAGCAGCGTCCCGGGGGGTCGATCGACGAGCGCATGCGCCGCAGCGTTCGCGTACACCACCTCCAGCCTCGGGTCGAGGTCGACGACGGCCATGTCCACGAGGTCGGCGAGGAACTGGCGGTCGTTGGCCTGATCCGCAAGATCGCGCTCGAGCCGCGCGTTGTCGGCGCGGAGCTGTTCAACGCCGAAGATCGGGTCACCCTCCGGCCCGACCCCCGACAGCGCTCGCACCCTCCGCAGGGTGGCGTCCGCCCGGTGATGCGCGAGGAGCGCGACGACGAACCCGATCGCCAGCGCGATCGCGATGACGGGCCAGGGATCCACGGCCCGAGCATCGCACACGCGCCGGGCGGGCGCGCCAGGTCGGTGCGTCAGCGGCGGCGCTGGACCGAGGGCTGCCGCCGTCGATCCTCGCTGAGCAGCGATCGCCACGGCCGCGTCAGGCGTTCCCATTCCGTGGCGGGGTAGCTTGAGCGGAGGACGACGAGGTGGGCGAGGCGGGCCGCCGACAGCCGCGCTCGCTCATGCGTGGCCCGGTCGAGCGAGCGGTCGCCGACCACGCGAGCGACGTCGCGCGCGGCGAGGACCGACGACACGCGCAGCGCCTCGTCGTCCTCGGGCGTCGTGTCGGCGGGCCACGGCTCCGCGTCCAGCACCTCGGGCGTGCCGGCCGCCGCCAGCGAGCGCACCTCGGCCGGCGTGAGCAGCTCGACGCGCCGGATGAGGGCCTCCACGTCGGCCCCGGCCGGCCCGTATCGTGGCTGGCCAACGGCCGCGTCCCAGCCGCGCGTCAGGCGCTCGCGGACCCGGCCACGGAACGGTTCGTCGAGATGCTCGTCGAGGAACTCGCCCAGCACGTGCTCCAGTGCCGCGCCGAGCACGGCGTCGCGGACGTGCGGACGCTGCCACGACGATTCGGGGAGACGGGTGCTGAGATCCGCCTCGACCGTGGCCACCGCGGCGCGCTGCTCCTTCGACAGGAAGCGCTCGATCGAGGCGACGAACGCGATCGGTGTCGCGCCCGCGCAATCGAGCCGGTCCAGCTCATCGGCGCTCAGCCGCGTCACGCGCTCGAGAAATGCGGCGAGCGCCGCTCCCCGATCGGGTGGGGCACGGCGGGCGACCGGCCGGGAGCGGGCCGTCGAACGAGCAGGTCCACCGAGGTCGTCCCAGCCGGCTGCGCGCCCTCGCCGGCCGGTCCGGATCCCGCGCTCCAGGTCGTATCGGGCGCGGAGTTCCGGGTCGCTCAGCCAGTCGTGCGCGACATTGATCGCCGTGGCGGGGGCGAGACCGTCCGGCCCGGCCACGTCCGGGTGATGACGTCGGAGCAGCGCTCGCCAGGCGATCTCGATCGCCTCCGGGGTCGCGTCGGCCGGGACCTCGAGTCGCGCGTAGAGGTCGTCGGCGGGCAGCAGCGGACGCGGGGCCATGCCCGGAATGCTACGCGGGGACCTCGTCCCGGACCGGGCTCGCGGCGTCGCCCCGCAGGAATGCCTCGACCGTCTCGACCGGTTGGGTCGAGCGCGCACCGGTCGCGCGTTCGGTCACCTCCACCCCGCCGGCGGCCAGCGAGCGGGGCGACACGGTCAGGATCCAGGGCATGCCGAGCAGCTCGGCGTCGGTGAACTTGACGCCGGGCGACTCGTCGCGGTCGTCCCACAGGATCTCGCGCTCGGGCCCGGCTTCGGCCGCGATCGCATGGAGGTGCTCGGCGACCTCCGACACGCGCGGCTCGCGCGCCGCGCCGATCTCGACGAGGTGCGCGGCGTAGGGAGCGACCTCGGGCGGCCAGGCGATGCCCTTGTCGTCGTGGTGCGCCTCGACGATGCAGGCCACGTTGCGGCCGAGGCCGATGCCGTACGAGCCCATGACGATCGGGTGTGCCGCTCGCCGTCCTCGCCCAGGTACGTCGCCCCGAACGCGTCCGTGAAGTCGGTGCCGAGCTTGAAGATGTTGCCGACCTCGATCCCGTTGCGCAGGATCAGCGTCGCCGTCGCCGATTCGGGCAGGGATCGCCCTCGCGGGCGTTCGTGATGTCGGCGATGATGGTCCGGCGCGTAGTCGCGCGGGCACGTTCACGTTCCGGACGTGCCAGCCCACCCGGTTGGCGCCGGCGACAAGGTTCGGCGAGCGGGCGACGAGCTCGTCGACGACGACGACGGCATCGCGGCGCGCCGATCGGCGAGCCGTAGCCCGCCTCCATGCCGCGCTGCCCTGATCTCCTCGACCGTCGCCGGCCGCAGTGCCACCGACGGCCTTGACGCGCGTTGGCCAGCTTCGTCTCGTTGACGTCGTAGTCGCCGCGGACGATGGCGACGACGAAGCCGGCCGTCGCCGGTCACGAAGAACGCCGCCTTGGCGGTCTTCGACTTCGGCGATGCCGAGGAAGGCGGCGAGCGTCGCGATCGTCGTCGTGCCCGGCGTCTCGACCTCCTCCATCGGCAGCGAGGTCCTCGGGCTCGCGGGCGCGGGCTTGCGCGACGACCGCGATCTGCTGGTTGTCGGCGTAGTCGCACGTCGTCGCACAGGACGAGGGTGTCCTCGCCGAGCCGGGTTGAGGACCATGAACTCGTGGGCGCGCGACTGCCGCCCATCATCCCGACGTCCGAGCCGACCGGGATCGCCTCGAGCCCGAGCCGCTCGAAGATCCGCGTCGTAGGCCGCGTGGTGCGTGCCAGTAGCTCGACGTCGAGCCCGGCCTCGTCGCGGTCGCAGCTGTACGAGTCCTTCATCACGAACTCGCGGACGCGGATCAGGCCGCCGCGCGAGCGCGGCTCGTCGCGGAACTTCGTCTGGAAGTGGTAGACGATCATCGGCAGCTGGCGGTAGCGCTGGACGATGTCGCGCGAGCAGGATCGGCGACGACCTCCTCGTGGGTCATCGCGAGGACCATGTCGCGTTCGCCGCGGTCCTTGAAGCGGGCCATCTCGGGCCCGATCGTCGTCGTAGCGCCCGCTCGCCTGCCACACCTCGGCCGGGTGGACGACCGGCATCTCCATCTCCTGCCCGCCGATCGCGGTCGATCTCCTCGCGGATGACCTGCTCGACCCGCTTGTTGACCCGGTAGCCGAGCGGCAGCAGCGAATAGATCCCCGAACCGAGCTGGCGGACGTAGCCGGCGCGGAGCAGCAGCCGATGCGACGGCATCTCCGCGTCGGCGGGATCGTCGCGCAGGCGTCGTGAAGAACAGCTCGGACAGGCGCATGGCGCGAAGGATAGCGGCCGGGCACCGAGTCCGGCCGTCCGCGTCAGTCGAAGGGTGGTGATCCGGCGACGACGAGGGGCGGCCAGGACGGCCACGCCCGCCCGGAGCCGAGCTCCAGCCAGCGGAGCGCGTAGGCGACCCGCACCGCGCCGGGGGCCTCGCCAACCTCGTCGGCGGGCACCGACGTGGAACGCCTCTCGGGAGAACGAGGCGGCCAGTCCGGCGCGGCTGCGGATCGGCGCGAGGTGGGCCCTGACCAGTGCGACCTCACGCACGAACGCCGGCTCGGACCAGGCAGCCGGCAGCGTGGCCGGATCGGCGAGCCGACGTCGGAGGCGGAGCGCCTCAGCCGCCAGCGTCCCCCCGGGCGCCGGCGGCTGGACGTGAACGCGAGTGCCATCCGTCGGGAGGAGTACCGCGGACAGCGAGGAGCCGATCGACGGATCGCTGTGACGGCGTACGGCGACTGGCATGTGCAAACGGTGGCGTCGGCCTGTCAACGGCACGCTATCGTCACGTCAACGTTCGCGCTGCTCGTTCGCCGGGAACGTTGCTCCTTCCCGCGATGCGACTTCTCGGCATCACCCGGGGGCGTCCCGGCACGCTCCCATGCAGTGCGATATGCCGGGAAGTTGCATCACGAGGAAAAGGCGCGCGACCGCCAGCTCCCTCAGGCCAGCTCCCTCAGGCCGGGCGGCGGAAGACGTACCCCACGCCGCGGACGGTGTGGATGAACTGGGGCGCGGACGGGTCGCCCTCGAGCTGGCTGCGCAGCCAGTGGATGTGCACGTCGACCGTGCGCGTCTCACCCGCGTAGTCGTAGCCCCACACCCGCTCGAGCAGCTGGTCCCGGGTGAACACCTGTCCCGGGTGACGCAGGAGGAACGCCAGGAGCTCGAAGGCCTTCGGCTTCACCGGCAGCGGCACGCCGTCGCGCAGCAGCCGGTGGCCGCCGAGGTCGACCTGGACGTCCCCGATCTCCACGTTCGCGGGCGGCTTCCCGGTCATCGCGGCCTGCTCGGCGCGGCGGAAGAGAGCCCGGATCCGGGCCGACAGCTCGCGCAGACTGAAAGGCTTGGTGACGTAGTCGTCCGCCCCGAGCTCGAGCCCGACGACCTTGTCGAGCTCCGAGTCCTTGGCAGTGAGCATCACGATCGGGACGCCCGATTCGGCGCGGATGATCCGGCAGACCTCGACGCCGGACAGCTCCGGGAGCATCAGGTCGAGGAGGATGAGGTCGGGCTGGTCGGCGCGGAAGCGCGCCAGCGCCTCACGCCCGTCGGCCGCGGCGATCACGCGGAAGCCGTCCGCCTCGAGCGCGTCGACGACCGTTTCGCGTAGCGTCGGCTCGTCGTCCACGACGAGGATCGTGCGTGCCATCCGTGGCACAGCATCTTCGGGGTTCGTTAACGCGCCGTTCACGTCCCGTCAACGGTCGCCGGCGACCGCTCGAGCACGTCGATCGCGCCGCGCATCCGTTCGAGCGTCCGGTCCCGCCCGAGGGCGACGAGCGTGTCGAACAGCGGCGGGGTCGCCGTCCGCCCGGTGACCGCCACGCGGATCGCCATGAACAGGTCGCCGGCCTTCCAGCCGCGCCCATCGGCCAGGGCACGGAGCGGCGGCTCGAGCTCGTCGGCCTCGAACACGACGGCCGGGACGGCGGCGATCGTCTCGGCGGCCGCGGCAAGTGCCTCGCGGGTCGTCGCGACGTCCCATCGCTTCGGGACGAGGAGCTCAGGGTCGACCGCGAGGCGGTCCACCCACAGGAACCCCACCAGGTCACCGATCGCGCCCAGCGTCGGCAGCCGGTCGCGGACGACCGGCAGGAGCGCTGCGAGCTCCTCGTCGGACGGCATCCGATCAACGCGGCCGGCATCGAATTCCGCGGTCACGAAGGGGCGCAAACGGTCGATGAGCTCGTCCGGCGACAGGCGCCGGATCCACTGGCCGTTGAGCCACTCCAGCCGCTCGCGGTCGAACACGGCACCGCCCTTGTGGACCTCGGCGATGTCGAACCGTTCGACGATCTCGTCGAGTCCGAGGATCTCCTCCTCCGTGCCGGTCGCCCAGCCGAGGAGCGCGAGGTAGTTGACGAGCGCCTCGCGGATGAAGCCCTGGGCGAGGTAGTCGCTCAGCGCGGTCTGGCTCTTGCGCTTGCTCATCTTCGAGCGGTCCGGGTTGAGGATCAGCGGCAGGTGGCCGAAGCGCGGCAGCTCGTGACCGAGCGCCCGGAACAGGAGGATGTGCTTCGGCGTGTTCGACAGGTGGTCCTCGCCGCGGATCACGTCCGTGATCCCCATCGCCGCGTCGTCGACCACGACCGTGAAGTGGTAGAGCGGTGAGCCGTCGGCGCGCACGATGACGAAGTCGCCGCCGAGGTTCGCCACGTCGAACTCGACGTGGCCGCGGACGACGTCGTCGAAGGCGACGGTCCCCTCGCCCACGCGGAAGCGGATGGCCGGGCGGCGGCCCTCGGCTTCGAATGCCGCGCGCTCCGCCGTCGTGAGATTGGCGCACCGTCCCGAGTAGCGCGGCGGCTCCTTCGCGGCTTCCTGGCGGGCCCGCTCGGCGGCCAGCTCATCCGGCGTGCAGTAGCACGGGTACGCCTTGTCCTCGGCGAGCAGGCGCTCGGCCGCCTCGGCATAGAGCGGCAGGCGCTCCATCTGGCGGTACGGCGCGTGCGGGCCCCGCGCCGCGTCGCCGGCCACCTCGGGACCCTCGTCCCAGGTCAGGCCGAGCCAGTGCAGTCCGTCGAGGATGTCCTTCTCGTACGCGATCGAGGAGCGTGCCTGGTCGGTGTCCTCGAGGCGCAGGATGAACGTCCCGCCGACGTGGCGGGCATGGAGGTAGTTGTAGAGCGCCGTGCGCGCCGTCCCGATGTGGAGCGGGCCGGTCGGGCTCGGTGCGATGCGCACCCGGACGTCTGCCATGCCCGAAGCCTAGCAAGTCCGCGGTCGCGCGCCCTCAGGTTGCGGCGGTCGGCACCGTGTGGAAGAGCGCCGGATCCGCCTCCCCGCGGAGGACGTGGACGAGCGCCGCGGGATGCAGTCCCAGCGTGGCGCGCCCCCGCGGACCCTCGAGCGTGAGCGAATCGAGCGACCCGGAGCGAGCGAGGACCGTGATGTGGGCACCGGGGCGCAGCGCCCGAGCCTCGAGGTAGGACAGCAGGCCCGCGTCCTCCTCTGCCTCCTCGGTGATGCGGTAGACGGTGGCTCGCTCGCCTGCCTCGATCTCGCTGAGCGGGATGCCCCTGGGACGGCGCGCCGCGATCGCGGCGTCGATGGGATTGCCGTGCGGACACGTCTCGGGGTGACCGAGCATCTCGTCGAGCCGTGCCTCGACCCGGGGCGAAATCGCGCCCTGGAGGCGCATCGCCTCCTCGTCCGACTCGGCCCAGCCGAGCCCGACGACCGACGACAGCAACCATTCGATCAGCGCGTGGCGCCGGAAGATCGTATCCGCGGCCGCGCGGCCGGCCGTGCTCAGCTGCAGTTCCCGGTTGTCCGCGTGTGCGACGAGCCCGTCGGCAACGAGCCGGCGGAACATCTCGCTCGCGGCCTGCGTGGTGACGCCAAGATGCCGCGCAACCTGGGCGGCGGTCACCTTCGATCCGTCGGCGGCCATCACGCGCAGCGCGAGGAGATATTCCTGGGCCGCGGACGAGAGGTCGCGGGGGTCCTGGCGGCGGGGCATGGCCTCAGGATACGGGACCGGGCCGCCTCGAACTGCGCAGCCAGCGACTGGTGGTGACACTCACGCCGACGAGCCAACCGGCCATCAGCGCGACGCCGAGGACCAGGGCGCTCTGGTCCGGCACCCGCGCCCCGCCGGTCGCGGCGAGGATGAAGGTGGCCGGAACCGCCACCGCGAGCGCTCCAACCGCGCCGGCGGCAAGGACGGCAGCAATGGCGGGCAGCAGCACGAGCACGCCGACGAGGACGATGCCGGCGAGCCACGCGACCCACATCATCCGTGGCTCGCACGATGCCGCGAAGCGACCGCAGCCGGTCAGTTCGCCGAGCAGCCAGGCGAGCCACAGACAGACCGGGATGCCGCCGGCAAGCGCCAGCGCGAGGCGGGCCGCCGGCCGTCGCCGGGTCCGCGGATCGAACATGCGCACGAGGTTCGGGAGCACGGCGCCGGGATCGAACGGCGCTGCCCCGATTCCTCCATCGCCGCGGGGTGGAGGGCGGCCGTCACCGGGCCACGGCGGAGCGGCGGAGCCGTGGCTTCGCGTCGCCTCGTCAATCGAGCCAGGCGTGGCCGACCAGTCGGACCCTGCCAACGTTTCGGCGGCTGGTCGCCATCCGGGTCCCGCACCGGTGCTGACGTCCGCAGGCTCCGGCTCCGGCTCTGGTGCCGGCTCTGGTGCCGGCTCCCCGGCGGACTCGGTCTCGGGCTGGGGATCGGACTCCGGCTCGGAGGCGAGGTCGGGCTCGACGTCGGGTCCTTCCGGATCGTCGGCGGCGGCGCGGCGCGCCCGTGCCTGGTACTCCGGTCCGTGCTTGCGCGGATCTGCGTACTCGCGCGGGTTGAGGGTCCAGTACGTGCCGGACGTCGTGCCGTACCAGCTGCTGCCGGTCCAGTCGGGGTCGAACGGCTGGTCGACGGCCTCGTCGTAGCTGGTGGAGCCGAGCGTTGCCTTGCGCGGGCCGCGCCGCTTGTCCGCCTCCGGCCGGCGGGGCTCACCGGACGGCGGCGATCGGCGGCTGCTCGACGGCCCGCTCGCGCCAGCGCCGTCTCGCGCTGTCCCGGTTCGACGAGGGCGCGTCCCGTATGCCCGCCTTGTCGCGTCGGCGCGCGCCGCGTCCGCCTGCCACGGCGTCCGCGGGCCGGCGGACCCGGGCTGGCCGACGGGACCGCCCGGCCCCCCACCGACGAGCTGCTCGTAGGCGGCCTGGATCTCGAGGAAGCGCGCAAGCGTTCGCTGGCCGCCGGAGTCGGGATGGTGCTGCTTCGCGAGCCGGCGATACGCCCGCTTGACCTCGTCGAGCGAGGCGCCACGAGGCAGCCCGAGCACCCGGTACGGATCGTGGACGAAGGCCATGCCGGCGACCCGCTCCGACCCTCAGCGGCTCAGCTCGCCGATCGGGGCGAGCTCGAACTCGGGGATCGCCTCGGCACCGAGCCGGCCGTGTGGGTCACGTGACGGCGGGCGGTGGTAATGGGCGAGGAAGCGCATCGCCTGGTCGTCGAGCGCGCCGGCCTGCCGCAGCGCCTCGACCGAGGCCGCCCATGTCCCGCGGTCGAACCCGTCGCCATCCTCGATCTTCACCGCGAGACCCGACGCCGCCTCCTCGTGAACGCCGACACGGGGACCGGGGAGGATCGCTACGCCGCGCAGCGCCTCCATCCCGGACTTGCTGACGAGCCTGTCGGGCGCTGCCTTCATCAGGGACGTGTCCAGCCGGTCGTGGCGACCGCCGACCATCTCCGGGTTCGCCAGCATCGCGTCGCGGATCTTCAGCAGCGCCGGGCTGAGCGAGCTTCGAGGATCCGACGACGGGATCGCCGCGGGATCGGCAAGGAGCGCAAACGCGCGGGCCACTGCGCGCAGCGGGAAGGCGTAGGTCGGCAGGCCGCAGCCGTCGATCGCGGTCCGGAGGCGGGCCGGCGGGGTGTCGTACGCGCGCGCGACCGCTGTTCGGTATGCCTGCTGTGCAGGGTGCTCATCGGTCCAGTAGTTGGCGGGGTCCCAGCCCTTGAGCCGTGCGAGCAGCAGGTACACCGAGTGCTGCCCGGAGCACATGTGGCGGATCGGTCCGGGCCGCTCGCCGTCCCGTGCCAGCCGGGCGCCCGTCAACGCATCCAGCGGCATCCCCTCGACGCCGCACGAGAGCAGCGACTGGCTGACGCCGGCGCGGCGGAACACACCCTGCAGCGTTCGGACGTGGAGATCCTCGCCTGAATGGGAGCTGGCCATGATCGCCAGCTCGGCGGGATCCAGGTCGAACTCCTCGATGCCACCGGCCTCGACGAGGGCCACCAGCCCGAACGGCTTGACGGTCGATCGAAGCGTCACGACCCGCTCGACGTCACCGATGGCCCGCAGCACGCGGCCGGTCGCATCGACCTCGACGATGTCGCCGCGGTGCACGCTCTCCTCGATGCCGTTGCGCACCTGGCGGACGAGGATCGGGGGGACGATCCTGGTTTTCGCGCCGGCTTTGCGAGGGCGGGCTGCCGTGGCGGTCACGGAGCGATTCGGTCTCCTGCTGCAGGGAGCCCGAGCATACCGCGGGAAACGGAGTACGGCCGGGATGATCATCGGCCGGGCAACCTGACGCGGGCACTGCGTCGAGCCATCCGGCGACCCCCACCCGGCCGCGGATCGGACGCTACTTCCCGCATTGCCACCCCGTCAATCGAAATCTGTTGTCATCCTGCGGACAGGCCGCAGCGGTGCCTTTGCTACGATGCTGCGGACCGTCCCCGCTGGTTCCGATTTCGCCGCCCGGAGGTCCCCGTGCCCGCCCCGAATCTCCACGTGTCGCGGCATCCGGCCGTCCTCCACAAGCTCGCGATCCTGCGCGACGAGAAGACCGAGCCGAAGAAGTTCCGGGAGGTCGTGCGCGAGCTGTCGTGGCTGCTCGGCTACGAGGCCCTGCAGGACGTGCGCGTCTCGCCGATCACGGTGACAACCCCGCTCGAGGACACCGAGGCCGGCGAGCTGGGCGAGCGGATCGGGCTCGTGCCGATCCTGCGCGCGGGGCTCGGCATGGTCGACGCGATGCTGGAGCTGATGCCGACCGCCCAGGTCTGGCACCTCGGGCTGTTCCGCGACGAACGAACGCTCCGCCCGGTCGAGTACTACAACAAGCTGCCCGACTCCGCGACCGTCGACCTGTGCCTCATCCTCGACCCGATGCTGGCGACCGGCGGCTCGGCCACGGCCGCGATCGAGGTGCTCAAGAAATGGGGCGCCGTCCAGCCGGTCCGGATCAAGCTGGTCAACCTGATCGCGGCGCCGGAGGGCGTCGAGGCGGTCAGCGCGGCCCACCCGGACGTCGCCATCCACTGCGCGGCGCTCGACCGCCAGCTCAACGACAAGGGCTACATCATGCCCGGCCTCGGCGACGCCGGCGACCGCCAGTTCGGCACCGGCCGCGCAGGACTGATCCGGTTAGAGGGAACCATGACGATCGACATTCGGCGCGACGCCGAGATCTACGACACCGAGGGTGGCTGGTTCCGCGCCCGCTGGCACTTCTCGTTCGACCAATACCGCGACCCCGAGAACGATTCGTTCGGTGCGATGCGCGTGTTCAACGACGATCGACTGATCCCGGGCGCGGTCTGGCCGCTCCATCCACATCGCGACGTCGAAGGTCTGACGTACGTGGTCGAAGGCACGTTCGGGCACGAGGACAACGTCGGCGGGCCGTTCGGGCCGCTGCCGGCCGGGTCCGTCCAGCGCATGACCCTTGGTTCGGGCGCGCTGCATTCCGAGCTGAACGCCTCGAAGGACGAGCCGATGCGGTTCATCCAGATCTGGATCCTGCCCGACACCGGCGGTCTGCCACCGGCGGTCGAGCAGCGCGTCTTCTCGACCGAGGACCGGACGAATCGGCTGCTCAAGGCCATCGGCCCGGAGGGCGGTGACGTGGTGCTGATCCACCAGGACGCCTCCGTCCACGTGGCGCGGCTGGAGCCCGGGACGGAAGTGACCCACCCGATCGGCGATGGACGCGGCGTTTACGCCTACCTCATCGACGGCGCGGCCACGTTCGACGGCGAGGCCGTCCGCACCGGTGACGCGGCAAAGGTTACCGACCAGCCCTCGCTGTCCATCCGCGCGCGACGAGACCTCGGAGCTGATCCTCGTCGACGTCCCGCTGCGGTTCGAGCCTGCCGGGATCTGGGCCGGGCGAATCTGACGAGGAGCCCCGATCGATGTGTTGCGCAGTTGCGATCCTGTTCGCCTTCGGCCCGAGGGCAGCGATCCTCGTGTGGTGGCTCGTTGAGCCGATCCGCTGGGGCGCGGCCTTCGACACCTTCCTGTGGCCGTTCCTCGGATTCCTGCTCCTGCCGTGGACGACGCTGATGTACGTCGCGGTCGCTCCCGGCGGGATCAACGGGTTCGACTACTTCTGGCTCGCGATCGCCGTCACGTTCGACCTGTTCACCTGGTTCGGTGGCGCCAGCAATCGAGGGCGGATGGAGCGCTCCGGCTAGGCGCCCGGCGTTCCCACGAACGCCCCGCCCAAAACCCAGGCGCTCGCGACCGCCAGGAGGACCAGCGCGACACCGGACAGGATGGCTCGCCAGCGGTGCGGCGAGAACGCCACGGCGCCGGCGAGACCGAACGCCCCGAGGCCGACGATGCCAAGCAGGCCCAGGTTGAGGATGAGCGCCGCGCTGCCGGTCACCAGGAGCACCACCGCCGTCACGGCAACCGTCACCGCGGCCACGCCGGCGAGGATGCGACGCGGCGTCCTGGGCAATGCCGGCACGGCGTCCGGTGCCGTCGACCCGGCCATCGCCCACAGGCCGATCCCCGAGGGGACGCCCAGGACGACCGCGAGGCCGAGGGCGACGACGCCGAAGACGCGACCGAACAGGTAGCGCAGCCAGCCGTCGACCTCGGGCGGGTCGCCCCGGATGACGACGAGCACGCCCATGCCGAGGACGGCCAGCGCGGCGACGAACAGCATGATCAGGGTCGTCCGCGAGATGATGACCAGGCGGTTGCGGCCGGACGGTGCGTTCGCGACCGAGGGCTTGACAACCCCTGGATCGAGCGCCACATATGCTGGGGTGGCCGCTGCGGGAGTGGACTCGGTCTCGTTCACCCTCGATCCCCTCATCGTGCTCTGCCGTCCCGCGACGCCCGTCGGGAGGGACGCTACTCCGGTTGACCCCGACCGTGAAGCCTGCCGATGTCGACCGGACCGCTCCCAACCGACCACGGCGAGCGCAGTCGTCCTGCGCGCGCAACGGCCGCGCCTCGCGAGCCACCGGGGCCGCAATGCCGCGTCCCGCACGATCGAACGACCGAGGGACCAACGCGTCCCGATGCCTTAGGAGGCGACCTACATGGATGACCGCGAACGGATTGATCGCACAGATCTCGACACGGACCTCGACCGGGACCTCAACAACGACCGCGCCGAAGACAAGCACGAAGTCGGCGCCGAGGCGGCCGGCGCGGGTGCCGGTGCCATCGGTGGCGCGGCGATCGGCGCCGTCGTCGGCGGGCCTCCGGGCGCCGTCATCGGCGGCGTGATCGGCGCGGCCGGCGGGGCGCTCGCGGGTGAGGCATCCGAGGGCGACGACGAGGCAGGCTCGGCAGCGGGCGGCGGCGCCGGCGCAGTGACCGGCGCGGTGGTCGGCGGCGCGATCGCCGGACCTCCGGGTGCCGTCGTCGGTGGCGCGGTCGGCGCCGGTGCCGGCGCGGGCCTCGGCGACAAGGCCGAGGAGGAAGTCAAGGACGAGGACGTCGACGACCTGCCCCGCTGACGATTTCCCCAGCGAATCCAACGGGCCGGCCCCTCGCGGGCCGGCCCGTTTGCGTTTGTCGGTCGTGCCGGGTAGCTAGTTGCCGCCCTCGGTGACCTCGACGGACCCCTTCGTGAAGTCCGCGCCCTTGGTGTCAACATCGGTGATGTTGGCGAGCGCCGCCTCGGCCAGATCCGTGCGGTACGCCTCGGCCGGCGGGGCCTCGGGGATGATCCCGGCCTCGGTGGAGACGGCGACGGTCTGATCCCAGAGTGCCTTGTCCATCATGCCGATGCCGTTCGGCGAGGGCCAGATCAGCGGGTTGATCTCGTTCATCATCCACGCCTGGTGACCGGCGCCGAGCGTCGAACCTTGGTCGACGGTGTACTCGATGCACTTGTCGGGGTTGTCGCGGCAGAAGATCCAGCCGCGGAACGACGCTTCGAGGAAGCGCGTCGCGACGTCCGTGTTGCCCTCCTGGTCGAGCCACGCCTTTCGTGCAAAGAGCGCGTCCTGGAGCATGGCCGTGCCCTCGGCGTTGTAGTCGATGACGTTGAGGTCCTCGGGCTTGTACAGCTCGCCGGTGTCGGGATTGATCGTCTCGAGCACCTGCGCGTACTCGTTGTAGATCATCGCCTCGGCGACGTCGACGTCGCGCGACAGCAACAGGGCCATGTTGAAGTCCTGGATGACTTTTTCGAAGTCGGTGCCGACCTCGAGCCCCGCCTTGCGCGCGGCCGCGGTTACCTCGAACTCGTTGCCGAAGTCCCACACGCCGACCTTCTTGCCGGCGAAGTCGGCCGGACTCGTGATGTTCGAGTCCTTCCACGACACCGACTTCGTGCCGGAGCGCTGGAAGATCTGCGCGATGTTCACGAGGTCGGACGGCGGCGTGCCAAGCCTGGCCTCGAGGACCTTCGGGACCCACGAGATCGTGAACTCGGGACCGTCCGTCGCTGAGCCCGCCACCTGCGGGATGATGTCGGGACCAGCCGGCACGAACGTGACGTTCAGCCCCTCGTCCTCGTAGTAGCCCTCGGCAGCCGCTGCGAAGTAGCCGGCGAACTGCGCCTGCGGCGCCCACTGGAGCTGCAGCCGGACATCGGTCGTCTCTGCGGGTGCTTGCGATGCAGGGCTGCCGCTACAGGCAGCGAACAGGAAGCCGGCCCCCACGGCCAGCGCCAGGAATGTTCTCGATCGCTTCATGTCTCCTCCTCGAATTGACCCTCTCTGGGATCGGCTCCTCCACACGGCTCGCCCACAGCCGGGATGACGGGCGCATCTCCCTCCTACGGTTCGCTGGCACGCATCGAGGCGTGCCACGGGATGACGAGTCGTTCAATGGCGACGATCACCAGGTAGTAGGCGATGCCGGTCGCGGCGGCGAGCAGGATGGCGGCCCACGTGACGTCGAAGCGGAGCGCACTCGCGCTCTGCACGACGACGCGACCGAGCACGTCGCTCGAGCCGCCGAAATACTCGCCGACGATCGCCCCGATAAGGCTGAGCGTCGCCGCGACCTTCAAACCCGTGAAGAAGTACGGCAGGGCATTCGGGATGCGCAGTACCCGCAGAATCGTCCCTTCCGACGCGGCGTAGGAGCGCATCAGCTCGAGCGCCGCAGGCTCTACCTGGGTGAGCCCGCGCGTGACGTTGACGACGATCGGGAAGAAGACCAGCACCGCCACCATCATCATCTTGGACAGCGGATTGATGACGCCGAACCAGTTGTTCATGAGCGGGGCGAAGGCGATGATCGGGACCGCGCTCGCTCCGATGGCCAGCGGCAGCAGCAACTCGCGGGCAGTCGCGTAGCGGGCGGTCGCGAACGCCACCAGGACCCCCGCCACGGTCCCGATGATGAGACCGCCGACCGCCTCGAACAGCGTCGCGGCGGCGGCTTTGGCGAGCGGCCAGCGCCCGGCGGCCCAGTTCTCTGCCAGCGCCTCGACAATCTGCGTCGGTGCGGGCAGCGGGATGCGACCGGTGGCGCCGGAACGGACGGCGGCCTCCCAAAGCGCGATGGTCGCGACGAAGACGAGGGCAGTCGGCGCGTAGAAACGGATCCGCCGTGCCCAGCGCGACGAGCGTGCGGGCGGGACAGGTACGCCACGTGGCGCGGTGGCGGCGACGCTCATCCGATCCCGCCTTCGGCCATCGTGCGGTCGGCCGAGGCCGCCGCCACGTCCTCCACGGCCGGACGCCCGGGCTCGGCATGGTCGCCTCCGCGCCGGAGCGCCTCACGGACCGCCGTGACGAGCTCGAAATAGCGCGGCTGCTCGCGGGTCTCCACGTCGCGTGGGCGGGGCAGGTCGATCTCGATGACGTCGGTGATCCTCCCGGGCCGCGCGCTCATCACGACGACGCGAGAGCTGAGGAAGACGGCCTCGGGGATCGAGTGGGTGACGAACACCACGGTGATGCCGGTGCGCTCCCAGATTCGCAGGACTTCCTGGTTCATCCGCTCGCGCGTCATCTCGTCAAGCGCGCCGAACGGCTCGTCCATCAGCAGGATCGACGGCTGGAACGAGAGGGCCCGCGCGATCGCCACGCGCTGCTGCATGCCGCCCGACAGCTGGTAGGGGTAGTGGCGCATGAAGTCGCCGAGCTCGACGAGCCCAAGCATCTCCCGCGCCCGTTCATCTCGACGAGCCTTGTCCCAGCCCATCAGCTCGAGCGGAAGCTTGACGTTGTCCTCGACGGTCCGCCAGTCGAACAGCACCGGGGCCTGGAAGACCATCCCGTAGTCGCGATCGCGGCGCGCAAGAGCGCACAGCTTGCCGTTCACTGTCACCGTGCCGGTCGTTGGCTGGATGAGGTCCCCGATGATGCGCAACAGGGTCGATTTGCCGCAGCCCGAGGGGCCGATCAGCGACAGGAACTCGCCGCGCCGGATGTCGAGGTTGATGCCCTGCAGGGCGGTCGTGATCGTGCCACCCTCGGCGCCAAACAGCTTGTCGACCCCGCTGATGCGAACGACGGCGGCGCCCGGCTGATCGGTCATCCCTGGGCTGCCAGTGGCCGGTTCCGAAGCGCGAACCGCTCCGCGGCGCGGATGATCAGGAAGAACGTGACGCCGAGCAGCGACGACACGAGGATCGCCGCCCACAGCTTCTCGGGCCCGGTGATGTATTGCTGATTGAAGTTGATGATCGCGCGCCCCAGCCCGTTCGGGATGCCACCGGGTCCCTCGCCGATGATCGCGCCGACGATGCTGGCTGTGGCCGCGATCTTCAAGCCGGTGAACAGGTACGGCATGGATGCGGGAAGGCGCACGTGCCGGTAGATCTGCCACTTCGACGCCGCATAGGAGCGCATCAGCTCGACGGCGCGCGGATCCGGCGAGCGCAGGCCGCGGATCATCGCGATCGTGACCGGGAAGAACGTGAGGTATGTCGCGATCACGACGACCGACGTCACGGACGGACCGAACGCGAACACGATCATCGGCGCGAGCGCCACGATCGGGATCGTCTGGCTGGCAACGACATACGGCACGAACGCGCGCTCGAGCAATCCGAAATGGACGAACAGCGTCGCGAGCAGCAGCCCGAGCAGCGTCCCGACGATGAACCCCAGTGCCGCCTCGCGCCACGTGTAGAACGACGCGCCGACCAGGAACTGGAGCAGCGACGACTCCTGGTTGCGCTGCACCGGCGCCGCGAGGGCGCCGAAGATTTCCCACCAGTGGGGCAGGTTGAGGTCGGTCGCGAACGGCAGGCTGAATGGCGGCTCGTGGAAGTAGTCGATGCCGGAGCCAAGGACGTTCTCGTAGCGCCACGGGTCGCCGCCCAGCCACTTGAGGGCCTCCCACGCGAACAGCGTCGCCGCCCCGAATACCACGAACAGGGTGATCCGCCGGCGGCGCGACATCCGGTCCTGATCGAGCGCCACCGATGCGCGAGGCCGCCCCGTTAGGGGCGGGGCGACGGGCTCCGGGACGCTCGTCGCCATGCGCTAGCTCCGCACCCCCTGGTCCGTGATGTCGAGGCCGCGGTCGATGATGTCGAACCCGTGGCGCAGCTCCTCGTCGGTGACGATGAGGGGCGGGTTGGTGAAGAAGTTGTTCCAGCGCACGAACGTGTACAGGCCCTCGTTCCGGAAGTGCTTGCCGAGCGCCGCCATCTCGTCGCTCGTGCCGTTGTAGGCCGCCATCGGCTCGTAGGTGTCGCGGTTCCGCACGAGGTCGAAGATGCCGAACAGGCCGATGTTCCGGGCGCTCCCCACGGACGGGTGCTTCGCGGTCATCTCGTCCATGAGCTGGCGCAGCAGGACGCCCTGCTGCGCTGCCCGTTCGATGAGACCGTCCTCCTCGATCACGTCGATCGCGGCCAGCGCCGTGGCGCACGCCAGCGGATGGCTGTTGTAGGTCAGGCCGCCATAGAAGACGTTGTCTCGGAAATGTGCCGCGATGTCGTGGCGCATCCCGAGCGCACCGAGCTGGACGTACGCGCTGGTGAGGCCCTTCGCCATCGTGATCAGGTCGGGCTCGACACCCCAGTGGTCGATCGCGAACCACTTCCCGGTGCGCCCGAAGCCGGCCATCACCTCGTCGGCGACGAGCAGGATGCCGTGACGGTCGCAGATCTCGCGGAGGCCCTGCATGTAGCCGTCGGGCGGGATGAGGATCCCGTTCGTGCCGACGACGGTCTCCACGATGATGGCGGCGACGGTCTTCGGACCCTCGTACATGAGGACGTCCTCGGTCGCCTGCAGGACCTCGCCGACGGGATCCGGGTCCTTCTGGCCCCAGCGGTGGAAGTCCGGGATGCGGATGACGCCCGGGATGCCCGGCTCGGCGGCCCAGCGCCGCGGGTCGCCGGTCAGCGTGATGGCCCCGGCCGTGCCGCCATGATAGGCGCGGTAGCGGACGGCGATCTTGTGGCGGCCGGAGTACATCCGCGCGACCTTGATCGCGTTCTCGTTCGCCTCGGCGCCCCCGTTCGTGAAGAAGAACGTGTCGATGTCGCCCGGCGTGAGCTCGGCGAGCTTTGCCCCGAGCCGGGCGCGCGGCTCGGTGGCCATGAACGGGTTGGCGTACGCCAGCGTGGCCGCCTGCTCGGCGATGGCCTTGACGACGCGCTCGTCGCCATGGCCGATGTTCGTGCACATCAGCTGGCTGTTGAAGTCGAGGTAGCGCTTGCCCTCGGGTGTCCAGAACCAGCAGCCCTTGGCGCCGGCCACGGGGATCGGATCGACCTTCGCCTGGGCCGACCATTCGAAGATCGTGTGGCGCTTGGTCAGCTCGACGATCTCGTCGCCGGTCATCGCTCCGGGCGCGGTGCTGATACCCATGGATCACCTCGAGTCGGACCGCTCCCCGGCCGGCGCGCGGGGCGGGTCGCAACGGGTCGCCGGGACCCCTCCGTTTGGGGCGCCATTACACCACACCGGCCCCCTCGGGATGGCCGGTCGGGCGGACCTGCGGTACGGTTGTTGGCGATGGACCGGAGCGGCTTCGCCGGATGGCTCGAGCGCTACGTCGACGCGTGGCGGCTGAACGACGCCGCGGCCATCGGCGACCTGTTCAGCGCCGATGCGCGCTACGCCTACGATCCGTTCGAGGAGGCCGTCGTCGGACGGGCCGCGATCGTCGCCTCGTGGCTCGCCGATCCCGACGAAGCCGGCTCGTGGCGGGCCGACTACGAGGTGCTCGCGATCGACGGCGAGACGTTCGTCGCCCACGGCCGCACGCTCTACCTGACCGACGATCGGTCGGCCGTCGACCGGGAGTTCGCCAACGTCTTCGTGTGCCGCTTCGACGCCGACGGTCGTTGTCGCGAGTACACCGAGTACTACATGCGGAAGCGCCCGGAGGCCGTCCCGGAGGAGTAGCTCGGCTGATCGGGCCTGACTCCCGCGCGTCTTCCGACGATGTTTCAGCCGCCAGAGTCCCGGCCCGAAGTGGCCGACGATACTCGCGCGCACCGCCGAATGGAACGCGACGCGGCCACTGACGATCCGCGCCTTCGATCGATTGTTGTCCTGTGAACACCAACGCCACGCGGATCGTCAGGCAACCGCGCGGAAGCAGCGGATGATCGCGTCGGCCGACCGGTCGATGTCCGCCTCGGTCGTCGCCCAGCTCGAGACCGAGATGCGCATGGCGGCCATGCCGTGCCACGTCGTCCCGCCGGCCCAGCACGTGCCGTCCTCCTGGACCGCCGCGATGACCGCGCGGGTCCGCTCGTCGCTGTCGTCGAAGCGCACGAGCACCTGGTTGAGCACGACGTCGTTGAGGATGGCGATCCCCGGTTCGGCGCCCAGGCGCTCCGCGATCCTGCCGGCGAGCGCGCAGCACCGGTTCACCAGTTCCGCGACGCCATCGCGCCCGAGCGAGCGCAACGCCGCATAGACCGTCGTCGCGCGACCGCGGCGGGACGCTTCCGGAACCCAGTCGAACGGGTCGAGTTCGCGGTCCGGAGCCGGCACGAGGTAGGCGCCGGTCATCCTCGTCGTGTCGTAATGCGCGGCGCGATCGACGACGGCCACGAAGCCGCAGTCATAGGGGACGTTCAGCCACTTGTGGCAGTCCATCGCCCACGAGTCCGCCCGTTCGAGCCCGGCGAGCAGCGGGCGGAACGCCGGCGAGGCCGCCGCCCACAATCCAAACGCGCCGTCGACGTGCACCCATGCGCCAACCGCGTGCGCCGCATCGACGATCGGTCCCAGCGGGTCCACGGCCCCGCTGTTCACGTTGCCGGCCTGGGCAAGGACGATGGCCGGGCCGGTCGTCCCGGCGAGCATCTGTTCGGCGGCGTCGGCACGGATCGCCCCCTGGCCGTCCACGGGGATGCGTTCGACCGTGTCACTGCCGAGACCCACGAAGCGGAGCGCCTTCAACGCGGAGGCATGGACCTCGTCGCCGGCGAGGATCCGGATCGCGGGCGCGCCGATCAGCCCGCGCGCCTCGACGTCCCAGCCGGCCCGCGCGAGGACGGCGTGGCGGGCCGCCGCGAGCCCGACCATGTTCGAGGTCGTCGCTCCGGTCGTGAACCCGCAGCCGGCGTCCGCCGGCAGGCCGAGGACCTCGCGCACCCACCGGCCGGCGATCTCCTCGATCACCGAGGCGGCAGGGCTCGAGACGTACGAGAACGCGTTCTGATCCCAGGCGCTGGTCAGCCAGTCGGCGGCCAGCGCAGCCGGCAGTGATCCGCCGACCACGAACCCGAAGTAGCGCGGCCCGGCCGACGCGACGAGGCCCGCGTCGGCGCCGGCCAGCAACGCGTCGATCACCGACTGCGGGTCCTGCCCGCCGTCCGGGAGTGGTCCGTCCCCGAGCGCCTCCCGAAGCCGATCCGCCGCGATCGGCCGGCCGACCGGCCGTTCGGCCACACCGTCGAGGTAGTCGATCGAGCGTTCGGCGACATGGCGCAGCAGGTCGGCGGTGTCGGGCATGGTGGGCGTCTCCCCTCGCGAACCGGGTGATATGGGCCAGCGTAGTGCGCTACGGTCCGAGCGTGAACCCGGCACCCATCTTCCTCGTCGTCGGTGCGCCGGCTGTCGGCAAGAGCACGGTGAGCCGCGCCTTGGCGCGGCGCTTCGAGCGCAGCGTCCACATCCCCGTCGACGACCTGCGCGACATGGTCGCGTCCGGGCGGATCCTGCCGAGCCCGGACTGGAGCCCGAGCCTCGTCGAGCAGATCGGCCTCGCCCGGCGCTCGGCGATCGCGATGGCCCTCGGCTACGCCGAGGCCGGCTTCGCGGTCGTGCTCGACGACTTCTGGGATCCGCCGGGCTTGCTCGAGTACCGCGAGCTGCCCGATGGCCGGCCGCTCCATCGCGTGCTCCTGCGCCCACCCCGCGAGGTCGCGCTCGAGCGCAACTACGGCCGCCACGGCGAGGACCCGGTCGAGGCCGTACCTGGACGAAGGGATCGAGCTCGTGTACGGCCTCTACGACGCGGCCCGCGAGCAGCTCGACCGGGAGGGCTGGTTCGTCCTCGACAACTCCGACCTGTCGCCCGACGAGGCGGCGGCCCGCATCGTGGCGCAGGCTGGCCTCGGCTGACACTCCATCGGTGTACCCTCATGCCTCTTCCGCCACATCCGAGCGAGGTGTCGCCAGGCATGTCCCGAATCGTTCGCGGTGCGCTGGTCCAGGCCACGTGGACCGGCGACAAGGAATCGATGATCCAGAAGCACGAGGGCCACGCCCACGAGGCGGCGAAGCAGGGTGCCCAGTTCATCCTGTTCCAGGAGCTCTTCTACGGCCCCTACTTCTGCCAGGTCCAGGACGCCCAGTACTACAGCTACACAGAGCTCATCCCGGACGGCCCGACCACCAAGCGCATGCAGGCGCTCGCCCGCGAAACCGGGCTGGTCGTCGTCGCGCCGATGTACGAGGAAGACGAGAAGGCCTCGGGCATCTACTACAACACCGCGGCCGTGATCGACTCCGACGGGACGTACCTCGGGAAGTACCGCAAGACCCACATCCCGCACGTCAAGGGCTTCTGGGAGAAGTTCTACTTCCGGCCCGGCAACCTCGGCTATCCGGTCTTCGAGACGGCCGTCGGCAAGGTCGGCGTGTACATCTGCTACGACCGCCACTTCCCGGAGGGCGCCCGAGCGCTCGGCCTCAACGGCGCCGAGATCGTGCTCATCCCGAGCGCCACCAGCCGCGGCCTGTCGGAGTACCTGTGGCGGATCGAGCAGGTCAGCCACGCCGTTGCCAACGGCTACTACGTCGGGACGATCAACCGGGTCGGCATCGAGCAGGACCTCGGCGACGACGACTTCTACGGGCAGAGCTACTTCGTCGACCCGCGCGGCCAGTTCATCGGCGACCTTGGCTCGGCCCACGACGAGGAGCTGATCGTGCGCGATCTCGACCTCGACAGGATCACCGAGGTCCGCCAGACGTGGCAGTTCTTCCGCGACCGTCGCCCGGACGCCTACGACGATCTCGTCCGCCCGTAGGGATGCGCAGCGCCCGATGACGGACTCGGGTAACTATCCGGCGCGGCTCGGCTGCTTGGAGGAGGGCAGCCGAGCCATCTCCGTCTCCGGCAGCAGAGGAGCGGTAGACGATGCAATTCGGGTTCACGCTCAAGCCGGGCCACTCCATCGAACGCACGATCGCGCTGACGAAGCAGGCCGAGGCGGCCGGCTTCGACTATGCGTGGCTCTTCGACAGCCACGTGCTGTGGCGCGATCCCTATCCCCTGCT
The DNA here is from genome assembly GCA_963824735.1 of uncultured Chloroflexia bacterium. Lineage (GTDB taxonomy): Bacteria > Chloroflexota > Limnocylindria > Limnocylindrales > CSP1-4 > DASTYU01. The sequence goes on from CAWGQH010000006.1 coordinate 74,145, forward strand.
CACCCTCATGGCCCAGGCGACGACGCGACTGCGCCTCGGTACCTGCGTCACGAACCCGGCAACGCGCGAGCCTTCGGTCACGGCCTCCATGCTGGCGACCCTCACCGAGCTGTCGGGCGGCCGCATGGACCTCGGAATCGGGCGCGGCGATTCGGCGCGTCGGGTGCTCGGCAAGCCGCCGACGTCGATGAAGGACCTCGAGGAGGCTGTCCACGTCATCCGCGCGCTCGTCGAGGGCCGCTCGATCGAGTACGAGGGCACGATGCTCGAGCTCACGTGGTCCCCGGGCCTCCCGCTGCCGGTCTGGATCGCCGGCTACGGCCCGGTCGCGCTCAAGCTGACCGGCCGGATCGCAGATGGCTCCATGCTCCAGATCGGCGACCCGGACCTCGTCCGCTGGTTCGTCTCGCAGGTCCGCGACTCCGCGGTCCTGAACGGGCGAGAGCCCGCCGCGATCAGGGTCATGGCCGCCGCGCCGGCCCACATCGGCGACCTCGCCGACGGCCGCGATCGGACCCGCTGGTTCCCGGCGCTCGTGAGCAACCACGTCGTCGACCTGGTGAACAAGTACCCGCGCGAGGACCTGCCCGAGGAGTTGACGACCTATGTCCGGACGCGCGAGGGCTACGACTACCACCACCACGCCGAGGTCGGCAGCGACAACGCCGCGTTCGTGACCGACGAGATCGTCGACCGGTTCTGCATCCTGGGCTCGGCCGAGGACCACCTCGTCCGGCTCCGAGAGCTCGAGCGGGCCGGCGTCGACCAGTTCAACCTGTACCTGATGAACGGCAACGAGGAGGAGCAGCTCGAGCTGTACGGGCGGGACATCATCCCGGCCATGCGCGGCGCTCCGGCCGCCTGACCACGAACTCGCCCGCGTTCGAGGAGGGAGCATGCGCACGCTGATCCGCAACGGCACCATCGTCACCGCCGACGGCTCCTCGGTCGCCGACGTCCTCGTCGACGGGGAGACGATCGCGCTCATCGGCGCGGACCTGGCCGGAGCCGGGATCACCGCCGACGAGACGATCGACGCGTCCGGCAAGTACGTGATCCCCGGCGCGATCGACGTGCACACGCACATGGAGCTGCCGTTCGGCGGCACGTTCGCCAAGGACACCTTCGAGAGCGGGACCCGGGCGGCGGCCTTCGGCGGGACGACCACGATCGTCGACTTCGCCGTCCAGTCGCGCGGCGCGTCGCTGCGCGAAGGGCTGGACGCGTGGCACGCGAAGGCCGAGGGCAACGCGGTCGCCGACTACGGGTTCCACATGATCATGAGCGACGTCAACGACGACGACGCTGGCCGAGATGGACGGGCTCGTGGCCGAGGGCGTCCCGGACTTCAAGCTGTTCACCGCCTACCCGGGCGTCTTCTACAGCGACGACGGGGCGATCTTCCGGGCGATGCAGCAGACCGCGAAGAACGGCGGGCTGATCATGATGCACGCCGAGAACGGGATGGCGATCGACGTCGTGGCCGCCCAGACCGTGGACGCCGGCACGACCGATCCGATCGGCCACGGCCTGGCCCGCAAGGCCGTCTTCGAGGGCGAAGCCACCAACCGCGTGATCAGGCTCGCCGAGGCGGCCGGGGTCCCGGTGTACATCGTCCACCTGTCGGCGAGGGACGCGCTCGACCGAGGTGCGTGCGGCCCGCGACCGCGGCTCGATGGCGTTCGCCGAGACATGCCCGCAGTACCTGTTCCTGTCGCTCGACGACCTCGGCAACGGGTTCGAGGGGTCGAAGTTCGTGTGCTCCCCGCCCCTCCGCCCGAAGGACCACTGGGAGGAGCTCTGGAAGGGCCTCGTCAAGGACGACCTGCAGGTCGTGTCGACCGACCACTGCCCGTTCGACTTCGAGGGCCAGAAGGAACTCGGCCGGGGCGACTTCCGGAAGATCCCGAACGGGCTCCCCGGCGTCGAGGACCGGGTCGACCTGCTGCACGACGGCGGCGTGGTCGGCGGCCGGATCACCCGCGAGCGCTGGGTCGAGGTGATCTCGACGGCGCCCGCCAAGCTCTTCGGGATGTATCCACGCAAGGGCTCGGTCAGCGTCGGGGCCGACGCCGACCTGGTGATCTACGACCCGAACCGCCGCCGGACGATCTCGGCGAAGACGCACCACATGGACGTCGACTACTCGTGCTACGAGGGCCGCGAGGTCCAGGGCGCGAGCGACGTCGTCCTGTCGCGCGGTTCGGTGATCGTCCGGGACGGCGAATTCACGGGCAGGAAGGGCCACGGCAAGTTCATCAAGCGCTCGACCGCGGACTTCGCCCGCCTCGCATGACCCTCGGAACGCGCCGCTCGCTGCGCATCCCGGCAGAGCTTGACCGCGTGACCGACGTGCGCGAGCTGGTCCGTCATGTCGCGGGCGCGTGCGATGCGCCGAGACCGTGCATGGACGACCTCGTCCAGGCGGTCGACGAGGCGACGACGAACGTGATCCTCCACGGCTACCGCGGCGGACCCGGCTGGGTCGACGTGGCTGCCGAACGGGTCGGCGATCGGATCGTCGTGACGGTGACCGACGAGGCGCCATCCTTCGACCCCACCCGGGTTCCCGAACCCGACCTGTCGATCCCGCCGGAACGCCGCCGGCCCGGCGGGATGGGCATCCACCTCATCCGCGAGGCGACCGACCGCCTCGAGCACGAGCCACGACCGGGCGGCGGCAATATCCTGACGTTGGACCGGAGCCTCGATCCACGTCCGAAGGAGGAGCGTTCATGAGCATGCAGACGACGATCGAGCAGGTCGACGGTGCCGTCCCGATCACGGTCCTTGCGCTCGACGGCGAGCTCGACGCCTCCAACTTCCAGGAGCTCATCGACACCGTGCGGCGCCTGTACGACGAAGGCACGCGGCAGCTGATCATCGACCTTGCCGGCCTGCGCTTCATGGCGAGCTCGGGTCTCGTCGCCCTGCATTCGATCGTCCAGATCATGCACGGCGAGGAACCGCTGGATCCGGAGGGCGGCTGGGGGGCACTCCACAGCATCGGCGGCGAGCGGCAGACGGAGGTCCGCTTGGCGGGCCCGCAGCCCGCGGTCGAACGGGTCCTGACGCGAACCGGGCTCGATCGCATGTTCGTCGTCCACCCGGATCGGTTCACAGCCATCGACGCCGCCAGCGCCCCTGCCTGATGGCGACCCGCGCCGGGCAATGACGACCGAGGCCGCGCCAGAGCTCGACCTCGACGCGGTCGTCGCGCCGTTCCGCAGCCTCGATCCCGGCCTGTGCCTGGCGATCGATGGTGCCGATGGGACGCCCATCGCGAGCACCTCGCTCGCGCGACCGGCCGGCGACGTCGTTACGCGCGAGATCGCGGCCGGTGCGCTCGTCGGCGGCCGGATCCGGGTGTGGGGCGCGGCGTCGGGCGGCGGCCTCGGCGCGGCCGTGGCCGAGTCGCTCGCGGCCGCGCTCGCGGCGGCGCCCGTGACCGACCTGGCGATCGCGGCCCAGCACGCCGCGAACGCCCGGCGGATCGAGGAGGAGCTGGCGCACGGCCGCCAACTCCAGCGCAGTTTCGTGTCGCTCACGCCACCGGATGTGCCGGGCTACGACATCGCCGCTCATTACGAGGCCGCGCGCGAGGTCGGTGGCGACTTCTTCGACTTGTTCCGGCTGCGCCGTCGCGGTCGCCCGCTGAGCGTGGTGATCGCGGACGTGACCGGGAAGGGCATCGCCGCGGCCCTGCTGATGGCGTTCGTGCGGCCGCTCCTCCACGCCGCGATCGACCACACGACCGGCCCTGCCGACGCGCTCGAGCGCACGAACAAGATCCTGGTCGAGGAGCGGCGCTCATCGCTGTTCATCACCGCGCTCGCGGGACGGCTCGACCTCCGGACCGGCCACCTGCGCCTCGCGAACGCGGGCCACGAACCGCCGCTGATCCTCCGCGCCGATGGCTCGCCCCCGACCTGGCTCGAGGGGGCGGGTCCACTGGTCGGCGGGTTCCACCGGCTCGACGTCCCCGAGATCACGGTCGACCTCGGGCCGGGTGACCTTGCGCTGCTCTACACCGACGGGATCACCGATGCACGCTCGCCCGCCGGGGAGCGGTTCGACGAGTGGCGCCTGCTCGAGACCGTCGAGGCGGCCCGGGGCGGTACCGCGCAGGAGCTGGTCGCTGCGCTCGCCGACACCGTGTGCGCGTTCCAGGAGCCGTCCCCGCCGGTCGACGACATCACGATCGTGGCGATCCGGCGGCTGCCCGCGGCGTGACGACGGTCCTCGACGGCGGCCTGGCAACCGAGCTCGAGGCGCGCGGGCACGACCTGTCCGACCGGTTGTGGTCGGCGCGCCTCCTCCTCAGCGAGCCCGACGCGATCGAGGAGGTCCACCTCGCCTACTTCCGCGCAGGGGCACGCGTGGCGATCACGGCCAGCTACCAGGCGAGCGTCGAGGGGTTCGCGGCGGCCGGCCTCGACCGGCCGACGGCGCTCGAGGCGATCCGGCGCAGCGTCGAGCTCGCGCAGCGCGCGCGCCGGCGATTCCTCGAGGAAGAGGCAGCCGCGGGCCGCGACCCGGGCCGGGTGCTCGTCGCGGGATCGGTCGGGCCGTACGGCGCGATGCTCGCGGACGGCTCCGAATATCGCGGCGACTACGACCCCGGCGATGCGGCGCTCGAGACGTTCCACCAACCGCGGATCGACGCGCTCGTGGCGGCAGGCGCGGACCTGCTCGCCATCGAGACGATCCCGACCCTCCGCGAGGCGCGCGTGCTCGTCCGGCTGCTCGATCAGACCGGCGTCCCGGCCTGGATCTCGTACACCGGCCGCGACGGCGCCACGACCGCCGCCGGCGAGCCGTTCGCCGAGGCGATCGCCCTGGCGGGATCCGGGCGTGACGTCGTTGCGGTCGGCGTCAACTGCACCGCCCCGCACCACGTGCGCGCGCTGCTCAAGATCGCGCGGGCATCCACGAACCTCCCGCTCGTCGCCTACCCGAACCGGGGCGACACCTGGGATCCGGTGGCGCGCAGGTGGCGGAGCGACAGGGCCGGGACGTGGGACCCCGCCGTCGTCGCGTCGTGGACGGCGCTCGGGGCCGACTGGCTCGGCGGCTGTTGCGGCACCCGACCGGCCGATATCGAGCGGCTGGCCGCCGCGGTTGCAGCGGTCTCGTGAGGCTCGAGTCCGCCGCCGGTTGACGATCTATTCTCTCAGTGTATAGTGACGGTCATGACCGTCCAGTACGCGTTGCTCGGCCTCCTCGACGAGGCGCCGCGCCACGGCTACGAGCTCAAGCAGGCCTTCGACCGGGTGCTGTCGCCGCAGCGGCCGCTGCCGTTCGGGCAGGTGTACGCGTCCCTCGCCCGGCTGGAGCGTGACGGACGTGTCGCGATCGACGGCGTCGACCGGGTCGAGGGCCCGGACCGCAAGCGCTATGCGATCACCGATGCCGGGCGGACCGACCTCCGGACCTGGCTGGTGCAGCCGCTCCACCCGGAGCCACACCTCCAGACCGACCTGTACCTGAAGGTCGTGCTGGCGATCCTGCTCGATGAGTCGCTCGAGGAGCTGCTCGATACCCAGCGCCGGGCCCACCTCGCGCGGATGCGCGAGCTGACGGCGCTTCGCCGCTCGGCGCCGCTGCCGACGGCATTGCTGGCCGACTACGCCACCTACCACCTGGAGGCGGACCTGCGCTGGCTCGAGATGACCACCGCGCGCGTCGACGAGCTGCGCGCCCACGTTCGAACCCTGGAGAACACATGACCGCCGTCCATTCCCCGATCGACGTTGCCGCCGACGTGTCCGGCGGCGCCGGCCTCGAGCCGGCCTCCCGACCCGTCCTGGCCGCCACGGGTCTCGTGAAGCGATTCGGCCAGACGGAGGCACTGCGCGGCGTCGACGTGGCGATCGAGCGCGGCGAGATCCTGGCCGTCATGGGCCCGAGCGGCTCGGGCAAGTCCACGCTCCTCCACTGCCTCGCCGGGATCCTTGCACCGGACGCCGGCGAGGTTCGCCTCGACGGCGAGCGCATCGACACGCTGGCCGACGCGGACCGCAGCCGCCTTCGACGGACGGCCTTCGGGTTCGTCTTCCAGTTCGGCCAGCTCGTCCCGGAGCTGCCCGCGATCGAGAACGCGGCCCTGCCCCTGCTGCTCAACGGCAGGTCACGCGCGACCGCGCTCGAGACCGCCGCGTCGTGGCTGGAGCGACTCGGGCTGGAGGGCCTCGAGGATCGCCGCCCGGGCGAGCTGTCCGGCGGGCAGGCCCAGCGCGTCGCGATCGCGCGGGCGCTCGTCAGCAGTCCGCGGGTCGTGTTCGCCGACGAGCCGACCGGCTCGCTCGACTCGCTGGCGGGCGAGCAGGTGATGAACCACCTCACCGAGGCCGCCCGATCGGAGGGCGCGACGGTCGTCCTGGTCACGCACGAGCCGCGCGTCGCTGCCTACGCCGATCGCGAGATCGTGGTGCGCGACGGCCGGATCAGCGGCAGCGAGCGAGGGGCTGACCGGTGATCAGGCTCGGGCTTCGGCTCGCGTTCCTTGGCGGCCGCTGGAGCGTCGTCCCGACCGTCCTCACGGCAGTCGCGGTGGCGTTCGGGACGGCGATCCTGCTGTTCGCCCTGTCGTTCGAGCCCGCCCTCGACATCCGCTACGACCGCGGCGCATGGCGCGAAACGCCGGGGCCACGTGGCGTCGCCGAGCAGCTGCCGGGGACGACACTGATCTCGCTGACGAACGACCACGTCGAGGGCCGGCCGCTCGCCCGGATCGACGTCGCCGCGCTTGGCAGCGGGGCCCCTGTCCCGCCCGGCCTGCCGAGACTGCCCGATGCCGGTGAGACCTTCGTGTCGCCGGCCCTGGCGGAGTTGATGGCCCAGCGCCCGCCGGGCCAGCTGGCCGACCGGTTCGGTACGATCGGCGGCACGATCGGCGAGGAGGGCCTCCAGGCCCCGAACGAGCTGGTCGCGATCAACGGGCTACCGGCCGCGACGCTCGCGGCGGCGGGGTCGCGCGCGGTGACTGCATTCGACCTCAATGGGGCGGCGCCGACGCTCGACTGGGTGGTCAACCTGATCGTGGTGGTCGCCGTGATCGGCGCCATCGCCCCGGTCGCGGTGTTCGTGGCGAGTGCCACCAGGCTGGCGGCGGCCAGGCGGGAGCGTCGGCTCGTCGCACTGCGGCTGTCAGGGGCGACATCCGGCCAGATCGCGCTCCTGGCGGCCGTCGACGCGGCGCTCATCAGCATCCCGGGCGCACTTCTCGGCATCGTCGTGTTCCTCGTGCTCAGGCCGCTGGTCGCGACCTTCCCCCTCGCGGACCTGACGTGGTTCGTCGATGCCATTGCCCCGCCACTCGTCCCGGCCGCCCTGGTGATCGGAGCGGTGCCAATCGTCGGCGTTGCCGCCGCGGTCGTCTCGCTGCGTCGCATGTCGATTACGCCGCTCGGCGTGGCGCGCCGCGTCAGGGCCGGACCGCCCGGCCGCTGGCGGATCCTCCCCGTCGTCGTCGCACTCATGGCGTTCGTCGGCTCGCTGTGGCTGGGCACGACGCCACTCCGCGATCTGGCACTGATCGGGGTTGCGCTGTCGTTCTTCGCCGTCGTTGCCGGGATCGCCATTCTTGGACCGTTCCTGACGAGCCTCATCGGACGGGCGTTGGCACGTGGCGGAGGGCCCGTCCGGCTGCTCGCCGGTCGTCATCTGCTCGACGACCCGCGCGCCTCGTTCACGGTCGTGACCGGCGTTGTCCTGGCGATCTTCGTCGCGAGCGCGTTCTTCGGGTTCGTGTCGTTCACGCGCCAGGTCTCCGGCACGACCAGGGTCGGCCTGCTCCCGTCGAGCGTCTATGTCGAGGTGCCGCCGTCGAATGGACCTGCGGTGGCAGCGGCGGTCGAGGCGGCTCGTGGAGCGCCTGGGGCGGGGCCGGTTGCGTTGGTGCGCGAGGCGGCCGTCGTCGATCCGGCCGACCCGTCCGTGGCGATCGCCACTGCATGGATCGTGTCCTGCGCGGATCTCCTGGCCGGCGCCGACCTGCCCGGCGCATCGTGCGGCGATGCGCCCATCCACCTCGTGTCGGGCGCGATCCCGGCGGACTCGGAGCTGCGTGGCTACGCGGTCGACGCCGACGCCGAGGCGCTGGCCGGTCCGTTGACGGTGGAGGCTTCGTTTGACGCGACGGCCCCGACGCTTCCCCTGCTGGCGCCCGGCGCGACAGCACCGCCGGGCTCCCTGCCCGACCTGATCATCGACCCGTCCGTGGTCGAGGGCGACGGGCGCGACCTGCGACCGTTATTCGTGCTGGCGGCCACCGACGGCGCTCAAATGACGATCGAGCGGGTTCGGACGGCCCTCGAGGTCGCGATGCCGACCGGGGGCGCGGCGACCGGCGCCGAGGTCGTCGCGGCATTGACGAGGATCGTGGACGAACTCGGACGCGTCGTCATGCTTGGTGTCGTGATGACGATGGCAGTGGCAGGAGCGAGCCTGGCGCTTGCGGTCGCGGGCGGCCTGCTCGACCGCCGCCGGCCGTTCGCGCTGCTGCGGCAGTCCGGCGTGACGCTGCGCCAGCTGCGCATGGTCATGCTGCTGGAGGCCGCCGCACCATTGACCGCCGTCGCAGTGCTGAGCGCCACCCTTGGCGTGCTCGTGAGTCAGCTGCTCCTGGGCGTGACAGGGTTCTTCAACCCCGCCGCGGGCGCCGACATTCCGCTCCCCGACCCGTCTCTCGCGGTCCTGCTCCTCGCGAGCGTGGCGGGAGCGCTGGCGATCGTGACCGCCGCGCTGACGATCGTCGGCCCGGTCACCAGCCTCGAGGAGACGCGGTTCGAATAGTTGGATGGCGATGACCCCGGCATTGCCGGGAGTCATCGCCGGTGGCATGGGTCGTTCAGGAGCTCGGGGCGGCCGCCTCGAAGGAAGGCGCCGGTGGAATCGGCGCGACGACGGGCTGCCAGGATCCGGCATCACCATCCAGGAGGGCGACCTGTGGATCGTCACCGTCGACCGTCATCACCCCGTAGTGGAGTCCGAGGTTCGGGTCATCCGGTGTGGCCACGATCAGAACGCCCGCGAGCCGGGTCCCGTCGGGCGACCACTGCGGCGGAGGGGCGCAACCCTCCACCAGCGGATCGAGACGACGTTCGTTCGTGCCGTCCGCATCGACGACCCAGGTCCGAGCCGTGCACGGGCGGTCCGGAAGTACTCCGAGGGTTCGACCTGACGGTGGAAGGCGATCCGCTTCCCATCGGGTGACCACGCGGGATTGAATGCCGCCTCGGCAACGACCTGCGGCTCCGAGCCATCGGGCTTGACCACGACGATGTTCCTCGTGTCCGAGGCGGTGGCGCCGGTCGCGGGCGCACCGGAGACGACCGCGAGCCCGGTTCCGTCCGGTGACCACGGTTCCCCCGGACGTGTTGGCGAAGTCGACGCCGGCGGGGGCAAGGATCCGACGCGCCGGGAGCCCGCCTCCCAGCGCATCGTCGGATCTGCATCCGCAACGTAGTGGCCGATGCTGCCGGTCGCGTCCCTGCCCAGGAAGGCGATCCGGTTCCCGTCGGGCGACCAGTCGGCAAATAGGCCCTCCAGACCCGGGGCCAGCAGCCTCGTCGCGGGAGTCGAACCGTCGGTCGGCACGATGAAAAGCTCAAAGGTCATGTCGCACACGGGGCTGGTCGGGAAGATGAGACTCGTGCCATCCGGCGACCACGTCAGGTCGCCTCGCGCGCAGTACGACGCGGTCGAAGTGGTCGTGGCCAGTGTCGTCGTATTACCGCCGCCCGCGTCCGTGACGACGATGGAATCGGCCCCGCTCTCCCAGACGCGGTAGGCGATGCGCGTGCCATCCGGCGACCACGTCGGGGTGGTCTCGATCCCGGGCCCGCTGGTGAGCCGGCGCATATCGGTGCCGTCCGCTCGCGCGAGATAGATGTCGCCGCCGGACTGACCGGAATCATCAGCGGCGATCGTGCTGTATGCGAAGACGGCTGCGCCACCCTGGGGGATGACAGGTGTCGGCGCGAGGAGTCGCGAACCGACGACGACGATGGCGGCGGCGAATGCCACCAAGAGCAGCGCGATGATCAGGAGCCAGGCAAGCCGCAGCGGCGGTGCCGTCGTTGGTTGGAGGACCTTGTCAGCCATGGGAATCCACCTTTCGAGGCTGGCCCAGGCCGGTCGCTGCCGGGTGCTGCCGGGTCCGCTCCAGCACGCGTCCGAGGTACTGCGGAGCGGGCGGCGTGTACGGGTCGTCGAGCCACGTCGTAAGGAGTCGGTCGAGATCGTCGCGATGCGTCATCTGGACCGACCCTCCGCCATCGGCTGGGTGGCACGGGCATCCGAGTCGAGTGCGGCACGGAGCGCCTGGGTCGCCCGGTGGAGACGTGACTTCGCGGTCCCGAGCGGAATCCCCATCGCTGAGGCGGCATCGGGCAGCGGCAGGCCAAGGTAGTAGTGAAGGACGAGCACGGTGCGCTGGTCGGAATCGAGGTGACGGACGCCACGCTCGATGAGGTCCCGGTCGGCGGTGGCCGATTGGGAGTCAGGCACCGAGAGGGGATGGATCTCGGGAAGCTCGACCTCGATGCTCCTGTGCTTGGCGACCCGCAGCTGATCTCGGCAGGCGTTGAGAAAGATCCGGTGAAGCCAGGCATCGAAGCGATCGGGATCGCGCAGCGTGGGCAGGTCCCGCCAGCATCGGACGAGCGTCTCCTGGACGGCGTCCTCCGCGCGATACGGGTCCCTCAGGATGAGCCGAGCCGCAGCGTCCAGCCGACCGATCGTGGCGCCAGCCAGCAGCGCAAAGGCGTCATGATCGCCTTTCCGTGCTCGCTCCACGAGGTCTCGCTCCACGTCGCCCTCGGATTTCGCACGGCCGGTCTGGTCGTGTCTGGAGTGTATTGGCAGGATCCAGTGACGAATCGTTCCCGATTCGGTTCCGGTGCGGTGCGCTGACCGCCGACCAATACCTGCCACACCGACCGACGCCGCGCTGGCCTAAGCGACACGTAAGCGTGGCGTAAGGGCGCCCCGCGACCATCGCGAGGATGGTCAAGCTCAAGCGTCACGAACTGGCGGCGGAGGCGGCGCGACGCAATCGTGCCCAGCTGGCCGTCGTCGGCGGGCAGGTTCGAGCGGCCCGCCACCGGCGTGGTTGGACGCAGCAACAACTCGGCGACCGCGTCGGACTGTCACGATCCGCGGTGTCGGCGATCGAACGCGGTCTGGGCGGCAGCCACACCCTCGACACGTGGCAGCGAGTCGCCGTGGCGCTCGACATCCCGCTGCGCATTGAACTTGGCCGCGACGTGCACGAGGAGCCGGCGGACGCGGGCCACCTTCGCATCCAGGAGCTGGTACTGCGGCTTGCGCGTGACTGTGGGTATGCCGGTTCGTTTGAACTGCCGACGCGCCCGCTCGACCCGCGGCTCTCGGCCGACTGCGGGCTGCTCGACCGCGCTCGACGGCGGCTGATCATCGCCGAGTGTTGGAACACGATCGGCGACATGGGCGCCGGTGCGCGTTCGACGAACAGGAAGATCGCCGATGCGCACGCATTCGCCGTGTCGGTCTTCGGTGCCGGGCCGGTCGAAATCGGCGCGTGCTGGGTCGTCCGGGACACACGCCGCAATCGAGCGTTGTTCGAGACCTACCCGGAGGTCATCCGCGCGCGCTTTCCTGGCTCATCCGATGCCTGGGTGGCGGCGTTGACTCGCGGCGGACCCATCCCCTCGCAGCCGGGGGTCGTCTGGTGCGACCTGAAGGCGACGCGGATCTATGCCCGGCGGCCGCGGCGACCGGGGCTGCGATGATCGCGCGGCGGCCGGGTCGGCGATGATCGCGCGGCGGCCGCGGCGCCGCGATCGCGCCCCTCGTGCTTCCTGCATGGACGCTGGAAGCATGTCGGATGCTGGTATCCCTCCCGGCAGGCCCCGATCCGGACGCTCGTGACCATGCAGCGAGAATTCGCGCGTGGAACCCGCCTGCCGGGCGGAGCCGAACCCCGATATCGCCCGCCCGGACGCTCGCAGCGTCCATGCACAAAGCGCCGCAGGGTGGATCGCCGGCCGGGCGCCGCGGTGGATCGGCGCGCGGGCGCCCCGGCGCGCCCCGGGCGCCCTCCGCCGGCCCTACCGCGTGCGCGGGAACCCGAGATCCACCTTCGAGGTGCCCGGGTCCGGCCAGCGCTGCGTCACGACCTTGGCCCGCGTGTAGAACTGGATCCCTTCGGGGCCGTACATGTGCAGGTCGCCGAACAGGCTCGCCTTCCAGCCCCCGAAGCTGTAGTACGCGACCGGCACGGGGACCGGCACGTTGATGCCGACCATGCCCGCCTGGGCCTCGAACTGGAACTGGCGAGCCGCCCCACCGTCACGCGTGAAGATCGCGGTGCCGTTGCCGTACGGGTTGTCGTTCACGAGTGCGACCGCCTCGTCGTACGTCTTGACCCGGACGACGGTCAGCACCGGCCCGAAGATCTCGTCGCGGTAGCAGTCCATCTCGGGCGTGACGTCGTCGATCAGGGACAGGCCGAGGAAGAACCCCTCCGACTCTCGGTAGAGCGGGTGCTCGCGCCCGTCGGCGACGACCCGGGCGCCCTGCGCCGGGCCGGACTCCAGGTACGAGGCAACCTTGTCGCGATGCTGCATCGTCACGAGCGGCCCCATCTCCGCCTCCGGGTCCGAGCCGGGTCCGACCTTGACCTTCGGCAGTCGATCCCGGATCGCGTCGACGAGCGGGTCCGCGACCTCGCCGACCGCCACGACCGTGGCCACCGCCATGCACCGTTCGCCCGACGAGCCGTAGCCGGCCGACACCGCGGCGTCGGCCGCCATGTCGATGTCGGCGTCGGGCAGCACGATCATGTGGTTCTTGGCGCCGCCGAGGGCCTGGACCCGCTTGCCGTTGCGCGTTCCGGTCTCGTAGATGTAGCGCGCAATCGGGGTCGACCCGACGAAGCTCACCGCGGCGATGTCCGGGTGGTCGAGAATTGCGTCGACGGCGACCTTGTCCCCGTGGACCACGTTGAACACGCCCTCGGGCACGCCCGCCTCGGCGAGCAGCTCGGCGATGAAGATCGAAGCGGACGGGTCCTTTTCCGACGGCTTCAGGACGAACGTGTTGCCGCAGGCGATGGCGTTGCCGAACATCCACATCGGGACCATTGCCGGGAAGTTGAACGGCGTGATGCCCGCGACGACGCCGAGCGGCTGGCGGATCTGGAAGACGTCGACGCCGGTCGACGCCTGCTCGGTGAAACCGCCCTTGAGCAGGTTCGGGATGCCGGTGGCGAACTCGAGGTTCTCGAGCCCGCGGGCGACCTCACCCAGCGCGTCCGAGGGGACCTTGCCGTGCTCGGCGGTCAGCAGCGCCGCGATCTCCTTGCGGTGCTGCTCGACCAGGTTCCGGACGCGGAACATGATCTCGGTCCGCCTCGAAAGCGACGTCGCGCGCCAGGCGGGGAACGCCGCCTTTGCCGCGGCGACGGCCGCCCCAACCTCGTCGACCGACGCGAAGTCGACGTGCTTGGCGACCGTGCCCGTGGCGGGGTTGTAGACCGGACCCTCGCGACCCGACGTGCCGGCCACGACGCGACCGTTGATCCAGTGGCTGATGCGTCCCGCGGGCGGGGCCTCGTCCCGGGTCGTGCCCGGCTCTGCGATCTGCGTCATGGTCGATCCTCTCCTGCCACGCCGCCCGGGCGGCGTCCGCACATGTCTCGTCGAACCCCGAGGATACGCCGTCGTCAGAAGCGAGGCCGCGTCGAGGGATCCGGCCATTCGGGGACGGCCTGCGGCGTCGCCTGCGGAGACCGTCTGGTCGGGGGACCGCTGGGACCGCCGGGACGAGCGTCAGGGCGAGGAAGACCGTGCCGACCGCCAGCGTCAGCACCTGCTCGACACCGAAGGGACCGAACACGTCGGCATCACGCCAGATCATCCCCACGATCACCCTGCCGAACGCCCAGATCGCGATCCCGACGAGGAGCGCCCGGCCGGTTGGCTGGCGAAAGACCCCGAAGGAGAACGCTATCGCGATGAGCGCGAGCACGGCCAGGGCAACGATCGCCTCGTAGACCTGCGACGGATGCGACGGGATCTCGGGCGCGAGCGAGCTCCACGGTCCGGGTCCGAGATAGGCGGTGGCCCAGGCAAGCTCGGACGGGACACCCTGGCCGGCCGCCGAGAGCACCATCGCGAGCTTCCCGAACGCGATCCCGAACAGCACGGGCATCGCCGCAATCTGCAGCCATGCCCGAACCGGTGTGCCCAGGAGGCGGGCGACGATGGCGCCGCTGAGCGCTCCGCCTGCCACGGCCAGTGACAGGCTGAGGGTTCCCTGGCCCGGGTCGAGGATGGAGCCCAGGCGGCTCTGATAGAAGTCGGCATGCGCGAGGACCTCCCCGATCCGCCCGCCGATCACCGCTCCGGGGACGATCCCCACGACCACGAACAGGAGGTCGTCAGGGCGCATGGTGGTGCGCCGGGCGACGCCGGCCGCCAGACACAACGCCACGAAGATGGTCGCGGCCAGCGCAACCGTCTGCCAGCGGATCGTGACGTCGCCGAGGCGCAGCACCGGGTCGAAGTCGAACGCGATGACGGCGATCGGCACGGTCGAGAGTGTAGCCGACAGGCCTGTCGGCCAGCCGACACGCGAGCTGTCCTATCCGGGCTCAACCGGGGTTGCATGCGGGGCGAAAATGCCTACAACCGCTCGGGCCCGTTCTGGGGTTCGGGACCGAGTTGGTGGGGGGCATACGTGGAGGCTGGGGGGTCTGCCACGACAGGTCCTCGGGACCGGTCCGGGGGGGCTCGGGCCGGCCCGGGGGCCGAGCGTAACGGGGGTTCACATGCGTACCATCTCGCCTTGCCCGGGCACCGCCCTCGACGTCCACCTGCTGGGTCGGGTCGAGGTCTCAGCCGACGACGGCACGCCCGTCCGGCTGAGCGGCCGCCATGCCCAGGCGCTGTTCGCGCTCCTCGTTCTGTCGCGCAGGCCCCGGTCGCGGGACGCGCTCGCCACCGACCTGTGGCCCGACGCGGATGGAGCCAGCTCTGCCGCGCTGCGCCAGGCGTTGTGGCTGGTCCGCAATGCGTTCAACGCGGCGGGGCTGGACCCGGATGCGATCCTCGAGGTCGAAGCCGACACGATCGGGTTGCAACCGGACGCCCGGATCGAGCTCGACACGGACCGCTTCGAGGAGTGCGTCCTCAATACCGACTGTGCCACGGAGACGGCCGTCGAGCTGTACCGCGGCGACCTCGCCGAAGGACTCGGTCACGATTGCTTTGCGGCCGAGCGGGAGCGCCTGTCGGACCTCTTCGAGGACGCCCTGAGCGACGTCGGTGAGCAACGGCTCCTGCGGGGCGACCTCGCCGGCGCGAGGCGCGCAGCCGAGGAGCTGCTCGCCCGCGATCCCCTCCGCGAGGAAGCCCACGCGCTGCTCATCTCGATCCACGGCCTGACCGGCTCCCGGTCGCAGGTCGTGCGCCAGTACCGCCGGTTGCGCGCCGTGCTCGACCGCGAGCTCGCCGTGGAGCCGCTGCCCGAAAGCGAAGCGACGTACCGCCTGGCACTGGTCCGCACAGTGGAGCGTTCTCGGGCTCGCGCGGCTGCGCTCGGCCAGGGCTCGAAGCCGACGCTCGTCGCCGTCAACGCCTGACCAGCGGGATCAGTTCGGGTCGTACTCGATCGTCGGATCCGGCCCTGTCGGTTCTGGCTCGATCGCCGGCGCCACCGGGGCGACGGGCTCAGTGGATGGCAGGGTACCGACCGGTGTCTCCGGCCCTGATGGTTCGGGCTCGATCGCCGGCGCGATCGGGGACGCGCCACCACCACCTGGCGTCTGGGTCGCCGACGGCTGTTGACAGGCCGTGACCGTCGCGGCCGCGACGAGCGCGAGAACCAAGGCGGCGACACGGTTTGTCACGGCAGCAGTCTGCCGCAAATGTCGAAAGGGTGAGGCCCCCGGCGTTGCCGGGGGCCTCGTGCTCGGTTCTGGGTGGACGATCCCGGTGGGATCGCCGTTCGCTACTGCGCCGTTGCCGGCGCGGGCACGACCCTGATCTGGGCCGAGGTCTTGTCCTTCTTGACCTTCTTGACCTCCAGCGACACGCCGATGGCGACACCGTCGTCGGCCGGGTTGCCCGAGCCGGTGATGATGTTCGCGCCCAGGTCGATGCCGTAGAGGTCCGTCAACGGCGTACCGTCCGGAAGCACGAACCGCGTGCTGTACAGCTGGTTGCCGACCGACGGCACGACCGTCGACGCGTCAGCGTCGCGATAGAACACGTCTTCGCCACGGAGCTCGAGGCCCGGGTACCAGCCCTTCTTGTCGGTGAACTTCTTCTTCGGGTTCTGGGCTCCGAAGTCCGTGCAGTATTCGCTGAACGGCTCGGCCGGCAGCAACTCGAAGCACTCCGTGAATGGGTACGTTTTCCGCAGCCCGAACGCAGCATTCGAAGACTGCGGTCGCGACGGCAGGTTGTTGAGCGTCGAGGGGTCCTTGTCGGCCGCCACGCCCTGCCGCCTGAACGGATCGAAGTGGCTGTCGACGAGGAGCAGGCCGCCCTTCGAGCCGTGGCTCGGCAGGGCCGCCAGGTTGGACAGGACGTGGTTGTTGTTGCCGTACGTCGTGTCGCGGTACCAGACGAGCATGCCCGGGGCGTTGTACCTGATCTTCTCGACCTTCCACGCGTCGTGGAGGTAGGTCGAGTCGTACGTGTACTTGAGCCCCTTGTCGAAGCCGTCGAAGTTCCGCCACTCGGCGAGGTAGTAATGGGTGCGGACCGAGGTGCCGGAGTCACGAACCCAGCCGGCCCCGGTCGTTTGAGTGAACGATTCGACTTCGGTCACCCAATCGCCGTCGGTCTCGGCGTCGTCGCTCCACGTGGTCGCGCCGCCACCGGTGACCGAGAAGTCGTCGGCGAACCAGCCGCGCTCGACGAAGGCCTCGTCGGTCGCGAGCCGGAGCCGGAGCTTGATGGTCTGGCCGGCGAAGGCACCCAGATTGACGTAGTCGAGCCGCCAGCCGTCGCTGCTACCGGTCAGCCCGTACTTCTTGTCGGCGGTGCCGTCCGCTTCGCCGTAGTCGTGCAACCGACCGTTCGGGTCGGGATAGTCGTCGGGCGTCGACACCTCGACGTCGGCACCGGTGAAGACCTTCTGCTCCGTCCAGGTCGTGCCGCCGTCGGTCGAGACCTCGATGAAGCCGTAGTCCCAGTCCTCTTCGATGACGTAGTTGTTCCAGAGGTTGAAGCGGGCGTCGGCGTTGTTCGGGACCTCGATGTCACGCATCAGCCGAACGTCGGCCCAGTCCTGATCTGCGCTCGAGTACCACATCATCGCGCCGCTGTGCGGGTCGGCGAGCGTGATGACCTTGTTCGGCAGATCGATCTTGATGCCGTCCTTGGTCCCCTTCGGGGTCCGCGAGGTCTGCCCGAGCTGGACAGTCCGCGCCTTTGAGCCGGGTGCGAAGACCAGTGGTTCGGCCCAGCCGAGAACCCACTTGTCCCAGAGGCCCATATGGGTTGGGATCGACTGGAACACGGGGCCGCTGTGCGAGCCCGTGCTCATGAGATCCCAGAAGTCGATCTGCGACTCGCCGCCACTGCCCGTGTCGTACAGGTCGGGGAGGCCGAGGTCGTGGCCGTACTCATGGGCGAACACGCCCACACCCGAGTCCTCGGGCTGGACGATGTAGTTCCAGACCTGGAGGTCCGTCCCCGGGATGGTGTACCCGCCGGCGATCGTCGAGGAGTGTGCCCAGATGGCGTACACGCCCTCGTCGCCGCCGCCGCCGGACTTGTCGGCGCCGGCATGCACGAGTACCAGGTGGTCGATGATGCCGTCAGGCTCGAAGACGTTTCCGTCGCCATCGATGTCGGCCTGGTCCTCGATGTCGTAGTCATCCCACGGGAAGTTGCTGTCCGCTGCGGCGAGCGCGTCCACCGCGTCCTGGCCCAGGGCACCCGCGCCGTCCGGGTTGTCCGGATGGCCCTGCATGTCCTGGATGGCGCCCGCTTCCCACTCGCCTTCGGCGTTCTGGAAACAGCGCGAGGCGCCGTACCACGCCTCGGAGTGCGGGACCTCGACCCACGGCGATGCCTCGCCGCTGACCGTGTAGGCGCCCTTCGACATCTCCTCGAACATGTTCTTCATGGTGTAACGGGAGATGTCGATGCCCGGCTGGCCGTCAGGGCCTGTCAGGTCGAGACGCACGCGGTCGGTGATGCCTTCCTTCGTGTAGAGCATCTTGTCGAAATGCTCCGGCGAGAAGTCGGGCACCCAGAACGAGTTGTTGTCCTCGTGGCTGAACGTCGACGGGTCGGGCAGGTTGTTATGGAGCGGGCCGTTCTGGATGGTGCCCGGCACGCACTCCCGGCTCTCGAAGACGGTCTCGGGGACCATCGAGCCGGTGAAGTCGTCGTTCGCGTTGTCGTTGAACTCGACGAGGATCGTCAGGAGGCGCGCCTCCTGCATGTTCTTGGCCTTCTTGAACTGACGCGGGCTCTTGTGTTCCTTCTGGGCCTTGGCCTCGTTCTTGGCGAGCACGCGGGCGTCGCGCGGATTGCCGCCGGCGAACTTGCGATCGATCGCGACCGCCTGCTCGAGGGTCGATGTACCCGCACCCTTCGGGCCCTTGATTCCGTGCTTGTCCTTGACCTCCTTGCCGGAGGTCTGGCGCTCCACGTTCGGAGCGACGTAGTTGATGTACGTCTCGTCGAGGCTGAACCCCGGGGAATCGTCTGCGCTTGCGACTCCCTGGGCCACGTAGAAGGCCGAAGCGAGGAGCGCGAGGACGATGAATGGCGTAAGCAGCCGCCACGCGGCCGTACGCGTCGTTGATGACACGATGTGCATTCCTCCAGTGGGGGGATCCGAGGGGTGGGATCGCGGAGGAGAATCCCTGCGGCAGACACGCTGAACCGCGGTGGGCCGGCTGACACCTCCCTTCGTCAAGTGCGGGGCTGGCCGGTCCAGCAGGGCATCCGCACGTCAGGTCAGACCATGGTCGGCGGGGGCAGAGGAAGGCACCGATCTCGGCGGCTCCTCCGTGCCGACGGGAAATCGTGCGCGGAAGGTACTACCGCCGCAACCCGCCGGTCAACAAATCCGGGCGAGGTGTAACGTCGCGTGCAATCGTCTGATGGTGCGGCCCGGCACCGTGCCCGGCGACGACCCGCCGGAGCCCTCATGACAGCTTGTCGACGAGCTCCCGGACCGCCGCCGCCGAACGCTCGAAGGCGGCGCGCTCGTCGGTCGTCAGCTCGATCTCGAAGATGCGCTCCATGCCCGCCGCGCCGAGGACGACCGGCACGCCGACGAACAGCCCGTCGACGCCGAACTCGCCCTGGAGCAGCACCGCGCATGGCAGCACGCGCTTGCGGTCGAGCAGGATCGACTCGACCATCTCGAACGTCGAGGCGGCCGGCGCGTAGAAGGCCGAACCGGTCTTGAGGAGTGCCACGATCTCCGCTCCCCCGTTCGCCGTGCGCTCCTCGAGCGCCTTGACCCGATCGGGCGGCAGCAGCTCCGTGATCGGCACGCCGGCGACCGTCGAGTAGCGCGACAGCGGGACCATCGTGTCGCCGTGGCCGCCGAGGACGAACGCGTGCGTGTCCTCGACCGACACGCCGAGCTCCTGGGCGATGAACGTGCGGAAGCGCGCCGAGTCGAGCACGCCGGCCATGCCGAGCACGCGCTCGCGCGGGAACCCGGACGCCTGCTGCGCGACGTGGCACATCGCGTCGAGCGGGTTGGTGACGATGATCAGGATCGCGTCCGGCGAGTGGCTCACGGCCTGCTCGACGACGGACCGGACGATCCCGGCGTTCTTGGCGAGCAGGTCGTCCCGGCTCATGCCCGGTTGGCGGGCAAGGCCGGAGGTGACGACGACGATGTCGGAGCCGGCGGTGTCCGCGTAGTCGTTCGTGCCGATCACGCGGGCGTCGTGCCCGACCACCGGCGCGGCCTCGGCAAGGTCGAGGCCCTTGCCCTGCGGCAGCCCCTCGACGATGTCGATGAGGACGACGTCGGCGATGCCCGACTCCGCGATGCGCTGGGCGGCAGTCGCGCCGACGTTGCCGGCGCCGATGACGGTGACCTTGTTCCTGGGCATGACAGCAAGGACTCCTTCAGGCTTCGGGATGCTCTCGAATTCTAGGACGGGCCGGGCCGGGCAACGACGCCGGGCGCGCCCGGCGGGCGCGCTCCGAAACTCCGGGATACCAGCCCGGGTGGTGTTAAAGGCCGAGAACGTGGCCAATCGGGCGCGGATACCAATCGGGGTGGTCGTAGCGCCCACTGAGAGGTTCAGGCGGCTCCGCCAAGGCATTCGCCACGCACGACCGGTCCGCCGCAGGGCCCAAATGGATGCGTCATTCGGCGCTACCACCACACCCATTGCTAAATGCGACGTTCCGTCGAGACAAGGGTGCGCGGCGCCCACTGCCGGGCTCTCGGAGTCCGCGCCGCTTGCCGGACGCGAGCTGGCGCTCACGAACCCGGCTCGCGCGACGCGGCTCCTGCGCCCGGCGCCCGGCGCCTGGCCGGAATGGTCAGTCCTGGATACGGGGGCCGGCGGCTCGCACGTCGTCGCCGACGCCTACGGCGTAGCGCTCGAAGTTCTCGGTGAACATCGCGGCGAGAACCTTCGCCTGGCGGTCGTAGGCCTCGGGGTCGGGCCACGTCGCGCGTGGCTGGAGCACCTCGCTCGGGACGTCCGGGCAGCTCGTCGGGACCTCGACGCCGAAGATCGGGTCGGTGACCGTCGGGACATCGTCGAGGCGACCCTCGAGGGCGGCTCGCACCATCGAGCGGGTGTGGTTGATGTTCATGCGCTCGCCCGTGCCGTACGGCCCGCCGGTCCAGCCGGTGTTGACGAGCCACGCCTGGGCGCCGTAGCGCTCCATCCGCTCGACGAGCATCCGCGCGTACTCACCGGGGTGGCGGGGCATGAACGGCGCCCCGAAGCAGGTCGAGAACGTGGCCGTCGGCTCCTTGACCCCGATCTCCGTCCCCGCCAGCTTGGCCGTGTAGCCGGACAGGAAGTGGTAGGCGGCCTGCGCGTGGGTCAGGCGGCTGATCGGCGGCAGGATGCCGAACGCGTCGGCCGCGAGCAGCACCAGGTTGCGCGGCTGGCCGGCCATGCCGGTCGGATCCGCATTGCCGATGAACTCGAGCGGATAGGCGCCGCGCGTGTTCTCGGTGAACCGCTCCGACTCGAGGTTGAGCTCGCGCGTGACCGGGTCGAGGTCGACGTTCTCGAGGACCGTGCCGAAGCGCTTCGTCGTCGAGAAGATGTCGGGCTCGTAGATCGACGAGAGCCGGATCGTCTTGGCGTAACAGCCGCCCTCGAAGTTGAAGACGCCGTCCGGTCCCCAGCCGTGCTCGTCGTCGCCGATGAGGCTGCGCTTCGGGTCGGCCGAGAGCGTCGTCTTGCCGGTTCCCGACAGCCCGAAGAACACGACCGAGTCGCCCTCTTCGCCGACGTTGACTGCCGAGTGCATCGGCAGCACGCCCTCGTCGGGGAGCAGGTAGTTCATGACCGTGAAGGCGCTCTTCTTGATCTCCCCGGCGTACTCGGTCCCGACGATGAGGACCTCCATCCGCGCGAGATGGAGCAGGATCGCCGTCTCGGTCCGCGTTCCCTCGGTCTCGGGGTCGGCCTTGAACGACGGGACGCAGATGATCGTGAAGTTCGGCTTGAAGGCGGCGAGATCCTCGCGCGGTGGGCGTGCGGAAGAGGTTGCGCGCGAAGATGCTTGCCCAGGCGGTCTCGGTGTAGACACGCAGGCTGCGCCGGTGATCCGGGTGGGCGCCGATCTGGCAGTCCTGGACGTACAGGTCACGCTCGGCGGCGTGCGCGACGAGCCGAGCCCGGAGCCGGTCGTAGTGCTGCTCGGAGATGGGCTGGTTGACCTCGCCCCACCAGATCTTCGACTCGCTCGATGGCTCGCGGACGATGAACTTGTCCCTGGGCGAGCGGCCGGTGTGCTTGCCGGTCCGGACCACGAGCGGGCCCGATGCGGCCAGCACGCCTTCCCCCGCACGGATCGCGTCCTCGTAGAGCTCCGCGCTGGAGCGATTCGCGAGGAGGCGGCGTCCGATCGCCGGACGGATCCGCGAGGTACTTGGGGGGTGTGACGTGGCCATCAGCGTGGACTCCTTGGCGCAGGCGATCGCAATCGATCGACCGGCCGCGCGTGGACCGCGGCCCGAAGGCACGCGGAGGAGTCGGCTTCCACAGTCGTTTCGCGACAGGGTAGCGCACTCGGATCGAATCCGTATCGCAACCTTCGTACCATGAGATTGCGAACGACCGGCGACCGTGAAGCGGGGCTCAGGCTGCGTCGAGCGCTTCCCTGAGGTCGGCCACCAGGTCGTCGGCGGCTTCGATGCCGACCGACAGGCGCACGAGCGCCTCGGGCACCTCGAGCGGGGTCCCGGCGACCGAGGC
The DNA here is from genome assembly GCA_963824735.1 of uncultured Chloroflexia bacterium. Taxonomy (GTDB): domain Bacteria; phylum Chloroflexota; class Limnocylindria; order Limnocylindrales; family CSP1-4; genus DASTYU01. The sequence continues at coordinate 96,571 of CAWGQH010000006.1, forward strand.
GTGGGTCATGACCGCCGGCACCTCGATCAGCGACTCGACCCCGCCGAGCGATTCGGCCAGCGTGAAGAGCCGGACGCCCTCGCAGATCGCGATCGCGCGCTCGCGGGCGTCGCGCCCGTGCGGGCCGCCCGGCCGCGGCACGAACGAGACCATGCCGCCGCTCCCGGGATAGGCAACAAGCTCGAGGTCGTCGCGCGACCGGAGAAAGGCCGCCACCGCGGCGCCGTTGGCGGTGTGCCGCTCCATGCGGAGATGCAGCGTGCGCAGCCCGCGCAGGGCGAGGAAGCAGTCGAGCGGTCCGGGCACCGCACCCATCGCGTTCTGCAGGAAGCGCAGCCGCTCCGCAACGGCGTCGTCGTTGGTCACGACGATGCCGCCGAGCGTGTCGGAATGCCCCGCGAGGTACTTCGTCGACGAGTGGAACGTGATGTCGGCACCGAGCTCGAGCGGGCGCTGCAGGGCCGGCGACGCGAACGTGTTGTCCACCACGATCCGCGGCCGGCCGCCGCCCTCGAACGCCGCGCCGACGACCCGCGCGACCTCCGCGATGTCGACGACCTTCAGCAGCGGGTTGGTCGGCGTCTCGAACCAGACGACGCGCGTCCGCTCGTTGAGCGCCTCGTGGAGCTCGTCCGGCCCGGCCGTGAGGTCGACGTAGCGCGTTTCGACGCCTTTCGGGCGGTGGACGCGTTCGAGATAGCGGTACGTGCCGCCATACACGTCATCGCCGACGATCATCTCGTCGCCGGGGGCCGCCAGCTCCGCGAGCGCGGCCGTCGCGGCCGAACCCGAGGCGAACGCGATGCCGTGGCGGCCGGCTTCCAGGGCGGCGACCGCACGTTCGAGCCGCTCGCGAGTCGGGTTCTGCGTGCGGGCGTATTCGTAGCCGTCGCGCGGCCGGCCGACGCCATCCTGGGCGTACGTGCTGGTCTGGTAGATCGGCGGCGCGAGGGCGCCGGTGAGCGGGTCGGGCTCGGCGCCGGCGTGGACCGCGATGGTGTCGAACGCGTAGTCCGGACTCGGATCGCTCCATGGGCGCATCATGGCACGCATGACGACCGACACCACGACCCCCGACGCTGCCGCCGGCGCGGCTGCGACGCCCTCGCTCTCGCGCCTCGCCACGTGGCGCTACGTCCTCAACACGGCCAACCTGCCCGAGGGCGTGACGAAGCCCGACGCGGTCAGCAAGTGGCTGGTCATCACGCGCGCGGCCGTCTTCTCGATGACCGCGACGTCCGGGCTGATCGGCGGCCTGCTCGCGGTCGGGGCGGCGCGGCTGACCGGCGAGGTGTCGGTCGACTGGGGCCTGCTGCTGCTCGCGATCGTCGGGCTGGTCGTGGCCCACGCCGCGAACAACATGATCAACGACTACTTCGACCTCGAGGGCGGGGTCGACACCGACGACTACGTCCGGGCCCTGTACGCGCCGCACCCCATCCTGTCGGGCTGGGTGACCAAGCGCGAGCTCGGGACCGCGATCCTGATCGCGAACGCCGTCGACCTGGCGATCATGCTGGTCCTTACGGCCGCGCGCGGGCCGCTCGTCATCGCCTTCGCCCTGGCCGGGCTGTTCATCTCGGTCTTCTACGTGGCGCCGCCGATCCGCCTCAAGCACATCGGCCTCGGCGAGCCGGGCGTGTTCATCGTGTGGGGCCCGCTGATGGTCGCCGGCACGTTCTTCGTCGCGACCGGCGAGCTGCCGGCCTGGGTGTGGATCGCGTCACTCCCCTACGCGATCCTCGTGACGACGGTGCTGTTCGGCAAGCACATCGACAAGATCGACGCGGACCGCAAGAAGGGCGTCCGGACGCTGCCGGTCATCCTCGGCGAGTCGCGCGCCCGGCTCGTCGCGCGGGCGCTGATGATCGCGTTCTACCCGATCGTCGTCGGCGCGGCGCTCGTCGGCTGGATCGGGCCGTGGGTGGCGCTCGTGCTGCTCGGGCTGCCGCGCCTCCTCGAGGTCCTGCGCACGTTCTCCAAGCCGCGGCCCGAATCGCCGCCGCACAGCTACGTCGGCTGGCCGCTGTGGTTCGTCGGCGGCGCGTTCATCCACACGCGGCGGGCCGGCGGTCTGCTCGTGCTCGGCCTGCTGCTCAACGCGCTGCTCCCGATCCGGCTGCCCTGGGCTTAGCCCTCGATCAGGGCTCGTGGTTCGAACCCGCCCGCGGCGACGGCATCCACCAGCGGCTCGACGTCCGGGACGACGTCGCCCGGACCGACGAACGGGATGACCCGGCGGACGGCCCGGTGCGCAGCCGCCGTCCCGGCCCCCAGCCGGTCGACGCCGCGGAGCTCGGCGGCCTGCGCCGCGACGGTCAGTTCGACGGCGGCGATCCGCCGCCCGAGCGCGACCATCTCCGCGGTGCGGCGCGCCGCAAGCGGAGCCATCGTCGTCCGGTCCTCGATGCCCTCGGCGTGGGACGTCGAGACCAGCTCGAACGAGACCGGCGCGGCAAGCAGCCGCGCCTCGGCGGCCAGCGCCTGGACGGCGATCCCGAGGTACTCGAGGCCCGCGTCGCTCGGGTCATCGGACGCGGCGAGCCCGGTGGGCAGCCCCGACCATGAGGTTTCGAGCAGCTTGACGACCCGCTCGGCGGCTGCGCCGAGGACCGTCGCCAGCACGATCCGCTGGTAGTCGAGCGCGGCGGCGAGCCCCGCGATCTCGAAGTTGGCCACCGAGACGACCCGGCCCTCCGCCGGCGACCACGATCGGGTTGCCCTGCGAGGCGTTCAGCTCGACGTCGAGCACGGCTGCGGGCATGGGCCAGGGCGTCCCGGGCCGCGCCGTGGAGGTGGGCGATGTTGCGGAACGTGAGCGGGTCCTGCAGGTTGCGCGACGCATCCGGCGCCCAGAGGGCGCTCCCGTCGAGCAGGCCGGCGCAGCGTCGCGAGGCTGGCCGCCAGGCCGGGGTGCGGGCGGGCGGCCTCGACCGCGGGATGCAGCACCGACAGGTTCGCGCCGAGACCCTCGAGGCTCAGCGCACCCGCCACGTCGAGCGCATCGAGGAGGCGGCCGAGGTCGGCCAGCGCCAGCGCGGCCCACGCGGTCGAGAACGGGTTGCCGGTGATGAGCGCGAGACCCTCGCCCGCTGCCAGCTCGACGTCGGCGAAGACCGCACCCGACAGGTCGGCAAGCGGTGCCAGGTCCGCCTGGCCCACCGAGCCGAGGACGCGCACCGGCGGCGGTTCGGGGAGCGCGAGGATCTCGACGAGCCGCTCGGCCAGGAGCGGCCGGACGCCGGGAAGGCCGCTCGCGAAGGCGTTCAGCTGGAGCAGGAGCGTCGCCCGCACGACGTCGGCCGGGGCGAGCGGGCCCTGCGCCACCCGGTGGTGGCGGATCATCCGCTGCGCGTAGGCGTCCGCGTCCGGCCCCTCGAGCGGGACGCGCTTGAGCACGCCGACCGCCGTCGTCACGCCGTACGCGGGCGTGCCGGACGCCAGCACATCCTCGACGACGGCGCGTGTCCGGCCCATCTCCTCGCGCGCGGCAGGGTCGAGGCGCACCGCCTCGCCATCGCGGGCGACGCGCACGAGCTCGTCGAGCGTCAGCGTTCGGCCGGTGATCAGGATGCTCATGGCGCGGCAAGCCTACGGCAGGCCCCGCGTGCAATGCGGCTGCAATGACACCGGAACGACTGATCATCTCGTCGCAATGCCCGGGCCGCGGGAGCGCGGCTAGCATCGCGGCCATGCTCGGCCAGTCACCGGACGCAGGTCCGATGATCGAAACGCGGGGGATTCACAAGTCGTTTGGCGACCTGCTGGTCCTCAACGACGTCTCCATCCGCGTCGACCGGGGGCAGGTCGTCGTCGTGATCGGCCCATCGGGATCCGGCAAGAGCACGCTGCTGCGCTGCATCAACCGGCTCGAAACGGTCGATTCCGGCGAGATCGAGGTCGACGGCCGCTCCCTCCAGGACCCGAAGCTCGACGTCAACGACCTGCGCCGGCAGATCGGCGTCGTCTTTCAGTCGTTCAACCTGTTCCCGCACCTGAGCGTGCTCGACAACCTGACGCTGGCGCCGCGCTGGGTCCTCAAGATGCCCCGCGCCGATGCCGACGCCCGGGCGCGGCAGCTCCTCGACAAGGTGGGCATCCCGGAAAAGGCCGACGCGCGGCCCACGCAGCTCTCGGGCGGCCAGCAGCAGCGCGTCGCGATCGCGCGAGCCCTGTGCATGGAGCCGCAGCTCATGCTCTTCGACGAACCGACGTCGGCGCTCGACCCCGAGATGATCAAGGAGGTCCTCGACGTCATGCGCGACCTCGCCGCAGAGGGCATGACGATGGTCGTGGTCAGCCACGAGATGGGCTTCGCCCGCGAGGTCGCCGACCGGGTCGTCTTCATGGACCACGGTGAGGTCGTGGAGACCGGCACGCCCGCGCAGTGCTTCGGCGCCCCCGAGCAGGAACGGACGAAGCGCTTCCTCGGAACCATCCTCCAGCACTAGCGACCGGCCCGCGACCCGGGTCGGCGGAAGGAGACACGATGCGACGACTAGCAGCCCTCCTCGTGGCCGGCGGCCTGCTCCTTGCGGCATGCAGCAGCGGTGGCGGCGCGACGGGAGCGGCAAGCTCGCCGAGCGCCGCCGGCAGCCCCGCGGCGAGTGCGGCGGGCAGCCCCGCGGGCAGTCCAGCGGCGAGCCCGGCTGGCAGTGCCGCGGCGAGCCCGGCGGCGAGCCTCAGCGCCGAAGGACCCACGCTCGACGCGATCCGCTCGGCGGGCAAGCTCGTGTGTGGCGTCAAGTTCGACGTGATCGCGTTCGGCTTCCGCAACCCGACATCCGGTGATGTCGAGGGGTTCGATGCCGACCTGTGCCGCGAGATCGCGGGTGCCCTCGGCGTCGAGCCGGAGTTCGTCGAGGCGATCAGTGCCAACCGGATCCCGTTCCTCCAGGAGGACCGGGTGGACATCATCGTCAGCACCATGACGCGCAACGAGGAGCGTCTCGGGCAGATCGACTTCAGCAAGATCTACTACCTGGCCGGTCAGAAGATCCTCGTCAAGAGCGACAGCGCGCACCAGTCCGTCGACGACCTCGTGGCCGCCGGCGTCAAGGTGTGCTCGGGCCAGGGCTCGACGTCGGAGACGAACCTGCGCGACCGGGGCGTCGAGGAGGCCAACCTCGTCCTCTTCGCAACGTACTCGGAGGCCGCCCAGGCCCTGCTCGACGGGCGCTGCGACGCCGTCTCGACCGACGACTCCATCCTGTTCGGCCTCGCTGGGCAGAACGAGGGTCTCGAGGTCCGTGGCGAGGCGTTCACCGAGGAGCCGCTCGGGATCGGCATCAAGAAGGGCAAGGAGGACCTTGTCGACCTTCATCAACGGCGTCCTCGACCAGATGGCCGCCAACGGCCGCTGGGCCGAGCTGTACGACACGCACATCAAGCCGTACACGGGCGAGGAGGCGCCAGAACCTCCGCTCGACATGTAGTCGTCGGCTTCGCCGCGAGCCCCCGCGGGCGGCCCGGTCCTCCGGGTCGCCCGCCGCCGTGCCGGAGGCCCCGTGTTCGGCCAGATCACGCTCCAGAACCTCGAGTATCTCGTCCAGGGCTACCTGACCACCATCCTCCTCAGCGTCGGTGCGATGGCGGCCGCGTTTGTGATCGGGTGCGTGGCTGCGTCGTTGCGTGTGTGGGGCGGGCGCGTCCCGAAGTCGCTCGCCGGCTTCTACGTCGAGTTCTTTCGGAACACGCCGCTCCTGATCCAGCTCTTCTTCTTCGCCGTCGTGCTGGCACCGAACAACCTCGGGATCACGGCCGACCCGTTCGTGGTCGCCCTCTTCGGCCTGTCGATCTACACGGGCGCGTTCGCGACGGAGGCGATCCGGTCGGGGATCCTCGCGATCGACCCGGGCCAGGTGGAGGCGGCACGGTCGCTGGGGCTCAGCCAGCTCGCGACGATCCGACTCGTCGTGCTTCCGCAGGCACTTCGCACGGTCGTTCCGCCCCTGGGCAACGTCGCGTCCGCGCTCATCCGCAACTCGTCGGTGGCCTCTGCGATCGGCACGCGCGAGCTGCTGTTCATGGGCCTCCTCGTCGCGAACCGAACGTTCAGCCTCGAGCCATTGATCGGCGTCCTGCTCGGCTACTGGTCGCTCACCCTGACGCTCGCGTTCGTGCTCGGCCGGCTCGAGCGCCGCCTGGCGTTCGCGCGATGACCGCCGTCAGGCGCGTGCGCAGCGCGGCCGCCGGACTGGGCTTCTATCTCGGGCTGGCCGCGCTCATCGCGATTGTGCTCGTGCTCGTCGCGACCGGTGTCCTGTCGGAGCGCCGCTGGGGGCCGTTCGGCGACGTCCGGGTGTGGCGGTTCATCCTCGAGGGCCTGCTCGTCACGCTCCAGATCGGGGCCGTCGCACTGGTCGCGAGCCTGATCCTCGCGGTTCCGCTGGCCCTCGCACGGCTTGCCCTGCCTCGTCCCTTCCGCTGGATCGTGGTCACCTGGATCGAGCTCGTGCGGGCGACCCCGGTTCTTGCCCTGATCCTGTTCCTCACGTTGTACATGCCGCGCGACCTGGTGTCGTCACTGTGGGCGGCAACGATCGCGCTGACGATCTACACGAGCGCGGTGCTCTCCGAGATCCTGCGAGCGGGGATCCTGTCCATCCCGAAAGGTGAGGTCGATGCCGCGCGCTCGCTCGGGCTGTCCTATGCCAAGACGATGCGGCTGGTCGTCCTGCCGCAGGCCTTCTCGCGGATGATGCCGGCGCTCGTGTCGCAGCTGATCACGCTGGTCAAGGACACGTCACTCGTGTCGATCGCCGCGGTCAGCGAGCTTGCCGGATACGCTCGTTCGATCCATTCCTTCTACGGCAACCCCGCCGAGACGTACTTCGTCATCGCCTGCATCTACTTCGCCATCAACTACACCCTGTCGCGCGTTGCCCGCCGGCTCGAGCTGCGCCGTGCCAAGGAGCCGCCCGTGGCGCTGCCCCCGGAGCTCGAGGCGGCCGTGGTTCAGTCGCCGCCCTGAGGCCAGGTCGTCTCGAACACGTATTCCAGGCCGTCGATGTCGTCGACCTGCTCATCGACCCGCTCGAAGCCGAGCTTTGCGGCAAGGGCCAGCGACGCCTTGTTGTCGGGCGCGATCGAGGCCACGAAGCGGTGGACGCCCTGGGCCGCGGCCCAGTCGAACATCCCGTGGACGGCTTCGAGCGCGTAGCCCTGCCGGCGGTAGCCGGGGTCCACGCGGTAGCCGATCTCCACGCGACCCTCGGCGTCGGGCGGGGCATGGAAGCCGGCCGTGCCGATGACCCGGCGCGCGCCGCCCGCCTCCGTCAGGATCAGGGCCCGCCCCAGCCATGGTCGGGCTGAGGGGTTGACCCGCAGCGTCGCGAGCCGGTACTGGACGAACAGCTCGAGCTGCTCCGGCAGCCAGCGCGGGACCGCCGCATCGATCTCGGCCGCGGCGGCTTCGACGTCCCCACGACCGAGCGCCTCGAGGAACGGCACACTCATCGACACGAGCTCGAGACGCTTCGTGCGGATCGGCGGGACATCGTCGGGTGGCACGGCGAAAGTTTGCCCGTTCCGCACGGGCCGATGCGGCAGTTGATCCCGTCGATATCGGTGTGAGCGGTATATGTGGGGCAAGGCCGGCCACAGGCTCGCGTCCGTGACGACTTACGGCCGAATTCGGCCCCAGATACCGGTCCCACTGGTACGCGGGCCGTTAAGCCCGCCCTGATCGGCCCCAATGGGCACTCCAGGCCTCGATATATCGCTCACACCGGTACGGCTCGCGCGAAGAGGCCCTCGGACCCGCCTGTCAGCCGCGGTCGCTCAATGGTCGCTGTCGCCGCGATGCGCGATGTACTCGAGCAGGTCGAGCTTGGTGACGACCCCGGCGGGCCGCTCCCCGCGCAGCGCGAGCAGCGCGTCGGCGCCGTCGGACAGGATCGCGAACGCGTCGTCGAGCGTCGTCTCGACGCCGAGCGTCGGCAGCGGCCGATCCATGACCTCGCCGATGGTCCGCTCGACCACCGACGGGTTGCGGTACGCCCGGTCGAGCAGGCCGCGCTCGCTGACCGACCCGACGATCCCCGTCAGCTCGTCGCCCTCGGGCTGCTCGGACACGGGCAGCTGGCTGATCCCGTACAGCTGGAGCAGGTCGATCGCGGCCCCCACCCGGTCGGTGGTCCGGGCGATGACCACGTCCGGGATCTCCTGGTCGCGCTGCCGGTCGCGCAGCAGCTGCGAGATCCGCACGATCGCGCCGGTCGTCGGCAGCAGCCCGTTGGCCCGCATCCACTCGTCGTTGTACAGCTTCGACAGGTAGTTGCGGCCGCCGTCGGGCAGGAGGGTCACGATCACCGCCTCGTTGCCGCCGTCCGTGGCGGCAAGCTCGCGGACGAGATCGAGCGTGGCGATCATCGCGGTCCCGCACGACTCGCCGGCGAGGATCCCCTCCTCGCGGGTGATCCGGCGAGCCATCGCGAACGAGTCGCGGTCCGACACCCGCACCCAGCGATCCACGGTCGCGGGGTCGAAGGTGCCCGGGAGGAAGTCCTCGCCGACGCCCTCGGTGAGGTACGGGCGCGCGATGTCGCCGGACAGCACGGAGCCCTCGGGATCGGCGCCGACCACGACGAGGTCCGGGTTCTTCTCGCGCAGGAAGTGGACCGCTCCGGAGATCGTGCCGCCCGTGCCGACGCTGGCGACGAAGTGCGTCAGGCGGCCGTCGGTCTGCTCCCAGATCTCGGGTCCCGTCGTCCGCTCGTGGGCGCGCGTGTTCTCCATGTTCCAGTACTGGTCGGGCTTGAAGGCTCCGGGGATGTCGCGCGCGAGCCGGGCGGCGACCGAGTAATAGCTCTCCGGCGATTCGGGCGGGACGTTGGTCGGGCACAGCACGACTTCGGCGCCGTACGCGCGGAGCAGGGCCTGCTTCTCGGCGGACTGCTTGTCGGCCATCACGAAGATGCAGCGGTAGCCCTTCAGCGCCGCTGCGATCGCCAGCCCGTGGCCGGTGTTCCCGGACGTCGGCTCGATGATCGTCCCGCCCGGCTGGAGCAGCCCGGCCTGTTCGGCTGCCTCGATCATCGGCAGCCCGATGCGGTCCTTGACCGAGCCGCCCGGGTTGAGCATCTCGAGCTTCGCGAGCACGAGCGGGAGGCGGTCCGCGGGTCCGAGCCCGCGCAGCAGACGGTCGATGCGGACGAGCGGGCGTCTGCCCGACGAGGTCGAGGATCGACTCGGCGTACTGCATCGGCCCGAGTATACGGACGGGCCTCGGGCCGGCTGAGGGGCTAGGGTCCGGCTGCAAGCCGCTCGCGGATGACCGCCTCGGCCGCCGCGCGGCTGGCCGGTACGCCGGTCAGCGCGGCGAGGAACGGCTCGCGCGCGAGGCTGAACACCTCCACGTTGTCGATCGCGATCACGCTAGCCGTGCGCGGAACGTTGCGCATCAGGGCGATCTCACCGAAGCCGTCACCGGGCCCCTGCGTCTGGACCAGCCGTCCGTCGATCTCGACGCGGACCGCGCCACGAGCGATCAGGAAGTAGCGGTCACCGGGGTCGCCCTGGCGGATGATCACGTCCCCGGGTTCGAAGGATTCGGCATGCATCGAATGCGTGAGCGACTCGAGGACCGGTGCCGACAGCGGCGCGAACATCGGGTTCCAGCGAAGCAGCCGCAGCTCCTCGAGGCGGAAGACCGCCGTTCGATCGGCCCGCATGAGGGTCGGGCCGGCGAGCAGCGCGACGAGCACCACGAACAACCCGGCGGCGAGGAACGCGCCGGTCGTGCCCAGCACGATGATGAGGACGGGGACCGCCAGCGCACCGACCGCCGTCGCCCCCTGCATCAGCGCCTCGTACACGCCGAAGACGCGACTCATCGCCGCGTCGGCGACGATGCGCTGGGTCATCGTCTGGATGCCGATGTACACGAACTCCCAGCCGATGCCCGCGATGCCGAGCAGGACGAGCGCCAGTCCCAGCTGCGGGCTGACACCGACGAGGGCGACGGCGCCACCGAAGACCGTCGCCGCGGCGAGGATCGGCACCCCGAGACGGGCCCGACCCACCAGGGAGACCGCCAGGGACCCGCCGATCAGCAGGCCCAGCCCGGTCGCCGACCCGACGAACCCGACGCCACCGTCACCCAGCCCGAAGACGTCGAGCGCGAGCACGGCGTAGAAGATGTCGAGGGCGCCCGTCAGCAGGGACGCGGCGGCGAACACCGCCACGATGCCGCGGAGCCGCGTGTCCGCGGCGATCTCGGTGAAGCCGCGCGAGAGCATGCGGCCCAGCGGTTCGCCGGCTGCGTGACCTGCCTCGTGCGCGCCGCGGATGTCGCGGCGGGCGAGCGGCAGGACCGAGAGCGTTGCCAGGAACAGGCCCACCGACGAGACCGCGAACACGAGGGCCGGCCCGCCGATGGCGGTGAGCACGCCCGCGAGCGCCGGCCCGAGGAGCGTGCCCGCGCCCTCGATCGTGCCCGATGCCACGTTCGCGGCCGTGAGCTGATCCGGGGTCGTGGCGACATCCGGCAGCAATGCCGACTGCACCGGTCGCGTCATGGTGATGGCGGTTGCCGTCAGCGTCGCGAGTGCGTACACGATCGGAGCCGGCGCGCCGATGGCCAGGGCGATAGCGGCGGCCGCCATCGCCAGGGCCTGGAGGACGTACGCCGTCAGCAGCACCCGCTTGCGCGAGAAGCGGTCGCCGAGCGTGCCGGCAGCTGGTGCCATGAAGACCGACGGAACCAGCTGGATGAAGGCCACGAACCCGGCCTCGGCCGCGCCACCCCGCCCGTACGCATAGACGATGACCGCCACCCAGGTCGCCCATTCGCCGATCGAGAACGCGAGGAACGCCCCCGCGACGCGGCGCAACGCCGGGTTGCGGAACACCGACGCGAGGACCGCGAGTCGCCCGGTCATGCGCGGTCCAGACGGCCCGGCCGGAGGAGGAGCCAGGTCAGCCGCTTGCGCAGCCAGCGCCGCCGCGTGGGCGGATCCACGGTCCCCGGATGGAGCGCCTCGACGACGGGCCGCAACACGTCCTCGAGGGCTGCCGTCATCCGGCGCGCCAGGGCGAGCTCCTCGCGGGAGCCCGGCCCGGGCACGACGCCGTCCCAGTCCGGGATGAAGTCGCGGACGGTTCGCGCGGGGAGCACCTGCGACGCCATCCGCCGGCCGACGTAGAGCTCTTCGGTGCCGGCAATCGCGATCGGCACGATCGGGGCTCCGGTCCGCAGGGCGATCACGGCCCAGCCGATCCGGAACGGCCCGGTGGTCCCGGCGGGACCACTCACCGTGCCTTCGGGCATCTGGACGAAGACGCCGCCGTTGCCGACCACCGCCCGCGCCGACTCGACATGCTGGTCGATCGTCACGCCGCCGCGCCACACCGGCAGCAGGCCACCCACCTTGTGGACGAACCGCTCGCGGCTGCGCGAGGTGAACGTGGACGGGGCGCTGCCGAGGAACCACGCCCGCGGCTCGACCGGGAGCGCGTGCATGACGACGAACGGGTCCATCCAGCCGCGGTGCGCCGCGCCGACGAGCAGGTAGCCGCCACGCGGCAGGTGCTCCTGGCCCGAGGTTCGGATCTGGAAGCGGAGCAGGCCGAAGCACACGAACCTCGCCAGCAGGCGCAGCGCCCGGACGAGGAGCGACGCCCGTGATTCGGGCGTGCGCCCGAGCCACACGAGGCCCTCGCGGGCGCCGCCGTGCGCGTCGGCGATGGCCTGCGGCGAGAGGCGCGCGGGCGGCGGACGTCGGCGCCCGGGAGTCGGCGCCTCCGCCATGTCAGGTCAGCGGTTCGGGCTCGTCCGGCGGGTCGGCCGTGGTGGCGTCCGCGTCCCGGGTGTCGGCCTCCGCCTCGTCGTCGTACTCGTCGTCGTCGTACTCGTCGTCGTCGTACTCGTCGTCGTCGTACTCGTCCTCGTCGGCGTCCGCGCCCTCGGGGATCGCGCCCACCGCACCCCACGTGGCGTGTCGCCACTGCGTGGCCGGCGCGTCGGTGTCGTGGCCGGGCCGATGGCGCCACAGCAGTGAGATGACGCCGACCGCGATGAAGCCGAGCGACACCAGCATGGCGGTCGGGATGCCGTTGAACGTCCAGTTCTCCTGGCGCAGCGGCTCGAGGAAGAAGCGGACCGTGCCGTACCAGATGAAGAAGATGAGCAGGAGGTCGCCGGGCCGGAGGCGGTCACGCCGGTGGTACCCGAGCCAGATCAGCACCAGCGCGCCGAGGATCCCCGAGATCGACTCGTACAGGAACAGCGGGTGGAACGCGGTCGTGGCTTCCGGGAACTCGGCGCAGGGATACGCGGCAACGCGGTGGGCGCAGTCGATCGGGATGCCCCACGGGAGCGACGTCGGCGTGCCGTACAGCTCCTGGTTGAAGAAGTTGCCCCAGCGCGCGACTGCCTGCATCACGAACAGGCCCGGCGCGACGATGTCCGCCCAGCGCAGGAACGGGACGCGCCTGTAGCGCGCGTACAGGAACGCCGCGATCGTGCCGGTGATGATCCCGCCGTAGACCCCGAGGCCCGTGTACGGGGGCAGGACGATCGTGAGCGGGTCGTCCTGGTACAGCGCCCACTGGTCGATGACGTGGTAGAGCCGGCCGCCGATCAGCGCCGCGACGGCCACGATGATGATCCCGTTGCCGGCGACGTCGGGATCCTCGCCTGCCCGCTTCGCCAGGCGGACCAGCAGCATGTAGACCAGCGCCAGGCCGACGGCGTAGCCGATCCCGTACCAGTAGATGGGAAACGGCCCGATCTGAAGCGCGACGGGATCTGGGGTCAGGTCGAGCATTCGGCAGAGTGTACCGGCCGGATCGCGGCACGGGCCCCGTCGATACACTGGCCGCGATGATCTCCGAGTTCAACTGGTGGCTGCTGCTGCTCGGCCTCGTGGTCGGTGGCGGCCTGACGTGGCTCGTCCTGTCCGAAACGCGCCGGCGCGAGCAGGACCTCGAGGAACGGGACCTCGTCGACGAGACGGTCTGGCTCGAGGAGCGGCTCGCCGAGGAGGGCCGCCCGCTCTCCCCGGACACGATCGAGCGGGTCGTCCAGCTCCACCGGGAGTACCTGGCGGTCGTTCCGCCATCTGACGGGGCGGACGAGTGGCCGCCCGACGAGCTCGTCGCGACGAGCGAGGAAGCGTGGCAGACCGTCGGGTGGGAAGGACCCGCGGCGGAGGCTCCCGGCGGCGACCTGCCGCCGCCCGAGCGACCGGCGCCGGAGCGGACTGCGCCCGACGAGCAGGGCGTCCGGCACGAGGCGGGAGGCGGCTAGCGAGGAGCTGCCTCGGTGCCCGGGACAGTGCCGTGGTGGAGCGCGACCATGCCCAGCCCGAGGCGGCGATAGGACACGTCCATCGAGGCCGGCGCCACGCATGGTCTGGGCGAGCTGGTCCGCGTCGGGATACCCCTCGAGCGACGAGGGCAGGTAGCGGTAGGCCTTGCGGCGACCGAACAGCGAGCCGGCGATCGGGGCGGTTCGGCGGAACGTCGCGTGGTACAGGCGGCCCCACCAACGCGGGCGCGGCATCGTCAGCTCGAGGCACACCACGCGGCCGCCCGGCCGGACGACCCGCGCCAGCTCGCGGAAGCCCGCCTCGAAGTTGGCGAGGTTGCGCATCCCGAACCCGATCGTCGCGGCATCGACGCCGTCGTCGTCGATCGGCAGCGCCAGCGCGTCGCCCTTCCGGAACTCGACCTGCACCATGTCGCGGTACTCCGCCTCGGCGAGGGCCAGCATGCCGCCGGACAGGTCGACACCGATCACCTTGCCGAACGGTCCGACCCGCTCGGCGAGCTCGCCCGTGAGCTTGCCGGTCCCGCACGCGATGTCGGCAACGGAGGCGCCCGGCTCGATGCCGGTCTGCTCGACGGCGGCGTGACGCCAGCCGTTGTCGAGCCCGAACGTCATGATCGTGTTCAGCCGGTCATAGACGGGCGCGATGTCGTCGAACATGCTGGCAACGTCGTCGCGCGGGACCTCGTTGCCGTCGCGCATCGCTCTAATGCTACTCGCCGACGTCACCCCTGAGAACGGGTGGTTCGCCGACATCCGTGCCGTCGGTGTCCACGAGGCTGACGCCGAACTTCGCGCCGGGCGGCAGGTCGTCGATCGTTTCCACCGGTCCGGCCCAGAACGCGAGGTCGCCACCGAAGAACATCTTGCCGACCGGCCTCCGCTGCCCGTCGATCTCGACCCAGCAGCGGTACTCGCGGTCACCGGCGGGCTCAGTCAAGCCGCTGGCGATGACCGCCAGCTCGCCCTTGTCGGCCGAATAGACGACCCGGCCCCAGCGGTCGTCGGTTCCGGCGAGGCGGACGTTCTCGGCGTCGGGCTCGCCGGCCAGCGCGAGGGTGGCCGCGGTGACATGCGCCAGCCCGGCCGTTTCATCCTGGGCGGCAGCAAGTTCCTCCTGGGCGGTGGCCTGGCGGTCGAGGACGAACGCGGTGGCGGCGACGGCGATCAGGACCGCCGCGGCGATTGCACCGACCCACGCCAGGCCGCGTCGGGAGCCGGTCGAGGCAGTGGCGGCCGCGACCGCGACGGGCGCTGCGGCTCCCGCGGGCGCGACGGGTGCGAGGGCGACTTCGGGGGCGGGATCGCGGATCCGCCCGACCTCCCGAACGAACGCGAGCGTCCGCTCGCGCAGCTCGGGCGGCGGGGTCGTCCGGACGGCGTCTCCGATGATGATGGCGGCACGGCGGAGCCGATCGAGCTCGTCCGTGCAGGACGGAACAGCCGGCCAGGTGCGCGGCCATTGCCGCCGCAAGCGGCGTGTCGCCGGCCATCAACCGGTCGATGCCGGCCGGCTCCGTGGCCGCCAGCTCGAGCTGCTCTCGTACTTCGTCGTGGTCCATGCGCGGTTCTAACGTCCCTCGCCGGTGGGCACCGGCACTTCATCGACGGCCGCCGCAGGCCCCAACTCGTCGGCGAGCGTCTCCCGAAGCCGGCGCAGCGCGCGCCGGGTCCGGGTCTTGACGGTTCCGATCGGCCACCCCAACCGATCGGCGATCTCGGATTGCGTGAGCTCTTCGCGATACGCCAGCACGATGACGGTGCGCTCATCCTCGGGCATCCCCGAGAGCGCGTGCTGAAGCATCATGCGGACCTCGCCGGCGACGACCGCCGAATCCGGGCTTGTCGGGCCGGTCCCGGCCCCGACGACGATCCCCGTCGCAGCGAGCCGTTCAAGCGCCCCGTTGTCATCTTCGCCTTCCCCTGCCGCTGCCGACAACGGGAAGAGGCCCGGTCGCCGGCCGGCAGCCCTGAGGCGGTCGACCGTCCGGTTGCGCGCGATCGTATGCAGCCAGGCCTGGAGCGACCCGGCTGCCGGATTGAAGCTCTCCGCCCGGTTCCAGAGCGCCAGGAACGTCTCCTGTACCACCTCCTCGGCGACCTGCCGATCCGAGGTCAACCGGCTCGCGGTCGCATAGACCGCGTCCGCGTGACGGTCATAGAGCGTGGCCAGTGCCTCGTGCGACCCGCCCGCGATCGCCTGGACGAGGGCTGCCTCCGAGGACTGGCTGGACCGCTCCCCTGCCATGCTTACGCTTCGCGGGGTCGGGCGGTTTCGATCATGTGGCTCATCAGAGTTCCGCATTGTGGTGGGCTCGGCGATTCCTCGCCAGAACCGCGCCTTCGGGCGGATGAGCATCGTCGTGCTCTGTGCATGGACGCTGGGAGCGTGTGCGCCTCGGACATCTCGTCCCGGCAACGCCATCCGCCGCAGATCACGAGCCGGATTCTCCGTGCATGGTCATTCGCGGCCGCATGGACGCGTTTCCCGGGCACGACACCAACGACGTCCTGGGATAAGGGTGCGCGTCCTCCTCATAGCGACCATGCACGAAGCATCGGTCGGGCGATCTCGCTCACCACGAGCCCGCGGCCCGGCGGCTGACCGCGTCGAACGTGCCGGCGAACCAGGTGCGCCTCCAGGCAACTCACGCCATCAGGCCCGACGACGGCGTCGTGGACCGTGCCGGCCGGCAGCTCGAGGCGATCGCCGGTGGCCAGGTCCTGTCCATCGCCGGAGCCCGGCAGACCGAACCGGATCGAGCCGGCCGCGACCACGATGACCTTGTCGTAGCCGTGCTCGTGCGCCGCGTAGCGGTCGTGCGGGCCGTTGCCCCACGCGGATGGAGCGAGGCCCTCGGCCTGCAGCCGGTCGCGCAGGGCGGCCTCGTTGGTCGTCGCCATCGGGGAATGCTAGCCGAGGTGCCGCGTACACTCCCCCGGATGCCCGGGCGCCCGATCCGCTACCTCGCCGCGGCCGACGTCGCGGCCGCGATGCCGCCGCTCCCCGAGCGCCTCGAGCTGGCCGAGCGCACGCTCACGGCGCTCGTCAACGATGCCCAGCTGCCGCCGAAGATCGCGGTGCACCCACGGCCCGATGGGTCGTTCGTGCATGCGATGCCGGCCCACCTTCGGGGCAGCGGCGACGCGACGGTCGCGACGACCTCGTCGGGATGAAGTGGGTCGCAGGGTTCGGGACGAACAACGCGCTGGGCCTGCCGGCGATCAACGCCGTGGTGGTGCTCAACGACGCAGCCACCGGCCTGCCGGTGGCGATCCTCGACGGCGGCCCGATCACCGCCAGCGCACCGCGGCGGTGTCCGGGGTCGCGATCCGGCGCTTCGCGCCGCAGGTCGCGGGCCGGCCGATCCGCGCGGCGCTCATCGGCGGCGGAGTCCAGGGGCACAGCCACGTCCCGGTGCTCGGGCACGTGCTGCCGGGCGTGGAGCTGACGGTGTTCGACCGCCACCCGGAGCGCGCGACGGCGCTGGCGCACCTCACCACGAGCCCGCGGTCCGGCGGCTGACCGCGTCGAACGAGCCAGGCAACCAGGTGCGCCTCCAGGCAACTCACGCCATCAGGCCCGACGACCGCATCGTGGACCGTGCCGGCCGGCAGCTCGAGCCGATCGCCGGTGGCCAGGTCCTGTCCGCCGCCGGAACCCGGCAGGCCGAACCGGATCGAGCCTGCCGCGACCACGATGACCTTGTCGTAGCCGTGCTCGTGCGCCGCGTAGCGATCGTGCGGGCCGTTGCCCCACGCGGATGGAGCGAGGCCCTCGGCCTGCAGCCGGTCGCGCAGGGCGGCCTCGTTGGTCGTCGCCATCGGGGAATGCTAGCCGAGGTGCCGCGTACACTCCCCCGGATGCCCGGGCGCCCGATCCGCTACCTCGCCGCGGCCGACGTCGCGGCCGCGATGCCGCCGCTCCCCGAGCGCCTCGAGTTGGCCGAGCGCACGCTCACGGCGCTCGTCAACGATGCGCAGCTGCCGCCGAAGATCGCGGTGCACCCACGGCCCGACGGGTCGTTCGTGCACGCGATGCCGGCCCACCTTCGGGGAGCGGCGGCGGACGGCCGCGACGACCTCGTCGGGATGAAGTGGGTCGCCGGGTTCGGCGACGAACAACGCGCTTGGCCTGCCGGCGATCAACGCCGTGGTGGTGCTCAACGACGCCGCCACCGGCCTGCCGGTGGCGATCCTCGACGGCGGCCCGATCACCGCCCAGCGCACCGCGGCGGTGTCCGGGGTCGCGATCCGGCGCTTCGCGCCGCAGGTCGCCGGCCGGCCGGTCCGCGCGGCGCTCATCGGCGGCGGGGTCCAGGGGCACAGCCACGTCCCGGTGCTCGGGCACGTGCTGCCGGGCGTGGAGCTCACCGTGTTCGACCGCCACCCGGACCGCGCGGAGGCGCTCGCGAACGAAGCGCGCTCCACCGAGGGGATCGGCGCGGCAACGGCCGCCTCGACCGCGGAGGCCGCCGTCGATGGGGCCGACGTGGTCGTGACCGCCGCGTCGTTCGGGCCGCTCCGGCAGGTGATGACACCGGACTGGCTCGCACCCGATGCGCTCGTCGTGGCGGTCGACTACGCGACCTACTGCTCGGCAGCCGTGGCGGCCGGCGCGGCGCTGTTCCTCGTCGACCATCGCGAGCAGTTCCTCGCCAACCGCGACGCGGGGCTGTTCGATGACTACCCGGATCCGCAGGCCACACTCGGCGAGGCGATCCTCGACGGGATGCAACGGCCGGCCGCAGGGCGCGTCGTCGTGACGCATCTCGGCGTCGGCCTCGCCGACGTCGTCTTCGGGGATGCGATCGTGCGCCGCGCGACGGAGCGCGGTCTCGGCGTCGAACTACCGCGCTGACGGGTCCTTCGACCGCGTAGGATCGCGGCGGTCCGGGGATCGCGGCAGGAGGGTACGTGCGGCTCAAGCGGGTACTGGCGGTGGTGCTCGTCGTTGTCCTCGTCGTGGTCGGCGTCGGGATCGGGGCCGTTGCCTGGGTCACCGGCCGGGCGCTCCCGCAGACGAGCGGCACGCTCACCGTCCCCGGCCTGGAGCGGCCCGTGTCGGTCGTCCGCGACGTCGCGGGCATCGCCCACATCCGCGCCGAAACCGTGCACGACCTGTTCATGGCCCAGGGGTTCGTCCACGCCCAGGAGCGGATGTGGCAGATGGAGGTCTGGCGGCACATCTCGGCCGGGCGCCTCGCCGAGATGTTCGGCGAGAGCCAGCTCGACGCCGACCGCTTCATCCGGACGCTCGGCTGGCGGCAGGCAACCGAGCGCGACCTGGCGGCGATGGCGCCGGAGGCTCGGGCCGTCGTGGACGCGTACGCCGAGGGCGTCAACGCCTGGCTCGACCAGGAACGGGACAGCCTCGGGCTCGCGTTCCTCGTGACGGGCACGGAGCCCGAAGCGTGGACCGCCCTCGACTCGGTCGGCTGGCAGAAGGTCCAGGCGTGGAACCTCGGCAGCAACATGGACGAGGAGCTGTTCCGGTTCCTCGCCGACGCCCGGCTCGGCGACCCGGCACGCACCGACGAGCTGTTCCCGCCCTATCCCGAGGACGCCCCGGTGATCGTGCCCGGGCCCGGGCGACGCGGCGGACGCGGCGGACGCGAGCGCCCGCCGCGCCGCTCGACCACCCGACGCGAGACGCCCGAAGCGCAGACGACCGGCTGGCGCTCGATCGCCAGGCTCGGCGACTCGATCGGGCGCATCGCCGGGCTGGACCTCGGCGATGGCATGGTCGGCATGCACGGCGTGGGCTCGAACAACTGGGTCGTCGCGCCGGGCCTCACGACGACCGGCGGCGCGCTCCTTGCGAACGACCCGCACCTCGGGATCTCGATGCCATCGATCTGGTTCCTGAACGGGCTCCATTGCGCGCCGGTCAGCGACGCCTGCCCGTACGACGTGGCGGGCGCCTCGTTCCCGGGCGTCCCGGCGGTCGTGCTCGGTCACAACGCGCGCATCGCGTGGGGCGCCACGAACGCCGGCCCCGACGTCCAGGACCTCTTCCTCGAGCAGGCCGACCCGGCGGACCCGACCCGCTACCTGTTCGACGGCGGATCCCTGCCGTTCGAGACGAGGACCGAGGAGATCCGCGTCAAGGGCGCCGCCGAGCCCTTCCTGCAGGAGGTCCGGCTCACGGCCCACGGACCGATCCTCAACGACGTCGAGAAGCGGCTCGCCGATGCGCCGCTCATGAGCCTGCGCTGGCCTGCGATCGCGGAGACGGATCGCACCTTCGAGGCGATCCTCGGGCTCAACACCGCGAGTTCGTTCGAGGAGTTCCGCCAGAGCCTGTCCGCGTACGGCACGCCGAGCCAGAACTTCGTCTATGCCGACGTCGACGGCCACATCGGCTACCAGCTGCCCGGCACGGTCCCGATCCGCGACGGCGACCCGACCGGTCTCCGGCCGCGCCCCGGCGACGGGACTCACGAGTGGACGGGCAGCATCCCGTTCGACGAGCTGCCGTCGCAGCTCGACCCCGAGGCGGGGACGATCGTGACCGCCAACAATGCGGTCGTGGACGCCTCGTATCCGTACTACGTCGCCGACCAGTGGGATCCGGGCTTCCGGGCTGAGCAGGCCGCGGACGGGCTCCTGGCTCGTGGCGAGGACGGCCTCACGCTCGACGACATGACCGAGCTCCAGGTCGACACGGCGATGGGCCGGGCGCGCAACGCTGCCATCTGGCTGTTCGCGGCGGAGCCCACCACCGACAACGGACGGCTCGTGCTCGACCGGATCCTCGAATGGGACGGCGCCTGCGGGATCGAGAGCCTCGGCTGCGCCGCGTGGTCGATGTTCGAGTACCGGCTTCACCGCGACGTCTTCGACGACGATCTCGGATCCCTCGCGCGCGACTATGTCGGCACGCCACCCGCCCAACTGGTGATCGACGCGCTGTTCGACGACCCCGAGGCGGCCTGGTGGGACGACGCGTCAACCGCGAACCGCGAGACATCGCCCGAGATCGTGGCGCGCGCCCTCGATGAGGCCGGTTCCTCGCTCGCGGCGTTGTACGGCGAACCGACCAACTGGACCTGGGGCCGCCTGCACACCGCCACCTTCCAGGAGGCGACGATCGGTTCCAGCGGCGTCGGCCCGATGGAGTGGTACTTCAACGACGGCCCGCACGCGGTCGGCGGTGCGGCGGGAGCCCTCGACAACACGTATTACCGGTTCGCGCGCGCGTACCCGGACCCGCTCGATCCCGACTACGTCCCGGTCGGCCCGGACCGCGTGTTCGACGTGACGAACCTGCCCAGCCTGCGCTTCGCGATCGACATGAGCGACCTGGACGGCGCCCGGATCGTGATCACCACCGGCCAGAGCGGCAACCCGTTCGACCGGCACTACAACGACCTGATCGGCCCGTGGCGGAACGGCGAGACGGTGCCGCTCCCGTTCACCCAGGCGGCCATCGACGAGGCGGCGGCCCAGACGCTGGTTCTCCAGCCGTGAGCGATCTCGTCGTCATCGGCGCGGGGACGATGGGCGCCTGGACGGCGCTCCAGGCCGTCCGCGGCGGCCGGCACGTCACGCTCGTCGATGCGTTCGGGGCGGGCAGCCCGCGGGCGACGTCCGGCGACGAGACACGGATCTCGCGGGCGTCGCACGGCCTCGACCGGTTCTACGTCCGCTGGTCGCGCGAGGCACGGGAGGAATGGATCGCCTTTGGCGACGAGGTGGGCGAGCAGTGCTTCGTGGAGGCCGGCGTCGTGTGGTTCGCCCATCGCGAGGACGGCTTCGAGGCCACGTCGCTGGCGACGCTGGGCGAGATGGGCGTGCCGGCGGAGCGGATCGCGGTCGACGAGGCGGCGCGTCGCTGGCCGCAGGTCTCCTTCGATGACGTGGCGTTCGCGGTCCTCGAGCCCGAGAGCGGCCTGCTCATGGCGCGCCGCTCGGTCGCCGCGGTCGCCCGGCGGGTGGCGGACCTCGGTGGCGTGTCCGAGGTGGCCGAAGCACGACCCGGCCGGGCCGATGGCTCGCGCCTGCTCGACGTCGAGCTCGGCGACGGCCGACGTCTCGTCGCGGACCAGTTCGTCTTCGCCTGCGGGCCGTGGCTGCCGGTGCTGTTCCCCGAGGTCGCGGGCGATCTCATCGCGGTCACCAAGCAGGACGTGGTCTTCGTGGGGCCGCGCGCCGGTGACAGCCGCTTCGGGGCCGCGTCGCTCCCGTGCTGGATCGACTACGACGCCTCGTACTACGGCGTGCCCGCGGTCGACGGGCGGGGCTTCAAGATCGCGCCGGACCGCTACGGCGAGCCGTTCGATCCCTCGTCGGACGACCGGATCGTCGACCCCGACTCGATCCGCCTCGCCCGCAGCTACCTGGCGCGTCGCTTCCCGGACCTCGCCGATGGGCCGATCCTCGAGACCCGCACCTGCCAGTACGAGACGACGCCGGACACGAATTTCGTCATCGACCGCCATCCCGCGTTCGACAACGTGTGGCTGGTCGGGGGCGGTTCCGGCCACGGCTTCAAGCACGGTCCGTCGATCGGCCGCTACGTCACGCGCCTGCTCGACGGCCACGTCGCCGAGGGCGACGAGCTTCGCTTCCGGATCGACCGGCCGCGGGAGGTGGCCGCCACGGGCGCGGGCGCCCGGCGCCGGATCGACGAAGGGTCCGCCTGAAGGGCCGCCCTGCGTTCGCTCCCGGCGAACGAATCGGGGCATGAAGGCGACGCGCGCCGCTGAACCGCGTTGGACGTTCGCCACCGGCGAACAGCCACGCGCGGGAGCCGGCCAAACCCCCAATGTCCAGGGGCTTCATGGCGGGTTTCGTTCGGCGCTGGCGAACGCGACATCGCGACGGGACTACGTGTTGACGGGCAGCTCTCCGTCCGGCACCTCAATGGTGAGGCGATAGCCGGCAACCGGATCGCCCTCGACGTGGACGCCCCCGCCATCGATCGGGCGCGTGCAGCCGCACGCGGCCCCATCGGCGGCCACGGCCTGATCGACCACCTCGGAGAGGTCGACGCCGAGCACGTCGTCGGCCGGCTCGCTCAGCGCCGCAGGCACATCGGCCACCGGGAACGCGGCAGTTCCCGGCACCAGCCGGACCTCGAGGCCCTGGACGGCCCCGCCGGCCACCTCGAGCCGGGCGACCTGCCGCCAGCCATCCGACAATCGCCTCGTGCATTCGAGACCGGTGTCGATCTCGGCGCATCGGAGGCCCGACTGGTGGAGCGCCTGCTCTGCGGGCCCGACGGCCACGGGGAGCAGCGGCTCGGCCGGCGCCGCCGGCGTTGCCACCGGCGCGGAGGACAATCGGATGCCGGCCACGACCGCCAGAACGACGACGGCGGCCAGCGACGCAAGTCCAACCCGCAAGCGCACCGTCGAGCTCGCCGACCGGAATCCATCGAGAGCGACCCGCTCGGGCGCGTGCCGCTCCGGCGCGGTGGGTCCAATTCCGACCGCCGAGGCTTCGAAGACGAGCGATCGCGCCGCCACACGGATGTCCTCATCGGCGACATGCACGCGCGCGAGCGCGTCCGTGCAGCGACGGCAGCTGGCCAGGTGCCGGGCGTCCCGATCGCCGACCTGACCCGCGTCAAGCCAGGCGTCGAGGATCCCTGCGCTCCGCCGGCAGACGCTCATCGTTCCGACTCCAACCATGCTTCCAGCAGCTTTCGTCGCGCTCGCGATGCGATTGCCCTGACGTTGTCGTATCGCTCGTCGATGAGCTCGCTGATCTCGGCCAACGTGTAGCCATGGCCGTAATGGAGGACCACCACGACGCGCTGGCGGTGGGGCAGCTGCTCCACCAGGTCCCGAATCCCGGCGTCGCGAGCGGGCGGGGACGGGGCGAGCGACGCCAGGACGCGATCGAGCACCCGCCGACGACGGTGGACCCGATAGCAGCGGGTCACGCAGATCCGCTTGAGCCAGCCCTCGACGGCGGCAGGATCCCGAAGCTGACCGAGGGCCTCACGACCGAGGACATAGGTGTCCTGGACGGCGTCTTCGGCGGCCTCCGGACCCAGGAGCGACCGAGCAAGTGCCAGGAGGCGTGGCCGGAAGCCTTCGAAGGCAACGTCGTACTGCTCGCGGTCCAGCCGCGGCGCATCGGCGCCTCGGGGCCCGTCGTCTCGCGCGACCCGTGCGGCCTGGGTTGCGGCGAGCCGCGACGGATCGGCCGTCACTGTGCCGGCGCGATCCGGTAGACGGCGCCCGACAAGCCGACCGGTCCCGTGAGCCCTCGCGTCATCACGTACAGCTCTCCAGCAGCGTCCTCGCCGAGGCCGGTCACGAAGCGATCGAGCCGCTCCTCGATGGTCAGCCGCTGCCACGCCCACGCCCCCGCGTTCGCGGGTCCTGGGTCACTCACGAGCAGGGAGCCGCGCGGTATTGGCTGTTCCGTCTGCCAGTCTGCGCTCCAGTCGCCGAAGACGTAGCGTCCACGCAGCTCGGGCAGCTCGGAGCCGCGGTAGACGAAGCCGCCGACGATGGCGAGGCCGACCTCCTGGTGGGAATACTCGAGCACGGGATCGAGCAGTGGCCGTCCGTCTTCGTCCGCCTCCGGGCACGTCTCGAGCTCCTCGAGCGGCTCGGCCAGGTCCAGGCAATGCATCCCCTCGCGCACGCGCCAGCCGTAGTTGCCGCCGGCTTCGACGACGTCCAGCTCCTCGTAGCGCCCGAATCCAACGTCACTCACCAGGAGCCGCCGGTCGCCGCCGGGCTCCCAGGTCAGGCGCCATGGGTTCCTGAACCCCAGGGCAAAGACCTCCGGTTGACCGCCTCCGTCGACGAACGGGTTGTCCGGCGGGATCGCGTACGGCTCGTCTCCGTCTCCGTCGACGTCGACCCGCAGGACCTTGCCGAGGAGTCGCGTTGGATCCTGGGCGTTGCCGCCCGGGGCGTGGCCAGGGTCCGCATCGCCTCGCCCACCGCCGTCGCCCGTTCCGAGGTAGAGATGGCCGTCCGGCCCGAAGCCGAGTCCCCCGCCACTGTGGTTCGGCTGCGGCTGGCCGAAGCGCAGGATCACGCGCTCCGACGCAGGATCAACGCGATCGCCCGCGGGATCGGCGTGGAACTCGCTGAGGACGTTGTCGTGGTCATCGTCGGCGTCCGTGGCGGGCGCCGAGTAGTAGACGAACAACCGCCCGTTCTCGGCGAATGCCGGATGGAACGCCAGCGCGAGGAGTCCCCGTTCGTCGTACTCGGGATTCAGCCGGACGAGCCGATCGGACAGGTCAAGGTATGGGTCGTCAAGGAGCTGGCCGTCGCGCAGCATGAGGACCAGGCCGGTCTGGTCGACGACGAACGACGGGTCGCCATCGCCGCCGGGGCTGACCAGTCCGACTGGTGCCACCAGGCCGTCCGCGACGAGATCGAGACGGATGTCCGCAGCGGGTGGCGGGGGTGATCCGACTGGCGTTGCGGGGGCGGTGCTGGCGGTGGACGGCGTCGGGGTCGCGTCCTCACCGGGCCGCGGACCGGCGCATCCCAGTGAAGCAATGACGAGCACCCCCACGAAGGACATCGACACGAGAAGGCGGGCCATATGACAAGGAGCCGCGACCGCACCCGACTGTGACAGCGGGGGCCCGGATGTGCCGCCTTCCGTTCGCTCCTGGCGAACGAATCCGGGCGTGAAGGCCGTGCGCGCCACCGAAACGCGCCTGTCGTTCGCCATTGCCGAACAGCCACGCTCGGGAGCCGGCCAAGCCCCGACCGGCCAGGACCTTCATGGCGGGTTTCGTTCGCCCCTGGCGAACGCGGCGTCGGGTCGGGCCGTCGGGGCCGCTACCCGTTGAAGGGCAGCGGCCCGTCCGGGACCTCGATGGCGATCCGGCCGTCCTCGACGACCACCGGGTAGCGCTCGAGCGGCTCCTCGGCCGGTGGGTCGAGCGCCTCCCCGCTTTCGAGGTCGAAGCGCGACATGTGCAGCGCGCACGTCAGCGAGTCGCGGGTCAGGAAGCCCTTGTCGAGCTCGAAGTACTCGTGGCTGCAGATGCCCTGCATCGCGCGGATCTCGCCGCCCACGTTCACGACGAGCACAGGGTCCGTGCCGTCGACCCAGACGAGCTGCATGGTCCCGTCGGGGACCTCATCGACGCCGACGAGGTCGACGCGCCTCACGCTGCCGCGGCGCTGTCCACCGTGCCGGCCGCCCACTTGGCCTCGAGCAGCTCGCGCAGGCGGTCCTGGACGTCGGCGAGCGGCACC
The DNA here is from genome assembly GCA_963824735.1 of uncultured Chloroflexia bacterium. Lineage (GTDB taxonomy): Bacteria > Chloroflexota > Limnocylindria > Limnocylindrales > CSP1-4 > DASTYU01. The sequence goes on from CAWGQH010000006.1 coordinate 122,035, forward strand.
CGGGCGACGACCGGCTCGAGGAACCCGAGGACGATGAACTTGCGCGCCTCGTCCGGAGGGATGCCGCGGCTCTCGAGGTAGAAGAGCTGGGTCTCGTCGATCGGCCCGACCGAGCTCGAGTGGGCCGCCCGGCGGCAATCCGGCTGGTCGATCTCGAGCGACGGGATGGCCACCGCGCGGGCCGCCTTCGACAGGTTCATCCCGAACTCGCCGAGGTAGCTGTCGGTGCCGATCGCGCTGCGGTCGATCGTGATGAGGCCCTTCATGTAGCTGCGCGACCGGTCGAGCAGCGCGCCCTTCGACAGGAGGTTGCCGGTCGTGTCGCGCCCGATGTGCGTCGTGTACGAGGTCAGGTCGAACAGCTGATCGGATGCCGCCGAACACGATCTCGACCTGCTCGACCGAGCTGTGGTCACCCTCGAGGCGGTTGTCGACCCGGCTGCGCACGAGCCGGCTGCCGAGCTGGGCGAGCGCCCAGCGGAGCTCGGCGCCCTCGCCGATGCTCGCGGTCCGATGCTGGAACGCGACCAGGTTCGACGGCAGCTCCTGGAGGCTCGACAGGCGGAGGCTCGCCTTCGTGCCGAGCACGACTTCCGCGGTGCCGGCGAAGAACGCCTGCGGTCCGTCACCCGTCGCGCGTTCGGACGGCACGAGCTCCTCCACGACCGACGCGTGGGCACCCTCGCCGAGCCGGACGAGCGTGCGGGTCAGCAGCGCGCGATCCCCCTCGCCGAGCACCCAGCGGACGACGATCGGGTGCTCGAGCTGGACCCCTGCGGGCACGTCGATCACGAGCCCCTGCGTCCAGGCGGCCCGGGTCAGCTGGGCGAACTTGTCGTTGGCGGGCAACGCGTCAGGTCGGGTCAGCAGGTCGCGCACCGCGTCGAGGTCGTCGTGGAGGAGGCGAACGGTCACGCCGGCGCCGCGCGCGGCATCGGACAGCTCGATCGCGACGTCGCGACCCTCGACGATCTCGGCGATGGCATCGGCGCCCTCGGCCAGCTCGTTCCGTGCGGCGGTCGCCGGTCCGTCGATCGCGAGCGCGGCGTCGGCCAGCTGGGCGAGCCGCAGGTCGATGTACGGCGTGTACAGACGGTTCGACTCGCCGGGCAGCGCTTTGTACTGCTCGAAGGCGGCGCGCCGGTCGTCGGCGAGCCAGGCGGGTTCGTCGGCAGCGATGCGGTCGACGTGCTCCGCGGTGACGACGAGTCCGAGGTCGTCGAGCGCCCGGCGCACCGGCCGCTGCCGCGGAGCCGGCGCGGACCCTTCGGTCGGTGCCGCCTCCCCGGTCGGGGCCGTCATCCGAGCGACCCCTCCATCTCGAGCTTCACGAGCCGGTTGAACTCGATCGCGTACTCCATGGGCAGTTCCTTGGTGAAGACCTCGAGGAAGCCCTGGACGATCAGGTTCGTCGCCTCGTTCTCGGTGAGGCCGCGGCTCATCAGGTAGAAGACCTGGTCGGTGCTGACCTTCCCGACGGTGGCCTCGTGGCTCATCGTCGTGTCGTCTTCCTGGATGTCGATGTACGGGTACGTATCGCTGCGGCTCTGGTCGTCGAGCATCAGCGCGTCGCAGCGGACGCTGGCCACGACATTCGTGGCACCAGGCGCGACCTTGAGGTTGCCGCGGTACGTCGCCCGGCCGCCGTCCTTCGACACGGACTTCGAGACGATCCGCGAGCGCGTATTCGGCGCAAGGTGGACGGCCTTCGCCCCGGTGTCCTGGTGCTGGCCCTTGCCGGCCACCGCAACCGAGATGATGTCCGCCGTGGCGCCCTCACCGCGCAGGTAGATCGCCGGGTACTTCAT